>JAWKKD010000003.1:0-279267 GCA_041393435.1 Solirubrobacterales bacterium | reverse complement strand
GACCCTGATCCCCGGGCTCGTCAGCAGCCACGTCCACCAGTGGCACTCGGGGCAGAACGGCACGGTCTGGGCCCAGTGCCACCTGCTGGCGGGAACCACCTCCGCGGCGGACGGGTTCTACGGGTGCGGCATCGTGGCCGGCGTCAAGGGCATCCGCTTTCTCGTCGACGAGATCCTGCGCACGCCGCTGAAGCTCATCTTCCTCGTGCCCACCTACAGCTACGCGCAGACCCGCATGCTCGGCTTTCCGGTGAGCCCGAACGCCGTGTCGGCCGAGGAGACGCTCGAGATGCTCGACTGGCCCGAGGCGCTCGGGATCGAGGAGACGGGGTACGAGCATCTGCTCCAGCGCGGCGAGAAGCGCGATCGCAACATGGTGCGGTTCCTGGAGAAGTGCGTGCGGCTGGGCAAGGTCGCGACGGGCCACGGGCCGAGCCTGCCGAGCGAGCGGGAGCTCAACGCCTGGATCGCCGCTGGGATCTCGAACAACCACGAGGTGATGTCGCTCGAGGAGGCGACCCGCCAGTCCGAGCTGGGCCTCCAGGTGGTGCTGCGCGAGGCGCCGGCCCTGCACGATCTCGAGCATGCCGTGCGTGCGGTGACCGAGCGCGGCTACGACGGCCGCGCGTTTCAGATCTGTCCCGACCTGGCCACGGCGATGAGCATCTTCGACGGTCAGCTCGACGTCGCGGTGCGCAAGGCGATCGAGTGCGGCCTCGATCCCATTCGCGCGATCCAGATGGCGACCATCCAGACGGCCGAGTACTACGGGGTGAGCCAGGACGTGGGGATGATCGCCCCGGGACGGTTCGCCGACATCGTGTTCCTCGACGATCTAGTCGAGCTGGCCATCGGCCGGGTCATGGTCAACGGGCGCGTCCTCGTCGAGGACGGCCGCCTGGTGGAGAACCTGGAGCAGCCCGACTATCCGCCGTGGCTGTACGAGACCTTCGACGTTCCGCGGCGGTTCTCTGCGGAGGATCTGGCCTGCAGGGCGTCGTGCGATCACGGGCAGGCGCTGGTGCACGTGATCGGCATCGACGAGGACCGGCTCGATTCGACGGACGAGCAGCATTGGCTCGAGGTGCGCGACGGCGTGATCCATCCCGACCCGGAGCGCGGCATCAACAAGGTCGCGGTCATCGATCGACTGCATGGCCGCGCGGACTACGGGGTCGGGTTCGTGCGCGGCTTCTCGTTGCAGGCCGGCGCGATGGGGCAGACGATCAACTTCGCGCAGTGCATCGTCGTGGTGGCGGCGGACGATGACGAGCTGGCCGCCGCGGTGAATGCGATCATCGATCGGCGCGGCGCCTACATCGCCGTTCGGGACGGAGACGTCGTGGCGGAGCTGCCGACGCCGCTGCTGGGTCTCGCGGCCGACGTGGACTGACGACGCGCGGGCCGGAGCGCGAGCGGTCAGCAGCGCCTGGCGATCGCTGGGGTGCTCGATGGAAGCGCCGATGGCGTGGCTCGGAGTTCGTGTGCGGCGCGAACATGCCGACGCTGCGGCTCACCCATCTGGGATTGACCGAGGTGCGCATGAACGAGGCTCGGACGGCGATCGACCTCGAGAGCTTCGGGCGCGTCTCCCTGGTCGAGGATCTGCGCCCGCGCAAGCGGGGGCGGCGTGTGAGTGAGGCGATGAGCCATGACGACGGACCTGTTCCAGCGGATCACCGACGATCTGCTCGTGGCGACCGGAGCGAGCCGAACCACGGTCCGCCTCTCGCAGCCGGGATCGGCGGATCCGGTGCTCGTGGCCGAGTCCCTGCGGCCAGGGAGTGATGTCGATGCGGACCACGCAGCCCCCGGGATCGCTGCTGCGCAGACGTATGTCTATCTCGAACAGCAGCGCGATCTGCTCGTGCAGCGAGATACCACCGAAGCTCCCCTGCCGCCGCGGTCCCTCATCGAGAACTTCGGTGTCGGCGCGCAGATGCTGGCGCCCATCGTGGTGGACGACTCCATGGTGGGCACGATCTCGGTTCACCAGGAGGGCGGGCCGCGCGACTGGTCGGAGTCGGACATCGAGGCCCTGAGACGTGCACGCTCCGACCTCGAGCAGGCGATGGCGCAGACGTCGAGGGTGCAACCGCCTGAGCCGCCTGCGGACCTGCGCGTGCCGATCCAACCGACCAGGGACTTCATCGGATACGGTCGGAGGGCGTGCGGGCGTTCTGGCCCTCCGACGCCCGAGTCGCCGTGGTCCTGGCGATGAACTACGAAGAGGGCTCGAGGTATTCGTTCGCGGCCGGCGACGAACGCAACGAAGCAGTGGGCGAGTTCGCCGCGCCGATCAACCCTCCGCAGTCGACCGTCGCCGACCTGTGCACCGCGTCGACGTTCGAGTACGGCAGCCGCGCGGGGATATGGCGGCTGGCCCGGATTCTCGACGCCTACGGGATTCGCTGCACGTTTCAGGCGACGTCCGTGGCGTTGGGCTCAATCCCGCGGTGGCGGAGTACATCGTCACCGGCGGACACGAGCTGTGCGGGCACGGATGGCGCTGGGAGGAGCTGTGGCGGCTCTCGCGCGAGGAGGAAGCGCAGCACCTCGCCGCGGCCATCGCGTCGTTTCAGCGGACCTGCGGGATGAGACCGCGTGGCTGGCTCTCCCGCTGCCCGCCCTCGCCTCGCACTCGCGAGCTCCTGCTGGAAGAGGGCGGCTTCATCTACGACTCCGATTCCTACGCCGACGATCTCCCGTACTTCGTCGAGATGCCGAGACCGACGGCATCTCATCGTGCCCTACTCGTTCACCTACAACGACATGCGGTTCGTGTTTCCCGGGTACGCGGATCCGGGATCGTTCTTCAACTACTGCCGCATGGGGCTCGACCTGCTGTGGGAGGAGGGAAAGACCCATCCGAAGATGATGACGATCGGCCTGCACGCCCGCTGGACCGGTCAGGCCGCGTGCGGCCGCCTTGCGGGATTTCATCGAGTATGCACTGGAGAAGGGCGGCGTGTGGTTCACGCCCCGCCTTGCGATCGCGGAGTGGTGGATCGCCAACTGTGACGCATTCCACTACGGAAGGGAGCTGAAGCGTGATGGCGCAAGGGCCGCTAGAGGCGACGCTGGATCACCTCTTCGAGACGACGCAGGCGGGTCGGGTCACGTTGCGCTGGGGGGATGCGTTCGCGCTCGTTCACGAGATCTGTGCTCCCGGGGTGCGGTCCATGCAGGGAGCGGTGCAGACCGACGCGGCAGGCTCGGCCACGTATGCGTACCTTCGCGGTGAGCAGCAGCTCCTCATCCAGGCCGACTGCGCCACCGCGGCCATCGCACCGCCGCGCTCGACGCAGGAGCAGTTCGGGGTCCGTGCGCAGATGCTGGCCCCGATCGTCGTGGATGGAGTGACCCGCGGCGTCATCTCGGTGCACGAGACGTCGGGGCCGCGCGAGTGGACAGCGGTGGACACGGCGGCGCTCGAGGCGGCGGCGGAACGAAGGTCCGCCAGGTCATGTGCACTGACCGCGTCGAAGCCTCATCCGCCACGAACGCCGTCGAGACCGGGCGCGATCTCGTTGGGTATGGGCGGTCCGGCCTGCGGGTGAGATGGCCCGGTGATGCCCGCATCGCGGTCAGCCTCGTCGTCAACTACGAGGAGGGGTCGGAGTACTCGTACGCCATGGGAGATGGCAAGAACGAGATTCCCAACGAGTTCGACTATCCCGCGCCGCCGATTCGCGACCTGGGCAACGAGTCGGTGTTCGAATACGGCTCGCGCGCCGGAATCTGGCGGCTGCAACGCCTCTTCGACGAGCTCGATCTGCGCGTGACCTTCTTCGGCTGCGCCGTTGCGTTCGAGCTCAATCCGGAGGTGGGAGCGTACATCCACCAGATGCAGCACGAGGTGTGCTGCCACGGGTGGCGCTGGGAGAACGTGTCATTGCTCGACCGCGACACGGAGCGGGACCATCTTCTGCGCGCCGTGGCGTCGATCGAGCAGACGTGCGGAGCACGGCCGCGCGGGTGGTACAGCCGCTGCCCTCCGTCGCTGAGCACCCGTGAGCTCCTCGTCGAGGAGGGCGGTTCCTCTACGACTGTGACTCCTTTGGCGAGATGACCTTCCGTACTTCGTCGCTGTGGCCGGCGCGAAGCATCTGGTCATCCCCTATTCGTTTGTGACCAACGACTCGAAGTTCTTGCCTGGGCAGGGGTTCTCCGATCCCTCGGCGTTCGTCGACTACTGCACCCGGGCCTTCGACTACCTGTACCGGGAAGGAGAACAGGCACCGAAGATGATGACGATCGGGCTGCACCCGCGGTTCATGGGCCAACCGAGTCGCGCCCTCGGCGCTGCGCGAGGTGCTCGAGCACATGCTGAGCCACGAGGGCGTGTGGTTTCCCAGACGAATCGACGTCGCGGAGTGGTGGATCGAGCACGCGAGCGAGTTCGGTGCGCAGTGATGGCGACCGATAGCCGCGTGGGATGGGACAAGGTCGGCGCCGGGAGAGAGATCCTGGTCGACGTGGCGCTCGGCAACGTTCCGGCGGATCTGGTCGTGGCCAACGGGTCGCTGGTGAACGTCCACACCGGCCGCGTCGGTCGCGCCGACGTCGCGGTCAAGGGGAACCGGATCGCTGCGGTGGGCGACGTCGCCTACGCGGTGGGGCGCGAGACGGAGGTCGTCGACGCGGCAGGGCTGTACGTGACGCCGGGGCTGGTGGCGCCGCACTTCCACCAGTGGCACAGCAACCACAACGGAACCGTGGTGGCGCAGTGCCTGCTCGAGCGTGGGACGACGGCGGTGACGGACGGGTTCTACGCGCCGGGATCGTCGCCGGACCACGGGGCATCCGCGTGCTGCTCGACGAGATGCTGCGCACGCCCCTGAAGATGATGTTCCTGGTCCCCACGCATGCGTACGCCCAGAACCGGATGTTCGGCCTGCCTCCGGCCCCGGAGTCCGTGACCGGCGAGGACATGCTGGAGATGCTGGAGTGGCCGGAGGCCTGGGGTCTCGAGGAGACCGGTCACGACCTCCTGTTCGACCGGGCGCGGCGAGATCCGGCGATGGTACGGGTGCTCGAGCGGGCCCATGAGCTGCGGAAGCTGCCGACCGGGCACGGCATCAACTTCGCCAGTCCCCGCCATGTGAACGCGTGGATCGCCGCGGGCATCATGAACAACCACGAAGCCATCGACGTCGAGCAGGCCGTGTGTGAGGCCGAGTCCGGCCTGTACGTGCTGCTCCGGCACGCACCGGGCCTGGAGAACATTCCGGGCACCGTCGGTGCGCTGCACGAGGAGCGGTGTCATTCGCGTGCCTTCCAGTTGTGCCCTGACGTCGCCTGGGCGGACACGATCTTCGAGGGCCACTTCGACGAGACCGTGCGGCAGGCGGTTCGCGCCGGCATCGATCCGATCCGAGCCCTGCAGATGGCGACGATCCAACCGGCCGAGTTCTTCCGCGCGAATCACGAGATCGGGAGCATCGCCCCGGGGCGGTTTGCCGACATCGTGCTGCTCTCCGATCTGGGCAAGTACGAGATCGACAGCGTGTTCGTCAACGGCCAGCCGTTCGTGCGGCGCGGCGAGCGCGTCTGCGAGCTGCCACAACCGGACTATCCAGCGTGGACCCGGCAGACCATGCGGCTGCCCCGGCCGCTGACCGCAGATGACTTCACGGTCGCGGCGCCCTGTGTGGAGGGACGGTCAGGGCGCGCGTCATCGTGGTCGAGGATGGCGACTATTTCTCTGACGAGGTCATTGTCGAGATGCGCGTGGCCGATGGCATCGTGCAGCCGGATCCGGCGCGAGGGATCAATCTGGTGACCCTGATCGAACGGCTGAACGGCGAGGACCGCATCGGTGTGGGCTTCGTGCAGACTTCGGGCTCGGACCGGCGCGATGGCCTCGGCATCGAGATCCGATGACGCAGGGATCGTCGCGGTTGCCGCGGGGGCCGACGACATGGCTGTCGCGACGAACGCGGTCGCACGAGACGGCGGCGCCTTCATCGCCGTGGACCACGGCGAGGTGATCGCGGAGCTCCCGACGCCCATTCTGGGCATGACCTGCGATCTGCCCTACGCAGAGGCCAAGAAGGCAGCACCATTGGCTCGAGGTGCGCGATGGCGTGATCCGCGATCTCGGTTGCGAGCTGTCGATCCCGTTCGGATACCTGGAGTTCGTCGCCGGTACGACCGAGCCACGTCTGCGCATCTCGACGCACGGACTGGTGAGTGTCTCGACCGATGGTGACTTGACGATGGAGATCGTGCCGGTCGTCGTTGACTGAACGGGCGAGCGATCATCCATCTGGCCCGCGCGCTGTGGCCGATCGACGCGCTATCCCTGCCGGCGCACGACGGGCGGCACGAGCGTCACGCGACGCCGCACGTGCAGGCGGTAGTGCTTGGGCAGGAGGTAGGCCTTGCCCCACTGCACCGGTCGACCACCCGCGTACATCACCTGCTCGAGGATCTGACAGACCGTCCCCGTCTTGACGCCGAGCCGCCGCGCGACGGTCGCCGGCGCGCCGGCCGGCTCGAGCTCCGCGTCGGCATAGTCGATGCCGAGCCCGGGATGGGCGAGCAGCACGTCCATCGCCGAGCCGTCGAACTCCGCCTGCAGCGTCTCGAGCGGCAGCACGTCCGCCGGGACCTTCTCGACCCCCCAGGCCACGCGCTCTTCCCCGAAGAGCTTGACCCGGTGGACCACGTGCAGCGGCGTGCCGACGGGTACCTCCAGCTTCGCGGCGACGTCCTCGTCGGCGTGCTCTTCGCTCCACTCGATGTCGGTCGTGCCGACCTCCTGCTGACGCTCGCGCGCGTAGGTCTCGAGCGAGAGGAGCTGGTCCAGCCCCTCGGTGACCGCCGCGGGCCGCGGCAGGACGACCGAGCCGATCCCGTTGCGGATCCTGATCAGGTGGGCGTCCTGGAGCATCCGCAGCGCGCTGCGAATCGTCACGCGGGAGACGCCGTAATGCGACGCCAGCCGCGTCTCGCTGGGCAGCAGCTCCCCGGGCGCCACCTGCCCGCTGAAGATGAACTCCTGGGTGAGCCGGTCGTAGACCTCGTTGGCGAGCTGGCGCGCGGCGACCCGCGGGCCGCGGATCAGGTTGTTGGCCTCCATCCGGTCGAGCGTAGCGTATGAGCAGACTGGCAGGGAGACTGCTTGACTAACAGCTCGTCAGCTAGGAGCGTGCCGCCCGCTCGTCAGCCCAGCAGCGCCGCCAGCCGATCCAGCGCGTCGTCGATCTCCGCGCGGGTGACGACCAGCGGGGGCAGCAGGCGGATCGTGGCCGGGCCGGTGGCGTTGACGACCAGCCGCTGCTCGAGCAGCGCGCGGCGCGCGACGTCGGGCGCGCTGCCATCGGCGAGGTCGAACGCGTTCATCAGCCCGCGGCCGCGGACCTCACGCACGCCGGGCAGCTCGGCGACCCGGCCGCGCAGGTGCTCGCCGAGCTCGCGCACCTGGGCCAGCAGCGCGTCGTCGTCGAGGACGTCGAACACCGCGAGCGCCGCGGCGGCGACCACCGGCCCGCCCGGGAACGTCGAGCCGTGGTCGCCGGGCGCGAAGACGTCGGCCAGCCGCTCGCCGGTGACGAGCGCGCCGATCGGCAGCCCGCCGCCGAGCGCCTTGGCCGTCGTGAGCGCGTCGGGCACCACGCCGGTCTGCTCGTAGGCCCACAGCGTGCCGGTGCGGCCCATCCCGGTCTGGACCTCGTCGAACACGAGCGCCGCGCCGTGCGCGTCGCAGGCCGCCCGCGCCGCGCGCAGGACGTCGTCGTCGAGGGCGTGGACGCCGCTCTCGCCCTGGATGACCTCGAGGATGACGGCCGCGGTGGCCTCGTCGACGGCGCGCTCGATCGCGTCCGCGGTCGGCTCGACCGCCCGAAAGCCTGGCACGAGCGGGGCAAACGGCGCCTGCTTGGACTCCTGCGGGGTGGCCGACAGCGCGCCGTAGGTGCGCCCGTGGAAGCCGCCGTGCGCGACGACGATGTCGCCGCCCTGCTTGGCCTTGCGCGCGAGCTTGATCGCCGCCTCGTTGGCCTCGGCGCCCGAGTTCGTGAAGAAGACGCCCCCGCCGAGCGAGCTCGCCGCCAGCCGGCGCGACAGCCGCGTCATCGGCTCGGTGTAGTAGAGGTTGCCCACGTGCAGCAGCCGGCCCGCCTGCTCGCGGATCGCCTCGACGACCCGCGGGTGGCAGTGCCCGACGCTCGACACCGAGATCCCGCACAGGAAGTCGAGGTACTCGTGGCCGTCGGTGTCCCACAGGCGCGTCCCGGACCCTCGCTCGAACGACACCGGGAAGCGCGCGTAGGTCGGGAGCAGATGGTCGTCGGTCATGGTGCGGGTCCGATCTTCGTGCCGGTGCCGGCATCGGTGAACAGCTCGAGCAGCAGGGAGTGCGGCAGGCGCCCGTCGATGATGTAGGCGTTGGTCACGCCGCCGTGGATCGCGTCCAGGCAGGCCTGCAGCTTGGGCCGCATGCCGCCGGCGATGCTCGCCATGGCCGCCTGCAGCTCGGTCGCGGTCGCCTCGCTGATCACCGACTCCGGGGCACCGGGGTCGCGCAGCCAGCCGCGCACGTCGGTGAGGAACAGCAGCTTGTAGGCGCCCAGCGCCCGCGCAACGGCGCTGGCGGCGTCGTCGGCGTTGACGTTGTAGGAGTTGCCGTCGCGGTCAGCGCCGACCGACGCGATCACCGGGATGTAGTCGCGCGCGATGTGGCGCAGCACGTCGACGTCGACGCGCTCGATGGCGCCGACGAAGCCGATGTCCTCGCCGCCGGGCGCGCGCTTGCGGCTGACGCGGAACAGGTTGCCGTCGTCGCCCGACAGGCCGACCGCCGGCTGGCCGTGGCGGTTCAGGCGCAGGACGATGTCCTTGTTGACCTTGCCGACGAGCACCATCTTGGCGATCTCGACCGTGTCGGCGTCGGAGACCCGCAGGCCGCCGACGAACTCGACCGGCATGTTCAGGCGCTGCATGTAGGCGGTGATCTCGGGGCCGCCGCCGTGGACGATCACCGGGTTCATGCCGACGTACTTGAGCAGCACGACGTCCTGGGCGAAGTGCTCGCGCAGCGTCGGGTCCTCCATCGCCGCGCCGCCGTACTTGATGACCACCGTCTGGCCGTGGAACTCCCGGATGTACGGGAGCGCCTCCAGCAGGGTGGCGACCGGCGTCTCGGCGCCCGCTCGCTGGCTTGTCATGTCGTGTACTCCGCGTTGATGGTCACGTAGCCGTGGCCGAGGTCGGAGAAGAACAGCTCGGCGTCGGCGTGATCCGAGCCCACCCACCCCAGGCCGACCTCGTAGTCGACCTCGGTCCCGGCGACCGCGGCGTCGAGCGCGGCCTGGTCGACCGGCAGTCCCATGCCGCCCGCGCAGACCGGGATGCCCTCGATCGCGATGTCGAGCGGCAATGGAGCGGTCCCCGGCAATGCCGCGCCGGCGGCCTGCGCGATGCGCCCCCAGTTGGGGTCGCCGCCGTGCAGCGCGGTCTTGACCAGCGGCGAGTCGGCCACCGCGCGGGCCACCGCGTCCACGCCCGGCTGGTGGCCGCCGCGCACCACGACGCGGCCCACGCGCCGCGCGCCCTCGCCGTCGGCGACGATCAGCAGCGCGAGCTGGCGCAGCAGCGCGTCCAGCGCCTCGCCGAGGCGCAGCTCGTCCTCGGACTCCGGCGCGACCGCCACACCGGAGTCGCCGGACGCCATCAGCACCACGGTGTCGTTCGTCGAGAGCTGCCCGTCGACCGAGATGCGGTCGAACGAGCGCTTCACGCAGACGCCGAGCAGCAGGTCGGCGGTCTCGGCCGACAGCAGCGCGTCGGTCTGCACGAAGCACAGCATCGTGGCAAAGCGCGGCGAGATCATCCCCGCGCCCTTGCACTGGGCGGCGAGCCGGACGCGGCCCGAGGGCAGCGCGACGTCGAGCGTCGCGCGCTTGTCGAACGCGTCGGTCGTCTTGATCGCGTCGGCGAACTCGGCGGCACCGTCGGGCGACAGCCGGCCGTGGGCGGCGAGCAGGCCCTGGACGACCTTCTGGCCGTCGAGCGGCACGCCGATGACCCCGGTCGAGGCGACCGCCACCTGCTCGGTGGCGACGCCGGCCGCCATCGCGCCGGCGCCCTGCATCCGCGCCGCCTCGTCGAGCCCGGGGCGTCCGGTGGCCGCATTCGCGTTGCCGGAGTTGACGACGACCGCGCGCAGGGCATCGAGCCGGGCGCGCTCCTTCGTGACGACCACCGGCGCGGCGAGCACGCCCGACGCGGTGAAGCGCGCGGCGCTGACCGCCTGCGGGGCGCCGTTGACGAGCAGGCCGACGTCGAGCCCGCCGCTCGGCTTGATCCCGGCCGCGACGCCGGCCGCGCGGAAGCCGGCCGGCAGCCGGTCGTCGGCCGCCTCGGCGACGTGGTCCGGGCGGTCGACCCAGCGCGAGCGGAAGAAGCTCACGCGATCCCCTCGCCCTCGGGCCGGCCGAACATCAGGTTCAGGCACTGCACGGCCTGCGACGCGGTCCCCTTCCACAGGTTGTCGATCGCCGCGAACACGAACACCTTGCCGGTCCGCTCGTCGGTGTGCACCGCGATCCGGCAGTAGTTCGTCTCGCGCACGTCGCGCACGCCGGGCGGCCGCGTGACGAGCTCGACGAACGGCTCGTCGGCGTAGCGCTGCGCGTAGAGCGCGGGCGCGTCGACCGCCTCGCTCAGCGTCGCGTAGCAGGACAGCAGCTCGCCCTGGTCGAGCGGCAGCAGGTGCGGCGTGAACGTCGCGACGAGGTCGCGCGCGCCGAGCGCCGCGAGCTCCTGGTCGATCTCGGGCATGTGACGGTGGCGCCCGACCCCGTAGGGCGTGACGTTCTCGTCGACGCTGACGAAATGGGTCCGCTCGGTCGCGGCGCGGCCGGCGCCCGACACGCCGGTCTTGGCGTCGATGACGACGTCGGCCAGGTACGGCGCCAGCGGGGCGAGCCCGAGGATGGCCGCGGTGGGAAAGCAGCCCGGGCAGGCGACGAGATCGGCGTCGCGCAGCTGCTCGCGGTAGAGCTCCGGCAGCCCGTAGACCGCCTCCTCGATGAGCTGCGGCGCGGGATGCTCGCGATACCACTCGTGGTAGACCGCGACGTCGCGCAGGCGGAAGTCGGCCGACAGGTCGACCACGCGCACGCCCCGCTCGCGCAGCTCGCTGACCGCCTCGGCCGCGGCGCCGTGCGGGTAGGCGACGACCGCCGCGTCGACCGGCCCGAGCTCGTCGACGTCGAACGCGTCGAGCACGAGCGGCACGCGGTGGTGCGGGTAGAGCTCGTCGAGGCGCCGGCCGGCGTCCGAGCGCGAGGTGACGGCGACGAGGTCGAAGCTCGGGTGGCCCCAGAGCAGCCGCGCCGCGAGCGCGCCCGCGTAGCCGGAGGCGCCGGCCACGGCGACGGTGTGACGCCGATCAGCCACGCTGCGTCACCCCCTGCTCGGCCAGCGCGGCGAGGATCTTCTCGCGCACGGTCGCCACCTCCTCGTCGGTCAGCGTGCGGTCGCGGGCGGCGAACTCGAGGTGCAGGGCCAGCGAGACCTCCCCGTCGCGCGCGAAGCGGTCGAACACCGCCACCGAGCGCAGCAGCGCCCCGCCCGCGCCGCGCACGACGGCCACGACGTCGGCCGCGGGCCGGTCGCCGACCACGAGCGACAGGTCCTGGCGCACCGGCGGGAAGCTCGTGACGTCGCGGTACTCGGGCGCCTCGGGGGCCAGCCGCGCGATCGTGTCGAGGTTCAGCGCGAACGCGGCACCGCCACCGATGTCCCAGTCGCGGGCCACGAGCGGGTGCAGCTCGCCGACGAACCCGAGCCGCTGCCCGCCCGCGGCGACCACCTCCGCGGCGCGGCCCGGATGCAGGAACGGCCACGCGTCGCTGGGCCGCACCTCCCAGGCGACGCGCACCGTGTCGAGCACGGCGCCGGCCAGGGCCTTGGCGGTGAACACGTCGGCCGCCGGCGGCGCCGGCGACCGCCACGACGGCGGCGTCAGCGGGCCCGCGAGCAGGGTCCCGAGCCCGTGGTGCTCGCGCGCCAGCCCGTCCTCGGCGCCGGCCAGGTACACGGTGCCCGAGTCGAACAGCGCGACGTGCTCGGCCCCGTGGGCGAGGTTGTGGCGCGCGGCGTCCAGCAGCGCGCCCATGAGCGTCGGGCGCAGGATCGACTCGTCCTCGCTCATCGGGTTGGAGAGCTCGACGACCGCGCGCATCGGCGCGTCCGGCGCCAGCCGCAGCCGGTCGAGCAGCGGCGGCGCGGCGAACGACCAGCCGGCGATCTCCTGGACGCCCCGGCCCACGAGCACGTCCTCGGCGCGCCGGCACACGCGCTGGCTCCAGGTCAGCCGCGCGCCGGGCCGGTTGCGCGGCAGCGTCGCCGGCAGCTCCTCGAGCGCGGCCAGCCGCGCGATCTCCTCGATGAGGTCGGCCTCGCGGGTGACGTCGAGGCGCCGCCAGTGCGGCACGGTGACGTCCAGCCCGCCTGCCCCCGCGACCGCGTCGCCTGACCCTGCGGGCGAACCCGAGAGGGGGTCGTCGGCGTCGGCCACGCCGAAGCCGAGCGCCGTCAGCACCTCGCGCTGGCGCGAGCGCGCCACCTCGAGACCGAGCAGCGAGCGTACGCGCGCCTCGCGCAGGCGGATCACCGCCGGCTGCGGCCCCGGCCCGCCGGCGTCGATCCAGCCCGGCCGGCGCCGGGCGCCGGCCAGGGACTCCATCAGCGCCACCGCGACCGCCTGGGCCTCCACCGTGCCCTCCGGGGACAGCCCCTTCTCGAAGCGGCCGCTGGCTTCGGTGCGCAGCTGGAGGGCGTTGGACGTGGCGAGGATGTTCGGCCCGTCCCAGGACGCCATCTCCAGCAGGACGCGGGTCGTCGACGCGCTGACCTCCGAGCGCGCGCCGCCCATGATGCCGGCGATCGAGGTCGGCCCGTCGGCGTCCTCGATGAGCATGCCGTCGGCGGGCAGGCGGCGGGTCTGGTCGTCGAGCGTGGTGATCTCCTCGCCCGCGGCCGCCCGCCGCACGACGAGCCGGCCGCCGGCGATCCGGTCGAGGTCGAACGCGTGCACCGGCTGGCCGGTCAGCAGCATCACGTAGTTCGTGATGTCCACGACGTTGTTGATCGGGCGCTGGCCGGACGCCATCAGCCGCTGCTTGAGCCACGGCGGCGACTCGGCGACCGTCACGCCGTCGTAGGCGACCGCGGTGAACCGCGGGCACAGGTCGGGGTCGCGCACCTCGATCGCCACGCCGTCGATGCCGGCCGGCGCGCCCAGGTCGACGTCCGCCCACGGCGCCGGCGCCAGCGGCGCGCCGGTCGCCGCGTGCACCTCGCGCGCGACCCCGTAGACGCCGAGGCAGTCCGGCCGGTTCGGGGTGATCTCGAGCTCGAGCACGTCGGTGGCGATGGGCAGGACCTCGGCGAGGAACTGCCCGGCGACCAGCTCGTCGTCGAGCACCATCGTGCCCGCGTGCAGCGTGCCGATCGCCAGCTCGTCCTCGGCGAGGATCATCCCCTCCGACGGCTCGCCGCGCAGCTTGGCCTTCTTCAGCCGCGTGCCGTCGGGCATGATCGCGCCCGGCCGGGCCACGGCGACCGTCTGACCGGCGGCGACGTTCGGCGCGCCGCAGACGATGTGCGCGGGCTCGCCGTCGCCGACGTCGACGGTGCAGACGCGCAGGCGGTCGGCGTTGGGATGCGGCTGCGCCGTGAGCACCTTGCCGACGACGAAGTGCTCGAGCGCGTCGACGCCGTGGCGATGGATGCGGTCGACCTCGGTGCCGGTCATCGCCAGGCGCGTCGCGATGTCGCGCGGCGTCAGCAGCGGCTCGCAGTACTCGAACAGCCAGTTCAGGGGGAGTCTCATCCGAACTGCTCCAGGATCCGGACGTCGTTGGTGTACAGCGTGCGGATGTCCGGGATGCCGTACTTCAGCGCGGCGATCCGCTCGATGCCCATCCCGAACGCGAAGCCCTGGACCTCCTCGGGGTCGTAGCCGTGCTCGCGCACGTAGCCGAAGACGTTGGGGTCGACCATCCCCGCGCCGAGGATCTCCAGCCAGCCGGTGCCCTTGCACACCTGGCAAGGCGAGCCGTCGCGCGCGCAGTTGAAGCAGGAGACGTCGACCTCGACCGACGGCTCGGTGAACGGGAAGAAGTGCGGGCGCAGCCGGACCTCGCGGTCGGGGCCGAAGATCGCGCGCGCGAAGTCCAGCAGCGTGCCCTTGAGGTCGGCCAGCGTGATGTCGGTGTCGACGGCCAGCCCCTCGACCTGGTGGAACTGCGGCGTGTGGGTGGCGTCGCTGTCGCGGCGGTAGACGCGGCCGGGGATGATCACGTACAGCGGCGGCGGCTGCTCCTGCATCGCGCGGATCTGCATCGGCGAGGTGTGGGTGCGCAGGACGACCTCGGTGGCGGTCTGCGCGTGGACCGCGCCCTCGATGTAGAAGGTGTCGGTGCGGGCCCGCGCGGGGTGCGTCGGGGTGTGGTTGAGCGCGTCGAAGTTGTAGAAGACCGACTCGACCTCGGGGCCCTCGAGGACGCTGAAGCCGAGGCCGACGAAGACGTCCTCGATCTCGCGCCGGGTCTGGGTGAGGACGTGCAGGCGGCCGACCGGCTGCGGCGGGTCGCCGGGCAGCGTGACGTCGACGCGATCGGAGATCAGCCGGGTCTCGAGCTCCGCGGCCTCCAGCGCGGCCGCCCGCTGCTCGATCGCCTGCTCCAGGGCGCGGCGGGCGAGGTTGGCCGCCTTGCCCACCGCGCCGCGCTGGTCGGGCGGCAGCTCGGCCACCCCGCGCAGGAGGTTGGGCAGCTCGGCCTTGCGGCCCAGGTACTGGACGCGGACCTGCTCCAGCGCCGCCGTGCTCTGGGCCTGCTCGACGGCCGTGCGCGCCTGGTGCGCGATCTGCTCTATGCGGTCGATCATGCGGGGTCCCGGGACAGTTCGTAGAGGGCCACCGTGGCCGCCATCGCCGCGTTCAGCGACTCCGCGGCGATGGGGATGTGGGCGGTGCGGTCGCATCCTGCCACGACCTCGTCGGCCAGCCCGGCCCGCTCGGCGCCGACGACGAGCGTGATGGCGGCCGTGGGCGGGGACGGCTCGCGCTGCGCCGCGGGCCGGGATGGCGACGCGGCGGCCACCGCCACCTGCAGCGGCTCGCCCGCCCGCGCGACGAGCGCGATCCGCTCGCCGGGCAGCTGCGCGACCTGCTCCACCCGGGCGACGGGCAGCGCGAACAGCGCGCCCATCGAGGCGCGCACCGCCTTGGGGCCGTACGGATCGGCGGTGCCGGGCCCGATGGCGACCGACGCGGCGCCGAATGCCAGCGCCGAGCGCAGGACCGTGCCGACGTTGCCGGGGTCGCGCACGCCCCACAGCGCGACGCAGCGCGGCCCGGCGGCCGCGCCGGCCCAGCGCTCGCGATAGACGGCCAGCGCGCGGGTACCCGAGCCGAGCGCCGACACCGTCGCCAGCACCGCCGGCTCCACCTCGGTGCCCGGCAGGCCGCTGCCCGCCGCCGCATAGCGCTCGAGCGCCTCCCAGCCGGCGTCGTCCGCGGCGGCCAGCAGGTCCTCCCCCTCGGCGACGAAGCGCCCGTCGCGCCTGCGCGCCAGCCGGCGGAGGGTCTTGAGCTTGTCGTTGTGGGGGCTTCGGATCATGGTCGGGACAAGAAAAAGGGCGCCGGTGGAAGCGGCGCCCTAGAGGTCTGCGGTCGGTTCAGCCTGAGTGAAGGCTCAGGCAGCCGACGCCTCTCGGGCGGCCTGCGCAAAACGTCGGAACGTCTCGGGATCGCGCACGGCGATGTCGGCCAGGACCTTGCGGTCGAGGTCGATGCCGGCCAGCTTGAGGCCGTGCATGAACTGGCCGTAGCTCATGCCGTTCTGGCGCGCGGCGGCGTTGATGCGCGTGATCCACAAGCGCCGGAAGTCGCGCTTGCGGTTGCGCCGGTCGCGGTAGGCGTAGGACTCCGCCTTGAGCAGCGCCTCCTTGGCCCGCTTGTAGTTCGAGTGCGCCTCGCCGCGGAAGCCCTTGGCGCGGTCCAGCGTGGCGCGGCGCTTCTTGCGGGCCGCGACCGAGCGCTTGACGCGGGTCACTTGCCCACCCCCAGCAGCTTCTTGGCCCGGGCCTCGTCCTGCTTGGCCAGCACGACCGGGTTCCCGAGCCGCCGCTTGCGCTTGGCGTTCTTCTTCTCGAGGATGTGGCTGGTCATGGCGTGACGCGCCTTGACCTTGCCGTTGGCGGTCACCTTGAAGCGCTTCTTGGCGCCCGAGTGGGTCTTCATCTTCGGCATGAGCGGCGCCACAGTATGGCAAAGTCGCCGCGCAGCTCCCGACCGGCCGACGAGGGCCGGGTCCGTGCCCGCCGGCGTCGGCCTACGGCGCTCGATCGCTGACGCAGCGAAAGCCGATGTGGCTCATGCCCGTGTCCACCATCTGCGGCCGGCGCGCGGCGGGCCGGTAGCGCCGGCAGTAGCTGTCCGCGCAGAGGAACGACCCGCCCTTGACCACCTTGCGCGGGACGGAGAACTGCGGCTGGGCCGGGTCGAGGCTCTCGTGGCGCGCGGCGCCGGCCGGGTCGCGGGACCGCGCCCCGCTCGCCGCCGATGGACGGATGGCGCGGCGCGTACCAGTCCCGCGTCCACTCCCACACGTTGCCCGCCATGTCGAACAGGCCGTAGCCGTTGGCCGGGTAGCGGCCGACCGTCACGGTGGTGCCGTAGCCGGGGTCGGGCCGCCAGGGGAACTCGCCGTGCCAGTAGTGCGCCAGCCGCCCGCCCGGCGGCTCGGGCTCGTCGCCCCAGGTGAACTCGGCGCCGTCGAGGCCGCCGCGCGCGGCGAGGCTCCCACTGCGCCTCGGTGGGCAGCGCCTTGCCGGCCCAGGCCGCGTAGCGCTCGGCGTCCTCGAAGGCGACGTGGACGACCGGATGGTCCGCGCGGCCCTCCAGCGACGATCGCGGCCCTCCGGGCGCGACCAGCACGCGCCCGGCGTCCAGGTCCACCACTGCGCGAGATGGCGCAGGTCGACCGGCCCGGCGGTCCGGGTGAACACGAGCGATCCCGCCACGAGGTTCTCCGGCGGCGCGCCCGGGAACTGCGCCGGGTCGAGCGGGCGCTCGGCGACGGTCACGTAGCCCGTCGCGGCGACGAAGGCGGCAAACTGCCGGTTGGTGACCGGGGTGCGATCGATCCAGAAGGGGCTGACGCGCACCGGGTGCGCGGGCGCCTCCTCGGCGTAGTGGTCGTCGGAGCCCATCCGGAACGTGGCCCCGGGAATCGGAGCCATCGCGTCGAGGGCGGTCACGGGAAGACCCGCGCCCAGTCGCGGCGCATGCTCACGACCGTCCAGCCGCGGGCGCGCGCCGTGTCGGTGATCGGCTCGGCGTGCGGGTCGGTGACGGCGGCCCCGGCGTAGGCGTACTCGCGCTCGGCGTCGTCGTGGTCGACGACCAGGCACAGCGACGGCCGTTGCCCCGTCTGTGCGTACTCGAGCATCTCCCGGTCGCCGGCGCTGTTGCCGACGGCGACGATCGGGCGGCGCCCGATCCGCGCCTGGATGCTCTGGACCTTCGGCGCCCCCTCGTTGGGCGACCCGGCCAGCGTGGGCTGGCGCACGAGGACCATGCGGCCGTCGCGTCGTTGCACGGCGACCTCGACCGCCGAGCCGACGACGTCGTCGCGCGCGACGCCGTAGATCCGGTCGCTGACCGATCGGACGAACTCCACCCCGCCCCCGGTCACCAGGAACACCCGGAAGTCGTGCTCGCGCAGCACGTCGAGCAGCTCGAGCATCGGCAGGTAGACGAGCCCGGAGACCGGCACGTCGAAGCGCGGGTGGCGGAAGCGACCAATCCAGTCCGCCACGGCCTCCTCGAACTCCTCGGTCGTCAGCCCGGCGTGGGTGTCGAGGAGCACCTCCAGCATCGCGCCCGGCCCGTCCTGCGTCGCCGCGGCGAGGTCGCCGGCCAGCAGCGCCTGCACGACCGGGCGTGCGGCGAGCCGCGGGTCGGCCGCCGCCTGCTCGCCCAGGCGCTCGAGGATGAACAGCGCCTGCAGGTACGCCGGCTGCTCGCACCACAGCGTGCCGTCGTTGTCGACCACGGCCACGCGCTCGGCCACGGGCACGTCGCCGATGCGCGCCAGGTAGTCGAGGACCGCCGTCCGCGCCCGACCGTCGTTCCAGGAGGGCAGCGTCACCGGCCCGACGTGATCACGCTCTCCAGCTTGGCGACCACCTGGTCGATCGTGAAGCTGGCCGCCTTCTGGCGCGGCGGGAATTCCTGGAAGGTCTCCAGGAACTGCGCCACCAGCGTCGTCGCCGCGAGGACGATGAAGTCGTTCTCGAACAGCCAGTCCCAGTACGTGTTCGAGGTGACGTCGGCGCGCTCGAACGGGTCGGTGCGCAGGTTGAACAGCTTGGGCACGCGCAGCGTCACGAACGGCTCGGCCCAGATCTGCAGCGTGCCCGGCGTCCGCTGCTCCATGAAGACGACCTTCCAGTTGTCGAACCGCAGCGCCAGCACGTCGCCGTCGTCGGAGAAGTAGATGAAGCCCTGGCGCGGCGACCTCTCGGCCGCGCCGGTCAGGTAGGGCAGCAGGTCGTAGCCGTCGATGTGGACCTTGTAGGTGGTGTCGCCGATCCGATGGCCGGCCTTCAGCTTGTCGACGATGTCCGGCTCGCCCGCCGCGGCCAGGAACGTCGGCAGCCAGTCGTGGTGCTGGACGATCTCGTTGGACACCGCACCGGCCGGGATGCGGCCGGGCCACCGGATCATCTCCGGGATCCGGAAGGCACCCTCCCAGTTGGTGTTCTTCTCGCTGCGAAACGGGGTCATGCCGCCGTCGGGCCACGAGTTCATGTGCGGGCCGTTGTCGGTGCTGTAGACGACGATCGTGTCCTCCGCGAGCCCCAGTTCGTCGAGCTGGTCCAGCAACGCTCCGACGATCTTGTCGTGGTCGATCATCGTGTCGTGGTAGGGCGACTGCCAGCGCCCCGCCTGCCCGACGCTCTCGGGCTTGGGGTGCGTGCGGAAGTGCATGTGGGTCGTGTTGAACCACACGAAGAACGGCGTATCGGCGTCGGCCTGACGGGCGATGAAGTCCTGCGCCGCGGCGAGCACCTCGTCGTCGATCGTCTCCATCCGCTTCTTCGTCAGCGGCCCCGTGTCCTCGATGCGCTGCCGGCCGACGCGACCGTAGCGCGGGTCCTCGCTCGGGTCGTCCTCGGCGGTGGCCCACGCGTGCAGCACCCCGCGCGGGCGGAAGCGGTCGTTGAAGCGCGGGAAGTCCTCCGGCGCTGGCCAGTTGGCCGCCTCGGGCTCCTCCTCGGCGTTGAGGTGGTAGAGGTTGCCGAAGAACTCGTCGAACCCGTGCACGGTCGGCAGGTACTTGTTCAGGTCGCCCAGGTGGTTCTTGCCGAACTGCCCGGTCGCGTAGCCCAGCGGCTTGAGCAGCTCGGCGATCGTCACGTCCTCGGCCTGCAGGCCGACGTCCGCGCCCGGCATCCCGACCTTGCTCAGCCCGGTCCGATACACGCTCTGACCGGTGATGAACGAGGACCGCCCCGCGGTGCAGCTCTGCTCCCCGTAGGAGTCGGTGAACCGCATGCCCTCGTCGGCGATGCGATCGATGTTCGGCGTCCGGTAGCCCATCAGCCCGTCGCTGTAGCAGCTCAGGTTGGTGATCCCGATGTCATCGCCCCAGATCACCAGGATGTTCGGACGCTTCGCGCTGGCCATACGGACGCTTCTCCCCTGTCGACGACGACCGCGCCACCCTATCCCGCCCCGTCGCGGCGCGCCAAGGCGCGCAACCCCGGTAGCGTCGCGGTGTCCCGTCCCCGACGAGGAGCACACGCATGTCCGCCGCCGAGGCCGACACCGGCAGCCTCACGCTGGCCGAGCAGTACCTGACCCAGCCCGCGCCCGTCCGCCAGATCCCCGAGGGCAGCCTGACGCCGCGCGCGGCGCTGCACATCCTCCAGAGCGAGGTGCTGCTCGACGGCGATCCGTCGAAGAACCTCGCCACGTTCGTAACGACGTGGATGGAGCCCGAGGCGCGCGAGGTCATCCTCGCCAACCTGCACCGCAACTTCATCGACCACGCCGAGTACCCGCGCACCGCGGAGATCGCCAAGCGCTGCGTGCGGATGCTGCACCACCTCTACCACGGCCCCGGCGAGCCCGACGCGCCCGGCACCGCCTGCGCCGGCTCGTCGGAGGCCGTCATGCTCGGTGCGCTGGCGATGAAGTGGCGCTGGAAGCAGGCGCGCACGGCCGCGGGCCGCTCCACCGCCGCGCCGAACCTCGTCTACGGCGCCGACGTCCACGTCGTGTGGGACAAGTTCTGCCGCTACTTCGACGTCGAGCCGCGCCAGGTGCCGCTGGCCCGCGGGCGCACCGTCGTCGGCCCCGACGAGCTCGAGCCGCACATCGACGAGAACACGATCGGCGTCGTCGCGGTGGTCGGCACGACGTTCACCGGCGAGTGCGACGACGTCGCCGGCATCGACGCGCTGCTGGGCCGCCTGCGCTCCGAGCGCGGCCTCGACGTCCCCCTGCACGTCGACGCGGCCAGCGGCGGGTTCGTGTTCCCGTTCTCCCACCCCGAGTTCGCCTGGGATTTCCGCCTGGAGTCGGTCAAGTCGATCAACGCCTCCGGCCACAAGTTCGGGCTCGTGTACCCGGGCGTCGGCTGGCTCGTGTTCCGCGACGACGACCAGCTGCCGGAGGACCTCGTCTTCTACGAGGACTACCTCGGCGAGCGCGACGCGACGTTCACGCTGAACTTCTCGGGCAGCTCGGCGCTGATCCTCGCCCAGTACTACAACCTGATCCGCTTCGGCCGGGAGGGCTACGCGTCGCTCGTGCGCGCGATGAACACCAACCGCGACGCGCTGGCCGCCCGGCTGGCCCAGGAGGATGCGCTCGAGCTGATGGACCGCGAGCCGCGGCTGCCGCTCGTCATCGCGAGCGTGCGCGACGGCGAGGACTTCACCGCCACCGACCTCGTCGGCGAGCTGGCCCAGCGCCGCGGCTGGATGGTCCCGGCGTACGAGCTGCCGCCCGCCAACGACGACCGGCAGATCATGCGGATGATGGTCAAGATCAACCAAAGCCGCGAGCTGGCCGACGCGCTGGCCGACGACATGCACGCCTCGATCGCCGACCTGCGCAAGCGGGCCGCCGGGCAGGCGGTCACGCGCCCGTGCACAGGGGGCACAGCTACTGAGCGACCGCGCGCCAGTTGACCGATCAGCCGGCGGCGCCCGTCGCCCGCATCCGGCGCAGCGCCGCGCAGGTCGGCCACGAAGGCGTCGAGCAGGCGTGGCGTCCAGCGCGGTAATCGCTTCGACGACCTCGTCGGCGAACTCGGCCCGCCCTGGGTCACGATCTGCCCGCGTCCTCCAGTGCCGGAACGGCCGTGCTTCCAGGCTGATCGCGTTCTGGCCCGACCGACCTCGGGGGAACAGCGACGCGAACGAGTCCGGATCGGCCAGCATCCAACGCTCGACGTACGGGTCGGGCCGCCAACGACCGCCGCGGGCAGCAGGCTCATGTCCAGCTGGTCCTCTACTTCCTGCCGACGGGCGCTGAACCCACGTCGATGGCATCGACCGACCAGAAGATCCGGCACACCTCCAGCGCGGCCAGAACGGCCTGGAAGGCGCAGCTCGCACGAAGTTCCGAACGTGCGCTGAGAACGGTCAGCGACACCGCCATCCTCCTCAGACGCGCGCGGGATCAAGGCGCGCCCGACGTTCCGTGCGCTGCGTCCTCGCCCAGCAGGGCCAGTCGGCATGCCATCAGACCTCGAGCCAACCTCGCCGGACCAGCGCCGTGATCCGGTCGGCCTCGTCGGTTCGCGCAGCGCTGACTGCTGCGTCTGCACGAAATCGCGCAGCGCCTGATCCCATCTGATTCGCTTGGCGTCCAGCGAACAGGCGATCTCAGCGACGCTGCATCACGGCCAACACCGCGGCGACGAACCGGGAGTGCTCGTGCGAGCTGCGGATCGTCGGAGCGAGGTCAGACCGGCGATCGGTCCACCACGGCTGGACGCCGTTCTCGAGGTTCCTCGAACGCGATCAAACCGCGTTTGGCGGTCACGGCTATGCTGAAGCGCAAGCACCCGCAGCGTGCCTTCGGAGACGACGCGCGACGAGAACGTCGTTCCGCCCTGCTCGATCTGGATGTCGAGCGTTCCCGGCGCTTCGAGGTCGACGTCAAGTTTGCCAATCGCGGGGATGATCGAGCGCAGCGCCCGCCGCACCGCAGCGAAGCTGGCCTGGTCACGTGTCCAGGCCATAGAGGAATGGCGCGATGTGCTCGCCGTTGCCCGATGTCGCTCACCTCGCGCGGCGCGGCGATCCGCATCGCGGTCCCCGGATCGGGTATGGTCCGCCATTCGCGGAACTCGGAACGAGGGCGTCGACATCGGGTAGAGCTGCCCGACAGCCGGGCGTCGGACAGCCATGTGATTCGTGCCCAGCGGCTCGTGCGGAGGTCGCCGCCTCCACGGACCGCCTGACGATGATCTCCCGTCGACGCGTCGATCCGGGGATTGCCCTTGGGGCCCAGGTCTTCGTCGCTCCCGCTAAGTACTCGTCCGACAGAGAGAGCACGCCAGCGTCGGGGTCGTCGTGATCTCGACGGTAGCCCGCTCGGTCGTCGCCGAGCGCTCGACCGATCGAGCTCGATGTCGGCCTCGATCGAGCTCGCCGAATGAGCATCCATGGCTCGCGCAGGCCGCCCGCCGGAAGGTGAACGCCTCCGGGAAGCCCCGGATCGGTGGGCTCAGCGCATCGGCGAGCGTCCTGGGTGGCAGATCGGCGCGAGCATCTGCAGGCGTCGGACGTTGCTCTTCCCGGCGGCGTTGGTCCGGCCAGCACTGCGACGCGCGCAGCTGCAGCTCGACATCGACCAACAGATCCGCGAATGTGGATGCGCCGAAGCCGCCGGCATCATCCCGGATCGCTCAGACGCCGGGCGGCCGCCGGCCGGCGCCCTCGGACGTCGCGCCGGAGCCGTCGCTGCTGCCGTTGGCGTCGCAAGCGCGGGCGGCCCTCCTCCCGGCTCCGAGACCGCAAGCTCCGACAGCTCCTCGGCCAGCGCTCGAGCAGCATCACGCCGCGCTCGGATGGGCCACCTCGCGCCCGCGGAACATGATCGTGATCTTGACCTTGTCCTTGTGCTTGAGGAAGCGGACGACGTGGCCCTTCTTCGTGTCGTAGTCGTTCTGGGCGATCTTCGGGCGGAACTTGATCTCGCGGATCGTGATCTGCTGCTGGTGCTTGCGCGCGGCCTTCTGCTTCTGGGCCTGCTCGTACTTGTACTTCGAGTAGTCGAGCACGCGGCACACGGGCGGGCGGGCGTCGGGCGCCACCTCGACGAGGTCGAGATCGCGCTCCTGGGCGTAGCGCAGGGCCTCGTCGGTGCGCATGACGCCAACCTGCTGGCCCGACTCGTCGATGAGTCGCACCTCGGGGACCCGGATCCGTTCGTTGATCCGGGTGGTGTCGCGCTCCGGCGGGCGCCGGTCGAACCTGCGGGGGATCGGCACCTAGAAGCGGCCGTTATGCACGAGAGTCTTCAACGCTGGGCAGTGTAGCCAATCGGACGCTGCTCGGCGACGCGTCGCGCGAAGGCGTCCACGGGCTCGCTGCCGAGGTCGCCCTCGCCGTGCTGGCGCACCGCGACGGACCCCGCTTCGACCTCCCGGTCGCCCACCACGAGCATGTACGGGATCTTCTGCAGCTCGGCTTCGCGGATGCGGCGGCCGATCGACTCCGAGCGAGCGTCGAGGTCGGCGCGCACGCCCTGCGCCCGCAGCGCGTCGCGGGTCGCGGCGGCGGCCTGCGCGTGGCGATCGGAGATCGGCAGCACGATCCCCTGGACGGGCGCCAGCCACACCGGGAACTCGCCGGCGTAGTGCTCGATCAGCAGGCCGATGAAGCGCTCGAACGAGCCGAAGATCGCCCGGTGGATCATCGCCGGCCGGTGGCGCGCGTTGTCCTCGCCGGCGTACTCCAGGCCGAAGCGCTCGGGCAGGTTGAAGTCGAGCTGCACCGTCCCCAGCTGCCATGAGCGCCCGAGCGAGTCGGTGAGGTGGAAGTCGATCTTCGGGCCGTAGAACGCGCCGTCGCCCTCGTTGATCGCGTAGCCGAGCTCGCGGGTGTCGAGCGCCTCGCGCAGCGCGGCCTCGGCGCGGTCCCAGACCTCGTCGGAGCCGATGCGCTGCTCGGGCCGGGTCGACAGCTCGAGCTTGACGTCGAAGCCGAACATCGCATAGGTGGCGAAGGCCAGCTCGATGCAGCCGACGACCTCGTCGAGGATCTGGTCGGTGCGGCAGAAGATGTGGGCGTCGTCCTGGACGAAGTGGCGCACGCGCAGCAGGCCGTGCAGCGTGCCCGACGGCTCGTAGCGGTGCAGGAGCCCGGGCTCGGCCAGGCGGATCGGCAGCTCGCGGTAGGAGTGCGGGTGCATCGCGTACAGGTGGCAGTGGCCGGGGCAGTTCATCGGCTTGAGCGCCATCGGCCGCTCCTCGGCCTGCGTGATGAACATGTTCTCGCGGTACTTGCCCCAGTGGCCCGAGGTCTCCCACAGCGCGCTGTCGTAGACCTGCGGCGTCTTGACCTCGACGTACCCGCGCTCGGCGTTCATGTGGCGGGTGAGCGCGACGAGCTCGTTCCAGACGATCGTGCCCTTGGGCAGCCAGAAGGCCATGCCGGGGCTGACCTCGGAGAACTCGAACAGGCCCAGGTCGCGCCCGAGCCGGCGGTGGTCGCGGGCCTTGGCCTCCTCCAGGCGCTGCAGGTGCGCCTCGAGGTCGTCGTGGGAGAGGAACGCCGTGCCGTAGACGCGGGTGAGCATCTGGCGGGCGGCGTCGCCGCGCCAGTACGCGCCCGCGACCGACTGCAGCTTGTAGGCCTTGACCGTCTTGGTCGACGGCGCGTGCGGGCCGCGGCACAGGTCGGTGAACGGGCCGTTGGTATAGAGGCTGACCGTCTCGACGCCCTCGTGCTTGACCAGGTCCTCGATCAGCTCGACCTTGTAGGGCTGGTCCTCGCGCACGAAGCGCTCGAGCGCCTCGCCGACGGTCACGTCCTCGCGGACGAACGGCTCGCCGGCCTTGATGTGCTCGGCCATCCGGGCCTCGATGGCCGGGAAGTCGGCCTCGGAGATCGAGACGCCCTCCGGGAACTCGAAGTCGTAGTAGAAGCCGTCCGCGATCGGCGGGCCGATCGAGATCCGCACGCCCGGATAGAGCTCGAGCATCGCGGTGGCGAGCACGTGCGCGGCGTCGTGGCGGACGAGGTCGAGCGCCTCGGGCGAGCGTCCGGTGACGACCTCGAGCTTCGCGCCGTCGGGCAGCGGCGCGGCCAGGTCGCGGACCTGGCCGTCGACCTTGACCGCCAGCGCGGCGCGGGCCAGGCCGGCGCCGATCGCCGCGGCCGCGTCGGCCCCGGTCGCGCCATCCGCGAGGGCGAGCCCGGTTCCGTCGGGAAGCGTCACGTGCACGGCGCGGGATGGTATCCGTCGAACGTCAGTTCGACGCGGCGCGGGCGGGCAGTGGACGGTGCATCGGCGCGGAGGGGTAGCGTGGCGGGCCCATGCAGCCCGCCGATCTTCGCGCCCGCTTCCCCGTCCTGCGCACGACCGCCTACCTCAACGCGGGCACCTGCGGTCCCCTGGCCGACGCGACCGTGGGCGCCGCCCGCGCGACGCTGGACGCCGCAGCGGCCGAGGGCCGGGCGCGCCCTATGTTCGAACGCATGCTCGCGGCGCAGGGCGGCCAGCGCGCCGCCTACGCGGCCCGGCTGGGCGCCGCGCCGCAGGACGTCGCGCTGACCACGTCGACGAGCGACGGCATGGTCCGCGTGCTGGCCGGGCTGGACCTCGGCCCCGAGGACGAGGTCGTCACCAGCGACCAGGAGCATCCCGGGCTGCTGGGGCCGCTCGCCGCTCTGCACCGGCGCACCGGCGCGCACGTGCGGATCGTGCCCTTCGCCGGCGTGGCCGAGGCGGTCGGGCCCTCGACGCGCCTGGTCGCCTGCTCGCACGTGAGCTGGGTCGGCGGGGAGCTGGCGCCGGCCGAGCTGCGCGACGTGGCCGCCGCCGGCGTCCCGGTGCTGCTCGACGGCGCGCAGGGCGTGGGCGCGATCGCCGTCGACGTGGGTGCGCTGGGCTGCACCTTCTACGCCGGTGCGGGCCAGAAGTGGCTGTGCGGCCTGATCGGCACCGGCCTGCTCTACGTGGCGCCCGAGTGGCAGCCGCGGCTGCCCTCGATCGGCCCGACCTACCTCAACCTCGAGGACCCGTCGCTCGGGCTCGACGCCGCGCCGCACGCCGACGCCCGCCGCCACGACGCGTTCGCGCTGGCCCGGAGGGCAGCGCCGCGGCCGTCGCGGCCGACGAGGTCGTGGCGGCGTTCGGCTGGGACGCGGCGATCGCGCGCGCGACCGGCCTGGCGTCGCGGCTGGCCGAGGCGCTGCGCGAGCGCGGGCGCCAGGTCGCGCCGCGCGGGCCGACGACGCTCGTCTCGTGGGTCGAGGACGACCCGCCCGGCTTCGTGGCCCGCGCCGTCGAGGCCGGCGTCGTCGTGCGCGACCTGCCGGGCTGGCCGTACGTCCGGGCCTCGATCGGCGCCTGGAACGACGAGAGCGATTCGAGCGCCTGCTCGCGCTGCTTTCGTGAGCGCGCCGCCCGCCACCGTCCGCCCGGCCGCCCGGGCGACGCCGCTGCGGTCGCGCGGATCTACAACGAGGGCATCGAGGACCGCGTCGCGACGTTCGAGACGCGGCCGCGCACGCCCGGCGAGATGGAGGTCCGCATCGCGCGCGAGCCGATGATCGTCGCCGAGCGCGCGGGCGCGGTCGTCGGGTTCGCGAGCTGGCTGCCCTACACCGACCGCGAGGCGTACGCGGGCATCGGCGAGTACACGGTCTACGTGGCCCGCGGGGCGCGCGGCGGCCGGGTCGGCTCGGCGCTGATGGCGCGCCTGATCGCCGACGCCGAGGCGGCCGGGCTGTGGAAGCTCATGAGCCGCATCCTCGTGGGCAACGACGCGTCGGTTGCGCTCGCCCACCGCTGCGGCTTTCGCGACGTGGGGCTGCACCGCCGCCACAGCCGGCTCGACGGCGAGTGGCGCGACGTGCTCGTGGTCGAGCTGCTGCTCGGCGACGCCGCGCAGGACTGACCGCACCGAGCGTCGAGTTCCTCGGCGTGAGGCCGAGGAGCTCGACGCTCGATGCGCTACCGGCCCTCCCCGCGGCGAACCGGGCGGCGCCCGCCACCGCCTGGTCGAGGCTCGCGCGCCCGATCTCCAGCTCGCGCGCCATCGCCTCGGCCAGCGGCCGGCCCTCCTGCTCGAGGGCCGAGCGGCGGTCGCCGCGCAGCGTCACCTGCGGAAAGCGAGCGAGCTGCGCCGCGAGCGCTTCGGCCGCCGCGCGGCTCGTCCCCGTGGGCACGACCCGGTTGGCCAGCCCCATCTGAAGCGCCTCGCGGGCGTCGACCGGCCGCCCGGTGAGGATCAGGTCGAGCGCCCGCGAGAGCCCGATCAGGCGCGGCAGCCGGACGGTGCCGCCGTCGATCAGCGGCACGCCCCAGCGCCGGCAGAACACGCCGAGCACGGCGTCCTCCTCGACGACGCGCAGATCGCACCAGCACGCGAGCTCGAGCCCACCCGCCACCGCGTGCCCGGCCACCGCGGCGATCACCGGCTTGGACAGGACGAGCCGGGTCGGCCCCATCGGCCCGTCGCCGCCGTCCTCGACGCGGTTGCCGCGGTCGGTGCCGATGGCCTTCAGGTCGGCCCCCGCGCAGAACGTCCCGCCCGCGCCCCACAGCACCGCGACCGCCGCGTCGTCGTCGGCGTCGAAGGCCCGCAGCGCGTCCGCCAGCGCCTGCGCGGTCGGCCCGTCGACCGCGTTGCGCACCTGCGGGCGATCCAGGATCACCGTGGTCACCGGGCCCGCGCGCTCCGTCCGGACGGTGCTCACGTCCGTGTTGTATCAGCGCGAGCGGGGTACCCGAGCCTTCGCGACCGTCTTTCATGCCCGCGCCCACCCCGACACCGAACTCGCGGACGCTCGCCCTCGACGGCCTGCGCGGCATCGCCTGCGCCGGGATCCTCGTGCTGCACGTCTGGATGTTCGACTGGGGGCTGCGCGGCCGGCCGCCCAAGAACGCGCTCGATCTGGCGATCTCCCAGCTGCACCTCGGCGTCCCGCTGTTCTTCGTCCTGTCGGGCTTGCTCATCTACCGGCCCTTCGTGGCCGCCGCGCTCGACGGCCGCGACGCGCCGCACCTGGGCCGCTACGTCCTGCGCCGCGCCGCGCGCATCCTGCCCGCCTACTGGGCGGCGCTGGTGGGCGCGTTCGCCGTGCTCACCGCGATCGGCCATCCGAACACCGTCCCCGCCGGCGAGCTGGTGCGCTTCCTGCTCTTCGTCCAGAGCCATTCCGAGACGACCCGCGGCCAGCTCGACCCGCCGATGTGGACGCTCGCGGTCGAGGTGTCCTTCTATGCGCTCGTCCCCGTCCTCGGCCTGCTCGCCGCCGGCCGGGCGACGAGCCGAGCCCGGCAGGCGGCCCTGCCCGCCGCCCTGCTCGTGCTCGGCGTGGCCCTGCAGGTGGCGGCGTATTCCTGCGGCTGGCCGCGCACCGTGACGACGTCGCTGCTGACGAACCTCACCCCGTTCGCCGCGGGCATGCTCGCCGCGACCCTCACCCACGGCAGGACGATGCGCCGCGGCGCCGCCGTCGCGCTGGTCGCGGGCGGCAGCGCCGCGGTGGCGCTCGATGCCGCCTCGGTCGCGCTGCGGCTCGGCCCGCCGGCCGTGCTGGACGTCCAGGCCCATCTGCCGGCGGTCGGCGGGTTCGCGGCGATCATCGCGGCGCTGACCGCCTCGGAGCTGCGCGGCGCCGTGCTCACCAGCGCGCCGCTGCGCGCCGCGGGGACCCTCTCCTACGGCATCTACCTCTGGCACTTCCCGGTCATCTTCGCCCTGCGCGGCACCGGGCGCTGGCCGGACGCGCTGCCGGCGGCCCTGGCGCTGACCTCGGCGATCACCGTGGCGCTGGCAGCGGCGAGCTGGTTCGCGCTGGAGCGTCCGGCGCTGCGCTGGGCGAGCCGGCGGGCACGTACCCCCAGGCCCGCGCGAACTCCAGCAGCGGCGGCGCGATCTCGGCGTCCGGCGCCGGCAGCGTTGGAGACTGCACCTGGCCGGACCTGATCTTGTCCTTCCAGTCGCCCAGCCCCGCGTCGAGCCCGCGGTGGCGGTGGCGGCCGTAGTCGAGCATCGTCTCCTCCCACTCGACGCCGAGGAACGCGCACAGCCGCTGCGTCTGGGCGACGGGATCGGAGGCGAGGTCCTCGTAGCGCACCGTGTGGCCCGGCAGCTCGGTGCGCGCCCGCTCGAGCGCGGCGGCGTAGCGGCGCACCATCTCGACGTTGCGCTCGGCGCTGTCCTGCGGGCGGGTCGCGTGGCGCGAGGCGGCGATCGCCGCCGGATGGCGCAGCAGGAAGATGAAGCGCGCGTCGCTCCAGCAGGCGCGGATGCGCTCGACGATGAACACGTCGTTGGGGGTCTTGTTGACGAGCAGCGGCTTGCCGCTGGCCGCCAGCTCGCGGTGCAGCAGCCGGTCCCACAGCAGGTACTCGAGGTGCTCGCGGTCGAGCCCCATCGAGTCGAGCGCACGCGCGCCGTACTTCGACTGGACCTCGACCGCGATGTCGCGCAGGTGCAGCTCGTGCGGCGCGTGGATCTGCGAGTGGCTGCCCAGCAGGACGCGCAGCAGCGTCGATCCCGATCGCACGGTCGAGAGGATGAACGTGGGCGCCTCGACGAGCCGGTCGCCGGCGCGCACGCGGATCCGCGGGCGCTTCGGGCGCGGCGGGGCCGGCGCGGGCCCGGCGACGCGCCTGATCTCGAACCCGGTCGAGCGCCTCAGTGCGCGTTGGGCGGCGCCTTTCCAGGACACGCGGGCGAGCCTAACGCTTCCTCGCCCGGCGCTTCGCCGCGCGACGCTCGGCGCGCGCATGGGCGGCCAGGACCTCGCGCGCGACCCGGCCCGCGGCCCGGGCGCCGCGCACCCGCCGCCGGGCGGCCGCGCGCTGGGCCGCCGCCCGGGCCCGCGCCGCGCGCCGCTGCGCCGGCGTGCGCGGCTCGATCTCGCGCAGCGCGGTCACCGACGAGCTGCCGGTCAGGTAGAGCTTGACGCCGTCGGAGACGATCGGGTCGAACGAGCCCGTGGCGCGGCGGAAGACGACGTGGCCGCGGTCGGTGCTCAGCCCGACCGTCTCGCGCTTGGCCAGGTTGGCGAAGTACACCGTCTTGCCGATGACGGTCGGCGAGCCGGAGATCCGCCCCTTCGCGTCGTAGCTCCAGCGCGTCTTGCCCGACCGGGCGTCGAACGCGTAGAAGCGCCCGTCGTAGGAGCCGACGAAGACCGTCGGCCCGACCTTGGGCACGTTGTCGACCGCCGCCGACGAGTACACGTATCCGCCGGTCTGCCGCGCCCAGGCGAGCTTGCCGCTGCTCGACGAGAACGAGTACTCGCGCCCATCGGTCGAGCCGATGTAGACGCGCCCGTAGGCCACCGCCGCCGTCGCGTAGAAGTTGCCCGAGCGCACGAGCCCGCGGGCGGCGCCGGACTTCCACAGCAGCTTGCCGTCGGAGGCGCGGATCGCCTGCACGTCGCCGCCGTAGCTGCCGACGTAGAGCTTGCCGGCGTCGTAGCTCGGGCTGCCCTTGATCGCGCCCGACGCGCGGTAGGTCCAGAGCTGGCGGCCGCTGCGCGCGTCGAGGCAGTACAGGGTGCCGTTCTCGGTGCCGAAGAACACCTTGCCGTCGCGCAGCAGCGGCGAGGACTCGCCCTGGCTGGGCAGCGCCTTGGCCCACAGGATGCGCCCGGTGCGGCGGCTCAGCGAGATGATCTTGCCGCGCCCCGAGCCCTTCGATCCCTCGAGCAGCACGACGAACAGGCGGTACTCGTCGACCGCCGGGCTGCTGGCCGCCAGCGCCCCGACCCGCCGCTTCCAGCGGACCTTGCCGTTCGTGGCCCGAAACGCCATGAGCGTGCCGTCGTCGACGAGCAGGTACAGCGTGCCGTCCCAGATGACCGGCGGGAACTCGGTGAGCGCGCTCGCCTGGCGGACCCAGTCGCGCCGCCACGGGCCGTCGAGCGGCCGGTCGGGCTGGAAGGTGCGCGTGCGGCCCTGCGTGTAGCCGTAGCGCGGCCAGTCGACGGTCCTCGGTTGCTGGGGCCGCGTCGGCGTGGTCGGCGTCGTGGCCGCAGGCGCGGTCGTGGTAGGCGGCGGCGCGTCGAACTCGACCTCGGGGTTGGACACGTCGCCGGGCTCCTTGGCCGCGACCAGGTAGGCCGCGACCCCCGCCCCGGCCGAGAGCACCGCGACGAGGCCGAGCGCGACGAGAACGCGCGGACGGCGCAGGAAGGCGAACACTGGCGGCATGGTAGGGAGCGCCGCCTCGGCGCCCGGTATCTTCGTGAGCCGGATGGCCACCACGACGCCCCCGCGCGCGGCGCCGGCCACGATGGCCCGCTGGCTGCCCGCCGTGGCGACGATCGTGGGCGTTGCCGCGCTCATGTACCTGGTCTACGACCCGTGGTACCTCAACTACGACGCGCGCTATGCCCTGCTGTGGGCCCACGATCTGTGGCACGGCTTCACGCCCGAGTACACCGCCGACTACGCGCCGACCCCGCACCCGCTGCAGATGGCGGTCAGCTCGGTGGCGCTGCCGTTCGGCGACGGCGGCGACCGGGTCATGGCGGCGATCACGCTGCTGTGTTTCGGCGCGCTGGTCTGGCTGGTGTTCCGGCTCGGCGCGCGGCTGTTCGGGCCGTGGGCGGGGGCGCTGGCCGCGCTCGTCGTGCTCACGCGGCCGGCGATCGAGCGCGACGCCGTCCTGGCCTATCAGGACCTGCCGTTCGAGGCGCTGATCGTCGGCGCGGTGCTGCTGGAAGCGACGAAGCCCAAGCGCGGCGTGCCGGTGCTCGCCGTGCTGGCGGTCGCCGGCCTGCTGCGGCCGGAGGCGTGGGTGCTCTCGGCGCTCTACGTCGCCTACCTGTGGGCCGGGCGGACAGGGCCGGATCGGGCGCGGCTGGTCGCGGTGGCGCTGATCGCCCCGGTCGTGTGGGCGGCGAGCGACTGGATCATCACCGGCGACCCGCTGCACTCGCTGCACGGCACCTCGGAGCTGGCCGCGTCCAACGACCGCCGCCGGTCGATCACCCAGGTCCCGCGCTGGGGCGCGCAGTACCTGGCGTTCACGCTGCGCGAGCCGCTGATCCTCGGCGTGCCGATCGGCATGGCGTTCGCGTGGCTGCACCGCCGGCGCGAGGGCCTGCTGATCGTCGCGGTGGTGGTGGCGATGCTCGCGGTCTTCGCGATCGGGCCGCTGTTCGGGCTGCCGCTGATCGGCCGCTACGTGCGCACGCCGGCGATCCTGCTGGCGCTGTTCTACGGCGCGGCGGTGTTCGGCTGGCAGCTGCTGCCGCGCGCCTCGGTCGCGCGCAAGCGGTGGCTGGCGATCGGCGCCTTCGCGCTGCTGCTGTCGATCGTCTTCATCCCCAAGCAGGTGTCGATGCTGCGCGACCAGCAGCACCGCTTCGCCGCCGACAGCCACCTCTACGCGGACCTGCGCACGGCGGCGCAGGCGTCGGCGGTGCGCGCCGCGTTCGCCGCCTGCGCGCCGTTGTCGGCCGCCGACCACCGGCCGATCCCCTACTTCCGCTTCTGGGCGCGCGGCGCGCCGGGGACGGTCGGCACGGTGCGCGGGCACGCCAGCCCGCTGGGCGAGCTGTTCCTCCAGCCCCGCCACACGAAGTACGCCAAGCGCTTCTACCGGGACAACTTCCCGAAGGCGACCGCCCCGGCCCGTTACCGGCGCATCTACCGCAACCGCAGCTACGCGGTCTTCGCCTCCCCCCGCTGCCTCGCCCTTCTGCGGGCGCGCAGCTGAGGCGTCTCAGACGTCCTCCTGGGTCTCCTCGTCGTCCTCGTCGACGTTGAGGAAGCGCTGGTAGGCGCGGATCACCTTGTTGGGCCGGCCGTACTCGACGAGCTCGCCCCGGTGCAGCCAGATCGTCTCGTCGGCCAGCTCGCGCAGCGAGCGCAGCGCGTGGCTGACGAGCACGATCGTGTGCGCCTGCTCGCACAGCTCGCGCATCTTGTCGAACGACTTGCGCTTGAAGTGCGCGTCGCCGACCGACAGCGCCTCGTCGATGAGGAGGATGTCGGGCTCCATGTTCACCGCCACCGAGAACGCGAGGCGGCCGTACATGCCCTGCGAGTAGGTGCGCATCGGCATGTCCATGAACTCCTCGAGCTCGGCGAACTCGACGATCTCCGCGTACTTCTCGGCCAGCGTCTCGCGGCTGAGGCCGGCGGCCAGGCCGCCGAGCATGACGTTCTGGCGACCGGTGAGCTTGCGGTCGAAGCCCACGCCGAGCGCCAGCAGCGTGCTGACGCGGCCGTGGACCTCGATGCGCCCGCGCGTCGGCGGCAGGATCCCGGCCATCGCGCGCACGAGCGTCGACTTGCCGGCGCCGTTGGCGCCGACGATGCCGAGCACGGTGCCGCGCGGCACCTCGAAGGACACGTCGCGCACCGCCCGGATCTCCTTGGTCACCTTGCGGCGGCGGCGGATGCGCGAGAGCGTGCCGACGAGCGTCTGGCGGTGCGCGAGCGCCGTCTGGTAGGTGATCGAGACGTTCTCGACCTTGATCGAGGCCGAAGCCGCGGCCCGCGGCTCGGGCGCCGCCGGGGCGGGCACGGGAGCCTCAGATGCGGACAGCGAAATCACGCTCCCGGGAGACGAAGAAGAGGCCGCCGCCCACGAACGCCACGACCGCCCAGGCCGCACCGAGCGCCAGCCAGGTGCCGCCCGGCGTGATGCCCTCGTTGAGGGCCTCGTTCCACGCGGTGAGCATGCCGCCGAGCGGGTTGACGTACAGCAGCCACTTGTAGCCGTGCGGAACCTGCGCCGTGTACCAGAGGATCGGCGAGGCGTACAGCCAGATCCGCAGCAGGTAGGGCAGGAAGTTCGCGACGTCGCGGTAGTAGACCTGCAGCGCGGCCACGAGCATGCAGATGCCCATCGTGAAGACGAGGATCTCCAGCAGCGGCACGACCGCCCACAGCATCTCGACGTCGAAGGGCAGGCCGGAGGCGGCGTGGATGACGAAGTAGACGACCATCGTCGGTAGGAAGCGCATGATCGACGTCAGCACGGCCGCCAGCGGCAGCAGCGTGCGGGGGAAGGCGGCGTTGAGGATGAGCTTGCCGCCCGACGTGACCGACTTGACCGCCGGACGGACCGCATCCGAGAACAGGTAGTAGACGAAGATCCCGCCCAGCAGGTGGGCGAAGAACCCCGGCGGATGATGACCACGGCGCAGGATGTCGACGAGCAGGAAGTAGACGACGCCGAGCAGCAGCGGGTTGAGGATGAGCCAGACCATCCCGAACGCGGTGCCGTAGTGCTGGGCGGCCAGCCTGGTCCGCGCCAGCTCGAAGGCGAACTCGCGGCGGCGCCAGAGCTCGTGCACGTAGGCGTGCAGCGGCGGCAGCCCCACCTTGTGGGGCTCGTAGACGTGCACCTCGGGCTCGAACTCGTCCTCCCACCGGCGGTGCAGCGGGTCGGCGGATGATGCGGAGGCCGACATCGGGTCTCAGGCTATTGCGTCATCAGACGACGGGGGGCCGCCCGCCGCGCGTCATCCGCCACATGGTCGCGGCGCGCAGCGGCTGACGGCGGCCGCACGGCACCCGCAGCCCGTCGCGATAGCCGCGCAGAGCGGCGCGGACATGGCGGCGGCACACCAGCGTCGGCAGGGTGCGCACGAGGAACGTGGCGACGAACAGGGCGCCCAGCGGCGCGGGCAGGTGGCGGCGGGCCAGCCACACGCGGTTGCGGGCGCCGTAGTAGGCGGAGTAGCCGTGGCGGCCGACGGCATGCGACGGGTGGCGGGCGACGACGTCGCCGGCGTAGTGGACGCGGTAGCCGGCGTCGAGGACGCGCCAGGCCAGGTCGACGCCCTCGTGGACGAAGCGGAAGTCGCCGGGCCAGCCGCCGACCTCCGCGAAGACGCTGCGGCGGATCGCCACCGCGCCCTCCCACAGCGCGGCGACGTCGCCCGGCCGGGCGCGGTCCCCGATGCGCAGGCGCGGCACCCAGTTGCGCAGCGGAGGTCCGCCGTCGCGCGGCTCGACGCGCGGCTGCACGACGCCCAGCGTGGGATCGGCGGCGAACTTCTGCGCGATCCGAGCCAGCGCGTCGGGCTCGGCCAGCGACGTGTCGTCGTCGAGGAAGAACAGCAGGCGCCCGGCGACCGGCTCGACGCCGGCGTTGCGGCCGGCCGGGATGCCGACGCTCTCGGTCAGGCCGACGCCCTTGACGCCGGGCGGCAGGCCCGCCGGCTGCCAGGGGTTGCCGACGACCACGGTGTCGAGCGTCACCCCGCGCTGGCCCAGCAGCGTCGCCAGCGCCAGGCGCAGGTCGTCGGGGCGCCGGCCGGTGGTGAGGACCACGCAGCCGAAGGTCTCGCTCGGCCGCGCCTCGGGCTGGCCGCGGCCACGGGGCCGCACCGGATCGGGGAGCGGACCGCTCACCGCAACCGGCTCGAGGTCAGGATGGCCAGCAGGTGCCCGGCGGCGGTGATCGCCGCGATCGGCACCAGCGCGATCAGCAGGCCGCGCGTCACGTCGAGGCCGCCCACGATCTCGTCGCCGATCGCCGCCGCCAGCGCCAGCAGCGTCGCCTCCATCGCCACGAAGGCCCGGTAGAACGGCATCCGCCCCAGCGCGCGCCGCACCGCCGCCAGCCCGGCCGCCCGCGGCGCCGCCACCGCCCGCGTGTCGGCCGCCCGCTCCAGGCCCGCCTCCGCCCGCGCCAGCGTCACCAGCGCCGTCTCGGACTTCACCAGCAGCACGAGCACCGCCACGACGAGGCCGAGCGTCGTCCACCCGCCGAGGTGCTCCCAGCCGCCGTCGGCCCGGATCCCCAGCCCGACCGGCAGCAGCGCCTCGGTCAGGTAGTGGCCGAGCCGGTCGAGGTAGATCCCGGCCACGGACTTGCGCTGCGTCCAGCGCGCCAGCTCACCGTCGCTGCAGTCCAGCAGCAGCTGCAGCTGGATGAGGGCCACCGCGGCCGCGGCCGGCCAGATCCCCGGCAGCGTCAGCACCGCCGCCGCCGCGACGCCGGCCGCGATCATCAGCCAGGTCACGCCGTTGGGCCGCAGCGGCGTGCGCAGCAGCAGCCGGGTGCAGTACGGCGAGACCCGCCGCATGTACAGGCGCCCGGCCCAGTGCTCCCCGCTGTTGCGCTCGAAGATCGAGGCGGGCTGGGTGACCGCGCGCAGCTCAGCGATCGACGGCGCCGACGTACGCGTCGACACGACGCCTCACCTCCCGCTCGTCCAGCCCGAGGTGCTCGAGGATCGTGTAGCGATCCGGACGCGTGGACGGCGCATGGTGGACGGCCGCGGCGAACTGCTCGGCGGTGAGCCCGACGTCGCCCGGCGACCGCGGCAGCCCGTGGCGCCGCAGGCAGGCGTCGAGGTGCGCCGCCGTGTCCATGTCCTCGCGCAGGTGGCAGGTGAACAGCGCCGCCAGCCCGGCCAGCTCGCCGTGGTGGGCCGTGCCCGGATACAGGTGGTCGATGGCGTGGAGGATCTCGTGGTCGGCGCCGCTGCACGGCCGGCTCGATCCGGCGACCGCCATGGCCAGCCCGGAGAGCACGAGCGCATCGGCGAGCGCGTAGAGGAACGGGTCGTCGTCGATGGAGTCGGCGCGGTCGATGATCGCCATCGCGCCGGTGCGCGCGAACGTCACCGCCAGGCCGTCGACCGCCTCGCCGCGCTCGCGGCCGGCCAGCAGCCAGTCGTCGATCGCCGACAGGTTGGACACCGCGTCGCCGATCCCCGACCGGCGCATCTCGGGCGCGCTGCGGCGCACGTAGTCGAGATCGACCACCACCGCGATCGGCATCTGCACGCCGAAGGACATCTTGCGCCCGCCCTCCAGCAGCGAGGCGACCGGCGAGGCGAGCCCGTCGTGGGCCAGCGACGTCGCCACCGCGACCGTGGGCAGTCCGGCCAGCGACGCCGCGTACTTCGCCGTGTCGATCGTGCGCCCGCCGCCGATGCCGACCAGGGCATCGTAGAAGCCCGAGCGCAGCCGCCGCGACAGCTCCATCGCCGCCGCCACCGAGCCGCCCTCGACCGGGATGATCTCGGCGTGGGCCAGCTGCGGGCGCAGCACCGCGGCCAGGGCCTCGCCCTGGCCCGGCCCCACGGCCACCGCGACGTGGCCGCCGCTGGAGATGCGCCGGTCGGCCAGCAGCGGCGCGAGCGCGTCGATCGCCCCGGGCCGGATGTCGATGGCCAGCGGCGTCCCCACCATGCGCGCTAGCAGCGGCACGCGACCTCCCGCGCCCGGGCCAGGTCGGCGTGATCGTCGACCTCGACCCAGTCCACCACGCCGATCGGCGCGATCGCCACCCGCCCGCCGCGGTCGGCGAGCTCCTGGAAGCCGTCCTCGTAGTACAGCGACGGGTCGCGCTCCCAGGTCGCCTGCAGCGCGGCGGCCAGCGCCTGGGCGGCGGCCGGCTCGATGAGCGTCACGCCGATGTACTCGCCGTCGGCGGTCGCCGGGTCGAGCCGCTTGTTGATGCGGTCCAGCAGGCCGTCGGCGGTGACGTGGACCTTCATCTCCTCCTCGCCCATCTCGTGCGACTGGTCGACGGCGATGATGACGTCGCCGCTCCCCCGCGCCGCCAGCAGCGTCTCCTGCACCGAGGCCGGATGCACCGTGTCGCCGTTGGCCATGAGCACGCCCTCGGCGAAGTGCTCACGCGCGCACCACAGCGAGTACGCGTTGTTCCACTCGAGCGCCTTCGGGTTGAACAGCAGCTCGATCTCGAGGCCGTGGCGGCGCTCGAGCGCGGGCCGGCGCTCGACGAGCACCTCGTGCTGGAAGCCGGTCACCACAACCGCGCGGTCCAGGCCGACGTGCTTGAGGTTGCCCAGAGCGACGTCGAGGATCGTCCGGTCCCCGTCGACCTCCAGCAGCGTCTTGGGCAGCGCGTCGGTCAGCGGGGCCAGGCGACTGCCCCAGCCCGCGGCGAGCACCATGCCGATCATGCGGCTTCTTCCTCCTCGTCCTCGTAGAGCATGGGCCGCTGGCCCCGTTCGAAGCTGCGCCAGCCGGCGACGGACTCGCCGACCAGCACGGCGGCCAGGAGCCCGGCCGCGATGTACATCCCGGCGGGCAGCGCGCCCGCGACGAGCAGGATCCAGACGAGCACGAGCCGCCCGTCCCAGCCCAGCGTGACCGCGGTGACCCAGGGCGGCGGGACGGTGCCGCGGTAGCGCAGCCGGTAGACGAGGTCGTACTGGCGGAAGGCGACCACGCCGAGCAGGGCGAACGCGGCGGGCAGCGCGCGCGGCCCGGCGATCGCGGCCATCCACAGGACGGCCGCGTACTCGCCCACGCGCAGCAGCGACGGGATCGCCCAGCGCAGGCGGTCGGCGTGCGGGCGCCCGCTCGACGCGCCCGCGGTCGCCAGCAGCACCGCGACGAGCGCGCCGGGCACCCAGCGCGGCGCCCCGTCGCCGGTGATCGCGATGGCCGCGATCAGGGCGGCGACGCCGAGCGCGATGAGCGACGTCGGCGGGATGGGGAGCGCGCGGCCCAGCGTGCGCCCCAGCCAACGGGCCAGGACGCCGTCGTCGCGGTAGGTCTCCAGCGGGCTCAACAACCCACCCCCTCCGGGCCGATGAGGATCCGCAGCGTCTCACCGCAGCAGGGACCGCAGCAGGCGGCCGGTCAGGGTGTAGACGGCCGCGAAGCCGCCCCAGACGATGAGCACGAGGAACGTCACACGCGGGTTCCAGATCGCCGCGGTCAGCGAGATCGCCGCGAAGCGCTCGCCGATGGGGAACGCGACGATCTTCTTGATCCAGCGGGCGGCGGCCAGGCGGTCGACGCGGTGCCAGCCCGACAGCAGGCCCCGCGCCACCCGGACGCGCAGCGGCGGCGGCGCGGCGGCCGCCACGGCCGCGGCCGGCGCGGCCGCCGCGGCGACGGCCTCGGGCGGCCAGCGCACCGCCGGCGGGTTCGTCCCGTCCCACGCCCAGTCCAGCGGCGCGTGCTGCGTCGCCCCGATCTGCAGCTGCTGGCTGACGCCGAACGAGAAGTCGCCCATGTGGCGCATGGTCTGCAGGGTCAGCGCGACCCCGGCCAGCAGCCACACCGACTCCCCCATGGCCGTCCCGCCGATCGCGAGTCCGGCGAAGACGACGTACTCCTTCGTGCGGTCGAAGATCGAGTCCAGCCACGCGCCCAGCTTGGAGAACTGGCGGCTGTAGCGCGCAAGCTGGCCGTCGACGCAGTCGAACGTGAACGCGAGCTGCAGCAGGACGGCGCCGGCGATCAGGCCCCAGCGCTCGCCGGTCGCGAACGCCGCCGCCGACAGGAACCCGAGGGCGAGCGAGAAGACCGTCACCTGGTTGGGGGTCAGGCCGCGCCGCGCCGCCCAGCGCGCGATGTAGCGCGAGTACGGGCTGACGAAGAACGTCGTGAAGAAGCCGTCGCTGGCCTTGACCGCCGAGTCGAGCAGCACGCGGTCCTCGTCGTAGCCGACGATGCGCTCCTGGGCCTCGGCCACCGCCGGCGCCGACAGCGGCCGCGCCCAGAACAGCGAGCGCAGGTAGCTGTGGCCGACGTGCGAGCCGCCGCGCACCAGCCCGACGACGACGAGCGAGACCGAGTCCTCCGGCGCCGCGGCCACCCGGCGGTCGAGCTCGGCGCACACGTCGCCGGGCAGCTCGACGGCGTCGAGCACCTCGGGCGGGATCGGCTCGCCGGGCTGCGCGTGCCAGGCGGGCGTCTCGCCGTCGGCCGGGGCCTCGCCGGGCGCCAGCGCCTCGACCTCCTCGGCGTGGCCGAGGACGGTGCGCGCCAGCGAGTGGCGCCAGCGCCGCTGCTTGATCAGCATCTCCTCGGTGAAGGCGGCGGGCGGGTCGGCGACGATCTCCGCCAGGCGCTCGGCCTGGCCGGCGGCGCGCTCGCGGTCGTCGGGGCCGACCTTGAGCACGCCGAGGAAGCTCATCGTCGACCGCTGGACGTGGTGGTAGGCGGAGCCGGCGCTGGTGACGCGGCCGCGACGCGAGCGCGTCCGCATCGCGAACGGGCGCCCGGTGCGCGCCCCGGTGCTGAGGATCGCCGTGGCCTGCCGCGGGTCGGCGAGCACGCCGGCCAGCGCCTCGCGGTGGGTGACGATGTCGCCGTAGAGCACGACGAGCGGCGCGTCGTCGCGCTCGCGCCCGATCTCGGCGATGACGCGCAGGTCCTCGCTCGTGTCGGGGCTGGAGACGACGAGGACGTTCGGGCCGGCGAGGGCCAGGGCCGCGGTGACCGCGTCGACCCACGCCGAGCGGGTGAGCACGCGCACGTCGGCGACGCCGAGGGTGTCCAGCTGCTCGACCAGGCGCGCGACCAGGGTCGTCTCCTCCCACGCCAGCAGCGCGGCCGGGCCGCCGTTGTCGCCCGCCGCCGTGGCGACGAGCACGGCCGTCGTGCCCTTGGCCGCGAGGCCGCCGGCGGCAACGCGGTCCGCGGCGCCGGTCCGGGCCGCCGGACGCTGGTGTGCAAGGGATTCGCGCATAGAGAGGCGCGCGGTCTGACGCGCGAGGAGGTCGGCCGGGAGCCTAGCCGCCGCCGGGCGCGAGCATGGCGTCCAGCAGCTGGTCCCACTGCGCGCCGACGGTGGCGAGGTCGTAGCGCGCCGCCGTCCGGCGCGCGGCGGCGCCCATCCGCCGGCGGGCGTCCTCGTCGCCTATGAGCTCGAGCAGCGCGCCCGCCAGCCCGTCGACGTCCTGCGCGGGCCCGAGCACCCCGTCGACGCCGGGCTCGATGATCTCGCTCGGTCCCCGCGGGCAGTCGAAGCTGACGACGGGCAGGCCCTTGCTCATCGCCTCGACGATGACCATGCCGAAGCCCTCGAAGCGCGAGCTCAGCACGAAGATCGACGCCTGCGCCAGCGCCTCGCCCAGCTGCTTGGTGGCTCCCATGAGCAGCGCCTGCTCGGCCAGGCCGCGCTCGAGGATCAGGGCGCGCAGCGCCGGCCCCTCCGCACCCGAGCCGTAGATGCGCAGCTGCCAGTCCGGCCGCTGCGCGGCGACCCGCGCCCACGCCTCGACGAGCAGGTCGAAGCCCTTCTGGCTCAGCAGCCGCCCGGCGGCGACGACGACCGGCGCACGGACGTCCGAGATGCCGCCGTCGAGCCGCGGCACGGCGTTGGGGATGCGCACGACCCGGATCGGCGCGAGCCGCGCGTAGTCGCGGCGGTCGTCCTCGGTCAGGACCACGAGCGCGTCGAGGCGGCGCAGCGTGCGGCGGATCTCGGCCGCCAGCCCGGGCCGGTGGGCGTGGACGTTCATGTGCTCCCAGCCGACCGTCGTCACCCCCGGCGGTGCGAGGCGGGCGGCGAGCGCGGCGAACGCCGGCCGAGTGGCGACGAGCACCCCGCCGCGCAGGCCGCGGATCGTGCGCGCGAGCGCCACGTCGGTGCGCAGGCTGCAGAACGGATAGGCGTAGTCGTCGGGGTGCACGAGCAGGCTCGGCAGCGCGTCGAGGAGGCCGCGGCGGCCCCGCCGATCGTCCAGCGCGCGGGTGCTCACGCCGTCCGGGAAGTCGAGGAACGGCTCGTCGCGGCGGCGCACGACGCTCATGACCTCCACGTCGCGCCCGCCGGCCGCGAGGTGCTCGGCGAGGTTGAGGGTCGTGCGGATCGTCCCCCCCATCCCCCACGCGTGCAGGAGCATGAGGCGCACGCGGCCGGGATGCGGGTCGCGGCGGCGGCCGAGCAGCGGCGGCAGTACGCGCACGGCGGCGCGGTGCACGGCGACGGCGAGCGGCCCGAGCAGCCGGCGGCGCGTGGAAACCCGCCCGAGCGCAAGCTCGGGGGCCGGCGCCCTCGCCGGCGCGCCGACCCGGACCGAGAGGTTGTCCTCGACCGTGTAGTAGGGCCGCGCCTCGCGTCCGCCGGGCAGCGGCGCGCCCGGGTAGACGATCACGTCCTTCTTGGCGGGCAGGCCGTCGAGGTGGCGGCCGACGCGCAGCCGCTGGTCGCCGAGCTCGAGCCACAGGTCCCACACGCCGTCGGGGCCGGCGAGCGCGGCCGCGTCGAGGCGGGCGGTGAAGCGCGCGCCGTCGAGCGCGGCGGCCGCGGCGGCGTGATCGCCGCCGCCCCGCCGGCGGGCCACCAGCCGCGCCGCCGCGCCGGGCGCGCCCGCCGCGGCCAGCGCGCCCTCGAGCACGATCGCGCCGTCGCCCACCCGCACGCGCTCCAGCTCGGCGTGGGCCGGTGTACTAGTGGTTCGTCTCGTAGCCATCGGCCTGAAAGGGGTCGGCGGCGCCGCCAGGCAGGACGCAGACCCGAAGGAATCCCCTGGGATTTCGAGCGGTCGAGGACGCAGCATGGCGGTGATCGACGGCCCGCATTTCGGGTCGATGGTTGCGGGACGGGCCACTAGGCTTGGCCCACTGCGCCCGTGCACTATCTCGACTTTCTCGCCCAGCTCCACGAGCGGCTGGCCCCGCCGACGTATCTGGAGATCGGGATCCGCCACGGCGTCAGCCTGGCCTTGACGAGGTCGGTCGCCGTCGGCATCGACCCCCACTACCGCCTCCGAGAGCCGCTGCCGCCAGACGTGACGCTCTTCCGCGAGACCAGCGACGAGTACTTCGAGCGCGACGACCCGCTCGAGGCGCTCGACGACCGCCGGATCGGCCTGTCGTTCATCGACGGCCTGCACCTCGCCGAGTTCGCGCTGCGCGACTTCGTCAACGTCGAGCGCCACGCCGACTGGACGAGCGTCATCGTCTTCGACGACATCTTCCCCGCCGACGCCGAGATGGCCGCCCGCGACCGCCAGACGCGGCTGTGGACGGGCGACGTCTACAAGGTGCTGGCGATCCTGGCCGACCACCGGCCCGACCTTATCTGCCTGCGGGTGGACACCGAGCCCACCGGGCTGCTGCTCGTGCTCGGCGCCGACCCGCACAGCACCGTGCTGCGTGACCGCTACGACGCGCTGGCCCGGGCGATCGACGTGCCCGACCCCCAGGACGTCCCCGCCGAGGTCCTCGAGCGCCGCGGCGCCCTCGACGCCCGGCGCGTGCTCGACGCCGGCTTCTGGGACGACGTGCGCGCCGCGCGCGAGGACCCCGAGCTGATCCGGCCGATCGGGCTGCGGCGGCTGCGCCGGCGGGTGCGGCGCGACCTGCGACGCCTGCGTGCTAGCGCCTGACGCGACGCTGCACCCGCCCGCGCAGCCGGATCAGCTTCTGGCGGGTGCGCTTGGGCAGCCGGCGCGCGAGCGGCGCGAGCGCGCGCTCCGCCGGCCCGGGCATGCGCGCCTTCTGCTTCGGCGGCGCCGGCTTCTTCTTCGGCTTGGGCTTGGGCTCCGGCGGCGGTGGCGGCTCCGGGACCGTCCCGCGCTCGGGCAGCGCCTCGCGCTCGACGAGCTTGACCTCGTTGGGGTGGTAGCGGCGGTCGGGCAGCGGGACGTCGCTCGGCTTGTCGATCTCGAGGTCGGGAAAGCCCTCGACGCGCCGCGCCACGTCGGCGCCGCCCAGCAGCATCGAGCCGTCGCCCAGCGGCGCGAGCGCCATCGGATCGGTGACGTCGTAGCCCCACAGCTCGCCGATGCGCGCCAGCCGGCGCTCCATCCGCCGGCGCACGGCGGGGTCGAGCGTCTGCGTCCACTTCGCGATCCGCGAGACGTCGATCGGGTCGTCGACGCGCGTCTGGCCCTCGACCTCGGTCTCGCCGCCGCGCTGGGCCTGCACCGTGTGGTGGCGCAGCACGTCGTCCGACCAGGGCTCGCCCAGCCAGTCGAGCAGCTCGCGCATGAGCGGCTCGGTGTGCAGGAGCAGGTCCTCGTAGCGCAGGACGGCGAAGCGGTCGGGGTGGCGGGTGGCCTGGCGGGCGATCTCGCGGTTGTTGCGCCAGTAGTGCTCGATCGTGCGCGACGGCCGGCCCCAGCCCGGGTCGCGCCACGACCGCGACACGTTCGACGCCACCGACGCGCCCGGGTGGCGGACGATGCCGAGGAAGACCGCGTCGGGGAAGACGCGGGCCATGTCGTCGATGTGCCACGTGTGGTACGGCGTCTTCTCGCCCCAGCGGACCTTGCCGTGCTGCTCGGCGTAGCGCATGAACAGCCGGTCGTAGACCTCGCGCATGACCTCGTCGAACTCCTCGCGGGTCCACCCCAGCCGGCGCCCCCAGCCGCCGCCGCGCCACTTGAACGGGATCGTGCGCTGCGCCTTGTAGGCGCGCATGAAGCCGGTCTCCTGCGGGATCGCGATGCGCGGATGGCTGTCGAGCATGAGCCGCAGCAGCGTGGTGCCGGAGCCCATCGCACCGACGATGAAGATCGGGCCGCGACGGTCAGGCATGGGCCCGCCCTCCGCGCAGCGCCCGCCAGACGGCCGGCCCGCCCGGCACGCGACCCACCACGCGCTGGCGCAGCCGCGGCGGGACGGGCGGCGGCGCCGGCGGCCGGGGCGGCCGGCGCTCGGTGAGGCGGCGGTCCTGCGCCACGCGCAGGAGCATCGGCTCGGTCGCCAGGCGCCGCGCGACCGGCGCGGTGGCGGTGAACCCGGCGATCTCGGTCACGGCATGGACCTCCCAGGTCCCGGCGCGCAGCGGCGAGCCGCCCGAGGCGCGGCTCGGGTTCAGCCGCGCGCGTCGCCCGCCTGCGCGACGGTCCCGTCGGTGATCAGGCGAGCCTCGCCCTTGGCCGCGATCGGATACTCGCTGTGGGTCTTGGGCGAGTGCAGGAACAGCGCCGGCTGGCTGGCCGCGAAGTCCGCGGTCGCGTCGAGCAGCGCCTCGGGCAGCAGCTCGCGCAGCGGCCCCGGCGGCGGGACCCAGCGCACGCGCCGGTCCTCGTCGTCGCCGTGGCGCTCGAAGATCAGCGGCTGCTCGGCTCCGCGCAGCGCCAGGTCGAGCCGCAGCGCCAGGCCCTTGCCGTGCTCGCGCGGGTAGGCGATCGCCCGCGCCTGCAGCTGGGACTCGAACGCCGCCAGCGCCACGAGGCCCTCGAAGCTGCCGGTGCGCAGGAGATGGGAGCGCACGCGCAGGTTGAACGGCAGGTAGCGCTCCATCGCGGGGCCGAAGCGCCGCTGCGTGACCCGGCGGACCTCGTCGAACAGCTCCCGCGCGTACGCCTCGTCGGCCTCGGTGCGGCGCAGCAGGGCCGGCCCGCCGACGCGGCGCAGCAGCTTGCCGCGGTACCAGTTGCTGTAGAGGCGGTCGTGCAGCTCGCCCGGCTCGACGTGCTCGTCGAGGAGGTCGAGCACCTCCTCGAGGTCGCGGTAGTAGGCGCCCGGGTCCAGACGCCGGAACGAGGCGCTGCGCCGCCGGCGCACCCAGTGGTAGCACGGGTAGTCGGCCAGGACCGAGATGCGCCGCGTGCGGACGTAGGCGTTGACCATGAAGACGTGATCCTCGAGCCGCCGGCGGCCCTCCGGGAAGCGCAGGCCGTGCTCGTCGAGGAACGCGCGGCGCAGCAGCTTGTGCGGCGACAGGAGGGTGACGAGCGGCGCCCAGTCGAGCCCCACCCCGGTCTGGTTGGCCGCGAAGATGGGCCGTGCGACGTCCTTGCCGTGGCCGACGACCTTGCCGACCACGATGTCGGCGTCGTCGGCCTTGGCCTTGGCGTAGAGGCGCTCGAGCGCCTGCAGGCCGAGCCAGTCGTCGTTGTCGACGTAGAGGACGTACTCGCCCTGGGCCAGGTCCGTGCCGATGTTGCGCGGCCGACCCGGCCAGCCCGAGTTGGGGATGTGCTCGACGCGGACGTTCGCATGCTCGGCCGCGAGCTCGTCCAGCAGCGCCGGCGTGGCGTCGGTGGATCCGTCGTCGACGAAGATCACCTCGTACTCGTCGGCCGGCAGGGACTGGCCGAGGACGGTCCGCAGGAGATCTTTGATGTTCTTTCCCGGGTTGTAGACCGGGACGATGACGCTGACCTTGATCACGAGCGAGCGCACCTTACCCACGCCGCGACTTCACCGGCCCGGCCGTGTTGGCCTGGCCTGAGCCCATGTCTCGCTTTCTGATCGCCCTCCTCACCGTCGCGGCCGTGCTGGCCGCCGCCGCCCCCGCCCTCGCCGCCGAGCCCGACGGCCCGTGCCTGCCCGACCAGCCCGACGGCCCCGTCTGCCACTTCTGGCTGGCCACGGTGACGCACATCTCCGACGGCGACACGATCGACGTCGACCTGCTCGACGACGACACGCCAAGCTCGATCCGCGTGCGCCTGACCGGCATCCAGGCGATGGAGCAGACGGTGTACCGCACCAAGCCGGCCCTGCGCCGCGGCGAGTGCCACGCGCTCGAGGCCACCGCGCGGCTCGAGGAGCTCATCCAGCGCAGCAACGGGTTGGTGCGGCTCGCCGCGCAGGATCTCAACAGCCACTCGGGGGCCCGCATCCGCCGCCAGGTGCAGGTCTTCGTCGACGGGCAGTGGCTGGACACCGGCCGCATCCTGCTCTCGGAAGGCCACGCGCTGTTCCTGGCCAACCGGCGCGAGTGGGCGTGGAACCGCACGTACAACCAGCTCGCCCAGCAGGCGGCGCGGGCGGGCGTCGGCCTCTGGGACACGGAGTACTGCGCGGGCGGGCCGCCGGCGGCGGTGAAGCTGTGGGTGCACTGGGATCAGACCGACGGCGCGACGCCCGCCGACGAGTGGGTGCGCATCAAGAACCTCGACACGGCGCCGCTGTGGCTGGACGGCTGGTACGTGCGCGATTCCGGGCTGCGGCGGTTCGTCTTCCCGCCCGGCACGATCGTGGCGCCCGGCGGCGCGATCCGTCTGCGCGTCGGGCCGGCCGCGCCCCCCGACCTGAGCTGGAACCTGCCCGGCGGCGAGAAGATCTTCGACAACGCGACCTTCGACGAGCGGGGGATCGGCGACGGCGCCTATCTGTTCGATCACGACGGCGACCTGCGCGCATGGCAGATGTACCCGTGCCGGGAGGCGTGCACGGATCCCAACCAGGGCGCCATCGACGTCCAGCCGCAGCCCTACGGGCGCGAGACGATCTCGCTCGAGAACACCCGCGACACCCCGGTCGACCTCGAGGGCTACGAGCTGCGGGTGGGATCGCGGGCGGCCTACCAGTTCCTCGGCGACTCGGTCGTGGGGCCGGGCGAGACGATGTTGGTGCGCGTCGGCGGCTCGCCGGCGACGGACACGCGGCTGGAGAAGCACTGGCCGCGGACCGTGACGCTGCTGCACAACGCCGGCGGAACGGTGGTGCTGGGGTCGTTCGACGGCATCCGTCTGGCCTGCGGCGCCTGGGGCAGCGGGCGCTGCTGAGGCGCGTCAGTCGTCGGGCGGCGCGGTGGCGTCGGGCGGCGGCGCGGTGGCGGCCGCGGGCGTCGGCGTCGTGGCGGGGTCGGGGGCGGCGGTGGTCAGCGTGATGGCGACGGGCACGGTCTTGGCGGTGTCGTCGGTGGTCGGCGTGGGCGGCGCGGTCACCTTGACCGAGCTCTTGGCGGGCTCGGGCTGAACCGGCACCTGGGCATCGGGGTCGACCAGGGGGAGCAGGACCTCGGTGACGGGCGCGGGGGTGACGGCCTGCGGCGGCGTCGGTGACTCGGCGGGCTTCGGCCGGTGTCACGGACGCCGACTCAGCCGGCCTCGTCGGATCGGCGGACCGCCGACGCCCCGGGCTCAGCCGGCCTCGTCGGATCGGCGGACTCAGCCGACGCCCCGGGCTCAGCCGGCCTCGTCGGATCGGCGGACTCAGCCGACGCCCCGGGCTCAGCCGGCCTCGTCGGATCGGCGGACTCAGCCGACGCCCCGGGCTCAGCCGGCGTCGCGGGATCGGCGGGCTTTGCTGGATCGGCTGGCGTCGCGGGATCAGCAGGCTTCGCCGGATCAGCCGACGTCGCCGGATCGGCGGGCTTGGCCGACGTCCCCGGGTCGGCCGACGTCGCCGGATCAGCCGGCTTCGTCGGATCGGCGGGCTTCGTCGACGTCCCCGGCTCGCTCGGCGCGCTCGAATCAGACGACTCGGTCGACGTCCCCGAATCGACCGGACCGGACGGCGCCTCGGGATCGTCGGGCTTGGCCGGCGCGTCGGGCTCGGCCGGAACGGCCGTCGCGGGCTTGTCTGACTCCACCGGTGCCGCCGAGTCAGCGGGCAGGCCCGGCTCTTGCGGATCAGTCGACTGCGGCGCATCAGCGGAATCGCTCGGCCCGCTCGGATCAGTTGGCGTGGCCGCCGGTGCACCGCCCGGCGCCAGCGGCACGGTGAACTCGATGACGTTGCTCGCCCCGTCGCCCTCGCCGGCATCGACCGCGCGGGCCGTGGGAGCCCCATCCGACACGACGTCCATGCGCAGGCGCATCTGGAGATCGTCGATCGTCGCCACATCGGGGTCCACGATGTCGATGCGCGCGCGCATCACCGGCGTCGCGCCGGACGTGGAGGTCGGCAGCGCGGCCGCCGAGGCCATCGCGGTCAGGTTCGGGGTGAGCTTGAGGGTTACGTCGCGCGCCGTGCCGGTCTCGGGGTTGGCGATGTTCATGGCCAGCTGAAGACGTGGCTTCTCCGGGCTGACGTTGTAGTTCACGCGGACCGTCTTGACCCGGAGCTGCAGGCGCCGGCTGGCGGACGTCGCCACGGGGGCCGGCGGCTGGCCCGCCGCCGCGCGCTCGTCGGGAGCGGCCGGTGCCGGCGTGCCGGACGGCGTCTGGCCCAGCGTCCCGGGGGCTCGTCTCGGTCGTCGTCGACGGCGCCGAGTGGTGGGCCGGGCTGGAGTCATGACGAGCCGGCGGAGACGTACGACGCGACGGGGTGACCTCGACGTCGCCGACCACGTTGCCCTCGTTGCCCGCGACGAGCACGGAAGCGCCACCGTTGCCGGCCGTCCCGCCCGTCCTCGCCTGGACGATCGGCCGACGCGCCCGGCAGGCCGCTGGACACCCCATGACTCGGTGTCGGGAACCAGGAGCGCAGCGGCGGCCGGCAGGCGCACCTTCGCCGCCCGCGCCCACGCCGGCCGACTTGGCGAACGGCCCCCAGCCCAGGACCGCGGTCGTGATCGTGCCCATCGCGAGCACGGCGCTGCACAGCGTCACCGACGCAGGTACGGCAAAGCTCAGCCCCCGTCGCAAGGTCCGGTCCACCTTCATCTTCTCGACACAAACGGCCGGCGACTTGAGGATCTTGTGCGGATCGTCCGGATGTGTGCCCGGTCCCTGCCGCACCGGTGACGTAGGGTGCGGGCGTGCGCGCGATCCAGATCACCGACCTTCCGGGCCCGCCGACGCGCTCAAGCTCGTCGACCTGCCCGAGCCCGAGCCGTCCCATCCGCTCACGCCCGGCGCCGGCTGTCGTCGTCGACGTGCATGCCGCGGGCGTCAGTGTTTCCCGAGGTCCTGCAGTCTCGCGGGCAGTACCAGGTCAAGCCCGATCTGCCGTTCGTGCCCGGCTCCGAGGTGTCGGGCGTCGTGCGCAGCGCGCCGCATGGACGCCGGGGTCCAGGCGGGTGATCGCGTGGCGGCGTATGCCTGCTCGGCGGGTATGCCGAGTGACCGTCGCGCCGGCTGTTCCTCACGTTCGTGCTGCCCGCCGCGCTCGACTTCGCGCAGGGTGCGGGCCTGGTCTTCAACTACCACACCGCCTACTTCTCGCTCGCGCTCCAAGTGGTCGCCTGGGCAGACCGGCGAGACGGTACTTCACGGCGCCGCAGGCGGGGTCGGCACGGCGGCGCTGCAGATCGCCAAGGGCCGGGGCGCGCGCACGATCGCGGTCGTCTCCAGCGACGAGAAGGAGCGCACCGCGCGCGAGGCGGGCGCGGATCAGGTCGTGCGCTCCGGCGGTCCGTGGAAGGACCACGTCAAGGAGCTCGGCGGCGCCGACATCGTGCTCGACCCGGTCGGCGGCGACCGCTTCACCGACAGCCTGCGCTCGCTGCGCGAGGGCGGCCGCGCGATCGTGGTCGGCTTCACCGCCGGCTCGATCCCCGAGGTCCGCGTGAACCGCCTGCTGCTGAACAACCTCGAGGTCGTCGGCGCCGGCTGGGGCGCCTACGCGATGAGCAAGCCCGAGGTCTGCCACCAGATCGGCGCCGCGCTGCACCAGCTCATCGAGGACGGTCACGTGCGGCCGATCGTCGGCGCGCGGTTCCCGCTCGAGCGAGCCGCCGAGGCGCTGGCGGTCATCGACGAGCGCCGAGCGCTGGGCAAGGTCGTCCTCGACGTCGCTGCCTAGCCTGCTCCGGCAGCGCGGCTGACGCTCAGCCGTTGCGACGCCTCTCCAGCAGCCGCAGCCAGACCTCGCTCGCCGTGGGGTAGGACGGCACGGCGTGCCAGAGCACGCCGAGCGGGACCTCGCCGACCACCGCGACCGTCGCCGAGTGCAGCAGCTCGGCGACCTCGTGACCGGCGAACGTCGCGCCGACGAGGACGTCACGCTCGGCGTCGACGACCAGCCGCGCCCGCCCGGCGTAGTCGTCGCGCAGCAGCGACGCGCCGGCGACCGCCGCCAGGTCGAAGTCGACGGTCTCGACGCTGGCGTGCCGCTCGCGCGCCGCCGAGGCGGTGAGGCCGACCGACGCCACCTCCGGGTCGGTGAACGTGACCCGCGGGACCTGACCGTGGTCGGCGCTGGCCACGAAGCGGGCGTCCCCCAGCGGCTGGCGCTTGGCCCGCTGCACGATGACGTCCCCGCAGACCCGGGCCTGGTACTTGCCCATGTGGGTCAGCAGCGCGCGGCCGTTGACGTCGCCGACGGCGTAGAGCCAGTCGCCGGCGGCCCCGTGCGCGGTCAGGTGGTCGTCGGTGGCCACCGACTCGCCGGGTTCGAGGCCGACCGTCTCGAGCCCGAGGTCGTCGGTGCGCGGACGCCGCCCGGTGGCGACGACGACCTCGTCGACCGTGATCGCCTCGCCGTCGACGACGACCGTGGCCGGCACGCCGCGCGGCACGCCCTCCCCGGTGTCGTGCGCGCCGCGGCGGCGGACCGACTCGACCGTCGCGTCGAGCCGCACGTCCACGCCGGCGTCCCGGAACCGCGCGGCGACGAGCTCGCCGGCGAACGGCTCCTCGCCGGCCAGCAGCGCCGGACCGGCCTCGGCGATCGTCACCCGGGCGCCCAGGCCCGACAGCCAGGTCGCCGCCTCGCAGGCGACCACGCCGCCGCCGACGATCAGCGCCCGCGGCGGCACCGCGGTCAGGTTCGTCACGTCGCGCGACGTCCATGGATGCGCGGCGGCGAGCCCGTCGATCGGGGGGATCGCGGCGGTCGTGCCGGTGGCGAGCACGACCGCTTGGCGTGCGTGCAGCCGCCGCTGGACGCCGTCGCGCGACGTCACGGCAACGGCCCGCTCGCCGTCGAGCCGGCCCGCGCCGCGGATGACCTCGAGCCCCGCGCCGTGCGCCCACTCCACCTGGCTGCCGTCGTCGTGGCCGTGGACGAAGCGGTCCCGGCGGGCCAGGATCGCCTCGAGGTCGAGCGAGCGGCCCTCGAGCGCCTGCTCGACCCCCGCCATGGCACGGCCGGCGCCGGCGAGCTCGATCGGGCGCAGCAGCGCCTTGCTGGGCATGCACGCCCAGTACGAGCACTCGCCGCCGAGCAGCTCGGCTTCGACGATCGCGACCCGCAGCCCACCCATGGCCGCGTAGTGCGCCGCGTTCTCGCCGGCCGGCCCGCCGCCGACGACGATCACGTCCCAGGTGTCCTGCGCATCCGAGGTCATGGACGCTGCGTACCCGGCGCGCCCGCATGTCACCGCCGGCGGGGGCGATCCCCGACCCGGACGCGGCTACGTGGCCACGGCCGCCGGCGAGCGCGGTGACGCCCGCTCGCCCGCCGGCGCGCGGACCGCCAGCAGCGTCGCGTACGCGTACACCACCGTCATCCACAGGATCGTGCCGAGCGCGAGGTGGCCGACGATCAGCCCGGCCCGCTTGCCGATCCAGACGTTCAGCGCCCCCAGGGCGACCTGCCCCACCACCAGCAGCGCCGCCAGCGCGAACGCCGGGCTGGCCGCGCCCCCCAGCAGGGCCGTCGCGGCCATGGCCAGGACCGCCACGGCCGTCAGGTACATGAACGTCCGGTGGATCACCTGGATGTCGGCCAGGTGGCTCTGCCCGAAGCCGGGGAACCGCCCGATGCACTCGGGGAACACCCGGGTCGACCAGCCGATGCCGCAGGCGACGTGGGCCTGACCGGCCACGGGCCGGTCAGGGGTGCCGTGGGCCTCGGTGCCGGCAACGTAGCCGCCGGTGGTGATCGTCGCCAGCACGAGCAGCGCGGCGGCGATGCTGAGCGCCCGCAGCACCGGCCGCCGGACGGGCGCCGGCTCCGGTGTGGGGGCGGCCCACCGGCGCAGCAGGAGCAGCAGCCCGAGCAGCACCATGGCGATCGCGAGATGCGCCGCCACCAGCGCCTCCTCGAGGCCGTGCTCGACGGTCAGCCCGCCCAGTCCGGCCTGGGCGAGCACGAGCACGGCCGCGATCACCGAGCCGATGACGAGCTCCCGGTGGGCCCGCAGCCGCCGCACCGCCTGCCAGACGAGCAGCACGATCAGCACCGTGACGATCCCGGCGACGATGCGGTGGGTGTACTCGACGATCGACGCCGCCGAGGATTCGGGGACGACGCCGCCCTGGCACAGCGGCCACCCGTGCGTGCCGCTCCCGGCCGGGCCGCAGCCCAGGCCCGAGTCGCTGACCCGAACGATTCCGCCGATCACGACGAGCGCGAACGTCGCCGCGAGCGTGGCGGTGGTCAGGCGCCGGAACGCCGCCAGCGCCGGCTCGTGCGTCTCGTTGCCGGCGTCGGCTCGGGTCATCGTCCGGGCAAGCTACGCGTGCCTCGTGCGGGGCGCGTCCGTAGTAGTCCCGGGTGTCGACTCGATAGTCCTCCGCAATGACGCCCGCTGTCGCAGCCGCCCAAGATCACCCACCACCGAGCACGGTCTGACAGCATCGTGGGGTGGCGAACTCCCCCTCCGCGGCTCGGGTGCTGGTCGGGCGCGACGACGAGCTGTCGACGCTGCGGGCCGCGTTGGACGCCGCCCGTTGGGGGCGACCGAACATCGCCCTACTGGTGGGGCAAGCCGGCATCGGGAAGACCCGGCTTGCCGACGAGGTCGCGTTCACGGCCAGGGCGGACGGGTTGCGGGTCCTCCGTGGCGAGGCCGACGCCTCGTGGCGCGAACCGATGGAGCTGTGGCGGGGCGTCTACCGCTCGCTGGGCGTCGAAGGCGGCGGCGACCTGCTGCTTCCGGCCGAGGAGCGACGATGGGAGCATCTCGAGTCGCTGACCGATGCGTTGCGCGCGGCCGGGCCCGCCCTGGTGGTCCTCGAGGATCTGCACTGGGCCGACCCGATCGCGCTGTGGGTGCTCGGCCACCTGCCCCGCGCGCTCGGCGACGCGCCCGTCGCGCTGCTGGCGACGAGCCGAGACGACGAGCCGGACATGCCGCGCCTCGACGCAGTCCGACGCGTGGCCCGGGTGGTGGCGCTCGGAGGGCTCGACCTCGACGCGGTGCGCCTGCTCGCCGCCGCCGACGCCACCGAGTCCGTCGACGCGGTCGCCCTCCACGAGCGGACCGGCGGCAACCCGCTGTTCGTGCAGGAGCTCATTCGCTCGCCCGACGGCGGCGGGGTGATCGACGAGGTCCTCGACCGCTCGCTCGATCGCTTCGATGACGACACACGCGCGCTCCTGGCCGCGGCGGCGATCGCCGGTTCGGGCACGCCGATCGCGGTCCTCGCGATCGCCCTGTCGTGCACGATCGCAACTGCCGCCGAGCGTCTGGAGCCGGCGACGCAGGCGGGCGTCCTCGACGAGGTGGCGCCCTCGGGCGTGCGCTTTCACCACGCGTTGCTGGCCGAGGCGGCCGCACGGCTCACCGATACCGGCGCGCTCCACGCGCAGCTGGCCGCAGCGTGGGACACCGTCGGCACCCTCGACGGACGGGCAGCGGCCGCGGGCCACCGGTTGCATGCGGCCGCCGGCACACCCGCGGTCGCCGAGGCGACCGAGATGGCCTGCGAGGTCGCGGGCGAGCTCGTGGTGGCCGGCCAGCGGGAGCGCGCCGTCGGGCTGCTGCGCGACGCGCGCGATATCGGCGCGGAGTGCCTCGACCGACCTGCGCTGCGCGCGAACGTGGCGCTCGAGCTGGCGAAGGTCCTGCGGGGACTCGGGGACCTCGAGCCCGCGCTGCAGCTCTACGCGGAGGCGGCCGATCTGGCCCGCGAGAGCTCGGATCCGGTCATGCGGGCCCGGGCCGAGGTGGGGGCCAACCTGTGGGCCGCCGCGTTCATCCCGGATCCGGCGCGCGTGCGGCGGTTGGAGGACGCGCTGGCGAATCTCCCGCAAGAGGAGCTGCGCCTGCGCGCCACGCTGCTCAGCCGTCTCACGGTCGTGGGCGGCGCCGATGCCGACGCCGGCGAGCGCGTCCGCGCGTGGGCCGACGAAGCGGTCGCGCTGGCGCGGTCCAGCGGCGATCCCGTCCTCCTCGCGCAGACGCTGATCAACCAGACCATGTCGCCGTCGACCCGCTCGGAGCTCGACGCTCGCATCGGCGCGGCCGACGAGGTCGTTCGCCTGGCCGAGCACGCCGGCCGGCCCGACCTCGCGCTCTACGGCCACCAGCGGCGCGTCTCCCACCACCTCAACCACGGTGACCTCGGCGCCGCCAACCAGGCCCTCTCGCGGGCCGAGCTCCTGGCCGAGCTGCTGCCGGGCCCAGGGTGGCGACAGCGCACGCTCGTCCAACGCACGACGTTCCTCGCGCTGACCGGGAACCGCTCGGCCGCGGCCGAGGCGATGGACGAAGCAGCGCGCGTGGGCGCCGGGCACATCGAGCCCGTGGTGCTGATCGGCTGCGAGACGATGCACCAGCTCATGCTGCTCGACCTCTACGGACATTCCGACCCCAGGGCGGAGGAGATCTTCCGGATCACCGCCGAGATGGTCGGCGATGTGCTGTCGCCGGTGCTGCAGGTGCAGAAGGGCTTCGGCGCCCAGCTGTTCGGCGACGAGTCGATGGTGCACGACGTGCTGCACCGCTACGCCGCTGCACCCGACCGGCTGCTGCGGTCGATGACCGGCGATCATCTGCTCCGCGTCCTCGGCGACACGATCGCGCGATCGGGGGCGTCGACGTTCGCCGAGCCCGTGTACGCGCGCTGCCTGCCCTATGCCGGTCTGCTCAACGTCGGCGGCGGCCAATGCGCAGGACTCCCAGTCGACGACGTGCTGGGTCGGCTCGCGGCCCTGCAAGGAGATCGCCCGGCCGCGGTGCGCCACGCACGCGCCGCGGTGGCCCTGGCCCGCTCGCTGCCTTCGCCGCCCCTGCTCGTCCATTGCCTCGATCACCTCGCGGATGTGGTCGATCGCGCCGGCGCGGACGACGAGGACGATCCCGATGCCCTCCGCCTCGAGGCCGACACGCTGGCAGCCGTCGCCGGTGTCGCGCGTCCCGACCGGGAGCCGCCGTCGCCGCCCGGCACGCGCGACGCATCGAGGACGGCGACCATGCGTCGCAACGGCTGGCAGTGGGTGCTCACGTCGCCGTTGGGCGAGGCGCGGCTGCGCGACAGCATCGGGCTGGGCCAACTGGCCCGGTTGCTGACGACGCCGGGCGTGGAGGTGTCGGCCACCGAGCTCGAGGGACGCGCCGACGCACCGATCGCGCGAGATCTCGGACCCAGCCTCGACGCGCGGGCGAAGCGCGCCTACCGCCAGCGCCTCCTGGAGCTGCAGGCCGAGGTCGACGACGCGGAGGCGGCCAACGACGCCGTCCGCGGCGAACGCGCCCACGTGGAGATGGACGCGCTCCTGCGGGAGCTGAAGCGGACGGTCGGGCTCGGCGGTCGGGACCGGCCGACGGGATCGGGCACCGAGCGGGCTCGCGTCAACGTGACCCGGAGCCTCCGGCGAGCGATCGCGGCCATCGCCGACCAGGCACCGCTCCTCGGCGAGCACCTCAAGGAGTCCGTGCGCACCGGCGGCTACTGCATCTACCTGCCCGCGCCCACGGCGGCGGAGCTGTCCTGGACGGTGGAGACCGCGGACCGACCGTAGGACATCCCACGGGAGCCCGCCTCCCGCCGGCAGACGCTGCATGCCCACCCTCATGGGCTCGGGCCGGCATCGGCACCCTCTAGTAGCGGGTGGAACGAATCGTTCCATTCCGCTGAACGCCTTCAAGGGCGTGCGCAGCAAACCCCCACCGGGCCATGTGCGTGCTGCACGCCCGTCCCTCCCCCACGAACGTCGACGACGTTCCCGGCAACGAGAGGAGATCGAGATGTCGCCCACCAGCTTCCTGCCGCGCCACCATGGCCTCCGCCGCCGTCACCGCGTGGTGAGCATGCTGATCGTGAGCGTCGTGGCCCTGTCGTGCGCGACCACGGCCACTGCAGCCCCGAAGGACAGGTCGAAACAGGGTCAGAGCGCCGCCACCTTCGCCAAGCGCGTCGACATCGGCGGCGGCCGGTCGATGTACGTCGAGTGCCGCGGCACGGGCTCGCCCACCGTTCTCCTGCTCTCCGGGTCGGGGACGGCATCCGACCTCTGGCACGCGGCCAAGCAGAAGACGCCGAAGGTCTATCCGCAGATCGGGAAGATGACCCGGACCTGCACGCACGACCGGCCGGGCGTCACGCACCTCGACGGCGAGCTCAGCCGCAGCGACCCGGTGCCCCAGCCGACCACGCCGCAGAACGGCGTCGACGACCTCGACGCCCTGCTCAAGGCGATCGACGCCAAGGGCCCCTACGTCCTCGTGGCGCACCTCGTTCGCGGGCAACATCGCCCGAGTGTTCGCCGGTGAGCACCCCGATCAGGTCAAGGGGGTCGTGTTCGTCGACATCCTCACGCCGGAGCTCCGCGTGCAGATGACACCCGCGGAGTGGGATGTCTGGAAGTTCGCCAACGCTCGGCCGGCCGATGCGATCGCCGAGTATCCCGCCCTGGAACGCCAGGACTTCGATGTGACGCTCGACCAGACCGCGGCCGCGGCGCCGCTGCGGCCCATGCCACTCGTCGTCCTCACGGCGAGCAAGAAGTTCGCGGCGCTGGTTCCGAAGTACATCGACGAGGGCGTGGTCCCGCCGTCGGTGCCGCGCAACTTCGGTGAGGTCATCGACCGGACGAACTCCGTCGCCCAGAACGAGCTCGCCGCGCTCGTGCCCGGCGCGGTGCACATCACCAATACGCACTCGGGCCACAACATCATGATCGACAACGGGCCACTCACGATCAGGGCGATCCGTCGGGTCGTCGATGCGGTTCGCGCCGGGGACACGTCGTTGCACGGCTCGCTCACGAGCAGGCCCCAGCGCGGGTGAGGAGGAGGAGCTTCATGCCCAGGTTCAAGACACGGTCGAGGCGCTGTCGCGTCGGCGCCGTGCTGGTCGGCGCAGCGTTGGCGAGCGCCGTGTTCTCGGCGGGGGCGTCGGCGGTGACGCCTCCCAAGCCGGGACTCAGGACGATCGACCACCGCGCGTTGCAGGCGCTGGTGGACAAGACGGCGCGGGCGCTGCACGTTCCCGGCGCGGTGGTCCTGCTGCGCACGCCCCAAGGTGCGTTCACGGCCACCTACGGCACCACGCGGCTGGGCGCCCACGTCCGGCCCCGCCCGTCCACCTACTTCCGGATCGCGTCGATCACCAAGACGATGACCGCGGCGGTGATCTTGCAGCTGGCCCAGGAAGGCAAGCTGCGGCTCGGCGATCCGGTGTCGAAGTACGTCCCGGGCGTGCCCAACGGCGAGAACATCACGCTCGCCGAGCTGCTGGAGATGCGCAGCGGTCTGTTCGACTACACCAGCGACCCCGTGATGGCGCCGTCCTTCGACCATGACCCGACCAAGGTCTGGACGCCGCAGGAGCTGTTGGCGATCTCGTTCGCGCACCCGCCCAACTTCGCGCCGGGCAGCGCCTACGAATACAGCAACACCAACTACGCGCTGCTCGGCCTGGTCGTCGAGAAGGTCGACGGCCGGCCTCTGGCCACGGCGATGCAGAAGCGCTTGTTCGGACCGCTGGGCATGAAGCACACCCTGCTTCCCCCCAGCACCTCCAACGTCATCCCCAGCCCGTACGCGCACGGCTACCTGTACGGCAGCGCATCGATCGTGACCACCGGCATCGCGGACCCGCCCTACACACCTCAGTTCGAGGCCGCCGTCGACGCCGGCCTGGTCCAGCCGAGAGACTTCACCAGCGTCAACCACTCCTTCGCCACCGCCGCCGGAGGCGTCATCTCCACCGCCGACGATCTCGACACCTGGATCCGCGCCTTGGTCCGCGGCCGAGTGCTCAACGCCAGATACCAGCGCATCTGGCTCGACAGCCTGCAACCGACCGGGACCAGCCTCGACTACGGATACGGGATCAACCGCCTTCGCTGGGCGGGCAACTCGCTCTACCTCCATGGGGGCGAGACCGTCGGCTACAACTCCGAAGCCGCCCACGATCCCGCCAACAAGCTCACGCTCGTCGTCTGGGCCAACCTGACCGTGTCGCCCGCCGGCGCGCTGACCGCCAACGACCTCATGCTCAAAGTGCTCGATCACGTCTACGTGACGTCACCACTGGCACCTCAGCGGCTCGCGGCCACCGCGCCGTCGTCCGTCCGCGACTGCGCCACGCATGCGCCAACGGCGCCGCCCGCTGCGCGCTCGACGGCACGCTGCTGATCGAGGCCCGGAAAGGTGGAGTCGCGAGATTGGACCCGACAGCCGAAAGGCCCGTCGAACGGGCCTTTCCGAGGTGGGCGATACTGGGCTCGAACCAGTGACCTCCGCCTTGTCGAGGCGGCGCTCTCCCAGCTGAGCTAATCGCCCTCAGCTGCGCCGTAGCGTAGCAACGCCGATGCCCGGATCTCGTCTGAGACCGCCCGGTGGCGACGACCGATAGCCTGGGGGTGCCGCTGGCGACGTGGCGGAGTGGCTACGCAGCGGCCTGCAAAGCCGTGTACACCGGTTCGATTCCGGTCGTCGCCTCTGCCGAGAGCCCCGAGTCCATCGGGGCTCTCGCCGTTTCCGCCGCTGCTGCATGGTCACGACCCGCTCTGGGCGGCCTTCTCCCGGGCGACGGGCGCGATCCCCTCGCCGAGCCGGCGGACGAAGTCGACCGGGCCGTCATTGGGCACGCTGACGAGAATCGTGTCGAAGCGATAGTCGGTCGCCAGCCGCGCGAGCTGGTCGGCCCACCCCGTCGGCGGACCTTCGAGGTCGGCATTGAGCACGCGGCGCACATCAGCCGGCTCACGCCCCGCACGCGTGGCGGCCTCGTCGATGGCGCGGTGGCTGCGGTGGGCGTCCTCGAGGTCCAGGTAGCCGGCGCTCAGCAGCCAACCGTCAGCCAGACGGCCGGTCAGACGCAGCATCCGCGGCTTGTACGCGCCGATCCACAGCTCGATCGGATGCGCCGGCACCGGTCCCGGCTGCGCTCCCGAGAGCCGGTAATGGTGGCCGTCGAGGCGCAGCGACCGCGCTCCGCCAAACCAGTCACGCAGCACCGCGATCGCCTCCTCGAGAGCGTCGACCGATTCGCCCGGTGTGCGCCGGGGCCCACCCATCGCCTCGATCGCATCCCAGAACGCCCCCGCGCCGAGGCCGAGCTCGACGCGGCCGCCGCTGAGCACGTCGAGCGACGCTGCCGCTTTGGCCAGCATCGCCGGCGGGCGCAGCGGCAGGCTCACGACGTCCGGCACGAGACGAACGCGCTCCGTCCTCGCGGCCACGAACGACAGCAGCGTCCACGTGTCGAAGAACCGGCGCTGGTACGGATGGTCCTGCACGCCGACCACGTCGAGCCCGGTCTCGTCCGCAGCCACGATCTGCGCCAGCGTTCCGGCCGGATCCGTGGCGTCCGGAACGACGAACACCCCGACGCGCAGCCCCGTCATCGTTGCGCTCGACGATCCACGTGCACCGTTCGACAGCCCGCTCGCATACGATCGACATCGAGCACGAGCAACGTTGCGAGCACTCCGTTGAGGGGGCGCTCCAGACGACCACCGATGGGGTCGGGCGGCGAAGTGGTCATGCTCGAGTCCTACCCGCGCGGGCGCCCGTCACGCCACCGCTTGCGCCGGCCCGCGCCGCTGGTCAAGTCGGCGCTGCGCCAACGGCAGCCGCACCAGCGCCTGCGTCCCGGTCAGCAGCGCCGGGTCCGTGCTCGGCCGCATAGCGGTCGTCCAGGTCGATCTGCGCCAGCTGCTCGGGGTTGGGTGCTGCGTGGCTCGAGCACATCCCGACATGAACCGCACGGCCGCCAGCGTCCCCGAGGTGAGCGCCGTCGACACCCACGTGAAGCACGCCTGGCATCCCGGAGGCTCCTGAATCCTCGGACCGATCCGTCAACCGCCGCGGATCGCTGACCGCGGGCGGCCCGGCTGAGCGACCGGCGCTGATCTGCAAGGCGCGGCGATTCTTCGGATTCTCTTAGCTGATGCTCGGGTCGGCTTGAGCACGCGCTGATCCGCTGACGAACGCGATGCGCGTGCGGATTCTCGTTGCCGACGACGAGCCTGCGGTGCGAAGCTCTCTCGAGCGTGCGCTGCGATTGGATGACTACGAGGTCGTGCTGGCCTGCGATGGGCGAGAGGCGTTGGGGATCCTCGCCGATCGGCCGATCGATGCGGTCGTGCTCGACATCGGCATGGCCGGGATCGATGGCTTGGAGGTCTGCCGGCGCCTGCGCTCGGCCGGCGACCGGACCCCGGTGCTGATCCTCACGGCACGGGACGCCATCGACGACCGGGTCGAAGGCCTGGACGCGGGCGCCGACGACTATCTGCCCAAGCCGTTCGCCCTGCGGGAGCTGCAGGCGCGCATGCGGGCGCTTCTGCGTCGCAGCGACGCGCGGCCCGAGAGCGGCGCGATTCGCTTTGCCGACCTGACGATGGACTGCGCGAGCCGCGAGGTTCGTCGCGGCGGCCGGCCGATCGAGCTCTCGCGCACCGAATACAACCTGCTCGAGCTGTTCCTCCGCCATCCCCGGCAGGTGCTTCCACGCTCGACGATCTTCGAACGTGTCTGGGGCTACGACCTGGGGTCGACGTCGAACGTGCTGGGCGTCTTCGTCGGATACCTGCGACGGAAGCTCGAAGAAGGCGGCGAACCCCGGTTGCTGCAGACAGTCCGCGGCGTCGGCTACGTCCTGCGCGACTGAGGGTCCTGAGCCGGCGGAATGCGCTGCGCGGCCGACTGGGCCTGCTGTCCGCCATCGCCGTGGCCATCGCCACGTCGTGGCGGCGGCCGCGGTCAGCTACGTCGTCGTGCGCGCCGAGCTGCGCAACCAGATCGATACGCAGCTCCGCGATCAGGCCGCGCTGGCCGACCGGCTGCCACCCCGCGCGCTGGCACCGGTGGACGCAAGCCGGCGCACCATCCCCGATCTTCCGGCCCGGCGCGGCGGTCCGGCCGGCTACGCGCAGCTGGTGCAGCCCGACGGCACCGCCGATCCGCGCAACCCATCAGAGCCGCTCCCGGTCAGCGACGCCGTGCGCGCGGTCGCGCAGGGCCAGCGCTCTGAGCTCCTGACCGACATCACCGTCGACGGCGAGCATCTCCGGCTGCTCGCGCGGCACATCCGCGCCGGTGGGGCGGTGCAGCTCGCCCGGTCGCTGGAGAGCGTCGATGCGGTGCTGCGGCGGCTGGCGGTCATCCTCGCCGTCGTCTGCCTGGTGGGCATCGGCCTGGCCGCGCTGCTGGCCCGCCTCGTCGCGGGATCCGTCCTGCGGCCCATCGGCGAGATCACCACGGCCGCCGAGCACATCGAGCTCACCGGCGACCTCGCGCGCCGGATCCAGGCGCCGGGGACCGACGAGGTCGGTCGCCTCGCCGCCCGCTTCAACGCCATGCTCGACCGGCTCGCCTCCTCGGTGGCGGCCCAGCGACAGCTGATCGCCGACGCCTCGCATGAGCTGCGCACGCCGATCACCAGCCTGCGGACGAACATCGAGGTGCTGCTGGAGGCGCCCGACATGGACCCGGCCGCACGTGGCCAGCTGCTGGACGACGTCGTCGAGCAGACCGACGAGCTCGGCGCGCTCGTGTCCGACCTCATCGAGCTGGCCCGCGACGACGAGCCCGTCGCCGGTCGCACCGAGGACGTCCGCCTCGACCTGTTGCTCGAAGAGGCGGTGGACCGAGCGCGCCGCCACCACCAGGACGCGTCCTACGAGCTCGAGTCGGAGCCGACCGTCGTGATGGGACGCCCCGACCGGCTCGGTCGAGCGATCAACAACCTGCTCGACAACGCCGCTCGCCATGGCGGCCCCGGCACCGTCGAGGTCGTGCTGCGCGACGGGGTTCTGACGGTGCGCGACCACGGTCCCGGCATCCCGCAGGCCGATCAGCCCTTCGTGTTCGATCGCTTCTATCGCGGGGCTGCGGCACGAGCACGATCCGGCACCGGACTCGGCCTGGCGATCGTGCGCCAGGTGGCCGAAGCGCACGGCGGGAGCATCTCGGTGGATACGCCGCCGGACGGCGGCAGCCGATTCGAGCTGCGCCTCCTCGCGACGAAGCCATCGATCGACCGGGTCTGAACCCGACGCTACGACGCCGACGGCGTGGTGGTCGCGGACGTCGGTGGCCGCAGGCGGTCCTGGCACTTTCGGCTCGCGTCCTGGAACGCCTGGCTGGTGCGGTCGACCTCCTTGTCGTCGAACACCGGGCCGTTGCCGGAGAAGTCCGGGTCAGGAAGGTCGTAGCCGTTGTCGCGCACGCACGCGACGTAGTCGCGGACCCGCTGCTGGTACGCGGCGTCATCGATGTCCGGCGCTCGACCGCCGGCCTGACCGGGACGCACGTCGACCCCGCACTTCTTCAGGGCCGCCTGGAGCGCTTCCCGGTCCTGCTGCGAGAGATCGCCGCCCTGCCCGGGAAACCCGCCCTCCGGGGGCGCACCGCTCGGCGAACCGTTGTCGCCCTGTGGCGGCGCGCCGCTGGGCAGACCGGCGCCGCCGTCGGGCACGGTGCCCGATGGACCATCTCCGGCCCCTTGCGGGGCCTGCGGCAGATCGACGCCGGCCTTCTTCAGGCAGTCGCGCACCTCGGCGCTCATGAAGCCGTTGCCGGGACCACCCCGCGTCGAGCTCGCAGAATCGCTCCCGTTGGTTGCGGTCTCTGTGGCCGACGAGGTCGACGACGCGTCGCCTCCGCCGCATGCACCCACCGCCAGCGCCACGAGCGCCGCCATGATGCCGAGCTGCTTTCTCATCTGCACTCTCTCCGGTCCGATGTGTGACGTCAGCCGCCGAAGAGCGAACCGACGTCGTCGCCTGCTGGTTGGCCTGCCGAGCCGTTCCCGCCGCCACCGCCGCTCGAGCCACCCGGCGCGCCGAAGCCGCCGAGCAGGGAGCCGAGGTCGACGCCGGGGGCCGTGGCGCTCACCGAGGACGCCTTCACGCTGCCGTTGGCGCGCGTCGCCCCCTGCACCACCACCGTGTCGCCCGGATGGACGTCCCGGGCGTCAGCTTCCGCGCTCCGCGTGACGCTCGCGCCGGACGGCACCGTCACCTTCACGGTCGTCCCGTCGTCATCGGTGACGTACAGCACGTTGCCCTTCACCGACGAGACCTCGCCGCTGGCGGCGGCACCGGCGCCGGTACCGCCCGGCGCCGCGCCGGACTGGCCCTCCGGCCCGCGGCTGCGCCCAAGGCGGCCGGAAAGCCGCCCGGAGTCCCGGTCCCCGACGAGCCCTGGCCCTTCTGCACCACGACGCCACCGATGAACCCGGCCGCCGCGATCAGGATCGCCGACAGCGCGAGCGGGACCGGCGCCAGGAGCCGTCGCCGCGGCCGCGGCGGCAGCTCCTCGTCGGGCTCGTCGTCGAGCCAGCGGTCCTCGTCGCCGACAGGCTCGGCCGGCTCTCTCTGAGACGTGGTCACACAAGCCCCCTCATCATTCGAAGCGCAGCGCGTCGACGGGCCGCAGCCGCGCCGCGCGACTCGCGGGATACGTGCCGAAGAACAGGCCGCACACCGCGGCCGCACCGAACGCCAGGAACACGGAGTACGGGGCGATCGCCGGCTGGACTCCGGCGATCCGGAATTGGCTGCCGGCCACGCCGATCGCCACGCCGGCCAGGCCGCCGATCGTCGATACGACCACCGCCTCGGCCAGGAACTGTCCGAGGATGTCGCTGCGGCGCGCGCCGACGGCCTTGCGGATCCCGATCTCGCGGGTGCGCTCGGTGACCGACACCAGCATGATGTTCATCACGCCGATGCCGCCCACCAGCAGGGAGATCGCGGCGACCGCCCCGAGCAGCGTGGTGAACACGTCGGTCGTCGACTCCGACGCCTCCAGGATCGAGCCCTGGTTGATGACCTGGAAGCCGGCGTCCGAGCTGTCGGTGACGTCCAGGCGTTCGTCGAGGATCGACTCGACCTGGGCCTGGGCGGCGTCGAGGGTCTCGCGCGACGTCGCCTGGACGACGATCTGATCCACCGAGCCGTAGCCGGTCAGGGTGTCCTGGGCGGTCGTGAACGGCATGAGCACGACGTCGTCGGAGTCCTGGGCTCCAGAGGCGCCCTTCGGAGCGGTGACGCCGACCACCTGGAAGGCGATGCCGTTGATCTGCACGGTCTGGCCGACCGGGTTGGCGCCGGCACCGAAGAGGTTCTCGACCACCGTGGGCCCGAGGACGACCACGCGCTCGTGCGCGGTGACGTCAGCGGCGGTGAACAGCTCTCCGGCCTGCGCGGTCACGTCGCGCGCCTGGAAGTAGGAGGGTGTCGTACCCACCACCGATCCCGGCTGGTAGCTGACGCTGCCGTTCACCACCGTGGCCGACTGCGCGTTGACGACAGGTGAGGCGCTCGCGACGTCAGGCGCTTGGGCGCGGTCGGCCAGCGCCTTCGCGTCCGCCTCCGAGAGCGTCACCGACGAGGCCGCCGCAGCGCCCGGGCCGCCGCGCGCGCCCGTGCCCATGACGAGCAGGACGTTGGAGCCGAGGCTCTCGATCGAGGACTGCACCGACCTCGACGAGCCGTTGCCCACGGCGACCAGCACGATGACCGCGGCCACGCCGATGGCCATGCCGAGCACAGTCAGCGCCGTGCGCAGCTTGTTGGCCGCAAGCCCTCCGAACGCCACCCGAACGGTCTCGACGCCCATCACGCCGCCCGCGCTGCGCCGGTCGGGGAGTCCTCGACGATGCGCCCGTCGGAGAGCCGGACGACGCGCTGCGCCCGCTCGGCGACGTCGTGCTCGTGCGTGATGAGGACGATCGTCCGCCCGTCGGCATGGAGGCGATCGATGATCGCCAGCACGTCCGACGTCGACCGGGAGTCTAGGTTGCCCGTCGGCTCGTCGGCGAGGATCAGCGCTGGATTGGTGACCAGGGCTCGCGCGATCGCGACGCGCTGCTGCTGGCCGCCCGACAGCTCCGACGGCAGGTGATCGACACGCTCGCCCATGTGCACGGCGTCGAGGGCTCCCCTGGCCCGGGCACGGCGCACCGCACGCGGCACGCCCGCGTAGGCGAGCGGCAGCTCGACCTGCGCCAACGCGCTGGTGCGCGGGACGAGGTTGAAGGACTGGAAGACGAAGCCGATCTTGCGGTTGCGCAGGTCGGCGAGGTCGTCCTCGTCGAAGTCACGGACATCGACGCCGTCGAGCAGGTAACGGCCCGCGGTTGGGGCGTCGAGGCAACCGAGGATGTTCATGAGGGTCGACTTGCCGCTGCCCGACGTGCCCATGATCGCGAGGTACTCGCCTCGCTCGATGCGCAGGCTCACACCGTCGAGCGCGCGGACGACGTAACCGCCGAGGTCGTACGTCCGCCGCAGATCTGACACGTCGATGACCGGACGCCGGAGACGGCTCATCCTCCGGGAGGCCCTCCGGCCGGGAACCGGCCTCCGCTGGGGAAGCCGCCGCCCGGGAAGCCGCCGCCGCCGAGACCGCCGGCCCCGCCGAGCCGGCCGTTCTGTCCCCCCTGCCCCGACGACGTGCTGCCGGCGGATCCCGTGACCGGCGTCGAGCGGATCACGACGTCGTCGCCCGCCTTCAATCCGGAGAGGATCTGCGTCGACGTGTCGCCCTGCAGCCCGACGGTGACCCGCTGGGACGTGACCTCGCCGTCCTGCCTGACCAGGACCGTGCCCGTGCTGCCGCGACCCGTGACGGCCTGCGAGGGCACGGTCACGCCGCTGGCCTGGGCGACGACCACCTCGGCCGTCGCCGACATCCCCGCCTTGGCATCCTTGGCGTTCTGGTCGAGGAGGATCGTCACCGGGTAGCTGACGACATCCCCGCTCGTGTCGCCGAGGACGGCGACGGACGTCACACGGCCGGCGAGATGGACGTTCTCGAGAGCGCTGAGGCTCACCGTCGCCGCCTGACCGACCTCGACCTTCGTGATGTCCGCCTCGGTGAACGAGACGGTCATCTGCATCCGCCTCAGGTTCACGAGCGTGATGAACCCAGTGTTCGTCGAGCTGCTCGTCGTGCCCGATGAGGCAGCCGCGCTTCCCCCCGCGGACTGGCCGGACCCGGACCCCGACGAACCCGACCCGCCCGAGCCCGCCGTCACCGAGTCCCCGACCTCGCCGGAGACCGCGGCGACGGTGCCGCGCGTCGGCGCGCGCAGGCGCGTGTCCTCGAGATCCTGCTCAGCGGCTTCGACGGCCAGCTTTGCCTTCTGCACCGCGGCTTGGGCGGATGCGATCGAGGCATCGCGCTGAGCCTGGGTCTGGGACGCGGCGCCGCCTGACGAGGATCCGCCCGACGGAGCACCTGACCCGCCGGCCGAGCCGCTCGATGCGCCACCCGTCGCGGGTGCTCCCGTACCGCGCGAGGGCGTCTGATCTCCAGACGTCGCGTCGGACTGCGGGGTCGTATCGGTCGTGCCCTGAGAGGTCCCCGACGGGGCCGGCGCGGTGGTCGTCTGCGGCGTCGTGGTCTGCGGCGTCGTCGTCTGCGGCGTCGTGTCGGTTGCGGTCGGCGCGGGCTCCTGCGGTGTCGTCTCGGTGGAGGTCGTACTCGCGCTCACGGCCACCGTCGTCGCCGATGCACGGAAGGCGACCATGGTCGTCTCGGCGGATCCCTGGTCGCCCCCCGCGGCGGCGGCATTCGCCGTGGCGCCACTCGACGCAGTCGCAGCGCCGGTATCGGAGCTCGCGGCCTGGGTCGACCCCTGCTGCGCCGCCTCCAGATCGGCCTCGGCCTCGGCGAGCTGGGCTCGCGCCTCGCTCAGCGCCACCTTCGCGTCGGAATCGTCGAGCCGGGCCAGCACGTCGCCGCTGGCGACCTCGTCGCCCGGCTCGACGTAGACCTTCGTCACGGTCCCGTCCACGCCGAAGTCCAGATCGAGCTGCTTCGCCGGCTCGAGGTTCCCACTCCCGGACACCGTGCTCTGCACCACGCCGCGCTTGGCCTGCACGTCGCGCTCGGTCGTCGTCGCCCCTTGCGAGCCCGCGGGCCCGACGATCACGACGGCAACCGCGATCGCCGCGAGACACAGCACGACGAGCAGGTAGGTCAGCCATCGGGATGGTCGTCGCGCGTTTGCCATGTGCTCGACAGCGTTGATGACGCGTGTAAAAACCGCGAAGAACCGGGCCGCCGTCGGTGTGACGTCAGCCCGGATAGCCGACGAGCAGCGTCACCGGCCCGCTGCCGGCGGTCCGCTTGACCGTGAACGTCACCGTCTCGGTCGGCCGCTCACGACAGCCGGAGCTCAGTTTCCAGGTGTTCCGCGCACCGCGACCGCTGCTATGGCCGATCTTCTGGCGCCCCGACGTCACGACGACCTTGACGTCGGACCCCCGACGCCCGCGGACCGTCGCGCTGATGCGTCCGTCGAGGGTGAGGGCCACGTCGAAGCTCTGCGCAGCCGGCCGGCGGGCATGACGAAGGTCTTGGACACGTTGCGGGTCCACGGCGTGAGCACGTCGCGGCGGGCGGCGTCCAGCGCGGCCGCGTCGGGTCGCAGCAGGCTCGTGAACGTCCACGGCTGGTCGGGGAACGTCAGCCGCGCGTAGACCTCGGCCCACGCCTCGCCGGGGTTGCGCAGGTACGACTGACCCTCGTCGCCCGGCGCAAGCCGGTGCTCGATCGTGTGCGAGCAGACCAGCTCGTAGGAGGCCCAGTACTTCGGGCCGTAGTCGATGGCCGAGAAGCCCTGGTTGTCGCGGTTGGCCGCGATGTGGTGGCCGTACTCGTGGGTGAGCACGTAGGCCGTCGTGTAGGCGCCGTCGGTGGTGGTCGTCTGCAGCCCGGTGGACGGCACGACCATCTGCTGGTTGCCGTAGCAGGCGAGGATGCCGTCGCTCTCGTCGCCGCCGCACAGGGTGGCCACCTCGCTCGCGTCGGCGATGACGATGTCCAGCCGGCGTAGCTCGGTCCCGTGGGGCAGGCCGTCGAGGAAGCCGACGTATGAGCTGGCGAGCTCCGCATCGACCGGCACGCTCGAGCTGAACGCGACCGAGACGGAGTAGCCCTCCTTCGTCGGGATGGCCAGCGTGTCGCCCGCCTGCGCCGCCCGCGCCTGGAGGCGGTTGACGGCGCCCGCGTCGACGACGCGGTCGCGCAACGCGCCCGGCGTCGCCTGGGCAACGCCCGGGATGGCGACGGCGAAGACGGCGACCACCGCCGCGAGGCGCACGAACATGCGGGCCAGCGTGCCCGGGCAACGTAAGTGCCGGTGAAGAAGCCGGGCGCGAACGTGGCTCCTGCGGTCAGCCCCCTGAGCGCGGCTCGATGTGGAGGGCGTCGTCGGAGCCCGGTGCGCGGCCCTCGCCCAGTCGAGGTGCGTAGTGCTCGAAGAACAGTCGGGCGATGAGCTCGCCGCGAGTGCTCACCCCGGCCTTTTCGAAGATCGACTTGAGGTGGTCCTGCACGGTCCACGGCGAGACGTACAGGCGCCGGGCGATCGCATCGGTCGAGAGCCCGCGTGCGACGAGTTGCGTGACGGCCCGCTCGCGGCCGGTCAGCCCGTAGGCGTCGGCGATCAGCGGCGCGAGCTCGTGCGGTCTGATCGGGTCGAAGGTCACGGCGATCCTGGCGGTACGGTCGTCGACGAGCGCCGATCCACGGACCATGAGCCAGGTCCCGGACGCGGTGCGCACGCGCGCTCGGGCCGGCACCCCGGTTGGGTCGCCGCCGGCTGAGATGGCGCGCGCCCGGTTGGCCACCGCGCTGACCACCGGCGGCAGCGCGGCCGCCGCCCCCGCGCTCGCCAGCTCGTCGAGCCAGCGCTCGCCGGCCGCGTCCGCCGCCGAGAGGGCGTTGTCGCCCGCGAGCAGCACGATCCCGGGCGCGTCCGCCTCCTCCTCGTCGCTGCGCGCCCGCGACGCGCGGTGCAGGATCGCTCGCCGCACACCGTCTGCGAGCCCGCACGCCACGGACCGCACGAGCCCCACGTCAGCGGCGGTGAACGGCGCGCCGTCGTCGCCGCGCAGCAGCGTGAGCGCACCCCAGGTCCCCGTGCCGTCAGCGAGGACGGCACGCAGCTCGTCACCGAAGCCGTTCGGCCGCCTCAGCTCCCGATGACGCAGGCTGCGATCGAGGTCGCCTCGAGTGGCCTCGCTCAGGCTCGCCGCGGTGCGCCCCGAGCGCGCCAAGGCCCGGAAGCTGTTGACGTCGTCGGTGCACAGCTCGATCTCGGACATGCGGGCGGTCGCGGCCGGCGGGAGCCCGTTCTCGACCACCTCGCCGGTCGGCAGCAGCGTCGCGGGATCCAACGTCAACAGGCAGATCCCGTCGAACGCCACCGCGCGACCGAGGACGCGGCCCGCGCCGCGTGTGAGCTCGGCCAGCTCGCCGCCACGGTGGACGAGCCTCGCGAGGTCGTCTCCCACTCGGGCCGATGACGCCACCGCCATGTGCCGATTGTGGCCCGAGTCGCGCGGTCCCAAACCCCAGATTCCTGGGGTGGTCAGCGTGCGCCGCGACAGGCAGGCTGACCGGCATGCCCGCCCAGAGTCCCGAACAGCTCCACGCCCTGATCGCCGCCGCGATCACCGACGGCGACGGCGACGCCTTCACCGCGCTTCACGAGCCGACCGCGACGATCGTCGTTCCTCCTGACGGACGCCGCGTCACCGGAGGCGACGCGATCCGCGGCGCCATCGAGCCCGTGCTCGCGCTGCGGCCCGTGCTCCGGATCGAGGTCGTCGACAAGATCCAGGCCGACGGGCTCGCGCTCACCCACGGACGCTGGACGCTGGCCGGATCCGAGGACGGCGAGCTCATCGAGATCTCCGGCCTGGGCACCATGGTCTCGCGCCGTCAGCCCGATGGCAGCTGGCGCATCGTCCTCGACAACCCCCTGAGCCACTGACGGTCGCCGCCGTGTTGGCGATCAACATCCGCACCGCTGTGACGACCGGCGCCGTGTTGGCTGCCTCCTCGTTTGAGCTGCGGACGATGCGCCACGCTGGCGTTCGGCATCCCGGCGGAGCTTCATGTCGCTGATCAGCGGGCGTCCTGCTCGGCCTGGCGACGCCGTGGGAGTGCTGCGCTACGCCTGGGTGATCGCCAAGCTCAGCGCTGGTGATCGGCGTCGTCCTCGTAGGCGCGCTCGTGCTCGGGCCGGAGACGGACGCGATGCGCCATGGCGATGGGGGCATTGCAGGGCGCGGCTGATCGCCGGCGTCACGCAGGGAGCCCGTCGCGGCACGCCTCGAGGCCGGGCGACGTGGCCGCTCCCAAGCGAGACGATGCCGCGGTCGCCATTGACCAACGCCACTTCTCGGCCAGCGCCCGGAACTCCAGAGGGCATGGCCGCTGCGGTGCTGTCCCTCGAGGTATGCCTCGGTGGCACCTCGCGGCGCTACGACGCCGCGACGGCACCGGCACCGGCGCCGTCGACCGACGCGAGGACGCCCTGCGGCTGCCCGCGGTAGTCCTTCAGCACGGTGCCGTAGCCGAGCTCGATGTGCATCAGCGCGTAGGTCGCCTGCACCGCCCCGCGCGGGACCAGCGTCGCCAGCGGGTCCAGGGCGCCGGCGGTGCCGAGGCGCAGCGACGCAGCGCCGGTGTACACCTCGGCGCGCCCGTCCGAGCCGACCACCGGCGACGCGGTGATGTCGTCGCGGACGAGCTGGAGGACCTCCGGCGGCCGGCCGGGCTCGGCGCTGGGGATGATCTTCAGGCACAGGCCCGGGTACGAGGGCACCGAGTCGGGATCGCCGAAGCGCTCGAGACGCATCCGGGCGGCCGCGATCAGCGTGCCGGCGGGGCGCTCGAGGAACGCGGCGACCTCCTCGCACACCGGCTCGACGCGGATGTCCGCGAGCTTCTTGGAGTCGCCCCACAGCTCGCGCCCCGCGGCCAGCGCCGAGTCGCTGCTGACCCACAGGAACGCCTCGAAGAAGTACGGCGCGCCCCGGAACCGGCACTCGATGAAGCCGTAGGCGCCCTGGTGCGGACCGAAGGTGCTGAACGGCGTGTCCTGGAACCACAGCAGCACTGCGGCGGGTCGGCCAGCGGCTCGACCTCCTCGGGCAGCAGGTCGAGCACCGGCTCGAGCTCGGTCGCGTAGCTGACGAGCAGGTTGCGGCTGCCGCGGTAGAAGTGCGGCGGCCGCGGATACAGCCCGCCCCACGTGGGGCCGCTGAAGTGCATCCGCTCAGGCGTGAGTCGTCCCATCGTGCCCTCCCTCACCGATAGCTGCGCACGACGGTCCCCGGGTACAGGACCGCGTCGAACGTCCCCCAGTAGCCGCCCACCGTCTCGAGGACCGGCAGCGAGTGGATCGGGTCCACAGGCGAGCGCGCGTCGAACGTCAGCCCCGCGGTCGCGCCGAACCACGCCTCGGTGCACCCGTCGGTGGCAGCGCGCGGCACGACCGGGAACCGGCATTCGATGAGCTGGGCGACGTCGGCCGGATAGCGCTGCGGGTCGGTCGAGGGGATCACGCGCAGGCTGTAGATCGGTACGTCGGGGAACTCCTGCGGCTCGGCGCGCCGGTCGACCTTGAGCGTCGCCGTGACCAGCCGCACCGGCGCCGGGCGGCTGACCGTCGCCCAGATGACCTCGGCCTCCTGGCCCAGCTCGATGTGGGCGAGCTTCTTGCAGTACCCCCACAGCTCGCGCCCGCCCGCCAGCGGCGGCTCGCTGGTGACGAACAGGTACGGGACGTACAGGCCCGCGCGCCGGTCGCCGTCGTCGCCCACCAGCTCCACCTCGGCGAGGACACCGCACTCGCGGTACGGCCCGAAGGTGCTGAACCGGTAGTGCGACAACATCACGGTCACGACGGGCTCGTCGCCCTTCGGCGCGAGTCCCGGCGGAAGATGGCGGGCGAGGGCCTGCGCGCTCGTGCGGTAGGCGATCATCAGCGACTCCGAGCCGCGGTAGTGAAACGGCGGCTCGCCGTACAGCGGTGCGGTGACCGGCACGGCCCGGGCGAGGTCGGCCGGCCCCAGGCCGGTCGCGGCGGCGTCCTGCGTCTCGGTCATCTCGTCACTCCCCGGCGAGCGCCTCGCCCGCCTCCGCGACGACCTCCGGCGCGCGGCGGCGCAGGAGCGTCACGTAGACGGCACCGAGCACGATCACCCCGATCACGATGTACGGGAAGATCCGGTACGGCATCGCCGGCACCGGATAGAACAGGTTCTTGAACACGTAGCCGATGAAGCACGCGGCCACGATCGGCAGCAGCACGTTGCGCAGCGCCGTGGTCGGGGTCAGCTCGCCGCGGCGGTAGGTCGCGACCACGAGCGACAGGTTCGTCACCATGTAGACGAACAGGATCGCGGTGGCGATCATGAACCCGAAGTAGCCCCAGACGTTGACCGGCTCGAGTCCCAGGCCGAACGCGAGGCCGGCCCCCAGCGCCACGACGCCGTAGCCCAGGATCGCGACGCTCGGCGTCTTGCGGCTCGCGTTGACGCGCGACAGCGGCCGCGGCAGCAGCCCCTCGCGCGCCAGCGCGTACAGCATGCGGGCCGCCGCGTTGAACGCCGCGAGCACGAACCCGAGGATGCTGGACGCCGCTGCGAGGACCGTGAGGAACAGCGCGCCGCTGCTCCAGTACGTCGTGGTGAGCGTCTGCAGTGGCGTGGGATCGTTCTGGAAGGCCGCCACGCCCTTGGCGTCGACGCCGAAGCCCATCGTCGCGGCGTATCCCGTCAGCAGGAAGAACCCGGCGCACAGGGCGGCCGCGCCGAAGACGCCCCGGCCCACGGTCCGCTTGGGGTCCTTGGTCTCCTCGCTGAACGTCGCGCCCGCCTCCCAGCCGATGATCGACAGCAGCGCGTAGACGAGGCCCAGCGCGACCCCGTTGACGCCATCCGGCGCGCTCGAGAATCGAAACGGCGCCGCCGACCAGTTGGAGACGCCGACCTTGACGAGGATCGTCACCGCCAGCGCGGCGAGCACGATGATCTCGAAGGCCAGCAGCAGCATGGCCGCCCGCGCGGAGCCCTGGACGCCGAGGTAGGCGAGCAGGACCACGAGGCCGAGACCGAGGACGAAGAACCACTCCCAGCCGATCGCGACGTTCCACTGGGTCGCCACGTACGAGCTGAGGGTGTAGCCGAACAGGTTCAGGCCGGCGGGAACGGCGACCAGATAGCCGAACGCGATCGCCCACGCCGCCACGAAGCCGGTCTCGCGGTTGAGCCCGAAGGATGCGTAGGCGTAGTAGGAGCCGGCGTGCGTCAGGCGCCGGGTGAACTGCACCACGGTGTTGGCCATCAGCATGATGACCACGGCGGCCACGACGAACGCCAGCGGCAGGGCCGCCCTCGCGAACGTGGCGACGAACTGGAAGTTCAGCGCCACGCCGGCCGCCGGCCCGACCGTCGCCGCGGAGAGCACGACGACCTGCCACGTCGTCAGCGCTCCGGCCCGCAGGTCGGTGTCGGTGACCTCGAACGCGTCCTGCTTGAACGTCAGGTGATCGCCGGACGCGAGCCCGCTGCCGTGCACCGGGCTCGGGTTCTCCGAGAGGGCCAAGATGACCTCCATCCGTCGGGATCGTGGTGCTGCGCACCCAGACGTTGGCACCAGCCCGGCCACGCGGCAATGGCGCGCCGCGTCAAGGTTGCGCCGCACCGCGCGGGTCCGCTTGGCTGGTGGCGACAAGCGCGTCCCGGCTTGCACACGCGAGCCGACTGCTAGCGTGGCGCTGGCGATGGACGCTTCGCCGGTGGAACCACGGGCCACGATCCGCGACGTCGCGGCCGCCGCCGGCGTCTCACCGGCGACGGTCTCGCTCGCGCTCAACGGCCGGGGCACCGTCAAGGCCGAGACGGCGGAGCGGGTGATGGCGGTGGCGGAGGAGCTCGGATACCGGGCCAGCCGCATCGCCCGGGCGCTGCGCACGTCGCGCACCGGCACGCTGGCGCTGGTGCTCTCGAGCGTCGAGGCGACGAGCGAGCGCGCCGAGGAGCTCAGCTTCGACGCCTACATGCACGTCATCCGCGCCGCGACCGGGACCGCGCTGCACAACGACCACCGGCTGCTGATCGCACCGCCGCTGCGCTCCCTCGAGGACATCGAGGACCTCGCGGTCGACGGCGCGATCCTGTGCGACACGATCCCCGGTGACGGGCAGCTCGAGCTGTGCCGGCGCCTGGGCAAGCCGGTGGTGACGATCGAGCGCGATCACGACCATCCAGACCACCGCTGGCATGTCAACTCCGACAACGTCCAGAGCATGCGGGTCCTGCTCGACCACCTGCACGAGGCCGGCGCGCGGCGCATCGCGCTGCTGACGTCGGGCTGGGGCAACGCGTGGACGACCGACTCGCTGCGCGGGTACCTGGAGTGGACCGAGGAGCACGGCGTGGAGGCCATCGTCGACGCGGCCAACGGGGCGGCCGCGGACCTGACGGCCTGTGAGCGGGCCGGCGTCCTGCTCGACGGCCCGAGCGCTCCCGACGCCATCATCGGCCTGCCCGAGCGCTACGCCGGCGAGGTGCTGCGCGCGGCACGTCAACGGGGCATCGCGGTGCCGGACGACCTGCTGGTGGCGACCGGGATCGACAGCATCGACGCCCGCCAGGGCCATCCCTCCGTCACGGCGCTCGATCTCGATCCGGCGGAGGTGGGCCGCGCCGCCGTGCGGCTGCTCCTGGCCCGCATCCGCGGCGAGGAGCCCGAGGCTCCGGTGCTCGTCCCCGCCGTCTTGCGGGTCCGCGAGAGTACCGTCCCGAACGTTGGCAGCCGGATCTAAAACGGTTTACACTCAGCCGCGCGATGGCGGCAGGAGCGCTCCTGACGCAGCTGCAGACGCAACCTCGGACCGAGGTTCTGGCCGAGCTCGTCGACATCGCCGACACGCTGGCCGACACGGGCAGCGTCACCGCGGGCCTGCGGCGGCTCGCAGCCGGGTTCGTCGTCGAGGTGCGGCTGCACGACCAGTTCGGCCACATCGTCGCCCGCGCGGGAGACGTGCGCGGCACGCCGGTACTCCGCATCCCGCTGCTCACGCGCGATCACGACCTCGGCGCGCTCGAGATCGTCGCCGCCACGCGACTGGCGCCCGATGCCGCCGACTTCATCGGCACCGCGGCCCGACTGCTCGTCCTGCAGATCCTGCGCGACCGCTCGCGCCTGGAGGCCCGACTCGAGCTGCGCAGCGAGTTCGTGGCCGCGCTGCTCGGCGATCCACGCGATCACCATCAGCAGCTGCGACGCGACGCGGCGCTGCTCGGCCTGGACCTGAGCGCGCCCGCGGTCGTCCTGCGCGTGGCCGAGCACGGTGACGCCGGGACGGCCGGCACCGACCCCGAGCAGGTCGTCCGCGCAGTCGGACGGGCGGCGGCCGAGCAGCTCGGACGAGCGGTCGTGGCCGTGCACGAAGGCGCCGTCGTCCTGGTCGCCAACGCCGAGGGCGCGGCGAGCGCCGTCCGGGCCGGGATGCAGCGCCTGGTCGCCCTCGCCTCGAGCCGACTGGCGCGGACGCCGCTGTGCGCCGGGCTGGGGCGGCCGTGCGCTCACCTCGAGGAGTACGCGGAAGCGCACCGCCAGGCCGCGGTCGCGCTGCAGGTGGCGCTCGAGCAGCCGGACCCGCGGCTGGTGGCCTGCGACGAGCTGGGCATCTACGGGCTGCTCGCGAGCGCCGCGCCGTGCCGCTCGCTGCACGAATTCGTGGCCCAGACGCTGGGCACGCTGATGGAGGCCGACGCGCACAGCAGCTGCGACTACGTCAACACGCTCAGCGTCTTCCTGTCCTGCGACCGCAACCTCGAGCGCACGGCGCGCGCGCTGTACGTGCACGTCAATACGGTGCGCTACCGCCTCGCCCGGGCCCGCGAGATCTCCGGGCTCGACCTGCGCGACGTCGAGACCCGCTTCCGCGTCGAGCTCGCGGTCAGGGCGCGCGACGCCCTACGGCTGGCGGCCGACGAGGCCGGGTAGGTTCTCCTCGTCCGACCACGCGACGGGAGGCGACCGTGCAGTTCGAGGGCATCCACCACATCACCGCCATCACCGGCGACGCCCGGCGCAACGTCGACTTCTACGCACGCGTGCTCGGGTTGCGGCTCGTCAAGAAGACCGTCAACCAGGACGACCCGACGGTCTACCACCTCTTCTACGCCGACGAGGACGGCTCGCCCGGCGCCGACATGACGTTCTTCGAGTACCCGGGCGCTCCGCAGGGTCGGGCCGGTGCGGGCATGATCCACCGGATCGCCTGGCGCGTGGCCGACGCCGCGGCGCTCGACTTCTGGGCCGCGCGCCTGGGCGACGACGGCGCCGCCACCGAGCGCGCCGGCGACCGCCTGCGCTTCGCCGACCCCGAGGGCCTCGCCCACGAGCTCGTCGTCGCCACCGTGCCCGACCCGCCGCTGATCGCCCACCACCCCGAGGTCCCGCCGGAGGTCGCGCTGCGCGGCTTCGACGGCGTGCGCGCCTACAGCGACCGCCCCGAGGACAGCGCCCCGCTGCTCACCGGCGTCCTCCCCTTCGCGCCGCACGGGGACGGCTTCGAGGCCCGCGGCAAGCGGCGCGGCGGCACCTACGCCTACGACCCCGCCCCCGAACGCCGGGGCCTGCAGGGCGCCGGGACCGTCCACCACGTCGCCTGGTCGGCCGCGCTGGAGGAGATCGAGCCGTGGCAGGATCTCCTGCGCCGCACGCCCGGCGTCCGCCCCACCCCGGTCATCGACCGCTTCTACTTCCGCTCGGTCTACTTCCGCGAGCCGTCCGGCGTGCTGTTCGAGATCGCCACCCGCGGCCCCGGCTTCGCGGTCGACGAGGATCCCGCCCACCTCGGCGAGAGCGTCGCGCTGCCACCGGTCCGCGAGGACCGCCGCGCGGAGATCGAGCGCACGCTGACCCCGCTGCCGAGCCCGCGCCCGCTCCCGGCCCGGTAGCAGCGACGCGACGCGACGAGCGTCGGCCTCAGATGCCCGGAGCCACTTCGGCGATGAGCCGGGGCGTCACATGCGCGACCGCCGGGACCGCCGCCGCGGCCAGCGCGAGCGCGTCGTCGTCCGGCGGGTAGCCGGGGTTCGGCACCGCCACGACGACCATCCCGGCGGCCGCGGCCGACCGCAGCCCGTTGGCGGAGTCCTCGATCGCCACGCAGCGCTGCGGCCGGGCGCCGAGCCGGCGCGCGGCCTCGAGATAGACGTCCGGCGCCGGCTTGCCGCGCGCGACCTCCTCGCTGGAGACCAGCGCGGCGAAGCAGTCGCCGATCCGCGCCAGCTCGAGGACGAGCTCGACCAGCTCCGCGTTGGATGACGAGGCGACGCCGAGCGTCCAGCGACCGGCGAGCGCGCGGACCGCGTCGGTCGCGCCGGGCAGCAGCGGCAGGTCGTCGCGGTAGCCGCGCGCCATCGCGTCGACCACGGCGCGGCCGATCTGCGCGGGCGAGCCCGGCACGCCGAGCTCGTCGTGCAGGTAGGCCTCCCACTCGGGCGCGCTCATCCCCTGCATCGCGCGCGTCGCCGCGTCGGGAAACGGCCGGCCCGCCTGCGCCACCACCGCGCGGCGGGCGGCGTCCCAGCGCTCCTCGGACTCGATGAGCACCCCGTCGAGATCGAAGATCACGGCGTCGATCACGCCGGTCCAGGGTACGCGCAAGACCCGAACAGGCGGGTCTCACCTGTGAGATAGTCGTGCGCATGTCCGCCCTCCACCGCCGCGCGCCGCTGGTCGGCGCCGCGCTTACCGCCGCCGTGCTCGCCGGCGCAAGCAGCGCGCAGGCCCAGTCGACCCAGACGTTCACGAACGTCGGCGAGTCCGCGTTCACCGTGCCGGCCAACGTGTCGAGCATCGCCGTCACGGCGGTCGGCGGCGCCGGCGGCAACGCGGTCAACGGCGGCCTCATCCTCCAGCGCGGCGGGCAGGCCCGCAGGGTCACCGCCACGATCCCGGTGACCCCGGGCGAGGTCCTCTACATCGAGGTCGCCAGCAACGGCGGCAGCGGGCTCGGCCTGGCCGGTGGCGGAGGCGGCGGCGCCAGCGACGTGCGCACGTGCTCGACGCTGATCACCACCTGCACGGGCGGCGTCGGGACGCTGCAGACGCGGCTGGTGGTCGCGGGCGGAGGCGGCGGCGCGGGCGGCTCGGCGCCGGGCGGCTGCGGCGGCGACGCCGACGAGGCCGGGGTCGGCGCGAGCGGCGCGCCGAGCACCGGCGGGGCCAGCGGCACGACGGCCGGCGGCGGCCAGGGCGGCTTGGGCTCGCAGCCCGGCTTCGACGGCGTGCTCGGCGCCGGCGGCGACGGCGGCGAGGCCCCGACGCGCAGTCCGGCGCGGGCGCGGGCGGGTCCGGCGGCGGCGGCATCGGCGGCGCGACGGACGGCTCGGTGGCCGGCGGCGGCGGCGCGGGCGGCGGCTACTACGGCGGAGGCGGCGGCTCCGGTGGCGGCTCGGCCACCAGCGGCGGCGGAGGCGGCGGCGGTGGCGGCGCCAGCTACGTCACGCCGAGCGCGAGCAACGTCTCGACGACCTGGACCGTCGCGAACCCGAGCGTGACGCTCACGTACACGCCGAGCAACCCGGTGGTCGTGCTGCCGCCGATCCTCGCCTCCCTGTCGCCCACCAGCGGGCCGACGACCGGCGGCCAGGTCGTGCGGCTCACCGGCTCGTACTTCGCGCAGTCGCGCCAGGTCTACTTCGGCGGCGTGGCGGCGCCGCGGTTCACCATCAACGGGTTCAGCTCGATCACCGCGATCGTGCCGCCGAACGTGGCGGGGACGGTGAGCGTGCGCGTCCTGGGCCCGCTGCAGATCAGCGCGCTCAACCCGAACGCGACCTACGCCTACACGGCACCACCGGCCCCGAGCCCGGCGCCGTCCCCCACCCCGACGCCGAGCCCCACGCCGGCGCCATCCCCGGGAACCTGCACGGTCCCGGACGTCAAGCGGGTGTCGCTGAGCACGGCGACGCGCCTGCTGCGGGCGGCCGACTGCACCGTCGGCCGGGTCACCGGGCCCCGGCGCTGGAAGTACGCGCGAGTGCTCGTGCGGCGGCAGTCGATCCCGCCGGGGACGCGGCTGCTCGCAGGCGACCGGATCGACCTGAAGCTGAAGGCCTACCCGCGCCGGCGCTGAGCGGCCGCGCTCCGCACGTTCGACGCCGGGCGGCGCGGGCCCGGGCGACGGTCCACCGGGCCCGCACGCCCCGGCCCGCGGTGGCTATCATGGCCGTCCGCCTGCGGCTGTAGCTCAGTTGGCTAGAGCGTCTGCTTGCCATGCAGAAGGTCGAGGGTTCGAGTCCCTTCAGCCGCTTCCACGAAGACCCTGCTCATCGCGGGGTCTTCGTCGTTCGGAGGCGAGATCGCGGCGCCGAAAGCCGTGCCGTACAACAGCGCCGCCGAGCAAACGAGGGTCTGCGCGCCGCAGGATCGGTCCCCACAGCCCCACTCCTCTTCGTCGTCACGCTGTCGGTCGCCCTGTCGATGATGGGCATCACCTCCGATCGCCGCTTCGTCCGGGTCGCGCGCAAGCAACTGATCGGCCTGTCTTCGGGCTTGGTCGGGCAGTCGGATCTGCACAAGCGCCGTGCCCGGCTCACCGACGTCGCTGGGTTGGTGATGGCCTGTCTGGCCCGGGAATGCCCGGGCCCGACAGGCAAAGCTGATGCTGCAGCTCGGGCAGTCCGTGTCGTCGTCGGTCGAACGTCGATCGCGTACGAGATCGCCGTCTATTGCTGGTTGAGCGCGGCTCACCCGCTAGAGAGCGCGGAACGTCATCGCCGGACGGCTGGCTACATCGCCATCTTGGAGAAGCGTGGCTACACGCCTGAGGAGATCACGGACCTACAGATGATCGATGGCGCGCACGACCTCGATGATGACGACGATGGCGAGGCCGAGCGGTAGGGCTCAAGTTCTGCCGCGTGTCTGTCGATAGGTATCTCGTCACGGCGAACGGGCTCGAATGCCCACGTTGGGCACGGAGGCCCAGCGCCGCGACGCCTTCTCGCCACCGTCTGGTCTTGCCGGTCCGAAACAACGCCGTCTCGCGTTTGTTGGCGATGGCAGGACGTCGTGATGTATCGAATCGTTCAGGACGAACTCGACGCGGCCCATCTTGGCGCGGATCTCGCCTGGTTGGACCAGCTCGACAACGCTGCGCTCGCACAGGAGACAGGCCGCCGGTTCGATGCGGCCGTGGACCGTGGCATCGATCCCCACGAGGAGGCGAGCTACCTACGGGCTGCGCTGGTGCGGACCGCGCGCGAGGCGTATCACGAGGGCCGGCTCGTGCCGTTGCGGATCCGGCCGTTCGCCATCTGATCGGCGGTTCCCGACGGTCGGATGCGTTCTCAGACGCCCGGGCGGTTTGGGGGTCCCTGCCGATGCCCCGACTGCGCCACTCCGATCGTGCGCGCCTCGCCGAGCGGGGATCGCTTGGTCCCCTTGACGACGAAGCTCCCGCTGCATTCCGACGCGCACTCGGCGAAGTGATCGATGAGTCGAGACAGCGCGGCTACATCGGCGTCGCGGCGTACGGCGCGACGACTCGCCACCGCTCAGCCAGCGCCATCATCGTCATCGTCACTGCCGCGCGCATCCTCGCACGCCGCAGGGGGCCGCCACGCCAGCCCGGACCGGCCAGCAGGTCGCGCACGGTCACCGCGAAGACCGCGCCCGCGGCGTCCGCGCCGGTCCGCCCGGCGCGACGAGCAGGTCGCGGACCGTCACCGTCAGGATCCCGCCCGCGGCGTCCGCGTCCAGCCGCCCGGCGCGCACCTCCTGCGCGCAGGCGTGCGTCAGCGCGATCCAGCTCGTCACGAGCCAGTGCGCGTCGAGATCGCTGCGGAACGCGCCGGCGTCGCGTCCGCGCTCGACGAGCGCGACGAGGCGGCGGTGCAGCGTCTCGTGCGAGCGGGCAAGCGCGGTCGGGCTGAGCTGCTCGGCCGCGGCGGCGGCGATCGCGCTCTGGCGGTCGACCTCCGACCACGCCGCGCCGACGACCCGTTCGAGCGCCTCGACCGGGTCGCCGCGTTCGGGCTCGGCCGCGTCGATCGCCGCGGTCGAGCGTGTCGCGGCGCGCTCGACCACCGCCTCGAGCAGCACCTCGCGCGTCGCGACGTGCGCGTAGACGGTCACGCGTGAGACGCCGGCCCGCTGGGCGACCGCGGCGATGCTCGCCTGGGCGCGCTCCTGCAGCAGCGCAGCGGCGGCGGCGAGGATCGCCTCGACGTTGCGCTCGGCGGTGGCGCGGCGATGATCCGGGGCCGGATCGGTCATGCGCGCGCCACCGTAGCGGAGGTCGCCGGACGTCCACGGCCCGGCGCGCTCGTCCTCAGCGTCGTCGACGAGGCGCCGGTCGTGGGTCGTCATCTCCGTGCATCGCGGCGCGCGCCCCCGCCTCAGGCCGCACCACGGGGAAGGTCGCCAGCGCGGCGAGCGTGACGGCGCCGGCGGCGATCGCCGCCACGAGGAACGCGTCGCCGTAGCCCGCGACCAGCGTGCCGACGCCACCCGCGCCAGTGGCGGCGACCGCGGCGAGAACGGCCACCCCGAGCGCCGCGCCGACCTCGTGCGCGGTCGTCATGAACCCCGAGGCGACGCCCGCGCGCTCGGGGGCGACGTCGCTCATCGCGGTCACCGACACGGCCGGGAACGACAGCCCGGCGCCAAAGCCGAGCATGAGGAACGCGGGCAGGAGATCTGCCGCGTAGCTCGCGTGGTCGGGGGCCGCGGCCATGAGCCCGGTCGCCACCGCGATCAAGGCCATCCCGGCGACCGCGAGCGTGCGCGACCCGATCCGCGGCAGCAGGTGCGCGGCGACGTGCGCGGCCGCGGCGATCGCCACCGCGATCGGCAGGAAGGCCAGGCCGGTCTCCAGGGCCGAGGCGTCGAGGACCTGCTGCAGGTACAGCGAGTTCAAGAAGAACGCGCCGACGAGGATGCCGGTCACGACGAACATCGCGCCGGAGCCGCGCACGAGCGAGCGCGCCCGCCAGGTCGAGGGTGCGAGCAGCGGGTGGGCGGCCGCGCGCTCGACGCGCAGGAACGCGCCGAGCAGCGCCGCCGCGCCGCCGAGCAGCACAAGCGTCCGCGCGGACCCCCAGCCGTGGCCGGGCGCGCCCTGCAGCGCGTAGACGAGCACGACCAGCCCGGCGACGACGGTCGCTGCCCCGAGCAGATCGAGGCTCCGCCGCATCGGTGCGGTGCTCGTCGTCGCGCGCGGGATGGCGTGCCACGCCAGCACGAGGACGGCAGCGCCGATCGGCACGTTGACGAGGAACACCCACTCCCAGCTCAGCCAGGTCGTGAGCATCCCACCGAACAGCATGCCGGCCGCGGCGCCGGCGCTGCCGATCGCGCCCCAGGCGGCGAGCGCCGTGTGGTGTTGCGGCCCGGTGTAGGTCGTGACGACGATCGACAGCGCGCCCGGCGTGAGCAGCGCGGCGCCGACGCCCTGGGCGGCCCGGGCCGCGATCAGCATCGCGGGCGAAGTCGCCAGGCCGCTGGCCAGCGAGGCGACGGTGAAGAGGGTCAGGCCGGCGAGGAACACCGGCCGGCGACCGAGCAGGTCTGCGGCGCGGCCGCCGAGAAGCAGCAGGCCGCCGCCCGCCAGTGCGTAGGCGGTGACGACCCAGGCCAGGTCGGCGGGCGCCACGTGGAGAGACGCCCCGATCGATGGCAGCGCCACGTTCACGACCGTGATGTCGAGGACGACCATGAACTGAGCGGCGCAGAGGAGGACGAGCAGCCACCAGGAGCGGGGCGTGGCGGTCTCGTCGTGGTGGGGGTGGGTGGCAGACGGGTCGTGCATGGCGTCCCTCCAGGGGGCACGGTTTACAAAGCCGTAAAGGCACGGTAGCCAGCATTTACGACTGTCAACCGTCAGATCTCGAGATCATGCGACGCCACCGCAACGCCGGGCGACGCGCCGAGGCCACGTCGGCCTCGGGCACCGCGCAGCCCGAGCCGCGCGGCCTGCGCAGGCATAACCTCGAGCACGAACCGTGGGCGGTCTCTTCCGAGATCTCGGACCTCGATATCAGGCGGCCGTGCCAGGGGGCCACGAGTATCCGCGTGGGCTCAGATGACGGTGAGACCGTCGCCGAGGAGCTTGGCGCCGATCACCAGCAGGACGATCGTCATGATGACGCGCGAGGTTCTTCGCCGGGTTCGCCCCGACAACGCGACCCCCGAGCAGCGCAGCCTTGGCCGGGATGGCGCTGTCGACGGTGGCCATCCACCTCGGCATCTCGAGCCGCTCGCCGTCCTTGGGGCGCTTCGCGAACTGCTGAGCAGCCATCGCCAGGAACACGATCCCGCGAGCAAGCTTCAACCAGGAGGCCCGGAAGAGTCCCGCGTCATCGCAGATGCCATCTTCCCTGGCTATCGCGGTTCGAGCATGAGAAGCCGTAGCGCAGGTAGTCACGCTGGTAGCGGCGAGCGCAGTACTGGCCATGCGCGATGCACTTGCTCTGTCCGCCGATGATCGCGCGCGTGCACGATGCGTGCGCGACGGGCCCTGCTTCGGCCCGGGCGGCAGTTACGGCGGCAGGAGTCGCCGCGAAGAGACCGAGCGTCGCGGCAACGACGGCAAGACGGCGCATCTCGACTCCTTCGATAGACCCGCAGCAACCGTACGGTCGACGACATCGGGCGCCCATCGGTCATGCGTCCAGACGACGAGCCGCGCGGGCACGATGCGGATCCGTCAGGTCTCCGTCAAGGGCGACTGCACCGATAGGCCGCCGTCGAGAACCATCGTCTGCCCGGTGATCCACGACGAGCGCGCGCTGAGCAGGAACAGCGTCGCCTGCGCGGTGTCGTCCACGGTCCCCAGCCGCTTGAGCGGATAGCGCGCGGAGACCTGGTCTTCGCCCTCGTCCAGGAGGCGCTGAGCGAAGCGCGTCTTGACGATCGCCGGCGCGATGGCGTTCACGCGCACCGTGGGCGCGAGCTCCAGCGCGAGCTGCCGGGTCTGGTGGATCAGCGCCGCCTTGCTGACGTTGTAGGCGCCGAGGTTCGGCTCGCCCACGATGCCCCCGAACGACGCCACGTTGACCACCGCCCCACCGCTCTCGCGCAAGCCGGCATCGCAGGTTCTTCGTCCAGGCCAGCGGCGCCAGGACGTTGACCTCGAGGACCTTGCGCACGGCGGCGAGGTCGGCGTCGACCAGCGGACCGTAGATCGGGTTGACCGCCGCGTTGTTGACGAGGAGGTCGACGCAGCCGAAGGCCTCCCGCGCGCGGCGCACCGCTTCGCGCCGGTGGTCGGGGTCGTCGGCGCGTCCGGCGACCCCGATCGCGTGGCGTGCGCCGAGCCGGCCGACCGCCTCGGCGAGGTCCGCCTCCTTGCGCGCCGTGATGCAGACCTGCGCGCCGGCGGCGAGCACCGCCTCGGCGATCCCGAACCCGATGCCGCGAGACGCGCCCGTGACGATGCACGCCCGCCCGGCCAACTCGCCGACGGCGGCGCCGCTCAACGGGGCACTCCGCCGAACCATCCGGCGGCCACCGGGGCGGCGTCAGGCACGGCCTTGGCGCGCCGCTTGAGCTCCTGGCGCGCCACCGTCCGCAGGTGGACCTCGTCGGGTCCGTCCGCGAGCCGCAGCGCCGGGCGTGAGCGTAGGCATGGGCGAGCGGGAAGTCCTCGCAGAGCCCGCCGGCGCCGAACACCTGGATGGCCCGGTCGATCACCTGCATCGCGACACGGGCCGCGACGACCTTGATCGCCGCGATCTCGGTCCGCGCCGCGCGGTTGCCGACTGTGTCCATCATCGACGCGGTGTGCAGGACCAGCAGGCGCGCTTGGTCGAGCTCGATCCGGGACTCGGCGATGTAGCCCTGGATCACGCCCTGGTCCGACAGGGACCGCCGAACGCCACCCGAGAGCGGGCCCGATCGATCATCAGGTCGAGTGCCCGCTCGGCCAGCCCGATCGCCCGCATGCAGTGGTGGATGCGCCCGGGACCGAGCCGGGCCTGCGCGATGGCGAAGCCCGCGCCCTCCTGGCCCAGCAGGTTCTCGCGAGGCACGCGGACGTCGTTGAAGACCACCTCTCCGTGCCCGTGCTGCTCGACGTAGCCGAAGATCGACAGGTCCTGTACGACCTCGACGCCCGGCGCGTCGAGTGGGACGAGGACCATGCTGTGGCGGGCGTGCGGGGGGCCGTCGGGATCGGTGAGCCCCATCACGATCCCCAGCTTGCACCGAGGATCCGCCGTCCCGCTGCTCCACCACTTGCGCCCGTCGATGACGTAGTCGTCGCCGTCGGCCACGATCGTGGTGGCGATGTTCGTGGCGTCGCTGCTGGCCACCTCGGGCTCGGTCATGCAAAACGCCGACCGGATCTCTCCCTCCAGGAGCCCCGTCAGCCAGCGGTCCTGCTGCGCCCGGGTTCCGTAGTGGACGAGCAGCTCCATGTTGCCGGTGTCGGGGGCCGAGCAGTTCAGCGCCTCTGGAGCGAGCGTGATGCTGTGGCCCGTGATCTCCGCGAGGGGCGCGTACTCGAGGTTCGTCAGCCCTGCCCCCCAGCGATCATCGGGGAGGAAGAGGTTCCACAGGCCGCGGCGCCGGGCCTCGGCCTTGAGCTCTTCGACGACCGGCGGCAGGGCGTGCGGGTCGTCGGCGGCCATGAGCTGCCCGCGGTAGACCCGCTCGGCGGGCAGCACGTGACGTTCCATGAAGTCCTCGAGCTCCGCCCCGAGCCGTTGGGCGCGCTCGCTCGATCCCGGCATCATGTGGTCCACCGCAACTGGCGCATCTCGCCTAGGTTTGCACAACACCGTCCTTCTGTGCAACAGTTCGTCGTATAGATCTCCACATCTCGAATTCGGAGGAGAACCATGACCGTGTCAGACTCGGCGCTCGCCGAGCGTATCCGTCGACTCGAGGATCGAGTGGAGCTCGCCGACCTCGTGGCCGGCTACTGCCATCACCTCGACGACTGCAACCTCGACGCGCTCGGTGAGCTGTTCACCGAGGACATCACGTTCGGCAGCTCGAGCGGCAAGGGCGTGACCGGCCGCGACAAGGCGCTGAAGTTCATCGGCGAGCGAGCCGCGATGGAGGACTGGTCGTTCCACTACCCCCACGCGCAGGTGTTCGAGATCACCGGCGAGGACGAGGCGCGCGGCGTCATCACCATGCACGCCGAGATGGGGCTCGACGGCAACCACATGGTGGTCGCCGCCATGCGCTACAACGACGCCTATCAGCGCGTCGACGGCCGCTGGCGCTTCCGGCGTCGGACCCTGCAGTACTGGTACTGCATGGAGTCCTCGGACCTCGTCTCCACCTACGACAACGCGAACCGCAAGCAATGGCCGTACACCGCCGCGGCCGACCTGCCCGAGTCGCTGGAGACCTGGCAGGCCCTGCACCCGGTCAAGCAGCCCGCGGCGGAGGCGTAGTCATGGGCGTCTTCATCACCGGCGCCGGCTCCGGGATGGGCCGCGAGACGGCCCTCACCCTCGCCCGGCAGGGCGTGCCCGTGGGGATCAACGACCTCGTGGCCGAGCGCGCCGAGGCCGTGGCCGAGGAGATCGCCACGGCCGGCGGCCGGGCGATCGCCGCCCCCTGCGACGTGACCGACGAGAGCAGCGTCCAGGCGGCCATCGGCCGTTGCGTGGACGAGTGGGGCGAGCTGCGCGGACTCGTCAACGCCGCCGGCATCGCCAAGGGCGGAGCCATCCGCGATGCGGTGCTCGCCGACTGGGACGTCGTCATGCGGGTGAACTTCATGTCGGCGCTCGTCTGCACCAAGGCGGCCTGGGAGGCCCTGGAGAAGTCGAGCGGCGCGGTGGTCAACTTCGCATCGATCTCCGCGCTGGTCCCGGCCTCGCGCGTCGGTGCCTACTCGGCGTCCAAGGCGGCGGTCGTCGCCCTCACGCAGCAGACCGCCGTGGAGGGAGGCCCGTCCGGCATCCGGGCCAACGCCGTCGCGCCGGGCTTCATCACCGGCACGATCATGTCGTCCGGCGCCGACGCCAACAAGGAGCTCAGCGAGCTCCGAGGCCAGCGCGTGCCGCTGCGCCGGCTGGGCAAGACCGACGACGTCGCCACCGTGGTCGCCTTCCTCCTCTCGGACGCCGCCCGCTACATCACCGGGCAGGTGCTGCCCGTCGACGGCGGCATCGGGATCTCGGTCATGGACCAGCTCCCGCGCCAGGTCCGCAAGGACTGACGTCCGACACGTCGGCGCGGCCCTCCCCCGGGCCGCGCCGCGCCGACCGGCGATCTCATCCAGGCCAGCCTCCACTAGCTGCGCGATCCTCGCCACGCCAGCGAGCCGCCGTCGATCAGGTAGGAAGCGCCGTTGACGAACGCCGCATCGTCTGACGCCAGGAAGCAGACGAGCTTCGCCACCTCCTCGGCTCTGCCGGCGCGCTCCACGAGGTGGGTGGCGGTCATCATCCGGATCAGGTGCTCGGGATCCTCGGCCACGTCGAGGTAGCGGCGCATCATCGCTGTCTCCGTCGCCGCCGGGCAGTAGCAGTTGCAGCGGATCTCGGGCGCCAGGTCGACGGCGGTCGCCTTCGTGAGCTGGATCACCCCGCCCTTGGTCGCGGCGTAGGCCGGACCCATGGGATAGGCGACGATCCCGGAGACCGAGGCGGCGTTGACGATGTTCGGGCCTCGGGTGGAGCGCCTGAGGTGCGGCGTCGCGTACTTGGTCGCGAGGAAGACGGAGCGGAGGTTGACCTGGTAGACGGTCTCCCAGACCTCCTCGGGGAGGACGTCGACGGTCAGATCGTCCGTGAAGCTCGCCTCGAGCACCCCCACGTTGTTCTGCAGCACGTCGATCCCGCCGAAGTGCTCGACCGTCCGCTCGATCAATCCGGCGATCGAATCCGGCTGGCGGACGTCGACGTGGACGTAGAGCGCCTCGACGCCCGTGGCGCGGATGGCCTGGGCCACCTGCTCGCCCTCGCGCTCGTCGATGTCCGCCACGACGACGCCCTGGGCGCCCTGCGCGGCCATCTCCACCGCGGACGCACGCCCGATCCCCTGGGCGGCTCCCGTGACGATGCAGATCTTCCCGTCGAGCATTCGCTGGCTCCTCTCACTGTTTGCTGTGGACACGCATGCCTGCCCCTACGACATCTACACGCCGGACGGCGCGTCGAGCACGGCCTGAGCCGCCGCGAGCCGGGCGACCGGAACCCGGCAGGGCGAGCACGAGACGTAGTCGAGGCCGAGCCTCCTCGCACAGCCCGATCGACGCGGGTCGCCGCCATGTTCACCGCAGATCCCGATCTCAGGTCGGGGCGGCTCGCGCGGCCGTCGGTGACCGCCGTGCGCAGGAGGGAGCCCACGCCGGACGCGTCGAGGGTCTGGAAGGGGTGGCGATCGAGCAGGCGCGCTCGAGGTAGTGGGCATCAGGGCCGCGCCTCGACGTCGTCGCGGGAGAAGCCGAACGTGAGCTGGGTGAGGTCGTTCGTCCCGAAGGAGAAGAACTCCGCCTCGGTCGCGATCTCCCCGGCGACGAGGGCGGCACGCGGGGTCTCGATCATCGTCCCGATGCGGTAGTCCAACACGATGCCCGTCGACCGCTCGACGACATCGGCCTGCTCGCGGATGAGCCGGGCGATCGCTGCCACCTCGCGTCGGTCGACGACCAGCGGGATCATGATCTCGAGCTGCGGCCGTCCGCCGTCGGCCACCTGCTCGGCCGCGGCCTCGAAGAGGGCCCGCGCCTGGGCCGGATAGAGCGCCGGCTTGAGCAGCGCCAGGCGCACCCCGCGCGTGCCGAGCATCGGGTTGGTTTCCGCCCACTCCCGCGCCGCCCGCAGCAGCGCGCGCCCGACCTCGTCGAGCCGGCCGAGCGCGTCGTCGACCATGAGCCTCGATGCGCGGCAGGAACTCGTGCAGGGCGGGTCGAGGAGCCGGATGGTGATCGGGCGCCCGTCGACCGCAGCCAGCAGCCCACGGAAATCCTCCCGCGCCGCGGCGAGCGCGTCCAGCGCGGCCTGCTCCTCCACGGGATCGCCGGCCAGGATCAGCCGCTGGACGAGGGGCAGCCGCGCCCCGAGGAACTGATGCTCGGTCCGGCACAGGCCGACGCCCTCCGCCCCGTGCTCGACCGCGATCGCGACGTCGTGCGGGGTGTCGGCGTTGGCGCGGACCCGCAGCCCGCGGATGCCGTCGGCCTACCCAGCAGCGTCCTGAGCCGTCGCTGGGCTTGGGGGCCGATGATGGGCAGCTCGCCGACCACGACGGCGCCGGTCGACCCGTCGATCGAGATGGCATCGCCTTCCGCCACCTCCAGGTCGCCGAGCCGCACGGTGCGACGCACTGCGTCGATCTCCAGGCCGGTGCCGCAGACCGCCGGCTTGCCGATGCCGCGAGCCACGATGGCGGCATGGCTCGTGAGGCCGCCGGCCGCCGTGAGGACGCCATCGGCCGCGTGCATCCCCGGCAGGTCGTCCGGCGTGGTCTCGATGCGCACGAGGATCGCGGCCTGACCGTCGCGCACGAGCGTCTCAGCCTGGACGTGACCGCAACGCCACGGCCGCTCGCGGCGCCCGGCGATGCGCCCAGATCGGTGACCGCTGCCTGCTGCGCACCGCGAGACTCCAGTCGCGGATGCAGCAGGTGCTCGAGCTGTCCGGGGCCGATGCGCGACACGGCCTCGCCGCGGGTGATGATCCCCTCCTGCGCCAGGGCCACCACCGTGCGCACGGCGTCGCCGGGCCGGGTGGTCGCGCAGCCGCCGCACCGACGAGCCAGAACCGATCGCCGTCGACGTCGACCTGACGCCGACGGCGTCGCGCACCTCGCGCTCGATGGCGCGCAGGCACTGCTCCACCGGTACCGCCGCGCAGCGCGGGGAACCGCTCGTCGAGCGCCGGGCCGCCGGCCGACCGACCGTTGCCGATGCTCCGGCTCGAGATCCGCTGGGAGGCGCGCCGGGGCCCGCACACCCGCGCCTGGACGTGAACCGCGAGCGCCAGATCGTCGGGGGCACCGGCGGCCGCGGGCCTGGGCACCGATCGCGGCAGGCCCCACATCCGATGCGCCCGGCGGATGGCCAGCAGCACCTGCTCGACCGGGTCCTCCGGAAACGGAGCGCTCGTCTCCGCCTCGACCACGGCGAGCATGGCATCGAGCCGGTCGCGCGGGGCGGCCCCGGCGTGCTCCATCAGGGCGTCGTCAGCGCGCCGCCGGGACGACGGTGTCCCGAGCCAGCACCCGACGAAGGGCCAGCGCCTCGGTCGCCGCGACGTCGCCGAGCCTCGCCGAGCATCGGCAGCAACGCGGTGCGGAGCCCGACGTTCTCGACCACCGGGGCGATCCCGGGAACGACGAGCGCTGCGCTGGCGCGCACGTCGGCCAGGAGCGGACGCTCGCCCACGCCGAACCGCGCGCCGACCGTCGACTGGACCGCGCGCGTCGCGGACCTGGGCGCGCAGACCGCCGAGCGCCACGGTGGCGGGCACCGTGAACCCCGGCGCGACGGGCAGTCCGGCCGACGCCAGTCCGTCGAGCCGCGCCCCTCGATCCCGAGCTGCGCGGCGCCCAGTCCCCGCCCGGCGCCGAACGTCACCGTGCGCGGCATGCGCGCAGGTGGGCGGTCTCGTTCAGGCTCAACAGCGTCCGCTCGCCGGTGCGAGCGGCCGCCACCCGGGTCACGGAGGTGTAGCCGGGCTCGAAGAACATCTGCCGGGACATGCCCAGCACGTTGGACACGATGGTGTTGATCACTCCGCCATGGCAGATCGCCGCGATGCGCCGGCCGGGATTGCCGCCGATCAGCTCCTCGAAGGTCGTCAGCACCGTCTCCGAGAACCGGGCGTAGGTCTCACTCAGCCCGAGGTCCTCCCAGCGCCCCTCGGCCAGGGCGCGCATCCGCGCCTGATCGGTGCGCCACAGGTCCTCGACCTTGACGTACGCGGCCTCGCCGGTGTTCAGCTCGGCCAGTCCCGGGACGACCTCCAGCTCCGCCCCCGTGGCGTGGGCCAGCGGCTCGGCCGTCTCGCGCGCGCGCTGCATCGGGCTGGTGCACACGGCGTCGATCGCCTCGTCCCCGATCCACTCGGCCAGCAGCGCGGCCTGCCGCCGTCCGCAGTCGCTCAGGGGCGGGTCGGTGGTGGCAACCCCTGCTACCGATCCGGGCTCGCCGTGTCTGATCAGGAGGACCTCCATGGCTCGACCGGGCTACCCGGCCGCCTTCAGCGGCTGTGCGGCCTCCCCAGCGACATCCACGCCCAGGGCGAGCCGCAGCTCCTCGTGGAGCTGCATCCAGACGGTGTGGTAGGACTCGATGCGCGGCGAGGCGAACCACCGCCGGTCGCCGTCGTCCAGCGCCTCGAGCGCCTGGCCGAAGCGCTCGGCGTACTCGCCGAACCGCGGGGCCGCGCTGGCCAGGTGCCCCAGCACCGGCACGATGCGCTCGTGGACCGACTCCAGCCGCTCGCGCACCTCCCAGTCGTACGTCGCGTCGTCGTGGTCGTTGGGCACGCCGTCCGGGCGAACCTGCCATGCCGAGCAGATGTCGAGGAACTCGGCGTTGAGCGGCATGAACGCGTCGTAGCCCCTGCCGAGCGCCGCGCGCTCCGGAGCGTCGGCCGGCAGCTCGGCGTTGCGCCGAGCGGTCTGCGCCCCCATGTCCGTCACGGTGACCAGCGAGCCGCAGCGCCGGGCCAGACCGTCGGCGATCAGCTGCTCGGTCACCTCGTCGCCGTCGGCGGGCACCATCCCTCGCACCTTCAGCATGTGCAGTCGCGACTTGTGCGGCTCGTTCATCGCTCTCCTCACTACCGCGTGGCGGGATGCCGTTCGCGCTCCTCCCAAAACCACATATGCATCAATTTGTCGCAGTGTACCATCAATCGTCCTATACGGGCGACGATCGGGAGGATGGCGTGGCAGGACCGCTGGCAGGCATACGCATCGTGGAGATCGCCGGGATGGGACCCGCCCCGTTCGCGGGCATGGTCCTCTCCGACATGGGCGCCGACGTCGTGCGGGTGGACCGCGCCGGCGGCCGCCCGGATGCCGGTCGACCCCATCGCCGCGCTGCTGGGGCGCAACCGGCGCTCGGTGGCCGTCGACCTCAAGCACCCCGAGGGCCCCGAGGTGGTGCTCGAGGCTCGTCGCGTCCGCCGACGCGCTCATCGAGGGTTCCGGCCCGGCGTCATGGAGCGCCTGGGCCTCTCGCCCGAGACATGCCTCGCGCGCAACCCGCGGCTGACCTACGGACGCATGACCGGCTGGGGCCAGGACGGGCCCTGACGCGGCCGCGGCCGGCCACGACATCAACTACATCGCACTGTCGGGCGCCCTGCATCCGATCGGCGCCCCCGACAGCGGACCCGTGCCGCCGCTGAACCTCGCCGGCGACTTCGGCGGGGGCGGCATGCTCCTCGCCTTCGGCGTGGTCTGCGGCATTCTCGAGGCTTCGCGCCCGGTGAGGGGCAGGTCGTCGACGCCGCCATGATCGACGGGTCGGCGCTGCTGATGACGATGATCCACCAGCTGCGCGCCATGGGCGAATGGACCGATGAGCGGGGCGCGAACCTGCTCGACGGCGGGGCACCCTTCTACCGGGCCTACGAGACCGCGGACGGCGAGCACGTCTCCGTCGGGGCGATCGAGCCGGCGTTCTACGCCGAGCTGGTCCGGCTGGCCGGCGCCGAGCCGCTCAGCGAGCAGGATCGCCTGGACAAGGCGAGCTGGCCGCAGACGCGCGAGCGGATGGCGGCGCTCTTTCGCACGAAGACGCGCGCGCAGTGGTGCGAGCTGCTGGAGCACAGCGACGCCTGCTTCGCCCCCGTGCTGTCGATGCCCGAGGCCATGGACCATCCCCACATGGTCCACCGCGGCACGTTCACCGCGGTCGACGGCGTGCCCCAGCCGGCGCCGGCCCCCCGGTTCAGCCGGACGCCGCCGCAGATCAGCCGGCCTCCTGCGGCGCCCGGCGAGCACACCGACGAGGTGCTCGCCGACTGGGGGCTCGAGGCGACGCAGATCGCCCGGCTGCGCGACGCCGGGGCGATCGTCTGAGCCGGGCGCTCTGACCGGCCCCGGCCCCGGCGCGACTCAGACCGGACGAGCGGCGGCGTCGCGGTAGCGGTCGCGCAGCTCTCGCTTGAGCAGCTTGCCCGACGCGTTGCGCGGCAGCGCCGCCACGAAGTCGACGGACTTGGGGCACTTGTAGCCGGCGAGCTGCTCGCGGGCGAAGCCGATCAGCTCGTCCGCGGTCGCGTCGGCGCCGGGCGTCAAGACCACCAGCGCCGTGACCGCCTCCCCACACCTCGTGCGGGACCCCGATGACGGCGACGTCCGCGACGGAGGGATGCGCCATGAGCACGTTCTCCACCTCGGCCGGATACACGTTCTCGCCCCCCGACAGGATCATGTCCTTGATGCGGTCGTGGAGAAACAGGTACCCGTCGTCGTCGCGATAGCCCGCGTCCCCCGTGCGGAGCCACGCGTCGGGCGTCAGGGTCTGACGGGTCTCGGCTTCGCGCTCCCAATAGCCGACCATGTTCTGTCCGCTGCGAACCCAGAGCTCGCCGACCAGGCCGTCGGGCAGGTCCTCGCCCGTCTCCGGATCGACGACGCGGACCTCGACGCCGGGCATCGGCCGCCCGCAGGACTGCAGGAGGCCCGGACGCGAGGGGTCGTGGTCCTCGGGCGCGAGCATGACGATCCCACCCGTCGTCTCCGTGAGCCCGTAGAGCTGCACGAAGCCGCAGCCGAACGCGTGCAGCGAACGGCGCAGCACGGTCTCGCTGATCGGCGACGCACCGTAGGCCAGCGTGGTGAGGCTCGAGAAGTCGACCTGCCTGCCGTCGACCTCTGCGAGCACCATCCCGATCACCGTCGGAACGAGGAACGCCTGCGTCACGCGATGTCGCTCGATCACCTCGACGATCCGGGCCGGCTCCACCTCGCGGAGCACCACGTCCGTCCCACCGCGGTCGAGGGCGACCAGCGCCCATCCGCCGCCGCCGATGTGGAACATCGGCATGGCCACGAGGCTGACGGTCCGGTCGTCGCAACCGAGTCGATCCGCGAGGGCCCGCAGCCCGGCCAGACTGCGGTTGGTGAGCATCGCGCCCTTCGGCCGCCCCGTCGTACCCGAGGTGTAGAGCAGCATGGCGAGGTCGTCCGCGGACGCGAGGACCCCCGGATCGTGGGCCGGACGTCCGCTCAGCCAGGCCTCCAGGTCGGGGTGGCGATCGTGGGCTCTCCCCACCATCACGATCCGCGAGACCGAGGTCAGCGCCGCCTCGAAGCGCTCGAGCACCCCGGCGAACTCCGTTCCCACGAAGAGCACGCGGACGCCGGCGTCGTTGAGGATCGTGGCGATCTCGTTCGGGCTCAGCCGCCAGTTCACCGGCACGTGGACCGCGTTGCCCTTCGCGGTGCCGAACAGCACCTCGAAGGAGCTCGGCCCGTTCTTGTCCAGATAGGCGACCCGGATCGCCGGGTTCGACGCTCCTCGGCGAGCAGGCCCTGTGCCACTCGGCTGGAGCGGTGGTCGGTTCGGCCCACGTCACCGTGCGGCCCGGCGCAGTAGACGAGGGCCGGGGCGTCGCCGCGGTCCGCCGCCCATCGACGGACGATGCCGGCGAGCGTGAACCCCGCCTCAGGCTGCCGGGGCACAGTCCATCACCTTGCTCCAGGAGGCCACCATGGGCGACGGATCGCCGGCGATGGGACCTCGCGCGTTGACGTAGACGACCTCGTCGACCAGGCCGTGGTAGCGGGCGAGCGAGCGCCGGCACCTTCGGAGCGTCCCGGCGACCGTGAGCGCGTCGACGAACTCGTCGCTCATGCGCTCGATCGCTCGCTCCGGCGCCCGGCCGAGACGTGCTCGACGGCCGCATCCGCGACGTCGCCGAAGCCCTGCTCGCGCATGAGGAACTCGTAGTACGGATGCGGGAGGGCGAGAACAGCCCACAGATCGCCTGCTGGGCCGCCAGCTGGGCCCGCTCGCGGTCCTCGTCGGGCGAGACGAAGGCCGCTATGAGAACGCGAACCTCGGCGCGATCGCGGCCCGCTCGCTCGGCGGCCTCCGAGACGGCGGGCCGGATGACGTCGCGCAGGTACTCGGGCGAGACCATCGTGCCGAGCGCGATCCCGTCGGCCACGCGTCCGGCCACCCTCCGCATCGCCGGGTAGATCGCGGCCAGATGAACGTGGATCGAGGGTCGCACGGGAGCCACGGCGGGCGACCAGCTCCGGACGTGGTACATCTCGCCCGCGAACGCGATCTGGTCGCCCGACGTGCCTGGACCATGCGCCGGACCAGCTCGCCAGTTCGCCATCCTGCGGGCCGGCCGCTCCACCGTCACCCCTGCTGGTCCTCGTTGAAGTGGCGGTTGCCCACCCCGGGAGGCACAGCACGAGGCGCCCGCCGCACATCTCGTCGAAGTGCTCGACAGCGCTCATCGCGGTCATCAGCGGGGTGCGCCCTGCACGCGTTGAGGATGGGCCGGACCGAGCTGCACCTGTTCGGTCATGCCAGGCGATTGCCGCCAGCGGCACCATCGCGCTGCGGTAGACCTCGACGACCGCCGCGAGCCCGCGGTCTTCCGGCCGGCGTCCGATCCTCACCGATCTCGTCGATCGCCGCCCGCCGCCGGGCAGGACGACGGCATGTTCCATGTCGGTGGCGCGCTCTGATGTCGCGGCTTCCCGACGTTAGGCTGCGCCCGCGGCCAACCGCGAGGGCGACGGCGCCGATCAGCGTCACGCCGTGGAACAGGTCGCTCACCCAGAGCGGCACCCCGACCAGCAGCAGCTCCCTGACCCCGCCAGGAGGTACACGGCGATCAGCGTGCCCAGCATGCCCGCGCGCCCGTTGCGGATCTGCGTCGAGCCGAGGAACACGGCCGCGAACGCCGGCAGGAACGGCGGACCCGCGGTCAACGACGCGGACCCGATCCGGCACCGAACACGATGCCGGCCAGCGCCGCGATCGTGGCCGAGCAGATGAGGGAGAGGAACACCAGCCGGTCGGTGCGCAATCTGCTCAAGCGGGCCGCCACCGGGATTGCCGCCGGTGGCGTACAGCTTGCGGCCGAGCGGCCGCCACTCCATCACGATCCACAGGACCAGCACGAGCACCGCCAGGTAGATCACCGGCAGGATGCTCGCGACCTCGGTGCGTCCCAGGTCCTTGAACCTGCGGGATGTTCGTCGATCCGCGCAACTGGAGACCCAGAAGATGGAGCGCGGTCAGGATCGACACATCCTGAGCGTCGCGATGAAGGAGTTCACGCGCAGGCCGACGACGACCAGCCCGTTGAGCACGCCGACGACGGCCCTGCCGCCAGGTGGCGATGATCGTCACCAGCGGGCTCCAGGAGAGCACCGACTGGAAGTAGGTGACGAGCACGAGGGCCAGTCCGAGCATCGCGCCGATGGACAGGTCGCAGGCGCTGCAGCCAGGGGGATCAGGAGGCCGAGGGCGAGCATGGCGGCGGGATCGCCTCCTGGGAGGCATGCTGCGCAGCGTCTGAACGGTGAGGAACGTGTCCGGGACCCAGAGCCCGAAGATCACGGATGAGCAGCGCCCAGACGTAGAGGCCGCTGAAGCGATCGAACCCAGTTGATCCGCCGGCGCTTTCTGGCTGCTGTCGCCTCCCGGGTGCGGATCGAGGTGGCGGACCGCCGCCTGCGGGCCGCAGCTCCTGCGTCGATGTGCCCATCACGTCATCTCCTCGATTCACAGCGCAAGTTGGGTCAGGACGTCGGCGTCTGGCGGAGCCTTGTGGTTCTTCGCGGACGACCGTCCCGCGGCGCAGCACGATCGTCCGGTGGCAGGAGCGGGCGAGCCTCCTCGGTGTCCGACGAGCAGCAGCACGCCGGCGCCGCCCCGGGCCGCTTCGTGGATCAGCCGGTGGATCTCCGCCTTCGCGCCCACGTCGACGCCGCGCGTCGGGTCGTCGAGCAGCAGCAGGCGCGGACGTGTCCGCATCGTCTTGGCCATGAGGACCTTCTGCTGGTTGCCGCCGCTCAGGGTCATGATGTTCGACCGCGGCGTTGCGGGCTGGATGCCGAACCGTCGATCCAGCGCGAGGACCTCGCCCGTTCGCGCTTGCGGCTCAGCAGGCCGTTGACCACGATCCCGTCCAGCTCGAGATCGTCATGTTCTTCCAGGACCGAGAACGTGGGGATCAACCCCCAGACGAGCCGATCGCCGGAGACGAATCCTCACGCCGCGCTCCCGCGGTCTCGGGGTCGGTGCGGCCCGCGCCGGCGAGCCAGAGCGCCGGCGCGCATGGGCAGAGCCCTGCACAGCAGGAGCGCCAGCTCCTCGCGCCCCGAGCCGGTGATGCCGGCGACGCCGAGGACCTCGCCCGGGAACACCGCTGAATGATGCCGTCGAGACCTCCCTTCAGCCCGGTCGCCTCGAGCACCGGCGACCGGCGCGGAACCGTCCCCGCCAGGGTCTTCCTCGATGAAATCGCGACCTGTCATCAACTCGACGAGGCGCTGACGATCGATGTCGGCGGCCGAGAAGGTCCCGACGCGCATCCCGTCGCGCAGCACGGTGACTCGATCGGCGATCCCCAGCACCTCGTCGAGGTGATGCGAGACCAGGATCACCCCGATCCCCTGGTCGCGGACCGCCTCGACGACCTTGAGCAGACGTGCGGCCTCCGACCCGACAGCGAGGCCGTCGGCTCGTCGAGCACCAGGAGCCGGATCACCTCGCCGGCTCGTCGAGCGCACGCGCGATCGCCACCACGGTCCGCTCGGCGATCGAGAGCCGGCTCATACCGCCACCCCCACGTCGAACGCGTATCCGAGACGTGGCCTTTACCGCGGCCCGGGCGCGCAGCGTGCTCGGCGCGCCAGCGAATGCGCCCGCCCGGACGTCGAAGCCACGGCTGAGGCCCATGTTCGACAGCGCTCATGCTCTCCACCAGCCCGAGCCTCCTGTGGACGAAGTGGATGCCCGCCGCGTGAGCGTCGCCGGCCCCGCCCAGCCGAATGTGCTGGCCGGCGACGCACGCGCTGGAGCCCGGCTCAGGCACGTGGAAGCCGGCCAGCACCTTGACCAGCGTGGACTTCCCGGGAGCTGTTCTCGCCCATCAGGGCATGGACCTCGCCCTGTCGGACATCGAGCTCCACGTCGCGCAGCGCATGTTCGCCGCCGAACGTCTTCGAGACGCCGGACAGCGCGAGCACCACGTCGCCGAGAGCTGGTGCCCGAGCGGTCTGGCTACCTGAGCGCCTCCTGGAAGTGGGTGACGGCATCGCGACGCCGCAGCACCCACCGCCCTTGGTAGCGCTCATAGGCGTCGTGGTACGTGGCCGCGGCGCGCAGCCACGCACCTCCGACCTCCCCCGAACGGTGGCATCGATGTCGCACTGACCGGTGGCGGTGTCGCCGTCCACGTCGATCACCAGGTTGGACATCCAGTGATGCGTCTCCGAGAACGCCGGCCAGATCCCGCCGCTGACCAGCTCGCGGATCTCGGCGTGGCCTACCGGCCGCACGTCCGGCCCGGAGGATCCACCTGCCTCGGGGTGCCAGATCCGCAGGAAGCGATCCATGTCGCGTCCGTCGAGCCCGTGGCAGTACTCCGCCCCTAGACGGCTGATCTCCTGCACGCTCTCCAGCCGGCGCGCCGACAGAGGGCTTCCAGGTCGTTGTCCATGGCTCAGGTTCCTCGTGGGGGTGCCGCGCATCCGCGGGCCGGGGTGGGACGGGCGAACCCGTCCTCACCGTCCCGGAGTCACTTGCTGACATGCCACAGCTCCTTAATTGCGTCTCGTAGTCGACCACTCCCGGCTGCGCCGCCGGGTCCGGGGCGTTGTCCTGGGTGAGGATCTGCAGCGGCGTGTCGGCCGTCGTCGCGACGTCCACCGGGTCCCCCGTGACGGAGCGGGCCAGTGCGTCCACGGTCTTCTGCCGAGGGTCCGCAGCGCGGAACGGCGACCCATGTCCCTCGCCGTTGAGCAGCGCCTCGAGGTTCGGCAGCGACGGCGAGATGCCGGTGATCTTCACGTCGCCGAACCCGGCGGTGTCGAGCGCCGCCGGCACGCCCGCGGTCAGATCGCCGAAGCCCATCACCGCGACGTTCACGCCCGGTGTGCGCTCGATCGTGCTGGTGACGATGCCCGGCAGGGCGTTGCCGATGTCGGCCGCGGTGACCGCCTTGCTCGTGTACTTGCAGTCCGGGCAGAGCCGCTCGTACTCCTGCTTGAAGGCCGCCTCGTAGCGCACGAGGATCGGGAAGTCCGGGATGTTGTACCATCGCGACGTTGGCTTGTCACTCCTCCTCGGCGACCACCCAGGCCGCCACCAGGCGGCCGGACCGCTCGATCTGCTCTGGGTTGGTGACGTTCGCGATGACGTTGCCGTCACCCTCGTCGGTGTTGTTGTTCACCGCCACGGGAACGTCAGCGGCGCGCAGAGCGTCTCATCTGCCCCTCGTAGGCCGTGGCGTCGACCGAGGACGTGCCGACCACGTCGGGCTTGAGGTCGACGACCTGCTGGAAACCGCGCACGATCTCGTCGGGGACCGGGTCGTAGCTGGACGGCGACCTTGACGTTCCATCCTCGAGCGCCTTGCCCGCGGCGGTAGCGCGCCTTCGCCGATGATGTGGCATGCGGGCGTCGAGCACTCCGCGTAGACGAACCGCGGCCGTCGCGCGGCGGCTGCTTGCTGAGCGGCGGCAGGCTGACCGAGTCCATCGCCTTGGAGTACTGGGCGACGATCTGCTTCTGGCCCTCGTCGACCCGCGCCCCGCCGTCGCTTCTGCGTGCTCGCGGTGGTGGCCGAGGTGTCGCCTCCTGTCCGGACGAACTGGCAGCCAGCGGCCAGGGCAGCAGCCGCGGCCGAAACGGCGAGCACCGAGATCCATCGGGCACTTCTCATGTGTGGCCTCCTCTCTTCGACCGAGCGCCGCCGCCTGACTTCGCGACTAAGTGTCGCACACCGCGACCATTCGACGCAAGAGCCGGGTAACGCGATAAGAAGTCCGGCCTCCGTGCGGTATGCCGAGAGCCCCCAGCTGACGCTCGCCGGAGCACCGAACTTCCGCGACATCGGCGGCCTCCTGGCCGCCGATGGACGGCGCGTGCGCCAGCGCGTCACATCCTGCGCCCGGAGGGGCTCCACGTCCTCACCGACGGCGACATCGCCACGCTGGACGCGCTCGGGATCCGCCTCGTCTGCGACCTGCGCAGCGGCCACGAGCGCCGCCACCGCGTCAGCCGATGGCCGGGCGACGGCCGATCACCCGTGCTGCCGATCGAGATTCGACGTGCGCGGCCTCGACCCGGTGGCCGTGCGGGCGCTCGTCATGATCCCAGCGGTGACACCGCCCGCAGCTACATGCTCGGGTGCTATCGCGACATGCCCTTCGCCGCGTTCGCCGGCGGCCTGCGCGCGATCGTCGAGCGCATCCTCGATCGGCGGGCGCTGCCTTCGCTCCTGCACTGCACCGCCGGCAAGGACCGGACCGTTCGTCTGCTCGGTCCTCCTGCTCGCCCTCGGCGCTCGATGGACACCGTGCTCGACGAGTACTCGCGCAGCGAGCGCCATTACGGGCCTGAGCGCGTGAGCTGTCCCTGCTTGCCGTCCTCGGCGAGCACATCGACGCCACGTCGATCGCCAGCGCGATCGAGCCGTTCGCCGTGCGCCCGCGCTTGATCCGAGATCGCGTTGGAGCAGATCGACCGCGACTGGGGCTCGATCGACGGGTACCTGCTGCACGCCGGCGGTCTCGACGACGAGCGTCGCGAGCGGCTTCGGTCCCTGCTGTTGGAGTGAGGCCCGAGGGCAGCGTCACGTCGAGCGCCGCCCGCGGCCCGTGCGGATGGGGCGCGCACGGGCCGCGGTGGAACCCGCTCGAGCGCTAGTACGGCGAGGTCCCGCCGTCGACGTTGATCGTCGTGCCGGTGATGCCGGCGCCCGCCTCGGAGGCGAGCAGCAGCGCGACCGCGGCCACCTCCTCGACGGTGTTGATCTTCTTGGTCAGCGTCTCCTGGGCATATCCGTCGAGGAACTCCTCGTAGGTCACGCCGGCCGCCTTCGCGGCGCTCGCCCCGGTGATCCGCATGAGATCGGTCTCGACGGCGCCCGGGCAGATCGCGTTGCAGGTGATCCCGCGCGGGCTGTACTCGACCGCGACCGCCTTGGTGAAGCCGTGCAGCGCATGCTTGAACGTCGCATAGTGGCTGGCCAGAGGCTTCTTGACCGACTTGCCCTCGACCGAGGAGATGTTGATGATGCGCCCCCAGCCGTTGCGCTCCATCGCGGGCAGGGCTCGGCGGGTCGCCCAGAACGCCGCGTTGAGGATCCAGTCGGCCGCCTCCTGCCACGCCTCGTCGCTCAGCTGCGCCACCTCGGCGAAGCCGCTGGAGCCACCGGCGTTGTTGACGACGATGTCCACGCCGCCGTAGCGCTCGACCGCCGTGTCGACCAGCCGCTCGACGTCGGCCTGCACGCGCGCGTCGCCCTGGACGAACGTCGCGCGCTCACCGACCCCCATCTCCTCGATCGCTCGCTGGCCCTTCTCCTCCGAACGACCGTTGAACACGATCCTCGCGCCCTCGGCCAGGAACGCCTCGCCGATGCCGCGCCCCAGTCCCCGCGAGCCTCCGGTGATGACCGCCACGCGTTCTTCAAGTCCCATCGCGACCCTCTCTTTGACCATCGGATGAATGCTGCGAACTGTCGCATATTGCGACGAATTGGTGCGACTACCAGCAGTGTCAGGCCGCTGCCTCGATGACGACGGCGCCGGCCGCTCCGTCGACGGTGACCGTGGCGCCGTCGGGGACGAGCTCGGTCGCGCCGGTGACCGACACCACGCACGGGATCCCCAGCTCGCGGCTGATGATCACCGCGTGGCTGTTGCGGCCCCCGACGCCCACCACGACGGCGCCCGCCGTCAGGAACAGCGGCGTCCAGGCCGGATCGGTGTGCGGCGCGACCAGGACGTCGCCCGGCTGCAGCGCGTCGGCGCCGTCCGGCGACAGCACGACGCGCGCCGTGCCTTGGTGGGTCCCGGCGCACCCGCCGACGCCCTCCAGCACCGCACCGACCGCCGCCGGTTCACGCCGGCTGCCGTCGCGGCGCGCCCACTCGCCGAGCGGCGGGATCTTGTCCGCGATGATGAACGGCGGCTCGAGGTCCCACAACTCGCGGTAGTCGGCCAGCCGCCCGCGGATCACGTCGGTGAACCGATCGGGATCGGCGATGTATTCGTCCAGCTCGCCGGACATCAGCATGGTGACGTCCGCAGGGTCGGCGAGCCGACCCGCCTCAACGCCGCGGCGTCCCAGCTCCAGCACCGCGACGCGGACCTCGTGGATCGCCTTGATGATGTTGGACTTCGTCCGCTCCCGAGCCGGGAGGAACACCTTCGCCGAGCGCAGCGCGTCCTCGAAGCGCTTCAGCTCCGCCGAATCGGTCAACCGCTCGCGCAACTCCTCGACCAACGCGGCGCGACGCTGCTGCAGGCGCTCCCGGCGCAGCGCCGGGGCGTCCTCGTCGCCGGAGCGCCGCACGGTGTCGACGAGCGCCAGGGCCAGCTCGGGACGGGTCTCCCAGGTGGGCTCGCGGATGTCGAACTCGTTCGGTCCGCGCGATCCGTACGCCCGCAGGAACTCCGCGAACGCCGTGCGCAGCTCGGCCACGGCGCCGGTCGCACCGTCATCTCGGATCGCGGCGGCCACGGCGGGCACGCCCGCGTCGAACAGCTGGGTGAGCTCCGCCGACGCCCGGACCCGGCGCGACAGGTCCCACAGGCCCCACGAGGGAAGGGCGGAGTCGACCTCGCCCAGCCCCGACAAGAGCTCGAGGAGCGCCTCGCCGCGTCCGACCTGTGCGCAGATCTCCTCGAGGATCCCCGGGCCCACGGCGGCCGCCGCCGACGACAGGATGTGGCGGTGGAAGAACCGGTCGACGAGGGGGATGATCGAGCGAGCGCGCTCGACCAGCTCCTGGTCGCTCAGCGCGGTCAGGTCGGGCCGCTCGCGACGTGCCGCGTCGGCCAGGTCGCGATCCTCGCGCGCCTCGGGGTAGTCCTCGGCGGACATGATCCACGCCATCGTCTGGCCGATGCGCTCGGTGCACTCCGGGCACTCGTCGTCGGGGTGCGGGTGGTACGGGGGCGTGTCGGGGTGCGCGCCCAGCTGCGCACGGTCGATCGCCTCCACCGTGCCGCCGGCGCGCAGTCCCCACAGCCGCATGTGCGACAGCCCGATGTAGTAGTAGCCGTCGAACAGCCCATGGAAGCCCGGCTGATGGTCGCCAGCTCACCCTCGCGATAGATGCCGTAGTCGACGAACCCGCGGCCCATCCGGGCGTGACCCTCTCGAAGACGAGCGTCCAGGCCCAGCGGACTGACTGGCCCGTTGAGCACTTCGCCCGCGTTGGCGCGCGTGTAGTACGGCAGCCGCTCGCTCTGCTCCCAGTCGGCGATCCAGCGACTTCAAGCGTCATGTCCCCTCCTGCTCCTCTGATGCCGTCGCGATTCGGTGATAGACCGGATGGCGCCGGCCCGCGACCTCCTCGAAGCCCAGGTGGACCCGCGTGCCGATCGCCCAGCTCTCATCGGTCAGATTGGCCACCAGCCGCACCCCCGGCGCCCCGTCGGGCTCGATCAGCGCGACCACGTAGGGCACCTGCCCATCGGGCAGGAACGCCCGGCGCACGCGGACGAACGAGAAGACGGTCCCCGTACCGGTCAACGTGATCCACTCGTACTCGGCGTCCGCGCACGATGGCCCGGACAGGCTCGGGTACCACTCCCACGCCCCGCACGACGAGCAGCGCGGCAGCACCAGCTCGCCGCGCGCGAGCCCCTCCCAGAACGGCCGGGCGACGGCGACGTCTTCCGGCGGTGCGTAGCTCGGCAGCGCCATCGTCTCACCGGTCCTTGGTCAGGATGGCCGTCGCGTGGTCCTGTGCCCCGAGGCCCGCCACGAGCACGACCTCCGCCCCCTCGATCTGCCCGGCGGCCCGCTCGCCGCGCAGCTGGCGCACCGCCTCCACCACGTGGTTGGCCCCGACCATGAACGACTGGGAGAGCAGACCCCCGTGGGTGTTGACCGGGAGCGCCCCGTCCGGGCCGATGAGCCCGTCGGCGGCCGCGGCGGCCCCCTCGCCCTTGGCCACGAACCCGAGGTCCTCGAGCTGCAGGATGGTCGAGACGGTGAAGCAGTCGTAGATCTCCGCCACGTCCACGTCGGCGGGCGTGAGCCCGGCCCGCCGGAACGCGCGCGCCCCGGACGCCCGCGCGGCCGTGGTGAGGTACTCGCGGTTCTGACTGAAGAAGTCGGTCTCCGACACCGACGAGGAGGCGAACCCGGCACCGGCGAGGACGACCGGCGCGCGGCGCAGGCTCCGCGCCCGCTCCAGGCTCGTCATGACGAACGCGACGCCGCCGTCGTTGATGAGGCAGCAGTCGGGCTTGCGCAGCGGCTCGGCGACGAACGGGCTGGCGAGGTAGTCGTCGATCGTCATCGGCTCCTGCTGGATGGCGCCCGGGGTCCGTGCCGCCATCGCTCGCGCCGCCACGGCCACCGCGCCCGTCTGCTCCGGCTCGAGACCGTACTCGTGCGCGTACCGCTGCGCGAGCATCGCGAAGTACACCGGCTGGCCGTAGAACCCGAACGGCATCTCGAACGCCGCCTTGCGCGGATCGGCGGCATGGTGGGAGTACGGGCCGCCGACCGTCGAGCTCAGGCTCGTGCCGTAGTAGCTGACGACGACCGAGGCGAGCCCCGCATCGATGGCCAGCTCGGCGAGCTGGGCCGCGCCGACGACCCCGGCTCCAGCCAGAGACGACTGGGCCGTGAACGCGCGGTCGCGGAGCCCCATGCGGGGCGAGAGCTCGTCCGCCCGCACCCGGCGCGACATGGAGTGGCCCTCGAGCGCGAACCCGTCGACGTCCGCCGGCTCGAGCCCGGCGTCGTCGAGCGCCCGCCGCACGGCCTCGAGCACGAGCGTCTCGACGGGCCGCCCGTCGCGCATGCGGTACTGCGTCTCCCCGACCCCGACGATCGCGATGGTCACGGCTGTCCCGCGCCGCCGACCGTGAGCGCACCGGCATCGCCAGCCGCCAACACCGCTCGGGCGAGGCCGGACTCCAGCCAGGCGTCGACGGTGGCGTTGTCATAGCCGAGCTCGAGGAGCACCTCGCGCGTGTGCTCGCCGAGCAGCGGGGCCCGCTGGCCCATGACGCCCGGCGTGCGCGACAGGTGGAACATCAGGCCCGCCGTGTAGACCCGGCCCACCACCGGATGGTCCCGGGCCACCGCGAACCCCTGCTCCAGCAGCTCGGGGTCCATGAGCAGCTCGCTGCGCCGTGACGCCTCGCGCGCCACCTCGCACGGGATTCCCGCGGCGTCGAGCTCGCGCTGCCAGTCGTCCGCCGGACGCTCGGCCAGGCGCTCGGCCAGCAGGACGGCGAGCTCGTCGCCGTGCTCGAGGACCGCGCGAGCGTCGCCGAAGCGGGGGTCGTCGACCCGATCGGTCAGCCCGAGCGTGGTCAACAGGGCGCGGACGTGGCGGCGCGACGTGCACGCCAGGCAGAGCCAGCCGTCCGAGCAGCGGTAGAGGCGCACGAGCGGGCAGGGGCCGGTCTGGTCGGCGTCCAGCGTGGGGATCGTCGACACGGATCGGCCGCCCGAGCGATAGACGTGCGCCGTGGCGAAGACGGTCGAGTGGACTTGCGGGCTCTCCGAGAACTGGCCTTCGCCCGTTCGATCGCGGTGGATCAGCGCCAGCATGATCCCGCAGGCCGCGAGCATGCCGTTGTAGTAGTCCTCGTTGCCGAACTGCGACAGCGGCCGGTTGCCCACGCCCGCCGCCTCGTGGAAGAGGCCGGCGAACCCGGACTGCAGCGGCGCGAAGCTCTGCAGGCGGGCCTTGGGCCCGTCGCTGCCGAACCCCGGCGAGTAGCTGTAGATCACCGACGGGTTGTCGTCGCGCACCCGTGCGTAGTCGATGCCGAGCCGCTCCGCGGCGCCAGGGCGCAGGTTGTGGTTGACGACGTCGGCGGCGCGCAGGAGCTCTCGCGCGACCTCCCGGCCAGCGTCGGTCTTCATGTCGATCGCCAGCGCGCGCTTGCCGCCCTGCGAGCCCTCGAACATGTCCATGAGCGGCCGCATGGGGTCGCCGTTGACCGGCTCGACCTTGATCACCTCGGCGCCCAGGTCCGCGAGCAGGCGACCGGCGAACGACGCGGCGAAGAACGTGCTGAACTCGATGATGCGCAACCCCTTCAGGGGGGTCTCGACCTCGATCTGCTCGGAGGACACCGGCGCCCGTGGGCCCTGCCAGCCGTCGCGCCGGATCCGCTCGCCGTCCTGGTCGAGCGACGGTGCGGGGTGCAGTCGACGCCCGGGCGTCGCGGACATCCGGATCGGTGGGCCGACCACGTCGATGGGGCCGAGCTCCGGGTCCTCGATCGACTCGATCAGCCCGTTGTGGCGGACCTGGGGGTCGTCGAAGGACTCGCCGGGCGGCTGGAGGGGAAGCGCGGCGACCTCGCTCTTCCAGAGGAGCTCGAGCCACTCGTCGGCCGGCTTGGAGCGGATGATCCGCGGCAGCTCGGTCCGGAGGATCTCGACCTCCTCGGCGGTCATCTCGCTCGCCATCTCCACCGGGCCGTCGGCCGGGGAGATGCGGTCGTCCAGACCGAAGGCGCGCATGGCCCGCTGGAACGCCCCCATGGCGCCCGTGTGGACATGGATCACCCGCCCGTCGGCGCACTCGAACGTGTCGAGGATGAGACGCCGGCGGCCGAAGTCGGGGCGGCCCGCGTTCGCGCCCCGGTTGGCCCGCTGGAAGCTGGCGAAGCCGCCGTCGCTGGCCCAGTGCATCGTCGTCTGGGCGAGGGCGCCGTCCAGCATCGACACGTCCACCTTCTGCCCGCGACCGCTGAGATAGGCGGTGCGCACGCCGGCCAGCAGCGCTGTGAGGCCGAGCAGTGCCGTGCCGTATCCGACCGCCGCGTGCCCCAGGAAGATCGGCCCCTCCTCGCGGTAGCCGGGCTGATCGGCCATGAGGCCCAGGCGCGCGGCGACCAGGGCGTCGACGCCCGGACGGTCCCGCCAGCGCGACCACTCCCCGTAGCCCGACAGCGAGCAGTAGACCAGCCTGGGGTTGCTGACGCCGAGATGGTCGTAGCCGAGGCCGAGGGCATCCAGCCGACCGGTCCGAAACCCGTCCAACACCACGTCGGCCTCGCGGGCGAGCCCGGCCACGACCGCGCGGTCCGCCTCGGCGTGGAGATCGAGGACGACGCTGCGCTTGCCTCGGTCCCACATCCGGTTGGCCCCCGTCGCGCGGGTCGGCTCGCCGTCCGGCCGCTCGACCTTGATGACCTCGGCGCCGTAGGCCGCGAGCATCAGCGTCATCACCGACCCCGGCAGTCCGGAGCTCAGGTCGAGGACGCGAAGTGGCTCGAGTGGACCGCCCGTCATGCCGCGTCTCTTTCCGCGTCGTGCGCGGACCGGGCCCTGTGAGACACATGCGTAGTGTAGGAGGACATTCTGTCGCACATACTGCCGCACGGGGGTGGGGGGCGTCAAGCCCCCTATGCCGTTGCGGCGCTTACTGACGCTCGGCGAGCGACGCGAGGTACTCGGGCGTCGCGAAGCGCTGGAGCAGATCGTCGAGCACCATGCGCTTGTCGCGCGCGGTGATCCGCTCGTGGCGGAACATCCGGATGTAGGCGAACGGCGCGACGAGCGAGAGCGCCGCGAACCGGGTATCGGTGTCCGTGGATGCTGCCTCGACCGACCCGGCCCGGAAGATCGCCGCCCCCGCGCGAACGCCGCTGGTTGACGGTATCCTTGTGCAGTCAGCGAAGTCCTCGTCGAGCGCGGCGCGGTCCATCAGCGCCACCAGCACGGCGAAGTACGGGTCGTTGAGCCGGTCGGCGTAGTCGTCGAGGTAGTGTGCGAGATCCGTCGCGGTGTCGCCGGTGGACGGCAGGCTCTCGGCGCGGGCGAGACGGGCGAACGCCTCCCAGTACAGCCGGTTCTGGTCGGGCCAGCGACGGTAGATGGTGCCCGCGCGACGCCGCTGCGTTCCGCGATCCGCTCCACCGAGACCCCGGCCGAACCGGCCTCGGCGACGACCTCGACCGTCGCGTCGTACACCAGCTCCCGCGTATGAGCGATGCGCGGATCCTCGCGAGGGCCCCGCTTCTTGCGCTTGGGCGTTGACGTGCTCACGCGTGCTCCCCTGACATCGATCGAGCCGAACCGTAGCAAGACAAACGGTCGCATAGAACAGCTGCGGTCAAGTGGTGCCTCATACAGCTCCTGTCCAACGCAGTGGCATCGCGCAACCTACTGATCGTCGTCCATCCCAGCACCCGACTGGCGCCACCCGGCCGGCGCTGACCCTGCTGCGCAGGCCAACCGGCGCGTGCTCGTCGAGTGGGCCGCCGACGTTCATGGGACCGGTGGCCCGCCGGGCGCCGGGCGCAGGGCCTGCGCCTCGAGCCGCGGGATCACCTCGCGCTCGAACAGGTGGAGGCTGCGCCACGAGAGCTCCGGGTCGAGGCCCCCGAGGAGCGGATGGAGGCGCAGCTCGCCGTCGGGCCCGTAGCGACGCGCCAGCTCGACGCACTGCTGCGGCGTCACCACGTGGAAGGCGTCGCTCTCCTTGAGATCGTCGATCGTGGCCGCCTCGTGCCACTTGGTCGCCCCCGCCCCACGCTCGCGCGCCCACCGGGCGTAGGAGTTCGTCGTGTGAGCGAGGTGCGGCGCCACCAGCTCCCAGTCCCGCTCGGGGTCGTCGCTGACGTACAGGAACGAGGGCCCGTGCAGGGCCAGCGGCTCGGGCTCGCCCAGGCCGAGCCGCAGCCGCTCCTCGCGGTAGACGTCGTAGAGCTGCGCCGTCGCCGGGCGGAAGCCGAGGCCCATCCGCGCCGCTCGACGGGCGGCCGCCTCCACCGACCCGCCGATGTAGACGGTGGGACCGCCGGGCGTGGCGGGTGCCGGCCGCAGCTGCATGGTCGTGCCCCGGTACTCGAACGGCTCGCCGCTCCAGGCTTCGCGCATGATCCGCACGGCGTCCTCCAGACGGGACACGCGGGCCCCCGGGTCGATGCCGAACATCGCGAACTCGCGCGGTCGGTAGCCCATCCCGGCCGTCACGGCCACCCTGCCCCCGCCGGTCAGCAGATCGAGGATCGCCAGGTCCTCGGCCAGCCGCACCGGGTCGTGGAGCGTCACCACCAGCGCGGAGAAGTGGATCTCGATGCGCCGCGTGCAACCGGCGATCGCCCCCGCCAGAACGATCGGGGCGGGGCAGTAGCCGTCCTCTGCGCCGTGATGCTCGGCGAGGTACACCGAGTCGATGCCGATCCGATCCGCCCACGCGCACTGCTCGACCGCGGTCCGGTAGAGATCGCCGGCCGGAGCGCCGATATCCGGTGCCCGCATGTCGTAGCGCAGCGCGATCTTCATGACGCGGACCATACTGAGCGATACCGCGCTACGCAACAGATCGTCCTGGTATAGGTCTTGACGTCGCTTTACGCTACGCTGGCGGCATGACCGGGCCCACCGAACCGGCCGTATCTGCGGTGACGGAAGATGTTTGGGCGCGCGTGCGAGCCGCCGTCGATGCGGCGCTCGGACCGGATCCCTGCAGGGCTCGAGCGCCTGTCCGGCGGACACTCGGGCATCACGCTGGCAGCGACGCTCGCCGACCGCGACGGCTCCACGCGACGCGTCGTGCTGAAGTGCACGCCGCCGGGACGGTCGGCCGTGGGGCGCCACGACGTGCTCCGCCAGGCGCGGATCATGCGCGCACTCGCGGGCGTGGACGGCCTCGGCGTCCCCGGCGTCGTCTTCGCGGACGCCGAGGCCGGGCTGTTCGCCATGGAGCTGGTGGCGGGCGAGGCGGGCGAGCCGTTGCTCGACCCGACCGAGACCGCCGCCTGCGAGCTGTGCGAGCGCTTCGCCGGCGCGGCCAGGATGCTGGCCGCGCTGCACGCCGCCGCCCCGGCGTCGCTCGATCTCGGCGACGTTCCCGTCCACACCCCGCATCAGGAGCTCGAGCGCTGGATGCCGACGCTGCGAGCGGCCCGCCTCGACCTGGCCGACGCCGACGCCCTGAGCTCGCGCCTGGCCGCGACCGTTCCCGCGGACACTCGACCGGTCGTCGTCCACGGGGACTTCCGGCTGGGCAACATCGTCTGCGACGGCCCCCGCCCCGCGGCGATCATCGACTGGGAGATCTGGTCGGTCGGCGATCCGCGGGTCGATCTGAGCTGGCTGCTGCTGTTCACCGAGGCGGAGTCCTTCCCCGGCTTCAGCGCGCCCCGCGGCGTCGCCCCCGACCGCGAGCGCCTCCTCGCGACCTACGAGGAGGCCGCCGGCGGGCCCGTGGCCGACCTCGAGTGGTTCGACGCCCTGACCAGCTTCAAGCTCGCCGCGGTCCTCGCCCACAACCTCCGTCGCCACCGCGAGGGCCGCCACCACGACGTCGACCAGGAGCGGATGGCGCCGGCGATCCCCGTGCTCCTGCGCCGGGGGCTGGAGCGTCTGGCGTGAGCCCGGCCCGCGACCGCTTCGATCTCCGCGGCCGGGTCGCGCTCGTGACGGGCGGCAGCCGCGGACTCGGCCGGGAGATGGTGCTCGCCTTCGCGCAGGCCGGCGCCGACGTGGTCATCGTCAGCCGCAAGCTCGATGCCTGCGCGTCCGTCGCCGACGAGGTGACCCGCACATACGGGCGGCGCGCGCTCGCCTACGCCGCGCACGTCGGCCGCTGGGACGAGATCGATCGGCTGGTGGACGACGTCTACGACGCCTTCGGCACGGTCGACGTCCTCGTCAACAACGCCGGCCTGTCTCCGCTGCACGGATCGCCCGCGGAGGTCGACGAGGTGCTGTTCGACAAGGTCGTCGGGCTGAACATGAAGGGCCCGTTCCGCCTCGCGGCGCTGGTCGGCGAACGGATGCTCGCGGCGGGCCACGGCTCGATCATCAACATCAGCAGCATCTCGGCCGTCCTGCCCCGGCCGGAGGCGATCGTCTACGCCGCGGCCAAGGCCGGTCTCAACGCCCTCACCATCGCGCTCGCGCGCGCGTACGCGCCCGTCCGCGTGAACGCCATCATGGCGGGGCCGTTCCTCACCGACGTGGCCAAGGCCTGGGACATGGAGGCGTTCGCCGCCGTCGCGCAGGACCTGTACGCGCTGCGGCGAGCGGGACAGCCCGAGGAGATCGCGGGCGCGGCGCTCTACCTCGCCAGCGACGCATCCAGCTACACCACCGCCTCGATCCTCCGGGTCGACGGCGGGTCATCCTAGACGAGGAGCACTCATGCCCGAGGCGTACATCGTCGATGCGGTCCGGACGCCGGTCGGACGGCGCGGGGGGACGCTGAGCGAGATCCACCCCACCGACCTCGGTGCGCACGTCCTCAAGGAGATCGTCGTGCGCTCCCGCGTCGACGCATCCGCCGTGGACGACGTCGTCTTCGGCTGCGTCGACCAGATCGGCGCGCAGTCGTTCAACGTGGCGCGCGGCGCCTGGCTGGCCGCGGGCCTCCCCGAGAGCGTCCCCGGCACGACGGTCGATCGCCAGTGCGGGTCCTCGCTGCAGGCGCTGCACTTCGCCGCCCAGGCGGTGATGTCGGGCGCCATGGATCTGGTGGTGGCCGGCGGCGTGGAGGTCATGAGCCTGGTGCCGATCTTCTCCTCCTCCGACGTCGGTCGCGAGCAGGGCCTGGGCGACCCGTTCGGTGGGATCGGCTTCCGCGCGCGCTACCAGGGCGAGATCTCCCAGTTCCGTGGGGCGCAGCTCATGGTCGAGCGGTGGGGCATCGAGCGCGAGGAGATGGAGCGGTTCGCGTTGACCAGCCACCAGCGGGCGGCGCAGGCCTGGGACGACGGGCGCTTCACCGCCGAGGTCTCGCCAGTGGGAGGGCTCGACCGCGACGAGGGCATCCGGCGCGACACCACCCTCGAGAAGATGGCTCAGCTCTCGCCGCTCGCCGGGTACCCGGCCCTGACCGCCGCGATCGCCAGCCAGATCTCCGACGGGGCGGCGGCGCTGATGGTGGCCTCCGAGGCCGCGGTCGCGCGCCACGGCCTGACGCCGCGCGCGCGGGTCCACGCGATGGCCGTCGTCGGCTCGGACCCGCAGCTCATGCTGACGGGCCCGATCCCGGCCACGTCCGCCGTCCTCGAGCGCGGCGGGCTCACCCTGGCCGACATCGACGTGTTCGAGGTCAACGAGGCCTTCGCTCCCGTCGTCCTCGCCTGGTCGCGCGAGACCGGCGCCTCCCTCGAGCGCACGAACGTCAACGGAGGAGCCATCGCGCTGGGCCACCCGCTGGGCGCCACCGGCGCGAAGCTGACCACGACCCTGCTGCACGAGCTCGAACGCCGGAAGGGCCGCTATGGGCTCGTGGCCATCTGCGAGGGTGGCGGGACGGCGAACGCCACGATCATCGAACGGCTCTGACGGCGGAGGCGCTGGCCGGCGCCAGCCCCCGCCCTGGCTCGAGCGCGCAGAGCAGCGCATCGGCGATCGCCGCGGGCGTGGGTGGGCACCCCGGGATGCGGATGTCCACCGGCAGCAGCGACTCGAGCGGACCGGCGAGATCCGTCTGCTCGCCGAGCAGACCACAGCCGAGCGCGCAGTCGCCCAGCGCCGCCACCAGGCGCGGCTCGGGCATGGCGTCGTAGGCGATGCGCAGGGCGGTGGCCATGCGCGTGGTGATCGCCCCGGTGACGAGCAGCACGTCGGCGTGCCGGGGCGAGGCGACGAGGTTGAGCCCGTACTGCTGGAGGTCGTAGTACGGGTTCGTGGCGGCCGTGAGCTCGTGCTCGCAGCCGTTGCACGATCCGGCGTCGACGTGGCGAAGCGCGAGCGACGCGCGACGCACCGGTCCCGCTGACGCCGTGGTCGCGCGGCGAAGGTGTCGCAGATGTCGGAGGAGGACGAACATCGCTAGCGATCGACGCAGGCGTAGCAGAGCTCGAAGCTCTTGTTGATGAGCGGAAAGTCCGGCACGAGGTTGCCGGGGACCGTGTGCGCGACCACCGGCCAGTTGGCATAGGAGGCGGTACGCAGGTGCAGCGCGCGAACGTTGGCGCCATCGCGCTCGAGCAGGCAGACCGTCTCCCCCCGCGGGCTCTCGACGATGCCGACGCCCATGGCGTGGTCTCGACCGATGGAGCCGGTGGTGCCGCTGGACAGGGGGTGCGCGAGCAGCTCGTCCAGCAGCCCCAACGACTGCTGGAGCTCGGCGGCGCGAATCGCCATCCGACTCGCGACGTCGCCGGTCGTGAGCGGCGGCTCCAACGGCTCGAAGCCCGGATACCACAGGTGCGGGCTCTCGGTCCGCGCGTCGCGACGAACGCCGGCGGCACGCGCGGCCGGCCCGACCGCGCCGAGTCGTTCGGCATGCTCGCGACTGAGCACCCCCACGCCCTCCAGGCGCTCCTGCAGGGAGACGACGAACTGCAGCTGGCGCCAGGTGGTGATGTGCTCGTCGCGGATCGTCCGCAGCTCGGCGCGCGCCCCGCTCGCCGCCGGCCCGTCGATCGAGAGGTCGCTCCGGCCGACGGCCACCGTGCCGAACAGGAAGCGATGACCGGTCAGCTGCGCGTTGATGCGCTGCACTCGTTCCTTGAGCGCCGCGTAGGCCATCGTGCCTGGCGCGAAGCCCACGCCGGCGCAGATGGCCGAGAGGTCGTGGAGGTGGTTGTAGGTCCGCTCGAGCTCGAGCAACAGCGTCCGGCCTCGTCGGGTCTCGCGACCCGGGGCGAGACCGAGGGCGCTCTCACACGCCTGCGCGTAGGCCACGCTGTTGGCGACCGCGCACGCGGCGCACGCGCGCTGCGCGTAGGCGAGCCCGTCGGCCAGCGGTTGTCCGACCGCGGCGCGCTCGAGCCCACGCCGCTTGTAGAACAACTGGACGTCCAGGTGCAGGATGCGCTCGCCGACGACATGGAAGCGGAAGTGCCCGGATTCGATGACGCCGGCGTGGATCGGCCCTACCGCGATCTGGTGCACGTCGCGCCCGCGCGCGGCGACCGTCCAGTCCGCGAGCGGGCGGTCGTGCGCGAGCAGCGGACGTAGCGGCTCGTGGCCGTCGAAGTCCACGCCGTAGAGATCGTGGGCCTCTCGCTCGTGCCACGCGGCCGCCGGGAGCGCATCGACGAGCGTGTCGACGCGGTGGCGCTCGGGTGTGCAGACGACGATGCGCTGACCGTGCGTCGAGGCGAAGACGGCGCGCACCTCGAGCCCGCCGGCCTGGCGTGCCGCGCCGAACAGGCCGAGGAACCGCTCGCCGCCCTCCGCCGCGTGCAGGCACGTGTCGCGCCACTCGCGCGCGTCAACCCGCTGCGTCTCGATGGTCCAGGCCGGCCCGGCCGGTGCGGCGCGCCCGGCGCTCATCCCACGCCGCCCATCAGGCGGTCCACGAATGTCGATCCTGGGAGGAGGTAGGCGGTGGCCGACAGGCCGATCAGCCCAACGCCGATCACGACGGTGAGCCGCTCGATCGCGAGCACCTGGCGGCCGCGGCGCCATGGCCGCTGACGGTCATCGCTGACGACGCCCTCGATCAATGCGTGTGCGAGGCCGAGGAACCCGCACGCGAGCAGCGTGGCCGCGATCGCCGTGACGACGATCTCGCCGGCATCGATGCCTCCGAGCAGCACGAGCAGCTCGCTGAAGAACAGCGGCGACGGGGGCAGGCCGCTGAGCGAGCCGAGGCTCACGCCGACGGCGGCGGCGGTGCCGGGGCTCGCGCCGGCCAGCCCACGCGCCGGCCGCTCGGCGGCCTCGGGCTGGTGGCGCAGCAGAGGCGCGGCCGCGTAGAACCCCAGCGCCTTGGCCAGCGCGTGTCCGGCGACGTGCAGCACGACTCCGGCGGTGGCCAACGGGGTCGCAAAGCCGATGCCGAGCGCCAGAACGCCCATGTGCTCGAGGCTGGAGTAGGCCAGCAGCCGCTTCCAGGCCAACGGGCGCCAGAGGAAGGGGACGGCAATCGCCAGCGACACGAGTCCGAAGGCGAGAAAGGTGCCGCTGGCGACGCCGTCGCGCAGCGCCGGGCCGAGCGTCTCCAGGACGCGCCAGGCGATCAGGACCACGGTCGGCAGCAGAGCTGCGGACAGCAGTGCGCTGACCGGCGGCGGCGCTTCGCTGTGAGCGTCCGGCAGCCAGTTGTGCACCGGCGCCCAGCCGATCTTCGTGGCGAGGCCGCCGACGATCAGCAGAAAGGCGAGCAGCGCGCTCTCGGGAGGCAGCGAGCCCGCGCCGTGCGCGATGTTCTGCCAATCCAACGTGCTCAGGAGGCCACCGTGCGGCGCGAGCCCGACGTAGAGGATCAGGATCCCGACCAACGCCACGGTGACGCCGAACGTGGTCAAGACGAGGTACTTCCAGCCGGCCTCCAGCGCGGCACGCCGGCCGCTGTAGGCCACGAGCAGGGCCGAGGCGCCCGTCGTCGCCTCGACGAGCAGCCAGGCGACCGCCAGGTTGTCGACGAGCGGCAGCGCCAGCAGGGCAGCCCAGAAGAGATGGAAGCCCAGGTAGTACCAGGACCGGGCGCGGGCGGCGCGAAAGAAGCTGCGGCCGGCGCCCGCCAGATACGCGGGCGAGACGAGCGCGCTGAGCAGTCCGACGACGGCGACGACGGCCACGAAGGCGCCCGTGGCGCCGTCCAGGACGTACCACGAGCCGTGCTCTGGCGTGGCGCTGTGGGCCAGCGCCACCGCGGTCAGCGTCAGGGCCGCCGCGGCGGTGGCCACGGCGCCGGCGATGTTGATGCGGTCGGCGCCGCGCGGCGTGCCGGCGAGCTGGATGAGCAGCCCGGACAAGATCGGCAAGCCCGGGACGACGATCACGAGCGCTTCAGTCACGCAGGCCCCCGAGCAGCGAGGTGTCGCTGGTGCCCAGCTCCTCGTGGATCTTCGCGCTGAAGGCGCCGGCCACGGAGATGACGACGACGAGGTCGAAGACCAGCCCGAGCTCGATGAAGGCGGGCAGGCCCCCCGGCGCGGCGAGCGCGGCCAGGTAGAGCCCGTTCTCGGCCAGCAGGAACCCGAGCGCCTGGAAGATCGCGGGCCGGCGCACGATCGCGGTGGCGATGCCGAGCGCGACCAGCCCGACGGCGGCGTGCTCGGCGCCAGCGCTCGTCAGGCCGAAGCGCGGGACCAGGGCGGCCAGCCCCAGCGCCACGGCGAGCGCGAGGGTCAGTCGCGCCAGCGGGTGGCGCTCCGTCGCGATGCGCGACGCCTCGCGCGTGCGGGTCACGACGGCGATGAGCAGCACCGGCAGCACCACGCCCTTGGCCAGCAGGACGGCACCGGCGACCAGCAGTGCGGTCGACTCGCCCGATGCGTCGGCGATGGCCTGCGCCCCGAGGATCAGCGACTGGGCGGCGACGACGACGATCGCCACCGATCGGCGCCGCACCACGACCACGAGCAGCGCGCTGACGACCAACGACCAGATGACCGCGTCGCTCATGCTCCGCCTCCCGCGAACCAGCTGGCCAGCCCGAGCACGCAGACGGCGGCGCCAGCGGACAGGAACAGCGGTACGCGCAGGATCCGCATCTTCGCCTGCGTCGTCTCGACGATCGCCAGGACCGGGCAGAGTGCGAGGAGCGCCCCCGCCAGGATCGCCACCTGAGCGGCGAAGGGCTCCGGATGGGGAACGAAGAGCTCGACCGCGAGGACGAGCACGATCCAGTGGCGCGCCGCACCCGCCCACTGCAGATACGCGAGATCGCGGCCGGCGTATTCGAGCAGCGGTCCTTCGTGGACCATGGTGAGCTCCAGATGGGTGTCGGGGTTGTCGACGGGCTGGCGGCCGGTCTCGGCGAGAACGACAAGACCGAACGCGAGCGCGGCGGCCCAGTGCGCCGGCTCGCTCCAGACGGCCCCGCGCGATGCCGACGCGCTCAGTGCCACGAGGTCGGTGCTGCCGGCCGGCAGCGCGACGACCACGATGACGAGGACCAGGACGACCTCGACCGCGACCGCAAACGTGAGGTCGCGGCTGGCGCCCATGAGCCCGAACCCACTCCCGGTGGCCCACGCCGACAGCGTGATCGCGAAGCGCCCGAGGGCCAGCAACCCGACCAGCACGATCGCGTCGTTGCCCACCGGCCAATCGGGTGAGCGGGCGGCGATCGGCACGAGCACGAGCGCGACGAGCAACGAGCCCGCGACGACCGATGGAGCGAGCTCGTAGAAGACGCTGCGCGGCCCCGTCGACACGCCGCTCTTGCGCCACAGGCGCCGCAGCTCGCGGTAAGGCTGCAGTGGCGAGGGGCCGGGCCGGCCCTGCAGGCGGGCCTTGAGATGCTGGATGAGGCCCGGGATCAGCGGCGAGAGCGCGACGCCGCCGACGACCTGCAGCCCGCCCGCGATCGCGGTTGCGCCGCTCATGTGAGCAGCCCGAGGCGGACGAGCGCCAGCAGCACGACGAGGAGCCCGAGCAGGTACAGGATGTAGGTCCGCAAGCTGCCGGACTGCAGCCGCCGCACCACGGCCGCCCCCCGCAGCGCCGCCGCCGAGGCCGGCTCGTAGATCAGCGTGTCGAACAGGTGCGGCACGTGCGCCTCGAACTCGACCTCCTGCACGACGCCCCCCTGTGTACGCACGGTGAGCTCGCGCTGGGGGCGCAGCAGCGATTCGAGCACGAGCCGCAGAGGCTTCGTGAACCCGGCGGAGGTCCAGTTGAGCGCGGGCTCGACCCGCTGGCCGCAGACCCACACCGGCGCCGGAGCTGCGCGACGGCCGCGAGCGACGCGCCACAACATCGCGCTGGCGCCGGCGAGGGCGATGACGAGGGCGAGCGTCGGTAGCCCACCGGTGCCGGGCAGCGCGACGCCGGCATGCTCGGTCAGCTGCGCGTCGCCCGGCCCGAGCTCGGCGAGCGTCGGGACGAGCAGCCCCGGCACGATGCCGAGCAGAACGCACATCCCGGCCAGGAAGGCCAGCATCAGATACATGCCCGGCGCGGACTCGCGGGCGTCGGCGCACTCCTGCCGTCGCGGCGTGCCGAGCAGCACCAGGCCGATCACCTTCACGAAGCAGAAGACCGCGAGCGCCGCGGTGGCGGCCAGAGCGGACGTCGCCACCGCGCCGACGAGCGCGACGCCGAGCGGACCCTGCAGGCACACGTGAATCAGCGACTGGAGCGTCATCCACTCCGAAGCGAACCCGTTGAGCGGCGGCAGGCCGGCGATCGCCATCGCGCCGATCGCGAATGCGCCGCCGGTCCACGGCATGCGCCGCAGCAGCCCGCCGAGACGGTCGAGCTCCAGACTGCCGACGGCACCGGCGAACGAGCCGGCGCCGAGGAACAACAGCGCCTTGAACACCGCGTGGTTGAGCGTGTGCAGCAGCGCCGCGGCGAAGGCGATCGCGCTCCACTGCGGCTCGTGCATCCACGCGAAGACGAGCGACGCGCCGAGCCCGAGGACGATGATGCCGACGTTCTCGATCGAGTGGAACGCCAGCAACCGCTTGAGCTCGTGCTGGAAGAGCGCGTACAGCACCCCGCCGACGGCGGACAGCGCACCCACGCACAGCAGCGCCAGGCCAACCCACAGGGGGACCGGCGCGACCCAGGTGAACAGCACCCGGATGAGCCCGTAGAGCGCCAGCTTGATCATCACGCCCGACATCAGGGCCGAGACATGCGCGGGAGCCAGAGGATGTGCGCGCGGGAGCCACGAATGCAGCGGCATCGCTCCCGCCTTGGTGGCGAACCCGACGATCGCCGCGACGGCGACGAGTGCCGTCAGGCCGCTGCTGAGCGTCCCGCCGCCGAGCGCGCCGTGCTCGGCGAGGACCACCACGCTCACCCACACTCCGATGCCGCCGAGATGGGTGATCGCCAGGTAGGCGAAGACGTCGCGGCGCGCCTGACGGTCTCGACGCGCGACGAGGATCGCCGTCGCCGGCAGGAGCGTCATCAGCTCCCAGAAGGCCAGGAGCGTCGTCGCGTCGCGCGCCGCGACGAACCCGACCAAGGTCAGGCAGAACCCTGCGGTCAGGACGACGAGCGTCCGCGCGTTGGGCACGTCCTTGAGCGCGTCGCGGGCGTACAGGGCGGCCGGGACGGCGATGAGCGCCAGGACGGCCAGAAAGAACCCGCTGAGACGGTCGACGCCAAACGCCGGCGCGTAGCCGGTTTGGAAGGCCGATCCTGCGGCGTGCTCGCCGAACAGGACCGCGGCGCCTCCTGCCCCGATGATCGCCATGCCGCCGGCCTGGACGACCAACGCGGAGCGCCACCAGCATCGGGCCAGCGCCATCGCCGAGCTGAGCGCGACGACACCGACGCCGACCAGGAGCACCAGGCCCGTGGCGCTCATCGCCGGCGATCCCCGCGCACCATCAAGGTTGGATAGGAGCACCTCACGCGCAGGGCGAGCGAGGCGAGGGACGCGCGTCCTCAGACCACCGTTCGCTCACCCTCGCTGAGAAGCACCCATAGACGCGCCGCAGTATGGCACACGCATCGATGTCCTCCAACCTTCGAAATCTCGAAGATTCAGTTTCGGCTTTCTCCCGGCTGCTCGACATGAATCAGTCATCTAGCGGCGCGACCGCGGCGGAGGTGCTTCGTCGCCGAACTGGCTCAACAGCGCGTACGAGTCCGAAAGGCGCGCCGTGATGATCTGGCGAGCGACCGCCAGCAGCTGCAACACCAGCGGATCCCGGATCGCGTAGTAGACGCTCGTGCCCGCGCGGCGACTCTCGAGCAGCCCCTGTTGCCGGAGCGCGGCGAGATGCTGGGAGGTCCCGCTGGAATCGAGATCGAGCTCCGCTTGCAGGTCGCCGACGGTGCGCTCGCCGTCGCTCAGGAGCTCGAGGATCCGGATGCGCACGGGATGGCCGAGGACGCGAAACAGCTGCGCCTTGACCACGTAGACCGGATCCGCGCGTACGTGCTGCGCCTCGGCGCCCTCGGGCACACGCCCCGGCTTGGTGGTCTTCCGGCGAGTGGCCATGGTCGGCTGAGCGTAGACGGTCGTCCGGTCTCGCTCACCTGAGTGCAGCGTTCTTCTCTTCGACCTTCATGAGTCGGTGAGCCTGGGGCTGCGCGGATGCGCGGGCGGGGTCGGCGCCGCCGCCCGCGGTCCTGCGGCGGACCGCGGCGCCGGGCGTGCGACTGAGCCGGCGCCGCAGCGGGCAGCCACGTCCGGTGATCGCCGCCGCCGCGCCACGGGTGCAGGCCGTCGAGGCCGGCGCCTACGCGATCCCGACCGAGACGCCGGAGTCCGACGGCACGCTCGAATGGGACTCGACCGACGTCGTCGTGGTCCACGCGCACGCCGCGGGCCACACCGGCCTCGGCTACACGTACTGCCACCCGGCCGCGGCACAGGTCGTCGAGAGCACGCTCGCCGGCGTGGTCGAGGGCGCCGACGCGCTCTCGCCCCCAGCCGCCTGGGCCCGCATGCAGGTCCAGTCGCGTCAGCTGGGCCACGCCGGGATCGCGGCGATGGCCGTCTCCGCGGTCGACATCGCGCTGTGGGACCTCAAGGCCCGCCTGCTCGACGTGTGCCTGGCCGACGCCCTGCCCCGCTTCCGCGACGGCGTGCCCATGTACGGCAGCGGCGGCTTCACCAGCTATTCGCTGGAGCAGATCGTCCAGCAGCTGCGCGGCTGGGCCGAGCGCGGGTTCGCCGGCGTGAAGATGAAGGTGGGCCGCGACAAGCCCGCCGACGCCGAGCGCGTGCGCGCGGCCCGCGACGCGATCGGCGGCCACGTCGAGTTGATGGTCGACGGCAACGGGGCCTACACGCCCACGGAGGCGCTCGCGTGGGCCGAGCGCTTCGCCGCCGACGTCGGCGTCACGTACTTCGAGGAGCCGGTCAGCTCGCAGGACCGAGACGGCCTGGCGCACGTCCGCGCGCACGCCCCGGCCGGGCTGGCCGTCGCCGCCGGCGAGTACGCGTGGAGCCTGCCCGACTGCCAGGCGCTGCTGGACGCCGAAGCGGTCGACATCCTCCAGGCCGACGTCAGCCGCTGCGCCGGCATCACGAGCCTGCTGCGCATCGACGGGCTCTGCCAGGCGCGCTCGATGCCGTTCTCCGCGCACTGCGTGCCCGCCGTGATCGCCCACGCCGGCTGCGCGATGCAGACGCTCGTCCACGCCGAGTACTTCTTCGACCACCAGCGCATCGAGCGCATGCTGTTCGACGGCACGCTCGAGCCCGAGGCCGGGCGCCTGACCCCGGACCGCTCGCGCCCGGGGCTCGGCCTTGAGCTGCGCCGCGACGCCGCGCGGTTCGGCCGCGGACGTGGCGCTTGAGCGCCGGCCCGCCGGGGGTAGTGGCCGCGCATGTCCCACGTCGTCGTCATCACGGGCGCCTCGAGCGGGATCGGGCGGGCCACCGCGCGCCGGTTCGCCCGCCCCGGCGTGAGCCTGGCCCTGATCGCCCGCGGGCGCGATGGCCTCCAGGAGGCCGTACGCGAAGCCGAGCAGGCCGGCGCGCGGGCGCTCGCGCTGCCGGCCGACGTCTCGACGCCGACGCCGTCGAGGCGGCCGCGGCCGCCGCCGAGCAGGCGCTGGGCCCGATCGACGTCTGGATCAACGTGGCGATGACCACCGTGTTCGCGTTCTTCGAGGACATCGCGCCCGACGAGTTCCGCCGCGCCAACGAGGTCACCTACCTCGGCAGCGTGTGGGGCATGCAGACCGCGCTGCGGCGGATGCGCGAGCGCGACCGCGGCGTGATCGTGCAGGTCGGCTCGGCCATGGCCTACCGCGGCATCCCGCTGCAGGCCCCGTACTGCGGCGCCAAGCACGGCGTGCAGGGGGTGTTCGAGAGCCTGCGCAGCGAGCTGCGCCACCGCGGCTCGAAGGTCCACCTGACCACCGTCCAGCTGCCGGGGCTCAACACGCCGCAGTTCGAGCACTGCCGCAACAGGTTCGACCGGCGCTCGCAGCCGGTCGCGCCCGTCTACCAACCCGAGGTGGCGGCGGACGCCATCCACTGGGCCGCCCACCACCGGCGGCGCGAGGTCTACGTCGGCATCCCGACCGTGTACACGATCTGGGGCAGCAAGGTCGCGCCCTGGCTGGCCGAGCGCTACCTGGCCAAGACGGCGGTCGGCGGCCAGCTCTCGCCGATCGGCCACGACCCCGGCCGCCCGGGCAACCTGTTCTCGCCGCCCGACGGCGACCCCGGTGCGCACGGCCCCTACGACGACCGCGCGCACCCCCACAGCGTCCAGCTCTGGGCGACCAAGCACCGGCGCGGGCTGCTCGGCGTGGCGGCGGCGGCCGGGCTCGTCCTGGCCCGTCGCCTGGTCTGAGGGCGCGGCGCCGCCGTGCGCCCCTGTTAGGGTGACCTGATGACCACGGCCCCTCCTGCTCGCCGCGGCCGCCGCACGCGCCACGTCGTCGTCGAGCGCGTCGAGCGCCTCACGCCGCACCTCGTGCGGGTCGTCGTCGGCGGCCCCGAGCTCGACGACTTCGGCGCGGGCGAGTTCACCGACCACTACGTCAAGCTGCAGCTGCCGCCGCCCGGCGCGGACTACGCCGCCCCGTTCGACATGGAGGAGATCCGCGCCTCGGTGTCGCGCGAGCAGTGGCCGCGCACGCGCACCTACACCGTGCGCGCATGGGATCCGGCCGCCCGCCGGCTGACGATCGACTTCGTCGTGCACGGCGAGAGCGGCGTCGCGGGCCCGTGGGCCACGGCGGCCCGGCCCGGCGACGTGCTGCAGCTGCTCGGCCCCGGCGGCGCCTACACGCCCGACCCGCAGGCCGACTGGCACCTGCTCGTCGGCGACCTGAGCGTCACGCCGGCGATCGCCGCGTCGCTGGCGCGCATCCCCGACGGCGTGCCCGTGCACGTGATCGTGGAGGTCGACGGCCCCGAGGACGAGATCGCGTTCGACAGCCCCGGCGACCTGAGCGTGACCTGGCTGCACACCGGCGGGCGCGAGAGCGACGCGCTGGTGCAGGCGGTCGCCGCGCTCGAGTTCCCGGCGGGCACGATGCACGCGTTCGTCCACGGCGAGGCCGACGCGGTGCGCGCCGTACGCCGGCACCTGCTCGTCGACCGCGGCGTGCCGCGCGAGGCGCTGTCGGCCTCCGGGTACTGGAAGCGCACGCGCACCGAGGAGGGCTGGCGCGAGGACAAGGCGGAATGGAACCGCCTGGCCGAGCTCGACGTCGCCGGCGCTCAGCCCCCGTCGTCGTAGCGGCCGAGGTGCTCGAGGCAGACCTCGGTACTCGGGGACTCCGGACGTGTCCCGAGAAACGACTCGTATGCGGTCCTTTCTCGGGACACGTCCGAGGTGTCGTGCCCGCGCCCGGCGGCGCGCAGGTAGACCGGGTTGGAGACGATCCACGTCCGGCCCCTGCGCGACACCTCGACCCGGTAGACGCCGGGGCACGCGGTCTCGTGTCGCAGCGCAGCGGCGTGCGTTCGGGCCACCTCCTCCCCGTCGCACAGCAGCCGGATGTCGGCGGACGCCGGCACCGTCACGCGAATCGTCTGGCCCGCCCAGACCGCCTCGCCGCCCATCGGCACGCCGTTGGCCTCCAGCGAGAACCCGCGCGGGTCGCCGAGGTGGCGCAGCGCCAGGTAGCAGCGGCCCTCGGCGATCGCCGCGCACACGGACGCCGGGGTCGGCTCGCCCGCGACGAGCACGTGCGTGCGCAGCAGGGCGAACCAGCGCCGGTGGGGCATGATCGAGCGCACGCGGCCGCGGACGCGCAGGCCGGGCTGGTGGGCGTCGAGCCCGCCGATCGCGACGAGCCGCCGGTCACGGCACAGGCGGTCCCACGCGCGCAGATGGCGGTCCGGCGGGCCGTCCAGCACCTCGGGCGCGCGCAGCGTCGCCAGCACCTCCCGCGGGCCGCGCCACGCCTCCGCGGCATCGGTGGCCAGCGACCACAGCTCGATCCCGCGGCATCCGGGCTCGCCGAGCGCGCCCCACGGGTGCGGCGGACCGAGGCGCGTGGAGATGCGCGAGCCCTCCGAGAACGGGTGCGCGGCGATGCCCAGGCCGCCGGCCCGCGCGACCTCACGGCACAGGTCCGGCTCGAGCCGGCCGTCGTGCGGGATCTCCGCGTCGGTCCCGAAGACGAGCAGGTGCCCGCCGGGCGGGGTGATCTCCTCGCCCACGACGAGCAGCACGCCGTCGTGGCGGCCCTCCCAGCCGTCGTGCTTGGCCTGCAGCGTGTCGTGGTCGGTCAGCAGGACGCAGTCGGCCTCGGCGGTGCGCGCGGCGGCGAGGATCTCCGGCACCGTCGCGGTGCCGTCGGAGTAGGTGGAGTGGACGTGCACGACGCACGACAGATCGGCGTATGCCACTGGCTACTCCTTGCCTCCGGCGCGGGCCGGGATGATGTCGAGCGCGGGCGCGCAGGCCGGTGGTGAGACGAAGGGCATGCGCCGTGACCGACCGGCAGCGGTCCTGGGACGGACGGCCGGGGCACGCAGCCTGCGCTTGCGCGGCGCGGACTGCCAGGATGGGTGACGTGCAGCGTGCGCACCATCCTCGGAGCGGCCCGGGGCGGCCGCGATGATCCGCATCGTCGTCATCGACGACCATCCTGCCCTGCGGGCCGGGGTGCGTACCGTCATCGACGCCGAGCCGGGGCTCGTGTTCGCCGGCGAGAGCGCCGGTGACGAGGAGTCCGTGTGGCCGCTGCTGCGCCGCACGCACCCCGATCTCGTCCTGCTCGACTACCACCTGCCCTCCGCGGACGGCCTGCAGATCTGCTACCGGATCAAGCGCGGGCTCACGCCGCCGCGTGTGCTCGTCTACTCCGCCTACGCGAGCCCGCCGCTGGCGCTGCCGGCGGTGCTCGCCCGCGCCGACGGGCTCGTCGACAAGGGGCTGCCGGCGCGCGAGCTCTTCGAGGCGATCCGGCTCGTCCACCGCGGCGAGCGGATCATCCCCGAGGTCACGCAGTACCTGCTCAACGAGGCCCTCTCCCAGCTCGACGAGCGCGATCGACCGATCGTCGGCATGCTGCTCGACGGGGCCAGCGACGCCGAGGTCGCCCAGGTGCTGCGGATCGAGCCCAGCGACGTCGAGCACGCCACGCGGCGCATCCTCGCGCGCCTCACGCAGAGCGTGCCGGTCGCGGGCGCGTGATCAGCCGGCCGCCGGCAGGGTGAACCAGAAGCGGCTGCCGGCACCCGGCTCGGAGTCCACGCCGATGTCGCCGCCCGACCGGCGGACGATCCGCTCGCAGATCGCCAGTCCCAGGCCGTTGCCGCGCGGGCCCGCACCCGCGCTGAGACGCTCGAACGCGTGGAAGATGCGCTCCCGGTGGGCGGGGGCGATGCCCGGGCCGTCGTCGGCGACGACGAACCGCACCGCGCCATCCTCCTGCGCCGTCCACGACACCGCCACGTGCGGGCGCTCCTGCGCGCCGAACCGCAGCGCGTTGCTCATGAGGTTGCGCAGCACGAGCTCGACGTCGCCGCGCGGCGCCAGCACCGCCGGCGCGCCGCCGAGCGCGACGTCGACCACCGCCCGGCGCTCCGCGATCATCCCCGACAGGTCGTCGAGGACCGCGCCCGCCGCCGCGGCGGCGTCGACCGGCCGGCGGTCGCGCGGCGCCTCGCCGGCGCGCGCGTAGGTGAGCAGACGATCGATGAGGTCGGTCATGCGGCGGGTCGAGGCGGTGATGTGCTCGACGAACTCGCCGGCGCGCGGCGAGGCGTCCTCGGGCAGCTCCCGGGCGAGCAGCGTGGCCAGCGCGTTGACCGACGCCAGCGGCGCGCTGAGATCGTGGGCGGCGACGACGGCGAAGCGGTCGAGCTCCTCGTTGACGCGCTGGAGATCGTCGTGCGCCGTGCGCAGCGCCTGCTCGGACTCGCGGCGCTGGCTGAGGTCGCGCGTGACCTTCCCGTAGCCGACGAGCACCCCCGCGTCGTTGCGGACCGCGGTGATGAGGACACCGGCCCAGAAGCGCGAGCCGTCCTTGCGCACGCGCCAGCCCTCCTCCTCGTAGCGCCCCTCCCGCTCGGCGATCGCGAGCTCGTGCGCCGGGTGGTCGCGCGCGCGATCCTCCTGGGTGTAGAAGACCGAGAAGTGCCGGCCGACGATCTCGTCCTCGGCGTAGCCCTTGATCTGCTGGGCGCCCGCGTTCCAGGAGGCGACGTGACCGCCCGGGTCGAGCATGAAGATCGCGTAGTCGCGCACGCTGGAGACCATCAGCCGGAACTGGTCGAGGCCGTGGTTGGCCGCTCGCAGCTCGGCGGCGGTGGCCCGCAGCTGCTCCTCGTCGAGCCGGCGGGCGGTGAGGTCGCGCGTGACCTTGCCGAAGCCGACGAGCGAGCCGCCGCTGTCGCGCAGCGCGGTGATCACCTCGTTGGCCCAGAAGCGCGAGCCGTCCTTGCGCACGCGCCAGCCCTCCTCCTCGTAGCGCCCCTCCCGCTCGGCGATCGCGAGCACGTGGGCGGGGTGGTCGCGCGCGCGATCCTCCTGCGTGTGGAAGACCGAGAAGTGCCGGCCGACGATCTCGTCCTCGGCGTAGCCCTTGATGCGGCGCGCGCCCTGGTTCCAGCTCGCCACCCGGCCGTCGGGCTCGAGCAGGAAGATCGCGTAGTCGGTGACGCGCTCGACGAGCAGCGCGAACTGCCACGTGCGCCGATCGTCGCCGACGACCGACGCATCGGAATCGGGCGCCTGCACCGGTCGGACGGTAGCCGCTCACGGCCGGCGCGGCGCGATCACGGCCTACGTCGCGGCGCGCCGCGACAGGCTGCGCACCCGGCGCAGCAGCGCCGCGTTGCGCGGGCGGCGTGAGAACGAGTCACTGCGGTTCGCGAGCTCGTCGCGGATCGCCCGGCGCAGCTGCGCGCGGGCGGCGCGCTTGGTCGCTTCTTCCTGGCGGGCGACAACCATCGACGAACAACCTAGGGCAACCGGGCCGGCCCGCGGGGCGCGCGGTCAGCGCAGGAACCACCGGACGTCCGGCGGCTGACAACGTCGCGGGCGCGTATGGTTGCGCCATGTTCCGCCCCATCGTCCTCTGCGCCGCCACGGCGCTGGTCGCGCTGGCCGTCGGCGCCGCCAGCGCCAGCGCCTCGCAGTTCCACTTCTTCCGCACGCCGTCGAACCAGATCGGCTGCGTCTACCAGACCGGTCCAGCCTACCTGCGCTGCGACGTGATGTACCGGACCCGCTTCAACGGGACGAAGAACTGCGGCGAGGTCGGCGACGCCGGCCAGTCGTTCGCGATGCGCCGCCGCGGCTCCGTCCGCCTGCTGTGCGCGAGCGACACCTCGTTCCAGCCCGGCTCGCGCGCGCTGCGCTACGGCACGACGCACCGGTTCGGGCCGTTCCGCTGCCACCTCTCGACCTCCGGGCTGCGGTGCACCAACCGCGCCAGCCACGGGTGGTTCCTCTCGCGCGAGAGCCAGCGACTGTTCTGAACGCAGCGCGGGGCGGCCGCAGCGGCCGCCCCGCGCTGGGGTCAGGGAACGATCGGGGCGGGCGCGCTGACGCCGACGGCCGCCGCCTCCAGCGTGCCGCCGCCCTGGGCCTGCTTCGCCCAGGCCGGGTTCAGACCGCTCTGCATGTAGCCGAACAGCGCCGGGCTGAACACGAGGTAGAGCACCAGCCCGAGCCAGCCGTTGAGCGGCTCGCCCGACTGCGTGATCCGCTGCAGCGCCTGGACGCGCTTGAACGTGTGGATCAGCGAGATGATCGCCGGCACGATGATCAGCGCGCCGAGCGTCACCGCCAGCAGCGACGTGCCCGGGCTGTCGCCGAGCTCCTCGGTGCGGCCGGTGGCCTTGCCCAGGTCGGCCATCTCGCGGTTGACCTTGTAGTACCAGACGAGCCCGTAGATGCCGAGCGTGACGATGGTGAGAACCGCGACCGCGATGGGTCCGCGGATCTTGGCGGTGCTTCCCGCACCCTTGATCTCAACGACCTCCGCCATGAGATGACCCTCCTGTTGTGGTGATGAGGCGAAGCTTCGGCCCCCCTATCGGCAGATGGAGGCCGGAGCCTTACCGCCGATCGAAGGCGCGCGCGGGCGACGGGCCGCGGCCGGCCCGCCGCTCCCCGCCGCGCTACCTCAGGCGCTCGATGAGCATGGCCTCGCCCTGGCCCTGGGCGACGCACATCGTCTCGAGGCCGATGGTGGCGTCGAGCGTCTCGAGGTCGTTGAGCAGCGTGGTCATGATGCGCACGCCGGTCATCCCGAACGGGTGGCCGAGCGCGATCGCGCCGCCGTGGGGGTTGAGCTTGTCGTCATCGAAGCCCACCTCTTCGGCGATCGGGATCACCTGGGCGGCGAACGCCTCGTTGAGCTCGTAGACGTCGACGTCGGCGATCGTCATGCCGGCGCGGTCGAGCGCCTTGCCGATCGCCCCGATCGGCGCGACGCCCATGTACTCGGGCTCGTTGCCCCACGTCGCCGCGGTGATGATCCGCGCGCGCGGCGTGAGCCCGAGCTCGCGGGCCCGCGCATCGCTCATGATCAGCGCCGCGGCGGCGCCGTCGTTGAGCGGGCACGAGTTGCCGGCGGTCACCGTGCCGCCCGGCCGGAACGCGGGCTCCAGCGAGGCAAGCTTCTCGAGCGTCGAGGTCGGGCGCGGGCCGTCGTCCTTGGCCACCACCGTGCCGTCGGCGAGCGTGACCGGCACGATCTCGCGGTCGAAGACGCCGTCGTTCTGGGCGGCCACCGCGCGCTCCTGCGAGCGCTGGGCGTACTGGTCCTGGGCCTCGCGGGTGACGCCGTAGCGCTCGGCGACGTTCTCGGCGGTCTGGCCCATCGCGATGTATGCGTCCGGCTGGCCGGGCTCCTTGCCCTGCAGCTTCTCGTTCTGGTCCTCGGGGTGGGCGCCCTCGACGGTCGCGTTGTAGCGGGAGACGAACTCGACGCCGCCCGCGATGTACACGTCGCCCTGGCCGGCGACGATGTTGTTGGCCGCCGTGCGGATCGCCTCCAGGCCGGACGCGCAGTAGCGCGACACGGTCGAGCCGGCGGTCTGCTGACCGAGCTTGCCGCTGAGCAGCACCGCGATGCGGCCGATGTTGTTGGCCTGCAGGCCCTGCGGCAGGCCGCAGCCGGCGATGATCTCCTCGACGGTGGCGGGATCGACGCCGGGGTTGCGCTCGAGCACCTGATCGACGACGTAGGCGAGCGTCTCGTCGGGTCGCAGCGAGGCGAGCGAGCCCTTGAAGGCCCGACCGATCGGCGTCCGGATCGCGTCGACGATGACGGCTTCGGGCATGGGAATGTCCTTTCGCGATGACGCCCGGCGGTCGCACTCCACGGGCAGGTTTAACCCCCGGCGGTCGCACTCCACGGGGCCTGCGCACAGGGTAGCCCGATCGCCGGCGCCCCCGGCGGCGGCGGCGCCGGGCGCCTCGTCGAGATCCACAACCGCGGCGGTCCTTTAGATTCACATGCCGTGACCGCCCGCCTGGCCCGCGCCGCCGTCCTCGCGCTGCTCGAGCGCATCCGGACGGGGCGGCTGACGATCATCGAGGGCTCGCGCCGGACCGACCTCGGCCCGGGCGGTGCGCCGGCGGCCACCGTGGAGGTCCGCTCGCCGGCGGTGTGGCCGGTGCTGCTGCGCGGCTCGCGCGGGCTGGCCGAGAGCTACGCCGACGGCCTGTGGGAGACGCCGGACCTCGCCGCCGTCATCCGCGTCGCCGCGCGCAACGTCGGCGTCGCCGACGCCGTGCGCCGCCGGCTGGCGCCGGTGCGCGAGCCGTACACGCGGGCGCGCGACCTCTGGCGGCGCAACACGCCGCGGCGCAGCCGCGCGGACATCGCCGCGCACTACGACCTCGGCAACGACCTCTTCGAGCTGATGCTCGACCCGACGATGATGTACTCGTGCGCCGTCTGGCCGCGGCGCGGCGCGACGCTCGAGGAGGCCCAGACGGCCAAGCTCGAGCGCATCTGCGCCAAGCTCGACCTGCGTCCCGAGCACCACGTCGTCGAGATCGGGACGGGCTGGGGCGGGTTCGCGGTGCACGCCGCCGGCCGCTACGGCTGTCGCGTGACGACCACCACGATCTCCGCCGAGCAGCACGCCTACGCGGCCGCGCGGGTGCGGGCGGCGGGCCTCGAGGACCGGGTCACGGTGCTGCGCGAGGACTACCGCGACCTGCGCGGCCGCTACGACCGCCTCGCCTCCATCGAGATGATCGAGGCGGTCGGCTGGAAGGACTTCGGCACGTTCTTTGCCTGCTGCTCGGACCTGCTGGCGCCCGACGGCCTCATGGTCCTGCAGGCGATCGTGGCCGACGACCGCGCCTACGCGGTCGAGAAGGCGTCGCGCACCTTCATCCGCACCTACATCTTCCCCAACGGCTGCCTGCCGTCGCCGGAGATCATCGCCCGCTGCGTCGCGCGCCGCACGGACCTGCGGGCCGTCCACGCCGAGGACCTCACGCCGCACTACGTCGAGACCCTGCGCTCGTGGCGGGCGAACGTCGAGCGGTCGGTGGCCCGGCTGGCCGAGCTGGGCTACGACGAGCGCTTCCGGCGGCTGTGGCGGCTGTACCTCGCCTACTGCGAGGCCGGATTCGCCGAGCGCCGCATCGGGCTCGTGCAGGCGGTGCTCGGCAAGCCGCTGTGGCGCGGCGTGATCGCGCCCGCGCCGGTCGCCTCGCCCGAGCCGGCGGCGACCGCCTGAGCGCGCACCGGCACACCGCCGGCGGCCCGTGCCGGCGCTGGCGGCCACGACTCGTAGGCCACCCTAATGAGGCCGTTGCTCCGGGTGTTTACTATTCGATGTAGACCGCTGTGAAGCTTGCTCCGGAGGCCATGACGTGACGACCGACTCCGCTCCGACCACCAGCCGGACCGACCAGCTCTCCGCGTCACCACCGATGTTTCGCTGGCGCTGGATGGACAAGCTCTCCCGCGTCCACCACCTGGTTCCGGTCGTCATCTTCACGCCGATCGTCATCGTCCTCTTCGTGCTCGGCGTCGTCGCGATGAGCCCGCTGGCCATCGTCGCCTGCCTGGCCGGGGGCTACCTCTTCTGGACCCTGTTCGAGTACTGGCTGCACCGCATCGTCTTCCACTTCGAGCCCGAGGAGGGGCTGGGCGCGCGGCTGCACTGGATCATCCACGGCGTCCACCACGACCATCCCAACGATCCCAAGCGGCTCGTGATGCCGCCGGCGGTCAGCCTTCCGCTGGCGGCGCTGATGTTCGGGCTGTTCGTCCTCGTGCTCGGCCTGCCCGCCGCGTACATGTTCACCGCGGCGTTCCTGACCGGCTACCTCGTCTACGACGAGCTGCACTACTACCTGCACCACGCGCGGCCGCGCAGCGCGGTCGGGCGCAAGCTGCGCGAGCTGCACATGCGCCACCACTTCCAGGACGACACGGTGATGTTCGGCATCAGCGCCCCGTGGTGGGACAACGTCTTTCGCACGGCGTACCGGCGCCGGCGCAAGTAGCGCCCGCCCGGGCCGCCCGGCGCGTCACATGTGCGCCTCGGCCGCGGGCTCCGGGCTGCTGATCCCCCGCCGCGACGCGATGCGCTCGTGCCAGTTCATCGGCTCGCGGCCCGCCGGCTGGCGCGGCCGCGTGAGCCGCTCGGCCTCCGGGATCGGGCGGGTCACGCGACCGGCGCCGGCCTTGAGCTCGACCGGCTCGCCGTAGTGCTCGATGGTGATCGCGTCGCCGGAGATCACCTCGTAGCAGGCCTCGCCCTGGCGCACCTCGGCGCGCAGCCGCATGCCGCGGAACGTCACGCGGAACGCGAGGCGCTCGAGCTCGCGCGGCAGCCGCGGGCGGAACACCAGCTTGGAGTCGATCTCGCGCACGCCGCCGAGGCCGGCGATCGCCGCGGTCACCGCCCCGGCCAGCGACGCCATGTGGACGCCGTCGGCGACGTTGTGCTCGAGGTCGCGGATGTCCATGAACGCCGCCTCGGCCAGGTAGTCGTAGGCGAGCTCGATGTGGCCGACCTCCGCCGCGACGACCGCCTGCGTGCAGGCCGACAGCGATGAGTCGCGGACGGTCAGCGTCTCGTAGTACTCGAACGCCGCCCGCTTCTGCTCGAGCGTGAAGTGCTCGCCGCACAGGTGCATCGCGAGCACCAGGTCCGCCTGCTTGATGACCTGCTTGCGGTACAGCTCGAAGTACGGGTAGTGCAGCAGCAGCGGGTAGGCCTCGTCGAGCTCGGTGCTCACGAAGTCCCACTCGTCGTGGGTGAGGAAGTCCGCGTCCTGGGGGTGGATGCCGAGCCGCTCGTCGAACGGCATGTAGATCGTCTCCGCCGCCCGCCGCCACGTCTCGATCTCCTCGTGGACGACGCCGAGCTTGGCCGCCTCGGCGCGGTGGGCGGTCGCCGCGTCGGCCGCGGCCCGGAGGTTCCGCGCCGCCATGAGGTTCGTGTAGATGTTGTCGTCGACGATCGCCGAGTACTCGTCGGGCCCGGTGACGCCGTGGATGTGGAAGCAGCCGTCGGCGCCGTGGTGGCCGAGGTGCGCCCACAGGCGCGCGGTCTGCACGAGGAGCGCCAGCCCCTCGGCGGCCAGGAAGTCGTCGTCGCCGGTGGCGATGACGTAGCGATCGACCGCCCACGCGACGTCGGCGTTGACGTGGAAGGCGGCGGTCCCCGCCGGCCAGTAGCCCGAGCACTCCTCGCCGTGGATCGTCCGCCACGGCAGCGTGGCGCCTCGCAGGCCGAGCATCCGCGCCCGCTCGCAGGCCAGCGGCAGCGTCCAGTGGCGCCAGCGCAGCGCCTCGCGGGCGGCCTCGGGCAGCGTGTGGATGAGCACCGGCAGCACGAAGCCCTCGGTGTCCCAGAACGCGTGGCCGTCGTAGCCGGGACCGGTGAGCCCCTTGGCCGCGATGGCCCGGCCCTCCGCGCGCGCCGACGCCTGCACCAGGTGGTACTGGGCGAAGCGCAGTGCCTGCTGGATCTCGGGATCGCCGTCGAGCTCGATGTCGGCGCCCTCCCAGTAGTCGTCGAGGAACGCCCGCTGGCGCTCGGCCAGCACGTCGAAGCCCTGGGCCACCGCGCTCTCGAGGCTGGCGTCGACCTGGTCGCGCAGCCAATCGACGGTCTGGCGCGAGGACCAGTGGTAGCTGAGCAGCTTGGTCAGCGTCAGCGGGCGGCCGGGATGCAGCTCGACCGCCATCGTCACCCGGCCGAGATCCGGCTCGGACTGGGTCAGCGTGTTGACCTCGCCGGCAGCGTCGATGACGTGCTCCATGCCCGCGGCGAAGGCGAGCTTCGTGCGCTTCGTGCGGTGGGCGAGCACGACGCGCAGGCCGTGGTCGATGTGCAGCTCGCTGTCGAGCACGTCGCCCAGCGCCTTGCCGGCGCGCGGGTCGCCGTTGGACGGGCGGTCGACCTGGTTGGCGTGCAGGTTGGACTGCAGCGCGACGCGCATCGGGCGTTCCAGCGCCTCGACCTCGTAGGAGATGGCGGCCACGCTGCGGTCGACGAACGAGACCAGGCGGCGGCTGCGCACGCGGACCGCGTAGCCGGCCTCCGAGCGCCAGCGCACGTCCCGGGTCAGCACGCCGGTGCGGAAGTCCAGCGTGCGCTCGTGGTGCTCGAGGTGGCCGCGGTGCACGTCGAACGGCTCGTCCTCGACGAGCAGGCGGATGAGCTTGCCGTCGGTGACGTTGACCACCGCCTGGCCGTCCTCGGCGAAGCCGAACCCGCGCTCGCCGTACTCGAGCGGGTAGGACTCGTACAGGCCGTTGAGGTAGGTGCCCGACAGGCCGCGCGGCTCGCCCTCGTCGAGGTTGCCGCGCAGGCCGAGATGGCCGTTGGCCAACGCGAAGACCGACTCGGTCTGCGCGATCAGGCGCAAGTCGAGGAAGGTCTCGCGCACCGACCACGGCTCGGGCGGGAACTGCGTGGTGTCGAACGTCACAGCAGCTCCGCGAGGTCCGAGACGACGATGTCGGCGCCGTGGTCGGCCAGGGCCTGGGTGTGGTCGCCCTGAAGGCGGTCGACGCCGACGACGTAGCCGAAGTGCCCCGCGCGGCCGGCGGCGACGCCGGCGGTGGCGTCCTCGAACACGCACGCCTGCGCCGCGGGGACCCCGAGCCGTTGGGCGCCGGCCAGGAACGAGTCGGGCGCCGGCTTGCCCTTGAGGTGCTCGGCGACGATCGTGTTGCCGTCGACGCGCGCCTCGAGCAGGTCGGCGATGCCCGCCGCCTCGACGACGCTGCGGCAGTTCGCGCTCGACGAGACGACCGCGGTGCGCAGGCCGGCCGCGCGCACCGCCTTGAGGAAGCGCACGGAGCCGGGGTAGACCTCGACGCCGCCGTCCGCGATCAGCTCGACCACCAGCTTGTTCTTGCGGTCGCCGATCGCGCGGACCTCGTCGTCGGAGAGCTGGTCGCCGCGCGACGCCATGAACGAGCGCACGCCGTCGTAGCGCGGCTTGCCGTCGACGTAGTCGTTGTAGTCCTGCTGGTCGAACGGGCGGAAGCCGTCGCCCTCGCGCCGGCGCAGCTCGTCGTCGAACGTCTGCTTCCAGGCCTTCATGTGGACCTTGGCGGTCGCGGTGAGCACGCCGTCGAGGTCGAACAGGCAGGCGGTGATCCTGTCGGGGAGCTTGACCACGGAGGCAGCCTAGAGCAACGTCCGGCGGCCTCGGCCGATCACGCCGCGTCCAACGCCGCGTTGACCAGCGCGTCCGCCCGCGCGTTCTGCGCCCGCGGGACCGAGCGCACGCTCCACGCGTCGAACCCGTCCAGCAGTGCCATCGCCTCCGCGTGCAGCGACCGCATCGCCGCGTGCTTGACCTTGTACTCACCGCTGACCTGGCGCGCGACGAGCTCGGAGTCGTTGACGACCTCGACCTCGGTCGCCCCCAGCTCGCGCGCGCGGCGCAGCCCCAGCAGCAGGCCGCGGTACTCGGCGACGTTGTTCGTCGCCTCGCCCAGCCGCTGCGCCGCCTCGTCGAGCACCTCGCCCGCGGGGGTCGAGACCACCGCGGCCGCGGCCGCCGGCCCGGGATTTCCGCGTGCGCCGCCGTCGACGTGCACGACGAGCCGCATCGCCTACTCCGGGTCGATGCGCGGGAAGTCGCCCGGAGCGCGCGCGCGGCGCCGGTCGCGCACCTCGCGCCGCCCCTCGCCGGCGGGTCCCTCGCCGCTCGACCGCCGCTCGGCCCGACGCCGGTCGATGATGACCGTGACGTTGGGGTCGTCCTTGTAGTACTCCGAGAGCTTCGGGTACAGCTCGTCGGCCAGCGGCTCGGGCACTACGCAGTAGATCATCGCGCTCGCGAGGCTACCCGGCGACGAGGCGGATCTCACCGCGCTCGTCGGCCGCGGCGTTGGGGACCTGGTCGGCCGGGTCGAGATCGGACAGCTCGTCGCCCTGCGCCGCCACCCGCACGCCGGCGGCCTCGTCGGCGAGGTCGACCTCGTAGCGGTACCAGCACAGCTCCCAGCCGGCGATGATCGAGACGATCGAGCCCTCGGTCTCGGAGGGGCGCACGACGATGAACGGCGCGCCGAGCGACCGCGCCACGCCGGCGACCGTGCGCGGGTGCGCCGACACGTTGAAGACCTCGACCGCGCGCGCCCGCTTCATGTCCGCGTTCGTCGGCACCGCATGGACGTGGCGCTCGCGCGGCATCTCGAGCGCCGGCTCGACGCGCGGCGGGGGCGCGGGCGCCGGGGCCACCTCGGCCACGTACGTCGGGTCGTGCTCGTCGCCGTAGGGCAGCACGGGCGCCTCGAGCGGCTCGTCGGCCGCCGCGCGCGGACCCCGGCGCAGCCCGTCGCCGCCGTTCTGCGCGGCCCGGCGGCGGCCGAAGCGCCCGAACAGCGACCCGCGCTCGCGCCGGCCGCGGGCGCGGACGGGCAGGTCGTCGGCGAACGCCTCCCGGATCCAGCCCTCGTTCGCGGCCCGCTGCGTGCACAGCTCGCACACGGTGCGCCGCTCGCCGCCGTGCAGGAAGATGTCGGACTGCTCGCCGCGCAGCAGCGTGCGCCCGCACACGTCGCAGGAGATCTGAGCCTGGTTGGTGGCGATCTGCTTGGGGGTCATACGCGGGCCGAGGGTACCAACGCGCCGCTGGCCCGCGATAGGCCGCGCTAGTGGTTGCGGGACGGGCCGCTAGGCCGTCACCGCCTCCTCGGCCGTCTGCTGGACGACCTTCTGGGCCAGGTGCGCCGGCACCTCCTCGTAGCGCAGGAACTCCATCGTGTAGTCGCCCTGGCCGCCGGTCAGCGAGCGCAGATCCGGCGCGTAGCTGAGCATCTCGGCCATCGGCACCTCGGCCTTGATCTCGGTCATGCCGCCGGCCGGCTCCATGCCCTGCGGCCGCCCGCGCCGCGAGTTCAGGTCGCCGATCACGTCGCCGACCGAGTCCTCGGGCACCGAGACCGTCACGAGCATGATCGGCTCGAGCAGTGCCGCGTCGGCGTTGGCCATCGCCTCCTTCATGGCGATCGAGCCGGCCAGCTTGAACGCCATCTCCGACGAGTCGACCGAGTGGTAGGAGCCGTCGACGAGCCGCACCCGCACCCCCTTGACCGGGAAGCCGGCCACGGGACCGTGCCGCATCGCCTCGCGCACGCCCTTCTCCACCGCCGGGATGAAGCTGTTGGGGATCACGCCGCCCTTGATGCGATCCTCGAACTCGAAGCCCGGGTGGGTGGGATCGGTAATCGGCTCGATCTCGATGTGGCAGTCGCCGAACTGGCCGCGGCCGCCGGACTGCTTCTTGTGGCGGCCGTGCGCCTTGGCCGGCCGGCGCAGCGTCTCCTGGTAGGGCACGCGCGGCGGCTTGAGCGTCACCTCGGCGCCGAAGCGGTCGCGCAGGCGGTCGACGATCACCTCGACATGGATCTGCGACAGGCCGGCGACGATCTGCTCGCCGGTCTGCTCGTCGCGGTGCAGGTCGATCGTCGGGTCCTCCTCCTGCAGCCGGCGCAGGGCGGTGAACACCTTGTCCTCGTCGCCCTTGGACTTCGGCTCCATCGCGAAGGCCATGACCGGGGCGGGCAGCGGGATCGACGGCATCTCCACGGGCTCGTCGCGCGAGGCGAGCCAGTCGCCCGCGCGCGTCTCCTTGAGCTTGGCCACCGCGCCGATGTCGCCCGGGCCGAAGTCGTCGACGTGGTCGGTCTCCTTGCCGCGGAACACGAGCAGCTGGCCGATGCGCTCCTTGCCGTGCGAGCGGGTGTTGAGCACCTGGCTGTCGCGGGCCAGGACGCCCTGGTAGACGCGGAAGAGGTTGATGCGCCCGGCGAACGGGTCGGCGCGGGTCTTGAAGACGTAGGCGAACAGCTCGGCGTCCTCGGAGGGCTCGAGCGTCATCTCTCCCACTTCGAGGCCGCCGTGCTTGACCGGGCTCGGCAGGTCCTCGACGATCGCGTCGAGCAGCCGGTTGGTGGCCAGGTTGCGAGTGGCGACGCCGCAGGTGACCGGGAAGATGTCGCCGTGGTTGGTGCCGTCCTTGAGCGCGGTGACGATCTCCTCGTGGGAGATCTCCTCGCCCTCGAGGTAGCGCTCCATGAGCGGCTCGGAGACCTCGGCGACCTCGTCCATGAGCTTCTCGCGGTATTCCTCGGCCTGCGCCATGAGGTCGTCGGGCACCGGGATCTCGGTGCAGTTGTCGCGGCCGTCGTCGGAGTACTCGTAGGCCTTCATGTCGACGAGGTCGATGATGCCCCGGACGTCGTGCTCGCGGCCGATGGGGATCTCGGTGGCGACGACGTGCGGGCCGAACGCGGCCTTCAGCGACTCGAGCGTGCGGAAGAAGTCGGCCCGCTCGCGATCGAGCATGTTCACGAAGACGAGGCGGGCGATGTCGAGCTCCCCGGCGCGCCGCCACAGGCGGGTCGTGGAGACCTCGACGCCCATGACCGCGTTGATGACGAACACCGCCGACTCGCAGACGCGCAGGGCGCCGAGCGCGTCGGCCACGAACGAGGGGTCGCCCGGGGTGTCGATGAGGTTGATCTTGCGGTCTTGCCACTCGAACGAGCTCAGCGCCGCGCCGATCGACATCCCGCGGGCCTGCTCGTCGGCGTCGGCGTCCGACACCGTCGTCCCGTCGGCCACCGAGCCAAGGCGGTTGGTGGCACCCGCCTGGAACAGCAGGGCCTCGTGCAGAGAGGTCTTGCCACTGCCTCGGTGGCCGACTAGGGCGACATTGCGAATGCGGTCAGCACGCTTGTGCATCCCTACGCTCCTGTCCTCGCGAATGAGCGACGGACCCTACCCCCTATGGACCTGCCCTGGAACCCCTCGATCGTCGCTCTGGATGCCGTGCAGGGCGCGCTGGTCGCGCTGCCCGCGGCTGGGCTGCCGCGTGTGCTGCGCCGCTTCGCCGGCCGCTGGTGGGCGCTGATCCCACCGGCGTCGATCATCGCCGTGGTGTTCGGCATCACGGCGCTGCCCGGGCTGGCCGACGGGCTGACGTGGCTGGCGCTGGTCGCGTGCCCGCCGCTGGCCGCGGTCGCGCTGGGCTGGGCGATGCACCACGCCCGGCCCGGCTACGCGATCGCGGTCGTGCCGCTTGCCGCCGCGGCGTGGATCTGGTCGGGCGAGCTGGGCGGCCACCTGTCCGCGCTGGCCCTGACCGCGCTGTCGTGCGTGACGCTGGCGCGGCTGCTGCGCGGGGTCGCGCCCGCGCTGCTGCTGAAGCTCGGGATCGTGGCGATGGCGATCGCCGACGCCGTGCTCATCCTCTCCCAGCAGCTCCAGCAGCCGAACTCGACGCTCGTCGCGGCCAAGCCGGCGGCGGAGCTGCCGCGCCTGCAAGTGGCGATCATCGACCCGGCGAGCATGGGCTACGGCGACCTGTTCCTGGCCGCCGTGCTCGGCGCGGTGCTGGCGGCCGAGGCGTCCCGGCGCACCCAGTGCGTCGGTGCGGTGCTCGTCTTCGTCCTCGCCGTCGCGTTCGACACCCTGTTCCTCGTCCTCGACACGCTCCCGGCGACGGTCCCGGTGGCGGTCGCGCTGCTGATCTACGAGAGCGGGCGGCTCGTCCGCCGCCGGATGCGGCCGTTAGCCCTCGGTCTCGGCGGCGAGCCGTGAGCGCAGCCGCAGCACCGCCTTGGTGTGCAGCTGGGAGATGCGCGACTCGGTGACGCCGAGCACCTCGCCGATCTCGCGCAGGGTCAGGTTCTCGTAGTAGTAGAGGGCCACGACGAGCTTCTCGCGCTCCGGCAGGCGCGCGATCGCGTCGGCGACCCGGTCCTTGAGCTCGGTGGCGTCGACGACCGTCGCCGGGTCCGGCGCGTCGGGGTCCTGGAGCGTGTCGAGCAGCGACACCTGGTCGCCGCTGGCGTCGGAGACCGTCCACAGCTCGTCGAGCGCGGCCACCGTCGACGTCGAGATCTGCTGCAGCGACTCCTGGAACTCGTCGACGCTGATGTCGAGCTCCGCGGCCATCTCCTCGTCGGTCGGCGCCCGCTGCAGCCGGTGCTCGAGCTTCGAGTTGGCCTTCTCGATCTCGCGCGCCCGCGCACGCACCGAGCGCGGCACCCAGTCCAGCGAGCGCAGCTCGTCGATGATGGCGCCCTTGATGCGGGTGATCGCGTACGTCTCGAACTTGATCTCGCGCTCGATGTCGAAGCGCTCGATCGCCGAGATCAGCCCGACGAGGCCGTAGGAGATGAGGTCGGCCTCCTCCACGTGGGCGGGCAGGCCGGAGGCCATGCGTCCGGAGACGTACTTGACCAGCGGCGAATAGGCGACCACCAGCCCCTCGCCGCGCTCCGGGCGTCGCCCTGCTGCTTGTAGCGGCGCCACAGCTCACGCAGCTCGATCGCTTTGACGTTGGCCTCCAGGATCGCTTGCCTCCCGAGGACGCGCTACGCCCTGGGGTGGCTTCGGGCGTACGCGCTCCTCAACCGGGCGGACTCTACCCGAGTGTAGATCTGGGTCGTACTGATCGAGGCATGCCCCAGAAGCTCCTGGATCGCCCGCAGGTCGGCGCCGCCGTCGAGCAGGTGGGTGGCGAACGAGTGGCGCAGCGCGTGCGGCGAGACGCCGCCCTGGAGGCCGACGAGCCGGGTCCAGACCCGCAGCCGGCGGCGCACGTCGGACGTCGACAGGCGCCGGCCCGACTTCGACAGCAGCAGCGCCGGCTGCGCCGGATCGGCGGCCAGCACCGGGCGCCCGCGCTCGAGGTAGCGGGTCACCGCGCGCAGCGCGGCTTCGCCGGCGGGGACGATGCGGGTCTTGGCGCCCTTGCCCTCGACGCGCAGCTCCTCGGCGTCGAAGCGCACCGACTCGACGTCCAGGTTGACGAGCTCCTCGGCGCGCAGGCCGCTGGCGTAGGCCAGCTCGAACATGGCCCGGTCGCGCAGCTCCAGCGGCGTCGAGGTGGGGATGCGGTCCAGCAGACGGGCGATCTCGTCGGCCTTGAGCACGCGCGGCAGCTTCGACGGCCGCTTCGGCGACGAGACGAGGTCCGCCGGGTTCTGGGCCAGATCGCCGTGCTCGCGCAGCGTGCGAAAGAACGTGCGCAGGGCGGCGAGCTTGCGGGCGATCGTCGTCGGCGCGTGGCCGCGCTCGGACAGGGACGCGGCGTAGCGGCGCAGGACCCGCGGCGTGACGGCCTGCGGTTCGAGAGCGCTCGCGGTCGCCCAGCTCGCGAACTGCCGCAGGTCCGTGGCGTACTCGTGGCGGGTGCGCTCGGCGGCGCCCCGGCGGCGCAGGTCGGCGGCGAAGCGCTCGAGGACCGCGATCCAGGCGTCGCTAGGTTCTGGGGGGATGGCGGTCTTCTTCATCGACACTCAGCGCGGCCGGGTCGCGACGCAGAAGCAGCTCATGGCGGCGGGTGTCGCCACGCCGGACGGCGAGGCGCCGCGGCCGTGGCACCGCATCCAGGGCACGCACGAGGCCACGACGCTCTGGTACGCGGTCATGCGCCGCCGGGAGAAGGGCATCTTCATCGGAAGCCTGGTCTTTCGCCACACGCCCCACCATGCCCTGCTCGCCGAGCGCGGCTGGGAGGAAGTGACGCCGGACGAGATCGGCGTTCAGTCGATGTAGATCGGCGCGCCGACCGGGACCTGGTCGTAGAGCTCCTCGACGTCGGGGATGCGCATCCCGACGCAGCCGTGCGAGGCCGCGGTGCCGATCGTGCCGTACGCGCTGGGGTCGATCCCGTGGATGCCGGCGCCGTCGAAGATGCCCATCCAGCGTGCCTTGAGCGGGTTGTTCGCCGCACCGCCCGGGATGACCTGACCCGCGAGGCTGCCGGTCCACGGCGAGTTCGGCACGTTCCAGGCCGGGTCCACGGCCGTTCTGGATGTGGTAGAGGCCGGCGGGCGTCTCAGTCCCTGCTGGCCCACGCGCACGTCGTAGGTCTTGACGAGCTTGAGGTTCTTGAACAGCCGCAGCTTGAACGCGCCGCGCTGGACGGTGAGGACGACCGGGTACTTCTCCGCCAGCTCGTCGGTGGTGACCTCGGGCGCGATCCGCTTCATCGTGGCCTTGAGCGTGCGGTCGGCGCCCGGCGTGGTGATCGACTGGTTGATCTTGCGGCGCAGGACCGCGGCCTTGAGCGCGACGCCGTCATGACCCTTGACCTCGCCGGGCTCGTGGTCGCGAACGTGAGGCTGGCGTCCTTGGGATCACGGTGGACGTCGTCGGCCACGCGCCTGACGAGCCGCCTGACCGCGGCCTTGGAGTAGGTGACCTCGGCCGGGATCGTCGCCGCGATCTCGCCGCCGGTGGCCACACGCCAGGCGCGCTGGAGCGCATTGCCCTGCTCGCTGCGCTTCAGCGCGCCGGCCACCATCCCGTCGACGTCGGCCTGGATCTGCGCCTTGGCCGCGGTGAGCTTCCAGCGCTCGCCGTTGTAGCGGACGACGACCGGATCGTCGAGCGGCGCCAGCAGCTGCTGGCGCACCTTCGCCGTGGCTTGCGCGGCGGTGAGCCCGCCGACGTCGACGTCGCCGACCTTCACCCCGTCGGCGATCTTGCCCTCGGCGCGGTTGTCGAGCACGACCACGGCCACGCCGAGACCGACGACGACGGCCAGCATCGCGACGGCGGCGATCAGAAGCGGGCGGCGCATCCGATGGTCAGGATAGGCAAAGTGACTTGCTAACGAAAGGTATGCAACCGCATCTTCACCGGATCCTGCCTCAGTTGGCGCCGGCCGACTCGTCGCGGCGCACGCTCGGGCTGCGGCGCAGGAACTCCTCGACCTCGCGCTCGTAGCGGTACTGGCCGGAGCGGTCGCGCAGCAGCGGATCGACGCGCTGGTACGCGCGCAGCTTCTCGATCGTCTCGCGGGTGGTGTGGCGCAGGCGGTAGCCGGTGGCCTTCAAGCGGCGGTTGTCGAGGCCCTGGCCGAAGCGCAGGTGGTTGAGCATCTCCGGCGCCAGCGTGACGCCGAGCCGGCGCGCGACCGCCACCGCCGGGCCCGTCCCCCAGGGCGGCAGCACCGGCAGCAGCGGCTTGCCCAGCAGCCCGGCGACCTCCGACAGCGCGAGCACCCCGTCGGCGGCGACGTTGTAGATCCCCGGCAGCTCGTGCGCCACGGCGTGGGCGAGCGCGCCGGCGATGTCGTCCTCGTGGACGAACTGCCAGCGCGGGTCGAAGCCGAGGATCGCCGGCACCGCCGGGAGGCCGAGCAGGCGGCTGTAGGACGTGCGCAGGTCGGGGCCGAGGCCGTGAGCGAAGCGCAGGACGGTGACGACGGTGTCTTTGTGCCGGGCCGCGAAGTCGCCGACGGCGCGCTCGGCGTCGACGATGTCGCGCTCGATCGGCGTGCGCGCCGGGTGCGGGCGGCGCATGTCCTCGGTGAAGAACCCGGGGTCGTCCTGCTCGCAGCCATAGTAGTCGGCCGACGAGCGAAAGACGACCTTTCGCACGGTCGTGTCCGCCCCGCCGCACGCGGCGAGGATGTTCATCGTGCCGATGACGTTGTTCTCGTGGGCCTTGCGTGGCGAGGTCAGGGTCGAGTCGACGACGAGGCGGGTGTCGACGACGGTGTCGATCTCGGCCCCCTGGACGATGCGGCGGATGAGCGTGTGGTGGTCGGCGACCTGGACGAACTCGGTGCGGTCGAGCTCGACCTTCGGCGGCGTGCGGTCGATGCCGATGATCGCCTCGACCTCGTCGTCGTCCTCCAGGGTCTGGGCCAGCCGCCCGCCCCAGTAGGTGCTCAGGCCCGTGATGAGGACGCGGCGGCTCGCCATGGCCGTCACCCCAGCCAGACGCTGCGGCGCCGGCCGAGCATGTCGATGAGCTCCTCCTGGATGCGGGCGCGGATCTCCTGGGCGACCTCCTGGACCAGGCCCTCGTCCTCCCACGGCGCCGCGCCCATGTCATCGGTGCGCACCGGCTCGAGGAAGCGGATCTTGAACTTCGCCGGCAGGTACGCGGCGAGCGCGAGCGGCCCGAGCCACGGGAACGTCGGGGTGATCGGGAAGTAGATCAGGCGCGTGAGCTTCTGCAACAGGCCGAGGTGGGCGAAGATCGGCTGGGACTCCTCGGCGCCGACGAGCGCGATCGGGACGATCGGCGCCCGCGCGCGCATCGCGGACGCGACGAAACCGCCGCGGCCGAAGCGGCGCAGGCGGTAGCGGTCCTTGTAGAGCTTCTCGGAGCCCTTGCGGCCCTCCGGGAAGACGAGCACGAGCTGGCCCTCGTCGGCGAGTAGGCGCTGGACGTTGGCCGGATGGGCGGGCACCGCCCGATCTTGGGCAGCAGCATGCTGAACCCGGATAGCCCTTGAAGAAGTTCTCCACGAGCGGCCGGACGAGCCGCGGTTGCGGGTGCTCCTCCTTGATGGCCTTGGCGATCATTGCGGCGTCCGGCGGCAGGGCGCCGGCGTGGTTGGAGACCAAAAGCGCGCCGTCCCGCGCGGGCACGTTCTCGATGCCCTCGACCTCGCAGCGAAGCCAGACCCGGTAGTAGAACTCGTAGATCGTCTGATCGAACCCTCGACGCGCCCGGAGCAGCCCCCAGCCACGAGCGCCGCCCGCCTCGAAGCGCGGGCAGCAGGTCGCGGCGGGCGGCGGGCTCCAGATCGCCGCCGGGCGCGGTCGCGGTCGGCTCGGTCATCCGGCTCGCTATCCCCGAGCCGCGGCGCTGAGCACCGGCTCGAGCGCCCGCTCCAGCCCGGGCCAGTCGTCGGCACAGACGACGTCCTCCTCCTCGCAGACGTCGATGTTCCACGGGTGGCGCAGGGTCGCCGCGACGATGTCGGCGTCGATCGCGCGGACGATGTTCACCGGCGAGTCGTCGACCAGCACGTCGATGCCGATCTCGCTGCAGCGCGCGACCTTGTCGAACGAGCAGTACAGCTCGTCGAACGGCAGGCCGATCTTGCGCAGCCACGCCTCCGTCGCGTCGTGGGTCTCCTGGTGGCGGTGGCTGGTGACGTGGATGAAGTGCCCGGCGTCGTGCCAGCGGGTCACCGCCTCCACCGCGCCCGGATACGGCGTGGCGGCGAGGATCGCGGCGTCGGTGTGCGTCTCGGCGATGCACACCTCGAGCTGCTTGGGCTTCAGGCGCGTGATCCCCCAGTCGAACTGCTCCGCGTAGGGCAGGTCGATGCCGAAGCGCCGGCGGGCGGCGCCGGAGAGCACGTCCCAGTAGTGGTGCAGGGTGGAGTCGATGTCGATGGCGATGCGCACCGCGTCTCATATCCTAGGTCGCCGTTTGGCAGCCTCGGCACTGATCGGCGCGCGCACCAGCGCTGGGCGCGGGTGAGCGACCGCTGGGCCAACGTCGTGGAGATCGGCCCGTCCGGCGGCCGGCCGGTGCTGTTCGTGCACGGGCTCGGCGGCTCGTGGCGCAACTGGCTCCCGAACCTGCCGGCCGTAGCCGACGCCGGCTACCGCGCCGTGGCGGTCGACCTGCCCGGGTTCGGGCACTCGGAGATGCCGCGGGAGAAGATCTCGATTGCCGGCTACGGGCGGTGGGTGGACGCGCTGTGCGCCGACCTGTCGATCTCGGCCGCGACGGTGGTCGGCAACTCGATGGGCGGCTTCATCGGGGCGGAGCTGGCGATCCAGGCCCCGGCCCGGGTCGAGCGGCTCGTGCTCGTGTCGGCGGCGGGCATCTCGGCGGCCGACACGCGCCTCGACTCCGTCCTGCACGCGCTCCATCGGGTGGAGGCGATGAGCACCTACCTCAGCGGCCTCGTGCTGGCGCGGGCGGGGGCGCTGTCGCGGCGGGCGCGGCTGCGGCGAGCGGCGATGGGGCTCGTGGTGCGTCACCCCGAGCAGCTGTCGGCGCCCTTGGCCTACGAGCAGATCACGGGCACGGGGACGCCGGGGTTCCTCGACGCGCTGGACGCCCTCAGCGACTCACCCGATCCACCGGCCAGCGGAGATCGCCTGCCCGACGCTGATCGTGTGGGGTCGCCAGGACCACCTCGTCCCCGTCCGCGACGCCGATGGCGGCGTTCGCGCAGTTGATCCCCGACTCGCGCAAGGTCGTGTGGGACGACACGGGCCATGTCGTCGCTCGAGCGCCCGGAGCGCTTCATCGAGCTGCTGCTCGACTTCCTGGCCGAGCCGCCGGGCGAGGAGGTCGACGAGACCTCCGCCGCCGGGTCGCCTGGCGAGCGGCTGCGTCGGCGGGCCTGCGCCGCCGGGGCGGTGTAAGCAATCTCGCCGGTCTCACACCCTCTTTCCGAGTGTGGTTAGCCGTGGCTAGCAAATCGCTATCCACCCGCTAACCACACTCGAGAGCGATTCCCCATGCCCCTCCCAGGGCCATCCGCGCCTGGACACCGCGAAGCCACCTCGTGTCGCGCCCAGCCGCCGAGGCAGCCCTGGTCGACCGGCGCCCACCCGCTCAGGCGGGGGCCGGCGCGCGGTCGACGCGGGTCACCGCGCCGGTGCTCGCGCTCGACACGAGCGCCGCGTACTTCGCGAGGACGCCCGTGCTGTCCGGGCTCACCGGGGCGTCGTAGGCCGCGACGCGCGCGGCGATCTGCTCGTCGGAGAGGTCGACGTCGATGCGACGACGCTCGACGTCGATCGTGATCTGGTCGCCTTCGCGGACGGCCGCGATCGGTCCGCCACGCGCCGCCTCAGGGGCGACGTGTCCGACGGTGAAGCCGTGCGTCGCGCCGGAGAAGCGCCCGTCGGTCATCAGCGCCACATGCTCGCCCAGGCCAGCGCCGTTGATCGCGGCGGTGACCGCGAGCATCTCGCGCATGCCGGGCCCGCCGACCGGGCCCTCGTTGCGAATGACGACGACGTCGCCGGGCTGGATGTGTCCGTGGGTGACGGCGTCCATGGCGGCCTGCTCGCCCTCGAACACTCGCGCGGGACCGGTGTGGTGGCGGCGATGATGACCGGCGAGCTTGACGACCGCGCCTTCGGGCGCGAGGTTGCCGCGCAGGATCGCCAGACCGCCGGTCGCGCTCAGCGGCTCGGCGTCGAGCGCGAGCACCACTTTCTGGCCGGGAGTCTCGACCGCCTCGTCGGCGAGCTGGCCCACCGTCTTGCCCAGCACGGTCGGTGCGTCGGCGTGCAAGACGCCGAGCTCCTTGAGCCGCTGGGCCAGCAGCGCGGTGCCGCCGGCGTGGTACATGTCCACCGCGGTGTACTGCCCGCCCGGGCTCAGGTCGCAGATGTGCGGCGTGCGCTCGGAGATGCGGTCGAAGTCGTCGATGTCGAGCTCGATGCCCATCTCAGTCGCGACCGCGAGCAGATGCAGCACGGCGTTCGTCGACCCGCCGCTGGCGGTCACCGCGGCGATGGCGTTCTCGAGCGAGTCGCGTGTGATCAGGTCACGAGGCCGCAGCCCGGCGCGCAGGACCTCCATGACGAGCCGGCCGGTCGCGAACGCCGCCTCGCCCTTGTTCGGCTCCTGCGCCGGCACCGCCGACGGGCCCATCGGGCTGATCCCCATCATCTCGAAGGCCATCGCCATCGTGTTGGCGGTGAACTGGCCGCCGCACGCACCCACGCCTGGACTCGCCACCGACTCGAGCTCGGACAGCTCGGCATCGGACATCTTGCCGGCCGCATGGGCGCCGACGGCCTCGAAGACGTCGATGATCGTGACGTCGTGGCCCTGGAAGCGGCCGGGCGAGATCGAGCCGCCGTAGAACATGACGCTCGGCACGTCGAGCCGCGCGAGGGCCATGACCGTCCCCGGGATCGTCTTGTCGCACCCGCTGAGCGCGATGACTGCGTCGAACAGGTAACCGCGGCTGGTCAGCTCGATCGAGTCGGCGATCACCTCGCGGCTCACCAGGCTGGTCTTCATGCCCGACGTGCCCATCGTGATGCCGTCGGAGATCGCGATGGTGTTGAACTCCATCGGCGTGCCGCCGGCCGCGCGGATGCCCTCCTTGACTTTCGCCGCGAGCGCGCGCAGGTGGAAGTTGCAGGGCATCGCCTCGATCCAGGTCGAGGCGACACCGACGATCGGCTTGGACAGCGCCTCGTCGTCGTAGCCGATGCCCTTGAGGTACGCGCGGGCGGGCGCCCGCTCGGGACCCTCGGTCAGGGCACGGGAGCGGTGCTTGAGGTCGAGGCCGTTTCGGGAGGAGCTCACGGCCTCGGGAACACTACCGCTGGGTGCTCACGGTGCGGAGACCCGGCCGTAGCCGGTCCGCCGCTCGCGGGCGGCGCGCTGGCGCTCCCACTCCGACAGCCGCCAGAGGTCGCGCTTGACCTGCTGCGGATCCACCTGGCGACCGGGCAGGTGCATGTTGGCCTGCGCGATCAGGCGCTCCTCGTCGCCGGTCAGCGCCATCCACTTCGCGAGGACGTCGTCGGAGTCCGGCAGCCGGGCCGAGCCGTACGGGCGCGACTCGTCGGGGAACACGACGCAGTACTCGTTCAGCAGCCGGCGCGTCTGGGGCAGGTAGGCCACGACCGGCTTGTGCGGGTAGATCAGGTACGCGTACGGCGCGCCCGCGAGGCCTTCGCGCGCGGCGCCGCGTTCCGGCCCGTCGGCCATCGCGCCCCACACGCGGATGAAGCCGAGGTCGCGGTACATCTCCCACTCCTCGTCGTTGACGCACGATCGCAGCAGCTCGCGCGCTCGCTGCTCGGCGCGCCGCTCCCGGCCAGGGTCGTAGTCGAACGTCGGCACGCGCGCGGCGCGCCGATGCCGGTCGATCGCCTCGGAGATCGTCGGCCAGCACACCTCCACAGCAGGGCCACGACGACGATCGCGGTGGCGCTCAGGGCGAGCAGCATCATGCGCCCCCGGCTGCCTTCGGGAAGAAGATCACGCGCTCGGCGTCGCGCGGGACCTCCCCGAACGACCGGACCATCCGCGCCTGGCGGCGTCCGCCGGTGCGCGAGGTGGGCACCGCGGCCCACATGCCGTGCTCGAGCTGCTCGCGGAACGCCTCGATGAGCTCGCGCTCCTGCTCGGGCACGTCGACGTCCCCCTCCGCGAGGAGCACCTCGCCATGCCCAGGCTTCATGCGCAGCAGCTTCATCCCTCGCGCGATTATGTCAAAGGGTTGCGCCCACAACCGTACGCCGGGCGCAGCTACCGGAACCGGATCTCACGCTCGCAGCCCCAGCACGTTGACGGGCCCCGGACCCGCCCCGAGCTCGCGCAGCCCGTCGCGGACCGCCGCGCCGGCGACCTCACGCGCCACCCTGGCCGCGTCGAGCAGCGACGCACCCTTCGCGAGCTCCGCCGCGAGCGTGGCCGAGTGGGTGCACCCCGAGCCATGCGCGGCGCCCGCGGTGAAGCGCTCGCCCGCGATGCTCTCGAAGCCGGTGCCGCCGTACAGCAGGTCGACCGCCTCCTCACGGTGTCCGCCGGTGACGATCACGGCGTGCGGACCCAGGGCGTGGATGCGCCGCGCGACCTCCTCGAGCGGGACGTCGTCCGCGACGCCGGCGAGCACCCGGGCCTCCGGAACATTCGGCGTCACGACCGTCACCAGCGGAACCACGCGCTCGCGCAGCGACTGCTCGGCATCGACGTCGAGCAGCCGCCCGCCCGACTCGGCCACCATCACCGGGTCCAGCACGATCGGCGTGTCCGGCGCCAGGGACCCGAGCGCCTCGGCGACCGCCTCGATGGTCAAGACCGTGCCGAGCATGCCGATCTTCACCGCGTCGACGCCCAGGTCGTCGGCCACCGCGGCGACCTGCGCTTTGATCATCGCCGGTGAGACCGCCTCCACGGCTCGCACCTCGACGGTGTTCTGCGCGGTGATCGCCGTGATGGCGGTCATGCCATGGACCCCGGCGCGGGCGAACGCCTTGAGATCCGCCTGGATGCCGGCGCCGCCACCCGAGTCGGATCCGGCGATGGAGAGGACGCAGGGAATCGTCATGTGCGCATCCAGACTACGGGCGCTCCTGCGCCGTGGCGTGGCGAGGCGGCAGGGTCGCCACGTACCGCCCGCCGGTGCCGCGACGCACGTGGCCGAGCTGCTCGAGCTCCGCGAGGCCGGTGAACGCCTCGGCCGCACTGAACCCGTGCCGTGTCAGCAGCTCGGGAGTCTGCGCGCCGGCCGCGACGGCGCCATGCAGCGCGCGCAGCCGCTCGGGCACGGGCGCCACGCCGCGCCACCGCCGCCACGCACCGACGCCACAGGCCAGGTCCAGCGCATCCTCCGGGCCTCGGATCACATGGGCGCCGTCGGCCAGCAGCGCGTTCGGTCCGCGCGCAAGCGGAGACGTCACCTGCCCAGGCACGGCACCGACCTCGCGACCGAGCTCGTGGGCGAACTCCGCCGTGATCAACGACCCCGACCGCTCGGCGCCCTCCACCACCACCGTGAGGCGCGCCAGCGCGGCGATGAGGCGGTTGCGCGCCGGAAAGCACCAGCGCTGGACGCCCGCGCCGGGTGGCATCTCGCTCACCACGCAGCCCGTCTCGCGGATGGCCTCGTACACCCGTCGCTTGCTCGCCGGGTACGGGCGCTCGGCGCCCCCGCCCAGGATCGCCATCGTGGGCCCACCGACGTCCAGCGCGCCGACGTGCGCAGACGAGTCGATCCCAAGCGCGAGCCCGCTGACGACGGTCACGTCCGCCGAGGCGAGGCCGCGGCCAAGCCCTCGCGCCACTTCCAGGCCGTACGCGGACGCCTGGCGGGCCCCGACCACCGCGACGGCTGGCTGCTCTTGGGCGGTGAGCTCGACGAAGCGGTCGATCGATCCCGCCACGTGCAGGACGGCCGGGGCATCGGGCATCTCGCGCAGCACCGCGGGATAGCGGGAGTCGTGAGAGCAGACGACGGACAGGCAGGCGCGCGCGGCGGCCTCGTGCGCCTGAACCGGGTCGTAGTCGTCGTAGCGCTTGGCCACGGCCGCCGAGGCACCGACGGCCCGCATGAGCTCGCCGTCGTCGAGCGCCAGCAGGAGCTTGAGGCGGCTCGTCCCCGCACGGCGCGCGAGCTCGATCCGTCCGGACAGCTCGCCCAGCAGCCACGCCCGGCGCAAGCACGGCGCGCACGGCAGCGGCTCGGTGCCGACGGCCGTCGGGACGCCGCCGCGCCGGCGCGGCGGCACCCGACCTGGTCGCAGCCCGCCGTCCGCAGCGGTGTTGGTCGCATTCACGCCGCTCCCTCCTCAGCCTGCGTCTCGCCGCGCAGGGAGATCGCGAAATGCATCGTGTCGGGGGTGATCTCGCCGCGTCCTTCGAGGTCCGCAAGCGTCAGCGCCACCTTGAGCACCCGATCGCGGCCGCGTGGGCTGAGTCGGCCGTCGTTGTAGGCGGCATCGAGGACACGTCCCGCGCCGGCCACGAGCCGCGCGTACCGGCGCACGAGCGCCGAGTCCATGTGCGCGTTGCACGCCACGCCTGTCCCGGCCAGCCGCGCCGCCTGGCGCTCGCGCGCCTCGCTCACCTGCTCACGCACCGTGGCCGAGTCGGTGGCCGGCGGGCCGGCGAACGATGGAGCGTCCGGCTTCTCCACGTCGACCACGAGGTCCAGGCGATCGATGAGGGGGCCGCTCAACCGGCGCGCATGGCGGCTGTGATCGGCGTCGGTGCAACGGCAGCGGGCCGAGCCGGCGCCGAAGCCGCACGGACAGGGGTTCGTCGCCGCGACGAGCGCGAAGCGAGTCGGGAAGACCGCGGTGTGCTGGCCGCGGACGATCGCGACGCGACCGTCTTCGAGAGGCTGGCGCAGCGCTTCGAGCGCGCTGCGCGTGAACTCGCTGAGCTCGTCGAGGAAGAGGACGCCATGGTGGGCCAGGCTCGCCTCCCCTGGAGCCGGACGGGAGCCGCCGCCGACGAGCCCGGACGCCGAGATCGTGTGGTGCGGCGAGCGGAACGGCCGGTGCTCGACGAGGCGTCCACCGCGATGCAGGCCAGCGACGGAGTGAATCCGCGTCACGTCGATGGCCTCCTGGCGCGTGAGCGGAGGCAGGATGCCCGGAAGCCGCCGAGCGAGCATCGTCTTGCCCGTGCCGGGTGCGCCGCGCAGCAGCAGGTTGTGCCCGCCGGCTGCGGCGATCCGCAGGGCGGCGATCGGCGCCACAGGCCCGCGGACGTCCGCGAGGTCCGCGGCCGGGGCCAGCGGTGGCGCGGCGCCGGCCGGATGGCTCGACACGGGCGGCCCGGCCTTACCTTCGAGCACGTCGACCACGTCGCGCAGGGTGTTCACGGCCGCGATCTCGAGGTCTTCGATGAGAGCCGCTTCGGCGGCGGTCTCGCGGGCGACCAGCAGACCTTCGAGCCCGGCGGCGCGGGCCCCTTCGGCCACCGCGAGCGTGCCGTGACAGGGACGGAGCGCGCCGGTGAGCGAGAGCTCGCCGAACACCGCACGACGCTGCAGCGACACCAGCGGCACCTGGCCGCTGGCCGCGAGCACGCCGCAGGCGATGGCCAGGTCGAACCCGGAGCCGCCCTTGCGCAGGTGCGCCGGAGCGAGGTTGGCGACGATGCGCGAGAACGGGAACTCGAAGCCTGAGTTCTGCAGCGCCGTGCGCACGCGCTCGCGCGCCTCGCGGATGGCGGTGTCTCCGAGGCCGACGATGGTGAAGGCGGGCAGTCCGCGGCGGATGTCGACCTCGACGGTCACCGGGCGCACGTCGAGACCATGGATCGAGAAGGTGGTGACACGGGCAAGCACGATCGGCGACGGTACGCCGAGCCATGTCACGTGTCAGCACGTGATCGTGCCAACTTCGTCACAGTCGTGCAGCGACTTCGTGACGGTGACGGTGACCGTGGAAGCCGTGACAGCGATGTGGCAAATTGGAACACATAGGTGCTGATCTGTCACAGGCGAAGGCGTACGGTCGCCGGCCATGTCTGCGGACCTCCGCCACCGTCTCGGCCGCATCGGCGAGGACCACGCGGCCGCGCATCTCGCGCGCCGCGGGCTCACGATCGTCGCCCGCAACTACCGCACGCGGTTCGGTGAGATCGACCTCATCGCCTACGGGGACGGCGTGCTGGTCTTCGTGGAGGTCAAGACCCGCCGGTCCGGGTCGGGGACGCCGTGGGACACGCTGGACGAGCGCAAGCGCCGGCAGGTCCGACGGATGGCGCGCGCCTGGCTGCACGACACCGACGATCGGCCGCGACCGTCGACGCTGCGCTTCGACGCCATCGGCGTGGTGATCGACGCGGCGGGCCGGCTCGTACGGCTCGACCATCTCGAGGGGGCGTTCTGATGCGGGCTGCGCATCCGCTCCACGGCAAGCTCGGCCATCGGGCCCGAGCTGCTCACCGTCACCCGCTAGCGGGCCGCCCGCTAGAGCGTGAGCTGCTGGTAGGCCGCCGACTGGAACGAGAGCCGATGCAAGGGCGAGACGCCGAGGCGCATGATCGCCTCACGGTGCTCGGGCGTGGAATAGCCCACGTGCTCGCGGAAGCCCCACCCCGGATGCCGTTCCTCGGCACGATGCATGAAGCGGTCGCGCGTGACCTTCGCCACGATGGACGCCGCGGCGATGGCGGCACTCGTCGCGTCGCCGTCGACGATCGCCCGGCTCTCGTAGCCGAGATCGGGGCCGAGCGGGAACCCATCGCTGAGGCAGATGCAGTCCGCGACCGCGACCCCGCGCAGCGCGTCGCGGAGCGCGGCGAGGTTCGTGCGATGCAAGCCGCGGTCGTCGATCCCGCGCGCGCAGCGGGAGACGACGTGAACGCGGGTCGCGATGCGCAGCACCCGCGGCAGAAGCTCGGCGCGCCCCTCGGGCGTGTGCTGCTTGGAGTCGTTGAGCGCACCCAGCGTGCGGACGTCGGACGGGCGCAGACGCTCGAGGTCGAAGAGCACGGCGGCAGCGACGAGCGGGCCGGCGAGGCATCCGCGTCCCGCCTCGTCCGCTCCGGCCACATAGCGGAACCCGAGCCGCCGATCGTGCGCGAACAGACGGCGGCCGCGACGCACCGGTCCGCGCTTGGCCGGCGTGCGCTTAGAGGAACCCGATGCGCTTCGGGGGCCAGTACGTGGCGAAGGCATCGCCGATGATCCAGGATCGCGGGACAGGGCCCCAGAATCGGCTGTCGTCGGACTCGCCACGGTTGTCGCCCATCATGAACCAATGGCCGGCGGGAATCGTGATCGTTCCCGGGAACGTGCAGTTGGGATTGCCCGCTGGGCACGGCTTGGTGAACGATTCCTGTTGGCGCTTGCCGTTGAGGATCACATGACCGTCGACGATCGACAGCTTGTCGCCCGGTCCCGCGACGACGCGCTTGATGTAGTTGACATCCGAGCGCTGCTTGGTCGGCATGTCGCATGCGCGCCGGCTGTCGGCACCGGTGCGCGGATCCCCGCACGTGTCGGTCTCCGCGCCCTGGGGCGGGTGGAAGACGAGGACATCGCCGATGTCGGGGGTGCCGAAGCGATTGCCGAGCCGGTTGACGAGGACGCGCTGGCCGACGTCGAGCGTCGGCTCCATCGACTCAGAGGGAATCCGGTACGGCTTGACGATGAACGCCTGGATGCCGAGCGCGAGACCCAGCGCGACGGCGATGATGATCGCAAGCTCGAGAAACCACGCGCCCGTCCAGGGCTCGCGTCTCTTGCGCTTCGTCACGCGCTCTTGTCAGCCGGAGCCTCGGCTTCGGGAGCCTCGGCGGTGTCGGCCGCCGCCTCCGGCTGCTCCGCGGGAGCGTCGGCGGGCTCGACCTCGGCACCTTCGTCCGGTACTGCGGCCTCCGCGGTCGCGAGGGCCTCGTCGCCGTCGCTCGCGGCATCACTGGTGGCGGCCGTCTCGGCCGCGACGGCATCTGCTTCGGTGGTCTCGGCGGACGCTTCAGCCTGCTCGGCCACGGCACCGCCGGTCGTCTCGGTCTCCGTCGCGCTCGCCTCGGTGCCGTCGGTCGCGGCGGCGACGTCGCTCAGGACCGCTTCCTCGGCGGTGACGCCCTCGGCGTCGACCGCCTCCGGCTCGTCGCTCAGGAGGCCGGGCGCGACGGCGCGCTCGGGACCGACATAGCGGCGCTCGCGCCACGAGCCCGCTTGCCGACGCGCTCGCGCAGGTAGTAGAGCTTCGCGCGGCGCACGTCGCCGCGCGCGGCGACCTCGATCCTCTCGATCTTGGGCGAGTGGACGGGGAACGTGCGCTCGACGCCGACGCCGAACGACTGCTTGCGGACCGTGAAGGTCTCGCGCACGCCGTGGCCCTGGCGCTTGATGACGACGCCCTCGAAGACCTGGGTGCGTCGGCGCGAGCCCTCGATGACCTGGAAGTGGACACGGACGCGGTCGCCGGCTTGGAAGTCCGGGACGCGGCGCAGCTGAGCGCGCTCGAGGCTTTCGATGACGGAAGACATGGAGGGATCGCGCGGGCCGTGGTCGGAGTGCAAGAGGCGGCCAGCGCGGAGCGACCATGGTAGCGGAGCGCCGATCCAGCCCGCCGCATCGTGATCGCTCCGGTGCTCACGCGTACACGGCTCTCTGCGCTGCGCGGACGACGCCCGCGGCTCGCCTATCCCTCGCCGCGCTCCTGGCTGCGGGCGCGCCGCCACTGGCGCACGCGCGCGTGGTTGCCCGAGAGCAGGACCTCGGGCACACGGTGGCCGCGCCACTCGGCCGGCCGGGTGTAGTGCGGGTACTCCGGGTTGCCGCCCAACGCGGCCGAGAACGACTCCTCCTCGGCGGAGTCCTCGTGGCCCAGCGCGCCCGGCAGCTTGCGCATGATCGCGTCGCAGACCACCATCGCGGCGAGCTCGCCCCCGCTCAGGACGTAGCGGCCGACGCTGAGCGTGTCGCTGGCCAGATGCTGGACGATGCGCTCGTCGAAGCCCTCGTACCGGCCGCAGAGCAGCGTGATGGCCGGCTCGGCCGCGAGCTCGTTGACGTACGTGTCGTCGAGCATCCGTCCCCCGGGGATGAGCGCGATCACGCGACGCCGGTCGCGTACGGTCATGGCGTCGGCGACGCCGTAGTGGCCGGCCAGCGCCTGCTCCATGACGTCGACGCGCAGCACCATGCCGGCGCCGCCGCCGAATGGCGTGTCGTCGACCTGGCGGCCAGAGAGCGTGGTGAAGTCGCGCGGGTTGATGCACCGAAGCGACGACCCCGCCTCGAGCACGTTGCGGACGTGGCGCTGGGTGCGAAACCACGCGAACCACTCGGGAAACAGCGTGAACACGTCGAGATCGATGGCCGCGCGACTCACCCTTCCCCCAGGAACGCCAGATCGACCTCGATCACGCGCGCCTCGACATCGATGCCGCGGATCGCGTCGTGGACCAGCGGGACGAGCAGGCCGTCGCCCTCGTCGCGGCGCACCTCGAGCAGCTCGCAGGACGGGTACGCCAACAGCCGCTCGACCACGCCCACGTGCCGATCGCCGTCGACGACCGTGCAGCCCTCGAGGTCCTCGGACCAGTACTCGTCCGCGTCCAGCTCTCCGGCCACCGCGCGCGGCGCCCACAGCTCCTGTCCGCGCAGCGCCTCGGCGTCCATACGCGTGCCACAGCCGGCCAGCCGCAGGATCGGCCGCCCAGCGGTGCCGGCGCGTCGCTCGACGGCCCGCGCGATGCCGCCAATGGTCAGCGCGTCTGTCGCCGCGATGAGCTCGGGCCGTGCCCGCACCACATGGAACGAGCCGTCGAGGCCATGGGGCCTGCCGACCACGCCGGCGAGCAGGTCACTCGACGATGTCGACGAGGACGCGGCGGTTCTCCTTGACCGCGGCAGCCTTCACGACGGTGCGCAGCGCTTGGGCCGTGCGACCGCCGCGGCCGATGACCTTCCCGTAGTCGTCGTCGGCCACCGCCAACTCGAGGACGATCGTCCCGTCGTCCTCCTCGAACTGCTCGACCGACACCGCATCGGGCTCGTCGACCAACCGGCGGGCGAGCTCCTCGAGCAGTTCCTTCATCGGACCGGGCTAGGAGATGCCCTGGATGCGCATCAGCTTGCGCACGGTGTTCGTCGGCTGGGCACCGCGATCGAGCCACGCGCGGATGCGCTCCTCGTCGAGCCGGATGGTCGACGGCTCGGTCTGCGCGTTGTAGTGGCCGACGGTCTCGATCACACGGCCGTCGCGCGGGGACCGCTGGTCGGCGACGACGACGCGCCAGACGGGGTCCTTCTTCCCGCCGATGCGGGTGAGTCGAAGTCGAACTGCCATAGGCCGGAAGAGACTAGCGGCTCCTGCGGAGCGGTCGCCAGCGACGGCGACCGGTCAGCGCATCCCGCCCTGGCGCATGAGCGCGGCCATGTCGGGCATCTTGCCCTTGCCGAGCTGCTGCATGACCTTGCGCATCTGGCCGAACTGCTTGACCAGCCCATTGACCTGCTGCACCGTCGTCCCCGAGCCCTTCGCGATGCGCAGGCGTCGCGAGCCGTTGATCAACTCCGGCCGCCGCCGCTCCTCGACGGTCATCGACAGGATGATCGCCTGCACGCGATCGAGCTCGCGCTCGTCCACCTTCATGTTCTTGAGCTGGTTGCCGGCGAAGCCCGGGATCATCCCGAGCAGCGACTGCAGCGGGCCCATCCGCCGCATCATCTTCAGCTGCGAGAGGAAGTCCTCCAGCGTGAACTCGCCCTTGCGCAGCCGCTTCTCGAGGTCCTTGGCCTGATCCTCGTCGAACTGGGACTCGGCCTTCTCGATGAGCGACATGACGTCGCCCATCCCAAGGATGCGCTGCGCCATCCGGTCGGGGTGGAAGCGCTCGAACTGGTCGAGCTTCTCCCCCGTGGAGGCGAAGAGGATCGGCTTGCCGGTGACCGCCTTGACCGACAGCGCCGCGCCGCCGCGGGCATCGCCGTCGAGCTTGGTCATCACCACGCCGTCGAACTGGACCGCCTGGCCGAACTGCTCGGCGACGTTCACCGCATCCTGACCGGTCATCGCGTCGACCACGAGCAGGATCGTGTGCGGCCTGATGACCTTGCGGATGCGGACGAGCTCGTCCATCAGCTTCTCGTCGACGTGCAGGCGTCCGCTCGTGTCGATGATCAGGACGTCCTTGCCCTCCTGCTTGGCGCGGTCCAGCGCCCAGCCGGCGATGTCCACCGGATCGCGGTCCGTGCCCTGCTCGTAGACGTCCGCGCCCGCCTGGGCGCCGACCTTCACGAGCTGGTCGACCGCCGCCGGGCGGTAGACGTCGCACGCCGCCACCGCGACCGACGAGCCGTTGGACTCGTGCAGGTAGCGGGCGAGCTTGGCCGTGGCGGTCGTCTTGCCGGAGCCCTGCAGCCCCGCCATCAGGATGACCGTCGGCGGGCGGGGGGAGAACGACACGCCAGCCGACGCGCCGCCCATCAGCGCGGTCAGCTCGTCGTTGACGATCTTGACGACCTGCTGACCCGGGTTGAGCTGGCCCAGCACGTCAGCTCCGAGCGCGCGCTCCTTGACCGTGGCCGTGAACGACTTGACGACCTTGAAGTTGACGTCGGCCTCGAGCAGCGCGAGGCGGATCTCGCGCATCGCCTTGTTGATGTCGTCCTCGGTCAGCGTCCCACGGGCGCGGACGTCGGCGAGCGTGGCCTGGAGCTTGTCGGAGAGCGCGTCGAACACGGTTCTCCCAAGAGTAGGCCAGCCGGCGCCTGGTCAGCGCGGGGGATCGGACGCCGGTGGCGCCGGCGGGGCGGGCGGCGTCACCGGGCCGCGCTCCGGACCGCCGTGCTCCGGACCGCCGTGCTCCGGACCGCGGTACTCGGAGCCGCCGTCCTCCGGCGCGTCGCGCTCCGGGCGGTCGCCGGCGGGCGCCGGGCCATCGAGGCTGAGCCGGCTGCCGAGGTTGCCCAGCGCGTTGGTCAGCTCGGACGGGATCACCCAGATCTTGTTCGCGTCGCCCTGGGCGATCTGCGGGAGCATCTGCAGGTACTGGTAGCTGAGCAGCGGCGCATCCGGATTGCCCTTGTGGATGGCGTCGAAGACCGTGCCGATCGCCTTCGCCTCGCCCTCGGCGCGCAGTACGGCCGCCTCGCGCTCGCCCTGGGCGCGCAGGATCGCCGACTGCTTCTCGCCCTCGGCCGTGAGCACCTGCGACTGCTTGACGCCCTCCGCCGTGAGGATCGCGGCGCGGCGGTCGCGCTCGGCGCGCATCTGCTTCTCCATCGCCTCCTGGATCGACGCGGGCGGCTCGATCGACTTGATCTCCACGCGGTTGATGCGGATTCCCCACTTGCCGGTCGCCTCGTCGAGCACGACCCGCAGCTGGCTGTTGACCTCCTCGCGGCTGGTCAGCGTCTGCTCGAGCGTCAGGCCGCCGATCACGTTGCGCAGGGTCGTGATCGTCAACTGCTCGATCGCCTGCAGCGGGTTGGCGACCTCGTAGGTCGCCGAGCGGGCGTCGGTGATCGTGAAGTACAGGACGCTGTCGATCTGGACCGTGACGTTGTCCTCGGTGATGACCGGCTGCGGCTGGAAGGCGACGACCTGCTCGCGCATGTCCAGGAGCGGCCGGACGCGATCGATGAAGGGCACCACGATGGTCAGGCCGGGCTGCAGCGTGCGGCTGTAGCGGCCGAGACGCTCGACGACCCCGGCGCGAGCCTGGGGGATGATGCGGATCGTCTTGAACGCGACGAAGATCGCGAACAGGACCAAGACGCCGAGAACGATGAGTCCTGCCATGCGGTGGTTCCCTCCCTAGTCGACGAGCGCCGTCGCGCCCCTGATCTCGATGACGTGAACGCGCTCGCCCGCCGGGATGACCCGATCGTCGTCGAACGCCCGAGCGGTCCAGACCTCACCGTCGATGCGCGCGCTGCCCGTCGCCTCGTCGTTGGCGATCGTCTCGAGCACGATCGCCTGCCGTCCGACCAGCGCGGCGGGGCCAGTCTTCAGCGTCGGTCCGTGGCGCAAATGCCGGCGCGCGACCGGCCGCACGAACAGCAGCAGGAGCACGGAGACGACAAGGAAGACGATGGTCGAGACAACCCAGCCGCCGCCGGCCAGCGCCGCCAGCGCGGCGACGACTGCGCCCGCGGCGAACGGACCGAGGAAGAAGCTGACGGTCGCGATCTCGCCCACCGCGAGCACGCATGCCGCCACGATCCAGACCACCCAAGCGTCCATGAGCTGGGAACGCTACTTCAGGACACCAGGCTGGCAACGCCACTTCAAGACAGCAGGCGGCGAACGTTCCTTCAGGACAGCAGCGCTCGGGCGAAGTCGTCGGCGTCGAACGGGCGCAGGTCCTCGAGCGCCTCGCCGACGCCGATCAGCTTGACCGGGATCCCGAGCTCGCCGGCGATGGCCAGGGCGATCCCGCCCTTCGCGGTGCCGTCGAGCTTGGTCAGCACGATCCCGTCGACCTGCGCGGCCTCCGCGAACATGCGGGCCTGGCGCAGGCCGTTCTGGCCGGTGGTCGCGTCGACGCTCAGCAGCGTCTCGTGCGGAGCGTCGGGAAGCTGCTTGGCGATCACGCGGCGGACCTTGGTCAGCTCGGCCATGGTCGTCCTGCGTGTGCAGGCGGCCCGCGGTGTCGATCAGCACCACGTCGGCGCCCTGCGCGCGGCCCTGGACGATCCGCGTCCACGCCACCGCGCCCGGATCCGAGCCCTCGGGGCCGGTGACGATCAGCACCCGCGCGCTCGGCCCAGCCCTCGAGCTGCTCGGTCGCGGCAGCGGCGCGGAAGGTGTCGGCGGCGCCGAGCATGACGCTCTTGCCGAGGCTCGTTGCGCAGGTGCCCGATCTTGCCGAGCGTCGTCATCTTGCCGGTCCCGTTGACGCCCACCATGAGGATCACCGTGGGGTCGTGGCGCAGATCGATGCGGTCGTCGCCGGTGCAGGCGATCTCGGCCAGCAGCTCCTGCAGCCGCCGGCTGAGCGCCTCGCCGCCCTCGAGCCCGCCGGCATCGGCCTCCTGCTCGAGCTGGCCGACGACCTTCGCGGTGGTGGCGGCACCGACGTCGGCCATGATCAGCGCCTCCTCGAGCCGCTCCCACGTCTCCGCGTCGACATCGCCCTCGAACAGGGTCGCCTGGATCTCGGCGCCGAGCGCCTCGCGGGTCTTCGACAGGTTCTCGCGCAGCCGGCGGAAGAACCCGCGGCGCTTGACCGGCTCCTCCTCGCGCTGCGCGGCGGTCGGCGACGCCCCGTTGTCGGTGATGAAGAGATCCGTCCAGTCGCGAGCCATCGTGCTGGGACGATAGTGCGGTGCCGATCGACCCGAGGTGGGCGAGCGTCGCGATCAGGTCGGCGAGCCGCGCGTTCGTGGCGCGGCGGCGACCTGCACGCGGTCAGGCCGCCTCGGCCGGCGTGCGGGCGGGCAGGCGCCGACTGACCACCTTCGAGACGCCGTCGCCGCCCATCGACACGCCGTACAGGCAGTCGGCCGCGTCCATCGTCTTCTTCTGATGGGTGACGACGATGAACTGGGCGCGGTCGGCGTAGCGTTCGAGCAGCGCCAGGAAACGCTCGAGGTTGAGGTCGTCCAGGGCCGCCTCCACCTCGTCGAGGATGTAGAACGGGCACGGCTTGGCCAGGAAGACCGCGAACAGGAACGCGATCGCGGTCATCGACTTCTCGCCGCCCGACAGCAGCGTCAGGCGCTTGGTGGACTTGCCGGCCGGCGTGATCTCGATCTCGACGCCGAGCAGGTCCTCCTCGGGGGTGGGGTCGTCCTCGGCCTCCGCGGCGGCCTCCGCCGCCTCCTCGGTCGAGGGCGCGGTCGCCTCCGGCTCCTGGCCGCCGAGGACCGGCCGGGGCCCGACATCCTCGCGCACCAGCCGCAGCTTGCCGCGGCCGCCGGGGAACACGTGCTGGGCGAGCTCCTCGAAGTTCTGCGCGGCGGCGGCGAACGTCGCCTCGAACGTCTCGCGGATCTCGCGGTCGGTGTCGCGGATGAGCTGGCGCAGCTCGCGCAGCGCCGTCTCGAGGTCCTCGCGCTGGGCCTCGAGCTCCTCGACGTGGGCGACCGCCTGCGCGTACTCGTCCTTGGCCAGCGGGTTGACCGGGCCGAGCTGCTCGCGCCGCTTGGCCAGCCGCTCGATCCGGGCCCGCAGCGCATCCGCCTGCTGAGGCTCGAGCGGTTCGGTCGCGGGCTCGGCGTCGAACGCGAGCCGCTCGGCCAGCTCGTTCAGCTCCAGGCTCGCCTCGGCCTCGGCGTCGCGCAGCTGCTGCGCGCGCACCTCGGCGGTCGTCAGCGCATCGCCGCGCTCGCGCAGCTGGGCCTGGATCTCCGCCTCCTCGCGGGCACAGGCGCGCAGCTGCGCGGCGACGCCCTCCCCCGCCTCGCGGTCGGCCGCGAGCTCCGCCTCGAGCGCCTCGACGCGGTTGGCGACCGCGGCGCTCACCCGCCCGAGCGTCTCCGCGAGCGTGCGCGCGAGCGGCTGCAGACGCTCGCCGGCCGCCTTCTGCGCCCGCAGGTACTCCAGGCGCCGGCCGCGCTCAGCGCGCTCGCGCGCGGCGCGCTCTGCGGTGCGGCGCTCGGCCGCCAGCTCGCCCTCGATCTGGGCGCGGCGCACGGCGGCGGCGCCCTCCTGCGGCGCCTGGCGACGCTGCTCGATGAGCCAGCCGGTGCGGCGCAGCTCCTCCCCGGCCGCCGACCGGTCGCGATCGGCCTGGCGGGCGGCGGTCGGCCTCGTCGCGCGCGGCGTCGGCGGCGGAGACCGCGGTGCCCGCCGCCTCGGCGGCGGCCAGCGCGGCGCGCTCGGCCTGGATCGCGCGCTCGGACTCGGCGATGAGCCGGTCGCGGCGGTTGCGCTCGGCCAGGACCCGCTCCGCGCCGCCCTCGGCGACCTGGCGCAGCTCGCGGGTCGGCGCCGACCACGCCCGACCGGTGCCCGTGACCGCGACGCCGGCGAAATCGGCGGGCAGCGCGGCGAGGTCCTCGACGACCCAGACGCCGGCGAGCAGCGCGCGGGCGGCGTCGGGGCCGCGGACGAGTGAGATGAGGGGGACGGCGTCGGGAGTCGGAGCCGCAGCAGAAGCGGACGGTCCGGCGGAGGCGGGACCGGCGGACGAAGCGGCATCGGCCGGGAGAGCGGCGAGATCCGCAGAGGCGGGGCCGGCAGACGAAGCAGCGCCATCGGCGCGCAGCACCAGCGCTCGCCCGCCGTCACGCCCGGCGCGGTCCAGCAGCGCCGACCCGGCCAGCAGGTCCTCGACCACCGCCGCGCCCAGGCGGCCGTCGAGCGCGGCGGCCAGCGCGAGCTCGTAGCCCTCGTCGACCTCCAGCTCGCCCGCCAGCGGGCGCGCCCCACCGGGCGCGCCCGCGTGCGACCTCAGGAACTGGTTGGCCGCGGCCAGCTCGGCGCCCACCTTCGCCGCGCCGCGCCGCGCCGCCTCGACCGTCTTCTCGGCCTCGCGCCGCTCGCGGCGGGCCGCCTCGGCCGCCGCGTCCGCCGCCGCCAGCGCCGAGCGTCGCTGCGCCACTACCTCCGACAGCGTCTCTGCCCGTTCCTCCGCCGCCGCCCGCTCGGCCTCCAGCGCCGCCAGCTCGCGCTCGAGCTCGGCCTCGCGCTCGCGGTCCAGGCGCTCCAGCTCCGCCTCCAGCTGGCCGATGCGCTCGCGGCCCGCCTCGTCCGGCGCGTCCGCCGCCGCCTCGGCCTCCAGCGCCGCGATCTGCACCGCCCGGCGCTCCACCCGCTCGGACAGCGTCGACGCCGTCTCGGCCGCGCGCTCCAGACGCGAGTCGACACGATCGCGGGCCGCCCGCGCCGCGTAGACCCGTCCGGCCAGCGCCTCGCGCACCTCGGTGCGCCGGGCCAGCGCCTCCTCGGCCCGCTCGCGCCGTACCGCCACCTCGGCCAGCCGCTGCTCGGCCTCCGCGCGCGCCGTCCGCGCCGCGGCGGCGGCCGCCTCGGCCTCGGCCCGCCCGGCCCGCTGGGCGCGCACCGCGTCGCGCGCCAGCTCCCACCGGGCCTCCAGCGACTGGCGCTCGAGGCGCTCGTGCAGCTCCGCCGCCTCCGCCTGGCGCTTCAGCGGGCGCAGGCGCGACCGTGCCTCGCGCTCGACGTCCAGTGCCCGGTCGAGGTTGTCCTGCGTGCGCTCGAGCTTGAGCTGCGCCCGCCGCCGGCGCTTGCGGTGCTTGCCCAGGCCCGCCGCCTCCTCGATCAGCAGCCGCCGGTCACGGGGCTTGGAGGTCACGATCGCCTCGATGCGCCCCTGCGAGACGACCGAGTGCATCTCCTTGCCCAGGCCGGTGTCCGACAGCACCTCGAGGACGTCGACCAGCCGGCAGCGCGCCCCGTTGAGGCGGTACTCGCCGTCGCCGGCGCGGTCGAGCCGCCGCTGGATCGAGATCTCGCTCATCGGATAGAGCTCCGACCCCGACCCGTTGTCGAGCACGAGCTCCACCTCGGCGGCGGTGCGCGCCTGCACGCCGCGGCCGCCGCCGAAGATCACGTCCTGCATCGATGCGCCGCGCACCGCCAGCGGCGACTGCTCGCCCAGCGCCCACAGCACGGCATCGGTGACGTTCGACTTGCCCGACCCGTTCGGCCCGACGATCACCGACACGCCCGGACCGAACTCCAGGCGCGTGCGGTCGGGGAACGACTTGAAGCCCTTCATGGTCAGCGACTTCAGGTGCATCAGCCCGTGGCCTCCTCCGCCATCCGCTCGACCGCCAGCCGCGCGGCCTCCTGCTCGGCGGCCTTCTTCGAGCGGCCGATGCCGCGCCCCACGACCCGGCCCTCCACCGTCGCCTCGACCTCGAACGTCCGGTCGTGCGGCGGGCCGAGCTCCGCGGCGACCGCGTAGTCGACCACCTCGCCGGCGCGGGCCAGGCGCTCCTGCAGCGTCGACTTGAAGTCGACCGGATGCTCGAGCGCCTGCGACAGCTCGGGCTGGAAGGCCTCGACGACCGCCTCGGCCGTGCGCTCGTAGCCCGCGTGCAGATAGCAGGCGCCGATCACCGCCTCGACCACCGAGGCGAGCACGCGATCGGTCCCGATGACGGTCGCCGCGCTCGGGCCGGCGCCCTGAGGCGCCGCCGCCTGCAGGCGCGCGGGCACGCCGAGCCGCTCGCCCACCGCCACGCACGACGATCCCGACACGGCCTGCGCGCGGATCTTCGTCAGCCGGCCCGCGCCGAAGCGCTCGGCCTCCAGGCGCGGGTACAGGTGCGCGGTCACCGCCAGCCCGAGGACCGAGTCGCCGAGGAACGCCAACCGCGTGTAGGAGTCCGAGCGACGCTCCGACCACGACGCGTGGGTGAAGACCTGCCGGTAGAGCTCTTCCGGCAGCTCGTCCAGCAGCTCGCGCAGCAGCCGCACTACGCGTTGACGCCGCGCGCCATGACGAAGTCCACCGCCTGACCCACGGTGAGGATCTTCGCCGCCTCCTCGTCGGAGATGCGCACGCCGTAGGAGTCCTCGAGCTCCTGCACCAGGGTGTACAGGTCGAGCGAGTCGGCCTCGAGGTCCTCCCGGAAGCGCGTGTCCTCCTGGATGCGCGCCGGGTCCAGGTCGAGCTCGTCGGCGAGGTGGGCGCGAATCAGCTGGAAGATGTCCTCTCGGGTCATTCGGCGGCCACCGTAGCGGTGTTGTCGGACGGCGGGCGGCGCAGCGCGCCCGCGGACTCCATGGCCGCGATGGTACGCCCCGTCACGTCCTCCTCGACGCCGCGGGCCGCGGCACGGATCGCGTTGGCGAACCCGACCCGCGAGAAACGGCCGTGCGGGACGACCCCGAGCTTGCGCAGCCCGAGCAGGTAGGCGCCGCCGGGACCCTCGGGATGGATCTCCTCGCGCAGGACCCGCAGCGCCGGGCGCAGCATCGCCCCGCCGATCTTGCCGCGGGTCGTCGCGGTGGCGCGGGCGCGCACGACGTGCAGGAGCGTCTGCGACACCCCCTCGATGAGCTTGAGCGCGATGTTGCCCGTGAAGCCGTCGGCGACGACGACGTCCGCGGTGCCGTCGATGACGTGCGTGCCCTCGATGTTGCCGATGAACTCCAGCGCGAAGCTCCCCGCCGCCCGCTCGGCCAGCCGCTGGTGGGCCTCCAGCACGAGCTCGTTGCCGCGGGTCGCCTCCTCGCCGTTGGACAGCATGGCCACGCGCGGGCGCGCGACGCCGTGCAGCAGCGTGAACAGCGCCGCGCCCATGAACGCGAACTGGACGAGGTGCTCGGGCCGCACGTCGGCGTTTGCGCCCACATCGAGCAGCGTGACCGGGTGGTCGGGGATCGGCAGCGGCAGCGCCAGGGCCGGGCGGGAGATGCCGCGCGCGCGCTTGATGTTGAACAGACCCGCGGCGAGCGCCGCCCCGGTCGAGCCCGCGCTGACCAACGCGTCGGCCTCGTCCTCGGCCACGGCCCGCGCGGCACGGACGATCGAGGCGTCCGGGGTAGAGCGCGCCGCCGCCACCGGCTCGGGCGCCTTGGCGATCGAGACCGGGGCGTCGATGACGGTCACCCCGGGGCCGACCTCGCCGATGCGGTCGGCGGGACCGTAGATGAGCACCTTCACGCCATGGCGCGCGGCGATGAGCGCACCCTCGGCGACCTCGCGCGGCCCCAGATCGGCGCCGTTGGCGTCGACCGCGACCGTCGCCGTCATCGGCGCGGCTCAGTGATCGTGGTCGTGCGCGTGGGCGTCGCCGGCGACGACCTCACGCCCCGCGTAGGAACCGCACACCGGGCAGACGCGGTGCGGGCGGCGCGGGCTGTGACAGGTCGGGCACGCGTTCGTCGAGGGCGCGCTGATCTTGTGCGTGGCGCGCCGCTTCGCGGTGCGGGCGTGCGACTGCTTCTGCTTGGGGACGGCCATGGGCGTTGCAGGGTAGCCCATACGCTGACCGGGATCGAGCCTCGGTCCCCGACCCGCGAGGACGTCAGTCGAGCTTGAGCTCGCGCAGCGCCGCCCAGCGCGGGTCGGGCTCGCGCTCGTGGGCATGCTCGGGCCCGGCCGTGTTGAGATCCGCGCCGCAGATCGAGCACAATCCGGCGCACTCCGGCTGGCACAGCACCTGGTTGGGCAGGGCGAGGGCCAGCGCGTCGCGCGCCCACGCCCCCAGATCGAGCAGGTCCCCGGTGACGTACGGGCTGGTCAGCTCCGGATCGTCGGCCCGAGGGGCGTGCACCTCGCGCGCATCGACGGCGATCCGCGGCGACGCGTCGGTCAGGCAGCGCATGCACGGCCCGGAGAGCGTCGTCTGGAAGCGCAGCCGCAGCGCGTAGCCGTCGCCGACCATCTTCGACACGTCCAGGCGCACCGGCACGCGGTCGGGCGTCTCGTAGCGTTGACCACCGAGGGCGAACCCGTCGAGGCCGACCTCGAGGTCGTCGAGGCGCCGGCCGGATCCGGGCTCGAGCGCCAGGCGCGCCAGGTCGATCGTGTCGGCACGCTCGGACATGAGCCCAGCGTAGCGAGGGATTCACGCGAGCCGGCGCCTGAGGATCTTGCCCGTCTCGTTGCGTGGCAGCTCGCCGACGAAGACGATCTCGCGCGGCACCTTGTAGGCGGCGAGGTTGGACTTGACGTGGCGCTTGAGCGTGTCCGCGTCGACGTCCGTGCGCGCCACCACGAACGCCTTCAGGCGCTGGCCGAATTGCGGGTCGTCGACCCCGACCACCGCGACCTCCTCCACCGCGGGGTGGGCGGCCAGGCAGTCCTCGACCTCGCGCGGGAAGACGTTCTCGCCGCCGGAGACGATCATCTCGTCGTCGCGGCCGTCGATGAACAGGCGATCGTCCTCGTCGAAGTGGCCGACGTCGCCGGAGGACAGCAGCCCGCCGATGTTCTGCTTGTGGCCGCCGCCGGTGTAGCCCTCCATCGCCATCTCGTTGCCGACGAAGATGCGGCCCGTCTGGCCGGGCGCCACCTCGCGGCCGTCGTCGTCGAGGAGCTTGACGACCGTGCCCCGCGGCGGGCGGCCGGCGGTGCCGGGCGCGGCGCGCAGGTCCGCCGGCGTGGCGATCGTCGCCCACGCGACTTCGGTCGATCCGTAGAGGTTGTAGAGGACATCGCCGAAGCGGTCCATGACCTCGATCGCGAGCTCGCCGGGGAGCGCGCTGCCGCTGGCGGCGATGACCCGCAGGGCGCGGACGTCGTAGCGGTCGATGATCTCGACGGGCAGCTCGAGGATGCGCTGGAGCATGACCGGGACGACCACGAGGCCGCTGCAGCGCAGCTGCGCAGTCGCGCTCAGGCAGCCCTCGGGGGTGAAGCGGCGGCGCAAGACGACGGTCGAGGAGAGGCTGATCGCGAGCATCCAGTTCGCGTAGCCCCAGGAGTGGAAGATCGGCGCGGCGACGTGGGTGCGCTCCCGCGCGCGGTACGGGATGCGGTCGAGCAGCGCGGCGACCGGCTCGAGCGACTCGGGCTGCTTGCGGTCGGCGCCCTTCGGCGAGCCGGTGGTCCCCGACGTGAGGATCACGATCCGGCCCTTCTGGGACGGCGGGACGACGTCGGACGGGTCGCCGCCGGCGATGAGATGCTCGAGCAGCTCGTCGCCGTGGCGGCCCGCGGACTCCGGCTCCGCCCAGGCGACGAAGCGCCGGCGCCGCCGGCCGGCCTCGGCGACCAGCGCGGCGAACTCCTCGTCGAACACGATCGCCTTGGGCCTCTCGCGCGCGCAGACCTGGGTGATCTGCGGCCCCGAGAACATCGTGTTGAGATAGAGCGCGTGGGCGCCGAGCTTCGAGCAGGCGACGGTGATGTCGACGATGCCGCGGTGGTTGCGGCACAGGATCGCGACGCGGTCGCCCTCGCCGACGCCCCGGTCGGCCAGCGCGTGGGCCAGCCCGTTCGTGAGCCGGTGGACCTCGGCGAAGGGGAGCGAGCCGAGATCGTCGACGAGAGCGAGGTCGTCGGGGTAGCGGATGGCCGAGGTCGCGTAGCCGGCAGCGGCGGTCGGGCCCCAGCGCTGGAGGGCGAGCCCGGAGCGCAGCAGGCGGTCGGGCCGTGTGGGCCGGACCACCCCCGCCTCGATCAGCGTCTTCGCCATCTGGAGCTTGCGACCGGCGTACTCGAGCACGTTCATCTGAGCGCCTACGGAAGATCGAGCGTCCGTGGGAGGGTGCCCTGCTCGATGAGGGCATGCACGTCGCGCGCACGGCGCGGGTTGAGGTAGACGTGGCGCTGGCCGACGCTGTGCTTCTCGGCCAGCAGGCCGGCGGCGATCAGGCGCTCGCCGATGTCCTCAGCCAGCGCCTTGTCGTTGCCGAGGAAGCCGCGCGCCAAGTGGCTGAACTCGGTGTGGTAGCCGCCCCACTTGCCCATGCCGGCGAGCCGCTGGACGATGCGGCGGGCGATGCGGCGGGCGGGGTCGGGGTCCTCGTGGGGTCGCGGCGGGACGGCGGACGCCCCGCCCAGGGCGGCGAGCACGGCCTCCTCCTGGTCGGCGACCTGCGCCGGATCGGCCGGGTTGGCGCCCAGCGCGGCGATCGCTTCGGCGACGAGCAGCGGGTGGGCGGCGCCGACGGGCGGGCGCAGGTCCCTGGGCTCGAGGACGTCGGCCGGGAGCGCGACGGCGCGGGCGCGCAGACGGTCGACGCCCGCGACGAGCTCGTCGAAGGCCAACGCGGCGAGCTCTGCGTCGTCGGCGCGGGCGGCCAGCAGCAGGTGGCCGTCGTGGTCGCCGGCGAGGATGCCGCGCCCGCCGGCCTCGACGAGGGCGCCGACCAGGGCGGCGACGAGCAGCCAGCTGCGCTCCTCGACCTCCTGCGGGTCGGCTCTGAGCGTCGCCGGCACCGGGGCAACCGCCAGCAGGCCCGGCCCGATCGCCACCGTCACCGCATCGGGGATGCCCGATCGCTTGCGCCGCAGCTCGGCGGCGCCCCGCTCGAGCTCGGCGGCGACGAGCGCGCGCAGCCGCGCCGGGGCGGGATCCGGCTCGGCGAGCGCGTCGTCGATCGCCATCATGCGTTGAGCGTAGGTGCAGGGAAGAACCGGGATCGGGCGAACAGCCGTTCCGTCGGGTGGCGGGCGTACGGTTCGCGGGGTCATGGAGGCTGCCGCTCCTCTTCCCTTCGCGCTCGCCTCGCGGGTTCGCGTGCTCGGCGACCGCGTGGTCGTCGAGGACCTCGAGATCGCCGACGAGGTGGTGGCGCGGCTGGTCCGCGAGCACCGCGATCCGGTCCGTGCGCTGCACGAGATGGTCGAGATCGGCGCGCGGGTCCTCGATCGCGAGCAGACCGGTTCCGAGGCCGAGTTCCTGCGCGGCGAGCTCGAGAAGGTCGGGCGCGAGGTCGAAGCGGCGTTCACCGAGAAGGCGCGCCTGGTGGCCGAGCATTTCGGACGCAAGGTCGACGAGGTGTTCGCGCCGGAGGCGGGCGTGCTGACGCAGGCGCTCGAACGCCACTTCTCCGACGGCTCTTCGGTCGCGGTGCAGCACCGCGTGCGGGCCGTGATCGACGAGGTGATGACGCGCTCGCGCGAGGATCTGCTGCGCCAGTTCTCGTCGGCCGACGGCAACAACCCCCTGGCCGGCTTCCAGCGCGCGGCGCTGCACTCGATCAAGACCGCGGCCGACCAGCAGCACGCCCACCTGCGCGAGATGAACTCGACGATCGTGGCACTGCGGGCCGAGGTGGCGGCGCTGAAGGCCGACAAGGAGAAGCGCGAAGAGGTCTCGGCGGTCCAGGAGCGCGGCACGGCGAAGGGCCGCACCTACGAGGAGGCGGTGTTCGAGGCGCTCGACGCGGTCGCGGCAGCCCGCGGCGACGACTGCGACGCGGTGGGCGACCTGCGCGGCCAGGGCGGGCGCAAGGGCGACGTCGTGGTGGCGATCGACGCGTGCGCGGGACCCGCACGCGGGCGGATCGTCTTCGAGGCCAAGGACCGCAAGCTGTCCAAGAACGAGGCGCTGGGCGAGCTCGACGCGGCGATCGAGACGCGCGGCGCGGACTTCGGGGTGCTCGTGGTGCCCAGCGAGGACGAGCTGCCGGCCCGTACGCACCCCCTGCGCGAGTACAACGGCGACAAGCTCTTCGTCGTCTACGACCCCGACGACGGGTCGCGGCTGGCGCTCGAGGTGGCCTACGGGCTGGCGCGCGCCCGCGTCCTCATGGCCCGCGACGACGCCGACGGGCTCGATCCCGCGGCCCTGCGCGCGGAGGTCGAGCGCGCGCTGCAGGCCATGGAGGACGTGCGCCGGGTGAAGTCCCAGCTCACGAACGCGACGAACGGCATCGAGCAGGCGCGGACGATCCTCGACGCGATGGCGGGCTCGGTGCGCGGGCACCTGGCCCAGCTCGACGCGCTGCTCGCGCCGGCCGAGGACGGCGCGGCCGGCTGACGGCGCGCTGGTCGGGTACACCTTCCGACATGGTGCGGCGGAGGGTGATCGTGGCGGGACGAGTGCAGGGCGTGTTCTTCCGCGACAGCACGCGGCGCGAGGCGGCGCGGCTCGGCGTGGCGGGCTGGGTGCGCAACTGCGCCGACGGCACCGTCGAGGCCGTCTTCGAGGGTCCGGCGGACGCGGTCGAGGCGGCCGTCGCGTTCGTGCGCACGGGACCGCCGCGGGCAGAGGTCGAACGCATCGAGATCTTCGGCGAGCCCGTCGAGGGGCTCAGCGCGTTCGACGTGGTGTGACGTCGCAGCCGCGCATGGCAACGTCGGACGGGCGGACTTGGGGGTCGGACGGGCGGACTTGGGGGTCTCTTCTGGAGTGTGGTTAGCCCCGGCTACCAAACGGATACCCGGGGGCTAACCACGCCGCGAAAGAGGGTGGTGAGTCGGACGACGCGACCGGGACGCCAGGTGCTCGCGGACGTGCGGCGAAACGCGGCGGGCGCGGCTCAGCGGGCGACTTCGGCCGGCTCGTCCTTGCCCTGCAGGCGCTCACGGCCGCGCTGCACGGCGGCGATGAACTTCGAGAGGTTGACCTCGAGGGTGTTGAGGATCTCGTCGGCGTAGTCCTCGGCGCCGAGGCGGATCTCGCGCTCGCGGGCGCGGGCGTCCTCGATGATGTCCTCGGCGGCGCGCTCGGCCGCCTTGGTGACCTCCTCCTGGGAGATCAGGCGGTCCTGGCGCTCGCGCGCCTCCTTGACGATGCGCTCGGCCTCGCGCTTGGCCTCGGCCAGCATCTCCTGGCGCTCCTTGACGATCCAGCGCGCCTGCTTGATCTCCTCGGGGATCGTCGCGCGCATCTGGTCGAGGATGTCGTAGATCTCCTCCTTGTCCACGCGAACCTGATCCGTGAGCGGCACGGGCTTCGCGTTGTGGACGAGGTCGTCCAGCTTGTCGATGAGCACGAGGACGTCCATGGCTTCCTTAGGTTCGTTGGCGGGCGAGCTCTTCCTTCAACCGCCGGGCGACCCGGTCGGGCACGAGCCCGTCGATGTCCCCGCCGAAGGTGGCGAGCTCCTTGACGCCGCTGGAGCTGAGAAAACTGTACTGGGGACCGGACATCAGGTAGACGGAATCGATGTCGTCGGCCTGCCGGCGATTCAGGTTCGCCATCTCGAGCTCGTACTCGAAGTCGGAGATCGCGCGCAGTCCCTTCACGATCGCCTTGGCGCCGACGCGTCGGGCGAAGTCGACGATGAGGATGTCGAACGGCTCGGTGCGCACGTTGTCGAGGTGGCCGGTCGCCTCCTCGATGAACGCGATGCGCTCGTCGGCCGAGAACAGCGGGATGGTCTTGCGCACCGACGCGTTGACGACCGCCACGATGACCTCGTCGAATAGCTCAGAGGCGCGGGTGATCACGTCGATGTGCCCGTTGGTGATGGGGTCGTAGCTTCCGGGGCAGACGGCCTTGGTCATGGGAGAATGTGGATCCTGATCAGGGTGTCGCCATAGCGGCGTTCGTCGATGACCTCCAGCGCCGGCAGCGACAGCGGCGCCCGCCGGTCGCTCTCGCTCACCACGCGCCCGCCTTCCGCGAGCAGCGGCGCAAGCTCGAGCGCCGGTCCGAGCCCCGCCGCGTCGCGGTACGGGGGGTCGAGGAACACGAGATCGTATGGCCCTCCCGCCGCGGATGCGTCCCGGACGAACGTGCGGACGTCGCGGGCGCGCACGTCGGCGGTCGCTCCGAGCGCCTCGACGTTCGCGCGGATCGCCCGCAGCGCGGCGGGCGCGCGCTCGACCAGGACGGCCCGGGCGGCGCCGCGCGACAGCGCTTCGAGCGCCAGCGCGCCCGAGCCGGCGAACAGGTCGAGCACGGCCGCGCCGTCCACCGGTCCCAGGATCGAGAACAGCGCCTCGCGCACCCGGTCGGACGTGGGGCGCGTGTCGCGGCCGGGCGGCGCCACGAGCCGGCGGCCGCGCCACTGGCCGGCGACGATCCTCATGGCCGGGCGGGCGTGGTCACGCGGGGATCGGCAGGTCGAGCGCCGCCGCGCCGTAGCGCTCACGCAGCGCGTCCGCGAGCAGGGCGTGCTCGGGCCGCTGGAGCTCGGGATCGGCATCCAGCAGCTCGGCGGCACGGGCGCGGGCGCGCTCGAGCAGAGCCTCGTCGTCGGGCAGCCGCGCCACCTCGAACTCGCCATAGCCCGACTGGCGCGTCCCCACCAGCTCGCCCTCGCGCCGCAGCTCGAGGTCGATCTCGGCGAGCCGGAACCCGTCGGAGTGCTGGGCCAGCGCCCGCAGCCGCCGAGACTCCTTGGGACCGAGCAGGATGCACACGGACGCGTGGCCGCCCCGGCCGATGCGGCCGCGCAGCTGATGTAGCTGCGAGATGCCGTAGCGCTCGGCGTTCTCGACGAGCATGACCGTGGCGTTGGGGACGTCGATGCCGACCTCGACGACGCTGGTCGCCACGAGCACGTCGGCCTCGCCGGCGGCGAACGACGCCATCGCCGCCTGCTTCTCGCGCGGGCGCATCTGCCCGTGCAGCAGGACGAGGCGGAAGTCGGCGAGCTCTCCGCGCGCGAGCCGTTCGAACTCCGTCGTCGCCGCCCGCGCCTGCAGCGCCTCGGACTCCTCGACCAGCGGGCAGACGACGAACGCCTGGCGGCCGGCGCGCAGCTCCTCGCGGATGCGCTCGTAGGCGCGGTCGCGCTCGCGGTCGGTCGCCGCGACGAACGTCTGGATCGGCTTGCGCCCGCCCGGCAGCTCTTGGATCGCCGTGTGCTCGAGGTCGCCGAACTCGAGCAGGCGCATCGTGCGCGGGATCGGCGTGGCCGTCATGTGCAGCACATGGGGCGCGAGCTTGACCGGTCCCTTGGCATCCAGCGCGCTGCGCTGACGGACCCCGAAGCGGTGCTGCTCGTCGACGACCGCGACCGCCAGCTGGTCGAACACGACGCCCGGCTCGATCAGCGCGTGGGTCCCCACGACCAGCGAGAGCTCCCCGGTCGCGAGCTTGCCGAGCACGTCCGCGCGCCGCGCCGCCGGCGTGGAGCCCGTCAGGAGCGCCATCGTCACCGGCTCGCCGCCCACGAGCGACTGCAGCGTCGCGAAGTGCTGCTCGGCCAGCGTCTCGGTCGGGGCCATCAGCGCGCCCTGCATCCCGTGCTCGACCGCGCGCAGCAGCGCGAACAGCGCCACGACCGTCTTGCCCGAGCCGACCTCCCCCATCAGCAGCCGCTGCATCGGTCGCGGCCGTGCGAGGTCGGCCTCGACCGCCTCCATCGCCATGGCCTGGTCCCCCGTCGGAGCAAACGGCAGCGCGTCGGCCAGCCAACGCGCGGTCAGCTCGCGCGGCCCATCGAGGACCGGCGCCGCGATCGCCGCATGCAGCGCGCGCCGACGGGCGAACAGCAGCTGGGTGAACAGCAGCTCGTCGAACGCGAGCCGCACGCGGCCCGGCTCGCCGTCGCCGAAGTGCATGTCGGTCAGCGCCGCCGCCCGATCGGGCAGCCGCTCGGCGACCCGCACCGCGGCGGGCAGCGGCTCGATGACGTCGGCGATCGCGGCGCGATGCGCCCGGACGAGCTCGGCCAGCTGCGTCGACGTGATGCCCTCGGCCGCCGGGTAGTGCGCGATGCCCGCCACCGCCGCCCCCACGTCCTGGGTCTCGGAATGGGAGGTCACCTTGAACGAGTTGCGCCCGTCGTACTTGCCGTAGAGCGCCAGCCGCGTCCCCGGCCGGTAGCGGCGCTCGAGCCACGGCTGGTTGAAGAACACGGCCTTCATGACGCCGGTCGCGTCGGCCACGGTCGCCTCCACCAGCGGCTTCATCCCCCGCCGGCGCACCGGCCGCGACCGGATCGAGCGCACCTCGACGAGCACGTTGGCCTGCTCGCCGCCCGTCAGCTCGGCGACCTGGCGAGCGACCCGGCGCTCGCGCGGCAGGTGCCAGAGCAGGTCCCCGACGTCGTCGAGCTCCAGCGCCGCCAGCGCCTCGGCCATCTTCGGGTGCGGCGCCTCGAGCTTCTCCGCAAGCCGCGACGGGCGCGGATAGTGGACCGCGACCGCGGCGGGATCGGCGGACTCGAACGGGCCCATGCCCGGATGATGACCGGCGCGCCGGACCGCGCACGAGCCCGCGGGCCGGCGGGCCTCAGCGCGCCTTGGTGACCTTGCCCGCCTTCAGGCAGCGCGTGCAGACGTAGACGCGGCGCGGGGCGCTGTCGACCATGATCCGGACCTTCTGCAGGTTCGGGTCGAAGCGACGCTTGGTCGCGACCATCGAGTGGCTGCGGCTGTTGCCGAACGCGGGGGCCTTGCCGCAGGAGTGACAGATCTTTGCCATGCGGCCGAGGAGGATAGCGGGGTCGCGCGCAGGTTCGGCGCACGGAGGTCGTGGGTAGGCGATGCTCCAGCGCATGTCCGCGACGTCGCCGCCCGTCAGCCTGCCCGACCGCTACCGCGCCGTGCGCCGGATCGCCGCCGGCGGGATGGCGACCGTGTTCGCGGCCGAGGACACGCTGCTCGGACGCCTGGTCGCGATCAAGATGCTCAGCGCCCACTTCGCCGCCGACGACGCAGCGATCAAGCGCTTCAGCCGCGAGGCCCGGGCCGCCGCCCGCGTCTCCGACCACCCGCACGTGGTCACGATCTACGACATCGGTGCGCTCGCCGACGGCACCCCGTTCATCGTCATGGAGCACTTCGCCGGCGGGACGCTGGCCGACCGTCTGCGCGCCGGCACGCCGATCACGCGCGGGCAGGCGCTCGCGTGGCTCGACGAGGCCGCGTCGGCGCTCGACCACGCCCACCGTCACGGCATCGTGCACCGCGACGTCAAGCCCGGCAACCTCCTGCTCGACGAGCACGGCCGCCTGGCGGTGGGCGACTTCGGCATCGCCCGGATGGCCAGCGACGGCGGCAGCCTGACCCAGACCGGCACGGTCCTGGGCACCGCGGCCTACCTGTCGCCCGAGCAGGCGCTGGGCGAGGAGGCGACCGCGGCCAGCGACCGCTACGCGCTGGCGGTCGTCGCCTTCGAGCTGCTGGCCGGGCGCCGGCCGTTCAACGGCGGCCACGCCGCCGCGCAGGCCCGCGCCCACGTCGAGTCGCCGCCCCGGCCGCCAGCGCGCTGGACGACACGCTGCCGCCGGCGGTCGACCGTGCGCTGTGGCGCGGTCTGGAGAAGGATCCCGACCGCCGCTGGCGCACGTGCTCCGACATGGTCGAGGCGCTGGAGCGGGCGGTCGCCGGCGCCGCCGAGCGCACCGCGCCGACCCAGGTCGTGCGCGCCGACCGCCGGCGGCCCGGCCGGGGCGTGCTGATCGCGCTGGCCTCGGTGCTCGTGCTCGCCAGCGCCGCGCTCGGTGCGTTCGCCCTCGGCGGCGGGGACAGGACCCGGTCCGCGGGCGGCAGCGCACAGAACACGATCCGCACCGAGGCGTCGCGCCGCGACGCCGGCACGAAGGGCACCGGCGAGCGCAAGGACAAGGCGCGCGACCAGCCGGCGAAGTCCGCGGCGGCGCCGCCGCCGACGCAACCCCAGACGACGGCCGAGCCGCCGGCCCGGCGCAGCAGCCCACGGATGAGGTCCCGCCCTCCGGGTCGTCGACCGAGCTGCAGGCCCAGGGCCACGAGCTGATCGCACAGGGCGACTACGGCGGCGCGATCGCCGCGCTGCAGCAGGCGATCCAGGACTGCCCGGTGGCGCAGACCGACCCGTGCGCGTACGCCTACTACGACCTCGGCCACGCCCTGCGCCTGGCCGGTCGGCCGGCGGAGGCCATCGACGCGCTGCAGATCCGCCTGCAGAACCCCAACCAGCGCGACGTCGTGGCCGCCGAGCTCGCCGCCGCCCAGCAGGCGGCCGGCGCGACCGGCGGCGAGGAGGCCGGCACGGCCGGGGCGCGCGCCCGGGCCACGGCCGGGGCAAGGGCCAGGCGAAGGGCCAGGACCAGAACGGCCGCGACTGAGGCGCGGCCGCACCGGCGCTAGCGATGCTCGGGCTGGCGCTCGGGCGTCGCCGGCGGGTGGGCCGGGCGCCGCAACGGTCGCGGATAGCCCTCGGCGATCTGCCCGGGGCGCGCAGGCGCACCGCGGACGGCTCGGCATCCGGCAGCGGCAGGCCGTCTCCGCCGCCGGGTCGCGGGCGCGACGGCTGCGGCGCGTCGGGGGGGTGTCCCTCGTCGTCGTCGCCGGTCCACCAGTTGCGGGCGTCGGTGCTGCTGTTGCGCAGCAGCATCCCGACCAGCGCAAGCCCACCGAGGATGTGGACGACCACGGTCAGACCCAGCGCCAGCAGCTCCTCCATCAGGACCGAGGTTACCCCTCGGCGGGGTCAATCGCGAGCGGAATGCGCCGCGAGGTCCCGACGCAGACCGGCGAGCGCCAGCACCGCCTCGGCGGCATGGCGGCCGCTGTCGCGCTTGCCGCCGCCCGACCGCGCGAGCGCCTGCTCGAGCGTGTCGACGGTCAACACACCGAACGCGCACGGCACGCCGCTGCGCAGCTGGACCTCCTGGATGCCACGCGCGGCCTCCTGGCAGACCCACTCGTAGTGGTCGGTCTCCCCGCGGATCACCGCGCCCAGGCAGGCCACGCCGTCGTAGCGCCCGCTGTCGGCCGCGTAGCGCGCGGCCAGCGGCAGCTCGAACGCCCCCGGCACGTCGAAGCGGTCGACGTCCGTGATGCCCGCCTCGGCGAACGCGGCCCGCGCCCCCGCCTCCAGGCGGTCGGCCAGGTCCTGGTAGTAGCGGGCCACGCAGAGCGCCATCCTCACGAGCGACCCCTCCGGCGCGCGTCGCTGAGCATCTCCTCGTCGAGGTCGACGCCCTGGTGGTGGAGCATGTGGCCCATCCGCTCGGCCTTCGCGCGCAGGTAGGCCTCGTTGTGCGGGTTGGGCAGGTGCTCGATCGGCACCTGCTCGCTCACCGACAGCCCGTAGCCCTCGAGGCCGAGGATCTTCTTCGGGTTGTTCGTCAGGATTCGGATCGAGCTCAGCCCGAGGTCGGTGAGGATCTGCGCGCCGATGCCGTAGTCGCGCAGGTCGGCCGGCAGCCCGAGCTGGAGGTTGGCCTCGACCGTGTCCAGGCCGTCCTCCTGCAGCTTGTAGGCGCGCAGCTTGTTCAGCAGCCCGATCCCGCGCCCCTCCTGGGCCAAATACAGCAGCACGCCCTCGCCCTGGCGCTCGATCATCGCCAGCGCGCTCTCGAGCTGCTCGCCGCAGTCGCAGCGCAGCGAGTGGAACACGTCGCCGGTCAGGCACTCCGAGTGCACCCGCACCAGCACGTCTTCCTTGCCGGCGACCTCGCCCTTGACCAGCGCCACGTGATGCTTGTCGTCGACCAGCGAGCGATAGCCGATGGCGGTGAAGTCCCCGAACGCCGTCGGCAGCCGCGTCCCCACCACCCGCTCGACCAGACGGTCGTGCTTGCGCCGGTAGGCGATCAGCTCGGCCGTGGTGATCATCTTCAACCCGTGCCGGGCGCAGTAGCCGACGAGGTCCGCGACGCGGGCCATCGTCCCGTCGTCGTTCATGATCTCGCAGATCACGCCCGACGGGTTCAGCCCCGCCAGCCGCGCCAGATCGACGGCCGCCTCCGTCTGCCCCGCCCGCTCGAGCACGCCGCCCGGACGCGCCTTGAGCGGGAACACGTGTCCCGGCTGCACCAGGTCGCGCGGCGCGCTCTCGGGATCGATCGCCACCTGGATCGTCCGGGCGCGGTCCGCGGCGCTGATCCCCGTCGTCACCCCGTCGCGCGCCTCGATCGAGACCGTGAACGCCGTCTCGAACGCCGACTCGTTCTTCGCGGCCATGAGGTCCAGCCCGAGCTCCTCGCAGCGGTCCGGCGTCAGCGTGAGGCAGATGAGGCCCCGCCCCTCCTTGGCCATGAAGTTGATCGCGTCCGGCGTGACGAACTGGGCGGCCATCGTCAGGTCGCCCTCGTTCTCGCGGTCCTCGTCGTCGCAGACGACGACCATCCGCCCGGCCCGGATGTCCTCCAGCGCCTCCTCCACGGTCGCGAAGTGCTTGGTGGGCATCATCGGATCAGCTTCTCCACGTATTTGGCCAGCACGTCGACCTCAAGGTTGACAGGCCGGCCCGGTTGCGCGGCCCCGAGCGTGGTGCGCTCGATGGTCTCGGGGATCAGGGAGATGGCGAAGAACGTGTCGCCGACCGTGCTGACGGTCAGCGAGACGCCGTCGACGGCGATCGAGCCCTTCTCGACGACGTAGCGCAGGAGCGACGGGTCGGCCTCGATCTCGACGACCCGGGCGAAGCCGTCCTCGCGAACCGAGCGGACGGCGCCGACGCCGTCGACATGGCCCTGGACGACGTGGCCGCCAAGCCGGTCGGTGGCCCGCAGCGGCAGCTCGAGGTTCACCCGCCCGCCCGCGGCCAGCTCGCCCAGCGACGAGCGGCGCAGCGTCTCGCGCATCACGTCGGCGCCGAAGACCTCGCCGCCGCACGGCCCCACCGCGGTCAGGCACACGCCGTTGACCGCGACCGAGTCGCCCTCGGAGAGCTCGGCGGCGAGCTTCGAGCGCACCGCGAGGCGCACCCCGTCGCCGGTGTCGTCGATGCGCGTGACCTCGCCGAGATCCTGGACCAGCCCGGTGAACACCGTCACCACTCCTTCAGGCGCGCGCTGACCAGCAGGTCCTGGTCGATCGAGCGACACGACATCGTCAGGGCGCGCGTCGCGTCGGCGATGCGCTCCACGCCCTGGCCCTCGAGCGGATCGCGCGCCGCCCGCCCGCCGACCAGCAGCGGCGCCAGGAACAGGCGGACCTCGTCGACCTCGCCGGCGTCGAAGAACGCGCCGGCCAGATGCGGCCCGCCCTCGAGCAGGATCGAGGTGATGCCCTGGTCGCCGAGGGCCGCGAGCGCGCAGCGCACGCGCGCCGGCTCGTGCTCGCCGGCCGCGACGAGGATGTCGACGCCGGCCGCCTCCAGCGCGTGGGTGTCGCGACGGTCGGCGGCACGTGAGACGACGACGGTCAGCGGCACCTCGCCGGCCGCGGCGACGAGCTGGCTGTCGAGCGGCAGCCGGGCCAGGGAGTCGAACACGATCCGCCGCGGCTGGCGGGTGACGCCGTCGATGCGCGCGGTCAGCTGCGGATCGTCGGCCAGGGCGGTGCCGACCCCCACGGCGACGGCGTCGACCGATGCGCGCCACTCGTGCGCGAGCCGCCGGCTCGCCTCGCCCGAGATCCACTTCGAGTCGCCCGTCGGCGTGGCGACCTTGCCGTCGAGCGTCATCGCCGACTTGAACAGGACCCACGGCCGCCCGGTGCGCGCGTGCTTGCGAAAGGCCTGGTTGGCGAGCCGCGACCGCGCCGCGAGCACGCCGTCGGCCACCACGACCTCGACGCCCTCGTCGCGCAGGATGCCCAGGCCGCGCCCGGACGCCTTCTCGCTGGGGTCGTCGGCGGCCACCACCACCCGGGCGATCCCGGCGGCGACGATCGCGTCGGTGCACGGCGGCGTCCGGCCGTGGTGGGCGCACGGCTCCAGCGACACGTAGAGGGTGGCGCCGCGCGCCGCGGCGCCCGCCGCGCCGAGCGCCACGACCTCCGCGTGCGGCCCGCCGCAGCGTTCGTGGGCGCCCGCGCCGACGACCTCGCCGTCGCGCACGACGACCGCCCCGACGTTCGGGTTCGGCGTGGCGCGGCCCGGGCGCGCCTCGGCGAGCTCAACGGCGTACTCGAGATGCGCCAGGTCGGTATCAGAGGTCGGCGTCATCCGCGGAGACGCAGGATACGCTCCGCCGCCGGCCGGGCCGTACGGACGGCGCGCAGCGGCGCCAGGCGCCGGCCACCGCCCACCTACGGACAGCGTGCGTAGACCGTCCACTTGCCGTGCCGAGCCACCCGATCGAAGCCCGGCAGCTTGCGGTTCGACCACGGCTTGTGCGACTTCGACCCCTGGCCGAGCGCCGACCGCGCCGCCGCCGGCTCGAAGTTGAACGTCTTGTTGACGAACAGCAGGCCGGCGCGCGGCGCCTGTCTCTGGGCGATCGTGGCCTGGATCGCGTGCTTGGCCAGCCCGGTCTTGTAGCGGATGATCGGGATCGTCGAGTGCGTCGGCACCGTCAGCGGCCGGCAGTGCTCCATGAGCGCGACCACGCGCGGGTCGTCGAGCACCGCGAACAGGCTCTGGTGCTGCTTGGAGACGAACGTCGCCTGGTGGTCGAGCACCCTCGCGTCCTTGCGGTACGACGGCGCCCGCCAGGCGAGCACCAGCAGCGCGAAGACGGCGATCGCCACGCCGGCGATCCGCGCCCGCCGGTCGGTCATCAGCGTCCAGCCGCCGAGCGTCACCGCCACGCACAGGCTCAGCAGCAGCGACGGGATCGTCAGGTAGCGCGGGATCGCCGAGAGCCCGGCCGCGGCGATGATGAGGAACGTCAGCACGCCGAGCGCCCCGAGCACGACCGGCAGGGCGGCGCGCCGGCGCAGGATGTAGAGCGCCTCGAGCAGGCCGAGCCCGCCGAGGCCGACGACCACCACCTTGTCGTTGGCGGCGACGTGGTCGGGGATGAGCTTGATCGCCTGCAGCAGGCCCCGCTGGCGGCCGAACTGCCCGGCGACGTCGCGCGTCTCGGTCAGCGAGTACAGCGGCTGGCCCTCGACGATCAGGTCCGCCAGCAGCCACACGATCGGCGCGATGACCACGAGCACCGCCAGGCGCACGAGCTGCGGGCGGGGCGTGACCGGGATCAGCCACAGCCAGTAGACGCCACCGAGCAGCCACGCCTCGGGCCGCAGCAGCCCGGCGAGCGCGAGCAGCGCGAGCACGGGCCAGCCGCAGCGCGGGCGGCGCAGCTCGAGCGCCGCCGCACCGAACACGAGCACGTAGAACGGCAGGTCGAACATCGCGCGCAGCGCCAGGAACTCGAGATCCGTGCGGGTGAGCACGATGACCACCGCGATGAGCGCGACGAGGCTGCCCAGCAGCCGCTGCGTGAAGCGAAACAGGATGACCAGCAGCGCCACGAACAGCAGCAGGGAGACGAGCACGAGCAGCCGGTCGCTCGACGTGCCGAACGGGGCCATGAGCCAGCCGACGAACGTCGCCAGCGGGTGCGGGGTGGGCGGGCGCAGGACGTGGTAGTCGGGCAGGTGGCCGTGGAAGAGCTCCTGGCCCCAGAGCAGCGTGTAGTAGGTGTCGTAGTTGGGGTACGTCTGGCGCGCCGCGAACACGACCAGCGCGCCGAGCACGGCGACGGCCACGAGCGCCCAGCCCAGCCGGCGGCTCCAGAGCGCCTCGATGCGCTGGGCCAGCGACGGGGCGGCGGGGCCGGGCGGCGGCGCCGGTGGAGGGGTCGACGACGCGGTCACCGACATGCGCTCAGGCGGTGGATCTCCACGACCGGGCCCGGCCGTGCGTACGCACGGGGCTCGTAGTTGAAGGAGAAGTCGTAGGAGAACGGCACGGGAGCTGACCCGCGGCGGTAGGGCGAGAACACGGTCGTCGCGGCGCTCGCGCGGTCCAGGGCACGGTAGTAGGCGCGCGCGTTCTTCAGGCCGGCGGCCAGCCCGCGCCCCTTCTGGTGGCTGCCGACGACGACCCAGCAGTAGCCCTGGCGTCGGTAGCGGTCGATCAGCGCGGGATGCAGCTTCTTCTCGTAGGCCTGGTACGGGCGGTGCACCGGGAAGCGCCGGAACGTGCGCTGGGCGTCGAGCGTCAGCCAGTTGCCCGGGACGAACGGCTCGACGACGACGCCGGCGCGGTCGGGGATGTTCGCCTGCATCCACGCGCGCGCCTGGGTGCGCGTGTCCTCGCGCCCGAGGATCGTGTTGAGGTGGACCGCCTGGACGACGCCCTGCACGCACAGAGCCGCCGCCAGCACCGCGATCACCACCGCCACGCGGGCCCGGACCGCCTCGGCAGCGCGCACGACCGCGTAGCCGGCGAGGACGCACAGCGCCGGGTAGATCGGCATCAGCCAGCGGCCGAAGTGGCGGCCCTGGTCGCCGAGGTAGAGCCACAGCACGACCGGGAAGAGGACGAGCAGCAGCCCGCGCCGCCAGTCGCGCACCAGCGCGAGCACCCCGCCGGCGATCGCGGCGATCGTCGGCAGCCAGCCCAGGCCCCACGTCAGCGTCTTGACGTAGTACAGCCAGCCGAGCGTGTCGTCCTGGCCGAGCTTCGCCGTCGACGCCTGGTCCGACTGCCCGCCGATCTGCGAGCGGGCCTCGCCCGGGTGCAGGATCGCGAACGGGTTGAGGATCGCGAAGCAGACGCACAGCGCCGCGATGGCCGCCGCGAAGCCGAGCAGCGTGGGCTTCAGCGCGGCGCGGTCGCGGGCCACCCGCAGCGCCGCCGCCGCGACCAGCGTGACGACCATCGCCCCGGCGGTGTACTTCGTCGCCGCCGCCACCCCGATCGCTCCGCCGGCCACCAGCCAGTCCACCCAGCGCCCGCGCTCGTAGACGAGCAGGCAGCCGACGAGCGCCACCGCCACCGGCGCCATCGTCACCGTGTCGTTGAGCGCGTGCTTGGAGTAGAAGAGCGGCAGGAACGCGACGGCCATGACCGCGGCGGCGACGAGGCCGACCCGGCGGTCGTAGAAGCGCGCCCCCGCCCAGTAGACGAGCCCGACGACCAGCGTGCCGATCAGCGCGACGACGATTCGCGCGGTCTCGAACGCCGGTCCCGGGTCGGTGACGAACAGGGCGCGCAGGTCGTCGCCGAAGAACCGCAGCCGGAAGATCAGGTAGAGCAGGTACGTCAGCGCCGGCGGGTTCTCGAAGTAGCCGGGGTTCAGCGAGCCGCCGAACATGTCGACGGCCTTGGGGACGAAGTGCAGCTCCTCGTCGGCGTTGTAGACGAACGGCAGGTTGTGGTCGATGCTCCACAGCCGCAGGACGAGCGCGCCGACGAGGATCGCGCCGAGGATCAGCCACGTCCACCGGTCCGCGCGCCCGAGCCGCGACGCTGCGCCGGGGCGCTGCTCGGCCTCCACCTGCGTCATGCGGCGGCCGCCTTCGGCGTCCCCACGCCCTCCTCCACCTGGCCGTAGCCCTGGGTGCAGTCCTTCAGCCGGTAGATGTCGATCTGCGGCCCGGGCCGCAGGTAGGCGGGCGAGTAGTAGTTGTAGGAGAGGTCGAAGTTGAAGCGGTCGGAGCCCGCGTTGAAGCGAAACGGGCTGACCGTGAAGATCCGCGTGGACTCCCGCTCGAGCCGGTCGTAGTAGGCCAGCGCCTGCGGATTGCGGGCGTTGACGCTGCGCCCGCGGATCAGGCTCATCGTCATGACCAGGCAGTAGCCGTTCTTGCGGTAGCGGTCGATGACCTCGGGGGCGAGCGTGCGCCCGTACTCGATCCGCGTCTCGGAGATGTCGCGGATGAAGCCGCGCACGAACTGCTTGCGGTGCGACATGGGGGCACCGTTGGCGTAGTACCTCCAGTAGTAGCGGGCGGGCACGGCGGGCTCGATGACGATCCGCAGGCTCTGGCTCTCGTGGGCCACCAGCCAGTCGCGCGCGACCTCGCGGGTGTCGGTGTGCCCGAGCACCGCCATCGAGCGGAAGTCGGCGGCCACCGCCTGCCAGACGAGCACCACGGCGACCACGGCGATCGCGGCAGGGGCCAGCCGCGGGCCGATCCGCTTGACCAGCGCGACCGCCCGCACCGCCCCGAAGCCGGCCAGCAGCGCGAACGCCGGGTAGGCGGGCAGGAACCAGCGCCCGGAGTAGCGCTGCTGGGTGGCCAGGTAGACGAACAGGGCGAGCGGGAAGATCGCCAGCAGCGCGGCGCGGGCCCGGGCGCCGTCGCGCACGAGCAGCACGAGCCCGCCGAGCGCGGCCACGAGCGGCACCCAGCCCAGCCCCCAGGTCAGCGACCACGCGTAGTAGACGAAGCCGTTGTCGTGCTCCTGGCCGTACTTGGCCAGCCCGCCGGCGAGGTCGGCCTGGTGGCGCAGCTGGTGCTCGGCGGTCGCGAAGTCCAGGAAGAAGTACGGCGTGGTGATGAAGAACACCGCGACCGCCAGCACGACGATCAGGGCGAGGCCGAGCAGTGCTTCGCGGGTCGCGCCGCCGGCGCCGGACGGCGGGCCGGCGGCGTCCGCCGGCGGCCGGTGTTCGGGCTGACGGCGTCGGTGCCAGCCGAGCGCCACCGCCAGCAGCGGCGACAGGATCACCAGCCCGGCCGTGTACTTGAAGCCGATGGCCAGGCCGACCGCCGCGCCCGCCCCGGCGTACCAGCCCAGGCCGCCGCGCTCGTGGATGCGCACCGCGCACCAGATCGCCAGCGCGACCGGCAGCAGCGTGCCGACGTCGGTCACCGCGATGCGCGAGTAGGCGACGCTGAGGAACGCGAAGCACAGGACGGCCGCGGAGACCAGGCCGATCGTGCGGCTCCACAGCGCCCGCCCGACGAAGTACAGGCCGGCGACCCCGACCGTGCAGACCAGCGCGGCCATCGTGCGGCCGATCTCGTAGATGCGGGTCGGGTTGTCGCCGTAGGCGTCGATGACCCGCTGGTAATCCGAGAACGGCCAGCCGTGGCCGAAGTAGACCCGCAGCGCGGCGTGCACGAGGTACGTGAAGGCCGACGGGTTCTGGAAGTAGTGCGGGTTCGCGTCGCCGCCGAGCATCCCCACCGCGCGGTTGGTGAAGTGCGAGCCCTCGTCGGCGTAGTAGACGAACGGCAGGCCGTAGTCGTTGTTGTGGACGCGCAGGAACAGGCCGACCGCGAGCATGAGCAGCAGCAGGGCGAGCGCGGGACCTTCGGCGCGCAGGCGTTCCCGGCGGGGCATGGCGAGGCACGGTACCGTCAAGGGCCGCTGATGAAGCTGATCATCCAGATCCCCTGCTTCAACGAGGAGGCGCAGCTGCCGGCCACGCTGGCCGACCTGCCCCGGGAGGTGGCGGGCTTCGACGAGGTCGAATGGCTCATCGTCGACGACGGCTCGACCGACCGCACGATCGCCGTCGCGCGCGAGTGCGGGATCGACCACATCGTGCGCTTGACCAACAACAAGGGCCTCGCGGCGGGCTTCCAGGCCGGACTGGACGCGTGCCTGAAGCTCGGCGCCGACGTCATCGTCAACACCGACGCCGACAACCAGTACTCGGCGGCCGACATCCCCAAGCTCGTCGCGCCGATCCTCGAGGGGCGGGCCGACATGGTCGTCGGCGATCGCCAGGTGCTCACGATCGAGCACTTCTCGCCGCTGAAGAAGTCGTTGCAGCGGCTGGGCTCCTGGGTGGTGCGCCAGGCGTCGGAGACCGACGTCGCCGACACGACCTCCGGCTTTCGCGCCTACAACCGCGAGGCGGCGCTGCAGATGGCGGTCGTCTCGCGCTTCACGTACACGCTGGAGACGATCATCCAGGCCGGCAAGATGCTCGTCGCCACCGACCACGTCCAGATCGCGACGAACCCCCAGACGCGCGAGTCGCGGCTGTTTCCGTCGATGTGGTCCTACGTGCGCCGCAACGGGCTGTCGATCTTCCGCATCTACTCGCAGTACGAGCCGCTGCGGATCTTCTGGGGCCTGGCCGCCCTCATCGCGCTGGCCGCGATCGTCGTGTGGGCGCGCTACCTGTACTTCTACATCGACGGCGACGGCGCCGGCCACGTCCAGTCGCTGATCCTCGGCGCGGTGCTGTTCAACGCGGCGCTGCTGCTCGGCGCGCTCGGGGTGATCGGCGACCTGCTCTACGCCAACCGGGTCATGCAGCAGCGGACGTTCGAGCGGGTGCGGCGCATCGAGCTGCAGCTCGGCATCCCGCCGTCGCACTACGAGCCGGGCGCCGAGCCGACCGGCCAGGAGCCGACCACGGGCGCCCAGGCCCCCGGCCGCGAGAAGGTCTCGCTGTGAGCGGCTCGGTCACCGTCGACCGCGAGGGGACGGTCACCGGCAACACCTACGACAAGTACGGCTCGACCAACCCCGTCGTGCGCCGGCTCATGGCCGGCTTCGAGCGCGCGCTGGACGAGCTCTTCACCCAGGCGGCGCCCGCCTCGCTGCTGGACGTCGGCTGCGGCGAGGGCGTGCTCGTCGAGCGGTGGGCGCGGCGGATCCCCGGGCGCGTCGTCGGCATCGACCTCGACGACCCCCAGCTGCACGCCGAGTGGGCCAAGCGCCAGGTGGGCAACCTCGAGTACCGCGTGATGAAGGCCGAGAACCTCCCGTTCGCCGACGGCGAGTTCGCGGTCGCGACGGCGATCGAGGTCCTCGAGCACGTGCCCGACCCCGAGCACACCGTGGCCGAGATGGCCCGCGTGGCCTGCGGGCACCTGCTCGTCAGCGTCCCGCGCGAGCCGCTGTGGCGGGCGCTGAACATGGCGCGCGGCGCCTACCTCAAGGATCTCGGCAACACCCCAGGGCACCTCAACCACTGGTCCAAGCGCACCTTCGTGTCCCTGTTGTCCAAGCACGGGACGGTCGTCGAGGCACGATCGCCGTTCCCGTGGACCATGCTGCTTGTCCGGCTCTAGGGTGCCGACGCCGGCCCGGGTGGCGGACGGAGAACGTACGTGAGCGGCCGGCGGAGAGGCGGGCCTCGAGGGAAAGTCCGGTCTGCGCGGCGGCAGCGCCTGGCGGCGCCGGCCGGCGCGATCGACGGCCAGCCGCGCAGCAGCTACGGCCGCGGCGCCCGCATCCTGAGCGTCGGGATCGCCGCCACCGGGCTGTTCACGTTCGCCTACTTCGCCGTCGCCTCGCACGTCGTCGGCGCGGTCGCGGCCAAGCAGCTGGACGTGCTGTGGTCGGTGATGTTCATCGTCATCTCGGTCATCTACCGGCCGATCGAGCAGCTGCTGTCGCGCACGCTCGCCCGCGGTCGGGCGCTCGGCCAGACCCACCATTCGGTACGCACGCCGCTGGCGCTGCAGGCGACGTTCGCCTCGCTCTTCCTGGTCTGCGCGCTCGCGCTGCGCTCCCCCATCCAGGACGAGCTCTTCGACGGCTCGGCCACCCTGTACTGGGTCCTGGTCACCGGCACGCTGTTCTACGCGGCCAGCTACTTCGCGCGCGGCTGGCTGGCCGGCCACCAGCGCTTCGGCCTCTACGGCGGGCTCGTGCTGATGGAGTCGACGTCGCGCTTCCTCTTCCCGCTCGCGGTCGCGGTCGGGATCGCGTCGGGCGAGGACGTCGTGGCGATCGGGATCGCCGTCGCGCCGATGGTCTCGCTCGTCGTCGTGCCGCTCGCTTTCGCGCGCCACAGCGAGCGCGCGCTGGACGTCGACGCCGAGGAGGTCGCCGAGGGCGTCACCGTGCGCGAGTCCACCGGCTTCGCGATCGCCGTCGCCGGCGTCATGCTGGCTGAGCAGACGCTGCTCAACGCCGCGGTCCTGACCACGGAGATCACCGCGTCCGACGCCGCGCTGGCCGGCATCGTCTTCAACGTCTTCATGATCACGCGGGCGCCGCTGCAGCTCTTCCAGGCGGTGCAGACCTCGCTGCTGCCGCACCTCAGCGGCCTCGAGGCGACCGCCGGCCACGCGGCGTTCGCCCGCGCGATCCGCCAGACGCTGGTCGTGATTGCCGGGTTCGCGGGCGCGGTCACGCTCGGCCTGCTGGCGATCGGCCCGTTCGTCATGAGCCACGTCTTCGGCCAGGACTTCGACTACAACCGCTACGGGCTGGCCGTCCTCGGCGTCGGGATGGGCCTGCACCTCGTCTCCGGCGCGCTCAACCAGGCGGCGCTGGCCCGGGGCCGCGCGGCGCCGGCCGCCGCCGCGTGGCTGGCCGTCGCCGTGGGCTTCGTCGTGTGGACGCTGCTGCCCGTCATCGGCGACCAGCTGCTGCGCGCGGAGGTCGGCTACGCGCTGGCCACCGGCACCCTGGCCGTGCTGCTGTGGCGCATCTACTCGTAGGCCAGCGACTCCAGCACGTCGAGTCGTGACGCCCGCCGGGCCGGGGCGATCGCCGCCACCACGCCGGCCAGCGCGCCGAGCACCAGCAGGATGATCAGCTGGCCCACCGGGACCGCGAGCACGAAGCCGTCGTCCTTGAGCGCGATGGAGACGGCGAGGGCGAAGATCAACCCCAGCACGACGCCGATGACCGCGCCGATGACCGCCGTGATCACCGCCTCGTAGCGGATCATCCGCCGCACCTGGCGCCGCGACGTGCCGATCGCCCGCAGCATGCCGAGCTCGCGCGTGCGTTCGTAGATCGAGAGCACGAGCGTGTTGACGATGCCGAACAGGGAGATGATCACCGACAGCAGGAGGAGCACGTAGATCAGCGCGAGCAGCTGGTTGATCTGCGCCGCCTGGTCGTCCTTGAACTCCTGCAGGGTCTTGACCTCGGCGATCGGGTACAGGCGGTCGAACGCCGTGCTGATGAGCGACTGGACGTGCTTCTCGTCCGCCGGGCTGCTGCCGACGAACACGAGCGCGTCCTCCTTCTCGCCGAATGCGCTGCGCGACAGGCCGAGGCTGACCGTGAGGTTCGCCAGCAGGCCGGTGTTGTCCTCGGCGATCCCGCGGACCGTCAGGTCCAGGCGCTTGCCCACCGGCGTCAGCACCTGGATGCGGTCGCCGACATCGAGGTCATGGCTGTCGGCGTAGCCCTTCGTGAGCACCGCCCCCGTGGCGCCGAGCGTGCGGATGACCTGGTCGCTGCCCTGCTTCCAGTCGGTCACGAACACGTCGGGCAGGTTGGCGGGCACGCCGGTGACGCTGGTCTTGCCGCTGACACCCCGGACGCGGCTCGTCGAGAACGTGATCGGCGAGACGCTCTTGACCCCGGGGACCCGAGAGACCGCCTGCCCGACCTGCGGCGCGATCGGCGTGAAGCCGTTCGTGTTCTGCACGATCAGCGTTCCGGGCCGGCCGGCGGTGTCGACGGCCTGGGCGATGGTCTCCTTGGCCCCCGCGGCGAAGATCGAGACGAAGGCGACGAGCGTCACCCCGATCATCAGCGCTGCGGCCGTGACGGCGGTGCGCCCCGGCTGGCGGATCGAGTTCTCGCGGGCCAGGCGGCCGACGAGCCCCGGCAGCGGCGCACCGACGGCCGCGGCCAGCGGCGGCACGAGCTTCGGGCTCAGGAGCGCGACGCCCACGAACACGACGAGCGCGCCCAGTCCGACGAGCGCGATCCCGCCCCCGCCGAACAGGCCGGCGGCCAGCGCGACCGCGCCCAGGATGACAAGCACGATGCCGCCCGGCGTGACGAACCGGTGTCCGCGGCCCTGCGGCAGCACGGCGCCCTCACGCAGTGCCGCGACCGGCGGCACCCGGGTCGAGCGCAGCGCCGGCGCCAGTCCGCTGATGAGCGTGACGACGATGCCGACGAGCAGCGACACGATGATCGTGCGCGTCTCGACGACGGTGCCCGACGACGGCAGGTCCGCCCCCAGCGCCTTGAACAGCGCGCGAAGGGCCGGCGCGAGCACGAGCCCGAGCAGGAGGCCGATGATCGAGCCGATCACGCCGATCAGCAGGCCCTCGAACAGGACCTGGTTCATGATCTGGCGCCGGGAGGCACCGAGCGTGCGCAGCAACGCGAACTCCCGCATGCGCTGCGTCACCGTGATCGAGAACGTGTTGAAGATGATGAACGCGCCGACGAACAGGGCGATGCCCGCGAACGCCAACAGCGCGGTGCGCAGGAAGCCGAGGTTGTCGCGGATGTCCTGCGAGTTCTTGTCGGCCTGCTGCTGGCCGGTGCGCACGGCCATGTTCGCCGGCGTGACCTGGCGGATGCGGTCGCGCAGCTGCGTGGCGCTGACGCCCTCGTCGGCGGCGACGAGGATCTCGTCGAACTGGCCCTGCTTGCCCGCCAGCCGCTGCGCCTCCGGCAGCGTCGTGATGACGGCGACGAACCCGCCGACCGACGACACCCCGCCGAACTGGGCGAGGCCGACGACCTCGAGGTTCTGCCGCGGCCCCGCGGCGCCGACCACCCCGATCGTGTCGCCGACCTTGATGCCCGCGTCCTTCGCCGTCGATTCCAGCAGCGCCACCTGGCGGTCCGTCTCGGGCCGGTGGCCCTGGGCGTAGGTCAGGGCATCGAACGGCGACGGGGTGTCCGAGAGGATCTGGGTCGGCGCGCCGCCGGTGGCGCTGCCGATGCGGTCGCCGTTGGCCTTGAATGCCGCCGCGCTGTCGGTCCCGGCGGTGCCGACCGCCTTGGCCACGCCCGGCACCTGCTCGATGCGGCCCAGGAAGGCGGCCGGGATCGTCGAGGTGGGGGCGGAGCCGTCGCTCGACTCGACGGCGTCGCGGGCGGTGATCGAGACGTCGGTGCCCTTCGCCGCGGTCTGGAAGATGTCGTCGAACGACCGGTTGATCGTGTCCGTGAGGACGTAGGTCCCGGAGATCAGCGCCACGCCCAGCGCGACGGCGATCACCGTGAGCCCGATGCGCACCTTGCGCGCGCCGAAGCCCTTGAGGGAGAGGGCGAGCATCAGGCCACCGCCGCCTGCAGCTCGCGGTCCTCCACCACGCGGCCGTCGGTGAGCACGACCAGGCGGTCGGCGATCGCCGCCGCCTCCGCATCGTGGGTCACCATGATCACGGTCTGGCCGAGGTCGTCGACGGCGTGGCGCAGCAGATCGAGCACCTCGGCGGAGGCCTTGGAGTCGAGGTTGCCGGTCGGCTCGTCGGCGAAGATCACCGCCGGGCGCGCCACGAGCGCGCGGGCGATGGCCACGCGCTGGGCCTGGCCGCCCGACAGCTGCGACGGGCGGTGCTTGAGGCGGTCCTCGATCCCCACCGTCCGCACGAGCTCGTCGAACCACCCGCGATCGGGCTTGCGGCCCGCGATCGACAGCGGCAGCAGGATGTTCTCCTCCGCGGTGAGGACGGGTAGGAGGTTGAAGGACTGGAAGATGAAGCCGACCTTGTCGCGGCGCAGCTCGGTCAGGCCGCGGTCGTCCAGGGTGGACAGCTCGACGCCGTCGACGACGACGGAGCCGCTGGTGGGGCGGTCGAGGCCGGCCAGGCAGTGCATCAGCGTGGACTTGCCCGAGCCCGACGGGCCCATGATCGCGGCGAACCGGCCGGCGGCGAACGCGACGGTGACGCCGGCCAAGGCGTCGACGGCGGCCTCCCCCTCGCCGTAGCGGCGGACGAGATCGGTGGCAGAGACGATGTCGGCGGAGGTCATGCCCCCCAGCATGACCAATCCGCCGCGCAGGGCCTATACGGCTACCCGCACTTCCCAACCGCTTCCGCCCGACGTGGCCCGAGTTACCGACCCTATGCGGCCCTTTCTCGGGCCACGTGGGGCGCGGCGGGCGGGAATGGGTCAGGCGCGCAGGTAGGCGAGCACCGCCAGCACCCGCCGGTGGTCCTCGGCCGCGGGGCTCAGCCCGAGCTTGGAGAAGATCGAGGTCACGTGCTTCTCGACGGCGCGCTCGGTGATGACGAGCGCCTCGGCGATGGCGGCGTTCGAGCGGCCCTGGCCATCAGCCCGGAGCACCTCGCGCTCGCGGGCCGGTGAGGTCGGCCAGCGGGTCGTCGCGCTCGGCGGCGGCCCAGCAGCGTGGACACGACCTCGGGATCGAGCGCGGAGCTGCCTCTGGCCACGCGCCGCACCGCCTCGGTGAAGCGGTCGAGGTCGGCGACGCGATCCTTGAGGAGGTAGCCGACGCTCTCCGCGCTCGCGGTCAGCAGCTCGAGCGCCGAGCCGGTCTCGATGACCTGGCTGAGCACGAGGACCGCGGTCTGCGGGTAGCGCTCGCGGATCTCGGCCGCGGCCCGCAGCCCCTCGTCGGTGTGGGTGGGCGGCATCCGGACGTCGACGATCGCCACGTCGGGGTGGTGCGCCCCGACCTTGCGCAGGAGGTCCTCGGCGTCGCCGGCCTGCGCGACCACGTCGAAGCCGGCCTCCTGGAGCAGGCGGACGACGCCCTCGCGCAGGAGGACCGAGTCGTCGGCTACGACGACGCGCATGGGATGGCGGCCCGCACCACGGTGCCTTCTCCGGTCGGCGACACGACCTCCAGCTTGCCATCCAGAGCGGCGACACGGTCGGCCAGGCCGCGCAGGCCGGTGCCGCCGCCGACGTCAGCGCCCCCGATCCCGTCGTCGCGGACCTCGACGATGGCGTGCCCGTTGACGCGCTCCACGCTCACGGAGGCCTCGTGGGCGTGGGCGTACTTGACGACGTTGGTCAGCGACTCGGCCACCACGAAGTACGCGACGGCCTCCACCTCGGGCGGCAGGCGGTCCTCGGGCAACGGCTGCACGGTGACCGGCACGGGCGAGCGGTCGGCCAGCGCTCCGACCGCCGCCTCCAGGCCCCGGTCGGTGAGCACGGCGGGATGGATCCCGCGCGCCAGCTCGCGCAGCTCGCCCAGCGCCTGGCGCAGCTCCTCGCGCGCGCTGTCGAGCAGCGACGCGGCGGTGGCGGGATCGTCGTCGAGCTTGGCGCGGGCCAGGTTCACCTGCAGGGAGAGTGCCACCAGGCGCTGCTGGGCGCCATCGTGGAGGTCGCGCTCGAGCCGGCGCCGCTCGGCCAGGCCGATCGCGAGGATGTTCGCCCGCGACTCCTGCAGCTCGGCCACGCGGGCGCGCAGCTCGGCCTGCAGGCGGTCGTTCTCGAGCGCCAGCGCCGCCGCCGAGCCGACCGAGCGCATCAGCTGAGGGTCGTCGCCCAGCGATGCGCGGTGCACGATCGCGGCGATCGGCTCGCCGTCGCGCAGGATCTCGGTGACGCCGCGGTCGCACGGGGCAGTACAGCGGCGCCCCTCGGCATCGACCCACTCGTCGCGGCCGCGGCGCTTGAACACGAGCTCGAGCGAGGGGTCCCCGAGCGACTCGGCCATCGCGTCGCGCAGGCTCTCGCGGTTGGCGGCCTGGTTCATGCGGTCGACCAGGGAGCCGACGGCGCGGGCGCGCGAGTAGCCGCTGCCGACCACCCCGGCCACGTACGCGTACGGGACGGCGAGCATGAACAGCGCGGCGAGCGCGCCAAAGCCGCCCTCCAGCGCCCTCGAGCTCGAGATCTCGTCGACTGTGAGCGTGATGGCCAGGAACGCGAGGAACAGCGCGCCGGTCAGCAGAACGGGCGCCAGGCCCTTGCGCTGCAGCGGGGTCGCACGACGCCAGCGGCGGACGAGCAGCGCCCCGGCCGCCAGCACGATCACGGCGCCCAGCAGCGTGGCCGTCGTCTCGATCGCGGCGGCCACGCCGGGCGCGTCGACGACGGCGAGCAGGTTGGCGGGCGCGCCGTCGGCCCACGGCGGGTGGGGGTTGGTCAGCACGACGAGCAGCGACCCGACCCCCGCCACGAGGTAGGCGGCGGCGAGGACGGCGCGCGCGAGCGGGGCCTGGACGCGGCCGGAGGGATAGGCGAGCAGCAGGTGGACGACCAGCGCGTAGGGAATCGGGCTGACGAGGTAGCCGACGGTGAACAGCACCGCAACGTCGCTACTGGTCAGCCCGGCGACGAACCAGGCGGCGGCGACAGCGACCATGAGCGGGCCGACGCGGTTGGCGGGTCGCCGGCGCCAGGCGAACAGGCCGGCACCGAGGAAGCTCCAGCCGATGAGCAGGAGCTCAACGATGATGATCGCCTTGTCGTCGGCCCAGTCGCTGGCGGCCACCAGCAGGGCGACGACGACGCCGGCGGCCACGCCCGCGGCGCCCACCAGCCATCGCCAGCGGCTGCGCGCCAGGCCCGCGACGCGGCCGGCGGGGCACTCGAAGGGCGGGCCGTCGGGGTCGAGCCCCAGCCACAGCTGCGGGCGACCGGGCGTCATCCGAGCAGTGCGGCCAGCGTGTCGCCCGAGAGGTCGGCCTTCGGGATGAAGCCCCGAGCGCCGCTACGGGCCACCTGCGAGCCGAAGTCGGAGGGATCGCGGCTGGAGGTCAGGATGACCGCGGGCACGGCGCCGCCGTTGGCGGCGGTGATGCGGCTGGCGACCGCGAAGCCGTCGATGTCGGGCAGGTTGACGTCGAGGAGCACGAGATCGGGGCACAGGGCCGCCGCCTGGCGGATGGCCTCCGCGCCGTCCTTGGCCTCCCCGACCACGTCGTAGCCCTCCACCTCGAGCAGGAGGCGGGCCGTGGCCCGGAAGCTCGGGTGGTCATCGACGATGAGGACGGATACGGCCATTGCTAATGCAATCATCGCCCATGGTCGGCCGCGCCTCCATACGGCTAGCCGTACCCCGCCGCGACGGAGATCGCGCGGAACGCCGCCACCGGGTCCTCCGCGCCGAAGACGGCCGAGCCCGCCACGAGGATCGTGGCCCCGGACGCGGCGCAGGAACCCGCGGTCTGCGCGGTGATGCCACCGTCGACCTCGATCTCGGCGCGGTCGCCCACGAGCGCGCGCAGACGGGCGATCTTGCCCGGTGAGCCAGGCAGGAACGGCTGGCCGCCCCAGCCGGGATTGACGGTCATGCACAGGACGACGTCGATGTCCTCGACCAGCTCGGCGACGGCGTCGACCGCGGTGCCGGGATTGATGACGGCCCCCGGCGAACGGCCGTGCTCGCGGATGCGCTTGACCGCGTAGTGGACGTTGGGTGTCGACTCGACCTGGACGAGGATGCGGTCGGCGCCGGCTTCGACGAACGCGTCGATGTGGCGCTCGGGCCGCTCGACCATCAGGTGGACGTCGAGGATGGCGCCTGCGGCGTGGATGCGCGGGGCGATCGCCTTCGCCACGTCGGGCCCCACCGTGATCGGCGGCACGAAGTGGCCGTCCATGACATCGAAGTGGATGGTGCGCGCGCCGGCGGCGAGCACCAGGTCGACCTGCTCGCCCAGGCGGGCGAAGTCGGCGGACAGGATGGAGGGCGCGACGCCGCGCGGGATGTCGGTCATCTAGATCGGCAGCAGCATCGAGTCGCCGCACGCGTTGCATTGGGTGGTGGCCGTCGAGGACATGCGGACGATCGTCGAGTGCTCACCGCAGTTGGGGCAGACCGAGCGCAGCTCGTAGCGGTGCAGGCAGTAGACGCAGCGGTAGCGGCCCGGCAGGTTCGTGGGGCGCAACCAGGGCTCGTGGCAGTTCGGGCATTCGAGTCCGAGGTCCATCAGCGTCGCGCAGCGTACGGCTCAGCACGGCGATGAAGAAGCCATCGGTGCCGTCGCGGTGCGGCAACGTGGTTCGCGCTGGCTACGGCGAGGTCCGGCCAGCGCTGCAGGAGCGCCTCGACCTGGTCCTCGTTCTCCGGCACCGACAGCGTGCAGGTCGAGTAGACGAGCCGGCCGCCGGGGCGCAGCGCGGCCACGGCGGCGTCGAGGATCGCGCGCTGCTCGCGGACCAGCTCGCCGATCGACTCGGGCGTCGCGCGCCAGCGCAGGTCGGGGCGGCTGCGCAGCGTGCCCAGGCCCGAGCAGGGCGGGTCGACGAGGACGCGGTCGAACGGCTCGGGGCCGGTGAACGCGGCGGCGTCCGCATGGACGACCTCGACGCCGTGGGCGTGCATGCGGGCCGCGGTGGCGGCGAGGGCCTCCGCGCGGCCGGCGTGGCGCTCGACCGCGACGATCCGCGCCCCGTCGCGGGCCAGCGCGGCGAGATGGGTGGTCTTGGCCCCGGGGGCGGCGCACAGGTCGAGGATGCGCTCGCCCGGCTGTGGGTCGACGGCGTGGGCCACGAGCTGGGAGGCGCGCGACTGGGGCAGCAGCGCGCCGACCGCGAACAGCGGCGAGCCGTGGGCGTCGAACGGCGCGTCGGCGACGACCGCCTCCTCCGGCTCGAGGCCGCGATGGGCGGCGACGGGCAGCCGGGCCAGCAGCTCGCCGGCGGTGAGCACGAGCGTGTTGGCGCGCAGGGCGTGCTCGGCCGGCTGGTTGGAGGCGGCCAGCAGCGCCCGCGCCTCGTCCGGGCCGAGCTGCGCGAACCAGCGGCACGCGAGCCACGGCGGCACGCTGTGGCGCACCGCGGCCTCCTCGGGGCTGTCGTCGGCCAGCGCCGCGACCAGCCCCGGCGCCTCGTCGGCGGCGCGGCGCAGGACCGCGTTGACCAGCCCGGCGGCGCGCGGGGCGTCGGCCTTGACGAGCTCGACCGATTCGTCGACCGCGGCATGGTCGGGCACCCCATCGAGGTAGACGATCTGGTACAGACCGAGCCGCAGCGCGGCGGCGACCGGAGGATCGAGGCGCGCCACCCGCCGCTGGGCCAGCAGCGCGGCCACGTAGTCGAGCGTGCCGCGCCGCTGCACGGCGCCGTAGGCGAGCTGGGTGGCGAACGCACGGTCGCGCGGGCCGAGGCCCTCGGCTGCCTTGCGCAGCACCCGGTCGGCGTAGGCGCCCTGCTCGAAGACCCGGCGCAGCACGACGTAGGCGGCGCGCCGGGCTGGACTCACCCGCCGCAGTGTATGAGCCGCCGACTCCCCGGCGCGTGGCGAGTTCTTTCGTCTGGGACGAAGCTATTCGCCAATCACTCGTCGTGGGCCCCGGCGTCCCCGGGACCCACGAGCCACATTCAGTTGGTGGCGAAGCCCTCGTCCGAGCCGCCGCCGAAGCGCATGAACACGTTCGGCCCCGCGCAGCCGCCGCCCAGGCAGGACGGGCTCACGCCGGCGACCGGCTTGGGCGGGCTGCCGCCGCTGAACCAGGCGCCGGTGAAGCCCATGTAGTTGCCGCGGCTGGAGATGCTCGGCTTCGTCGTCGGGCCGTTGAAGAACTGCTGCGCACGCACCGGGTCGGCGTAGCGGCTCTCACGCGAGACGTTGCCGGCGCGTCGCTCGCGCGGGCCGTTCCACAGGAACACGTCGCGCACCGGGCCGTTGGGGTCGATCGACTCGATCGCGAGCGACTCGCGCAGGTTGGTGGCCTCCGAGTCGTAGACGACGTACTCGCCGGCGCCGGAGATCTGCGGGTTGTTGCTCGGCCTGTTGGCGTAGGCGTCGACGACGCATGGCGTGCCCAGGCCCTGAGCCGCACGAGCAGCTCGGGCGCTGCATGTGCTCCGCCACGGCGCCTTGGCCTTGTTGAGCGTGCGCCGGAAGATGTCCGACACCGCGCCGTTGCGGTCCTCGGCGCCGCCGGAGCCCTCGCAGCTGTCCGCGCACAGGTTCGTGCGGGTGGACTCGAAGGCGACGTAGAAGCCGTTGTCGTCCAGCGCGGGGTTCGCGCTGCGGCCGGGGCCGGGCTTCCCCTTCTTCGGGACGTCGACGACGATCTCCTTGCCGTCGCGTTCGAGCGTGTCGCCGGTACAGCCGGTCGGCGTCCACGCCTGGTAGCGGATGAACCCGCCGCGCTCGTAGGCGGCGCCCTTGCCGTTGGTCTGGATGTCGGGATTGGTGCCCGTGGCGACGGTGCATGTGCCGCCGCCCCGGTTGGCGTTCGCGTCCCACAGCTTGATCTTGCCGGCGTGCTCGTAGACGACGAACTCGCAGACGCCGTCGACCTTCGGCGAGCTGCCGCGCACGAGCTTGTCGGGCTTGCCCTGGCCGCTGACCGACGCCATGTAGACGTTGCCGCCGGACTGGAAGACGACGCACTTCGCGGGGATGTTGCCCTCGCCGGACAGCGACGGCTTGGTGCTGTCGGTGTCGAGCTTCGCGCTGATGTTCGTCAGCGTGCCCTGCAGGTTGCCCTCGCCGCCGACGCGCTTGTCGACGAACACGTCGCGCTTGCCGTTCGTGTCGCCGGACGTGAGGTTGGACGCGGCCGAGTCGAAGGCCATGTAGCCGACCGTGCGTCCGTCCTGGGAGAACGTCGTGTTGTCGCTGGCCGCGTTGGCCGGCCCGCTCCCGCCGACCGGTGACTGGATGAGCGTGTCCTTGACGGCGGCGCCGGCGGCGGCCGGCGCCGCGAGAGCGACCACGAGCGCGGCGATCCCCATTCTCCGCGAGAGCGTGTTGAGCATGTTCTTCTCAGGGGTTGCTGACCGTTCGGCGCGGCAGGATATCGCCTCGACGGGTCACTGCGCCAGTTTTTGGACGAAAAGGGCGCCGCCGCGCTCAGGCGCCGTGTCCGCGCAGATACGCCGCGGCGTCCATCGGCCGCCCGCCCGGGGGCTGGACCTCGAGCAACTCGAGCGTGCCGTCGGCGGTGCCGAGCAGCAGGCGCCCGTCGGCGACCTGCAGGCCGGGGTCGGCGCCCGCATCGGCCAGCCGCGCCCGGCGCACGCCCAACAACTGCCCGTCGCCGAGCGCCAGCCGCGCGCCGATGTGCGGGTGCAGCGCCCGCACGACCCGCTCGAGCTCGGCCGCCGGCCGCGCCGGGTCGAGCAGGCGATCCTGCGCGCCGATCTTCTCGGCGTAGACGACGCCCTCCGCGGCCTGCTCGGCGAACGGCGGACGCTCGTCGAGCACGCGTCCCAGCAGCCGTGCGCTCAGCACCTCCAGCCGCGCCGCGAGCGCGCCGTAGTCGTCGTCGGGCCGGATCGGCTCGTGCTCGATCGCGCACACCGGCCCCTCGTCGAAGCCCTCGGTGGGGCGCATGATCGCCACGCCGGTCTGCGCGTCGCCGGCCATGATCGCCCGCTCGATCGGGGCGGCGCCGCGCCAGCGCGGCAGCAGCGACGGGTGGACGTTGAGCAGGCCCGGATGCGAGAGCAGCGGCTCGCGCAACCGCGCCCCGTACGCGCAGACGACCACGGCGTCGAAGCCGCCGTCCACGACGCGGGGGTCGGCGCTGACCTGCTCGGGCTGGTGGAGCGCCAGCCCCAGCGTGCACGCCGTGTCGGCCACGGGCGGCGCCGCCAGCCGGCGGCCCCGCCCCCGCGGCGCGTCCGGGCGCGTGACCACGAGCTCCGGCGCCCGCCCGTCGCGCGCGAGCCGCTCCAGCACCGCGGCGGCGAACGCCGACGTGCCGAGGTAGGCGAGCTTCACGCGGTCGCGGCGGCGCGCTCGCGCTCGCGCAGCGCCCGTACCGCGTTCTTGCGCTGCTCGCGCGACGTGCGGTCGAGGATGAGCACGCCGTCGAGGTGGTCCATCTCGTGCTGGAGCACCCGCGCTTCGAGCCCGGACGCCTCGATCGTCGTCTCGTCGCCGAACTCGTCCTGGGCGCGGACGCGGACGTGCACCGGCCGCTCGACCTCCACGGCCACGCCGGGCAGCGACAGGCAGCCCTCCTCGAGGATCTCCTCGTCGCGACCGTGCCATTCGAGCACCGGGTTGACGACCGCGATGACGGGGCTGTCGTGCTCGACGCGGTAGACGAGCACTCGGCGCAGCTGGCCGAGCTGGGTGGCGGCGAGGCCGATGCCGATCGAGTCCTCCATCAGCGCACCCATGCGCGCCACCTCGCGGCGCAGCTCGTCGTCGAAGACCTCGACGGGCCGCGCCTTGGCCCGCAGGACCGGGTCGCCGTATTGACGCACCTGCGCCAGCGCGGCGGCGCGCCGCGCGCGGGCGGCCTCGTCGAGTGGCGGCTCGTTGGGGGCCTCGGCGACCTCTTCGTCGGCGTTGGGCTGCGACATCGCCTCCGATGGTAGAGCCCGTCGGTGGGCGCGGGAGCGGCGCTCACTGCGGGTCGACGTCGACGCTGATCGCCGTGCCGCGCCGGTGCTCGGCCGCGACCGCCTCCCCGACCGCGGCGATCGCCCCCGCGCGGTCGGCCGCCTTGACCACCACCTGCGCGCGCTCGCGCCCGCGCAGGCGAAACAGCGGCGCCGGGCCGAGCGCGTCGGGCAGGCGCGCGCGGATCGCCGTCGCCTGCTCGAGCGCCGCCCCGGGCCGCTCCGACGAGCACACCACCCGGATGAGGGTCGAGAACGGCGGGTAGCGCAGCGCCTCGCGCCGGCGCAGCTCGCCGCCGACGAACGTTTCGGCGTCGTGGCGGGCGGCGCAGCGGATCGACTCGGCGTCCGGGGCCAGCGTCTGGACGAGCACGCGCCCGCCGCCCGGCCCCCGGCCCGCCCGCCCGGCGAGCTGGGCCACGAGCGCGAACGTGCGCTCCTCGGCGCGGAAGTCGGGGAAGCGCAGCGTGGCGTCGGCGTCGAGCACGACGCCCAGCGTCACGTCCGGGAAGTCGTGGCCCTTGGCCACCACCTGCGTGCCGACGAGGACGCCGCGGTCGGCGGCCTCGAACGCGCGCAGGACGCTGGCCGCCTTGGCCACGTCCGCGTCGAGCCGCAGCGCGCGCAGCCCCGCGCCGACAAGATCGCTCTCCAGGCGCTCGGTGCCCGCCCCGTGGCGGGTGACCGACACCGACCCGCAGGCCGGACAGCGGTCGGGGACCCGCTCGCGATGGCCGCAGTGGTGGCAGGCGAGGTAGCCGCCGGCGCGGTGCAGGACGAGCGTGACGTCGCACTGCGGGCACTCCCACGCGCGCCCGCAGGTCCGGCACGACAGGAAGTTCGACCAGCCGCGGCGGTTGAGCAGGACGATCGACTTGGGCGCGTCGAGCAGCGCCGCGAACGTCTGCGGATGCAGCGCGCCGCGCTGCTCGCGCATGTCGAGGATCTCGACCGGCGGCAGCGGCCGGCCGTCGACGCGCTCGGCGAGGACCATCCGACGCATCGCCTGCCAGCTCTCCGGCCGCGGGGTGGCGCTGCCGGCGACCACGCGGCAGCCGCGGCGCTCCGCGACGAGGCGCGCGTCGTAGCGCGGGTCGCCCTCGTGCTTGTAGGACGGGTCGTGCTCCTCGTCGATCACGATCAGGCCGAGCCGCTCGATCGGCGCGAACACCGCCGAGCGCGGCCCGACGCATACGCGCGCCTGGCCGCGGCGCAGGCGCAGCCACTCGTCGAAGCGCTCGCCCGGGCTCAGCGCCGAGTGCAGCACGGCGACCGTGTCGCCGAAGCGCTCGGCGAAGCGCGAGACGATCTGCGGGGTCAGCGCGATCTCGGGCACGAGCACGATCGCCCCCTCCCCCCGCTCCAGGCAGGCGCCGACCGCACGCAGGTAGACCTCGGTCTTGCCCGAGCCGGTGACGCCGTGCAGCAACAGCCGCTCGCCCGGCCCGGCCGCCTCGATCGCGCGCAGCGCGGCGGCCTGGGCCGCGGTCAGCGTGGGCACCGGCCGCCGCGCCCCGACCGGCGCCTGCTCGGGCGCGCGCCGCTGGGCGCGCGGCACCAACCGCACGAGCCCCCGCCGCTCCAGCCGCCGCAGCGCGGCCAGGTCGGGGCCGGCCAGGCGCGGCAGCGACGCCAGCAACTCGCGCTGGCGGTCGGTCAGGCGGGCGCCGGGCTCGGCGTCCTCGTCGCGCTGCGCCCACAGCGCCGTCTTCTCGCGCACCCCGGCGGGCGGCGGCATGAGCGACAGCGAGCGGGCGAACGTCGAGCAGTACTCGCGCGCCATCCATGCCGCCAGCTCCACGAGCTCGGGCGGCAGGCTGTGGTCGAGCACGCGCCGGGGCGTCATCAGCCGGTCCTCGGCGACCGGCGAGCGGTCGGCCAGGGCGGTCACGACGCCGGTGACGTCGCGGCGGCCGAACGGCACGACCAGCAGCGAGCCGACCTCGGCGCCGTCGGGCCGCAGGTAGTCGAACGGCCCGCGCAGGGCGCGGCCGTCGTCAGCGGCTCGACTCGGGCGATGCGGGGCACGGACCCGTTGACGCTACCGGCGCGCCGGTCGGACCCCTGGGGCCGCCGCGCCGGCGCCCGGCGCTACCGCAGGCCGGCCGCGGCGCGCAGCGCCGCGGCCTTGTCGGTCTTCTCCCAGGTGAAGTCCGCGTCGTCGCGGCCGGTGGCCGTAGGCCGCCGTCTTCTGGTAGATCGGCCGGTGCAGGTCCAGGTACTGACGGAACGCCCCGGGCCGCAGGTCGAAGTGCTCGTCGACGAGCTGGGCGATGCGCGCGCGGCCGACGTGCTCGGTGCCGAACGTCTCGACCATCACCGACACCGGGTGGGCGACGCCGATCGCGTAGGCCACCTGGACCTCGCAGCGGTCGGCCAGGCCGGCGGCGACGACGTTCTTGGCCACGTAGCGCGCCGCGTAGGCGCCGCTGCGGTCGACCTTCGACGGGTCCTTGCCGGAGAACGCGCCGCCGCCATGGCGAGCCATGCCGCCGTAGGTGTCGACGATGATCTTGCGCCCCGTCAACCCGCAGTCGCCCACCGGCCCGCCGATCACGAACCGCCCCGTCGGGTTGACGAGGAAGTCGCGGCGCAGCTGCGCGGCGTCGTAGAGCTCGCGCGGCAGCACCGGGAGGACGACGTGCTCCCACAGGTCGTCGGCGATCAGCCCCTCCGCGCCCGCCTGATGCTGGGTGGAGAGCAGCAGCTTCTCGACCGCCACCGGCCGGCCGTCGCGGTAGCGCACCGACACCTGTGTCTTGCCGTCCGGGCGCAGGTAGGGCACCACGTCGCTGTGGCGGATGTCGGCCAGCCGCTTGGCCAGCTTGTGCGCGAGCGCGATCGGCAGCGGCATCAGCTCCGGCGTCTCGTTCGTCGCGTAGCCGAACATCATCCCCTGGTCGCCCGCCCCGGCGATGTCGAGCGCGTCGTCGTCGGCGGGGTCCGTCCGCGTCTCGTAGGCGGCGTCGACGCCCTGGGCGATGTCGGGCGACTGCTTGTCGATCGCGTTGATGACCGCACACGAGTCGGCGCTGAAGCCGAGATCGGCGTCGACGTAGCCGATCTGGCGGATCGTCTCGCGCGCCACCTCCTGCACGTCGACGTAGGTCTTGGTGGTGATCTCGCCGGAGACCACGACGAGCCCGGTGTTGACCAGCGTCTCGCAGGCCACGCGCCCCGCCGGGTCGTCGCGCATGACGGCGTCGAGCACGCCGTCGGAGATCTGGTCGGCGACCTTGTCGGGATGGCCCTCGGTCACGGACTCTGAGGTGAACAGGTACTCGTTGTCGGCGTACTGGCTCATGGGATCTGGAAGCGGATCTCCGAGGTCGTGTCCTCCCCCTCGCCGGTGGATCGCACCCCGACCGCCTTGACCCGGGCCAGGTCGTCCTTGACCGCGAGGTACGCGCGTGAGTCGTCGAGGCCGGTCTGCTCCGCGAGCCTGAGGAGCTGGCTGAAGTCGAGGAAGATTAGCGACGTGACGTCGCCGCCCGAGGCGTCCGGCACCGCGGCGCGGAACGCGCCGGCGTCCTCGATGCCCCCGCCGGGGTGGCGCGCGGCCTCGATGCCGGCCATGCCGGTGGCGAGGACGAGCTTGCCGTCGACGACCGCGGCGTCGAGCTCCGCCTGGTCGGAGGTGACCTTCGTCACCCCGCCGGCTTCGGTGGAGATCTTCCCGCCCGGCAGCAGCTTCGGCAGCGTGGCCGACAGCCGCGCCAGCGCCGCCCGCGTGCGGGCCTCGTCCTCGACCGGCGCCATGACGAGCAGCGTCGGCGCGGGGACGCCGGGCAGCAGCACCACCGCGGTCTCCTTCTGCAGCAGCCCGAGCAGGTCGCGCTGCACGCTGCGCGCGCCCACGCCGCCGAGCGCCCGGCGGCCGCGCTCGATGAGCTGGCCCAGCGCAGAGGTGCCGGCGGCGGCCAGCAGCCGGCCGGCGCTCTGGTCGAGGCTGCGGCTGCCGTAGTAGGCGAGCGCGCCCTTGGGCACCGCACCCAGCAGCTGCGGATGCAGCGGCCGCGCCGTGCGGCCCGGCACGTCGGCCGCGATCGTCACCACCGCCCCCGGATCGCCGGCCGCCAGGGCCACGGCGGTGCCGCGCAGATTCGGCCGGTCGAGGACCACCCCGGCCACGCCGAGCGCACCGCCGGCCGGCACCAGCAGGCGGCGCAGGCCGTCGGCCGTCGCGTAGGCGTCGGCCACCCGGTCGCCGGGCAGCCGCGCGTGCAGCTTGCGGTAGGTGGCGTCGCGGGCCAGCGCCGCCCCGCGCCCCCGCTGGCGGTCGATCGCCGCCTGCACGCTCGCGCGCTGGCCGAGCACCAGGAAGTCGCCCACGAACGCGGCGTAGACCGCGCCGTACCGGTGCAGCGTCACGCCCTGGTAGGTGCGCGACGGCCCGCTGCGCCGGGCGCCCTCGCGCACGAAGGCCTCGGCCCGGCCCCGGTCGCGCACGGACAGCAGCACCAGCGAGCCCGCCGTCTGCCCGCGCGGCCCCAGGAGCGCGAGCGCCGCCTCGTCGCCCAGCCACGGGCGCACCGCGCCGCGCCCGCCGCCGCCGACCGACAGGCGGTCGAGGATGCCGTCACGCAGGCGCTCGTAACCGTCGAACGAGCCGGCGAGGCGCTCGGCGGCCTGGACCGCGCCGCGGTCGCCGTCGGTCGAGACGTGGACGTAGACGAGCGCGTCGGCGGGCACGAGCGCCGCCGCGCGGTCGGCGATCGACGGGCTCGAGCCGCCGCCCCCGAAGACGAGCAGCGCCCCCACCACGACCGCCGCCACGCCGACGAGCACGACGGCGGCGATCAGCGCGGTGCGGCGCCGGCGGCGCACCGCCTCAGCGCGCGCCGCGGCGTTCCCGGCGCTCGGTGAAGTCGATGATGACGGGGACGCCATCGAGTCCGTATCGGGCACGCAGGCGATTCTCGACGAAGTAGGCGTAGTCGCGCGTCACCCGGTTGCGCGAGTTGACCTGGATGGCGAAGCGCGGCGGAGCGGTCTCGATCTGGGCGCCGTAGATGAGCTTGAGGCGATGGCCCTGCTTGGCCGGCGGCTGGCGGACCTGCACGATCTCGGCCAGGAAGCGGTTGAAGTCCGGCGTGGGCACGCGCTGGTGCATGCGGTCGCCGAGCGCGAGCGCCTCGGTCATGACCCGCTGGACGCCGCGGCCGGTCAGCGCGCTGGCGGTCAGCACCTTCGGGCGCAGCCGCAGCTTCTGGGCCACGCGCGCCCGCTCGTGCTCGAGGTCGAGCTGCTCGTGGTCGGCGTCCCACTTGTTGAGGACGATCGCGGTCGCGCACCGAGCCCCCATCGCCAGCTCGGCGATCCGCAGGTCCTGCGCGGTGACGCCGTCGGTGGCGTCGCAGACCACGAGCGCGACGTCGGCCCGCTCGGCCGCCCGCTGCGAGCGCAACGCGGTGTAGTACTCGACGGACTCCTGCACCTTCGACTGGCGGCGCATGCCGGCGGTGTCGATGAGGATCACGCTGCGGCCCTCGACCTCGAGCGGCAGGTCGATCGCGTCGCGGGTGGTGCCGGCGACGTCGGAGACGATCACGCGCCGGTCGCCGAGGAAGCGGTTGACGAGCGAGCTCTTGCCGACGTTGGGTCGGCCGATGACGGCCAGGCGGATGACGTCCTCGTCCGCCTCGACCTCCTCCTCGTCGGGCAGCAGCTCGACGATGCGGTCGAGCAGGTCGCCCGTGCCCAGCCCCTGCGCAGCCGACACCGCAGCCGGCTCGCCCAGGCCGAGCCCCCAGAACTCGGCCGCGTCGGGCAGCGCGCCGACCGAGTCGATCTTGTTGGCCGCCACCACGACCGGCGTGCCGGCGCGGCGCAGCAGGTCGGCGATCTCCTCGTCGCCCGGGCGCACGCCGGCCTGCGCGTCGACGACGAGCACGGCGACCTGCGCATCGGCCAGAGCGGCCCGCGCCTGCTCGCGGATCGAGCCCGACAGGGGATCGAGGTCCTCGAAGTCCACCCCGCCGGTGTCGATGAGGACGAAGCGCCGGCCGTTCCACTCCGTGGACACCTCGTTGCGGTCGCGCGTGACGCCGGACGTCTCGTGGACGACCGCCTGGCGGGTGCCCGACAGCCGGTTGACCAGCGAGCTCTTGCCGACGTTGGGATAGCCGACGACCGCGACCTTCATCGGGGGTCGATCACCTCGACCTCGCCGTCGAGCGCGAGGATCTCGGGATCGCCCGTGACGAGGGGCCGTGGTGGCGCTGGGCGGTGGCGACGGCGTAGCAGTCGGCGTAGGAGATGCTTCACCTCGCGCCTTCAGGCGGCTGCGCCGACAACACGAGCTCATGGTCCGGCACGTCGACCGTCACGGTCTGACGCACGAGTCCTGCGGACGACCTCGTCAGCGCCGGCGCCGCGCTCGCCTGCGATGGTGGCGTAGTGCACCTCACCCAGGTTGATCGACGACATCCGCGCGCCGCGCTCACGGACGAGCGCCAAGACGGCGCCAGGATGTGGCCGGCTCGTCGTTCGAGCACGGCGAGCATCGCCCAGGCGTCAAGAACCACGGCCGCTGAGCCACTCGCGATGCCGACGCTCGTCGCGTTCGATCTCCCAGCGGTGGTCGGCCTCGAGCGCCTTGGTCATGCTGTCCGGGCCCTTTGGCAATGCCGATGAGCCGCTCGAGCGCAGGCTCGCGCCGAATGCGGATCTCGCCGTCCACCTCATCGATGACGACCTCGTCGCCCGGCATGATCCCCAGCCGGTCACGGATCGCCTTGGGGACCACCACCTGGCCCTTCGGTCCCACCTTGTAGGTCATACCGACCAGTCTAACCGCGCACCAGGGCAGCGATCCGCGCGACGACCTCGTCGATCGTCAGCCCGGTCGTGTCGAGCTCGATCGCGTCGGGCGCGGCCCGTAGCGGGCTGGCCGCCCGGGTGCGGTCGCGCTCGTCGCGCCGCGCCTGGTCGGCCAGCACGGCCTCGGCGTCGCTGCCCTGCTCGGCGGCGCGCCGGCGCGCGCGCTCCTGCGCGGATGCCGTGAGGAACACCTTCACCGCCGCGTCCGGCGCGACGACGGTGCCGATGTCGCGCCCCTCGGCCACCCAGTCGCCGCAGGCCATGATCGCGCGCTGCTGGGCCACCATCGCCTGGCGCACCTCCGGCTGCGCGGCCACCACCGACGCCCGCTCGCTGGCCCGCGGCGTGCGGATCTCGGCGGTCACGTCACGGCCGTCGAGCAGGACGCGGCCGTCGGCGAGGCGGATGGAGGCGGCCACCGGATCCTCCGCCAGCCCGGCGGCGCGGTACATCGCCCCCGTGTCGAGGTACTGGAAGCCGAGCGCGCGCGCGGCGGCCCGCGCCACCGTGGACTTGCCGGCCCCGGCGGGGCCGTCGATGGCGACGATCATCCGGCCACGAGACGACGAATGTCGGCGTCGAAGCCGGGATAGGAGACGGCGGCGGCCTCCATGTCGACCACCTCGACGCCCTCGCGGCTCGCCAGCCCCGCGATCGCCCCGAGCATCGCCATGCGGTGGTCGCCCCCCGAGTGCACGACGCCGCCGCGCAACCCGCCGGTGCCGCGCACGACGAAGCCGTCCGCGGTCGCCTCGGCGTCGCCGCCGAGGGCGTTGAGCGCGGTGACGACCGCGGCGATGCGGTCGGACTCCTTGACCCGCAGCTCGTGGGCGCCGGTGATCACGGTCTCGCCCTCGGCGAAGCAGCCGACCAGGCCGACCAGGGGCAGCTCGTCGATGGCCAGCGGCACCTCGCCGGGCTCGACCGTGGTGGCGACGAGCGGGCCGGCGGCCACGTCGAGGTCCGTGACCGGCTCGACGGTGGCGAACGAGGGGTCGCTGCCGTCGTCGGGCGGCTCGAGGTCGCCGACCACGATCGCCCCCATCCGCTCGAGGATGCGCAGGAAGCCCGTGCGCGTCCAGTTGACGCCGACGTTGCGGATCAGCAGGCGCGAGCCGGCCACCACGACGCCGGCGGCGACGGCGAACGCGGCGCTCGACGGGTCGCCGGGCACGTCCACGCGGTCGAGCAGGAGCTCGTCGGCGGGATGGACGGTGACGTGGCGGCCGTGGCGCTCGAGGGCGACCCCGGCGGCGGCGAGCATGCGCTCGGTGTGGTCGCGGCTGGGCGCCGGCTCGGTCACGGTCGTCGCCCCGTCGGCGGCGACCCCGGCCAGCAGGACGCAGGACTTGACCTGCGCGCTGGCCACGGGCAGCTCGTAGTGCACCGCGCGCAGGCGGGCGCCGTGGACGGTGAACGGCGGGAAGCGCTCGTCGCGCGCGTCGATCTCGGCGCCCATGCGCCGCAGCGGCTCGGCGATGCGATCGACCGGGCGGCGGCGGATCGACTCGTCGCCGTCGAGCGTCCACGCGCGGCCCTCCTGCGCGGCCAGCCAGCCCGGCAGCAGCCGCATCAGCGTGCCCGCGTTGCCGACGTCGATGGGGTCGCGGGTCGCACGCGCCTCGCGCAGCCCGGGGCCGCGGATGACGATCTCGTCGGGCCCGACGTCGACGAGCGCACCGAGCGCCTGGACGGCGGCGAGCGTCGAGTTCGTGTCCGCCGCGTCGAGGTAGCCGGTGATCCGCACCGGCTCGGACGCCATCGCGCCGACGATCGCCGCGCGGTGCGAGATCGACTTGTCCGGCGGCGCGGCGATCGTGCCGCGTAGGCGGCCGGCCGGCTCGTAGCGGACGGCGGTCACAGCACCGCCTCCTCCAGGATCTCGGCGGCGCGAGCGGCGTCGCGCTCGGCGACCCAGAGGGTCACCTCGCCCTGCTTGAGGTCCTCGGACGGGGCCAGCGCCATGTCGGAGATGTTGATGCCTGCGCGCCCGAGGCGCAGCGCGAGCTCGGCGACGACCCCCGGGCGGTTGGGCACCGCGACGTGCAGCTCGCGCTGCGGGCCGCCGACGAGCTGGTGCTCCAGCAGCGCCCGCCGCTCGGCCGCCGCCTGCGCCTGGAGCGCGTGCAGCGCCGCGCGGTCGCCGGCGCGCAGGGCGGCGCGGACCTCGTCGAGGCGGCCGACCGCGGCGTCGATCTCGGCCAGCAGCGCATCGCGGTTGGCGAGCAGGATGTCCGGCCACAGCGCGGGGTTGGCGCCGGCGATGCGAGTCGCGTCGCGGAAGCCCGGGCCGGTGGCGGGGATCGTCTCGCCGTCGTCGACCGCGCGGACCGCCTGGGCGACGAGCACGTTGGCGATGACGTGCGGCAGGTGCGAGACCGCGGCCATGAGCCGGTCGTGGACGTCGGGGTCGATCGCCGCGGGCCGCGCGCCGAGCGCCGACAGCGCGCGGTGCAGGCGCTCGTAGAGCAGGCCCGACGTGCCCGCCGTCGGGGTCAGGTACCAGACGGCGTCCGCGAACAGGTCGTCGCGGGCGTGCTCGACGCCGGCGACCTCGGCCCCGGCCATCGGGTGGCCGCCGACGAAGCGCTCGTCGTCGCGGCCGGCGACGATCGCCGCCTTGGTGGAGCCGACGTCGGTCACGACGCAGCCCGCGGGCGCGGCGGCCAGCACCGCGTCGACGGTCTCCGCCAGGACGCCCAGCGGCGTCGCGACGAACGCGATCTCGGCGCCGTCGAGCGCTTCGGCGAGCGTCGCGCAGGCGGTGTCGACCGCGCCGCGCTGCGCCGCCCGCGCCGCCTCGGGCCCGAAGCCGCGGACCTCGGCGTTCAGGCGGCGGCGGGCGGCCAGGCCGATCGACCCGCCGACGAGCCCGGTGCCGACGACCGCGATCCGCAAGAGGAGAACCCGTTACGCGGTCACGGTGCTGACCTTGCCGGCCAGCTCCGCGGCGCGCGCGACCTTCTGCGCGTAGTCGGGGAACGTGTCGGTGGCGATCTGCTGCGGGCCGTCGCAGATCGCCGCGTCGGGCTGGGGATGCGTCTCGACGATGATCCCGTCGGCCCCGGCCGCGGCGGCGGCCAGCGACAGCGGCTCGACCCAGTCGCGCCGGCCCGGCGCGTGGCTGGGGTCCACGACCACCGGCAGGTGCGAGAGCTCCTTGAGCACGGGGATCGCCGTGATGTCGAGCGTGAAGCGGTAGGCCGTCTCGAACGTGCGGATGCCGCGCTCGCACAGCATCACGTTCTCGTTGCCCTCCTTGAGCACGTACTCCGCGCTCATGAGCAGCTCCTCGAGCGTCGAGGACAGCCCGCGCTTGATCATCACCGGCAGGCCGCTGCGGCCGACCTCGGCCAGCAGCGGGTAGTTCTGCATGTTGCGCGCGCCGATCTGCACGACGTCGGCGACCTCGGCCAGCGGCTCGATGTCGCGCACGTCCATGAGCTCGGTGACGATCGGCAGGCCGGTCGCCGCCTTGGCCTCGGCCAGCAGCCGCAGCCCCTCCTGGCCGAGCCCCTGGAAGGAGTACGGCGACGTTCGCGGCTTGTAGGCGCCGCCGCGCAACATGGCCGCCCCCGCGTCCTTGACGACCTGGGCGGCGCTCAGGAGCTGGTCGCGCGACTCGACGGTGCACGGGCCGGCGATCAGCGCGAAGTGCTCGCCGCCGATCTTGCGCCCGCCGATCTCGAGCGTCGAGCGCCGGCCCGCCCGCAGCTGGGACGAGGCGAGCTTGTACGGCTTGAGGATCGGCACGACCTGCTCGACGCCGGGATGACCCTCGAGGCCGAGCCGCGCGACGTGGTCGCGGTCGCCGATGGCGCCGATCAGCGTCAGCTCGTCGCCCGGGCTGACGTGCGCGCGGGCGCCCACGCTCTCGATGCGCTCGACGACCGCCGCCACCTCGTCGGCGGTCGCGGCCTGCTTCATCACGATCAACATCTCGCTCTCTCTCTACGCCTGGTCAGGGGACGGGTTTCCACATTTCGACGGCGCTCGGTGAGCCGGAGCGGTTCGCGGCAAGGTGCGGCCGAGCGCCTAGCGAAATCGCCAGGCGTACGCGTAGCCGAAGGAGAAGCCGAAGGTGGCGGGCTGGCTACGCATGACCCGCGAGAGGCTACAGCAGCCTGCCCAGCTCCGCCAGGAAGCGGTCGTTCTCGTGCGCCAGGCCGTAGGTGACGCGCAAGAAGCCCGGCTCGCCGAGCGCGGTCCCCGAGCGCACCAGCACGCCGCGCTCGGCCAGCGCGCCCACGATCTCGCGTTCCTGGTCGGCATCGCCGACGCGGAACCACGAGAAGTTGGCGTGCGACTCGACCGGCTCGAGGCCGAGGCGGCGCAGGCCCGCGTCGAGCGCCAGCCGCGCGGCGATGGCCCGCTCGACCCGCTGGGCGACGGCGTCCTGGTGGCGGAGCGCCTCGGTGGCGGCGGCCTGGGCCACCGCGTTGACCGAGAACGGCTGGCGCACCGAGTACAGCGCCTGGCAGAGCTCGACCGAGCCGCACAGGACGAAGCCGACCCGCAGCCCGCACAAGCCGTACACCTTCGAGAACGTGCGCAGCAGCGCCGCGTTGGGGAACTGCCCCAGCAGCGCGATCGTGTCGTCTGGGTCGCCGAGCAGGCTGTACTCGCAGTACGCCTCGTCGATGAGCACCCATACGTGGCGCGGGACGCGCGCCAGGAACGCCGCGATGTCCTGGACCGGCAGCGCGGTGGAGGTCGGGTTGTTCGGATTGCAGACGACGACGAGGCGGGTCGCCGCGGTGATCTCGGCGATCAGGCCGTCGAGGTCGACGTAGCCGTCGCGCAGCGGGACGCGGACCTCGGTGGCGCCGGCGGCGGTCCCCATGTGCGGGTAGAGGCTGAACGACGGCCACGGGTAGACGATCTCGGCGCCGGCGTCGAGCAGCGCATCGCCCGCCGCGACCAGGAGGTCGCTGCCGCCGTTGCCGATCGCGATGCGCTCCACCGGCACGCCGTAGCGGTCGCACAGCGCCTCGCGCAGGGCCCCCTGCGCCGGGTCGGGGTACCGGTTGAGGCCTTCGAGCGCGCGCCGCGCCGCCTCGAGCACCTCGGGCAGCGGCGGGTCGGGCGACTCGTTGGAGGCCAGGCGGGCGATGTCGCCCTTCCAGGCGTAGCCGGGAGCGGCGGGATACCTCGGCAGGCGGCCGACGCGGCCGGAGAACTCGTGCGTGGTCACTGGGCCGCCTCGAGATCGTTGCGCAGGGCGCGCGCGTCGTGGAGGTAGACGTGCTGGGGCGCGTGGTCGTCGGCCGCGTGGAAGTGCATGAGCAGGCGGATGACGCGCGGCAGCGCGCCGGGAACGGGGATCTCGCGCGAGCAGATGAGCGGCACGCGCTCGAAGCCCGTGCGCCGCGCCGCCGTGGCCGGGAACGCGGCGTCGAGGTCGTCGGTCACCGTGAAGATGCACGAGACCACGTCGTCGGGGGTCAGCGCGTTGCGTTCGAGGACGTCGTGCATCAGCTCGGTGGTGGCGGCCAGGATGGCGCCGGCCTCGTTGGCCTCGACCGTCGTTGCTCCGCGCAGGGCGTACAGGCGCATCGCGGGCGGATGCTATCGACGGTCTAACGATGTCGATTTGCATGCCGGCGCAGGGTCTCGACCTCGGCGGCGGTGAGGCGGCGCACGCCGCCCTCCGGGAGGTCGAGGCGCAGTGGGCCGAAGGCGACGCGCTGGAGGGCCTGCGCCGGGTGGCCGACGGCGTCCAGCATGCGGCGGACCTGGCGCTTGCGTCCCTCGTGGATGGTGATCTCGAGGCGATCGGGCGCCAGGCGGCGCACGCGCGCGGGCGCCGTGCGGCCGTCGTCGAGATCGATGCCGTCGCGCAGCCGGCGCAGCGCGGCCGCCTTGACCGGGGGCCGGGCCACGGTGGCGCGGTAGGTCTTGGGCACTTCGTAGCGGGGGTGCGTGAGGCGGTGGGCGAGCGCGCCGTCGTCGGTGAGCAGGATGAGGCCGGTCGTGTCGGCGTCGAGGCGGCCGACGGGATAGACGCGCGCGGCGGTGTCGACGAGGTCGACGACGGTGCGCCGGCCGTGAGTGTCCTTCGCGGTGGAGACGACGCCCTTGGGCTTGTGCAGCGCGTAGACGACGGTCCGCGGGATCGGCGCGACGGGCGCCCCGTCGAACGCGACGCCGCTGTGCTCGTCGACGTCGCGGGCCGGATCGGTGACGGTCGCGCCGGCCACCGTGACGCGCCCGGCGCGGATGAGCTCCTCGGCCGCGCGGCGGCTCGAGACGCCGCTGTGGGCGAGATACCGTGACAAGCGCATGGACCTCGAACTCTTGCAGCACGCGCTGGCGGACCAGCCGGCCTACCGGACGCGGCAGGTGTGGGCCTGGGCGGCGCGGGGCGCGGGCGGCTACGACGAGATGACCGACCTGCCGTCGGCGCTGCGCGTGCGGCTGGCGGCCGAGGTGCCGTTCTCGTCGCTGTCGGTGGTCGACGAGGCGGTCTCCCGCGACGGGACGGTCAAGACGCTGTTCCACACGCGCGACGCGCGGCCGGTCGAGGCGGTGCTCATGCGCTACCGCGACGGGCGGCGCTCGATCTGCGTGTCGTCGCAGTCCGGGTGTCCGCTGACCTGCACGTTCTGCGCAACCGGGCAGATGCGGTTCGGCCGCAACCTGACCGAGTCCGAGATCCTCGACCAGGTCCTGCACTTCCGGCGCATCGAGCCGGTCGACCACCTCGTGTTCATGGGGATGGGCGAGCCGCTGATGAACGTCGACAACGTGCTCGCGGCGGCGCGGCGGCTGCCGGACACGGGGATCACCCACCGGCGCACGACGGTGTCGACGGTCGGTTGGCTGCCGGGGATCGAGCGGATCACGTCGTGCGGGATGCCGCTGCGCCTGGCGTTCTCGCTGCACGCGCCCAACGACGCGCTGCGCTCGCGGATCATGCCGGTCAACGAGCGCTATCCGCTGGCCGACGTGCTCGCCGCCTGCCGCCGCCACCACGACGCCACCAGGCGCCCGGTGTTCATCGAGTACGTGATGCTCGCGGGCGTCAACGATCGCTACGAGCAGGCGCTCGAGCTCGCCCGGCTGCTGGGGCCGGGCTACACCTTCAAGGTCAACCTGATCCCGTACAACCCGACGGACTCCGTCTACGCGGGCTCCTCGCGGGAGGCGATCGCGGCGTTCCAAGCGGTGCTGGGCGAGCATGGCGTGCCGGCGACGGTCCGCCTCACCCGCGGGCGCGACATCGCGGCGGCCTGCGGGCAGCTCGCCGCAACGCGCTGAGGGTCTCGGTCCGCTACGCGGCGTCGGCCGGCGCGGCGGGCGCGCGCTGCTCGCCCGCGCGCAGAAGCCGGTCGCGCAGGTCGGCCTCCTCCTCCGGGCTGGGGTCCCACTGCGCGGGGTCGGGCAGGTCGTCGAGCGAGCCCAGGCCGAAGAGCTTGAGGAACAGCGGGGTGGTGCGGTACAGCACGGCGCCGAACTGCGAGCGGCCCGCCTCCTCGACGAGGCCGCGCTCGAGCAGCGTCTGGGTGGCCGAGTCCGAGGACACGCCGCGGATGCGGGCCATCTCGGGCCGCGAGACGGGCTGGAGGTAGGCGATGATCGCCAGCGCCTCCGCCTGCGCGGGCGTCAGCGGCGGCGTGCGCGGCCGAGTCAGCAGGCGCTTGGCCGCGGCCTCGGCGACCGGGTCGGTGGCCAGCGTGAACCCGCCCGCAACCTCCTTGAGGATCAGGCCCCGCTCACCCGGCGCGTAGACGCCGCGCAGCTCCTCCAGCGCCGCGGTCACCTCGTCGGGCCACGCGTCCATGGCCGCGGCGAGGTCCTCGACCGAGACGGGGTCGGGCGAGAGGAACAGCAGCGCCTCGACCACGCGCGCGGGCTCGGTCATGCGGCCCGCCCCGCCACGCTCGGCCCCACCGTCACCGCCGTGATCGCGATGTCGCCGAACGGCTCGGCCTGCTCCCACGTCGCCTCGCCGCGCTTGTACAGCTCGAGCAGCGCCCACACGGTGACCGCCACCGCCACCCGGTCGGCGCCGCGAACGGCATCGTCGAACGACGTCGTCCCGCGCGCCAGCAACCGCCGCAGATGGCTCAGCCGGTCGGCCACGCTGACGGTCGGGACCGTCACGTGATGCAGGGAGACCTCGGGCGGCGGGGTGAGCAGGACGCCGAGCGCCGCGCCCAGCCGCGCCGGGTCGTAGACGGCATCGAGCTCGCCCAGCTCGGGCCGCTTGAGCCACGGCGGCGGCGGCGCGCAGCGGTAGCGGATGCCGTCCTCGGCCTCCAGCCGCGCGCGCAGGTGATCGGCCGCGCCCCGGTAGCGCATCGCCTCGAGCATCCGCGCCAGCAGCTCCTCGGCCGCCTCGCCCGGCTCGAGGTCGAGCAGCTCCTCGTCCTCGCGCGGCAGCATGAGCCGCGACTTGAGCTCCAGCAGCGCCGCGATCAGGACGAGGAACTCGGTGGCCTGCTCGAGGTCGAGCTCGCCGCGCGCCTCGAGATGGTCGAGGTAGGCGAGCACCACGTCGGCCATCGGCACCTCGAGCAGGTCGACCTCCTCGCGCAGCACGAGCGCGAGCAGCAGGTCGAACGGCCCCGTGAAGACGTCGAGGTCCAGCTCGAGGTCGGTGACGGCGGACATGGCGACACCGTAGCGGTGGGTCCGGTCGCTGCGGCAGACTGCGCACGATGACGCTCCCGGCCACCGCCACCGCCACCGCATCGCACCCGCCAGGGCGGGGAGCGTGAGCACGCCGGCCACCGCCACCGCCGCGCTCGACGCCATGCGCCGCGGCGCCCTGACCGCCGCGGAGCTCGTCGACGAGCTGCTCGCGCGCATCGACGCCCGATCCGAGCTCGGCTGCTACGTCCATCTCGACGCCGACGGCGCCAGCGGCGCCGCCCGCGCCGCCGACGAGGCCCGCGCGCACGGCGACGACCGGCCGCTCCTCGGCCTGCCGATCTGCGTGAAGGACATGCTCGACGTCGCCGGCATGCCGACCACCGCCTGCTCGCGGGCGTGGTCGAGCACGCCCCGCCGCGACGCCGCCGCCGTCCAGGCGCTCCGAGCCGCCGGCGCGATCGTCCTCGGCAAGGGCCACACGAACGAGTGGGCGTTCGGCATCGATGGCGTGAACCCGTGGCGGCCCCCGTGCCGCAACCCGCACGACCTCGACCGGCTGCCGGGCGGCTCCTCCTCCGGGCCCGCCGTGGCCGTGGCCGCGGGCCTCGCGCTGGGCGGCGTCGGGACCGACACGAGCGGCTCGCTGCGCATCCCCGCCGCGCTGTGCGGGATCGTCTCGGTCCGCCCCACGCCCGGCCGCGTGCCCCTCGACGGCGTGCTGCCCCTCGCCCCCTCCTACGACATCGCCGGCCCGCTGGCGGCGACCGCGCAGGACGCCGCCCTCCTGCTCGGCGCGATGGCCGACCCCGGCCCACCGCCGCCGCCGCGCGACCTGCGCACCGTCGCGCTCGTGTCGAACCTCTCCGGTCTCGCGCAGCCCGAGGTCGCCGACCGGCTGCGGGCGGCCGCCGCCGCCCTGGGGGCCGACGAGATCGCCCTGCCCGAGCTCGACCACGCCGCCGAGGTCCACACGGCCGTCCAGCTCTACGAGGCGGCGCGGATCACCGCCGCGCGCGGCCTCCCGCCCACGGACCTCGCGCCCGACGTCGCCGAGCGCATCGGCCGTGGCGCCGCCGTCACCGACGCCGCGTACACCGCCGCGCGCGCCCGCCGGGCGGCGATCGCCCACGCCGTCCTGACCGCGCTGGAGCGCCACGACGTCCTGCTGGCGCCCGCGTCGGCGATCCTCGCGCCGCCCCGCGACCTCCCCGACGTGCGCGCCGCGCTGCTGTCGTGCGTGGTCCCGTTCTCGCAGGTGCCGGTCCCGGTCGTCACGACCCCGTTGCCCGGCCCCGGCCTGCCGGTCGGCGCCCAGCTCGTGGGCCGCCCGGGCGACGACGCGGCGCTGCTCGCGTTCAGCGAACGGGTCCGACGCCCATGACGCGCCGGACGTCGGCCAGCGTGGCCGCCGCGCTCGCGCCGGCCTTCGCGGCCCCCGCCGCGAGGACCGCCTCGAGCTGCGCCTCGTCCGCGCGCAGCTCCTCGTAGCGCACCCGCACCGGGTCGAGCAGCCCGATGACCGCCTCGGCGGTGGCCGCCTTGAGGTCGCCGTAGCCGCGGGCGTCCGCCATCGACGCCTCGGCCGCGGCGACCGTCGTCCCGCGCGCCGCGGCGAGGATCTCGAGCAGGTTCGTCACGCCCGGCTTGTCGTCGGCGGCGCGGATCTCGGTGCCGGAGTCGGTGACCGCGCGCTTGATCTTCTTCTCGATCGTCTTGGGGTCGTCGAGCACCAGCACCGTGCCCTCGGGCGTGCCGCCGGTCGTCGACATCTTCCTCGTCGGCTCCTGCAGGTCCATGATCCGGGCGCCGACCTCGGGGAACCGCCCCTCGGGCACCACGAGCACCTCGCCGTAGCGCGCGTTGAAGCGCTCGGCGACGTCGCGCATCAGCTCGATGTGCTGGCGCTGGTCGTCGCCGACCGGCACGGTGGTGGCGCGGTGGGCGAGCACGTCGGCCGCCATGAGCACCGGGTAGGTGAACAGCCCGGCCGACACCAGCTCGCGCTGGCCCGCGGACTTCTCCTTGAACTGGTGCATCCGGTTGAGGTCGCCCCACGAGGTCACCGAGGCCAGCAGCCACGCCAGCTCGCTGTGCTCGAGCACGTCGGACTGGCGGAAGAGGATGCAGCGGTCGGTGTCCAGCCCGGCGGCGATGAGGATCGCCGTGGTGTCGTAGAGGCGCTCGCGCAGGTCGCGCGGGTCGTAGGCCACCGTCGTCGCGTGCAGGTCGACGACGCAGTAGATCGACTCGCCGAGGTCCTGGCCGGCGACGTAGTGGCGGATCGCGCCGATGTAGTTGCCCAGGTGCTTGCGCCCGGTGGGCTGGATGCCGCTGAAGATGCGCACGAGGACGCCGGAATCTAGCGGGCGCCCGCTCGTGGGCCCGGTCGGCGCGCAGATCCCGGCCCGCGACCGCGCATGGCGCGCGCGGGCCCTGGGTACCGCTGAAGAAGGCCGTCTCGCGGATCCCCCGGGACACGAGCGGCGGTCCTGTCGCCAGGCCAGGAAGGACGAGCCGCCCGCCGCACACCGGACCGGGTGGGCAACGGACTCCCGCACGACCCACAAGGAGCGTCGATGCCATGTCCGTCACCACCGAAGTCTCCGAACGCTGGCTCCTCGAGCGCTACCGCAGCGCCGGCGACGCGACGGCCCGCGACGAGCTGGTGCGCCGCATGCAGCCGCTCGTGCGGCGGGTGGCGAGCGCCTACCGCGCGCGCGGCCACGAGGACGATCTCATGCAGGTGGCGTGGCTCGGGCTGGTCAAGGCGATCGACCGCTACGACCCCGCCTTCGGCACGCCGCTGCGCACGTACGCGATCCCGACGATGTACGGCGAGGTCCGCCGCTACCTGCGCGACCACTCGTGGGCGCTGCGCGTGCCGCGACCGTTGCAGGAGCGCGTGCTCGCCGTGACCAAGGCGGTCGAGCGCCTGACCGCCGACGAAGGCCGCTCGCCGACGCCCCAGCAGCTCGCCGACCAGCTCGACATGGAGCTCGAGGAGGTGCTCGAGGCGCTGCAGGCCGGCAGCGCATACGCGGCGACGTCGCTCGAGGCGCCCGCCGGGCGGGTCGAGGACGGCGACCGGACCGTGGCCGACACCGTCGGCATCGAGGACGAGCGGCTGGCGCTCGCCGAGGAGATCGCCGACCTGCGCGACCTGCGCCACCTGCTCGACGAGCGCGACCGCCGCGCGCTGTACCTGCGCTTCGTGTGCGACATGACGCAGACGGAGATCGCGACCAAGCTCGGCTGCTCGCAGATGCAGGTGTCGCGGATCCTGCGCCGGGCGCTGGCCCGGCTCAGCGAGCGGGCCAACGCGGCGTCGGCGCCGGCGGAACGCGAGCCGGCGCTGGCGTGAGCCCGGCGGCCGTCCGGGCCGCTACGCCATCGGCGTCGACGAGGTGCTGTCGTCGGAGTTGAACCGGGTGTCCTGCGCGGCGAGGAACTCGCCCAGGCGATCCTCGACCGACCGGTCCAGCAGCCAGCCGCCGTCGACGCGCCGCAGCAGCCCGGCCTCGGCCAGCCGCCCGAGCGCGCTGGTCACCGACGGCCGCCGAGCGGCGATGAGCGCCCGAGCGTCTCGTGCGTGAGCTTCAGCGGGACCGCGATCCCGTCCGGCGTCATGCGCCCCCAGCGCTCGGCCAGCCGCCAGAACAGCAGCAGCAGCCGGCCGTCGACGCGTGGGATCTGCCCGAGCGCCAGCTGCAGCGACAGGCCGCGCGCGCGGCGCGCGGCCCGGTGGCTGATCTCGGCGACGAGGCTCGGCCAGCGGACGGCCCCCGCCACGAAGCGCCGGTCGAGCACCGCGAGCTGGACCGGCTCGATGACCGACCACTGCACCTCGAAGTCCACCTGCGGCATCGGCTCGTCGCTCTCCCACGGGCGCAGGATGTCGCCGCTGCCCAGCAGCTCGCCGGTCGTGCGGCCGGCCAGCGTGATCATCCGCGTCAGGACGCCGTCGAGGACGAGCACGCCGAGCGCGCCCGCGCACTGGCGTCCCAGCTCCTCCGGCGACCATGCACCGGGCGGCAGCTCGACCGCGGGCACGACGAGGTGGCGCCGCGCGGCCTCACGCTCGGCCTCGGCGAGTCCCTCGGCCAGGTCAGGGTCGGCATCGAGGATGGCGACGGCTCCCACGATGGCATATTGCCCAGCCTGCGGCGGTTGACTCGCACCTTTGCGTTCAGGCGGCGGCGCCGCGGCGCGCGGCGGCATCGCTGCGCGCGGCGGCGGCCGCTGCGCAGCAGCTCGGCGGCCATCAGGACCCCGGCCCCGGTGAGCGCCGCACCGGGCAGCGAGACCCCGCCGCGCCGCGGCGGCGGATCCGCATGCCACACGATCGGGGCGCCGACGAGCAGCGCCGCGGTGAGCATCCCGTACGTCAGGCGGTCGACGGCCTCGTCGGCATCGGTGTGGCGCACCACGACCTCGAAGCGCCCCGAGCCGATCCGCTCCACGAACGTCCGCAGATCGCCGAGCAGGTGGCGCCGCCCCGTGGCCAGATGGCGCAGCGCCTCCTCGCCGCGCTCGAGCAGCGCATCGGGGCGCAGCCGCTGCTCGGCCAGCCGCCGCACGACCGAGCGCAGCACCGGCGTCATCCGAAACCCGGAGTCCACGTGGCGGACCGTGCCCTCGAGCTCGGCCGCGACCTGGGCGAGCAGGTCGAGCTTGCCGGGGATCTCCAGGCCGTAGGTGCGCACCGCCGCGCGCATGTCGCCGAGCACGGCGCCCATGTCGACCGGGCCCGCGGCCCCCATCCGCGCCAGCAGGGCGCGCTCGACCTCCTCGGCGAACGCGTCGCGGTCGAGGTCGGCCGGGTGGTCGCAGACCGCCAGCAGCGTCTCGGTCAGCTCCTCCGGGCGGCCCGACGCCAGCGCCGAGCCGATCGCCGCCAGGCCGGCGCGGGTCTCGTGATCGACGCGCATCACCATCCCGCAGTCGATGACCCCGATGCGCCCGCCCGCCAAGACGAAGATGTTGCCCGGGTGCGGATCGGCGTGGACGAACCCGTCGCGGAAGATCATCGTCAGCCACACCTCGGCGCAGCGGCGGCCGAACGCCGCGCGGTCCAGCGCGCCGTCCTGCGCCGCGGCCACGTCGGCCAGCGAGCTGCCGTGCAGCAGCTCGAGCGTCAAGACGCGACGGCCCGAGAGCTCCATGACCGGGCGCGCGAAGTGGACGTCAGGCTCGTCGTGGAAGGCGTCGGCGAAGCGCGCCGCGTTCGCCGCCTCGCGACCGAAGTCGAGCTCGGCCAGCGTGCGGCGGCGGAACTGCGCGGCGAGCTCGCGCGGACGGAAGGCCCGCGCCTCCGGCACGTGATCCTCGACCACGCCGGCGAGCGCGGAGATGATGTCGAGGTCCTCGTGGACGGTGCGCTCGATGCCCTCGTGCTGGACCTTGACCGCCACGTCGCTGCCGTCGGCCAGCCGCGCGGCGTGGACCTGGGCGATCGACGCCACCCCGATCGGCGTCTCGTCGAACGCGGCGAAGAGCTCGTCGACCGGACGGCCGAGCTCACGCGCGACGATCTCCCGGATCACCGCGACGTCCTGCGCCTCCGCGTGCTCCTGCAGCTCGGCCAGGCAATCCTGCAGGGTGTCCGGCAGCGCACCGCTGACGCTCAGCAGCTGGCCGAGCTTGACGTACATCGGACCGAGCTCCTGCAGCGCCAGCCGCAGCCGCTCGCCCTCCGAGCGCCCGCCGACGAGGTCGTCCTCCGGCTCGGTCATGTGCCGTTGCAGCCAGGCCGGCCCGTGGCCGCGCAGGCGCGCCGTCAGGCCGTAGCGGCTCAGCACGCGCACCGTGTGGGCGAGACGCGCCGAGTCGGCACCGAGAGCGGCGACGCGCCGGTACATCTACTCGATCGCCTCCTGGCGCCCGGCGGGCAGCCGCAGGAGCGCGACGACGAACGCGAGCGCCATGATCCCGGCGCCGACGTACAGCGCCACCTGGAAGCCGCTGGCGAAGTCCTGGGCGATGCTCTGCGCGACGAGCTCGGCGATCCGCCCGCCGCCTCCGCCTCCGCCGCCCCCGGCGGCGGAGGCGCCGCCGCTGCCCTGCACGATCGAGTCGGCGACCCGATGGGCGATGGCGCTCGGCACGCCCGCCCCGGTCAGCGAGTCGATCGTGTCGGACTTCCAGACGCTGAGCAGGACCGTGCCCAGCAGCGCCACGCCGACCGCCGAGCCGAAGTTGCGCGTCGTCTGCACGATCCCCGACGCCTCGCCGCGCTCGGCGGGCCCGACGCGGTTGAGCGCGTCGGTGTTGATCGCCGACATGACCAGGCCCAGCCCGGCGCCGGTGACCAGCTGGCCGGGCAGGACGTCGATGTGGTCGAGGCCCGTCGCCTCGCTCGCCCACAGCGCCATGCCGACCGCGGTGGTCAGCAGACCGAGCGCCACCGGCAGCTTCGGGCCGGCCTTGTCCATCATCCCGCCGCCGATCCGCGACGTGACGAAGAACGGGTAGAAGACGGTCAGGATCGAGAAGCCCGCCTGCGACGGTGGCTGGCCGGCGGAGATCTGGAAGTACATCGAGCCGAAGACGAAGATCGCCAGCCACGCGGTGAAGAACAGGAAGACGATCGCGTTGTCGGCGGCGAACACCCGGTTGGCGGCGAGGTGGCGGACGTCGATCAGCGGGTTCTCGGCGTTGCGCTCGACCATCCAGAACACGCCGAGCAGGACCACGCCGACGATCAGCGTGCCGAGCGTGGCGACCGAGCCCCAGCCCCACGCCGTCGACTGCTGGATGCCGAGCACGCTGAGCGCCATGCCGGCGACGAGCAGCGCGGCGCCGCGCACGTCGATCGGCGCCGGATGCGGCTCGTCGCGCAGCTTCGTGCGCGCCAGCTCGGCCAGCGACAGCAGGGCGACCGGCACGTTGATCCAGAAGATCGCCCGCCAGGTCCAGTACTCGGTGAGGTAGGAGCCGGCGATCGGGCCGATCGCGGTGAACAGCCCGGCGATGATGAAGAAGATCGACAGGCCCTTGCCGCGCTCCTCGGGCGGGAACGCGTTGAGCACGAGGACGGTGGCCGACGGGATCAGCAGCGCGCCGCCGATGCCCTGGATGCTGCGAAAGGCGATCAGCCACGCCTCGGTCAGGCTCGAGTTGTCCGGCACCAGGCCGCACAGCAGCGAGGCGACGGCGAAGATGACGATGCCGATCGTGACGATCTTGCGGTGGCCCAGGATGTCGCCGAGCCGGCCGCCGAGCGCGACGAACGCGGCGGTGGCCAGCGCGTAGGCGGTGACCAGCCACTGCGCCGCGGTCGAGGACAGGTGCAGGTCGTCCTGGATCGTCGTCAGCGAGATCGAGACGATCGTGAAGTCGATCATCACCATCGCCATGGCCGGCACGAGCGGCCACAGCACGCCGTAACGCAGATAGGCGGTCGACGGCTGCGGCGAGGCGATGGCGGTCATGAGACGCGACGCTATCGGTTGGCGGGACGCCTCGCACAGGTTTTCGGCGCGGCAGCGGACCCTGGCGCTGAGGCCCCCGACGCGCAAGGATGGCAGCGTGCGGCTGATCCTCAACGTCATCTGGTTCGTGCTCGCCGGGCTGTGGATGGCGCTCGGCTACGCGCTGGCGGCGCTGATCTGCTTCGTCTTGATCATCACCATCCCCTTCGGCATCGCCGCGCTGCGGATCGCGGTGTTCGCGCTGTGGCCGTTCGGCAAGACGGTCGTGCGCCGCTCGGACGCGGGCATCGCGTCGGGGATCGGCAACGTCCTGTGGTTCGTGCTGTGCGGGTGGTGGCTGGCGCTCGGGCACCTCATCAGCGGCGTGGCGCTGTGCCTGACGATCATCGGCATCCCGCTCGGGCTGGCGAACTTCAAGCTGATCCCGATCTCGCTCATGCCGCTCGGGCGCGAGATCGTCGACGCCGACCAGGTGACCGGCGACGCGCTCGGGTTCTGACCGGCCGCGTGCGCCGGCAGGTGAGCGCCGCCCGGCGGCGAACGTCACCCTCATGCCTTCGGATCAGCACATCACCGCGCGCGACCTGCGAGCCGGACGCCGGCCGGGGCCGAACGCCGTCGTGGAGGGCGAGCCGGCGGTCCGCCGCCGCTACGCCGACGACGAGCTGTGGAACTGGACGGACGCGCTCTCGCGCGACGAGCGCCAGGAGCTCGAGGAGCTGCGGGCCGAGCGCGCCGAGCTGCTCGACCGCGTCGAGGAGCTGCACGTGGCCGCGCAGGACGCCGACGACCGCGAACGCGCGCTGCGCACGCTGGTGGGGCGGCTGGCCACCTGCCGGCCGTGGACGCGCCGCCGGCTGGCCGCCGAGCTGCGCCGGCGCGGCATGCTCGACTAGCGACGAGCCTGGCGACCGCGGCGCATCGAGCGCGCGATGGCGCTGCTGCGCCGCCGCGACCTCAGCGTCTCGCGACCGATCAGGAATCGAGAAGCGCGCGCCGCGAGCTGCATCTAACGTGGCCGCCATGGACATCACGATTCATTCGAGCTTGCGCGACCCCGCCGGCCACCTCCTGCGCATCCAGGAGACCAGCTGAGCCGTGGCCGCGACGACGGACACGCGGTCGCGCGCATCGCACGTCGCGGACCGCCACGACCTGATCCGCGTGCACGGCGCGCGGGTGAACAACCTCAAGGACGTGAGCGTCGAGCTCCCGAAGCGCCGGCTGACCGCGTTCACCGGCGTGTCGGGCTCGGGCAAGAGCTCGCTGGTGTTCGGGACGATCGCCGCCGAGTCCCAGCGGCTGATCAACGAGACCTACAGCGCGTTCGTGCAGGGCTTCATGCCGACGCTCGCGCGGCCCGACGTCGACGTCCTCGAGGGGCTGACGACCGCGATCATCGTCGACCAGGAGCGGATGGGCGCCAACCCGCGCTCGACGGTCGGGACGGTCACCGACACCGACGCGATGCTGCGCATCCTGTTCAGCCGGCTCGGCCGGCCGCACATCGGCGGTCCCGGCGCGTACTCGTTCAACGTCGCCTCCGCGCACGGCAGCGGCGGGATCACGGTCGAGCGCGGCGACAAGACCATCACCGAGAGCGCGAGCTTCAGCCGCACGGGCGGCATGTGCCCGCGCTGCGAGGGTCGCGGGTCCGTCAGCGACTTCGACCTGTCCGCCCTCTACGACGAGACGAAGTCGCTCAACGAGGGTGCGATCACCATCCCGGGCTACAGCATGGAGGGCTGGTACGGCCGGATCTTCCGCGGCTGCGGCTTCTTCGACCCGGACAAGCCGATCAAGACGTTCAACAAGCGCGAGCGCCACGACCTCCTGCACAAGGAGGCGACGAAGATCAAGGTCGACGGCGTCAACCTGACGTACGCGGGCCTGATCCCGTCGATCCAGCGGTCGATGCTCTCCAAGGGACGTCGAGGCGATGCAGCCGCACATCCGCGCGTTCGTGGAGCGCGCGCGGTGGTCTTCACGACCTGCCCGGAGTGCGACGGCACGCGGCTGAGCGAGGCGGCGCGGTCCTCGACGATCGACGGGGTCAGCATCGCCGACGTGTCCGCGATGCAGGTCACGACCTGGCGGCGTGGGTGACCGGCCTGGACGAGCGTCCGTGGCGCCGCTGCTCGAGGGCCTGCGCGGCACGCTGGACTCGTTCGTCGAGATCGGGCTCGGCTACCTCTCGCTGAACCGTCCGTCGGGCACGCTGTCCGGCGGCGAGGCCCAGCGCGTGAAGATGATCCGCCATCTCGGGTCGTCGCTGACCGACGTGACCTACGTCTTCGACGAGCCGACGATCGGGCTGCACCCGCACGACATCCAGCGGATGAACGAGCTGCTGCTGGCGCTGCGCGACAAGGGCAACACGGTGCTCGTCGTCGAGCACAAGCCCGAGGCGATCGAGATCGCCGACCACGTCATCGACCTCGGGCCGGGCGCGGGCGCCGCCGGCGGCGAGGTGGTCTTCGAGGGCGCCGTGGAGGAACTGCGCGCCGGCGACACGCTGACCGGGCGCCATCTCGACGACCGCGCCCGGCTCAAGCCGTCGGTGCGCACCGCCGCGGGGACGCTCGAGGTCCGCGGCGCGAGCACGAACAACCTGCAGGACGTCGACGTCGACCTCCCGCTCGGCGTGCTCGTGGTCGTCACGGGCGTGGCGGGCTCGGGCAAGAGCTCGCTCATCCACGGCTCGGTGTCCGCGCGCGACGGCGTGGTGGCGATCGACCAGGCGGCGATCCGCGGCTCGCGGCGCAGCAACCCGGCGACGTACAGCGGCGTGCTCGACCCGATCCGCAAGGCGTTCGCGAAGGCCAACGGCGTCAAGCCCGGGCTGTTCAGCGCCAACTCGGACGGCGCGTGCCCGGTCTGCAACGGCGCCGGCGTGATCTACACCGACCTCGGGATGATGGCCGGCGTCGCCACCCCGTGCGAGGAGTGCGAGGGCAAGCGCTTCGGCGCGGAGGTGCTCGAGTACACGTTCGGCGGCAAGGACATCAGCGAGGTGCTCGCGATGCCGGTGGACGAGGCCGAGGCGTTCTTCGCCGACGGCGACGCGAAGCTCCCGGCGGCGCACAAGATCCTCGACCGGCTCGCCGACGTCGGGCTCGGGTACCTCACCCTGGGCCAGCCGCTCACGACGCTGTCGGGCGGCGAGCGCCAGCGCCTCAAGCTCGCCACGCACATGGGCGAGAAAGGCGGGCTCTACGTCCTCGACGAGCCGACCAGCGGCCTGCACCTCGCCGACGTCGAGCAGCTGCTCGGCCTGCTGGACCGGCTCGTCGACGCCGGCAAGTCGGTCATCGTCATCGAGCACCACCAGGCGGTCATGGCGCACGCCGACTGGATCGTCGACCTCGGCCCGAGCGCCGGCCACGACGGCGGGCGCATCGTGTTCGAGGGCACGCCGGCCGACCTCGTCGCCGGGCGCTCCACGCTCACCGGCGAGCACCTGGCGCAGTACGTGGGCGCCTGATGCCGAGCTACCGGCGGCCGCGCCCGGCCTCGAAGCGCCGCCGGTCGCGCTTCGTCGGCCGCCCGCCGGGCGCCGCGGCCGGCGGCGGCTTCGCCAGCCGCCGCTGCTGCGCCGCGCCCGACCCACGGACTGCGTCCGCGTGTGCCCGCCGCTCGGCCCGGCTCTCGGCGGTCTCCTCGTAGAGCAGCGCCGCCTCGCTCGCCGGCCCGCGCCGCACGGCGGTGGCGCGCACGTCGACGCACACCCGGCTCGAGCCGAGCGTCATCGCGACCCGGTCGCCGGGCGGACCTCCTTGCTGGGCTTCACGCGCTGGCCGTTGATCTCGACGCCCGCCGCGCACCGCCTCGGCGCCGAGCGCGCGCGTCTTGACGAACCGGGCCGCCCACAGCCACTTGTCGATCCGGACGGGTTCGTCCATCGCCGCCACGGTAGCCGCCGACTACGCTGCGCGCCATGAGCTACAGCGCGGCGGGCGGCCGCCAGCAGCTGCTGGACACGATCGCGGCGGCGACGGACCGGATCGGCGTCGCGCTGGCCGCGCCGACCTGGCCTACGAGCAGCTCGACGAGCACCACGGCGACGAGCTCGAGGCCGCGCTGTTCCGGCCGGTGCAGGCGGCCTACGGGCGCGCCCGGCGCACGTACCCGAGTTCGCCGCGCGGTACGACCTGCCGGCGCGGACGTTCGCGCCGGGCTCGGCCGGCCTGGCCTCGGCCGGGACGAGGTCGCTCATCGAGGACGCAGTCGACGCCGCCGAGGAGGCCGACGAGACGATCACGACGCTGCAGGACTCGCTGCTGCCGATCGAGGTCGGCGACCAGGAGGTGCGCGCCGGGCTGTCGGCGGTGCGCGAGCTGCTCGCACCGGTGCCCGGCCGGGCCCGCGAGGTCGTGCGGACGATCGGACGCTGAGCACCGGCCGACGCACGCGAGCCGCGGCCGATGACGCCGGCGCCCGGTTCGAGCGGCGGGTTCAGACCACGCAACCGGGGTAGCCGGATCCGGATCGGTTCCACTCCAGCCTGCGAGGAGGCTCCCCCGTGATCCTGCGCATCGACCGACTCCTGACCGAGCTGCCCCCGCCCTCGGACCCCGATCCCAACGGCGCCGCGGCCGTCCAGGAGCTGATGGGCGGCAAGTACGGCGAGATGTCGACGCTGATGAACTACGTTCCAGTCGTTCAATTCCGCGACCGCCAGGGCGCGCGGCCGTTCTTCGACCTCATCGCCAACATCGCCGCCGAGGAATACGGGCACATCGAGCTGGTCGCCACGACGATCAACACGATGCTCACCGGGGCCGACCTGAGCGCCGCCAAGAACGCGCGCAACAGCCACCACTTCATCGCCGGCGGCAAGGGCGCGCTGCCGCAGGACTCGATGGGCACGCCGTGGAACGGCAGCTACGTGTTCTCGTCGGGCGACCTGATCGAGGATCTCGTCCACAACTTCTTCCTCGAGACCGGCGCCCGCCAGAACAAGCTCAAGGTCCACGAGATGACCGACCATCCGGCGGCCCGCGCGCTGACCGGCTACCTGCTCGTGCGCGGCGGCGTGCACCAGGTCGCCTATGCCCGGGCGGTCGAGCGGCTGACCGGCGCGGACCTGATGAAGCTGTTCCCGTCCCCGCGGATCCCGACCGACAAGATCCCGGAGTGCCGGCCGCACATCGAGCAGGGCAGCCACCGCAAGCTGTACCGGTTCTCGCCCAGCGACTACCAGGAGATCGTCGCGGTCTTCAACGGCCCGCACCCAGAGACCGGCGAGGAGCTGACGGTCGTCGACCAGGCGCCGAGGGCTTCGCGCCGCACGACCTGCCCGAGCAGACCGACGTGTTCGCGCCCGGCTACGCGCCACAGGAGATCCACGAGATCGCCGCGAAGCTGCGCAAGTCGGCAGGGCTGCCGGACGAGCCCTGGGCGAGGTGGCCGACGGCACGGGCCGCTTCGCGAAGATGGCGAAGAAGGTCACCGGTTCGTAGCCGCCCCACTCCGCATCGAGTGTCGAGTTTCTCGGCCTGAGACCGAGGAACTCGACGCTCGGCGTCAGAGCGCCTGGCGGATGATCGGCCGCTTCGCCGCGCTCGCCTCGTCGAGGCGGCGCACCGGCGTGGTGTGCGGGGCGGTGCGGGCGATCTCGGGGTCGGCGGCGGCCTCGGCCAGGATCGCGCGGATCGCGTCGGCGAACGCGTCGAGCGTCTCGCGGGTCTCGGTCTCGGTCGGCTCGACCAGCAGCGCCTCGTCGACCAGCAGCGGGAAGTAGACGGTCGGCGGGTGGTAGCCGTAGTCGAGCAGGCGCTTGGCCAGGTCGAGCGTCTTGATCCCCAGCTCGCGCTTCATCGGCGCGCCCGACAGCACGAACTCGTGCATGCACAGCCGCCCGTAGGCCAGCGGGAGGTGCTCGGCCACGTCGCCCAGCCGGGCGAGCAGGTAGTTCGCGTTGAGCACCGCGGAGACGCTCGCGTCCTTGAGGCCCTCGGCGCCGAGCGAGCGGATGTAGGCGTACGAGCGCACGAAGCAGCCGTAGTTGCCCTGGAACCCGCGCAGACGCCCGATCGACTTCTCGCTCACATCGCGCAGGTCGAAGACGCCCTCGTCGTCGCGCACGATCCGCGGGTTCATGAGGTACGGCTCGATCCGGTCGGAGACCGCGATCGGCCCCGAGCCCGGCCCGCCGCCGCCGTGCGGCTGCGTGAACGACTTGTGCAGGTTGAAGTGCACGATGTCGAAGCCCATGTCGCCGGGGCGCGTGACGCCCATGATCGCGTTGAGGTTCGCGCCGTCGTAGTAGAGGACGGCGCCGGCGCCCTTCACGATCGCCGCGATCTCCTCGATGTTCGCGTCGAACACCCCGAGCGTGTTGGGGTTGGTGAGCATGAGGCAGGCGACCGTCTCGTCGGCCTTCGCGCGCAGGTCGTCGAGGTCGACGCCGCCGTCGGCGTTCGTCGCGACCTTGACGACCTCCAGGCCCGCCATCGTCACCGTCGCCGGGTTCGTCCCGTGCGCGGTGTCGGGCGTGAGCACCTTCGTGCGGCGCTCGCCGCGGTCGGCGTGGTAGGCCTTGGCCAGCAGCACGCCGGCCAGCTCGCCGTGCGACCCCGCGCTCGGCTGCAGCGACACGTGCGGCAGGCCGCTGATCTCGCCGAGCGCCCGCTCGAGGTTCCACATCAGCTCGAGCGCGCCCTGTGCCCGCTTGGGGTCCTGCCAGGGATGCAGCCGCGCGTGGCCCGGCAGCGCCGCGACGCGCTCGTGCAGGCGCGGGTTGTGCTTCATCGTGCACGAGCCGAGCGGATAGAAGCCCGAGTCGAGGTCGAAGTTGCGCTTGGACAGGCGCACGTAGTGGCGGACGATCTCGGGCTCGGAGACCTCGGGCAGCCGCGGACCCTGCGCGCGCCGCAACGCGGCGGGCAGCAGCAGCTCGGGGTCGGCCTCGGGCACGTCGAGCGCCGGCGCCACGAACGCGCGCCGCCCCGGGGCGCCCTTCTCGAAGATGGTCTCGATCGGCTCGCGCTGCAGCGGCGGCGTCTTCGTCGCGGTCATTCGACCACCCCCACGACGGCGGAGGCGGCCTGCAACGCCGGGCGGCTGGTGCCCGCCACCCCCGCGCCCGACAGCTCGCGCCGGCCCGCCATCCCGGCCAGCGCGCCGCCCAGCACCTCCGCCAGCCGGTCGATGTCGGCCCGCGAGCGCTGCTCGGTGACCGCCACCAGCAGGCCGTTGTGCTCGGGCAGCGCCAGGCCCGGGTTCACCCCCTCGGCCGCGCAGCGCTCGACCACCTCGTCCACCGGCGCCCACTCGGGCAGCGTCACGGCGAACTCGCGGATCACCGGCTGGCGGTGCAGCGGAGCCACCCCGTCGATCGCGCACAGCGCCTCGCGCGCGTAATGCGTGCGCTGGAGCAGCAGCTCGCCGAGCTCGACGATCCCCCGCCGGCCCAGCCACGCGAGGTAGACGACCCCGCCGAGCGCGTTGAGCGCCTGCGCGGTGCAGATGTTCGACGTCGCCTTCTCGCGGCGGATGTGCTGCTCGCGCGTCTGCAGCGTGAGCACGAACCCGCGCCGCCCGTCGGCGTCGACGGTCTCGCCGGCGATGCGCCCCGGCATGCGCCGCAGGTAGGCCTCGGTCGCGGCGAAGAACCCGAACGACGGGCCGCCGAAGTCCAGGCGGTTGCCCAGCGGCTGGCCCTCGCCGATGCACACGTCGACCCCGCACTCCCCGGGCGGCTTGAGGATGCCCAGCGTGATCGGGTCGTAGGCGGCGACGACCACCGGCCGCGTGCGCTCGTCGCCCGCGCCGGCCGCGGTGGCCAGCGCCTCGGCGTCCTCGACGGCGCCGTAGAAGTTCGGGTTGGCGAAGAAGACGGCGCCGGTCTCGTCGTCGATGGCGTCGTGCCAGGCGTCGAGGTCGGTCGCCCCGTCGCGCAGGGGGACCTCGACGATCTCGGCGCCGAAGCCCAGCGCGTAGGTGCGCAGCGTCTCGATCGCGTGCGGATGCACGCCGGCCGAGACGACGAACCGCGGCCGGCCGTTGACGAGCTTGGCCAGGTAACCGGCGGAGGCCAGCGCGCTCGGCCCTTCGTAGACGCTCGCGTTGGCCACGGGCATGGCGGTGAGCTCGCAGATCGCCGTCTGGTACTCGAACATCACCTGCAGCCCGCCCTGCGAGACCTCGGGCTGGTACGGCGTGTAGGGCGTCAGGAACTCCGAGCGCGACATGAGCATGTCGATGAGCGCCGGGACGTAGTGGTCGTACATCCCGCCGCCGAGGAACGTCAGCTCGTCCTCGGCGGACACGTTGCGCGCGGCGAGCTCGCGCAGGTGCGCATACACGTCCTGCTCGGGCTGCCCGGACGGGAGGTCGAGCGCGCGGTCCAGCCGCAGCGACGCGGGGATCGCGGCGAACAGCTCGTCGGTGCTCGACACGCCGATCGCGGCGAGCATCGCCTCGCGGTCGGCGTCGGTGATAGCGGTGTAGATCGTCATGAGGTCCAGCCACTCGTTCGGTGGATGGACCAATCCTAGCCGACCCGCGGACGGCATCGACTCGCGGCCCGGCGCCCGGCCGCGGCCGCGCGCGGCGAGGCGCGACGGGCGGCGTCCGGCACGGCGAGCCGGCCTACTCCCGGTCGACCATCTCGAGGTCCGAGAAGTCGCGCACGTGCAGGCGCATGGCCAGCTCGGCGCCCTCTTCGTCGGCCCGCTCCACCGTTTCGAGCACCTGCTCGTGCTCGCGCAGCGACCGCTCCGGCTGGCCCGGCCGCACGAGCGACGCCTGCGAGGACTGCGACAGCCCCGGCGCCAGGTGCTCGTACATGGCGCCGAGCACCTCGTTGTGCGCGGCGACGATGAGCGCGTGATGGAAGGCGCTGTCGCCCTCGATCCCCGATCCGCCGGCGTCGATGTCCTCGCGCATGCGCGCCAGCGCGGCGCGCATCGCGGCCAGGTCGTCGGCCGTGCGCCGCCGCGCCGCCAGCCGCGCCGCCCGCGGCTCGACCGCCTCGCGCACCTCGTTGATGGCCGGCAGGTGCGCGTGGCTGGCGATCAGCCCCTCCGCCAGCGTGCCGACCAGGTCGCTGGACTCGCGCACCAGGTAGATGCCGTCGCCGTGGCGCACCTCGACGATCCCGCGCACCCGCAGGGCGGTCAGCGCCTGGCGGATCGACGTCCGCGACACCCCGAGCTTCGCTGCCAGCTCGCGCTCGCTCATGAGCCGGTCGCCGGGACGCAGCTCCTCGGCGCGGATGAGCTCCTCGAGCCGATGGACCACCCGCTCGTAGAGCGGGCGCTCGCTCATTCCAGGCTCGCGGTGTACGCCGCCTGGTCGAGCAGCTGCTCGGTCTCGCCGGGCTCCGACAGCTTGACCTTGACGAGCCAGCCGGCGCCGTAGGGATCGTCGTTGATCGCCTCGGGCGTGTCGCCCAGCGCAGCGTTGACCTCGACGATCTCGCCCGAGAGCGGCGCGATGACGTCCGACACCGCCTTGACCGACTCCACCTCGGCGTACGGGGCGTCCTTGGCCACCGACGTGCCGACCTCGGGCGGGTCGAAGAACACGACCTCGCCCAGCGCGTCCTGGGCGAACCAGGTGATGCCGAACGTGGCGGTATCGCCGTCGAGGCGCACCCAGTCGTGCTCGGGGTGGTAGAGGAGGTCCTCGGGGTACGAAGCGTCAGCCATGGGTGGTCTCCGATGGGTCCGGTCGGCGGAACAGCGGCTTCGCGCGCACCGTGGCCGGGCGCATCCTGCCGCGGACGTCGATCTCGAGGCGCGTGCCCTCGGCGGCCTGGGCGGCGGGCACGTAGCCCATGCCGATCCCGACGCCCAGCGACGGGGACATGGTGCCGCTCGTCACCACGCCGCCGCCGGCGATGGGGTTGCCCGGGCGCGCGATGCCCGTGTCGAGCGTGAAGGCGACGAGGCGCTCGGCCGGCCCCGCCTCACGCACCGCGCGCACGGCGTCGGCACCGATGAACCCCGTGTCCTCCCGGCTGGCCCAACCGAGGCCGGCCTCGATCGGCCCGCGGTCGGGGCCGAGGTCGTTGCCGTAGAGCGGGAAGCAGGCCTCCAGGCGCAGCGTGTCGCGGGCGGCGAGCCCGGCGGGGCGGGCGCCGCGGCGCACGAGCTCGTCCCAGACGCGCGGCGCGTCGGCGGGCGGGACGAGCAGCTCGACGCCGTCCTCGCCCGTGTAGCCGGTGCCGCAGACGAGCGAGATGGCGCCGGCGATGCGCCGCTCGCCGATGCACATGCGCGCCGGCAGCGGGCTGCCGGCCAGCGCGCCGGTGATCTCGCGGCCGAGCGGACCCTGGACGGCGAGCATCGCGTAGTCGCCGGCGCGGTCGCTGACGGTGGCGTCGAAGTCCCCGGCGTGGCGCTGGAACCAGGCGAGGTCAGCGGCGTGGTTGGCCGCGTTGGTGACCGTCAGCCAGCGGTCGGGCTCGAGCCGGTACGAGATGAGGTCGTCGAGCACGCCGCCGTCCTCGCGGCACAGCAGCGCGTACTGGGCGCCGCCGACCGGGACGCGCGTGACGTCGTTGGTGACGAGGCGCTGGATCAGCGCCGTGGCCTCGGAGCCGACCGTCTCGATCTGACCCATGTGGGAGACGTCGAAGACGCCGGCCGTCGCGCGGACGGCGAGGTGCTCGTCGCGCACCGAGTCGTACTGGACCGGCATCTCCCAGCCGGCGAACGGCACCAGGCGCGCACCGGCGTCGCGGTGGCGCTCGAACAGCGGGGTGCGGCGTAGCGCAGTCTGGGGGGCGGCTCCCATCGGCGGCGGACGTTAGCAGTGGTCCTCGACGCGGTGCGCCCGCCGGGCTCGGGGCCGTCATCGAGGCTGACGGCGCGGCGACGCGCGCGACCGACGGCCACGCCGCGCTCGCGGTGCTCGGAGATCCGTGGGCGGCGGACCCTCGAGGGGCCCCGCCCGATGCGTCTACGAGTTCTGGATCGCCTTGGTGGGATAGGAGTGGACGAGCAGGTCGGTCAGCAGCTCGTCGAGGTCCTGTTCCCGGGAGGCCTTCAGCGCCTTGAGGTGCTCGGCGAGCTCCTTGAGCGTCATCGTCTTCATAGTCGCGTCATCGGATCGGTTAGGGCGGAGCATGAGCAACCCGAACGACGGATGCCGTTTCGAGTTGGCCGAGAAGGGTAATGATCGCGGTTGGGCCGCGCCACCCCCAGGTGACCCGATCAGCGCAAGAACGGCGGGATGTCGATGTCGTCGTCGGAGATCTCCAGCGACGAGCGCTGGCGATCGTCCATCCGCACGTCGCGATCGCGGCGGCGCGTACGGGTCTCCTCGCGCGCGGACGACGGGCGCGCGCGCCCGTGGTCGAAGCCCGTGGCGATGACGGTCACGCGGACGTCGTCGCTCATCGCGGGGTCGATGACCGCGCCGAAGATGATGTTCGCGCTCGCGTCCGACGCGGTGTTGACGATCTCGGCCGCCTCGTTGACCTCGAACAGGCCGAGGTCGCTGCCGCCGGTGATGTTGAGCAGGATGCCGGTCGCGCCCTCGACGGACTCCTCGAGCAGCGGCGAGGAGATTGCCATCTTGGCCGCTTCGGCCGCGCGGTTCTCGCCGCCGGCGCTGCCGATGCCCATGAGCGCCGAGCCGGCGTCGTGCATGATCGTGCGCACGTCGGCGAAGTCGAGGTTGATCAGCCCGGGGATCGTGATGAGGTCGGTGATGCCCTGGACGCCTTGGCGCAGGACGTTGTCGGCCTCGCGGAACGCATCGAGGATCGACGTGCGCCGCTCGATGACGCTCAGCAGCTTCTCGTTGGGGATGACGATCAGCGTGTCGACGACCTCGCGCAGGCGCTGGATGCCCTCCTCGGCCTGACGCGTGCGCTGGGTGCCCTCGAACTCGAACGGCTTGGTCACGACGCCGACGGTCAGCGCGCCGATCTCGTTCTTGGCGATGTCGGCGATGACGGGCGCCGCGCCGGTGCCCGTGCCGCCGCCCTCGCCCGCGGTGACGAAGACCATGTCGGCGCCCTTGAGCGCCTCCTTGATGTCGTCGCGCGACTCGGCGGCCGCGCCGTAGCCGACGTCGGGGTTCGCCCCGGCCCCCAGCCCCTTGGTGAGCTCGTGACCGATGTTGAGCTTGATGTCGGCCTCCGTCATCTGGAGCGCCTGCGAGTCGGTGTTGGCCGAGATGAACTCGACGCCGCGTAGTCCTGCGTCGACCATGCGGCTGACGGCGTTGGTGCCGCCGCCGCCCACCCCGACGACCTTGATGACGGCCAGGTAGCTGCCGCTGCTCTCCATGAAAGGTGTGTCCGAGTCTCTAGATAGCGTTGAGGGTTTTCGGGCGCTTTCCGGGGGAAACGCTCAAAGCACGGTATGCACGGCGATTCGGAAAAGTCAACGCGAAGAGTAGCGCCGCAACGATCGTTGCAGAACGCCGAAGTCTCGATGACCGCGGGAGAGTCGCCGTTCGGGAGCGGTCAGGCTCCAGTTGAGGTTGATGGTTGTCCGGTGTCCGCCGCCGACGCGGTCGGCAGGCCGCCGGCGACGGGGCGCTCGGGCAGCCGCACGTCGATGTAGGTGGCACCCGCGGCGTCGCGATCGCCGAGGACGCGGGCGGCGGCGACCCACTTCGCGCGCGGCCGGGAGCCGTCGCCGAGCAGGATGCGCGGACCCCGCTCGACCAGCGCCTCGAGCCCCTGCGGCCCCATCTGGACGCGGGCGATGTGGCGGCGCAGCGCGGCGGGCGCGGCGGCGATCACGACAAGCGCGCGGGCGGTCTGGCCGCCGTCGACGCGGCCGCCGGCGGGCAGCGCGGGGACCTTGACCACGGGCAGGCCGCTCGACGAGATGCGCCCCTGCAGGAGCGTGCCGTCCGCGGCGACCGGGGTGCGCCGGCCGTCCACGGTCAGGGCGGCGACGGGCTGGCGCTCGACGACGCGGATGTCGAGCCGGTGCAGCAGGTGTGCGTCGGCGCGGAGGTCCTTGACCTGGGGGTACATGGCGACCGCCTTGCGCAGGCGGTCGGTGTCCACGTGCAGCGTGGTCATCTCGCGGGCGGACTGCTCGAGCGCCCGGCGCACCGCGGGCGCCTCGGTCCCCGTCACCCCGGTCACGGTCACCTGGTCGACCCGCACGACGCTCGAGTCGCGCAGGAGCAGCCAGCCGCCGAGCGCGGCGGCGGCGAGCAGGACGGCGATGAGCACCCACGCGCGCGCGCGCAGGCGCGGCGGGCGGAGATGGCGGGCGGCGACAACCATCGGTCTGTGGTTCGCGGTCAGGGGCCGCGGTCCTGCCCGCTACCGAGCGTCGTGCGGGTCGATCATGTCGCGTTGACGTCGCCTGCCGACGTGAACGCGACACGACCGCGGACCCGAGACCAACTGCCGGTGGTGGCCGCCGCGCGGCTCACCCCACGAACGACCGCGCCAACCCGTCGATGTCCCCCGCGCCCATGAACAGCAGCACGTCGCCGGGACCCGACAACCGCTCGAGCAGCCCCGGCGCCGCCGGCGGATGGCGCCACCAGTGCGCGCGCTGGTCGCACGCCTCGACCACGAGCTCCGCGCTCACGTCCGGGAAGTCCTCGGCCCGCTCGCGCGCGGGATAGACGTCGAGCACCACCACGTCGTCGGCGTCCAGCAGCGCCGCGCCGAACTCGCGCGCGAGCGCCCGCGTGCGCGAGTACAGGTGAGGCTGGAAGACCGCGACCACGCGCCGGTCGGCGCCCAGCGTGCGGGCGGCGGCGATCGTCGCCGCGACCTCGGTCGGGTGGTGGGCGTAGTCGTCGACCACGAGCGCGCCCCACGCCGTCTCCCCCAGCCGCTCGAACCGCCGCCCCGCGCCGGCGAACGAGCGCAGCGCGCGCACCGCGTCGCGGGGCGCCACGCCCGCGAGCGCGGTCGCCTCCAGCGCCGCCGCCGCGTTGCGCGCGTTGTGGAGCCCGGGCACCGCCAGCGCGACCTCCTCGCCGCGCCAGGCAAAGCGCGATCCGCCGTCCGCCAGCTCGGGATCCACGACGTCGTAGGCGATGACCGGGAGGTCCTCGCGCAGCGCGAGCAGCTCGGGCCGCCTCCAGACGATCGCCTGCGGCGCGCCGCGCAGGAACGTGCGAAAGCACGCCTCGAGCTCCGCCAGCGAGCCGAACGTCGCATGATGGTCGAGCTCGACGTTCGTGACCACCGCGACCTCCACGTGCAGGCGCAGCATCGACCGGTCCGACTCGTCGGCCTCCACCACGAGCCACTCGCCCGATCCCCAGGCGCCGTTGGTCGCGGTCGAGCGCACGACGCCCCCGATGAGGTAGCCCGGATCCCGGCCGCATTCGAGCAGCACGTGCGCGGTCATCGCCGCGGTCGTGGTCTTGCCGTGCGCGCCCGCGACCGCGATCGTGCGCCGCAGCGCGGTCAGCTGCGCGAGCAGGTCCTCGCGCGGGCGCACCGCCAGACCGCGCTCGCGCGCCGCGACGACCTCGGGGTTGTCGGCCGGCACCGCGGTCGAGGCGAACACCTCGACGTCGCCGCCCGCGGGCACGTTCGCCGCCTCGTGGCCGACGACCGCCGCCACCCCGGCGTCGCGCACGCGCTGCAGATACGGCGAGGGCGCCCGATCCGAGCCGGTCACGCTCGCCCCGAGCGCCTGCGCGGCCAGCGCGTACGCGCTCATGCCCGCCCCGCCGATGCCGAGGATGTGGATGCGCCGTCCGGTCCAGGGCTGGTCGGTCACGCCGGGATCGTACGGCGTGCGTCATGCGCCACACGCCCCCGGAGGCGTAGGCTGCGCGCGATGGAGCCGCTCGTCGTGATCGGCCTGGGGTCCTTTGGGATCCTGCTCGCGCTGGTGACGAGCCTGGCCCGGTCGCGCCCCCGCGACCGCGCGCACACCCTCGAGCGCGCGCTCGCCGCTCAGGCCGAGATCGAGGACTCGGACATCGACCAGATGATCGAGGCCCGCAACGACATCCGCCGCCGCCGCGGCCTGCCCGAGATCGGCGACGACCTGATCGCGGACGTGGTGCGCGACCGCCGCTGACGCGGGGCCCGCTCAGCGCGCGGCGCCGAGCACCTCGCCCGCGATCGCCTCGGCCGCGTCGACCCGCGCCAGCCCCGCCGACGCCGCCGCCATCGCGCGCAGCCGCGCCGGGTCGCCCAGCAGCCCGTCCACCGCGGCCCGCAGCCGCGCACCGTCCAGCTCGGCGTCGTCGACCACGACCGCCGCCCCGGCCTGCGCCATCCACGCCGCATTGGACGTCTGGTGGTCGGCGGCCGCGTGGGGATAGGGCACGAGCAGCGCCGGCCGCCCGTGCGCGGCGACCTCGAAGATCGACCCGCCCGCCCGCGCGACCACCAGATCGCACGCCACCAGCGCCTCCCCGAAGGGCTGGATGTACGGCTCGAGGACGTAGCGCGGGGCGGCGCCGAGCCGCTCGCGCAGCTGGGCGTAGTCGCGGTGGCCGGCCGCGTGCAGCACCCAGTACGGCACCCCCACCAGCCCCTCGACCGCGGCGACGTTGATCGTCCGCGCCCCCAGCGAGCCACCGAACACGAGCACGCAGACCGCGTCGTCGGGGATGCCGAACCGCGCCCGCGCCGCCGCCCGGTCCGTCGACGGCGCCGGCACCGGCCGCCCGGTGACCCGAAACAGCGGCGCGGCGCGCCCGGCGATCGGGAAGGCCAGGCACACCCGCCGCGCGAACCGCGCCAACAGGCGGTTGGTCAGCCCCAGATGCGAGTCGGCCTCGGTCAGCACGAGCGGCACCCGCGCCAGCACCGCCGCCAGCCCTACCGGCCCGGCCACGTACCCGCCCCCGCCCAGCACGGCGTCCGGGCGCTCGCGCGCCAGGATCCGCTTGGCCACGACGACCGCGCCGACCGCCTGCGCCATCGCCCGCGCCGCCTTGAGCGGGTTCGACCGCGACAGCCCGCTGACCTTGATCGGCTGCAGGCGGTACCCGGCGGCCGGCACGAGCTCGGCCTCCGCGCGCTGCCCGCCGACGAAGACGACGTCCGCGCCCTCAGCCCGCAGCGCGTCGGCGACCGCCAGCGCGGGCACCACGTGGCCGGCCGTTCCCCCGGCGGCGATGAGCACCTTCGTCATGCCCCGATCCTGACCGAACCGGGGCCAGGTGCGTCGCGCGCCTCGACGAGACGTTCAGCAGCAGGCCCATCCCGGCCAGCAGCACGATCAGCGACGACGACCCCGAGGAGATGAACGGCAGCGGCACCCCGGTCAGCGGCGCCATGCCGAGCACCGTGAACAGGTTCAGCAGCGCCTGGCAGAGGATCAGCGAGGTCACGCCGACCGCCAGCAGCGACGCGTACGCCCCCTTGGCCGCCTTCGCCGCCCGCAGCCCGGCATAAGCGATCAGCCCGTACAGGAACAGCAGCGCCCACACGCCGACCACCCCGAGCTCCTCGCCGATGACGGCCAGGATGAAGTCCGTGTGCGCCTCGGGCAGGAAGAAGATCTTCTGCACGGACTCCCCCAGGCCGCGGCCGAGGAACCCGCCCGACCCGAGCGCGATCTGCCCCTGCGCCGACTGGTAGCCGATCGTGTCCGCGTGCGCCCACGGGTCGAGGAACGCCGTGAGCCGCGCGCGCCGGTAGGGCTCGAGCAGCGCGAACAGCCCGATGAGGATCACGCCGACGAGCACGCACCGGCCCAGCAGCTTCAGCGGCATCCCCGCCGCCACGAGGATGGCGGTCATCGTGAAGGCGATGACGAGGAACGTGCCCAGGTCCGGCTGCGAGACGATCAGCAGCGAGCAGGCACCCACCACCATGCCCAGCGGCCGGAAGATCCCCTTCAGCGTCGTCACCAGCCGCGGCTGGTCGGTGATCAGCCGCACCGCGTAGAGGACGAGCGCGATCTTGGCCAGCTCGCTGGGCTGGAACTGCAGCGGGCCGGCGCCGAGCCAGCGCGTCGCGCCGTTGACCTGCACCCCCACCCCGGGAACCTTGACCGCCAGCAGCAGGACGAACGAGACGCCGACGAGGATCGGCGTGACGTCGCGGATCACCCGCAGGTCCATGCGCGCGACCACCTGCATGACCCCAAGCCCCACGAGGCCCCAGATCACGTACTTGACCAGGTACGCCGTGCCGTCGCCCTGGCCCTCGAGCAGCGTCCGGGCCGAGGAGGCGCTGTAGACCATGACCGCGCCGGCGGCGAGCAGGCAGAGCGTGGCCGTGAGCAAGATCCGCTGCTCAACGGGCTGCTCGCGGGCGGCGGCGCGAGTTCTGGCCATCCGTGCCGCATTCGACGCGGCGCGGCGTTCTCCTACGCGCTAGGGGTGCCGACCGGTGCCGACCGCCGCCCAGGCGCAATCAAGATCGAGTCCTGAACCCAGCGGCGGGGAGGCGGGCCCCCGTGGGTTCACTATGAAATCGACTGCTGGTAGATCGTGAAGCCGATCGCCGCGCAGACCGCCGCGATGATCCAGAAGCGCAGGATGATCTTCGTCTCCGACCAGGCCATCAGCTCGAAGTGATGGTGGATCGGCGCCATCAGGAACACCCGCTTGCGGAACGTCTGGAACGAGAAGACCTGGATGAGCACGCTGAGCGCCTCGATGACGAAGATGCCGCCCAGCAGGATCAGCAGGACCTCGGTCTTCGTCATGATCGCGATCCCGGCGATGGCCCCGCCCAGCCCCAGCGACCCGGTGTCGCCCATGAAGATCGTGGCCGGGAACGCGTTGAACCACAGGAAGCCGATGCACGCCCCGACCAGGCAGGCGCACAGCAGCGCGAGGTCCTTCTGGCCGGTGGTGACGAACGTGATGCCGACGTAGGCGAGCAGCACGATCGCCGCGCAGCCCGCCGCGAGGCCGTCGAGGCCGTCGGTCAGGTTGACCGCGCTCGTCGTGCTCGCGACCACCAGGTAGATCAGCACCGGGTAGAAGATCCCGAGGTCGATCTGCGCGTCGACGAACCGCAGCCGCAGCGTCGCCGGCAGCCCCGCCTTCTGGGTGGCGATGTACCACAGGAGCAGCGAGATCGCGATCGTCACGCCGAGCTTCGTCCGCGCCCGCAGGCCCAGCGAGCGGCGGCGGATGATCTTCGTGTAGTCGTCGGCGAAGCCCAGCAGCGCGCAGAGCATGGCGGCGAGGTAGACGCCCACGGCCCGCCAGTCGTAGTCGCTGAGGATGAGGAACGGCGCCGAGACCGCGAGGAAGATGATGATCCCGCCCATCGTCGGCGTGCCCGCCTTGGCGTGGTGGCCCTCGGGCCCCTCCTCGCGGATGTGCTGGCCGAACTCGCGCACGCGCAGGAACGCGATGAAGCGCGGGCTCAGGAACACGCAGATGAGCAGCGCGGCAGTGCCGCCGATCAGCACCTCGCCCATGTCAGCGGCGGGTCCGGTCCCGACGCTCGAACGCCGCCTCGGCCACCGCTTCGAGCCCCACGCCGCGCGAGGCCTTGACCAGCACGGTGTCGCCCGCGGCGACCAGCTCCTCGACGAGCGCGGCGGCCGCGGCCGCGTCGGCCACCGCGTGGTCGCCGCCCATCGCCGCCGCCCGCGGGCCCACGGTGACGAGCACGTCGGCGCGCTCGCGCGCGTAGGCGCCGATCTCCTCGTGGTAGCGGTTCTCGTCGGGGCCGAGCTCGAGCATGTCGCCGAGCACCGCGATGCGTCGCCCCGGCGCGCGCGCGAGCTCGTCCAGGGCGGCGCGCATCGACATCGGGTTGGCGTTGTAGCAGTCGTTGAGGATGACCGCGCCGCCGGCGAGCTCGACCCGCTGCCCGCGGCGGGCCGACAGCTGGACGTCGACGCGCCCCCGCGGCTGCACGCCGACCGCGCGCGCGGCGGCGAGCGCGGCGAGCGCATTGCGGCGCATGTGGGCGCTGTCGAACGGGATCTCGACGTCGCCGAGGTCGTCCACGTCGCCGCCCGGCCCGAACGTCACCCAGGCGACGTCCGCGCGCCGATGCGCGTCGAGCAGCGGCTCGCCGGCGGGAACGACCGCGGTCCCGCCGCTGCGCAGGCCCGCGATGAGCTCGGCCTTGGCGGCGGCGACCGCCTCCACCGTGCCGAGGATCTCCAGGTGCACCGGCCCGACGTTGACCACCACCGCCACGTCGGGCTGCGCGATCGCCGCCAGCTCGGCGATCTGGCCCGCACCGCGCATCGCCATCTCGAGCACGAGCACCTCGGTGTCGCCGGGCGCGGCGAGGATGGTCAGCGGCACGCCGATCTCGGTGTTCAGATTCTCGACGGTGGCGACCGTGCGCCGGTGCGGACGCAGCATCCCGGCCAGCAGGTCCTTCGTCGAGGTCTTGCCGGTCGAGCCGGTCACGCCGACGACCTGGACGTCGAGCGCTCGGCGCCATGCGGTGGCCAGGCGCTGCAGCGCGGCGAGCGGGTCGTCGGCGGCGATGACCGCGCCGCCCGCCAGGCCCGCGGCGTGCTCGGGCGCGACCAGGACCCCCCACGCCCCGGCGGCCAGCGCCTGCGCGGCGAACCGCCCGCCATCGACGCGCTCGCCCGCCAGCCCCACGAACAGGTCGCCCTCGGCCACCCCCCGCGAGTCGACGACCGCCCGGCGCGGGCCGCCCGGGCCCGCGCCCGCCACCAGCCGCCCCCCGGCGGCCGCGGCGACGCGCTCAGGCGACCAGCCGCGCACGCAGCGCCTCCCGGGCGACGGTGACGTCGTCGAAGGGGATCGTGCGCCCGCCCTCGAACTCCTGGCCCTGCTCGTGGCCCTTGCCGGCGATCACGACGACGTCGCCGTCGTCGGCCGCCGCCACCGCGCGCGCGATCGCCTGCGCCCGGTCGATCTCCACCGCCACGGGCCGCCCGGCGCCCGCCACGACCTGCGCGACGATCGCCTCGGGGTCCTCCGAGCGCGGGTTGTCGGAGGTGACGATGACCTCGTCGGCCAGCCGCGCGGCGATCTCGCCCCTGCGCGGGCGCTTGCCGCGGGCGCGGTCGCCGCCGGCGCCGACGGTGACGAGCACCCGGCGGGGCGCGAGCTCGCGCGCGGCGCGCAGCACGTTCTCCAGCGAGTCCGGGGTGTGCGCGTAGTCGACGAGCACCGCGAAGCCCTGCCCCTCGGCCACCGGCTCGAACCGGCCGGGCACCCGGCCCGCGCGCGGCAGGGCGGCCGCGATCGTCTCGTCGTCGACGCCGAGCGCGCGGGCCACCGCCACGGCGCCCAGCACGTTGGCCACGTTGAACCGGCCGGGCAGCGGCGTGCGGGCCTCGAGCCGGGCCCCGTCGCGCGCGACGATGGCGAAGGTGCTGCCGTGCAGGCCGCCGCGCACGTCGACCGCGCGCAGGTCGGCGTCGCGGTCGACGGCGACCGTGGTGACGTCGAGCTCGTCCGCCAGCCGGCGCCCGTAGGCGTCGTCGACGTTGACCACCGCCACCGCCGGCTCGGCCTCGAACAGCCGCCGCTTGGCCGCGAAGTAGGCGTCCATCGTCGGGTGGAAGTCGAGGTGGTCCTGGGTGAGGTTGGTGAACAGCGCCGCCGCCCAGTGGATCGCGTCCGCGCGGTGCAGCTCGAGCGCGTGCGAGGAGACCTCCATCGCGCAGGCCCGGTCGCCCGCGGCGACCATCGCCGCGAAGGCGCGCTGCAGCTCGATCGCCTCGGGGGTCGTGCGCGCGAGCGGCGCCTCCTGGCCGCCGATCACGCTCTTGACGGTGCCCAGCAGGGCGGTCGGCACGCCGCCGGCCGCCAGCAGCTCGCGGATGAGGAAGCACGAGGTCGTCTTGCCGTTCGTGCCGGTCACGCCGACGACCTTCAGCCGCGCCGTGGGGTCGCCGTGGAGGCGGGCGGCGACCGGCGCCATCGCCGCGCGGGCCGAGGCGACCCGGACCTGCGGCACGGCGAGCCCCGCGACCGTGCGCTCGACGACGAGCGCGGCCGCCCCGCGCGCGACCGCGTCGGCGGCGAAGTCGTGGCCGTCGCGCGTGAACCCGGGCACGCAGAAGAACAGCGTCCCCGGCCCGGCGATGCGGTGGTCGAACGCCAGCCCGGTGATCTCGATCGCGGCCTCCGCCGGGCTCAGCGTCGCGTCGACGAGCTCTCCCAAGCGCATCGCCGGGATGCTACTTCGGCGCGATCCTCAGGTACGGGAGCGCGAAGGCCATGATCTGCCCGAACGCCGGGGCGGCGACCGAGCCGCCGTAGATGTCGCCGTGGGGCTCGTCGACCATGACCGCGCACAGCAGCTTCGGCTTCTTGGCCGGGGCGAAGCCGACGAACGACGCGACGTACTTGGACTCCGAGTACTGACCGGTCTCGGGGTCGACCTTGTTGGCCGTGCCGGTCTTACCGGCGAGCTGGTAGCCCGGCACGGAGACCTCGCTGGCGGTGCCGCCCGGCGCCAGCACGCCCTGGAGCATCTGCCGCACCGACGCGGCGGTCTTCTCGGAGATCACGCGGTGGCCCTTCGGCTCGCGCAGCTGGCGTCCGCCGACCGATTCGACCATGTGCGCGCGGCGCAGGATGCCGCCGTTGGCGATCGCCGAGTACGCGGTCGCCATCTGCATCGGCGTCACCGAGAGGCCCTGGCCGATCGGCAGGTTGCCCATCGACGAGCCCGAGTAGTCCTGGGGCCGGGGCACGATCCCCCGCTCCTCGCCGGGCAGGTCGACGCCGGTCGGCTGGCCGAACCCGAAGCGGCGCACCCAGTGGTCGAAGTCGACCTTGCCGAGCTTCAGGCCGATCGTGATCGCGCCGACGTTGCTGGACTCGGCCAGGATCTGCGCGGTGGTCAGCGTCGCCCAGCCGCGCGGGTGCGACTCGCCGATCGTGCGGTCGGCGACCTGGATCTGCGGCGGCAGGTTGAACGAGGTGCTCGGCGTGACCTCGCCCTCCTCCAACGCGCCGGAGACGGTGAACGCCTTGAACGTCGAACCCGGCTCGTAGGTGGTGCCGACGGCGCGGTTCTGACGGGCGTAGGACGGCGCGCCGGCGACGTCGTTGGCGTTTACGCGCGGCCAGTTGGCCAGCGCGAGGATCGCGCCCGTGTTCGGGTCCATGACGATCGCCGTGGCGCCCTTGGGCTGGTAGACCTCGCCGACGCCGGTCAGAACCGTCTCGACCTTGCTCTGGATCGCGGCGTCGAGCGTCAGGCGCAGCGTCTTGCCCGATCGCGCCGGCTTCTCCTCGCGCACGCCGATCGGCTGGCCGATGGCGTCCTTGGTCAGCCGCCGGCGCCCGTCGCTGCCGCGCAGGAGGCGATCGTCGGCGTATTCGAGGCCCGAGAGCCCCGTGCCGTCGATGCCGACGCTGCCGATGACCTGCGACGCCAGCCAGTTGCGCGGGTAGGTGCGGCGGCTGGTCGGGATGAGCTCGATGCCCTCGATGTCGAGGTGGTCGACCTTGGCGGCGACGTCCGCCGGCACGACGCGGTCGAGGTAGACGAAGCCGGTGTCGCGCCGGGTGAGCTTCTTGAGCAGCTCGCCCTCGTCGAGGCCGAGGATCTTCGCGATCTTCGCGGCCGCGCTGCCCGGGTCCTTGATGAGGTAGGGCGTCGCGGCGATGTCGTCGGCGGGCTCGGAGACGGCGAGCGGCACGTCCTCGCGATCGACGATCGCGCCGCGGCGGGCGGGAACCGTGACCGTCGAGACCTGCTGGCTGACCGCCGCGTGCTTGAGGCCGTCGGCCTTGACCGTGCCCAGCCAGGCCGAGCGCGCGCCGGCGAAGGCGAGCAGCGACAGGAAGACCGCGAAGAGCAGTCCGATGCGGCGGTCGACCATGCCGGTGGGCTCCTAGTGGACCACTAGCCGCCGGCCACCGCGCCGCCGGTGCCGGTGCCGGTGCCGGTGCCGGTCGGCGTGGATGCGCTCTGCGTCGGGGTCGCGCTGGGCGGGGTCGTGGCCGCCGGCGCGGTGGCCTGGGTCGGAGCGGCGGCGGTCGGGGTCGGGGTCGCTGTGGTCGGAGCTGGGGTCGAGGTGGTCGGGGTCGGGGTCGCGGCGGTCGGGGCGGGCGCGGCCTGGGTCGAGGTCGGCGTCTGCACGGTGCTCGCGGGGGCCGCCGTCGACGCGGCCGGTGCCTGCGCCGCGGTCACCGGCAGGGTCGCGGTGCTCGCCTGGCCCACCGCGGGCTTCTCGGCGCCGCTCATGCGCTTGCCGTCCCGGCCCAGGAACGTCACCTGGTCGGCCGCCGGCAGGACCATCCCGGCACCGAGCGCGAGCTGCTGGATGCGGTCGGGCGCCTCGTTCTTGGAGACGTCGGCGCGCAGGACCGCGTTCTGGCGGCCGAGGGCCTCGGCGCGCTCGACGTCCTGGCCCATGCCCGCGTTGAGCTTGAGCAGCGAGACCTGCATGAAGACGAGCCCGATGAGGCCGACGGCGACGATCGCGATCCACAGCCGCCCTGTCAGCAGCCGGTCGAGCCAGGGGTGCTCGACCAGCGCGCCGAGGCGGCGGGCCAGGCCCCGATCGACGTGACGGTGGGGCGCGGGCAGCGCGACGGCGCCGCCGGCGAACGCTCGCGCCGGCGGTCGCGCGGCGGTCGCCGCGGTGGCGCTGCCGCGACCGCGGCCCTTCGGCGTGCGGGCCGGGCCGGACACGCGCCGCGGCGTGCGGGTGGCCGGCGACCGGCGCACCTTGCGGGCGTGGCCAGCGGCGGTGGCCGCTGCTGCAGGACCACCCATGCTCATCCCTGCTCTCCTTCGTCGCGCAGCTTGCGGGCGGCGCGCAGGCGCGCCGACGCGGCGCGCGGGTTGGCGGCGATCTCCTCGGCGCTGGGCGCGATCGACCGGCGGTGCAGCAGCGCCGCCTCGGCGGTCCGCCCGCAGGCGCAGACCGGCAGATCCGGCGGGCAGATGCAGCCACGAGCCCGGTCGGCCAGGAAGCGCTTCACGCGCCGGTCTTCGAGGGAATGGAAGGAGATCCCTGCAAATCGACCGTCTTTGCGCAGGACGGCCCATGCGCCCGGCAGGGCGCGGTCGAGCTGATCGAGCTCGCCGTTGACCGCGATCCGGATGGCCTGGAAGCTGCGCTTGGCCGGGTGGCCGCCGGCGAAGCGGGCCGGTGCGGGGATCGCCTGGGTGATGACGTCGACGAGCTCGTGGGTCGTCTGCAGCGGCGCGCGCGTGCGGGCGCGCACGATGGCCCGTGCGATCGGCGCCGCGTAGCGCTCCTCGCCGAACTCGCGCAGCGTGCGGGCCAGCCGGCGCTCGTCCCAGGTGTTGACGAGCGTGCGCGCGTCGAGCTCCTGGCCGGGGTCCATGCGCATGTCGAGCGGCGCGTCGTAGGAGTAGGAGAAGCCGCGCTCCCACGTGTCGACCTGCATCGAGCTGATGCCGAGGTCGAGCAGCACGCCGTCGGCGCGCACGCCCTCGGCGACCAGGCCCTCGAGCGCCGAGGCGAAGTCGGCGCGGATGAACCGGGTCGAGCAGGCGACCTCGGCGGCCAGCTCGTCGAAGCGCTCCTGCGCCGACGGGTCGCGGTCGATGGCGATGAGCAGGCCCGCCGGCCCGAGGCGCTGCGCGATGCGGCGCGCGTGCCCGCCGGCGCCGAAGGTGGCGTCGATCATCGTCTCCCCCGCGCTCGGCGCGAGGAGCTCGATCACCTCGTCGGCCAAGACCGGGATGTGGGCGGCGCTCATCTCAACCAGCATCGCCAAGGCGGGATGTGATGGCGGCGACATCGGCGGTGAGGCGGTCGTTGTAGTCCTGCCAGGCGCCGCGGTCCCAGATCTCGAGGCAGTGGCCGGCGCCGGTGACGACGACGTCCTTGCCCAGCGAGGCGTGCTCGAGGAGGAAGGCCGGGACCATGATCCGTCCGGCGGAGTCCAGCTCGGCGTCGTGGGCGTTGGCCGAGAAGAAGCGCTGGAGCTTCTCCGCCTCGGGCGACATGGGATGGAAGGGCTGCAGCGCCGCCTGGATGTAGCTCTCGTAGTCATCGGGCCGCCACACCGCCACGCAGCCCGCCACCTGCTTGGCCAGCACCACGCCGTCGCTCAGCGACGCCCGGAACTTGGCGGGCACCGTGAGCCGGTTCTTCGCGTCCAGCGTGTAGTCGAAGGTGCCGCGGAAGGCCAAGGGTCATGGGAGCGGAAGGGGTTCGGGCCGGAGTGGAGGGGTGGGAGGAGCCCCTCCACTCCGGTCCGCTGGCGGCGTTGTACCCCACTTTCCTCCACATCGCAACCCCACTTGCACACATTCTCCCACCAGCCGACCCATTTGACCTCGGTTTCGGCCCAGATCTGGCTTGGCCATGCGGTGGCGGCGGGTGGGGCGATATGGGAGGGTGGCGACGCCGCAAGCCGCAAGCGCGGGTGCAGCGGCCGGAGATGCACGCGAACGTGCAGCCGGCGGGCGCGTTCCGTCCGGATGATGCGCTTGAGGAACGGCGTCGGTCTGCCGAGACAGAACGTAGGATGCGAAACCCCTTGCTCCGAGCGGCCGCCCGGTACGCTCCGTTTTTCACGAAATCAGGAGGACGCAGGAAACTCATGCTCAGGACAACCCTCGCGTCGCGCGCGCGACGAGCCACGCTGGCCGCCTGCGCGGGCGTCGTCGCGGTCGGCCTCGCCGCCTGCGGTGGCGGCGGCAGCAGCGGCGACGCCAACCCCGCCGCGGCGGTTCCGGCGACCGCGCCGCTCTACATCCAGGCGACGCTGCGCCCCGACGGCGAGCTCAAGACGAACACCGAGAACGTTCTGAAGAAGATCCTCAAGACCGACGACCCGGGCGCGAAGATCGTGCAGGGGCTCGAGTCGGGCGAGGGCGACGTGTCGTTCAAGGACGACATCGACCCGTGGCTCGGCGACTCGGCCGGCATCTTCTTCACGTCGTTCTCGGGGACCAACCCGGTCGGCGCCGCGGTCATCGCGTCTCAGGACAACGACAAGGCCCAGAGCTTCATCGACGAGCAGACCAAGGGCGGCCAGTCGAAGTCCTACAACGACACCGACTACCGGCTCGACGACGGCACCGCCGTGGGCATCGTCGGCGATTACGTGGTCGCCGGTACCGAGCGTGGCTTCCGCACGGTCGTCGACACCGTCAAGGGCGACAACGTCGAGACGATGTCCGACAACGACCAGTACAACAGCGCGCTGTCGACGGTCGGCGAGAGCGACGCGCTCGGCACCCTCTACGTCTCGACGAACGGCCTGATCGACGCGCTCGCGCGTTCGGGCGGCGTCCCGGCCGACACGCTGAACGGCATCCGCCAGGCGGTCGCCCAGGCCGGCGGCCGCGCGACGGTGGCCAAGCTCGGCGTGACGTCGAACGCGATCGTCACCGACTCGGCGACGATCGGGGTCAAGCAGTCGGCCAACGCTCCCGAGGCCGGCAACGCCGCCGCGGCGCTGGCCGCGCTGCCCGGCGATTCGTGGCTCGGCTTCGGTGCGTCGTCGATCGGCGAGCGCCTGCGCTCGACGCTGGCGCAGTTCACCCAGCTCGGCTCGGTGGCCGGCGAGGATGTCAGCGGCCAGCTCGACGCCGTGCAGCAGCAGCTCGGCATCGACTTCGAGCAGGACCTGTTCCGGTGGATGGGCGACGGCGGCCTGTTCGTGCGCGGCACGTCGATCGCGGAGATCGGCGGCGCGCTCGTCGTGCAGTCGTCCGACCCGCAGGCGACGTCGTCGGCGATCCGCAAGATCGCCCGGCTCGTGCCGCGGCTGTCGTCCACGACGCACGTCGCACCGGCCAGCGGGATCCAGGGCGCCGACAGCGGCATCGCGATCACAGTCGAGGGCTCTCCGTTCCCGATCCTGCTCGTGCAGGGCGGCGACAAGTTCGTCGTCGGCATCAGCAAGCAGGCGGTCGAGGCGGCGTTGTCGCCGTCGTCGACGCTGTCGGACAACGCGTCGTTCAAGACGGCGGCGTCCGCGCTCAGCGGCGTGGATCCGACGTTCTTCGTCGACATCCAGCCGATCCTCACGCTGGCTGACGGTCTCGGCGCGAGCAACGATCCGGACTTCGCACAGGCCCGCTCGTACCTGGAGCAGTTCGGCGCGGTGGCCGCGGGCTCCAAGCGCGATGGGGACACCTACCGCGCGAAGCTCGTCGTCACGCTGAAGTAACGCGGTGGGTGGGGCGCCCGGTGATCGCGGACGCCCCACCCCCTCGCCCCCGGTCACGCCATGGCAACCCGGCGGGTACTGTGGCCGGGTTGCGCGTCGCCCTGTTCATCACGTGCGTCAACGACACGCTCGCCCCCGCCGCGGGGCGAGCCACCGTGGCGGTGCTGGAGCGACTCGGCTGCGAGGTCGAGTTCCCGCGCGAACAGACGTGCTGCGGCCAGATGCACGCGAACTCGGGCTACCAGCTGGAGGCGGTGCCACTGGCCCGCCGGTGGGCCCGGGTGTTCGGGGACGCGTCGTTCGACGCGGTCGTCTGCCCGTCGGCGTCGTGCGTCGGGATGGTGCGTGAGCAGTACCCGCGGCTCGCCGCGCTGGCCAACGACGATGCGCTGGCCGACGCCGTGCGCCACGTGGCCGACCGGACCTTCGAGCTCACCGAGTTCCTCGTCCGGCGGCTTGGCGTCGAAGACGTCGGCGCGACGTTCCCGCACCGGGTGACGTACCACCCGACCTGCCATGGCTTGCGCGGGCTGGGGCTCGGCGACGCGCCGCTGCGGCTGCTGCGGGCGGTGCGCGACATCGACCTCGTCGAGCTGCCCGAGGCGGAGACATGCTGCGGGTTCGGCGGCACCTTCGCGGTCAAGAACGCCGACGTGTCGGCCGCGATGCTGACCGACAAGCTGCGCTGCATCCTCGATACGCGCGCCGACGTGTGCACCGCGGGCGACTCGTCGTGCCTGATGCACATCGGCGGCGGGCTGCAGCGTGCGCACATCGCCGAGATCCTGGCCAGCACCGGATGAGCAGCGGGTTTCCGGCGGCGGCGCGGCAGTCCCTGCGCGACGCGCAGATGCGCCGCAACGTGGGCCAGGCGACGCGGACGATCCGCGCCAAGCGGGCGGCCGCCGTCGGTGAGGTCGCTGACTGGGAGGCGCTGCGGACGGCGGGCGCGGCGATCAAGGACCGCGCGCTGCGAGAGCTCGACGTCCATCTCGAGGCGCTCGAGCGAGCGGTGACGAAGGCCGGCGGGACCGTGCACTGGGCGCGTGATGCCGCCGAGGCCTGTGCGGTGGTGGCACGCCTGACCCGGGCGGCGGGCAGCGACGAGGTCATCAAGGTCAAGTCGATGGCCACGGACGAGATCGGTCTGAACGCGGCACTGGCGGAGCAGGGGATCACCGCACACGAGACCGACCTGGCCGAGCTGATCGTGCAGCTCGGCCGCGACCGGCCGTCGCACCTCCTCGTGCCGGCGATCCATCGCAACCGGGCCGAGATCCGGGCGCTGTTCGAGCGGGAGCTCGGCGAGACGCAACTGTCGACCGACCCGGCGGCGCTGACCGCGGCGGCGCGCCGGCACCTGCGCGAGCGGTTCTTGGGTGTGGGCGTCGGCGTGTCGGGCGCGAACTTCGCGGTGAGCGAGACGGGCACGGTGTGCGTGGTCGAGTCCGAGGGCAACGGCCGGATGTGCACGACCCTGCCGCGGACCCTCATCACGGTCATGGGCATCGAGAAGGTGGTCCCGTCGTTCGCCGACCTCGGCGTGATGCTGCAGCTGCTGCCGCGCTCGTCGACCGGCGAGCGGATGAACCCCTACACGTCGCTGTGGACCGGGGTGACGGTCGGCGACGGTCCCCAGGACTTCCACCTGGTCCTGCTCGACAACGGACGCAGCGCGACGCTGGCCGACCCGGTCGGTCGCGACGCGCTGCGCTGCATCCGCTGCAGCGCCTGCCTGAACGTGTGCCCCGTCTACGAGCGCGCCGGCGGCCACGCGTACGGCAGCACGTATCCCGGGCCGATCGGGGCGATCCTCGCGCCGCAGCTCGCCGGGCTGGGCGAGCACACGACGCTGCCGTGGGCGTCGTCGCTGTGCGGCGCCTGCTACGAGGTCTGCCCGGTCAAGATCGACATCCCCACCGTGCTGGTGCACCTGCGCGGGCGCGTGGTACGCGAGACCGCGGACGCGCCGCGCAGCGAGCGGCTCGCCATGCGGGCGCTGGCGCGAACCTTCTCGAGCCGGCGACGTTACGAGGCGGCCCAGAAGGGGCGCGCGCTCATCCCGCTCGCCGCCCATCTGCCCGGGCCGCTGCGAGCGTGGAGCGCCGTGCGCGAGCCGCCGCCCGCTCCGGCCCAGACCTTCCGGGAGTGGTGGCGGGCCCGATGAGCTCCGCCCGCAGCGAGATCCTCGCGTCGATCCGTGCGGCCAACGCCGCCGCCGCTCGCCCGGCGCCGACGCCCACCAGCCCCACCACTCCCCCAACGCCGGCGCCCACCGGCCCCGCCGCGGCCACCCGCGCGAGCCCGCCGGCCGGCGCGTTGCTCGACCTCCTGGCCGAGCGCGTCGACGACTACCGGGCCACGGTCACCCGCATCGCCGACGACGCGGCCATCGCCGACGCGATCGCCGCCATCCTCCAGCGCCACGGCGCACAGCGGATCGCCGTGCCAGGCGATCTCCCAGCCGCGTGGCGCCCACCGCACGCCGAGCTGGTCGTCGACGACCCGCCGCTCGACCACCGCGCGCTCGGGGCACTTGACGGCGCCCTCACCGGCTGCGCACTCGCGATCGCCGAGACCGGCACGCTCGTCCTCGACGGCGGCACCGCGCAAGGCCGGCGGGCGCTGACGCTGCTGCCCGACCTGCACGTCTGCGTGGTCCTCGATGAGCAGGTCGTCGCCGGCGTGCCGGACGCAATCGCCGCGCTGGCGGCCACCCGCCGCCCCGTCACCTTCGTCAGCGGCCCCTCGGCGACGTCCGACATCGAGCTCGAGCGCGTCGAGGGCGTCCACGGCCCTCGACGTCTCGAGGTGGTGCTCGTCGCGGCCGCCAGGTAGCGCGCGCTCGGCTCGACGCGGGCCGCGTGCTCACGCAAGCCCGAACGCGCGCAGGACGGCCGCGCCGACGAGCAGCATCACGGCGGGGACGAGGAGCAGCGCGACGACGAGTTGGATCTTCGGCGCGGCCTTGGCTGCGTGCTCGGCCAGCGCGCGGCCCTGCTCGGCGCGGGCGTCGGCGGCCAGCGCGCTGAGCGCCGGGGCGAGCGGCGCGCCGTGGCGCTCGCTGCGACCGATCGCGGCGACCAGCGCGATGACGGCAGGCAGCGGCGCGCCGGCGGTCAGCCGCTCGAGCGCCTCGTCACGCGGCGTGCCGAGCCGTATCGTGGCCGCCGCGGCGCGCAGCTCGGCAGCCAGCACGCCCTTGTGGCGGGCACCGACCTCGCCGAGTGCGCGGCCGACCGGCAGACCGGCCTGGACGCAGACACGCAGCAGGTCCAGCACGTCGCCGAGCTCGCCCTCCATCGCGCTGACCCGGGCGCGGCGACGGCGGCGCAGCCAGTGGTCGGGCGCCAGGTAGCCCGCCGCGCCGCCCGCGAGCGCGACGAACAGCCCGGTGCGGCCCGGCGCGGCGGCAACCAGCGGCGCCGCGGCCAGCGCGGCGACCACCGCCGCGCCGACCTTGACCGCCATGAGGTCCGCCGGCGACAGGCCGAGCGGCGAGCCGCCGCGGCCAGCCGCGCCGCGAGGTCGCCGGGCGCCGGGACGACCCCGACCCGCCGGCCGAGCGCGGCGAGCAGCACGAGCGCCCGGCCGCGCGGCCGCCGCCGCGCGCGTCGTCCGCGCGCCGCGCGCAGGCGGCGAGCAGGTCGGATGCACCGACGACGGCGAGCGGGCCGGCGACGAGCGCGAGCAGGACCGCCCGCGTCATCGCATCACCGGCTCGTCTGACGCGGCCGTCGGCCACGGCCGCGCACGCAACGCGGCATGTCGCATTCACGCCGCAAGCGCCGCAAACCCGCCACGCCCCGTCGTCGTGCACAGCCCGGTACGCCGTGTCGCGACGCGGCATGTCGCGTTCACGCCGCACGCCGCCGCAAACCCGCCACGCGCCGTCGGCGCCCGCACCGTCATCGCGAGGCTCCCATCCGCGCCTCCCCCGGCAGCCGCGACAGCCGCCGGATCGCCACCAGGCCACCCACCTGCAGCACGACCGCGAGCACGAGCATCGTGGCGGTGATCGGCGAGCGCAGCAGGGCGGCCAGCGAGCCGGGCTGCGCAAGCTCCGAGAGCGCGGCCGCGCCGAGGGGCAGCACCGCGATCAGCGTGCCGGTGAACCGGGCCTGGGCGGTCGCGCCGCGGGCGTCGCGCGCGACACGCGACGCGGCCTCCAGCGATGCCGCGAGGTCGCGCAGCAGCGCGGCCAGATCGCCCCCCGCATCGCGCTGCAGCATCACCGCCGCGACGAGCGTGTCGTACGCGGGCGCGGCCGCACGCGTCCGGAAGCGCTCGAGTGAGATCTCGGTCGGCTCCCCCATCGCCAGCTCGTGGGCGAGCGCCCGCAGCTCCGCTCCCGCCGGACCGGGCACCCCACCGCCGGCCGCCGCCTCGGTGATCGCACCGCGGATCGAGTGGCCGCCCGCGAGCGCGTCGCCGAGCGCTCGCGCCACCACCGGCGCCGCGTCCACGAGCCGCGTCCGCCAGCGCCGTCGCCGCGCCCGCAGCAGCGCGCCGGTCGCGGCCGGCGCCACCGCGGCCAGCCCGAGCGCCGCGACCGGCCCGCCGACGATCCACCCCGCGGCCAGCAGCGTCACCGCGGCCAGCGCCGCCAGCCGCCGCCGCTCGCCCGCGGTCGGCGTCTCGCCCGACGCTCCCAGGCGCCGCAACGGCGCCAGCAGCCGCGCCAGACCGCCTCCGCCGGCGCCCGAGGTCAGCGCCACGATCAGCTCCCACGTGGCCAGCACGCCCGCCGCCGCAGCCGCGCCCGCCAGCAGCACCGCCCGGCTCACGCCGCGCCCTCGCAACCGACGACCACAACGAAACGCCACGCGCAGCCGCCCCTGCGCGCCACGCTGCACCGACCACTCACGCCGCGCCCTCGCGCCCAACGACCACAACGAAACGCCAAGCGCAGCCGCCCCCGCACGCCACGCCGCACCGACCGTTCACGCCGCCAGCCTGCGCGCCAGCTCGTCGCTCAACGCCGCCCGCCACACCGGCCGCCCGTCGCGGAACGCGTACAGCTCCCGCGTCGCCGGCCCCGACGCCACCCGCACCACCTCGCTCAGCGTGACGACCTTGCGCGCGCCGTCGCGCATCCGCGACTGATGGACGACGAGGTCGATGGCCGCCGCGACCTGCTCGCGGACCGCGGCGTGCGGCAGCCCGACGTCGGCCATCAGCGCCAGCGTCTCGACCCGCCGCAGTGCCTCCTCCGCCGACCCCGCGTGGACCGTCGACAGCGACCCGTCGTGGCCCGACGACATCGCCTGCAGCATGTCCAGCGCCTCCGCGCCGCGGACCTCGCCGACCACGATCCGGTCGGGCCGCATCCGCAGCGCGTTCTTGACCAGGCGCCGGATCGTCACCTCGCCACGCCCCTCCACCCCCGGCGGCCGTGCCTCCAGCCGCACCACGTGCGGCTGTTGCAGCCGCAGCTCGGCCGCGTCCTCGATCGTCACCACCCGCTCGCCGTCGGCGATGAACGACGACAGCGCGTTGAGCGTGGTCGTCTTGCCCGACCCGGTCCCGCCGCTGACGAGCACGTTGCACCGCGCCGCGATCGCCCGCTCGAGCACCTCGCGCAGCGGAGGCGTCCACGTCCCCAGCGAGACCAGCTCGTCCGGCGCCAGCCCCCGCCGCCGGAACCGCCGGATCGTCAGCACCGGCCCATCCAAGGCGAGCGGCGCGATCACGACGTTCACCCGCGAGCCGTCGGGCAGGCGCGCGTCGACCAGCGGCTCGGCCTCGTCGACCCGCCGCCCCAGGGGCGCGAGGATGCGCTCGATCGCGTGGCGCAGCTCCGCGACCCCCGCGAAGCGCACGCCGGTCGCCTCCAGCCGCCCGCACCGCTCGACCCACACCACCCCCGGCCCGTTGACCATGACCTCGTCGACCGACGGATCCCGCAGCAGCGGCTCCAACGGCCCCAGCCCGAACGATCGCTCGGTCACGAGCTCCACCAGCCGCTCGCGCGCCGCCGCGTCCAGCAGCGCCGCCTCCGCGTCCACCAGCCCCCGGATCCGGTCCTCGACGGCCCCGTCCTCGGCAGCCGAGCGGACGAGCTGCTCTCGCAGGCGGTCGGCCAGCGCTTCCAATGCGTCCATGCCCCACCGAGGCCGCGACCGGCTCGAATTCGCCCCCCGACCATCGACCCCACAGGCCGGCGGGGCACCAACCGGTGACCCGACCCGCCGCTGCCCTACCGTTCCCGACCGTGACCCGCGCCCTCACCTTCGCCACCGGCCGACGCACGAAGTGGGCCGTCGTCGCGGTCTGGCTGATCATCGCCGCCGTCGCCGGCCAGTTCGCGGGCAAGTTCGAGGAGGGACAGAAGAACCAGCAGTCGAGCTTCCTGCCCGGCAACGCCGAGTCGGTCAAGGCGCTCGAGCTGACCAAGCGCTTCCCCTCCGGCGAGAACGCGCCGGTCGTCGTCGTCTACCAGACCCGCGAGGGCCGCCTGACCGACCAGGACCTGGCCAAGGTCGCCGCCGACCAGCGGGCGCTCGACCGCGACCGGCCGCCCAGGACCGGCAGCTTCCAGGGACCGATCGTCTCCGAGGACGGCACCACGGCGCTGCTCGTCGCCCCGGTGAGACCCGAAGGCGACGCGAACCGGCTCGTCGACGCCGTCGACGACATCCGCGCGCGCACCTCCACCGACGTCCCCGCGGGCATGACCGTGAAGGTCACCGGCGCCGCCGGGTTCGCCCGCGACACCGTCGAGGTCTTCTCCGGCATCAGCACCACGCTGCTGCTCGGCACGGCGCTGCTGGTCTTCGTCCTGCTCGTGATCATCTACCGCAGCCCGATCTTCTGGATCATCCCGCTCGTCTCCGTCGGCTTTGCCGAGATCACGGCGCGCGCGCTCGGCTACGGGCTCGAGGAGGCCGGCGTCACGGTCAACGGCCAGACCGGCGGCGTGCTCCCCGTGCTCGTCTTCGGCGCGGGCACCGACTACGCGCTGCTGCTCGTCTCGCGCTTTCGCGAGGAGCTGCGCCGCCAGGACGACAAGCACGAGGCGGCCGCGCTGGCGATGCGCCGCGCCGGCCCGGCGGTGCTCGCCTCCGGCGGCACGGTGATCGTCGCGCTGCTGCTGCTGACGGTCGCCGATGTCAACTCCACGTCCGGCATGGGGCCGGTGTGCGCGATGGGCATCGCGCTGGCCATGCTGAGCATGCTGACGCTGCTGCCGGCGCTGCTGTGCATCGCCGGGCGGCGGGCGTTCTGGCCGTTCATCCCCCACCTCGGCGACGAGGGCAGCGACGAGACGCACGGCTTCTGGCGAAACGTCGGCGAGGCGGTCGCCCGGCGCCCGCGCGTGATCTGGCTCGCCACGACCGCGGGCCTCCTCGTGCTCTGCCTCGGCCTCACGCAGCTCAACACCGACCTCACCAGCGCCAACGGCTTCCGCAGCGAGGTCGACTCCGTAGCCGGCCAGCGCATGCTGTCGAAGGCGTTCCCGTCCGGGGCGAGCGCGCCGGCGGACGTCGTCGTCACGGACCCGTCCCGGGTCGCCGCGGTACGCGACGCGCTCGAGCGCCAGCCCGGCGTCGCGTCGCTGGGCGCCAACGAGCGCGGCGCGCCCGGCGTGCGCTTCGACCTGACGCTCGAGGCCGACCCGTACTCGAAGGCCGCGTTCGACCAGATCCCGCACCTGCGCCGGGCGGCCCGGGAGGCCGGCGGACCCGGGACGCTCATCGGCGGCCCCACCGCGCAGCAGCGCGACTACAACGCCGCCGCCGCGCGCGACAACCGAGTCATCATGCCGCTCGTCCTGATCGTCATCTTCGGCATCCTCGTGGCGCTGCTGCGCGCGATCGTCGCCCCGCTGCTGCTGATCGCCACCGTCATCGTGTCGTTCGCCGCCGCGCTCGGCGTGGGCAGCTTCTTCTCGATGCAGGTCTTCGGCTACGCGGGCCTCGACGCGAGCTACCCGCTGCTCGTGTTCATCTTCCTCGTCGCGCTCGGGGTCGACTACAACATCTTCCTCATGGCGCGCGTGCGCGAGGAGGCGCAGCGCCACGGCACGCGCGCCGGCATGCTGCGCGGGCTCGCGGTCACCGGCGCGGTGATCACGTCGGCGGGCATCGTGCTGGCGGGCACGTTCTCGCTGCTGGCCATCCTGCCGCTCGTGGTGCTCACCGAGCTCGGCTTCACGATCGCGTTCGGCGTGCTGCTCGACACGCTGATCGTGCGCTCGATCCTCGTCCCGGCGCTGACGTTCGACATCGGCGCGCGGATCTGGTGGCCGTCGCGGCTCGCGCGCCGCCGCGACTACTGATCGTCCGCCGCCCCGTCGCGCACATGATGGCCGGTGAGCGCGACGAAGAGCTCGTCGAACGTCGGCCGGCGCGCATCGACGCTGCGGGGCCGCAGGCCGGCGGCGTCGAGCCCGTACAGCAGCAGCGGCAGCATCCCCGGCGCGTGGCGCACCCGGACGCGCACCGTCGCGCCGTCGGTCCGCGCCTCGCGCACGCCGACGACCTCGCGCGCCGCCGCGGCGAGCTGACCGGCGTGACCGGCGTCGTCGGCGCCGAGGCTGATCCAATCGACCATGGCGAGCGATCATGCCGGCCCTTTAGGCCACATCATGACCGCTTGGGCTGGAAGGATGCGATCAGTGCCCGATCCGACCTCCCGCATGCTGCGGCTGCTCACGCTGCTGCAGACCCACCGCTTCTGGCCCGGCACCGAGCTGGCCGACCGGCTCGACGTCAGCCCGCGCACGCTGCGGCGCGACATCGACCGCCTGCGCGAGCTCGGCTACCCGGTCGACGCCACGCGCGGCGCCGCCGGCGGCTACCGGCTGCAGGCGGGGTCGGACCTGCCGCCGCTGCTGCTCGACGACGACGAGGCGGTGGCGATCGCCGTCGGCCTGCGCACCGCGGCCGGAGGCTCGATCGCCGGGATCGAGGAGACGTCGGTGCGGGCGCTGGCCAAGCTCGAGCAGGTGCTGCCCGCGCGCCTGCGCCGGCGGGTCAACACGCTGCAGACGGTCACCGTGCCGCTCGCGTTCGCCGCGGGCGAGACGGTCGATCCACAGACGCTGACCATCCTCGCGCAGGCGTGCCGCGACAGCGAGCGCCTGCAGTTCGACTATCGGCGTCGTGACGGCGAGTCGGCCACCCGCGCGGTCGAGCCGCACCGACTGGTGTCGGTCGGGCGGCGGTGGTACCTCGTGGCGTGGGATGTGCACCGGGCCGACTGGCGGACGTTCCGACTGGACCGGCTGACCGCCCCGCGCACCTCGGGCGCCCGCTTCAATCCGCGTGCGCTGCCGGCCGAGGACGCGGCGGCCTTCGTGCGCCGGTCGCTGCAATCGATCCCCACCCGCTACGAGGCCGCCGTCACGGTCTCGGCGCCGGCTGCAGCGGTGGCCGAGCGGATGCGGCCGTTCGGCGGCAGGGTCGAGCCGATCGACGGCGAGCGCTGCCGGCTGCGCATGGGCGGCGACTCGCTGCCCTGGCTGGCCGCGGGCATCGCGCTGCTGGAGTGCGACTTCGAGCTGCACGGACCACCCGAGCTGGTGGACTGGCTGCGCGGGCTCCAGCGGCGGCTCGCCGACGGCGTCGCGACAGGATGATTGCGCGCACAACCATTTGCTAGGATGCGGAGCGTGGAACTCGGCATCTACACGTTCGCGGAGCTGACGCCCGACCCGGCGACGGGCCGGACCGTCACCCCCCATCAGCGCCTGCGCGACCTCATCGAGGAGATCGAGCTGGCCGACCAGGTCGGCCTCGACGTCTTCGGCGTCGGCGAGCACCACCGGCCGGACTTCGCGGCGTCCGCGCCGGCGGTCGTCCTCGCCGCGGCGGCGGAGCGCACGCGCGATATCCGCCTCACCAGCGCGGTGACCGTGCTGTCCTCCGACGACCCGGTGCGCGTGTTCGAGAGCTTCTCGACGCTCGACCTGCTCTCCGGCGGGCGGGCGGAGATCATGGCCGGGCGCGGGTCGTTCATCGAGTCCTTCCCGCTGTTCGGCTACGACCTCGACGACTACGACGAGCTGTTTGCCGCCAAGCTCGAGCTGCTGATCGCGCTGCTCGACCAGGAGCGCGTGACGTGGTCGGGCCCGCACCGGCCGCCGCTGCACGACGTCACCGTCTATCCGCGCCCGCTGCAGCAGCGCATCCCGCTGTGGATCGCGGTCGGCGGCAATCCGGAGTCGGTCGTCCGCGCCGGCGTGCTCGGGGTGCCGATGGCGCTGGCGATCATCGGCGGCGAGCCCGCCCGGTTCGCGCCGCTGGCCAACCTGCACCGCCAGGCCGCCGAGCACGGCGGTCACGGCCGGCTGCCGTTCAGCATCAACTCCCACGGCTACATCGCCGACACCTCGCAACGGGCGGCCGACGAGGCGTTCCCGGCGTTCAAGGTCACGATGGACCGGATCGGACGCGAGCGCGGCTGGCCGCCGATGAGCCGCGCGGACTTCGAGGCGAGCCGCTCGCTGCACGGCGCGAACCTCGTCGGCAGCCCGCAGGAGGTCGCCGAGAAGATCCTCCACCAGCACGAGATCTTCGGCCACGACCGGTTCCTCATCCAGCTCAGCGTCGGCACGCTGCCCCACGACCGGATCATGCGAGCGATCGAGCTGCTGGGGACCGAGGTCGCACCGGTGGTGCGGGCCGCGACCGCGTCGCGCGCCGCGCCGGCCGCCGCGTGACGTGCGGGAGTTCGTCTTCGCCTACGGCTCGCTGGCCGCCGCCGACGGTGCACGCGGCCGGGTCACCGACCTGCGCGGCTTCGCGCGGCGCTGGGGCGTGGCGATGGACAACGCGCGCGACCTCCCCCGCTACAAGCACTACCGCCGCCCCGACGGCTCGCGGCCGGCGGTCTGCGTGGCGTTCCTCGACATCGTCCGGCGGCGTGGCGCGACGGTCACCGGCGTGTGCCTACCGGTGGACGGCGACGAGCTGGCGGCGCTCGACGTGCGCGAGCGCAACTACGTCCGCCGCGACGTGACCGCGCTCGTCGACGGCGCGCCGGGCCGGGTGTGGGCGTACGCCGGCTCGCCGAGCGCGCGAGCGCGGCTGCGACGGGCGCGTGCCCGCGGTCGCGCGGTGATCAGCGCCGAGTACCTGGCGCTGGTGGCGGCCGGCCTCGGGGCGCACGAGCTCGCGCGGCTTCAGGCCTCCCTGACCGGCGAGGAGCTGCCGGTGTGGGAGCTCGTGCGCATCGACAGCGCGTGACGCCGGCGGGTCAGCGCGACCAGAGTCGCGATCGCTCCGACGGCGATCAGCGCCGGCGGGACGGCGTCCGTCGTGGCCTTGGCCAGCGCGCCGCCCGCGCCCGACCCGACCACCATGCCGGCCGCCCAGGCCAAGTTGACGAGGCCGAACGCCAGGCCCTGGCGCAGGCCCGACTGCTCGGCGGCATCGGAGAGCAGCGCCATCGCCGGCGCCCAGAACGCGCCGAGCGTGGCGGTCGTCGCGAGGATGAGGACGGCGAGCCCGATCGCGTTGCGCGGGACGGCGAACAGGCAGAGGAGCACGGGTGCCGCGGCGAGGCCGAAGCAGATCGGCACCAGCCGGCCGCGCCGGTCGGACACCCGCCCGACGATCGGGCTGATCATCGCCTCGACGGCCGCGGCCGCAAGGAACGTCGCGCCGATCGCGACGCCGCCGGCGCCGTGGTCGTCGAGCCGCAGCGGCCCGAGGACGGCGATGACGCCGAACGCGGTGGCGGGCAGGACCACGAGCCACATGGCCGCGAGCACCGGCGGGCGCTTGAGCGCGTGGACGACGTCGGCCATGCGCTGAGCGTGCTCTGGCGGCGGGGCCGGCGTGGCGGCGGCCCACAGTGCGAGCGCCCCGGCGATGACGACCACCGTGCTGAAGACGATCTCCGGGGCGGTGACGTCGGCGATCGCCCCCACGACCGGGCCGAACAGCGAGCCGCCGATCGCCGCCCCCAGCGCGGTGCCGATGAGCTCGCCGCGGCGGGCGGGCGGCGCCGCCTCGATGAGCCACGCGAGGCCGCCGGCCCAGGTGCACGCGCCGCCGACGCCCTGGACGAAGCGGGCGGCGTCGAGCAGCGCGACGTGGCCCGCGAAGCCGAAGACGAGGCTCGAGCCGGCCAGCAGCCCGAGACCGGCGAGCACGATGGGCCGCGCGCCGATCCTGGCCACCGCCAAGCCGGCGGGGATCGACGCGATGAGCGTGCCCGCCGGGTACGCGGCGCCGAGCACGCCGGCCGCGGTCTTCGACAGGCCGAGCTCGTCGGTGTAGTGCGGAAGGAGCGGTGCGACGACGGCGTAGAACATCGTGTCGACCAGGACCACCGCGCTGATGAGCAGGACGAGCCGCCGCACGGTACATATCGTCGCGCGTCGCGTCTCCCCGTGCGGGCCGCGCCCGCATCCGCGCGTGTCGCCGCGCACGGGCCCACAACGCGCGGGCCCGCGGGGTGTTGTGTCCGCTCGGCGCACGCAACGCCTTTCGATGCACGCCGGCGCACGGTCACAGCGAGTCGCCGACCGCCAGCGGCGCGCGCCGGTGGCGGCGGTCGCCCGCGGCGCGGGGCAGCAGGCGCAGCTCGGTCGCGAACGCTTGCGCGGCGGCCAGGTAGACCGCCTGGCGCAGCGTCACGCGCAGCGACGCGGCGACGTACGGGCCGCCCCGCTCCCCCGGGCCGGTGTCGGCCGACCGCGCACCGAGCACCTCGACGTCCTCGAGCGCGAGCTCGGTGCGGCCGGGGCTGCCGTCAGCGGCCTCGCGGGTGACGAGCACGTCCACGCGCGTTCCCGCGACGATGGCGCGCGGCGAGCCGACCGCGACCACGTCCGCCACCCGCTCGCCGCGCCGCACCGGCGCGCCGGGCGCCGGCGGGTCCGGCGCCTGCAGCGCGGCCGCGGTGATGTCGGTGCCGACGCTGAGCGGCGCCCCGATTCGCTGCCCGATCAGCTCCTCGGGGCGGGCGAACACGCCGGCCGGCGCGAAGCGCTGCGGCACGCGCCGCACCCCGAGATCCGACGCCTGCAGTCGCGCGCCCGCCTCCAGCGGCCGCTGGGCGACCACGACGGCGACGAGCGGGCCGAGCCGCTCGCGCAGCGCCGCCTCGCGTCCCGAGACGTCCGCCGCCGCCAGCCCGCCGAGCAGAAGCGCGAGGCCCGCGAGCACGATCCCGCGCCGCCGCCGGCTCACGGCCGCCGCCACCGCAGTCGCACCGTCCCGCCCAGGCGCAGTCCACCGGGGCTGAGCACGATCCCGCGCCGTCGCCGGCTCACGGCCGCCGCCGCAGCGGTCGCACCGTCCCGCCGACGCGCAGCCCGCCCAAGTCGAGCGTCACATTGCCCTCGGCCGGGCGCCCGCGATCCGGCCCGCCGCGACGCACCGACCACGTCGGCGACTCGTCCCCCTCGCGCACCGGCAGCGGCAGCACGATCGTCATCCGGCATCCGGCGGTGCCGGGCGCGTCGCTCTCGAGCCGGCCGCCGTGGCGGCGCGCGACCTCGGCGGCGATCGCCAGCCCGCGCCCGCGCGAGCCGCGCCCGCCGCGCGCCCGTCGCCACATCCTGCCGAGCGGGACCGGCAGGCCGCCGCCTGCGTCGCCGACCGTGAGGCGGACCCATCGATCCTCCACCGAGACGGCGAGGACGACGTCGCCCGCGCCATGCTCGAGCGCATTGCCGACGAGGTTGCCGAGCGCCTGCGCGAGCCGCACAGGATCGGCGTGGACGACCGGCGCCGCGATCGACGGCTCGACCCGCACCTGCCGGTCCACGGGCCAGGCGAGCGGCGCCCACGTCGCGCCGACCTCGTCGAGCAGCTCCCCGGTGTCGACGTCCTCGCGGCGCGGCGCGACCCGGCGCCCCTGGCGCGCCGCATCGAGGTCGTCCAGCGCGAGCGCCGCGCGCCCCAGCTCCTCGTCGATGCGAGCGACCGCCGGCCAGCCGCGCTCCCGTCCGGCGGCATGCACCGCGAGCCGCGCCGCGCACAGCGGCGTGCGCAGCTCGTGCAGCGCGCGCGTGATCCGCTCCATGCGGCGCCGCTGGCGCGCCCACACGAGCAGGACCCCGGTCCCCGCCACGACCGCGATGGCGAAGCTCATTGCGCCACCCCGCGAGCGCCGCGCACACCCCGGCTGCGGAGCCGCCCGCGCGGGCCGCGGCCGAGCCGACAGGCCGGGCGCCACCGACGTCGAGCGGAAAGGCCTTGACATCGGCCTGCGGCCGCGGGTCGATCAGGCGGTAGCCCACGCCCCACACGTTCGTCACCCAGCGCTCGCCCGCGACAGCGAGCTTGTGCCGCAACCGGCAGACGTGCGAGTCGAGCGTGCGCGTGGTGCCGACCGTGTGGTGGCCCCAGACCATGCGCAGCAGCTCGCTCTTGGTCCAGACCCGCGTCGGGTCGGACGCGAGCACGCGCAGGAGCGAGAACTCCTTCTGCGACAGCGCGAGCACCTCGCCGTGGAGCGTGACCTGCCGGGACGGCGGGTCGACGAGCAGCCCGCCCACCCGCAGGCGCCCCGCGACCCGGCGGCCCTGCGCCCGCCGCAGCAGCGCCGCCACGCGGGACCGCAGCTCCCCGTAGCTGAACGGCTGTGCCACGTAGTCGTCCGCGCCGCGCTCGAACCCGCGGATGCGGTCGAGCTCGCCCGCCCGACCGCTGAGGACGAGCATCGGCGTGCTCGGATCGAGGCGGCTCGTGGCGGCGTCGGCCTCGCGGACCGAGCGCAGCAGCTCGAGCCCGGAGCCGTCGGGCAGCCCGACGTCGACCACGACGAGGTCCGGGAACTGGCCCTCGAGCAGCCGCCGGCCCGCGCCCACGGAGCCCGAGACGAGTACCTCGTAGCCGTCGGCGGTCAGGTTGTCGGCGAGGAACGTGCACGTGGCATCGTCGTCCTCGACGAGGAGGATGGTGAAGGCGTCTTCGCTCATGCCCGGATTAGGCGGGCTTCGCGAACCTTCGCCCCCTACGTGGACAACTCGGCGGCAAGCCGTGACAGACGGGCGTGCAACGCGTCCACCGCGGTCTCGTGCTCGGGCTTCATCAGCACCGACCGCAGCACGCGCGCGCCGTCCGCGTCGCGCGCCACGTCGGGGTGCAGCACGCCGAACGCCTGCGCGTCCACCCGGATCGTGCTGAGGAACACCGGGTCATCGGCGTCAGCCATGCCCGCCGCAAGCGCCCGCTCGGTCAGCGCATCGACCGCCGACAGCGCCGAGGCCGAGACGAAGTACGTGACGATGTCGAGCTCGGGCTCGACGTTCAGCGTGAGCGCAGCGTCCTCGCGCAGCCGCGACGCGAGCCCCAGCGCCGCCCGCCGCGCCGCCGCCAGCATCGGCCCCAGCCCGTCGTCGCGGCGCAGCGGGAAAACCTGCAGCGTCAGCCACAGCGCCGCTGCCGCGGCGCCCGCGCGCGAGCACTCGAGGCTGATCTCGCCCAGGTGCAGGTCGGCGGGCGTGAAGTACGTGTAGGGCGACTCGTGCGCGTAGACGGCGGCGACCGCGGGGTCGGCGAACAGCACCGCTCCGCACCCGTACGGCTGCAGCCCGTGCTTGTGGGGGTCGACGACGACCGAGTCGCACGCCGCGATCGCGCGAAACGGCTCGGCGGCGACCGGCCCGCCCGCCAGCAGCGCGAAGAACCCGCCGTACGCGGCGTCGACGTGCAGCCGCACGCCATAGCGCTCGCGCAGCGTGAGCGCCTCGTCGACGCGGTCGATGGCGCCCAGCCCCGTGGTCCCCGTGGTCAGCACGACCGTCCCGACGTCCCCGCGCCGGCACTGCGCCTCGACCGCGTCGAGGTCGATGCGGCCGTGCGCGTCGGCCGGTACCGCCCGCGGCTCGACGCCCAGCAGCCGGCACATGCGCTCGTGCGTGTAGTGGGCCAGCGAGCTGTGCACGACCGCCCGACCGCCGGTCGTCTCGCGGGCGACCCACAGCGCCTCGAGGTTCGCGATCGTCCCCGACGAGGTCAGGTGCCCGAGCCGCGGGCGCGCGAGCCCGAACATGTCCGCCAGCGCGTCGACCACCTCGACCTCGAGCGCGGTCGTCCCCGGCCCGCCGTCGAGCGCGTGGTTGTTGGGGTTGACGAGCATCGCGGCGAGGTAGCCGGCCGCGGCGACGCGGTGCGGCGGCTTGAGCATCTGGCCCGCGTAGCGCGGGTGGAAGAACGGGTAGTGGTCGGCCATCCGCGCGGCGAACGCGTCCCATGCGCATCGAAGGTGTCAAGTCCGGCGCACTGCCGGATGCGGCTCGACGGGTCCGAACGGCTCCTCCCACGCCGAGATCAGCGCCGCCGCGCGCTCCAGCAGCTCGGCTCGATCGTCCATGTGGCTGTTAGATGAAAGATTCCGCCCACCCCTCCCGTTCAGGAAGGAGTCAGTAAGAATACCGCGACGACGCCCCTGACCGGCGCGTCGCTCTTCTAACGGACACGCAACGACGCGGTAATTCATGACTCTGGCGAGGACTTTCGTCCTCGAATACGGTGAGCTTCGCTTCACCTTCAACGAGCGCGACTTCCAGGAGCGCCAGAGCAGGCGGCGATGAAGCCTCGGCTTCGTCGGCGACCGGCTTCGGCGACGCCGAGCTCGAGGACCTGTGAACCTCGCGGTCAACGGCGATCCCCGATCCGACCTCGGCCCTGGGCGACCACGTCAACGACTGCTGGCCTGAGCCTGGTCGCCCGACCGCAGCCTCGTGCACTGGCTGCGGCGCCTCGTCTTCCGCAGCGCCTGGCTCGACCAGCGCGTCAAGCGAGGCGGCTTTGTTCTCGACGTGGCGTTCGATGCCGAGCGCCACGCGTTCGCCTACATCCAACCCGATCGCGACGGCGAATGATCGAGCTGGCGCCCGAGCCCTCCTGGGGCTGGGTCGCCTACACGCCGCGCTGACGGACCCGCGGGGGCGGGAGCGGCCGCCTCAGACCGCGTTCGAGCGCGCCTGCGCGATCGCCTCGGCGCCCAGCTCTCCCGACCAGCAGCCTGGGCGCAGCGCGCGCGTCCCGCTGGCGGCCAGGTCGAGCGCCGGGAAGCGCCTCGTCGAGGTCAGCCGCTCGTCGAGCGCGACGACGGTATCGCCGCCGACCGGGTGGTCGGCGGTGGCGATGATCGTCAGCGAGCCGCCGTCGACGATGTCGCGGCGGCGGCGAGCGCCGTCCGCCGCGCGGCGCCCGGCGGCAGCGCGCCGACCGAGTCGATGAGCACGACCGCTGCCGCCGCCGCGGGCGGCGATCCGTTTGGCCATCTCGACCGCGCGATCGATCGCGGCGGCTCGGGCGTCCGGCGAGGCGGCGAACGTCGAAGCGCTGACCGGCTCCACCGGCCCGGCCCGCCACTCGGTGATCTCCTTCGGGCGCACGCCGGCGAGCACGACGGACTTGCCTTCGAGGCCCTCGATCGCGGCGAGCGCCGCCGCCAGGCGGCGCAGCGCCTCGGTCTTGCCCGCCCGCGGCGAGCCGACGATCGTCACGCGCGAGCCGCGGCCGATCGGCGTCAGCCACTCGATCGCCTTGAGCGTCGGGTCGTCGCCACCCAGCGCGAAGCGCTGCGTCGGGAACGCCGCGGGCAGCTCGTCGAACGGGGTGCCCTCGCTGACCTCGTCGGCCGGGCGCCCGTTGATCGTGTCGATGCGTACGAGCGACGGGTAGCGCTCCGAGCGTCGCGGTGGCCGGACCGGCCCGGTCACCGTGTCGCCCGACACGAGCTCGCAGCGGCGGACCTGGGCGGCCGAGATGTAGACGTCGTCGTCGGACGGGTCGGGCGGGCTCACGCGCAGGAACCCGGAGCCGTTGCCCAGCAGCTCGACGGTGCCCTCGGCGGCCTTCTCGGGCTCGGGCTCCTTGGCCTCCGGCTTCTTGGCCTCCTGGCCTCCGGCTTCTTGGCCTCCTTGGCCTCCGGCCGGCCTCCTCGGGCTCGGCCTGCTCGCCTTCGTCAGCGTCCTTGCGGGTCCGCGACCGGCTGCGCGAGCGGCTGCGCGACGAGCGGCTCGTGCGCGGCTTGTCCTCCTCGGCCTCCGCCGTCTCGGCCGCCGGCTCCTCGCCGGTCTGGGTGTGGACGATCGCGTCGATCAGCGCGGCCTTGCGCAGGCGACGGAAGCCGTCGATGCCCAGCTCGCGAGCGATCGTGTGCAGGTCGGCGAGCGGGCTCTCCTCGAGAGCGGCGCGGTCGAGCACGGCCATGGGATGGTCTCCTTGGGTGGGGGTCGGTTGGCGATCCGGGCGCGTTGGACAGCGCCCGGCGACTGGGCCTGAGGCTAGCGCACGCTGCGGCGTCGCCGTCTAGCGGATCTGGATGCGCCGGCTGCGCACGGTCACGTTGCCGGCCTGGTCGTCACACGCACGGTCACGGTGTAGTGCCCCCGCCGGAAGCGGTGGTCGACCGTGAAGCCCCGGGCGGTGGCGCCGTCGCCGAAGCTGACCTGCGGGCGCGCCGTGATCCCGGCGCCCGAGTCCGACGCCCGGACGTGGACGGTCGTGATGCGCCCGGCGCGCCGCGACCCGCTGAAGGCGATCGACACCCGCGGCCGCTCGGCGTCGAAGCGGATGAGCCGGGTCGGCGTCGAGGACACCTGGCCGCGCACGTCCACCGCCTCGATGCGGTACAGGTGCTGGCCGGGGCGCAGGCCGAGCTGCGTCAGCGGGTACGACAGGCTGCGCGTCTGCGCCACCATCCGGTCGTCGACGTAGACCCGGTAGGTGAGCGGCCCCCAGATGTTGATCGGCTCGCGCCAGGAGATCCGCGACGGCACCTTGTCGTACCACCGCGACGACGACGCCGGCGAGAACGAGCCCGGCTCGCGGTCGAGCATGGCAGCGGTCAGCCGGCGCTCGGTGCCGGTGTCCTGGATCGCGACGACCGCCGCGTCCAGGTAGCGGTCGCCCGCTGCCGCCAGCCCGGCGCCGACGTCGACCGGCCCGTACTCGGGCCTGGAGATGAGCTGCTCAGGCTGCCATTCGCCCGCCCGCTCGCGCACGCGCAGCGAGGCGTCGGGCGCCGTCCAGGTCACGAGCCCCGTCTTGTCCTCGGCGAACGCGATGATGGGCCGGCGCGCGAACGGGCTCGGCGACGAGGTCAGCGGCACCGCGCTGCTGAAGATGACGTCGTCGTAGCGCTCCTCGAAGAACGTCGAGCCGTAGATCTGACCGGTCAGCCGCCCCGCCGCGGTCATCCCGGCGCCGCCGACGTTCTCCGCCACCCGCGGGGCGCCCACGTCCTCGGCCGGGAAGCCCTGCCCGTCGATCGTCTGCGGCCCCTCGAACACCGAGCCGCGCATGCGCCGCGCGATCGCCCGCGTCACCGGCGCGCCGCCGTCGAAGAACGCCTGGCGGAACGCGATCCAGCCGAAGCTCGAGTCGGCCGACATCGCGACATCGGGCGAGTCGGCGTCGCCGCCGGGGCGGGCGTCGAGGCTGCCGAGCGTGACGTCCTGCGGGATCGGCGAGGGCGTCAGCTCGTCGATGCGGCGGGCGATCACGTGCTGGCTGCCGTCGGCGAACACCTCGCCCCAGGCGGCGAGCGCGAGCCCCTCGGCCGACACGGCCACCGCGGGCCGGCGCCCCTCGGCGTCGCCGGCGGGCCGCGCCGCGTCCATGTCCAGCGGGGCTGCGAGCGCCTGGAACTGCGTCTGGCCGCGGCCCATGTACGCGCCGCGCACGTCCCCGTTCGCCGACCACACGACGTAGGTGTGGCCGTTGAGGCCCATGTCGAGCGCGGGCGCCTGCGCCGAGGACCCGACCGCCTGCGGCACGGTCCACGCCGTTCCCGCGTTCGGTCGCACGCTGGCCAGCAGCGTGCCGCCGGTGACCCAGACGACGACGAGCCGTCCGTCCGGCCCGGCGGCGACGAGCGGCGACGACGCACCCTCGGCGATCCCGTTGTCGATGCGCTCCGGCGGCTGCCAGGCGCCGTCGAGCAGCCGCGCGACGAACACGTGCGGGACGCCGCCGTCGAGGCGCAGGTAGACGACGCCGCCCGTGCCGTCCTTCTGGGCGATGTCGACGCCGCCGACCGCGACGAGGCCGGGGTTCGGGCCATCGATCACCTCGCCCGGAAACCACGCCGCGGACGCGCCGGCGGCGGGCAGCAGCGTGAGGGCGGCGCACAGGGCGCACAAGGCAAGGCAACGACGTGACGACAAGCTCAGGACACCTCTGGACATCAGACTCCCGCGGACGAGCCTGGCAACCCGCCAGGACCCGCAAAGTTCCGGGATGGGCCGGACGGAACGCTGTCGGCGAGGCCGCGCCCCCGGACACCGATCACGGGCGGATCCCCTCGGCTCCGGCCTCCTCGGCGAAGCGGCGCACCTCGGCCGCGGTGCGCACCCGGTCCCAGCCGAGCTCCGGCGCCAGGGTCGCCGCCACCCGCTCGGCCACCCCGTCGCCGGTCACCGCGGTGGCGGCCAGCAGCCCGAGCCGCGTGCGCCGCAGCAGCACGTCGCCGACCGAGCGCGCCTGGTCAACCTCGCCGCGTGGACGACCTCGGCGAGCAGGTCGGGCAGCTCGCCGACGATCGGCTGGGCCAGCTCGCCGCGCTCGCCGGCGATCGCCAGCACGTCGTGCGCGACGTGGCCGTAGCGGCCGGCGAGCAGCCCGTAGGCGTCCTCGGGCACGCCCTCGACCCGCGGCAGGGCGGCCGCCTCGACGCCCTGGCCGAGCGGGATCTCGTGCGTGCGGCACGGCGCATTGCGGACGTCGCGCTCGACGAGCCGGTCGACCGCCATCTTCGCCATCCGCCGCCAGGTCGTCAGCTTGCCGCCGGTGATCGTGATCATGCCGCTCGAGGTCTCGTAGAGCTCGGCCTTGCGGGAGATGTCGACGGACTTCTTCGGGTCGCCCGAGGAGATCAGCGGGCGCACGCCGGCGTAGGCCCCCGTCAGCCGGTCCGGCGTCAGGCTCGTGCCGAAGAACGCGTTGGCGGCGTCGAGGATGTAGGCGATGTCGCCGTCGCCGGGCGCGATGAAGTCCAGCTCGCCCTCGTAGTCGTTGTCGGTCGTGCCCAGCAGGGTGCGCCCGAGCCACGGCAGCGCGAAGATCGAGCGCCCGCCGCCGGCGGGGACGATCGCGCCCGCCACGAGCGGTAGATCGGCGCGGGAGACCGTCACGTGCGTGCCGCGGCTCGGGCGGATGTGCGGGATGTCGGCCTCGTCGCGCAGCTCGCCCGGGCGCAGACGGTCGGCCCACACGCCCGTGGCGTTGATCACGTTCGCGGCCCGGATCTGAAGCGGCGCGCCGGACTCGGCGTCGATCGCGCCGACTGCGCCGTCGAGCAGCTCGGTCACCTCGACCCGGTTGGCCACGACGGCGCCGAAGCGCTCGGCCTCGGCGAGGACCGTGAGCACGAGGCGCACGTCGTCGGTCTGGCAGTCGTAGAAGAGGTAGCCGGAGGTCGGGCGGCGCGCGGCGAGCGCGGGCAGCAGCTCGACGACCTCTTCGCCGGAGATGACGCGGTGGCGGTCCGGGCTCCACGACTCGGCGAACTCGCCCTTGCGCCGGCGCCCGCGGGCCATCACGTCGTAGAGGTTCAGCCCGACGCCGACGAGGCGGTCGAGGCTCGCCCCCTCGAACGCCGGCACCACCAGCCGCAGCGGGTGCACGAGGTACGGGGCGAGCGCGACCATCAGCTGGCGCTCGAGCAGCGCCTCGCGCACGAGCCCGAGATCGAAGTTCTGCAGATAGCGCAGGCCGCCGTGGACGAGCTTGCTCGAGCGGCTCGACGTGCCGGCGGCGAAGTCGCGCTTCTCGACGAGCGCGACCGAGTAGCCGCGCGAGGCCGCGTCCAGCGCGCAGCCGGCGCCCGTGATCCCGCCACCGACGACGACGACGTCGAACTCCTCGGCGGTCAGCGCGTGCAGCGCGTCGTCGCGTGCGATCACGCCGGCGATGCTAGTGCCGTGTGGCGAGCGCTACAGCCGCGCCGAGCGCTCCCAGTGCTCGCGCTCGCGGTCGAACGCCTCCCAGTCGACCGGCGGCTCGGGATCGGCGTCGCCGTCGTCGCCGCCGTCGTCGTTGCGCCCACGGGCCGACCAGAACGCGACCGCCATGAACGCGACGGCCGCGCCGAGGAGGATCGACGCGAGCTGCGGGTGGCGCGCGACCGCGACGAGCACCGCGATCGGGTAGCCGATCAACCCGAGGAAGCCGCAGATCAGCACGAGCAGGGGACGCAACCGCCGGGGCGGCGGTCCCATGAATGCCCGGGCCAGCACCAGGGCGAGTGCGGCGGCGACCGCCGCCTTGACGAGCAGCGCGGTCACCCCGTCCAGCCTACTCCTGGGGGCAAGCCCGTTCGAGTGCGGCGCGCCGCCGGGCGGCGAGCGCCCAGCCCTACAGCTCGGCCAGCTCGGTGGTGATCTCCTGGACCGACGACTTGGCGTCGCCGAACAGCATCGCCGTGTTGTCGGCGTAGAAGAGCGGGTTGTCGATGCCGGCGAACCCGCTGCTCATCGAGCGCTTGAGCACGATCACCGAGTGTGACCGGTCGACCTCGAGGATCGGCATGCCGTAGATCGGGCTGCCGGGGTCGTCGTTGGCGGCCGGGTTGGTGACGTCGTTGGCGCCGATGATCAGCGACACGTCGGTGCGCGGGAACAGCGGGTTGGCCTGCTCCATCTCCTTGAGCTGGTCGTAGGGGACGTCGGCCTCGGCCAGCAGCACGTTCATGTGCCCGGGCATCCGCCCGGCGACCGGGTGGATCGCGAAGTTGACCTCGACGCCGCGCTTCTCGAGCTCGACCGTCAGCTCGCGGACGGCGTGCTGGGCCTGCGCGACCGCCATGCCGTAGCCCGGGACGATCATCACGCTGGACGCGTAGGCCATCTGCACCGCTGCATCCGCCGCGCTCGTCGAGCGCGCCGTGCGCTGCTCGCCGTCCCCGCCGGCGGCCGGCAGCGCACCGCCGCCGCCGAACCCGCCGGCCACGATCGACGGGATCGACCGGTTCATCGCCTGGGCCATCAGGTTGGTCAGGATCGAGCCCGACGCACCGACGAGCATGCCCGCCACGATCAGCGCAGGGTTGTTGAGCGCCATGCCGGTCGCGGCCGCCGACAGGCCGGTGAACGCGTTGAGCATCGAGATGACGACGGGCATGTCGGCGCCGCCGATCGGCAGCACCACGAAGTTGCCCAGCAGCGCGGCGGCGACGAGGATCCCGATGAACACCCACTCGCTGGTGGTCCCGGCCGTGATCGCGACCCCGAACCCGATCGCCACCGCCAGCAGCCCCATGTTGACGAACTGCTGGCCGGGCAGCACGATCGGCCGGCCCGACAGGATCTCCTGCAGCTTGCCGAACGCGATGTTCGAGCCCCAGAACGAGACCGAGCCGATGATCGCCGCCGCCAGCTCGAAGATCACCACGTAGGTCGGCTCGCCGGCGAAGCCGCCGGTGTTGCGGAACTCCGCCCACGCGATCAGCGCGACCGCCCCGCCGCCGACGCCGTTGAACAGCGCCACCATCTGCGGCATCGCGGTCATCTTCACCTGGCGCGCCGCCGGCACGCCGACGACCGTGCCGACCACGACGCCGATCACGATCAGCACCCAGTTGCCCATCCCCTCGATGAGCAGGGTGGCGATCACCGCGAGCGCCATGCCGACCGCCGCGATCCGGTTGCCGCGCACCGCCGTCCGCGGCCCGGTCAGCCCGCCCAGCCCGATGATGAACATCCCGAACGCGATGATGTAGAGGACGTAGATGAACTCGTCGTCCTGCAGGAACGACGCGAACGGCAGCGTCATCACCGTCCGCCCTCGATCTCGCCCGCGGACTCGGCCTTCGCCGCGGCCTTCTTGGGGTTCTTGCTCTTGAACATCTCGAGCATCCGGTCGGTCACGAGGAAGCCGCCGACCACGTTGATCGTGCCGAACGCGATCGCGATGACCAGCAGCAGCTTGCTCAGCCACCCGTCGACGCCCAGCCCGAGCACGACCAGGCCGCCGAGCAGCACGATCCCGTGGATCGCGTTGGTGCCCGACATCAACGGGGTGTGCAGCGTGTTGGGGACCTTCGAGATGACGTAGTAGCCGACGAAGCCCGCCAACACGAGGATCGCCAGGTTCGTGACCAGCATCAGGCCGTCGCCTCCAACGCCTTCTTGACCGCGGGATGGACGACCTCGCCGCCGCGCGCGACGCACGCGCCCGCGACGATCTCGTCCTCGAAGTTCAGCTCCAGCGCCCCGTCCTCGCCGATCACGAGATCCAGGAACGCCAGCAGGTTGCGCGCGTAGAGCATCGACGCGTGCTGCGGCATCGACGCCGCCAGGTTCAGCGGCGAGACGATCGTCACGTCGTGACGGACCACCGTCTCCCCCGGCTCGGTCAGCTCGCAGTTGCCGCCGGTCTCGCCCGCCAGGTCGACGATCACCGAGCCCGGCGCCATCCCCTCGACCGCCTCCGCCGTGACCAGCCGCGGCGCCGGCCGGCCCGGCACCAGCGCCGTGGTGATCACCACGTCGAAGCCCTTGATCGCGTCGGTGAGCGCCTGCTGCTGCGCCGCGCGCTCTTCCTCGGTCAGCTCACGCGCGTAGCCGCCCTCACCCGCCGCGCTGATCCCCAGATCCAGGAACGCCGCGCCCAGCGACTGCACCTGCTCGGCCACCTCCGGGCGCACGTCGTAGCCCGTGGTCTTGGCCCCCAGCCGCTTCGCCGTGGCCAGCGCCTGCAGCCCGGCGACGCCCGCGCCGAGCACCAGGACCTTGGCCGGCGGGATCGTGCCCGCCGCCGTCATCAGCATCGGGAAGAAGCGCGGCAGCTCGTCGCAGGCCAGGATCACCGACTTGAAGCCCGCGACGTTGGACTGCGACGACAGCGCGTCCATCGACTGCGCGCGCGAGATCCGCGGGATCGCCTCGACGGCGAACGCCGTCACCCCCGCCGCCGCCAACGCGGCCGCCGTCTGCGGCGCGCCCAGCGGGTTGAGGAACCCGACCAGCACCGAGTCGGAGCCCAGGCGCCCGATCTCCTCCTCGCTGGGCGGCGCGACCTTGAGCACCACGTCGCAGCCCCACACGTCGTCCGACAGCTCGGCGCCCGCCTCGGCGAACGCCGCATCCGGCAGCAGCGCCCGCGCACCCGCGCCCGGCGCCACGCGGACCTCCAGGCCCTTGGCCACCAGCCGCTTGACCACCTCCGGCACGAGCGCGACCCGCGTCTCGCCCAGACCCGTCTCCGCAGGGACTCCCAGTCGCATGAGGCGGGACACCTAGCTCAACGGATGGGCGGAACGACTCGTGGGTCAACCGCTACCCACCGGTAGGGGGATGCCGCGATGGTCGCCGACGGCGAGCACGAAGCGGTTGGCGAGCGTGGGCTCGTCGAACGCCTGGACCGCCGCGGCCACTCCGTCGGCGTCCGTGCCGGTGACGAACCACGTCGGCGGCTGGTCTTCGTAGACCGTCGCGGCGACCAGCCCGGCGCCCGGTCCGAGCGTGCGCACCGCGTGACCCGCCCGCGTCCAGCAGCGCCAGCGCGCGCCCGTCGTCGGAGAAGCGCGCCGCCTCGGCCCGACGCGCGCGGACCCTGGTCGAGCAGCCGCGCCGCCCGGTCGCCGCGCAGGGTCGGCCACGGCCCGACGAGGGACCCGCAGGTTCTCGTCGCCGTCATGGGCGTCCCACCACACGCGGTCGCCCGCGTGGACCTCGACGTGCGCGGGATCGCCCGGCTCGCGCAGCCCGTTGACGAACACGCCCCACGGCCCGGCCTGCCCGTCGATCGCCTGGACGCGGCCGGCGGAGGCGCGCACGTCGAAGCCGTCGTCCAGCAGCCCGAGCAGCGTCCGGTTCGCGGGCGGCTGGGGACCGGCGTCGCCGAGCGGTCGCGCCCCGGAGTCCGCGGTGACCAGCACTGACACGCCGCCCGAGCCTTGGGGGCGCCTGGCCGCCGCACGCCGCCACGAGCATCGAGCAGGCGGCCACGGCGGCGAGGCGAAGCGGCATCCGGGGCAGGTACGGCCGCCGACCGCGCGTGGATGCGAGGGGCGCCGCCTCGCGCCGACCGGGATAGGCCCTAAGGTCCAAGGCAGCGATGACCGTCAACCTGACCCGCATCTACACGAAGCTCGGCGACAGCGGCGAGACGCACCTGGGCGACATGAGTCGCGTGCCCAAGACCCACGCGCGCATCGAGGCCTACGGAGCGGTCGACGAGCTCAACGCCCACATCGGCGTCGCGATCGCCGCGGGCGACGTCGCCGACGACCACGGCCAGTGGCTGCGCCACATCCAGAACGACCTCTTCGACGTCGGCGCCGACCTCTCCGTGCCGGAGCAGGAAGGCGACCGCGAGCGGCTGCGGGTGCGGCCCGAGCAGATCACGTGGCTGGAGGAGCGCTGCGACGAGGTCAACGCGACGCTCAAGCCGCTGAAGTCGTTCGTGCTGCCCGGCGGCTCGCGCGCCGCCGCGCACCTGCACGTCTGCCGGACCGTGTGCCGGCGGGCGGAGCGCCGCGCGCTGGCCGTCGACGACGCCAACCCCGAGGTCGTGCGCTACCTCAACCGGCTCTCCGACCTGCTGTTCATCCTCAGCCGGGCCGCGAACTCGGCCGGCGAGGAGCCGCTCTGGGAGCCGGGCCGCTTCCGGTCCTAGACGACGGCAGGCACGTCGCCGCGCCGCGCCAGCCACTCCTCGAGCGGGGCCGGCCGCCCGATCGAGTAGCCCTGCGCGAGGTCGACGCCGAGGTCGCGCAGCAGCGCGATCGTAGACTCGTCGCCGACGTACTCGGCGATCGTGCGCTTGCGCAGGCCGGTCGCGACGCGCACCAGGCTCGAGACGATCACCCGATCGACATGGTTGGTCACGCAGTGGCGGACGAACTCGCCGTCGATCTTCAGGAAGTCGAACGGCAGGTGCTTGAGGTAGTAGAACGAGCCGAAGCCCGCGCCGAAGTCGTCGAGGGCGAAGCGGCACCCGAGGTCGGCGAGGCGGTCGGCGAACGCGCGTGCCCGCGGGATGTTCGACACGGCGGCCGTCTCGGTGACCTCGAAGACCAGCGAGCGCGGGTCGACCCCGGACCCGGCGAGGTCGCTCTCGATCGTCTCGAGCAGGCGGTCCGATCCGATCGAGCTGCCCGACAGGTTGACCTCGAAGACCAGGCCGGCGTCGCCGTGCTCGGCCAGCTTGCGGATCGCCTCGCGCACGACCCAGATGTCGAGCTCGCTGACGACCCCGAAGCGCTCGGCGATCTCCAGGAAGCTCGCGGGCGCGATCAGGTCGCCGTCCTCGCCGACCATCCGCAGCAGCAGCTCGTGGTGGACGACCTGCCCGCTGGCGAGGTCGAGGATCGGCTGGGCGAGCAGCGTGAACTGGTCCTCGGCCAGCGCGCCGCGGACCCGGTCCAGCCAGGCCAGCCGTGACTTGGTCTGCGAGGCGATGCGCTCGGAGTCGGCGAACAGCGAGAAGCCGTCGCGCCCCGCCTCCTTGGCGTCGTACATCGCGAGATCGGCGTCGACGAGGAGCTGGCCGCCGCTGTCCCCGCTGCCGTCGAACAGCGCGACGCCGGCGCTGATGGTGGTGGCGCCGACGCGGCCGCCGGGACGCCGGCGATGCTCGCGTACGGCGTCGACGAGCTTGGCCGCGACCGCGGCGGCCTGCTGCGCGTCGGCCTGCGGCAGGAGGACCGCGAACTCGTCGCCGCCGAGCCGGGCGATGCGGTCGCTCTCGCGCACCTGGCCGCGCAGGATGTCGGCGATGTCCATGATGAGCTCGTCGCCGGCGTGATGGCCGAGCGTGTCGTTGACCGCCTTGAAGTGGTCGACGTCGAGGACGATCAGCGCACCGCCGGGACCGTAGCGCTTGACGTGGGCATGATGAGCGTCGACCGCCCGCCCGAACGCGCGCCGGTTCTCGAGGCCGGTCAGCGGGTCGTGGTCGGCGAGATAGCGCAGCTGCTGCTCGAAGCGACGCTGGTCGGTGGTGTCGACCACCTGCGCCAGGAACAGGTCGTTGCCGTCCGTGCCGTCGCCCAGAGCGGTGGCGTGGATGTCGACCCAGACGACGTGGCCGTCGGCGTGGACGAAGCGCGCCTCCCAGTGGGCGCGCATCGTCTGGCCGCGCAGCAACGTGGTGGCGTTCTCGCCCAGGACCCCGGCGTCGTCGGGGTGCGCGTAGGCGATCACCGAGGTGTCGAGCAGCTCGTCGTGGTGACGGCCGAGAAGGTCGGTGAACGCCTGGTTGACGTCGAGGATCCGCATGGCGCGATCGGTCAGCGCCATGCCGATCGGCGCGTCCTCGAAGGCGCGGCGGAACCGCTCGCGGGCGGTGCGGCTCGTCGCCTCCGACAGCTCGCGGGCCGCGTGGGCGAGGTCGCGCTCGCGCTCGCGCAGGCCGGCGAGCTCGCGTGCGGCGATCTCCGAGCGCACGCTCGCGCGGATCAGCAGGGTCAGCAGGACGGTGATGACCACGCCGAGCAGCAGCGCGACGAGACCGAGGCCCACGCCTGACGGCTCGGCCGGCACCACGCGGATGTCCCACACCTGGCCGGCGAAGCGCAGGTGGCGGACTTCGGCGTCGTCGCCGACGTCGCCGACGCGCACGACGGTCTCGCCGTTCGCCGTGATGGACATGCTGGCGCCAGCGGGTATGGCGGCGTGCACGAGGGCTTGGAGGTCCGCGAAGCGGAAGGTGCCGGTGGCGAACCCGGTGACCGCGCGCGCCCGCGCGTCCGGCGTGCTCGGGATCCGGCCGCCCGCGTAGGCGGGCACGTAGAGGACGAACGAGTCGCGCGCCGGCCCCACGTGCAGCGGCGGGCTGGCGGCCGCGGCACCGGTGAGGCGGGCGCGGTGCATCGTGGCCGCCTGGCTGGGGTCGTGGCCGACGTCGAGGAGGTACGTGGCGGTGCGGAAGGGCGCCGGGTAGCCGTGGGTGGCCACCTGGTAGGTGCTCGCGCGCGCGACCGGCTTGCCGTCGAACCCACGGATCGGCCCGCCGTGGCCGCGCTCGAACGTGGCCCGCCGCGCGTGCGGCAGCGGCTCCACCCAGCCGAGCGCCGAGACCCCTCCGCCCGAGACGAGCCCCGAGACGAAGGTGTCGAACTCCGACTTGGTCACCTCCTGGCTGGACACGAACAGGCCGCGGACGCTATCGACGGCGAAGTCGAGCCGGGTCGTCAGCGAGGACACCGCCCGCAGGGTCTGGTTGGCGGCGCGGTCATGCTCTTCCTGGGCCCGCGACGCGTCCTCGCGGAAGCCGAGCCACGCGACGGCGGCCGTCACCGCCGTGAGCACGAGCGCAGTGAAGAGCGGCAGGCGGCGGCGCGCCGGGCACAGCTCGATGGCTCGGGCCCTCTTCACGTCCGTGATGTCGGCACGAAGGCGCCGCGGCTTGACCGATTCGAGCTGACCGCTCAAGTTGCGCTCGGCGTGGTCGACGACCACAGGAGACCGCACCTCTCCTTCTCCTCTCCTCCGGGTGCGGTCCTCTGCCAACGCGCTGCGG
>JAWKKD010000002.1:0-335768 GCA_041393435.1 Solirubrobacterales bacterium | reverse complement strand
GTTGCCCGTGCCGTCGCGCATTGCCTCCACCGGTGGAAGGGTGCGCGTCGATCGGCGTCCGCCGGTCGTCCTGGGGCCGCCGTTGCGCGGCGCCGGATGGGTTGCGGTTGGCAGTTGCTGCGACGGGCCGCATCGCCGCTCGGTCCAGCCGGTCAACGGGGCGCTCCATCTCGGCCAGCGGTTCGCCATCGACTGGAACGGCATGGACGCGCAACGCCGGTTCCTCGTCGGCGACCCCGGGGAGAACGGGAGCTGGACGTTCTACGGCAAGCCCGTGCTGGCCGTCGCCAACGCCCGGGTCGTCGCGGTTGCGGACCGCTTCCCCGACCAGGTGCCGAACGCGCCGCGGCCGGTCACGCTCGAGGAGGCCGACGGCAACTTCGTCATCCTCGCCCTCGGCCACGGGCGATACGCGTTCTACGCGCATCTGCGACCGGGCAGCGTCCGCGTGCAGCGCGGGGACCGGGTCCGTCGCGGGCAGATCATCAGCGAGCTCGGCAACTCCGGCAGCTCGACGGGACCTCACCTGCATTTCCAGGTGATGGACCGGCCGTCGGCGCTGGCGTCCGACGGGCTGCCGTACGTCTTCTCGCGCTTCACGCTGACGGGCCGGATCCCGCCGCTCGACGACGCGCTGATGGCGACCGTCGAGGCCGGCCAGCCCGTGCTTGTCGACCGCACCGGCCACGGCCCGCGGCGCGCCGAGCTGCCCCTCGGCCGCGACGTCGTCAGCTTCGGCGGCGGCTGAGCCGCGACCGCCGCACACTCCGTCGTCGCGGGTGGAGGAGCGCGTCCCGTACGATTCCAGCGTGTGCGGCCTGGCGCCGCGCGGTCCGGCCGAACAACCGAAATGGGAACCGGTGGTGATGGGCGCGGCTGGTTTCGAACCAGCGACCTCTCGCGTGTGAAGCGAGCGCTCTCCCACTGAGCTACGCGCCCGGGGCACGACCGGGCCCCGATCCTAGCGGTCTGCGGCTGGTTCGCGGCCCCCGCCGCGCTGGGCATGAGTACTATGGGCCGCGGACCGTGCTAGGCGGGGAGGTAGCGGTGCCCTGTCGCTCGCAATCCGCTCTAGCGAGGCCGAATCCCCGTCCGAGGGGTGAGGCCTTCGGGGCCAGCGCGTCGATGTCGGCGTCGATGGGCCGGGTCCCGCGCGATGTCGGCCCGTGAACCAGGTCAGGTCCGGAAGGAAGCAGCCTTAAGCGGTCACCGGCAGGCGCAGCGGGAGCTCCCGACCCGGAGCCGACGGAGGCGAACGCGCCCGGAGACCGATCCTCGACGGCGGGTGCACGGTCCACTACCGTGCCAGCGATGAGCAGCGCCGTCCCCGAGCGCCAACGGGTGGACGGTCCCTCGCATCCCGGCGAGGAGATCTGCCACATCGTCACCGAGGACGACCCGGACACCGCCCTGTGCGGCAAGGACGTCACCGGCTGGCCGTGGAACCCGCCGTGGCCGATGTGCGTCGTCTGCGTCGACCTCGCGCGCTACGTGTAGGCCGCGCTGGTCACCTCGAGGATGCGCCGGGCGACGAGCGCGGGGTCGTCCCACATCGCCAGGTGACCGGCGTCGGGCAGCGCGAGGAACTCCGCGTCGGGCAGCAGCCTCAGCAGCCGCAGGTAGTGGCCGGGCCAGCGGACGAGCCGGTCGCGCTCGCCGTAGAGGATGCGCACCGGGCAGCCGATCGCGCCGAGATCGTCGAACGCTCCGTCGTGCCGGGCGAGCGCGACGCCCTCGGTCACGACGCTGCATCCGGCGGCGCCCTCGATCATGTCGAGGGCGGCGCGGGGCGGCACGCGCTCGGGGTGGGCGACCAGCTCATGCAGCGAGAACCACCGCAGGCGCGGCCGCGCGGCCAGCGCGTGGGTCATCCGGCCGGACGCCTGGAGCACGTGGTGCGTGCGCAGGAAGTAGCGGTAGACGGACTCGCCTTCACGGCTGCCCGCCTCCCAGCCGCCTGCGGGGCACACGCCGACCACCGACCGCGCCCGGCCGCGCACGGCCAGCTCGAGCGCCAGCCAGCCGCCGTAGGAGCTGCCGACGATGTGCGCGGTGTCCCAGCCCTCGCGGTCCATGCGCTCCTCGAGCAGGTCGCATCCGGTCTCGACCGTCATCTCGAGTCCGTCCGGGAACGCGCCGGCGCCGTAGTGGCCGGGCAGCGTGGGGGCGAGCACGTCGTGATGCTCCTCCAGCGCCGGCAGGACCGGCGTCCAAGCGCGCCAGGTGTCGGTGAACCCGTGCAGGGCCAGCAGCGGCGTTCCGCGGCCGCCGCGATGCTCGGGCGAGACCGTCACGGCGGCGCAGCGTATCTCTAGACTGCGGTGTCCGTGTCGTCCGCGCCCTCGCTGTATCGCCGTCACCGCCCGCGGACCTTCGCCGACGTCGTCGGCCAGGAGCATGTCGTGCGCACGCTCACCAACGCCGTCGAGCAGGGCAAGGTCCATCACGCGAACCTGTTCGTCGGCTCGCGCGGGACCGGCAAGACGTCGATGGCGAAGATCCTCGCGTCGTGCCTGAACTGCATCAACGGGCCGACGACCACGCCGTGCGGGACCTGCGAGTCGTGCGTGTCGATCGCCAACGCCACCTCGATGGACGTCATCGAGATGGACGCAGCGTCGAACAACTCGGTCGACGACATCCGCGACCTGCGCGAGCGCGTCGCGTTCGCCCCGGTGTCCGGCCGCCACAAGGTCTACATCCTCGACGAGGCGCACATGCTCTCGTCGCAGGCGTGGAACGCGTTTCTCAAGACGCTCGAGGAGCCGCCGCCGAACACGATCTTCGTGCTGGCTACGACCGAGGCCAACAAGGTGCTGCCGACGGTCGTCGACCGCTGCCACCGCTTCGACTTCAAGCGGCCGACTGCCGAGCAGGTCGCGTCGGTGATCCGCCGGGTGGCGAGCGCCGAGTCGATCGAGGTGGGCCCCGAGGCCGTGGCGCTCATTGCCCGCCACGCCACCGGATCGTTCCGCGACGCGCTCGGCACGCTCGAGCAGCTGGTGACGTATTCCGGCTCGTCGATCGCGCTCGAGGACGTGCTCGCCGTGCTGGGCGTGGCCGACTCCGACCTGCTCTTCGAGGCGCTCGACGCGATCGCCGCCGGCGATGCGCGCGCCGCGCTGCTGGCCGCCGACCGGCTGGCCACGACCGGCCGCGACGCCGGCACCTTCATCCGCGATCTCGAGGGTCACGCGCGCGAGCTGCTGGTGGTGCGCACGCTCGGCGGCGAGGTGCCCGCGGAGCTCGCGCTGTCACCCGAGCACGACGCGCGGCTGACCGAGCAGGCCGCGCGGGTCCCGGTCGCCGGGGTGGTGCGGCTGCTCGACCTGCTGGCCGCCGCGATGGAGGCGATCAAGAACGGCGCCGACCCGCGCACCCAGCTCGAGCTGGCGCTCGTGAAGGCGGCGACGCCCGCGGTCGATGCCTCGACGAAGGCGCTGCTGGCGCGGATCGACCGGCTCGAGGCGCAGCTTGGTGGCCCCCCGCCCGCGCCGGTTGCCGAGCGGCCCCCGCCGCCGCGCCCCGCTCCGCCGCCGCCGTCCCCCGACGTGCCGGCGCCGCCGCCGCCCGACGCGCCGGCCCCGCCGCCGTCGCCGCCGCCGATCGAGGATGCGCATTCGCCCGTCTCCGCCGTCGCGGTCGCGGTCGAGGCGCCCGCCGTGGGGGCCGGCCCGGCCCCCGATCTCGATGCGCTCGCCGAGCTGTGGCCGGCGGTGCTCGACAGCGTGCGCGCCGACAACGGCATGCTCGCGGCGATCCTCGACACCGCCCGGCCGGTCGGGGTCGATGGCGGCGTGGTGACGATCGCGTTCCCGCAGTCCGAGGCGTTCCTGCACCGCAAGGCCGACGGCGCCGCCAACCGCGAGGTCGTCGCCGGCGCGCTGCGCGCGGTCACCGGCCACACATTGCGGCCCGCCTACGAGTTGCGCGACGACCTACCCGACGCCGCCGAGGCGCCCGCGCCCACCGAGGACGAATGGATCGCGCGCTTCAAGGAGGCGTTCGATGCCGAAGAGCTGACCCACGACGAGGAGCCTGGTCCCTGATGCCCCAGCCGAACATGCAGCAGATGCTCAAGCAGGTCCAGAAGATGCAGCAGGACATGATGGCCGCGCAGGAGCAGCTCAAGCACGAGGTCGTCGAGGCGTCCGCCGGCGGCGGCATGGTAACGGTCAAGGTGACCGGCGATCTCGAGGTCAAGGACGTGAAGATCTCGCCCGAGGCGGTCGATCCCGACGACGTCGACCTCCTCCAGGACCTGGTGATGGCGGCCACCAACGAGGCGCTGCGCTCGGCCCAGGAGCTCGCGGCGACGAAGATGGGCGGCCTGACCGGCGGACTCGACCTCGGCTCGATGGGGCTTCCCGGCCTCGGGGGCGGTCCGGGGGGGGGGGGGCGGGGCGGTCTTCCCAGGTGAACGCGCCGCCGATCCAGCGGCTGGTCACCGAGCTGGCCCGGCTGCCCGGTATCGGCAACCGCACTGCCCAGCGCCTCGCCTTCCACATCCTGCGCGCCGACGCCGAGGAGGCCAACGCGCTCGCCGACGCCATCCGCGAGGTCAAGGAGCGCATCGGGCTCTGCGAGGTGTGCTTCAACCTGGCCGACGGTCCGCGCTGCCGGATCTGCCTGGACGAACGGCGCGATCCGGGGCTGATCTGCGTGGTGGAGGAGCCCGGCGACGTCGTGCCGATCGAGCGCACGCACGAGTTCCTCGGGCGCTACCACGTGCTCGGCGGGGCGCTGTCGCCGATCGACGGCATCGACCCCGAGGATCTGAAGATCGCGCAGCTCTACCTTCGCGTCGCGGAGGGGGAGGTGCGCGAGGTGGTGCTCGCCACGAACCCCACGACGACCGGCGAGGCGACCGCGCTGCACATCGCCGACGGCCTGCGCGAGCGGGCACCGGACGTGACGGTGACGCGGCTGGCGTCGGGGCTGCCGGTGGGCTCGGACCTCGAGTACGCCGACGAGGTCACGCTCGGCCGCGCGCTCGCGGGGCGGCGGGCGATCTGAGCAGGGACCGCAGGGCGGCGGCGACGTCGGCGCGGTCCTCGTCGAACCGGCGGCGCGTGATCCTCAAGACGCGGTAGCCGCCGAGCAGATGGTCGGCGTCGCGGCGCCGGTCGTCCTCGAACGCGGTCGCGGTGTCGTGGTACGTGCGGCTGTCGAGCTCGACCACGAGCCGGTGCGCCGGCCAGTGCAGATCGACCTCGTGGCCGTGGAGCTGGGTGTTGAGCAGCGGCGAGGGGAGCCCGAGGCGCTCGATGAGCTCGAGCGCCTCGCGCTCGAGCCGGGAGCGCAGGCGATCGTGGTCGGGACGCATGCGCTCGAGCGCGACGCGCAGTTGGGCGGCGCCGCGATGGCCACGATGGCGGTCGAGCACGTCGTCGATCGCGCGCAGGTCGAAGATCTGCAGCTGCTCGCCGCGCTCGAGCGCCCTGGCCGTGTGGTCGAGCGCCACGCAGGCCGCGAGATCGAGGTACGTGCGCGCGAGCGACGTGACCGGGACGCCGTCGATGGTGGTGATGTCGCGCGAGTCCAGCTTGCGCCGCCGCACGCGGATGCCATGGCGGCCGCGACCCCCTGCGCCGGGAACAGCGATATCCCAACGTGCCCGGTTGTCGGGCCGCACGCCCCAGACGCCTGCCGCTGTGCGATCACAGAGCACTGCACCGGGACCGCACGCGAGCACGGCAGCCATCCGCCGCCCCTCGATGCGCAGTGAGCTGTGACCGACCGCGTACACCCCTCGATGCAGGCGAATGAGCAGCCCGCGCTCGACCAGGCGGGCGATCTTCGTGTGGCTGATACCCGAGGCCACGAGCTGACGCCTGGCGACCACGCCGTGTTGCTGGGCCGCGAGCTCAGCAGCCACCCGCTCGGGGTGAGCGGCGAGTTCTGTCCGGGGGGTGGACGGAAATCGCCACTCGCTGCCAGGAGGGGTCGACATGCCCGGATCCTGGCAGGCGAGATGTGACGTCTCAGCACGCAAACGTCACGAGCGCCATCCGAATACGCTGCACGGTCGCATGCCCGACATCATCGTCATGAAGTTCGGCGGCACCTCGGTCGCTGACGCGGACCGGATCAAGCGCGCCGCCCAGCGCATCGTCGCCAAGCACAACGAGGGCCTGCGCGTCGTCGCCGTCCTGTCGGCCCGCGGCAAGACCACCGACGAGCTCATCGCCTGGGCGCAGGAGATCTCCCCGCACCCCGACCCCCGCGAGATGGACATGCTGCTCTCCACGGGCGAGCGCCAGTCCTGCGCGCTGTGCGCCATGGCGATCAACGACCTCGGCCACCGGGCGATCTCCCTCACCGGATCGCAGGCCGGCATCGTGACCGACACGTCGCACACCAAGGCGCGCATCCACGAGGTGCGCGCCGACCGCATCCGCACGGCCCTCGACGACGACGCGATCGTCCTCGTTGCCGGCTTCCAGGGCGTCTCGACCGCCCGCGACGTGACGACGCTCGGCCGTGGCGGGTCGGACACCACCGCCGTCGCGCTGGCCGCCGCCGTCGGCGCTGACGAGTGCGAGATCTACACCGACGTCGCGGGCGTCTTCAGCGCCGATCCGCGCATCGTCCCCGACGCCCGCAAGCTGCCCGTCGTCTCCTTCGAGGAGATGCTCGAGATGTCGGCCTCGGGCGCCGGTGTCCTCCAGCTGCGCTCCGTCGAGTACGCCCGCAACCACGGCGTGCGCATCCACTGCCGTTCGAGCTTCGACGGCGCTCCCGGTACCGTTGTGGTCGGAGAAGAAGAGACCGTGGAACATCCCCTCATCACTGCCGTCACGCACTCCACCGGCGAGGCCCGCGTGACCCTGCTCGGCGTCCCGGACACCCCCGGCATCGCCGGCCGCCTCACCACCGCGCTGGCCGAGGCCAACGTCAACGTCGACATGATCGTGCAGAACGAGCCCGAGACCGAGGGCCAGGGCGCCGACATGTCCTTCACCGTGCCCCGCGACGAGCTCGCACAGGCGCGGGCCGCGCTGGAGCCGCTGCTCGGCGAGTTCGGCATCGGCGCGCTGCGCAGCGACGAGTCGATGGGCAAGGTCTCGATCGTCGGCGCCGGCATGAAGACCCATCCGGGCGTCGCGGCCAAGGTGTTCACCGTCCTCGGCGATGAGGGCATCAACATCGAGATGATCTCCACCTCGCCGATCCGGATCTCCTGCGTCATCCCCGGCGAGCACGTGCCCAACGCGGTGCGCGCGCTGCACAGCGCGTTCGAGCTGGCGGGGACCGACACGATTCGCCCGGAGCAGCCGTTCGGGGAGTTCGGGCCATGAGACCCCGCGGGTCCTCACTCACCCCCGCCGGCGCCCTGAACGGGGTGACGTCGTGAGGTCGTGGGCGCCGGCACGAAGCGGGGTGGCGCGGTGAGGCTCGCGGTCGTCGGCGCCACCGGCGCGGTCGGGACCGTCATGCGCGACCTGCTGCGCAAGCGGTCGTTCCCGGCCGACGAGATCGTGCTCTTCGCCTCCGAGCGCTCGGCCGGCAAGGTCATCGACGGGCTCACGGTCCAGCCGCTGCGCGACGACACCGTCACCGGCTTCGACGTCGCGCTGTTCTCCGCCGGCGGCTCGACCTCGAAGGCGTGGGCCGGGAAGTTCGCGGCGGGCGGCGCGGTCGTCGTCGACAACTCGAGCGCCTGGCGCATGGACCCGGACGTCCCGCTCGTCGTCTGCGAGGTCAACCCCGACGCCCTCGACGACGCCCGCAAGGGCATCGTCGCCAACCCGAACTGCACGACGATGGTCGTCATGCTGCCGGCCAAGGCGCTGCACGACCGCTTCGGCCTGACCGAGATGGTCGCCACCAGCTTCCAGGCCGCCGGCGGCGCCGGCCAGAAGGGCATCGACGAGCTCGCCGAGCAGATCGAGCCGCTGGCCGCCGACGTGGACCAGCTGGTCAACGACGGCCGCGCCGCCGCGCGCAAGGTGCAGCACACCGTGCACGCCAACACGCTGGCCTTCAACGTCGTCCCGCTGCTGGGCACGCTGAACGACGAGGGCTACACCGACGAGGAGATGAAGCTGCGCAACGAGTCGCGCAAGATCCTCGGCCTTCCGCAACTGCGCGTCACGCCGACCTGCGTGCGCGTGCCGGTGATGGTCGGCCACTCGATCGCCGTCCGCGCGACGTTCGCGAAGGAGCCCGACCTGGACGAGGCGCTCGAGGCGTTGCGCGAGTTCCCCAACCTGGTGGTCGAGGAGGCCCCGACGCCGCTGGAGTGGGCGGGCCGCGACGAGACCGTCGTCGGCCGCGTCCGGCGCGACCTGGCCGACCCCAAGGCGCTGAATTTCTTCGTCGTCGGCGACAACCTGCTCAAGGGCGCCGCGCTGAACACCGTCCAGCTCGCCGAGCTGGTCGTCGACCGCGGGCTCGTGGGCTCCGCGGCGCCCGCCGCCTGACGCGGCGCTCGGGCGGCCGGGACGGCCCCGGTCGGCGCGGTCAGGCGGCCGGAGCCGTGTAGCGCGGCTCCAGCTCGCGCGCCCGCGCCAGCAGCGCCGCGTCCACCGGCAGCGGCTCCAGCGCCCCGCGCACGGCGTACGCGGCGACCACGGCGGTCTCGACGTCGGCCATCGTCACCCCGGGCGCCTCGTCGTCGACGGCCCCGCTCGTCTCGGGGGACACGTCGAGGCCGAGCGCGGCGTAGACGTCGCCGATCACCTTCGCCACCCGTGCGGCGTCGTGGACCACGAGCACGGTGCCCACGTACGCGCCGGTGCGCGCCACCCGCTGCGCGGTCCCCGACAGCTTGCGCACGCCGCGCGCGTTGACGCTGAACTCGCCGGGGCAGTACTCGCCGGCGACCGCGCCGGCTCGCGCGTCGACCCCGAGCGCCCGCAGCGCCGAGACGAGCACGTCCGCGGTCGTCGCGAAGCGCTCGCGCAGGTGCATCGACGCCTCCGGATCGGCCACGACCTCCCCGATCTCGAGCGTGCCCTCGTGGTAGACCGCGGCTCGCCCGCCCGCCAGCCGCTCGATCGCCGCGCACCCATGGTCCGCCGCGACGCGCAGCGCGGCTCGGTAGCCGGGCGCGAACGTGTCGCGCCGCCCGAACGCCACGACCGGCCGCCGGTGCGCGTGGACGCGCAGCACGTCGGGCAGCTCGCCCGCCGCGACGCGCTCCAGCAGCGCCGCGGAGACCGCCATGTCCAGCGCCGGCGGATCGAACGACTCGCGAAGCAGCAGCAAGGCGCTAGTCGCACCCCGCGAGCATCCGCCGCCGCGCGCGCTCCCGGAGCAGCGTCGGACCGCCGTGCGTCAGCTGCCGACCCCGGCCACCACCGAGGTGGACCAGTCGATCACGGACGTCGGCTTGACCACGTGGCGCTGCATCCCCAGCTCCTTGGGCGGCAGCCCCAGCGCCAGGCCGACCAGCTGCGGCAGGTGCAGCACCGGCATGTCGAGCTTGCGGCCGACGACCTTCTCGGCTCCCGGCTGCTGGAGATCGAGGTTGAGGTGGCACAGCGGGCACGGCGTCACCACGCAGTCGGCCTGCGCGTCCTTCGCGTCGCCGAGATGGCGACCCGCCTGCCCGAGCGACACGGTCTTGTTCATGGTGACGATCGGGAAGCCGCAGCACTTGTGCATGCCGGCGTAGTCGATCACCGTGCCGCCGAGCGCCTCGATCACCAGCGACAGGTACGTGTCGCGGGGCTTGGTCTCGTCGATCCCCAGCCGGTCCTCGGGGCGCACGATGTAGCACCCGTAGAACGGCCCGACCCGCAGGTCGGTCAGCGGCCGCTTCACGCGCGAGCGCAGCTCGTCGAGCCCGATGTCCTCGACCAGGAGCCACAGGAAGTTCTTGTTCGTGATGCCCTTCTGGTAGGTCAGGCCGTCGCCGGCCAGCGTCTCGTTGACGATCGCCCGGTACTCGGCGTTGGCGTCCAGGCGCTCCTGGCACTCCGTCTGCGCGCCCTGACAGGTCGAGCAGATGTTCATCATCAGGTGCCCGTCGGTCTGCTGGGCGAGCGCGAACGTCCGCGCGTTCAGCGTGTCGGCGAGCTCCTGGTTGTGCTCGGCGATGACGCCGGCGCCGCAGCAGGAGCCGCGGTCCAGCTCGATCAGCTCGATGTCGAGCAGCGGGGCGATCTTGGCCATCGAGCCGTGCAGCTCGGGGGTGAAGCCCCGGCTCACGCAGCCGGGCCAGTAGGCGACCTTCATCGCGACGGGCTCCCTTCGGGGTTCTGGCCGGGCTGGCCCGGCTCGGCGCTGTGCTGCCCGTCGCCGGCGGCGGCGACAGCCGGCGGCGTCTGCGCGCCCTCGACGTCCTCGTCGTAGCCCGTGATGTAGAGGTTCAGCTCCAGGCGCTCGTCGCGCCCCTCGACCTTCTTGTAGATCCGCTTGACGGACTTCAGGTCGTTGCTGGGGATCTTGTGGCCCATGAGCGCGAGCTTCGGCGTCACCTTGCCGCGCATGACCGCCCGGGTGATCGAGGGCAGCGAGTCCAGCAGCTCGGCGCCCGCCTTGGGGTGGAACTTGCCAAACCAGGAGTCGCCGCCGTAGGAGCGCGGCAGCAGCTCGGCCTCGTGCAGCATCCCGTAGTCGCGGACCAGCGTCACGAACGCCGACTCGTGACGCTCGCCGTTGTTGCGGTCCTTGATGTGGTGGTCGGTGCCCGCCCGCCGGCGCAGCCGCATGATCTGGCTCATCGGCGCCACGCCCTTCGGGCACGCGTCGATGCACTTGAAGCAGTGGGTGCAGTCGTAGATCCCGTGCGGGTCCTCGGCGAGGTCCTGCAGGCGCTCGAACTGCTGCGCGTCGCGCGGGTCGCCGACGAACCGGTAGGCCTTGGCCGACGCCGCCGGCCCGACGAACAGCGGGTCGACCTCCATCGACATGCAGTCCGACACGCACGCGCCGCACTGGATGCACGCCATCGACTGGGTGATGTCGACCATCGACTCGCGCGGGACGACGTACTCGCGCTCCGGGATCGGCTCCTTGTTGATGAGCCACGGCGTGACGCGGTGGATCTTCTTCCAGTGGACCGCGTCCATGTCAACGATCAGGTCCTTGATGACGGGCATGTTGCCCATCGGCTCGACCTCGATGACGCCGTCCTTCGCGCGGCGCTGCGCCTCGTCGAGGTGCGTGTGACAGGCCAGGCCGGGCCGGCCGTTGATGCGCACGCCGCACGACCCGCAGATCGCCGCGCGGCACGAGCAGCGGATGCCGATGGATCCGTCGAAGCGCGCCCGCGCCTGCAGGATCGCCTCGAGCACCGAGCGGTGCGGCTCGAGCTCGATCGTGTGCTCGTCCCAGTACGGCGCCGCGCCCGACTCCGGGTCGTACCGGCGCAGGCGAAGGGTGAATTCGGTGGCTTCGGCCATCAGTACTTGCGCTCCTCGGGCTGCCACTGCGTGAACGTGACCTCGGAGTAGGAGATCTGAGCCTCCCCGTCCCCGTTGCGGGTGAGGTCGATGTGCTTGAGCCACTCGTCGTCGTTGCGCTCCGGGTAGTCGGTCCGGAACTGTGCGCCGCGCGACTCCTTGCGCTCGATCGCGGCGAGGACGATCGTCTCGCTGACGTCGAGCATGTAGCCCAGTTCGATCGCCCCGAGCACGTCCTGGTTGAAGACGGTCCCGCGGTCGTCGATGTAGGCGGTCTTCGACTCTTCCTTGAGCCGGCGCACGACCTCCAGCGCATGCTGGAGCTTGGCCTCGTCGCGGAACACCGCGACGTTGGCGTTCATCGTGGTGCCGAGCTCGTCCTTGATCTCCGAGATCCGCCGGGAGCTCGGTCCCGCCTCCCGGCTGATGATCGCCGCCATCATGTCGGCGTCGTGCTGCATCTGCGCGTCGGGGGCGGTGGGCATGGACATCGAGGCGGCGCGTGCCGCGGCGTGCTCGCCGGAGCGGCGGCCGAAGATGAGCGTGTCGAGCAGCGAGTTCGCGCCCAGGCGGTTGCCGCCGTGCACCGACACGCAGGCGACCTCGCCCGCCGCGTACAGGCCGGGCACGCCCGGGACCTGGCCGTCGATGTCGGTCTTGACGCCGCCCATGATGTAGTGCTGGCCGGGGCGGATCGTGATCGGCTCGGCGGTGATGTCGACGCCCGCGAAGTCCTTGCCGATGTTGACGATCTCGCGCAGCGCCTCGAGCGTGCGCTTCTTGGGGACGACGGTGATGTCGAGGTAGATGCCCGCGCCGTCGGGGCCGACCCCGCGGCCCTCGTTGATCTCGGTCTGCTCGGCGCGCGAGACGACGTCGCGCGAGGCGAGCTCCATCTTGTTGGGCGCGTACTTCTCCATGAAGCGCTCGCCGTTGGCGTTCAGCAGATGCGCACCCTCGCCGCGGGCGCCCTCGGTGATGAGGAAGCCGTTCTCCACCAGCGTCGTCGGGTGGTACTGGATCATCTCCATGTCCATGATCGGCGCGCCGGCCCGATAGGCCTGGGCGATGCCGTCGCCGGTGCAGATGAGCCCGTTGGTCGTCGGCTTGAAGCACTGGCCCGCGCCGCCGGAGGCGAGGATCACGTTCTTGGCCGAGAACGTCTCCATCGCGCCGGTGCGCACGTCGCGCGCGACGACGCCGATGCACGCGCCGCTGTCGTCGAGCACGAGCGAGGTGGTGAACCACTCCTCGTAGCGGTCCACGCGCTCGTGGTACTTCATGAGCTGCTCGTAGAGGACGTGCAGGATCGCCTGGCCGGTGATGTCGGCCACGTACGCCGTGCGCTTCATCGACGCGCCGCCGAACGCGCGCAGGTCGAGCTCGCCGGTCTCGTTGCGGTGGAAGGTGACGCCGATGTGCTCGAGGTGCATGACCTCGCCGGGCGCCTCGCTGCACATGATCTCGATGGCGTCCTGGTCGCCCAGGAAGTCCGACCCCTTCACCGTGTCGTACGCGTGCGAGCGCCAGTCGTCGGCGACGTTGATCGCGGCGTTGATGCCGCCGGCCGCGGCGACCGAGTGCGAGCGGACCGGATGGACCTTGCTCATGATGGCCACCGTCGCGCCGGCGTCGGCGGCGGCGAGGGCGGCCCGCTGGCCGGCGAGGCCGGCTCCGATGATGAGGACGTCGTGTGCGGGCATTGAGGGGCGGACCATACCGCCCCGGCTGGCGAAAACACTGCTTCGGGCGCCCTTCTACACCCCCGTTCAGGGGGATGCGGCGCCCGCTCGGCGGGCCGCCGCCCGCCCGGCGCGGGTCAGCGCGCCGGCGTCAGCGCGCGGCGGACCTGGTCGAGCGTGACCACGCCGCGCAGCACGCCATCGCGGTCCACGGCGAACACGGCGCCCAGGCGGCGCAGGCCCTCGGTGCCCAGCAGCTCCTCGAGCGGCTCGTCGACGCCGATCTGGTAGCGCCAGCCCTCCTCGCGCACGACCTCGCGCGCGGGCAGAGCGGGCTGGCCGGCGGCGAGCGTGCGCTCGACGACCTCCTGGTGCAGCACCCCGGCGAAGCGGCCGTCGGCCTCGATGACCGCCACCCACGGCCAGCCGTGGGGGACGAAGATCTGCTCGGAGGCGTCGAGGACCGACATGTCGGCGGCGACCGTGAACGGGTGCGGGTCCATGACGTCGCCGACCGTCACGCCCTCCAGGCGCTCGTCGATGTCGCTCTGCACGACGGCGGCGCGCGCGGCCTGCGCGAGGAACAGCGCGAGCACGCCGAGCCACAGCCCGTTGGCGACGTGGCCGCGCAGCAAGAGGAAGATGCCGAAGCCGGCCATCGCGTAGGCGATGAGCTGGCCGCTGCGGCCGGCGAAGCGGGTCGCCTTCGCCTTCTCGCCCGTGAGCTTCCAGGCGATCGCCCGGGCGATCCGCCCGCCGTCGAGCGGGAACCCGGGCACGAGGTTGAACAGGAACAGGCCAGCGTTGATCGTGGCCAGCCACGCGAGCATGACCAGCCCGGGATTCGACGTCGCCCCGCGGTCGAACACCGCGGCGTCGACGAAGCTCTGGCCGTCGATCGCCGTGCCGACCCCGATGCACACGAGCACGATCAGCAGCGTGACGAACGGCCCGGCGGCGGCGATGCGGAACTCCTCGCCGGGGCTGTGCGAATCCCGGCTGAGCTTCGCGATGCCGCCGAAGAACCACAGGTCGATCCCGGTGACCTCGATCCCGTTGCGACGGGCCACGACCGCATGGCCGAGCTCGTGCAGGATCAGCGAGACGAAGAACAGCAGCGCGGCGGCCACGGCGACCCCGTACGCCTGCGTGTCCGAGCCCCCGAGCACGTCCCGGAACGAGTCCGACAGCAGGAAGATGAACAGGAACAGCACGACGAACCAGCTCGCGCTGACGCCGATGCGGATCCCGAAGAGGCGGACGAGCTGGATGGAGCTGCCGGTCGGCATCCCCTGATGGTGCCACGTCGGGCCTGTGGCGCGAGCCGGATCCCCGCTATCCCGCGGGCGCGTGGCGCTCGATGATCGCGCCGGCGTCGGTCCCGGCGGGCAGGGTGCCGTAGGTCAGGCCGCCGGCGCCGGCCAGCCGGGTGGCGCAGAACGCGTCGGCCACGGCAGGCGGGCTGTGGCGGACGAGCAGGGAGCCCTGCAGCGCCAGCGCCATCCGCTCGACCACGCGGCGGGCGCGCGACTCGAGCTCGGCGGGGTCGGCGAGGTCGGCCTTGAGCGCGTCGACGTAGGCGTCCAGGCGGGGCTCGGCGCCGCGGGCCAGCTCGACCTCGTCGAGGAAGACGCCCAGCGCGGCGGGGGTGCGGGCCAGCGCGCGCAGCACGTCGAGCGCGATGACGTTGCCCGAGCCCTCCCAGATCGACATGACCGGCTGCTCCCGGTACACGCGCGCGAGCGGCCAGTCCTCGACGTAGCCGTTGCCGCCCAGGCACTCGACCGCCTCGGCCGCGTGGCCGGGGCCGCGCTTGCAGATCCAGTACTTGGCGACCGCGGTGGCCAGGCGCTTGAAGTGCCCCGCGGCCTCGTCGGCGCCGGACTCGTCGTACGCGCGCGCGAGGCGCATCGCGGTGACGGTGGCGGCCTCGGACTCGACGGCCAGGTCGGCGAGCACGTTGCGCATGGCCGGCTGCTCGACGAGCAGCCGGCCGAACGCGGCGCGGTGGCGCGCGTGGTGGATCGCCTGCTCGGTCGCGGTGCGCATGCCGGCCGTCGAGCCGAGCACGCAGTCCAGGCGCGTATGGCCGACCATCTCGATGATCGTCCGCACGCCGCGGCCGGGCTCGCCGACCAGCTGCGCGTAGGCGCCGTGCAGCTCGATCTCCGCGCTGGCGTTGGAGCAGTTGCCGAGCTTGTCCTTCAGGCGCTCGATGCGCAGGGCGTTGCGCCCGCCGTCGGGCGTGACGCGCGGCAGGGCGAAGCAGGACAGGCCTTCCTTGGTCTGGGCGAGGACGAGGAACAGGTCGCACATCGGCGCGCTGCAGAACCACTTGTGGCCGGTGAGGCGGTAGGCGCCGTCGGCGGGCTCGGCGACGGTGATGTTCGCCCGGACGTCCGAGCCGCCCTGCTTCTCGGTCATCGCCATGCCGACGATGGCGCTGCGCTTGGGGAATCCGTCCCCACCCACCCCGAGCCGCGGCTCGTAGGTCGTCGCGGTGATGCGCGGCTCCCACTCGGCGGCGACCTCGGGCGTGGCGCGCAGGGCGGGCACGGCCGAGTACGTCATCGAGATCGGGCAGCCGTGCCCGGCCTCGGCGCGCGACAGGGTCATGAACAGCGCGGCGCGGGCGGCGTGGGCGCTCGGCTCGTCGCTCTTCCCCCGATGAACCTGCTCCCCGGGTTCGGGCGTCGCTGGGGGGGAAACCGCAGGCCTCCACGGCAGCGCGTGCAGCTCGTGCTCGACCGCAAGCGCCATGAAGCGGTGGTAGGCGGGGTGGTAGGAGACCTCGTCGATGCGGTGGCCGAAGCGGTCGAAGGTCCGCAGCTCGGGCTTGAAGCGGTTGGCGTCGCGGCCGGCGGCCAGCAGCTCGGCCGAGCCGGCGAGCGCACCGAGCGCGTGCGCGCGCGGCTGCGCCCACGCGGCGCCCTCGCGGCGCAGCGCCTCGACGAGCGGGCGGTCGGCGCCGAAGGTGTCGTAGTCCTCGAGCGGGACGGACTGGTTGCGCGACTCGGTGGTGTCGGTGTCGATGGTCAGCATGCGACGGGCTCCTGATCGGCGATGCAGCGAAGGGCGAAGGCGACGAGCGCGGCGACGAGCGCGTCCTCGTCGCGCGGCGCGTCGGTCGGGGACAGTGGGCCGACGAGCGCCTCGCCGATCGCGCCGACGAGGGCGGCGGCGACGAGCTCGCGGTCGTCGACGTGGGCGGGCAGGGCGGCGGCGAACGCGTCGCGGAAGGCGCGGCGGTAGGCCAGGCGCTCGGCCTCGACGGTGGGGTCGACCGGCTCGGCCAGCAGGGCCCAGGCCAGGCGGCGAGCGCGCAGCGCGCGGCGGGCGAACGTCTCCACGCCGGCGCCGACGCCGCCCGCGCCGGCGGCCGCGGCGACGGCGTCGACCTCGCGCTGCGACGCCCGGCGGAAGACCTCGGCGAAGAGCTGGGCCTTGGAGGGGAAGTGGCGGTAGACGGTGCCGGTGGCGACGCCCGCCCGCTGTGCCACCGCGGCCACCGACGCCGCGCGGTAGCCGCCGGTCGCGATCAGGTCGTGCGCGGCGGCGACGATCTTCTCGCGGGCCGCGATGCGGCGCGCTTCTGTGCGCTCGGTTGCCCGGTAGGCCACATCAAGAAGTGAACCACGGTTCAGACCTTGAGGCAAGGGCGGCACGGCGTACGCACGCGGCGGTGTGTCAGCATCGACGCTCACATGGCCAAGATCACGGTGAAGAACCCGGTCGTCGAGCTCGACGGCGACGAGATGACACGAATCATCTGGCAGTTCATCAAGGATCAGCTGATCCTTCCCTACCTCGACATCGAGCTGAAGTACTACGACCTCAGCATCCAGAGCCGCGACGCCACCGACGACCGGATCACGGTGGACGCCGCCAACGCCATCAAGGAGTTCGGCGTCGGGGTCAAGTGCGCGACGATCACCCCCGACGAGGCGCGGGTGGCGGAGTTCGGGCTCAAGGAGATGTACCGCTCGCCCAACGGGACGATCCGCAACATCCTCGGCGGCGTCATCTTCCGCGAGCCGATCGTGATCTCGAACATCCCGCGCCTGGTGCCCGGGTGGACGAAGCCGATCGTCATCGGTCGCCACGCGTTCGGCGACCAGTACCGCGCCACCGATCTCGTCGTGCCCGGCGAGGGGAGCTTGACGCTCAAGTTCACCCCGAAGAACGGCTCCGCGCCGATCGAGCTCGACGTCTTCGACTTCCCGGACGGCGGCGTCGCGATGGCGATGTACAACCTCGACGGCTCGATCCGCGACTTCGCGCGCGCGTCGATGCGCTACGCCCTCGACCGCGGCCTGCCGCTGTACCTCTCCACGAAGAACACGATCATGAAGCGCTACGACGGGCGCTTCAAAGACATCTTCCAGGAGGTGTTCGACACCGAGTTCACGGCCGACTTCGCCGCCGCCGGGCTCACCTACGAGCATCGCCTGATCGACGACATGGTCGCCGCGGCGCTCAAGTGGGAGGGCGGCTACGTCTGGGCCTGCAAGAACTACGACGGTGATGTGCAGTCCGACACCGTCGCCCAGGGCTTCGGCTCCCTCGGCCTGATGACGAGCGTGCTGATGACCCCGGACGGCAACACGGTCGAGGCCGAGGCGGCGCACGGCACGGTCACCCGCCACTACCGCCAGCACCAGCAGGGCAAGCCGACCTCGACGAACCCGATCGCGTCGATCTTCGCGTGGACGCGCGGGCTGGCCTACCGCGGGCGGATGGACGACACGCCCGACGTCACCACGTTCGCCGAGACGCTCGAGCGGGTGTGCGTGGAGACGGTGGAAAGCGGAAAGATGACCAAGGACCTGGCGCTGCTCGTGGGCGACGACCAGCCGTTCCAGACGACCCAGGAGTTCCTGGCGTCCATCGCCGAGAACCTGCACAAGGAGATGAAGTCCTGATGGCAACGAAGGTCACCGTCACCGGCGCCGCCGGTCAGATCGGCTACGCGCTGCTGTTTCGCATCGCGTCCGGCCAGCTGCTCGGACCCGACACGAAGGTCGAGCTGCGCCTGCTCGAGATCCCGCCGGCGGTCAAGGCCGCCGAGGGCACCGCGCTCGAGCTCGTCGACTGCGCGTTCCCGCTGCTGTCGAAGATCGACATCACCGACGACCCCAACGAGGCGTTCGACGGCGCCAACGTCGCGCTGCTCGTCGGCGCGCGCCCGCGCACGAAGGGCATGGAGCGCGCCGACCTGCTCGAGGCCAACGGCGCGATCTTCAAGCCGCAGGGCCAGGCGATCAACGACCACGCCGCGCGCGACATCCGCGTCCTCGTGGTCGGCAACCCCGCCAACACCAACGCGCTGATCGCGATGTCCAACGCGCAGGACGTCCCGCCCGAGCGCTTCACCGCCATGACGCGCCTGGACGAGAACCGCGCGGTGGCGCAGGTCGCCAACAAGCTCGCGATCGGCGTCGAGCAGGTCCAGGACCTCGTCGTGTGGGGCAACCACTCGCCGACGATGTACCCCGACCTGTTCAACGCCACGATCGACGGCCAGCGGGCGTGGGACGTCGTCGACGACGAGGCGTGGGTGGCCGACGAGTTCATCCCGCGCGTGGGCAAGCGCGGCGCCGAGATCATCGAGGCGCGCGGCGCGTCGTCAGCGGCGTCGGCCGCCAACGCGGCGATCGACCACGTGCGCGACTGGATGCTGGGCGCCGACGGCCTGCGCTCGATGTCGGTCCCGACCACCGGCGCCTACGGGATCGAGCCGGGGGTCATCGCCTCCCAGCCGGTGCGGCTGGCGGGCGGCGGCGTCTACGAGATCGTCGAGGGCCTCGAGGTCCCCGCGTTCTCGCAGGAGCGCATCGACCGGACGATGGCCGAGCTGCGCGAGGAGCGCGAGGCGGTCGTCACGCTCGGGCTGGTGTCGTAGGGCGGCGAGCCGGGGGGCCGGCGTCGGTCCCCCCGGCGCTGCGCTTGGTCCAGGCCGAGCGGGCGGCGAGGGCGGCGGTCAGGACCGCCGCCGCGCCGCCCAGCGCCAGGCCGGCGCGCGGGGAGACGGCGTCGGCCAGCCAGCCGACGATCGGCGCGCCGATCGCGGTCGAGCCGATGAAGAGCATGCCGTACAGCGCCATCGCGCGGCCGCGCATCTGCGATGCGGAGCCGAGCTGCACCGCGGAGTTGGTCCCGGCGGAGAAGCTCACGCTGGCGGCTCCGACCGCGACGAACGACGCCATCATGACCGGGAACGTCGGCGCGACCGCCGACAGGAGGGTCAGCCCGCCGAACGCCGTCGCGCTGAGGATCAGGAAGCGCGCGTCGACCACCGTGCGCGAGCCCATCAAAAGCGCCCCGACGATGGAGCCCACGGCCAGCGCCGCCATGAGCGCGGCGTAGCCGTCCGCTCCGGTGTGGAAGGTGAGCTTGGCCAGCACCGGCAGCAGCACGGTGAAGTTGAACGACAGCGTGCCGATGACCGCCATCATCAGCAGCGGCAGGCGCAGCTGCGGCGTGTCGAGCACGTAGCGCAACCCCTCGCGCAGCTGGCCGCGGGCGCGCAGCGTCGGCGGCGCCGAGTGCAGCAGGGTGGGATCCATCCGCCGCAGCGCGACGAGCATCGCGCCGAACGACAGCGCGTTGAGCAGGAAGCACGGGCCGACGCCGGCCAGCGCGATGACGCCGGCGGCGACGGCGGGGCCGGCGATGCGCGAGCTCTGAACGAGGATGCTGTTGAGGCTGACGGCGTTGACCACGCGGTCGGGGCCGACGATCTCCGAGACGAACGACTGGCGTGCGGGGTTGTCGACGGCCGTGACCACCCCGCTGCAGAACACGAGCGCGATGACCATCCACGCCTGGATGTGTCCGGTGGTGACGAGGGCGAACAGCGCGAGTGGGGGGACGACCAGCAGCGTCTGGGTCACCGTCAGCAGCCGGCGCTTGGGGATGCGGTCGGCCAGCAGCCCGCCCCAGACGCCGAACAGCAGCAAGGGCAGGAACTGCATCGCGGCGGTCAGGCCCACCCACGTGCCTTCGCCGGTGAGGTGCAGCACCAGCCATATCGCGGCGACGTTCTGCACCCAGTTGCCCGAGACCGACACGATCTGGCCGGCGAAGTACCGGCGGTAATTGGGAACTTGCAGTGAGACGACCGAGCGTCGCAGCGCGGCGCTCATTCCGCGAGCATCCGTTCGAGGATCTCAGCCGCCCGCTCGAGCGTGGCGCGCTCCTGGGGGTCGAGGCCCTCCATGCGCTGGGCCAGGAACGCGTCCTTGCGGCTGCGGACGCTCTCCAGCAGCGCGTGCCCGTCCGGGGTGATCGAGATCAGCGACGAACGCCCGTCGCTGGGGTCCGGCGCGCGGGTGACGAGACCGTCGTCCTCCATTCGCGCCAGCAGCCGCGCGATGGTGGGGCGCTGGACGCGCTCGTGCGCGGCGAGCTCGCTCGGGGTGATGGGCCCGCAGCGGTCGATGGTGGCCAGCGCCGCCGCCTGCGTCGGCGACAGGCCGCCGCCCGCCTCCTGGCGCATGCGCCGCGAGGTGCGGACGATGGCCAGGCGGAGGCGGGTGACGATGTCGGTGTGGGGCGGGGGCGAACTGGTTGCCATCGCTAACTAGCTTAGCGAACCAGTTCGGGCCGACGTGGCCCGGGCCGCGAGCGGCCTGGGCGGGGCGGGCGTTACGCCGCGGCCTGGGGATGCCAGCCGCGGCCCTCCTTGCGCACCAGCCCGTCCTGCTCGAGGCCCGGCAGCACGCGGTAGAGGTAGTTCTGCTTGATGCCCATCCGGTCGGCGAGCTCGGAGATCGTGATCCCCGGGTTCTCCTGCACCATCGCGAGCGCCTGCTTGGAGCGCGTCCCGCTGCCCCGCGGCCGTCCGCGGCCCTGTGCGCGCGCATTCGACGTGCCGCGCCGGCGGGCCGGCGCGGTCCGGGCCGGGCGCTCGTCGCCCGGAACGCCCTCCAGCGCACGCTGCGCGGACTCCAACCGCTGGTACTCCTCCACCAGCGGCCGAAGCTCCTTCAGGCGCTGCGCGATCTCACGCTTTTTCTCGTCTAGGAAGTCTGCCATGGCACTGAGAGTAACGGTAATGCCTCACAACGAGTAAGAATCTCCTTCACGTGCAACGCTGACTGCACGTCCAAAGCCGCGTTCGGCCTCGGTCTGCACCCACTGCGCGTCCAGTTCGTCGGAGAAGTGGGTGACCACCAGCTGCCGGGCGTTGGCCCGCGCGGCGTGGTCGCCCGCCTCGCGGGGAGTGAGGTGACCGCGGGCTCCCGTGCGCTCGGGAGAGGGCAGTGTCGCCTCCAGCATCAGCAGATCGGTGCCGTGCGCGAAGCGCACCAGCTCCTCGGTCGGCGCGGAGTCGGCGCCGAAGGTGAACCGCCCGCCGGTGTGGGTCGACACGATCTCCACCGCCCACGCCGGGACGAAGTGGACGACCGCATGGAAGCGCACCGTCAGTGGACCGATGTGCAGGCCCGCGCCGGGGTCGTACTCACACAGGTCGAACGCGTCCTCCACCAGCGTCGGCGACCCCCACGCACCGGTCACCCGCCGCAACACGTCGCGCCCACCGGGCGGGCACTGCAGTCGCGGGCGCGCCGGGTGGTCGGTGCCGGGCCAGCGGTGCACCGGGACCGGCTGCTGACGCGGAGCGTAGGTCAGCGCGTAGGCGTACGGGACGAGGTCGAGGAAGTGGTCGGCGTGCAGGTGTGACAGCACCACCGTGTCGACGTCGACGTAGTCGACCCGCTCGCGCAGCTTGGCGAAGACGCCGTTGCCGCAGTCGAGCAGGATCACCGTGCCGGCCTCTTGCACCAGATAGCCGCTGCACGCCCCGCCCGCGTCCGTCCAGGAGGGCGACTTGCCGAGAATCGTGATCCGCACCCGCTCGTCACAATAGCTTCCACGCCCGTGACGTCATTCGAGACCGCCGCCGTCGTCCTCGGCGCCGTGCTGATGGGCGGCGCGCTGCTGTCCGGCCTGGCCCACCGCAGCTTCCTGTCGCTGACCGCGCTGTTCGTGATCGTCGGGTTCGTCCTCGGCGACGGCGGACTGCACGTCATCGAGCTCGACCCGGAGTCCGGCTTCGTCGTCGGCCTCGCCGAGGTCGCGCTGATCGTCCTGCTCTTCCGCGACGGTCTCGAGGTCGAGAGCGAGCTGCTCCAGCGCGCGTGGCGCCTGCCGCTGCGCAAGCTCGCCATCGGCATGCCGATCACCGCGGCGGTCGTGGCGCTCGCGGCCCGGGCGCTCACCGACCTCTCGTGGACCGAGGCGTTCCTGCTCGGCGCGCTGCTGTCGCCGACCGACCCGGTGCTGTCGTCGGCGGTGGTGACCAACCCGCGCGTGCCCCGCGTCGTGCGCCACTCGCTGAACCTCGAGTCCGGTCTCAACGACGGGCTCGCGCTGCCGCCGGTGCTCGCGCTCATCGCTGCGCTCAGCCTGACGCGCGAGGACTTCCACGTCGTCACGTTCGTCGTCCAGGACGTAGGGCTGGGGCTCGTCTTCGGTCTCGCGGTGGGCTGGCTGGCGTCGGTGCTCATGCCCCGCGGGGCCGGGATCCCAGCGCACCAGAAGTCGCTGTACGCGCTCGGGGTCGCGTTCGCGACCTACGGCGTCTCGGTGCTCGAGCCGCACGGCAACGGCTTCATCGCCGTGTACGTGGCGGCGATCGTGCTCGGCACGCGGCGCGCCGACCTGCGCGTGGCGTTCGAGCAGCGCTCCGACGACATCGTCGAGCTGGTCAAGCTCGGCGTCTTTGTCGTATTCGGGTCGCTGCTGACGCTCGACGGGCTCTTCGGCGAGGGCTGGGCGTCGGTGACCATCGTCGTCGTGGCGCTGCTGGTCGCGCGACCCCTGGCGCTCGCGGTTGCGCTGGCCGGCACCCGGCTCAGCCTGCCCGTCAAGGCGTTCATGGCCTGGTTCGGGCCCAAGGGCGTGGCGACGATGACGTTCTCGATCATCGTCCTCGGTGCCGGATTGGCGAACGGTGAGCGCATCTTCAACCTCGCCGCGCTCGTGGTGTTCGTCTCGATCATCGTCCATTCCACGACCGACACCGCGGGCGTCAACTGGATTGCCCACCACGACGCCGCGCAGCGCGAACGCGAGGATCGGGCGGCCGGCGACGGGGAGCGCGTCCGACCGGGGTCGGAGTAGGCCATGGCGCTCCTGTGGCGAGTCTTCGTGACCAATGCCGCCGTCCTCGTGGCGGCGACCCTCGTCCTCGTCCTGACCCCCGCCACCGTGAGCTTCCCGTTGGCCGCGCAGGAGGCGGTCGTGCTCGGCGCGGGCCTCATGCTCCTGCTCGGCCTGGACTTCCTCCTCCTGCGCCGGGCGGTCGGCCGCGACGCGCTCGACCGGGTGCGCGGCCTCCTCGCGGCGCAGGAGCGTGAGCGTGTGCGGATCGCCCGCGAGCTGCACGACGAGGTGGGCCAGGCGCTCACCGCGGTCCTGCTCTCGCTCGATCGCGCGCGCACCGACGAGCAGCTCGCACAGGCCCGCGAGGCGACCCGCGCCGCCCTCGACGACGTCCGCGCCATCGTCCGGCGGCTGCGCCCGGAGGCGCTTGACGACCTCGGGCTGACCAGCGCGCTCGCCGCGCTCAGCGTCTCGGTGCAGACCGCGACCGGCCTGCGGATCGAGCGCGAGCTGCTTGCGTCCGGCGGCACGCTGAGCGACGAGGAGGAGCTCGTCGCCTACCGGGTCGCCCAGGAGGCGCTGACGAACGTCGCGCGCCACGCGCGCGCGTCGCACGCGGTCCTGCGCACCGCCGCCCGGCCCGGGGGCGGGCTCACCCTCGAGGTCGTCGACGACGGCCGGGGCTTCGCTGCGGCCGCCGCGACGACCGGCGCCGGGCTGCTCGGCATGCGCGAGCGCGCCGAGCTGGTGGGCGCGCGGCTGAGCGTCGATTCGGCGCCGGGCGCGGGGACGACGGTCCGGCTGGAGATCGGGTCGTGACCGCCGCCCGGCCCGCCCGCATCCTCCTCGCCGACGATCACGCGATGGTCCGCCGCGGCCTGCGCCACGTGCTGGACGCCGAGCCCGACCTGACGGTGGCGGCCGAGGCGGGCGATGGCGCAGAGGCGGTCGAGCTGGCTCGGACGACCGCGCTGGACCTCGCCGTCCTCGACGTGTCGATGCCGCGCATGACCGGCCTGCAGGCCGCGGCGGCGCTGGCCGCCGAGCATCGCGAGCTGCGGGTGCTCATGCTGTCGATGCACGACAACGAGCAGTACCTCTTCGAGGCGCTCAAGGCCGGCGCGTCCGGCTACGTGCTCAAGTCGGCCGCCGACCGCGACCTGGTCGGCGCCTGCCGGGCGGTCCTGCGCGGCGAGCCGTTCCTGTATCCGACGGGGATCGCCGCGCTCATCCGCGACTTCCTCGACCGCGTCCGAGACGGCGAGGCGGCGCCAACCGACCCGTTGACACCGCGCGAGCTCGAGGTCGTCAAGCTCGTCGCCGAGGCGCACACGTCCGAGCAGATCGCGCGGCTCTTGGGGATCTCGCGCAAGACCGTTGAGCGCCACCGCGAGCGCGTGCTGGCGAAGCTCGGGATGCGCGACCGGGTGGAGCTCACCCGCTACGCCATCCGGCGCGGGCTCGTCGAGCCGTAGCCCCGGCGGGCCGCGGCCGTCGGGCGGATCGTGCCGTGCCGTTGGGGAGCGATTCCTCACGCGACGGGGGTGCAGACCCGATGGTGGCGCGCCCGTCGCGCCCTCATGCTCGAACGGCCGTGCCGCGTATCGTCCTCACCTGGGATCGTCCATTGCACCTCTCGTACGAGGAGGCCGAGCGCTGGCTGCACGAGGAGCTGCGCGTCCTGCTCACCGTCCCCGAGATCCGCCGGGTCGTTCTCGCGCGCCTGGATTCGGCGCTGCCCGACCATCCGCAGCCGTGCGCCTGGTTGTGCGAGCTGCACCTCGCCGAGGACGCCGACGTCGCAGCGTGCCTGGCGCGCCGCCCCTGCGCCGAATGGCTGCGCGACCTGCGGCTGCTCGGCATGCGCCCCGCGGTGGCCGTAGCCGCCGATCCCGTGGTGCTCGGCTGATGGCCCTCGCCGTCGGGCTCTTCGTCGCCGCCCTGGCGGTGATCGCCAGCGATCGCGTCGACCGCACGAAGATCGCGCTGGTCGGGGCGGCGCTCATGGTGCTCACCCAGACGATCGACCAGGACCATGCGATCGCGGCGGTCGACTGGAACACCCTCGGCCTCCTGGCCGGGATGATGCTCATGGTCAAGCTGACCGAGCCGACCGGTGTGTTCACCTGGCTGGCCATCCGCGCCGGCCAGCTGTCGCGGGGGCGCCCGCTGGCGGTCGTCGTGTCGCTGGCGCTCACCACCGCGGTGCTGTCGGCGTTCCTGGACAACCTGACGACCGTCCTGCTGATGGTGCCGATCACGTTCCTGCTGGCCGATGCGCTGGACATCGACCCGATCCCGCTGGTGATCATCGAGATCATCGTGTCGAACATCGGCGGCACGGCGACGCTGATCGGCGACCCGCCGAACATCATGATCGCGGGGGCGACGAACCTGTCGTTCACCGACTTCATCGTCAACCTCGCTCCGGTCGCCGCGGTCACCGGGGCGGTGGTGACCTTCGGCCTCTACCTCGTCTTCCGGCGCCGCCTGCGGGTCTCGGCGGAGGCCCGCCGGCGGGTGCTCGCCCTCGACGCCGCTCGCTCGATCGAGGACGCCGACGAGCTCAAGCGCACCGTGCCGATCCTCGTCCTGACCATCCTCGCGTTCTTCGCCCACCAAGCGCTGCACCTGGAGCCGGCGACCGTCGCGCTGGCCGGTGCGACCGTCATGCTGCTCGTCACGCGCCAGCCGATCGAGAAGGCGCTCGGCGGCATCGAGTGGCCGACGCTGTTCTTCTTCATGGGATTGTTCGTCATGGTCGGCGCCCTCGAGGAGACCGGCGCGATCGACGAGGTCGCCCACGGCATCGCGTCGGTGACCGCCGGCGACCGGACCGCCGAGCTGCTCGGCATCACCTGGGCCTCGGCGATCGGCTCCGGGATCGTGGACAACATCCCGTTCACCGCGGCGATGATCCCGGTCGTCGAGCAGCTCCAGGGCGACGGCACGGACGACGCGTACTGGTGGGCGCTCGCGCTGGGCGCGTGCTTCGGCGGCAACCTGACGCTCGTCGCCGCGGCCGCGAACGTCGCGGCCGCCGGCATGGCCGCGCGCGCGGGGCGGCCGATCGCCTTCATCACGTTCCTGAAGGTGGGCGCCCCCGTGACCCTGGTCTCAGTGGCGCTCGCGACCGCCTACATCGCCGTCCGCTACCTGTGAGCCGCCCATGAGCCCCCGCGCCCTCACCGACGACCTCCTGCGTCCCACACCGCTCGCGCGCGTCGACGAGCCGATCCGTGCCGTCCTGCGCCAGATGCTCGATGCCCAGCTGCCCGCCCTGCCCGTCGTCGACGACCGCGAGCGGCTGCGCGGCATCTTCGGGGAGCGGGAGTTCGTCGCGGCGCTGTTCCCCGGCTACCTCGCGGAGATGCACGGCGCCGCCTTCGTCGGCCGCAGCCTCGAGGATGCGCTGGAGAAGCGCTCGGACTGCCGCGACGAGCCGGTCGGTTCCCACATGACCACCGAGCACGTCGACGTCGGCGCGGACTACTCCGACACGCAGATCGCCGAGATCTTCCTCCACCACCGGGTGCTTCTCGTGCCGGTCATCGACGGCGGCATCGTGCAGGGCGTGATCACCCGCAGCGACTTCGTCCGCCGGTTGGCGGCGCGCCTGCTGGCGCCGTGACGGCCGCAGCGCGGCGCCGGCATGCCTCTACGTCACGCGCCGTGCAGCGCCGCCTGCTCCTGGGCGGTGGGAAACGCCCACGCCGCCTGCGTGCGCCGCTCCTGGTCGAACACGAACCGCATCTGACGCGGCGGGCGCAGCCCGTCGGGGTGGTTCGGGCGGAACGTCGCGCAGGGCGCGTCCAGGTCCAGCGCGCACAGCAGGTTGCGCCGGAAGTAGCAGTCGTCGCAGGTGACCGTCTTCGTCTTCGTCTTCGCCATCCGAGGTCGGCATCGAAGCAGACCTCGGCGCGGTCGGCAGCGCGTTTCCCGCAAAGCGCAGACGTTTTGTGAAAAGCCTGCAAACATCAGGTTTCTCGGGCGATTTGTCCGCATCGAGCGCGTTTTTTCGACGCCGAGGCGGGAACATGAGTCGTCTTCATGCGGATTCTCGTCACCGGCATCACCGGCTACGTCGGGGCGGCACTGGCGCCGCGCCTCGCCGACGCTGGCCACGAGGTCAGCGGCCTTGCTCGCGACCCGTCGCGGGCGACGGCCGCGGCCGCGCGCGGGATCACCGTCCATCGCGGCGACGTGGTCGCCGCCACGGGGCTCGAGGCGGCACTCGACGGGATCGAGGTCGCCTACTACCTGATCCACTCGATGGAGGCCGGCCCGCCGGACGGCTTCGCCGCGCGCGACCGCGTCGCGGCCGCGAACTTCCGCGACGCCGCCCGCGCCGCCGGCGTGGCGCGCGTGGTCTACCTCGGCGGGCTCGTGCCGGCCGACCGCGCCGCCTCGCCGCACCTGGCCAGTCGTCTGGAGGTCGAGCGGCTGATCATGGACAGCGGTCCGGGGGCGGTGGCGCTGCGCGCCTCGATCGTCATCGCCGCCGGCAGCCGCTCGTTTCGCCTCCTCGTCCACCTGGTCGAGCGCCTGCCGGTGCTGCCGCTGCCGGCCTGGCGCGACTTCCGCACGCAGCCGGTCGACGGCCGCGACGTCCTCGCCGCGCTCAGCGCCGCCGCCACCAGCGAGGCGGCGGCCGGCCGCTCGCTGGATCTCGCCGGGCCCGACGTCCTGACCTACGGCGAGATGGTCCAGCGGATCGCCGCCGCGATGCTCGTCGACCGCCCACCGCTGCGGCTCGGGTTCATGGCCACCGAGCTGACGTCGCGGGTCGCCGCCGTCGTCGCCGGCGAGACGCACGAGCTCGTCGGGCCGCTCATGGCCGGCCTGGAGGGCGACCTGCTGCCGCGTCCCGGCGCGGGTGCGGCCGAGGTGCTCGGGGTGCGCACGCACCCCTTCGACGCGGCCGTCGAGCGGGCCCTGCGTGACTGGGAGGAGACGGGCGAGCGCCTCGCCGCGCGGTGACCTGCGGGGGTCGGTACCGTCCACGATTCCGTGACCAAGGTGACCAGCACGATCGACATCGCGGCGACGCCCCAGGAGGTCTGGGACGTGGTCATGGACCCCGAGCGCCTGCACGAGTGGGTCTCGATCCACCGCGGGCTGGGGGCGCACGGCCGCGACCACATGGAGCAGACGCTGTGCCTACGGGGCGTGAACTTCCACGTCACCTGGGACCTGGCCGAGGCCCAGGAGCCGCATCTGGCCGTGTGGGAAGGGCACGGGCCGGCCCGGTCGCGGGCCCACACCGCCTACCGCCTGTCGTCGGTCGACGGCGGCACCCGCTTCGACTACACCAACGAGTTCAAGGCGCCGTTCGGCGCGCTGGGCGCCGTGGCCAGCCGCGCGCTCGTGGGCGGCCTGCCCGAGCGCGAGGCGCGCACGACGCTGCAGCGGCTCAAGGCGCTGCTGGAGAAGGATTGAGAGACGTGTCCGAGCGTGATCTGTTCGCGAACTTCGAGCGCATGCGCCGCGAGATGGACGAGCTGTTCGGCGGCGTCTTCGACCGCTCACTGGCCCCGCACCGACGCGCCGGGTTCACCCCGCGCGTCGACGTCTCCTACGTCGGCCACCCGCCGCGGGCGATCGTCACCGCCGAGCTCGCCGGCATCGACATCGACCAGATCGACCTCGAGATCCGCGGTCGCGAGCTGATCATCGCCGGCAGCCGCGGCCTGCCCGACGACGCCGAGGACCGCGTCTACCAGCAGATCGAGATCGAGCACGGCCGTTCCGGCGCGCGGTCGCCCTCGGCGCCGACATCGCGGCCGATCGGGCGCGAGCGACCTACGACGACGGGATGCTGCGGATCGAGCTGCCGCTCGTCGAGCCGGATCCGAAGTCGCGCACGGTGCCGATCGAGATCGCCCACCCGCGCGAGGAGAGCGAATGATCGACGTCGTCACCGAGGGCGAGGCCCGCGACGTCGCCATCGGGGACCGCCCGCTGCCCGACGCGCTGCCGGTGCTGCCGCTGCGCGAGACGGTGCCGTTCCCGGACACGCTGACGCCGCTGGCGATCGGCCAGGAGCGCTCGATCGAGCTCGTCAACCACGTGCTCGCCCGCGACCGGATGCTGGTGATGGTGGCCAGCCGCAACCCCGAGAACGAGGTGCCCGGGCCGACCGATCTCTACGACATCGGCGTCGTCGGCGTGGTCGCGCGCATGCTCAAGGTGCCCGACGGCACGCTGCGCATCCTCGTCCAGGGCACCCAGCGGGTGCACCTGACGCGCTGGATCGGCGAGCAGCCGTTCCTGTCGGCGGCGATCGCGCCGTCCCTCGACGTCGTCGAGGAGTCGACCGAGCTGACCGCGCTGATGCGCAACGTGCAGGCGACGTTCGGCCAGATCGTCGAGTCGGTGCCCTACCTGCCCGAGGAGCTGCAGATCGCGGTCGCCAACGTCGAGGAGCCCGGCGCGCTGGCCAACCTCATCGCCGGAGCGCTGCGGCTCAAGACGCCCGAGAAGCAGGAGCTGCTCGAGGAGACGAACGTCGCCGAGCGGCTGCGCCGGCTGTCGCAGATCCTCGCCCGCGAGGCCGAGGTCATCTCGATCGGCACGAAGATCCAGTCGCAGGTGCAGTCCGAGCTGGAGGCCGGCCAGCGCGAGTACTTCCTGCGCCAGCAGCTCAAGGCGATCAAGGAGGAGCTCGGCGAGGAGGACGAGTCGGAGGCCGAGGCGCGCGACCTGCGCGAGCAGCTCGAGCAGGCCGGGCTGCCCGAGGAGATCCGCGCGGTGGCCGAACGCGAGCTGGGCCGGCTGGAGAAGCTGCCGACGATGGCCGCCGAGCACGCGGTCATCCGCACCTACCTCGAGTGGCTGGCGGCGCTGCCGTGGGATGCGTCCACCGAGGACAACCTCGACCTCGAGCACGCCCGCACGGTGCTCGACGACGACCACTACGACATCGAGCAGGTCAAGGAGCGCATCCTGGAGTTCCTGGCGGTGCGCAAGCTCAAGCCGGACGCGCGTGGGTCGATCCTGTGCTTCGTCGGGCCGCCCGGCGTGGGCAAGACGTCGCTGGGGCGCTCGATCGCCCGGGCGCTCGGGCGCAAGTTCGAGCGCATCAGCGCCGGCGGGGTGCGCGACGAGGCCGAGATCCGCGGCCACCGGCGCACGTACGTCGGCGCGATGCCCGGCGTGATCATCCGCGCGCTGCGCGACGCCGAGTCCAACAACCCGCTGTTCATGATCGACGAGATCGACAAGATGGGCGCCGACTACCGCGGGGATCCGGCCAGCGCGATGCTCGAGGTGCTCGACCCCGAGCAGAACGCGACGTTCCGCGACCACTATCTCGACGTGCCGTTCGACCTGTCCAACGTCATGTTCGTCACCACGGCGAACACGCTCGACACGATCCCCGGAGCCCTGCGCGACCGCATGGAGATCATCCAGCTCGCGGGCTACACCGAGGAGGAGAAGCTCGAGATCGCCAAGCGCTACCTCGTGCCGCGCCAGATCGAGCGCAACGGCCTGCGGCGCTCGCAGATCGCGTTCGGCGACCCGGCGCTGCGCGCGCTCATCCGCGACTACACGCGCGAGGCGGGCGTGCGCAACCTCGAACGCGAGATCGGCTCGGTGTGCCGCAAGGTCGCCCGCCAGGTGGCCGAAGGGACGCTCGGCCGCAAGCGCCTGACGATCTCCGAGCGGCGCGCCCGCGAGATGCTCGGCAAGGCGCGCTTCCACTCCGAGGCCCAGCGCCGCACCCGCCAGCCCGGCGTGGCGACCGGCCTGGCCTGGACGCCGGTGGGGGGCGACGTGCTGTTCGTGGAGGCGACGGCGATGCCGGGGAAGGGGCGGCTGACGATCACCGGCCAGCTCGGCGACGTCATGCGCGAGTCGGCGCAGGCGGCGCTGTCGTACGTGCGCAGCCATCCTCCCGACGGGACCGAGGACGGCTGGTTCGCCGAGCACGACATCCACGTGCACGTCCCGGCCGGCGCGATCCCCAAGGACGGGCCGAGCGCGGGCATCACGATGGTCACCGCGCTCGTGTCGCTGCTGACCGGGGCGCACGTGCGCGACGACACCGCGATGACCGGCGAGGTGACGCTCACCGGCCAGGTGCTGCCGATCGGCGGGCTCAAGGAGAAGGCGCTGGCCGCGCAGCGCAGCGGGCTGCGGCGCGTGATCGCGCCCGCCGGCAACGAGGCCGACGCCGACGAGGTCCCCGAGCACCTGCGCGAGGATCTCGAGTTCGTCTTCGTGCGCGAGGTGGGAGAGGTCCTCGACGCCGCACTCGACGACCGGGGTGCGAGGTCCAACGGTCGGGTATATGCTGGCCGCAGGTCCCGAAAAGCGAGCCGAGGGAAGTGACAATGGCAGCGAAGTCCAAGGCTGCGAAGGCGGGAAGCGCAGCGCTCGCCGTCAAGAGCAGCCCGTACGTCCAACGCCTCATGCAGGACGAGGATCTGCGCGACAATCTCAAGACGGCGTTCGACTCCGCGCGCGTCGCGCTGGATCGTCTGCAGAACGGCAAGACCCCCGCCAAGGTCATCCTGGACGACAAGAAGTTCCAGAAGGAGCTGCACAACGCGTCCGAGGCCCTGCGCGATGCGACCCAGGCTCTGCGCGAGGGTCCCAAGAAGAAGAAGAAGCGGCGCGGGCGCAAGCTCCTGCTGCTGGTCGTGGGCGCCGGCGTGGCGCTGGCGCTCAGCGAGGGCCTGCGCAACAAGGTGCTCGACCTGCTGTTCGGCGCGGAGGAGGAGTTCGACTACACGTCGACCACCGCCCCGGCCACGCCGCCACCGACACCGGCGGCCACGGCCAGCTGACATTTCGAAGGCGCCTCGCGGGGCGCCTTCGTCGTTGCGGGCCAATATCGTGGGAGCCGTGGAAGTTGCCGCCTCGAACCCGCGCACGCTGTCCAGCGACAAGGCGCAGCGCATCGTCGACGCGATGCGCCGCTCGGTCGCCCGGCGCGGCGTCGCCGGCTCGACGTTCGACCGTGTCGCCCGTGAGGCGGGCGTCTCGCGCGGGCTGCTGCACTACTACTTCGGCACGAAGGAGCGGTTGCTGACCGAGGTGGTGCGCCGCGACGGCGAGCTGAAGATGGAGGCGCTGGAGGCCCAGCTCGCCCAGGCGCAGACCGCCGACGACTTCATCGACCTGCTGGTGGCGTCGCTCGAGGACCTCGTCGAGCACGACCCGGATCTGGTGGCGGTCGGCTTCGAGCTGTTCACGCTGTCGCAGCGCAACCCCGAGATCGCCGCCGAGTACGCCGAGCTGCAGCACGGCAAGAGCCGCCACATCGCGACGGTCCTGGCCGCAAAGCACGAGGAGGGCGTCCTGCGCCTGGCCGTGCCGCCCGAGGCGGTCGTCGAGGTGCTGCTGTCGCTGGCCGACGGCCTGGCGCTGCGGATGCTGCTCGACCCCGAGCGCGACCACAGCGCGACGATCGCCGCCGGGGTGGCTGCCGTGCGCGCGCTTGTCGCCGACCCGGCCTGAGCGCGGTGCGCCGGTACGCCTCCGTGGCGCTGTTCGTGGTCGCGGCCCTGGCGATCGCGGCGGCGCTGGTGATCGCGCTCGGCGGCGGCGCCTCCCACGAGGCGCGCGCGCGGCTGTCCCCGGTCGCGATCGACGCGCGCGCCGTGGCGGAGTCGCTGCGCCACCAGGCGCAGCAGCTGCGCGCCGCGGAGGCGGTCACCTCGGGGCAGCTCGACGAGCTGCTGGCGCAGGATCCGCTGGACCTGCGCGTCCCGCAGATCACCGACGCCGGGGCGACGCTGCGCGACGTCGTCGTCACGCGGCGGGGGACGACCGCGTCGGGCGAGGCGACGGTGGACCTCCAGCAGCTCGCGGCGCTCGCGCCTACCGAGCTGTCGAACGTGCGCTACGACGCGGGCGCGTCGGGCACGGACGGCGTGGTGGTCAAGGCCGACGCCGAAGGGCCGCTCGGCGTCACGCTGCCCGTCACGATCCGCGTGACCGCGCGCGACGGCAAGGTCGTGGCGATCCCGGAGGGCCTGCCGATCGGCGATCAGATCCTGTTCGACGACCCGCGCATCCGCGTGCAGCGGCTCACGGCGCACCCGGTGGGCGACAGCCTCCGCATCCGCGCCGAGGCCACCGTCACCGGTTAGGGCTGTCTCACAGAAGCCGCGGCAGCTTCAGCAGCACGCCCGGCCGCCCGCGCACGCGCATCCGGCCGCGCAGCACGAGCACGCGCGGATCCGCCCGCCCGGCCGTCACGTCGGCGAAGTCGTCGAACGTCGAGCGCAGCGTGACGTCCGCGTGGTGCGCGCGGCCCGCGCGCACCACGGTCGCTCCGTTGTCGCAGCGCAGGTACCACGGCTCGGCGTCGGAGAAGTCCCACTGGATCGTGGTCCCGGGCTTGACGAGGCTCGGGTCCGCCTGCCGGCGGATCGTGTCGAAGAGGATCTCGACCGCCTCGCGATCGCGCGACACCGGCCCGTGCTTGGGCCCCAGCAGCCCCGCGCGTGCCAGCTTCAGCCCGCGCTCCGCGCGCCGGCGTGGCGGCAGGTCCATCGGCAGCGGGAAGCGCGGCAGGTCGTCGACGGGCAGGCCGATCGCGCGCAGCCGCGCCTCCTGCGAGCGCGCGCCTTCCTCGTAGAGGTCCTCGAGCGTGAAGCCGAAGCACTCGGTGTAGCTGCCGTCGTCGTCGGGCGGCAGCGCCAGCGTGGCGGTCCAGGGCAGGACCTCGCGGATCGTCTCGACGATCGCCTCGGCGCACCCGGGGTCCTGCTCGGACAGGTCGGCCAGCAGCCGAACCCCGAAGCCGATGTGGCGCTGCTCGTCGAGCGCGACGTGGCGCATGCCGGCCCGGAACCCGGGCAGCAGGTCGTACTCCTCGAGGTAGCGCTCGATCATGTGCTGGCCGGGCTGCGCGAGGCTCGCCTCGATGACGATGTGGTAGAGCGTCACCGCCGACGCGAGCTTGCGCGGCGAGCGGTCGCGCCGCAACTCGCGCGCCATCTCGTCCAGGCGCCCGAACACCTTGCGGTGCCCCCAGGTGAGCTGGCTCGCCGTCGCCGCCAGCGCCCCGCGCGCCGTCCCGTCCCCGTGCCCGGCGACCTCCTGCATGAAGCGCTGGAAGAACACGGCGTGGCGCGCCTCGTCGACCTGCTGCGTGGTGAGGAAGTACTTCTGCTCCTCCAGCGGCGCCGCGTCGATGTACGGCGAGAGGTTGTCGGCGACCGAGTCCTCGCCGTGGAAGAACAGCGCGTACAGCCACAGCGCGCTGCGCCGCTGCTCGGGCGTCATCCGCTCGTGCCAGTCGATCCGGTCTTGGCTGAAGTCGATCTCGGTCGCGCGCCAGTTGCCGCGCTCCCAGCGTGCGTAGAGGTCCACGTAAGAGATCTGCTTCGTCGCGGCGGGAACGTTGACGGCGATCATGGCTCGACAGCGTACTCCTGACTGGCTGGTCAGCCAACCTCGCGCTCTGCCTCCCGAAGCACCTGGTGCACGCCCCGCACCACCAGCATGCGGGCGACCTGCGCAGGACGGAGGCTGAGCGTCTCGGCTGCTCGCGCCAGGTCGGCATGCTCATCGGGCGTCAGTCGGAAGCCAATCTGGCGCGAATAGCGCCGACGTCGCTCGCGGCTTGCCCTCGGAGTGGGTACGGGCTGCGGCGACTGCGCGGCCGCCGCGTGCCGTTCGCGCGCCGCACGCTCCACCCTCTGGATCTCCACCACAAGGCGGTCGGCGAGTGCGCCCGCGGCCAGGTCGACCACCCTCGCGGTACGGATCGCGTACTGGCGGACGGATGGATGGGTCTGCTCCAGCACCGCGCGCCACCGTTCGCGCGGGATCTTGGGCAGGTCCGGGATCGGCGGCAGGTTCGGGCTGCCGACGGTTGGCCACCGCTGCGGCGGCTCCTCGTTGCTCAGGGTCTCGTTCTCGCTCGCGCGCTCCATGGCTACCTCGACTTCCGCGCTTCCGCCGACGATCCGCACTGCGCCGGGGATCGCATCTCCACCGACGATCCTGTCGGTGCCCGATCACAGGGTGTCTTTCGCACTGTGGTTAGCCGCGGATACCAACTCGATATCCCGGGGCTAACCACACTTCAGAGGACACAGAGAACTCCAGCACCTCCGACGGCGCCGACCGCCGCGCGTGACGAAGTCGTGACGGCCGCGCGGCAGGGACGCCACGATCCGCGGGTCAGCTGTCGAGCTTCGGCGAGCGCCAGGGCGCGTCGAGGCGCTCGGTCAGTGCGGCCGGCAGGTCGTCGATGGCGACGCGGTCCTGGGCGAGCGAATCGCGGTCGCGCACGGTGACCGTGCGGTCCTCGAGGGTCTGGTGGTCGACGGTCACGCAGTACGGCGTGCCGATCTCGTCCTGGCGGCGGTAGCGCTTGCCGATCGAGCCGCCCTCGTCGTACTCGACCTGCATCCGCCGGCGCAGCGCGTCGACGATCTCGGCGGCGACCTCGGGCTGGCCGTCCTTGCGCACGAGCGGCAGGACCGCGACCTTCACCGGGGCCAGGCGGGGATGGAGCTTGAGCACGGTGCGCTTCTCGCCGCCGACCTCGTCCTCGTCGTAGGCGTCGACGAGGAAGGCGAGCGCCGCGCGGTCGGCGCCCGCCGCGGGCTCGATGACGGCCGGGACGTAGCGCTCCTTGGTCTGCTGATCGAAGTACTCGAGCTTCTCTCCCGAGAACTCCGAGTGCTGCGTGAGGTCGAAGGTGCCGCGGTTCGCGATGCCCTCGAGCTCCGACCAGCCGATGGGGAAGAGGTACTCCACGTCGGCGGTGCCCGACGAGTAGTGGCTGAGCTCGTCCGGTTCGTGCTCGCGCAGGCGCAGGTGGTCGGGGCGCAGGCCGAGCTTGACGTACCAGTCGAAGCGCGCCTGCTTCCAGTGCTCGTACCAACTGGCCGCGTCGGCCGGCGGCACGAAGAACTCCATCTCCATCTGCTCGAACTCGCGCGTGCGGAAGATGAAGTTGCCGGGCGTGATCTCGTTGCGGAACGACTTGCCGATCTGCGCGATGCCGAACGGCGGCTTCTTGCGCGAGGTCTGCAGGACGTTCTTGAAGTTCAGGAAGATGCCCTGCGCGGTCTCGGGGCGCAGGTAGACCGTGGAGCCGGCCTCCTTGACCGGGCCCATCGTCGTCTCGAACATGAGGTTGAAGTCGCGAGCCTCGGTGAGGTCGCATTCCGGCGTCTCGCCCGGGTGCTTGGACGGCTTGCGCCCGCACTGCAGCTGGTCGAGGTGGTCGGCGCGGAAGCGCAGCTTGCACGTGCGGCAGTCGACGAGCGGGTCGGTGAACCCGGCCAGATGACCCGAGGCCTCCCACGTGCGCGGGTGCTGCAGGATCGCCGAGTCGAGGGCCACGATGTCGTCGCGCTCCTGCAGCATCGAGCGCCACCACTCACCCTTGACGTTGGCCTTCAGCAGCACCCCGTAGTGGGCGAAGTCGTAGGTGGAGCCGAGCCCGCCGTAGATCTCGGAGCTGGGGAAGATGAAGCCGCGGCGCTTGGTCAGCGCCACGATCTTGTCCATGGTGACGACATCGGTGGCCATGCGGGCGGCGGACTCTACAATCCGCCGGCCAATGCCCATCTATGAGTACCGCCGCCAGGACGGCACGACGTTCGAGTTGCTGCAGTCCATCTCCGCCGACCCGCTGACCGAGGACCCCGAGACGGGTGAGCCCGTCGAGCGGGTCTTGCACGCGCCCGCGGTGCACTTCAAGGGATCGGGCTTCTACAACACCGACTACGGGACGCGCAAGCGCCAGCGCGAGTCCAAGGACTCCGGCGAGAAAGGCGCGGACAAGACCGAGGCCAAGCCCAAGGAGAAGAAGGCGGAGACCAAGGCGCCTTCGTCGTCGGACTAGTTGCGCAGGAACTGCCGGACTGCGGCGTCCTTCTGACTCTCCGGCACCTGGCCGGTCAGGCTTCCGAGCACCTCGGTGTGCGTCCCGCCGCCGACCGCCATCGCGGCGAACACGCCGCCGAGCGTGGCGCCGCCCATGTCGGACTGGAACGTGCGCGGCGTGTTCCACGCGATGAACGGCAGGCGGTAGAACGAGCCCCACGGGATGCCGAACAACCCCCATGGCGTGGTCAGCTTCGACTTCATCGCGCTGATCAGCTGCTGCTGGCGCCGCGCTCGGTCGAGGTCGGTCTGGTTGGGTCGGCAGAGGTTCTTGCGCGTCCGCGCCAGCGCGAGCGCCTGGTCGCCGCCGATGTGCGTCGAGCCCTTCTTCAGCCGCAGCGTGTATCCGCCGTTGGCCTTGCCGCCGTTGATCTTCGACCGCACGCATCCGCCCTCGTAGGTGACCCCGCCGAGGGAGTTGATGAGCGTCGGGAAGTGCTCGAACTTCACCTCGATGACGTGGTTGACCTCGACCCCGAGGTAGTCGCGCACGGTCTCGATGGCCAGCGGCGCGCCGCCGTAGGCGTAGGCGGCGTTGATCTTGTCGACGCCGTGCCCGGGGATGTCGACCAGGGTGTCGCGGGCGATCGACAGCCGTGCGTTGTGGCCGCCGCCGACGCGCAGCAGCATGATGCTGTCGGCGCGGCTGGGCCCTGAGGTCGAGGCGCCCGGCTCCTTCGTGCCCTTGGTGCGCTGGTCGGAGCCGAGCACGAGGATGTTGTTCGCCGACGCCAGCGGATAGCCGGAGTCGTCGAGCGCCTGCTTCGTCTCATCGGAGACGTTGCCGGACTGAATCTGCGCGCTGACGAAGAACAGCACGACCGACAGCGCGATCCAGGCGACCACGGCGAGCGCCACCCACTTGAGCGCCCGCTTCCACGTCCAGCTGCGCCGGCCGCGGCGCGGCGGACGCCCGTCTGCGCGGCGCAGATCCGCGATCTCGTCGCCGCCACGGCGGGGCAGCAGCCGTGGGCGAGCGCGATACTTGGTGTACTGCGGGGGCGCGTCCGGGAGGCCCCCCGGGGCGTCCGACATGGCGCTGTATGGTGGCGAAGGTGCCTAAACGGTGGGTGATCGGCGTCGATCTGGGGGGCACGAAGCTGCTCGCCGGCGCCGTCGACGACGAGCTGCGCGTGCATCACCGAGCGCTGCGCTCCTCCCGCGGCGACGGGACCCGCGAGGTGCTCGACATCATCGAGGGCGCGATCCGCGAGGCGATCGAGGCCGTGGGCGGCAGCGCCGAGGCGGTCGGGATCGGCATCCCGTCGACGATCGACCGCCGCCGCGGCGTCTCGGTGCACGCAACGCACCTGCCGCTCGCGGACGTCCCCGTCGCCGACCTCTTGGCCGAGCGCCTCGGCCTGCCCGTGTTCATGGACAACGACGCGAACCTGGCCATGCTCGTCGAGCATCGCGCCGGCGCGGCGGCGGGCGTCGATCACGCGCTGATGCTGACCCTCGGCACCGGGATCGGCGGCGGCATCGTCGCCGACGGGCGCGTCTACCGCGGGTCGCAGGGCGCGGCGGGCGAGCTCGGGCACATCGTCGTCGACCAGGACGGGCCGCCGTGCCAGGGCAACTGCCCGAACCGCGGTTGCCTGGAGGTGATGGCGTCGGGGTCGGCGCTCGTGCGCGAGGCGACCGCGCTGGCCGGCGAGCGGCCGCGCTCGGAGCTCGGGCGGGCGCTGGCGTCCGGCCGCGGCATCACGGGCCCGCTCGTCACCGAACTTGCCCACGACGGCGACGAGGCCGCCCGCGACGTACTCGCGCTGATCGGACGGCGCCTCGGCGTCGGCCTGTCGAGCCTCGTCAACGTGTTCAACCCGGACGTGGTGGTGGTCGGCGGCGGCGTGGTGGCGGCGGGCGAGCTGCTGCTGGCCCCGGCGCGCGCCGAGCTCGCCGCCCGCGGTCTGCCGCCCGCGCGCGACCACGTGCGCGTCGTCCCGGCTCGCTTCGGCGAGGAGTCCGGGATGCTCGGGGCGGCGCTGCTGGCCCGCGACGGCACCGACGCGCGGACAGCGGCGTGAGCGGCCGGCTCGTCGTCTGCCCGACGCCGATCGGCAACCTCGAGGACGTCACGCTGCGGGTGCTCGCGGCGCTGCGCGACGCCGACGTCGTCGCCTGCGAGGACACGCGGCGCACGCGGATCCTGCTGGACCGCTACGGGGTCTCGGCGTCGCTGGTCTCCTACCACGAGCACAACGAGCGGGCCCGGGCGGCCGAGCTGGTGGGGCGCATGCGCGACGGCGCCGTCGTCGCACTCGTCTCGGACGCGGGCATGCCGCTCGTCAGCGACCCCGGCTACGTGCTGGTGGAGGCGTGCGTCGCGGCGGGGCTGGCCGTCGAGGTCCTGCCGGGGCCGAGCGCCGCGCTGGCCGCGCTCGTCGCCAGCGCGTTGCCCGCCGACCACTGGCGCTTCGCGGGCTTCGTGCCGCGGCGCGGTGCGGACCGGTCGGCGCTGTGGCAGGCGGAGGAGACGGTGGTGGCGTTCGAGTCGCCCAAGCGCCTGGCCAGCACGCTTGCGTCGCTGGCGGAGATCGACCCGCAGCGCCCGGTCGCGGTGTGCCGCGAGCTGACCAAGGTCCACGAAGAGGTCGTGCGGGGCAGCGCGGCCGAGCTGGCGGCGCGCTACGCCGGCCGGGAGGTGCGCGGCGAGATCGTGCTGGTGGTCGGCGGGGCGCCGGCGGGTGCCGCGGACCGGGCGCGCGCGCTGGAGGCGCTTCAGCGGCTCGTCGACGCGGGCGCGCGCGTGCGGCCGGCGGCGGCCGTCGTGTCGTCGCTGACCGGGGTGCCGGCCAACGAGCTGTACCGGTCGCTGCGCGGCTGAAGGAAGTCGAGCACCGCGGTCACGAAGAGCCCGGTCATGATCACGGCGCTGCCGACGCACCACTGGCAGATGGCGTCGATCACGAACAGCTCGAGATAGGTGAGATAGAGGCTGAAGGCGAAGCCGAACCCCGTGAGCGCGACGCGCAGCAGGCGGCCGTTGTCGCCGCGCACGAGCAGCGAGGCGAGGATCACGACGTAGCCGATCAGGCCGATGAGGGAGACCGGGATCCCGCCCATCTCGGCGTAGCGCGAGTCCTGGACGGTCTGGCACCCGTGGCCGACGGCGCACACGGGCGCGGCGCCGGCGTAGTGGACCGACGTCAGGTAGGACGCGACGCCGAGTCCGGCCAGCGCGAGGACGGCCATGACGACCGTGCGCCTGGTGACGTCGGCGCGGCGGATCACGTCTGCGCCGCGTCGAGCTGCTGGAGGTCGGACAGGAGCGTGTCGGCGCCGGCCAGCTTCGGCGTCTTGCCGGTCTGGCCGACGAGGAAGGTCGGCGTGGACTGCACGCCGTTGATGTCGGCGAGCCGCTTGGCCTCGACGAGCCGCTTGTCGACCTCGGCGCTGTCGCGGGCGGCCATCGCCTTGTCGACGTTCAGCCCGGGGACCCCGTGTCCGATGGCGCGCAGGTACTCGTCGGTGGCGTAGCCGCTGTTCTCCGTGCCCTGGTTGTGCCACATGAGCTCGGCCACGTTCCAGTACTTGTCCTGTTGGCCGGCGGCGGCGGCGAACCGGGCCATGCGCTCGGAGTCGGACCCCAGGAAGTGGATGTCGCGCAGCTCGAGCTTGGCCTTGCCGGTGCGCACGTAGTCGTCGATGACCTTCGGCAGGACCTGCTGGCTGGCGGCCGCGCAGGCCGGGCACTGCAGGTCGCCGAACTCGACGATGGTGATCGGCGCGTCCTGGCGGCCGAGCGTGAAGTCGTTCTGCGGGATGCCCGAGAGACGGTCGTTGATCTCGGCCTCGGAGTTGAGCACCGCACGGCTGCCGTCGGCGTTGGTGGCGACGGTGACCGGACTGTTGCTGTCGTTGCTGCCGCCGCCGACGACCACGATGACGATGACCGCGATCACCGCGACCGCGGCCAGCACGCCGCCGAGCTGCATGAGTCGTGTGCGGCGCTGATCGCGGCGGCGCGCGGCCTCCTCGGCCGCCTTGCGCTGGGCGCGCGCCGCGGCGCGCCGTTGGTCGCGGGTGGGCCCGTTCATGGCCAGCAGGATAGAAGCGGTGCGATAAGGGTTGGCTCAGGACTGGTTCAAGGCGCGCTCAAACGGCGCGGCCCCGGTCTGTGACAACTCTGCCGCATCTGTGTAAAGCGTGGGTTACGCCGGGCGCGATGGGGTGCGGGCCGGTCTACGGTCGCCGGCGATGCGATCCCCAACTCCTGGTGTCGTCGTGCTCGCGGTCGCCGTGCTGGCGCTGCTGTTCGCGCCGGCCGCGGCGGCGGCCGGGTGGCGGTGGCCGGTGACGGGCGATGTGGTGGGGCGCTTTGCCACCGGGCCCGATCCGTTCGCCGCGGGTCAGCGCCGCGGCATCGACCTGGCGACCTCTGCGGGCGCGGTCGCGGTCGCGCCCTGCTCGGGGCGCGTGGCGTTCGCCGGGCGGCTGCCGCGCGGCGGTGCCGGTGTGTCGATCCGCTGCGGCGCGCTGACCGCGACGGTGCTCGGGCTGGTCGCCACGTCGGTGCGCTCCGGCTCGGCGGTGGCGTCCGGTCAGCCGGTGGGCGTCGTCGGCCCCGGCGGGCGGGTCCGGCTCGGCGCCCGGCGCACCGCGAGCCGGTTCGGCTACGTCGATCCGCTGGCGCTCGTCGGCGCCCCGCGTCAGCGGCGGCACGTCCCGCCGGCGGGACCGGTCGAGCGCCGCGCACGTCCCAACACGTACCGCTCCCGCCCGACCCTGCCCGCGCCGGGGCCGGCTCCGGCGGCGGCCCCGGTCCCGGTTGCGGCCGCGCCGGTGCGGGCGCCGGACGGGCCGCGGGTCCCGCTCGCCGCATGGATCGGCGTCGCGCTGCTCGCGTTGGCCGTGCCGGGCGGCGCGGTGGCCGGGCGCGCTTGCCGGCGGCGCCGAGCGGGTCCGGCCGCCCGCGTCGCCGGGTAGCCTCCGTCGCCGTGCCGTTCTACGTGACCACGCCGATCTACTACGTCAACGCGGCGCCGCACCTGGGCCACGCGTACACCGCGATCGCCGCGGACGTGCTGGCCCGCCACCAGCGCCAGCGGGGCGAGGACGTCTTCTTCCTCACCGGCACCGACGAGCACGGGGAGCCCGTCGCGCTGGCCGCCGAGCAGCTGGGCATCCCGCCGCTCGAGCTCGCCAACCGCAACGCGCAGCGCTTCCAGGACCTGATGCCGCTGCTGGACATCTCCAACGACTTCTTCATCCGCACGACGGATCCGCACCATGTGCGCAAGGTCCAGGAGATCCTCACCCGCGTGCGCGAGAACGGCTTCGTCTACGAGGGCCTCTACGAGGGCTGGTACTGCCCGCGGTGCGCGGACTTCAAGACCGAGGCGGAGATCGGGCCGGACAACACGTGCCCGATCCACAAGATCCCGCTCGTGCGCGAGCGCGAGGAGAACTGGTTCTTCCAGCTCTCCGCGTTCCAGGGCGACCTCGAGCGGCTCTTCGACGGGCAGCCGGACTTCGTCATGCCGCGCCACCGCTACAACGAGGCGCGCGCGTTCCTGGCCTCCGGCCTGCAGGACGTCAGCCTCACGCGCCCGAAGCTGCGCTGGGGCGTCGAGGTGCCGTGGGACCGCTCGCAGGTCTTCTACGTCTGGTTCGACGCGCTGCTCAACTACGTGACCGCGCTGTCGTTCGCCCGCGGCAAGCAGCAGGACCTCACGCACAAGTTCTGGCCCGCGACGTACCACCTGATCGGCAAGGACATCCTCAAGTTCCACACGATCTACTGGCCCGCGCTGCTCATGGCCGCCGATCTCGCCGTGCCCGAGCACGTCTTCGTCCACGGGTTCCTGCTCACCCCGTCCGACGACGGGGGCGAGGGCGAGAAGATGAGCAAGTCGCGCGGCAACGTCATCGACCCGTTCGGGGTCATCGACGAGTTCGGCGCCGACGCCCTGCGCTTCTATCTGACCCGTGAGGTCGCGTTCGGGCAGGACGGCCCGGTCTCCGAGAGCGGCTTCCTGGCCCGCTACGAGTCCGAGCTCGCCAACGACTACGGCAACCTCGCCAGCCGGACGGTGGCGATGATCCGCCGCTACCGCGACGGCGTGATCGAGGATGCGCCGCTCGACGACGAGCTGATGGCCGAGTTCGACGGCCTCGCCGACACGGTCAGCGCGTGCCTGGAGCGCGCCGAGATGACCATCGCGCTCGAGGAGATCTGGAAGCGCGTGCGGCGCCTGAACCGCTACGTCGAGGAGCGCGCGCCCTGGCAGCTGGCCAAGGATCCCGCGCAGGCGGGCGAGCTCGACCGCGTCCTCGCCTCGCTGCACGAGGGGTTGCGGGTGCTCACCGTCCTGCTCGTGCCGTACCTGCCGGCGGCGACCGGGAAGCTGCTCGCCGCGCTGGGCCGGCCCGAGACGGAGCTGGACGCCGCTCGCTGCGCCCCGGCGCCAGTCGTCCGCGCCGACGCGCTGGAGCCGCTGTTCCCGAAGCGATGATCGACTCCCACACGCATCTGTCGAGCTGCGAGCCGCCGGACGAGGAGCTCGTGGCGGCGGCGGTCGCGCAGGGCGTGGATCACATCGTCACCATCGGCATGGACGGGGCGACGTGCCGCGAGGCGCTCGCGTCGGCCGAGGCGTTCCCCCAGGTCTACGCCGCCATCGGCCGCCACCCCAACCTCGCGCACGGCTTCGACGGCGCCGACCTCGCCGAGCTGCGTGCGCTGGCCGCCCACGAGCGGTGCGTGGCGATCGGCGAGACCGGGCTGGACGACTACCGCGACCGCGCGCCGCGCGCCGACCAGGAGCGCGCGTTCGAGGCGCAGATCGCGCTCGCCGCCGAGACGCGCAAGCCGCTCGTCATCCACACGCGAGAGGCCGAGGAGGACACGCTGCGCATGCTGCGTGACCATGCGGACGGCGTCACCGTGATCATGCACTGCTTCTCCATGCCCGACCGGCTCGAGGAGGTGCTCGACCACGGCTGGTACGTGTCGTTCGCCGGCAACGTGACGTACCCGCGCAACGAGGCGCTGGCGGCGGCCGCTGCGCGCGTGCCCGCCGACCGCCTCTTGGTCGAGACCGACGCGCCCTACCTCACCCCGCAGGCCGTCCGCAAGGAGCGCAACCAGCCCGCCTACGTCGTCCACACGGCGCGCTTCGTCGCCGAGCGCCGCGGCGTGTCGCTCGCCGAGCTCGACCGCGACGTCGCGCGCACCGCCGCGCGCGTCTTCGGCTGGTGAGCGGGGACCTGCCGTCCCAGCCCAGCCTGCGCCGCCTCAAGCAGTTCGGCGTACGGCCCAACCGCGAGCTGGGCCAGAACTTCCTCGTCGACTCCAACATCCTCGGCGTCATCGAGCGTGCCGCGCAGCTCGGACCCGAGGACGTCTGCCTGGAGATCGGCGGCGGGCTCGGCGTGCTCTCCGAGCATCTGGCGCAGCGCGCGGCGCACGTCCACGTCGTCGAGGTGGACCGGTCGCTCGAGCCCGCGCTGCGCGACGCGCTCGGCCCGCACCCCAACACCACGCTGCACCTCGGCGACGCGATGACGCTCGACCTCGCGGCGCTCGACCCGGCGCCGACCAAGGTCGTGGCCAACCTGCCCTACGGCATCGCCGCGTCGGCGATCCTGCGCACGATCGAGGATCTGCCCGGGGCGCGGCTGTGGGTCGCGATGGTCCAGCGCGAGGTCGGCGAGCGCCTGGCCGCTGCGCCCGGCAGCGCCGCCTACGGCATCCCCAGCGTGATCGCCCAGCTCGCGGCCGACCTCCGCGTCCTGCGCGGGGTGTCGCGCAGCGTCGTTCATCCCGTGCCCAACGTCGACTCGGTGCTGGTCGTCGCGCGGCGGACCGGACCGGCGGCGCCGGCGCCGCTGCGGGCGCTGGTCCAGCAGGCGTTCGCGCACCGGCGCAAGGCGCTGCCCCGGTCGCTGTCGCTGGCGCCCGGTGCGCCGCCGGACATCCGCGACCGCGCCCGCGCCGCGCTGGAGTCGCTCGGCCTGCCCGCGGACGCCCGCGCCGAGCGCCTGACCCCCGAGGACTTCCGCGCGCTGTACGAGGCCCTGGCGGACGGAGGCACGTCACGGTCGGAGGGGGGCGCATGACCCTCGCCGAGCGCGCGCCCGCCAAGATCAACCTCTGCCTCTTCCTCGGCCCGACCCGCCCGTCGGACGGCCGCCACGAGCTGGTCTCGGTGATGCAGTCGCTGACGCTCGCCGACGCGCTGACGCTGGAGCCGGCCGGTCCGGGCGCCGCGGGCGACGAGGTCGTCTGCGCCGGCGTCGAAGGCCCGAACCTCGCCGGCGCGGCCCTCGCGGTGTTCCGGAAGGCGACCGGCTGGGACGCTGCGCCGCAGCGGCTGACGATCGCCAAGCAGGTGCCGGTGGCAGCGGGCATGGGCGGCGGCTCCGGCGACGCCGCCGCGGCGCTGCGCCTCGCCGCGCGAGCGTCGGGTCTCGGCGACCATGCCCTGCTGCACGAGCTGGCGACGAGCCTCGGTGCGGACGTCCCGGCCCAGGTTCGCCCGGGCCGCGCGCTGGCCACCGGTGCCGGCGAGCACGTCGAGCGTCTCTCGACGAGCGGTCCGCTCGGCGTCCTGATCCTGCCGGGCGCCGGCGCGCTGTCGACCGCCGCGGTCTACCGCGAGGCGGACCGCCAGGGGCTCGCGCGCGACGCGACCGAGCTGCGCCGCCTGCGCGCGGAGGTGTGGGGCGCCGCACACGGGGCAGACCTTCCGGTCGAGATGCTCGTCAACGACCTGCAACCCGCGGCGCTGGCGCTCGTCCCCGAGATCGGCGAGGCGCTCGATGCCGCGCGGGCCGCCGGCGCGGACGTGGCGATGGTCAGCGGCTCGGGACCCACGGCCCTCGGCCTGTTCCTCGGCCCCGACGGCGAGGAGCGCGCCCGTGCGGCCGCCGCGAGGCTCGCCGCCCGGCGCCCGGCGCCGCTGGTCGCCGCTCCCGAGCCGAACTGGCCCGCATGAAGATCGTCCCCCTGCTCGGCGCGATCGCGCTGGCCGCCTGGCTGTGGTGGCGCCGGCGCAAGGTCGGCCGGATCGAGCTGGGCATCGGCATCCTCGTCGTGATCGCCCTCGCGGTCTACTCGAGCGGCGTCGTCCACCTGCCGAACATCGAGCACCTCATCGCGGATCTGGGCCGGGCGCTCGGCCCGTGGACCTACCTGCTCGTCGGCGTCATGGCGTTCCTCGAGACCGGCGCGTTCATCGGCCTCGTCGCCCCGGGCGAGACGACGATCCTCGTGGGCGGCGTCGTCGCCGGCCAGGGGCAGATCAACCTGTTCGCGCTCATCGGGCTCGTGTGGGTGTGCGCGGTCGCCGGCGACGTGACGAGCTTCATGCTGGGGCGCCACCTGGGCCGCGAGTTCCTCGAGCGTCATGGTCCCCGGGTCAAGATCACCCACGAACGCCTGGAGCAGGTCGAGCGCTTCTTCGATCGCCACGGCGGCAAGGCGGTGCTGATCGGGCGCTTCGTCGGGCTCATCCGCGCGGTCGCCCCCTTCATCGCCGGCTCGTCGCGGATGCCGCTGCGCCGCTTCCTGCCCTACGACATCATCGGCGCCGGGCTGTGGGGCACGACGTTCTGCCTGCTCGGCTACGTGTTCTGGCAGAGCTTCGGCACGATCGCCGACTACGCCAGCCGCGGGGCGCTCGCGCTGGGCACGGTGATCGTGGTGGTCGTCGGCGGCATCTGGGCCTTCCGCTTCCTGCGCGTGCCCGAGAACCGCCACCGGGCGCACGTCTGGCTGCACGAGCAGTCGCAGCGCCCCGCGCTCAAGCCGGTCGCGGCCGTGGTGCGCCCCGTCGTCTACCGCGGGATCGTGCCGGCGGCCCGCCGTCTGCGGCGCCCGGCGCGCTTCACGCTGGACCGCTTGACGCCCGGGGACCTGGGCCTCGAGATCACGACGCTGCTCGCCGTGGCCGCGGTCGGCAGCTTCGGCTTCTTCGCGCTCGCGTTCAACGTCGGCCCCGGCGATCCGTCGCTCGTCACCGACCGGCGCGCCTTCGACGTCGCCGACAGGATCACCACGGCGTGGCTCGTCGACGTCGCCAAGGTCGTCACCACGTTGGGCTCGCTGTGGGTCGTGGCGCCGGCGTGCGTCGTGACCCTCGGGATCCTCGCCCGGTGGCGTGTGTGGGGCGGGATGGCGGTGCTCGCGGTGGGCGTGGTGCTGACGGTGATCGCCGTCAACCTGACCAAGGCGATCGTCGACCGGCCGCGACCGGCCGGGGCGCTGGTCGCGACCGACAGCAGCTCGTATCCGTCCGGCCACGCCGCGAACTCGATCGCCTGGATCGCGATCGCCGTCCTGCTGTCGCGGTTCGTGCCCTGGCTCGGCGGCCGCGCGTTCGTCCTCGTGGTCGGGATCGCCATCGCGGCCGCCGTCGGCCTGAGCCGCGTCTACCTGCACGCGCACTACCTGTCCGACGTCCTGGGCGGCTGGGGGCTGGGCGCCACGATCTACGCGCTGTGCGCCGCCGCGGCCATGGTCGTCGTCTACATCGGCAAGAATCCGGTGGCCAGATGAGCAACGAGCAGATCACGTACCTCGTCGTCGGCGCGTGCGCGCTCATCGCGTTCGTCGCCTTCGTGCTGCTGATCCTGCGCCCCGCGTGGACGAGCTACAGCCGCGGATGGGAGCGGCTGGCGGCCGCGTTCCTGTCGCTGTACGTGCTCGCCGCCTTCCTCGGCCTCGGCGTGGCCGGCGGCCTGGCGGTCACCTGGTTCTGGGACCGGATCGAAGGCGGGCTCTGACCGACGCGCCGCGCCGGCGGCGCGGGGATCCCGGATAGCCTGTGCGCCGATGTCCCTGCCGGCTGCACGCGCTCAGGCGGCGATCGACGTCGCGACGCTGGATCCCGTCACCGAGGCGATCGAGTCCGGGGCTGGGCTGCCGGCGGTCGTGCGCGCCGCGGCCGGCGCGCTGGACGCCAGCCTCGCCGCGATCGACCGCTCCGGCGCCGTCCTCGCCGTCGCCGCGCGATCGCCCAGCGACGAGCAGCGCCTGCTCGCCGGCGGCGACGGCGTCGAGACCCACGAGCTGCGCCTCGCCGACCGCGCCGTCGGCCAGCTGCGCGTCCGGCCGCGCTCGGAGGGCGGCGGCGGGCTGGTGCGGCTCGTGCTGACGCTGATCGCCTCGGAGGTCGAGCGCGTCCGCGGTCCGGTCCTGGCCACCGAGGAGGCGTCGGCGGCGTTCGTCGCCGGACTGCTCGCGCCCGGCCTCGACGACCCGGACGCGGCGATCGCCCGCGGTCGCGAGCTCGGCGTGGACGTCGAGCACGGCGGGTGCGTCGTCGTCGCGCGCGCACACCCGCTCGCGCTGTCGGGCGAGGGCTGGCGCGAACGCTTCCTGGCGGTCGCGCAGCGCGGGGCGCGCGCGGCGGCCGCGGGCAGCGTCGCGGTCCTGCGCCCGCGCGGCGACACGCTGACCGCCGAGGCCGTCGTGCTGCTGCCGGGCGCCGAGGAGGACGTCGCCGCGCGCGCGGTCGACGGCCTGCGCACCGAGCTGCACGCCGCGCTGACCGGCTTCGCGTTCGCCATCGGCCGCAGCCGCCGCGCCGCCGGGCCCGTCGATCTCGCCCGCGCGGCCAACGAGGCGCTGCTGGCCGCCAACGTCGCCGAAGGCCATCCGGAGCGCGACGCGCTCGCCTTCGACGAGACCGGCGCCTACCGCCTGCTGCTGTCGGCGATGAGCGAGAACCCCGCCGAGCTGCAGCGCTTCTACGCCGAGACCGTCGAGCCGCTGGTCGCCTACGACGAGCAGTACGACACCGAGCTGGTCAAGACGCTCGAGTCCTTCCTCGAGGCCGACGGCAACGTCGCCGGCACCGCCCAGCGGCTCTTCACCCACCGTCACACGGTCCGCTACCGGCTCGAGCGCGTCCGCGACCTCAGCGGCCTCGACGTGGGCTCGAGCGACGGGCGCGAGAAGCTCTCGCTGGGGCTGAAGGCGATGCGGGTGCTCGGCATCGCCGCGCGCGGCGGCCGGCCAGCGAGGCGGGCAGCGCCGGCGGCCGCGTGACGGCACCGGACCGCGCCCGCTGACCGCGGCGCCGGTCGACCCGCGCGGGTCGGGTTGCGCCCGTAGGATGCCGCGCCATGAAGGTCGGGATCATCACCGGCTCGGGCACCTACGCCCTGCCGGGCTTCGAGAACGCGGAGGCGCACGAGATCGACACCCGCTTCGGTCCGGCGCGCGTCACCATGGGCACGTGGGGCGGCGCCGGCGTCGTCCACGTCTCGCGCCACGGCGAGGGCCACCAGCGCCTGTCGAGCTCGGTGCGCCACCGGGCCAACGTGCTCGCGCTCAAGCAGGCGGGCGCGCAGTGCGTGCTCGCCGCGACCGTCTGCGGCGCCCTGGACCCGGAGCTGGAGCTCGGCAGCCTGGTCGTCTTCGACGATCTGCACTTCCTGGCCAACCGCCTGCCCGACGGGTCGCTGTGCACGCTGCACACCGAGCCCGGCATGCCGGGCCGCGGCCACTGGATCTTCGAGACGCCGTTCGCGGCGGGCTGCGCGGCGCCCTGCTCGAGGGGGCGCGCGAGATCGGCCGGCCGGTCCGCGACGGCGGCTGCTACGGGCACGTCGACGGCCCGCGCTTCAACTCCCGCAGCGAGATCCGCATGCTCCAGCAGGCCGGGGTGACCGCGGTGTCGCAGACCGCCGGGCCCGAGACGGTGCTGTGCGGCGAGGCCGAGCTGCCGTACGCCCTCGTCGGCTACGTGACCGACTACGCCAACGGCGTGCCCGAGGAGCCCACGCCGGTCGAGACGTTGATCGAGCTCATCGGCCGCTCCGGCGCGGTGTTCGCCGACACGCTGCGCGCTGCGGTGGCGCGCGTGCCCGCCGTCGCGCCGGTCGGCAGCCACTTCCGCTTCGAGTGAGCGGCCCCGCCGGCGTCGGGCCCGTGCGCGACGCGGGCCGGCGCGCCGCGCGCCCAGCGTCCGCCAACGCACCACGTGGCGGCGGATCGGGGATGAAACCGGGGGCGACGTGGTAATCCCAACCGGCCCCATGGCGACCCGGCCCAGCCTGCTGGTGTGCGACGACGCGCCCGGCTTCCGCCTCATCATCCAGACCGTGTTCGAGGACGGCGGCTTTCGCGTCGTCGGAACCGCCGACGCCTGGGCCGAGGCCGAGGCGCTCGCGCGCCGTCTCGCGCCCGAGGCGATCCTGCTCGACCTGTGGCTGCCGACCTTCGAGCGCGACGGCATCCGCCGCGTCCGCGCCGCGGCGCCCGCGGCCGTGCTCGCCGTGGTGTCCTCGCTGGCGGCGTCCGAGATCGGCGAGCTGACCGGCGATCTGGAGGGGATCGACCTCGTGCTGTCCAAGCGGGACGCGCCCGACGTGCTGCTCGAAGCCATGCTCGGCGCGCTGGATCACCGACCACGACAGTAGGATCTGCGGTCCCTGGTGCGGGGTCGTCTAACTGGTAGGACGGGAGGTTTTGGTCCTCCAAGACGAGGTTCGAGTCCTCGCCCCGCAGCTATGACCGAGCCCACCGTCGTCATCATGGCCGCCGGCCAGGGCACGCGCATGCGGTCGCGCGTGCCGAAGGTCCTGCATCCCGTCTGCGGGCGGCCGATGGTGCTGTGGCCGGTCCACGCCGCGCTCGCGGCCGGCGCCCGCCGCGTCGTCGTGGTCGGCGGGGCGGACCGCGCGCTGGCCGGTGTCCTCGGCGACGACCCGCGGGTCGTGCTCGCCGTCCAGGAGCGGGCGCTGGGCACCGGCGACGCCGTGCGCAGCGCGGCCGCGCACATCGGGGCCGCCGACACGGTCGTCGTCCTCTCCGGCGACGTCCCGCTGATCACCCCGGAGGCCATCGCGGGTCTGGTGGCCGCGCACGAGCGGGCGGGCGCGCAGGCCACGATGGCGACGATGCTCCTCGACGACCCGGCGGGCTACGGGCGCGTGGTGCGCGCCGCCGGCGGCGCCGTCGAGCGGGTGGTCGAGACCAAGGCGCCCGGCGACGCGACCGCCGAGGAGCTCGCCATCCGCGAGGTCAACACCGGCGTCTACGCGTTCGCCGGCGGCCTCCTGCTCGAGCAGCTCGCCGCGCTGTCCAACGACAACGCCCAGGGCGAGTACTACCTGCCCGGCGTGCTGCCGGGGCTCGCCCCGGTCGCCGCGCACCTCGTCGACGACCCCGCGCTGACGCTCGGCGTCAACGACCGCGTGGACCTGGCCCGGGTCACCGAGATCGCCCAGCGGCGGATCGTCGACGCGCACGCCCGCGCCGGGGTGACGTTCGTCGCGCCGGCCACGACCGTCGTGGACGCCGGCGTCGAGATCGGCATGGACACGGTGGTCGAGCCGGGCTGCGCGCTGCGCGGCGCGACCGCCGTCGGTGAGCGCTGCACGATCGGCGCCCACACGACGATCATCGACAGTCGGCTGGGCGACGAGGTCGTCGTGCGCCACTCCCACCTCGACGGCGCCGACGTCCGGGCCGGGGCGACCGTCGGACCGTTCGCCTACCTGCGCCCGGGCGCCGTGCTGCGCGAGCGGGCCAAGGCGGGCACGTTCGTGGAGATCAAGAACTCCGACATCGGCGAGGCGACCAAGGTGCCGCACCTGTCCTACATCGGCGACGCCGACATCGGTCCGGGGACGAACATCGGCGCCTCGAACGTCACCGCCAACTACGACGGGGTGCGCAAGCACCGCACGACGATCGGGGCGCGGGTCAAGACCTCGGTGGACACCACGTTCGTCGCGCCGGTGACGGTCGGCGACGAGGCGTACACGGCGGCCGGCTCGGTGATCGTCGCCGACGTCCCCCCGCGCGCGCTCGGCGTCGCCCGCAGCCGCCAGCAGAACATCGAGGGCTACGCGGACCGCCGCCGCGATGACGGGTAGCATCCGCCGCAGCATCCCTCGTCCACCTCGACCGGGAAGCGACCTGCCATGACCGCGATCGAGCCGCAGCCCGCGCTGGCCACCACCAGCCTGCCGATCGAGTACGACAAGCGCCTCATGCTGTTCTCGGGGCGCGCGAACCCCGAGCTCGGCGCGAAGATCGCCGACAAGCTCGGCGTCGACCTCGGGACCGTCACGCTCAAGACGTTCTCCAACGGCGAGGTGTACTGCCGCTTCGAGGAGTCCATCCGCGGCGCCGACGTCTTCCTCATCCAGCCCACCTGCGCGAACCCCGCGGCCGGCGTGTCGGCCAACGACGCGCTGATGGAGCTGCTGTTCATGATCGACGCCGCGGTCGGGGCGTCCGCGCACCGCGTGATCGCGGTGACGCCGTGGTTCGGCTACAGCCGCCAGGACAAGAAGTCCGCTCCGCGCGAGCCGATCTCCGCCCGCCTCGTCGCGCGGATGATCGAGTCCGCGGGGGCCGACCGCGTCCTGACGATGGACCTGCACGCCGGCCAGATCCAGGGCTTCTTCCGCAAGCCGGTCGACCACATGACCGCGCTGTTCATGCTCACGCAGTACTTCCTCGATCTCGGCCTGCAGGACATGGTCGTCGTGGCGCCGGACGCCGGCCGCGTCAAGCTCAACAAGAAGTTCGCCTCGAAGATCGGCGCCGAGCTGGCGATCCTCGACAAGGAGCGCCCGGCCCAGCAGGTGGCGGAGATCGGCTACGTCATCGGCGACGTGCGCGGCAAGACGGCGATCATCGTCGACGACATGATCGACACGGCGGGCACGCTGTGCGCGGCGGGCCAGACCGTGCTCGACGCGGGCGCGCGCGCCGTCTACGCCGCGGCGACTCATCCGGTGCTCTCCGGCCCGGCCTACGACAACCTGCGCGACGCCGCCTTCGAGCAGATCGTCGTGACCGACACCATCCCGCTGCGCGACGGGGCGCCCGACAACGTGCGGGTGCTCTCGTGCGCCGAGCTGCTGACCGACTCGATCCGCCGGATCTTCACCAACGACTCCGTGTCCGAGGTGTTCGGCGGGGAGAACCAGCTCTTCTGAGCGCCGGGACCGCGCACCTGCTGATGGACCGCCTCGGGCTGACCGAGGACGAGCTGTGCCAGGTGCTGGCCACCGATCCGCTGGCCATCCTGTCGGGGCAGGCCGACGCCGACCCGCGGCTGGCGATCCTGCTCGAGCTGACCCGCGAGGCGGCCGAGCGGGTGGGGGACGAGGTGCTGCGCGTGTGGGTCCGGCGCAGCGACGCGCTCGAGCACCTGCTCGCCGGGGACTTCGCGGCGTTCGAGGGCGACCTGGAGGAGCTGTCCGAGCGCGGCTTCACCGTGCGCCGCCGGGGCGCGCGCTGAGCGCGCCGGGGGCGGTCACTGCGGGTCGGGCTGCTTCTCGCCCGGCCACACGCCGGTGACGTGCGCGTAGCTCTTGGCGCCGGCGCGGTTCACGGCGGCGCGGACCACGGCGAAGATCGCGCCCTGCAGGGCCGCGGCGCCGATGATCTTGACCCAGCGCGCCTCCTCGGTGGTCGCCTCCGGCGGCTCCTCGTCGTCGATCTTGCCCCAGACGAGGTTGAACACCTGGCGGCCGGCGAGGCCGGCCAGGATTCCGAGGATGATGCCGAAGGGCTTGTAGATGAGCTTCACGTCGTCGTCCCGATTCTGTCCGCGCTGTCGGTTGAATCCAGTACCCGGTCGGGAAAGAATCGCACCATGAAGGACGAAGGACATAGCGACGACCTCCTGAGGCGGGCGCTGATCGACGAGGCGGACGCCGCGGCCGTCGCGTTGAAGGTGGCACCGCTGTCGACGTGCGAGGCGCTGACCGTGATCTTCCACGGGCGCCGGGACCTCGGGACGATCCAGACCTACGTCGCCCACGGCGGGCTCGGGGCGGGGTCCGCGGTCGGCGCGGGCGAGCTGCTGCGCGTGCCCTGCGATCTCGACCTCGCCGACGCCGGAGATCGCGACGAGGCCGAGGAGCTGTACGCGACGCAGGCGCGCGCGCTGCGCGATGCGATCGTCGCCGCCGACACGGTTCTGGCCGTGTGGCGCGAGCCGCTGGCCGAGGTGGTCGGCCCCGAGGTGACGATCGACCGCTCGATCGAGATCGACGTGCGGCTGCCTGCGCACCGGCTGATGCCCGTCGCCCTCGTCGCGCCGGAGCGCCAGATCACCGTCGCGCCCGTGTGCGGCGCGCGGACGCTGGCCGAGGGGCGCCCGCCGATGGGCATCGCGCTCGCCCAGCCCGACGTCGCCTGGATCTACCCGCTGCCCGACGATCCCGAGCGCTGCCTGGAGGACTTCCTCGAGCGCGCGGCCGCACACGCGCTGGAGACGGCTGAGCGCCTCGAGCATCAGGAGGCGTCGGTCGTGCGCTTCCTCGAGCTCAACGGCGAGGACCCGCCGCCGCTGCTGTAGACCGCCGCCGTCTGCGTTAGCCTCACCGACCTGAGCAGGACCGCCGGCGCGGAGCGCGCGGGAGCGCAACAACAGACGTCGGCCGGTGTTCCTGCCCCGGTCCTCAGATGCTGCGCCGCCCCTGCCTCCTCGCCTACCTCGTCGTCTTCGCCGTGCTGGCCTGGGTGTCCGTCGCGCAGGCCGACGTGCCGACCCGGGGCGCGCTCTACCACGACGGCCCCAGCGGCCGCTACCTGCTGGGCGGCACGTGGCAGCTGCGCACCGGCAACGGCGCCTGGCAGGACATCACCGTCCCGTACGCGTGGAACAAGGGCGACGACCTGCGCAGCTACCTGGGCGGGATCGCCTACTACCGCAAGCAGTTCACGCTCCCGCGCGCGCCGAGCAACCGCAGCTGGGTCGTGCGCTTCGAGTCGGTGAACTTCCGCTCCTCGGTGTCGATCAACGGCCACCGGCTCGGCAGCCACGTCGGCGCGTTCCTGCCCTTCGAGCTCGTCATCCCGTCGCGGTGGCTGCGGCGCGGCACGAACACGCTGCTCGTGCGCACGGACTCCAAGACGCACGCGTTCGACGTGCCCTACCAGCGGCTGAGCTCGCGCGGCGTGCCCAACGCGGGCTGGTGGCCGTACGGCGGCATCCTGCGCGAGGTCTACCTGCGCGAGGTCGACCGCGTGGACCTCGAGGACGTGCAGATCCTGCCGCGGCTGCCCAACGTGCGCGGCCCGGCCCAGGTGCTGTTCCGGGCCCGGGCGCGCAACCTCTCGGCCCACGCGGTGCGCGCGGCGCTCACCGGCCGCTTCGGCTCCCAGCGCGTGCGCCTGGGCACCGTGGCGCTGGGCGGCGGCGCGTCGCGCACGGTCAGCGGCTCGCTGACCGTGCGCAACCCCCGGCTGTGGTCGCCCCAGAGCCCAACGCTGTACGACGCGTCGATCGACGCCTCCGTCGGCGGCCGGCGCGTGCAGCGCTACGCCGTGCGGACCGGCATCCGCCAGCTGCGCGTCACCGGCAGCGGCACGTTCCTGCTCAACGGGCGCACGCTCAACGCCCGCGGCATGGCGCTGCACGAGGACACGCCGGACAAGGGCTCGGCGCTGGACAACGCCGACCGCAACCGCATCCTCGACTGGATCCAGCAGGCGGGCGGCACGATGATCCGCGCGCACTACCCGCTGCACCCGCAGATGTACGAGGAGGCCGACCGCCGCGGACTGCTCGTCTGGTCGGAGATCCCCTTCTACCAGGTCAAGACGACCTACCTGACGAACGGCACCGTGCTCGCCCGCGCCGACGCCCAGCTGCGCGACAACGTCATCGACAACGGCAACCACCCGTCGATCGTCGTGTGGTCGATCGGCAACGAGCTCAACGCGACGGTCGGGCGCTTCCAGACGGCGTACATCGCGCGCGCGGCGCGCACCGCGAGATCGCTCGACCCGACCCGGCCGGTCGGCATCGCGTTCGCCGGCTACCCGTCCACCGGCTGCCAGAAGGGCTACGCGCCGCTGCAGGTGCTGGGGGTGAACCTGTACTTCGGCTGGTACCTCGGGCGGCTGGGCGAGATCTCCGACCGCACGCTCCTGTCGAGCTACCTCGACAGCCTGCACCGCTGCTATCGCGGCAAGGCGATCATCGCGACGGAGTGGGGTGCCGAGGCCAACCGCGACGGGCCGGCCGACGAGAAGGGCACCTACGCCTTCCAGGCCCAGTGGGTGCGCGACATGCTCACGATCTTCGACACCAAGCCGTGGCTGGCGGGCGCGCTGTACTGGACGATCCAGGAGTTCCGGATCCGCCCGGGCTGGGACGGCAGCAACCCGTGGCCGACGTCGCCGCTGCACCAGAAGGGGCTCATCACGCTCGATGGCGCGAAGAAGCCGGCCTACGACGTGGTGGCGCAGATGTACAAGGCGTATCGGCAGCTGCGGTGAGCTGACCGGCCGCTACCATCGTCCGTCCCATGGCCAAGACCTCTGCGACCAAGCTCGAAGCGCGTCCGCGCTCCTCCGAGGGCTCTCGCGCCGCGCGTCGGCTGCGCCGCGAGGGTCGTGTTCCCGGCGTCCTGTACGGCGGCGGGGAGGACCCCGTCGCGTTCGACGTCGACGCCCGCGATCTGCGCCTGGCGCTGGCCGCGCAGGGCGCCGTCTTCGATCTGTCCCTGGACGGGCACAGCAGCTCGGCCGTCGTCAAGCACGCCGACCATCACCCGGTGCGCGGCGAGACGATGCACATCGACTTCCTGCGCGTCCGCCTCGACGTGGCCATCCAGACGGTGGTGGCGATCGAGCTCACCGGCGGCGACGACGCCCCGGGCGTCCGCGAGGGCGGCGTGCTCGAGCAGGTCACCCGCGAGGTGACGATCGAGGCGCTGCCGACCGAGATCCCCGAGTCGATCGTCCACGACGTCTCCGGCCTGGCGATGAACGACGTGGTCTTCCTCGATGCGCTCAGCGCGCCGCCTGGCGTCACCATCGTCGACGCCACCCCGGGCGAGACGGTCGTCGCTACGCTGACGCCGCCGCGCCTGGCGGTCGAAGTCGAGGAAGAGATCGAGACCGAGACCGAGCGCGTCGGCGAGGGCGAAGCGCCCGCCGCCGAAGCCGGCGGTGGCGGCGAGGCCGCCGCCGAGGGCGAATCCGCCTCCGAGTAAGACCATCCGCCGTGCCCGTCGACTGGCTCGTCGTCGGGCTGGGCAACCCCGGCTCGGAGTACGCGTACACGCCGCACAACGTCGGCTTCGAGGTCGCGGCCGAGCTCGCGCGCCGCTGGGACCTGCCGCGGGCCAAGAAGAAGTACGCCGGGCTGATCACCGACGGCCGGATTGATTCGGCCCACCCACCCGGTCCCCGGGTGGCCGTGCTGCTGCCGCAGACGTACATGAACGACGCGGGCCGCTCGGTCGGGCCCGCGCGCGGCGCGCTGGCGGCCGAGCTCGACCGCGTGCTCGTCATCCACGACGACATCGACCTGCCCTTCGGCGAGATCCGCACCCGCGTGGGCGGCGGGCTGGCCGGCCACAACGGGCTGAAGTCGCTGCGGCGCGAGCTGGGCGGCGCCGGCTTCGCGCGCGTGCGCATCGGGGTGGGGCGGCCGGACTCGACCGACCCCGACATCGTGGCCGGCTACGTGCTCGGCCGCTGGCGCCAGGACAAGGCCGACGTGGCGCAGCTCGTCCAGCGCGCCGCGGACGTCGCCGAGCGCATCGTGCTCGGCGAGACGGCCCCCTGACCCACCGAGCGCATCGTGCCGGGCGAGACCGCCCCCGGACGCACCGAGCGTCGAGCTCCTCGGGCTGAGGCCGAGGAAGTCGACGGTCGATGACGCGGACCGCGGCGCGGGGTGGGTGGCGCGGCGGGGTGGGTGGCGTGGCGGCGCGGGGCCGGGCGCGGCGCTTTCGTAGACTCGTCGCACACCCCGGCCGCGCCGCCAGCGCGGGCGGTCGGCGTGCGCGCGGATGGCCCTCAGACCCCTTCTCTCCCTCATCGACGACGACCCCGGCGCCGCCACGCTGGTCCGCGACGGCGGGCGCGCGTTCGCGTCGTCGTCGCTGCGGCCCTACGTGCTGGCGGCGCTGGCCGACCAGGACGCGTCGACGCCGGCGATCGTGGTGGCCGGCGACGACCGCCAGGCCCGCGACCTGGCGGCCGACCTGCGTGGGTGGCTGGCGCCGCGCCGCGTGCGCTTCTACCCGAGCCGCGGCGTCGCCTACGAGTCGCACCTCGCGCCGCCGCCGCACCTCGTCGGCCTGCGGGTCGCGGCGCTCGACGCGCTGCTCGACCAGTCACGGGCGACCGAAGGAAGACCGGCGAAGTCAGAACGCGGGGCCGGACGCCCCGCGGAGGTGACCACGCACGACGCGCCGGTCGTCGTCGTCTCCGCCGTCGCGCTGTCGGAGAAGGTCCCAGACCCCGAGCTGCGCCCGCACTCGCTGCACCTGGCCGTCGGCGACCTGCTCGACGTCGACGAGTTCGCCGGGCAGCTCGCCGACGCCGGCTACGAGCGCGTCGACCAGGTCTCCGACCGCGGCCAGTTCGCCGTGCGCGGCGGCATCCTCGACGTCTACCCGGCCACCGAGGACCGCGCGGTGCGCGTCGACCTCTTCGACATCGAGATCGAGTCGCTGCGCTGGTTCAGCACGTTCACGCAGCGCTCGCTCGGCGACGCCGAGCAGGTCGAGATCGCGCCCGCGGCCGAGCTGGCGCCCGAGCACCGCGAGCTGGCCGAGATCGCCGCGCTCTCCAGCGAGGAGGAGCGGCCAGGGCACCGCCCGCGCGGCGGCGACGACGGTGACGAGCCGGGTTTCGCGGGTGGTCTGATGGCGGAGCTGCTGCCCGTCGACCGCTTCTGTGCCTTCCTCGACCTCGCGCCCGGCGACGCGCTCGTGCTCATCGCCGCCGAGGAGGAGATCCGCCCCGCGCTGGCCGACCACTGGCAGGACGTCTGCGCCGCGCTGAAGGCCGAGGACGCCCACGACCTCTACGTCAGGCCCGAGGCGATCGAGGCCGCGCTGGACGAGCGCGCGCGCGTGCGGCTGTCGGCCATCGCCGCCGACCAGCCGATCGAGCTGCGCGCCCAGGCCGCCGACACCGGATCGCGCTCGCTCAAGGAGGCCGAGGCCGAGCTGGAGAAGCTCGTGCGCTCTGGCTACCGCACGATCGTCACGTGGGCGCGCCACGGCGAGGGCGAGCGCGCCGCCTACAACCTGGCCCGGTTGAAGGCCGGCTGGCTGGACGGCGTGCCGGTCCACGACGCCTCCCTCCAGTTCGCCACCGCCGCGCTGCGCGACGGCTTCCTCGCCCCGAGCCTGAAGCTCGCCGTCATCCCCGAGCACCGGCTGATCCGCCGCCGCCGCGCCGAGCCGTCCGGGGTGGGTGGGGATGGATTCTCGGGCCGGCGCGGCGTGCTGCGCTCCTTCGCCGACCTGCGCACCGGCGACATCGTCGTCCACGAGGACCACGGCATCGCCCGCTTCGCCGGCTTCGACACGCGCACCGTCGCCGGCGTCACCCGCGACTACCTGCTGCTCGAGTACGCGGGCGCCGACCGCGTCTTCGTGCCCACCGAGCAGCTGGCGAAGATCTCGCGCTACGTCGGCGCGGGCGGCGAGCACCCGCCCCTGTCCAAGCTCGGCGGCACCCGCTGGGACACGATCAAGGCGCGCGCCCGCCGCGCCGCCCAAGAGCTGGCCGGCGAGCTGCTCAACCTGTACGCCGAGCGCAAGCGCCGCAGCGGCCACGCCTTCGAGCCCGACGGCGACTGGCTCATCGACTTCGAGGCGAAGTTCCCGCACACCGAGACCGCCGACCAGCGCGAGGCGATCGAGATGGTCAAGGCCGACATGGAGACCGCGCGGCCGATGGATCGCCTGATCTGCGGCGACGTCGGCTACGGCAAGACCGAGGTCGCGCTGCGCGCCGCGTTCAAGGCGGTCGAGGGCGGCAAGCAGGTGCTCATGCTCGTGCCGACGACGATCCTCGCCCAGCAGCACTTCGGCACGTTCTCCGAGCGCCTGCGCGACTACCCGTTCACGATCGAGCACGTCAGCCGCTTCCGCTCGGCCCAGGAGCAGCGCGAGGCGGTGGCCCGCTTCAACGCGGGCAAGGTCGACATCCTCATCGGCACGCACCGCCTGCTGTCGCGTGACGTGCGCCCGAAGGACCTCGGCCTGCTGATCGTCGACGAGGAGCAGCGCTTCGGCGTCAAGCAGAAGGAGCTGCTGCGCCAGCTCAAGCTGCGCGTGGACGTCATCGCGATGAGCGCGACGCCGATCCCGCGCACGCTGCAGATGTCGCTGGCGGGCGTGCGCGACATCTCGGTCATCGAGACGCCGCCGGAGGGGCGCCGGCCGGTCAAGACCTACGTCGGCGAGTACGACGAGGAGCTCGTCCGCCAGGCGCTCGAGCGCGAGAAGCGGCGCGGCGGCCAGGCGTTCTTCCTGCACAACCGGGTCGAGACGATCGACGAGACGGCCGAGCGCCTGCGGGCGCTGTGCCCGGGGCTGACCTTCGAGGTCGGCCACGGCCAGCTCGACTCCGACGAGCTCGAGCAGCGCATGCTGTCGTTCCTGCGCGGCGAGGCCGACGTGCTCGTGGCCACGTCGATCATCGAGTCGGGCATCGACATCCCGCAGGCGAACACGCTGGTCGTCGAGCGCGCGGATGCCTTCGGGCTCGCCCAGCTCTACCAGATCCGCGGGCGGGTCGGGCGCTCGCGGGAGCGCGCCTACGCCTACCTGCTGTACCCGAGCGCGGACGTGCTCACCGGCGAGGCGGCGCAGCGGCTCGCCGCGCTGTCGGACTACACCGAGCTCGGCGCCGGCTTCAAGATCGCGATGCGCGACCTCGAGATCCGCGGCGCCGGCAACCTGCTGGGCGACGAGCAGTCCGGCCACGTCGCCGCGCTCGGCTTCGAGCTGTACCTGCAGATGCTCGACGAGGCGGTGAGCGCCGCGGAAGGGATGGCCGAGGACCTGCCCGAGCCGGTGCGCCTGGACGTCAACGTCGACGCGTACGTCCCGGCCGACTACGTGCCCTACGAGCAGGCCAAGATCGACGTGCACCGGCGGATCGCCGGCGCCGCCGAGATCGCCGACCTGGCGCTGCTGCGCGACGAGCTCGAGGATCGCTTCGGGCCGGTGCCCGAGCCGCTGGCCAACCTCATCTCGCTGCAGCAGGCGCGCATCAAGCTCGGGCAGGCCGGGGCGCAGGCGGTGACGTTCCGCGGCGGCCGGCTGGCGGTGACGCCGATCGAGCTCGACTCCGTGCGGGCCAAGAAGGTGCGCGAGCAGATCCCGGGCGCGCTGTACGAGTCGGGCAAGTCGCAGCTGTCGGTGCGGGTGCCCGACGACCCCCAGCAGCGCTTCCCCGCGGTCGTCCAGGCCGCCGACGTCCTGTTGTCGGTGACGCGGGAAGCGGCTTGATCCGCGGTTCAGGAACCCCCGCCACCCTGCGGGCGATGCGCCTGCCTTCCGCTACCCTCTCGCGCCCTATGCGCTCGACGCTCCGCCTCCTGCTGCCCATCGGCCTCGTCGCCCTGCTCGCCGTCGGCCTGACGGCCTGTGGCGGCGGCGACGACAACGCCGACCTGCCCGGCAACGCCGTCGCCCAGGTGGGCGACGTGTCGATCACCAAGGACGACTTCAACCACTGGATGAACGTGGCGGCGGTGTCGTCGGCCCAGCAGTCGGGCGCCAAGGCGCAGGCCGTCAAGGTCCCCGTGCCGCCGGACTTCACGGAGTGCATCGCGCAGAAGAAGCAGAACGCGCCCAAGCCGGCCAAGGGCCAGCCGACGACGACCGATGCCCAGTACAAGGCGCAGTGCCGGCAGGAGTACGAGTCGCTGCGCGACCAGGTCATGTCGTTCCTGATCTCGGCCCAGTGGATCCAGCAGGAGGCCGCCGAGCGCGACATCAAGCTCACCGACGAGCAGCTCCAGAAGGACTTCAAGAAGACCAAGGAGCAGTCGTTCCCCAAGGAGTCCGACTACCAGAAGTTCCTGAAGACCTCGGGCATGACCGAGCAGGACATCCTCTTCCGGGTCAAGCTCGACTCGCTGAGCAACAAGCTGCGCGACCAGGTCATCAAGGGCAAGGACAAGATCACCGACGCCCAGATCACCAGCTACTACAACAAGAACAAGCAGCGCTTCGCCACGCCGGAGACCCGCGACGTGCGCATCGTGCTGACCAAGACCGAGGCCGAGGCCAACCAGGCCAAGCAGGCGCTCGAGAGCGGCCAGAGCTGGAGCAAGGTGGCCAAGCAGTACTCGATCGACCAGGCCTCCAAGAAGCAGGGCGGCCTGCTGTCGGGCATCGCCAAGGGCCAGCAGGAGCAGGCGCTCGACGATGCGCTGTTCAGCGCGAAGAAGGGCGAGCTCGGCGGTCCGGTCAAGACGCAGTTCGGCTGGTACGTCTACGAGGTCGAGAAGATCACGCCGGCCAACCAGCAGACCCAGCAGCAGGCGTCGGCCACGATCCGCCAGCTCCTGCAGTCTCAGGGCCAGCAGAAGGCGCTGGACTCGTTCGTCAAGGACTTCCAGAAGCGCTTCAAGGCGGACACGGCCTGCCGCCAGGGCTTCGTCACCCAGGACTGCCACAACGCGCCGCCGCCGAAGACGAACACGACGCCGGCGGCCGGCGGGCGACGACGCAGCCCTCGACGACGGGGTAGCGGCCCCCGGCCACATATCCTCCCGGCGGTGGCGGAGCGCGACGAGATCACCGAGGCCCTGGGCCGGCTCGACGACCTGACGCGCCGGCTGCGGCGCGAGTGCCCGTGGGATCGCGAGCAGGACGAGCGCTCGATCGTCCCGCACACCGTCGAGGAGGCCTACGAGCTGGCCGACGCCGCCGGCCGCGGCGACGACCGCAAGCTGCTCGACGAGCTCGGCGACGTGCTCTTCCAGGTCCACTTCCTGTCGCTGCTGCTCGAGGAGCGCGGGGCGGGGGACCTGGCCGCAGTCGCCGAGCACTGCCGCCAGAAGCTCATCCGCCGCCACCCGCACGTGTTCGGGACCGTCGAGGATCAAGTGAGGCCGGATGCCGAACCACACCATCAGAACGCGAGGCCGGATGCCTCGCGGAGCGGCCTCACCTCCGGACAGGTCCTGCGCAACTGGGACCGCATCAAGGAGGGCGAGGCCGACCGCGAGCGCGGCGTCTTCGCCGAGGTGCCCGAGAACCTCCCGGGCCCGCTGCTGGCGCGCAAGGTGCAGCGCCGCGCGGCCTCCAGCGGCCTGGACCCGCTCGACGCTCCGGCGGCCCTGGAGGCCGCCCGCGCCGCGCTCGACCAGGTCGAGGCGGCGCCGTCGCCGGAGACCGTCGGGGATGCCCTGTTCGCGCTCGTCAACGTGGCCCGCAAGCAGCGCATCGACCCCGAGCTCGCCGTCCGTGCCTCCGCCGCCCGCTTCCGGGCGCGCGTCGAGGCGGCGGTGGCGCTGGCCGAGGCGGCGGGGACGAGCTGGAGCGACCTGACCGACGACCAGCGGCTGGGCCTGTACGCCCAGGCGCTCCTGAACGAGCACACCCAGCAGACACCGGAGAACCCATGAGCCAGATCGAGAAGGTCCACGCCCGTCAGATCCTCGACTCCCGCGGCAACCCGACCGTCGAGGTCGAGGTCAGCCTGCGCTCCGGCGCCACCGGCCGCGCCGCGGTGCCCTCCGGGGCGTCGACGGGCGAGTTCGAGGCCACCGAGCTGCGCGACGGCGGCGAGCGCTGGCTGGGCAAGGGGGTCTCCAACGCGGTGGCCAACGTCAACGGCGAGATCGCCCAGGCCGTGCACGGGCGCGACGCGACCGACCAGGCGGGCCTGGACCGCACGATGATCGACCTCGACGGCACGCCGAACAAGTCGCGCCTGGGCGCCAACGCGGTGCTCGGCGTGTCGCTGGCCGCCGCGCACGCCGCCGCGGCCGAGGAGGGGCTGCCGCTGTGGCGCTACCTGGGCGGCGAGGCGGCGCACGTGCTGCCCGTGCCGATGATGAACGTGCTCAACGGCGGCGCCCACGCCGACAACTCGGTCGACTTCCAGGAGTTCATGATCGTCCCGGCCGGCGCGCCCACGTTCGCCGAGGGCCTGCGCATGGGCGCCGAGGTCTTCCACGCGCTCAAGCGGACGCTGCACGCCCGCGGGCTGGCCACCGCGGTCGGCGACGAGGGCGGCTTCGCGCCGAACCTCGAGTCCAACGAGGCGGCGCTGCAGGTGCTGATCGAGGGCATCGAGGCGGCCGGCTACACGCCCGGCGACGACGTCGCGATCGCGATGGACCCGGCGACCTCCGAGCTGTACGCCGGCGGGGTCTACGACCTCGAGCACGAGGGCCGCAAGCTGTCCAGCGGCGAGCTGGCCGGCTACTGGGCCGACCTGTGCGACCGCTACCCGATCCTGTCCATCGAGGACGGCATGGACGAGGAGGACTGGGACGGCTGGAAGGCGCTGACCGAGCGCATCGGCGACCGCGTCCAGCTCGTCGGCGACGACCTGTTCGTCACCAACACGCAGCGCCTGAAGCGCGGCATCGAGCTGGGCGTCGCCAACTCGATCCTCGTCAAGGTCAACCAGATCGGCACGCTGACCGAGACGCTGGACGCCATCGCCACCGCCCGCGAGGCCGGCTACACGGCGGTCATGTCGCACCGTTCCGGCGAGACCGAGGACGTGACGATCGCCGACCTCGCCGTCGCCACCGGCTGCGGGCAGATCAAGACCGGCGCGCCGTCGCGCAGCGACCGCGTGGCCAAGTACAACCAGCTGCTGCGCATCGAGGAGCAGCTCGGCGCCGACGCCACGTTCCCCGGGCGCTCCGCGTTCCGCCCGTAGGCCATCCGCGCAGGAATCCCGGGCGCGTCCCCGAACGGTTCCAGCGGATGCATCGAATTCGCTGGGACCGGATGGGGCGCGTCGCGCTGCTGTGCGTGCTGGTCGGGATCGTCGCCCTCTACATCGGCCCCGCGCGGTCGTACTGGTCGGCGCTGGGCGAGTCGAAGGCCAAGCGCGCCGCGGTCGAGCGCCTGCAGCGCGAGCACGACCGGCTGCTGGCGCGCCAGCGGGCGCTGCGCCAGCCCGAGACGCTCGAGCGCGAGGCGCGCAAGCTCGGCTACGTGATGCCCGGCGAGAAGGCCTACGTCATCGAGGACCTGCCCGCGGGCTGAGCGCCGCGGCCGGGCCGGGCGTGGCTACGCTGCACTCGATGCCCTACGAGACCGCGGTGTTCGACTGGCGCGCCGGCGACCGGGCCGTGCAGAGCGCGGCCCCCGACGAGCGCCTGGCCATGGAGCGCGTGGTCGAGGCGCTGATGGCCGAGCTGCGCCGGCGCATCGGGATCACGTTCACGGTCGACGAGCTCGCCTGCCATTACGACCAGGGCACCGACTGGTGCCTGGAGATCGCCCAGCGGGTGGCGCCGGATGCGCCATGGGCGTGGGACGCCGCGATCGTCGCCGACGCCGCCTTCCACCGCTACCTGCGCGGCGCCAGCGACTACGCCGGGGGCCGGCGCCTCAGCGAGTGACCACGCGCCGGAAGCGCCAGCGGCGTCCGGCCATCGTGAAGCCGAGCTTGCGGTACAGCCCCTGCGGCCAGTCGTCCTCGTCGGCCCACAGGAAGGTCAGCTCGTGCCCGGCGCGCCGCGATGCGGCCAGCGCGGCGAGCACGACCGACTGCGCGTGGCCCTGCCCGCGGTGCGCGCGGCGCGTCTGGACGTCCTCGATCTGGCCGACCGTCCCGTCGCTGTAGAGCTTGGCGATCGCGGCGATCGAGCCGTCCGGCGCGACCGAGGCGAACGCCCGCTCGGCCATCGCGCGCCCGACCACCAGGTCGGCGATCTCGATCGCGGCGATCGTCGCCTCGTCGAAGCCGTCCTCGCGGGTGGCCGCCCGGCGCGCGAGGACGATGTCGGGCGCCGGGACCTCGCGGACCGGCCGGCGCGGCGTGCGGCCGGCAGGCACGGCGCCCGCCCGCATCGCGACGTGACGCTCGATCGTCCAGCCGTCGCGGGCGAGATCCGCCGCCAGCCGCGTCACGTCGGCCGGCTCGTCGACGATGAGCATCCGGTGCCCGAGGCCGGCCAGCGCGGCGTCGGCGTCGGCCACGAGCTCGGCCGTCGGCGTCGCCGCGCGTTCGACGTAGACGAAGTTCAGGTCCCAGAACGCGGGGGTCGAGAAGCGAAACGCCCAACCGCAGGCGGTTGGCGCACGCGTCGCGGCCCGCGCCCGCAGGGCGAGGTCGAAGGCCCGGATGCGGGCCCAGCCGGTGGGGTCGTCAGTCCTCGTCTTCGCCGTCCACCGATGCGCGGCGGATGACGATCTGGTCGGACTCGATCGTCACCTCGACCGGGCGGTGGCCCGCCCAGTGCTCGGCGTAGACCGGGTTGTCCTCGACGGCGGGGTCGAGCCACAGCCCGTAGCCCTCCTCGCCATGGTCGAAGGTGCCCTCGAGGACGCTGGCCGAGCCCTGCGCGCCGTTGCGGCGGCCGCGACCACGGCGGCCGCGGCGGCGCGAGCTGCTCGGCTTGTCCTCGGAGTCCGCCTCGTCTTCCTGCTCGGCCTCGAGCTCGGCGGCGATGAGCGCGTCGTCCTCCGCGCGCAGATCGATCTCGTCGTCGAAGTCGACGGCGGGAGCGCCGTCGCCGTTGTCGGGCATATCGGCGGTCAGATCGTTCTCGCGCCTGAAGGCCTCGATCTGCTGGACGGTCACCTCGAGTTGGTGCGCAATCCACGCATCGGTTCGACCTTGACGCACCCATGTGCGAATCTGATTGAGATGGGGACGCAATGAGCGGCGTGCCATGAGGGCCGGACCCTAGCGAAAGTTCTCGGACACCCGCACGTTTCATCATCCATCGGGACGGGGAGGCCGTCCCGGATACGAGTGCCTAAGGCAGGGAGGTGCCAGTCCAGATGCTGGTTCTGACACGCAAGTCCAACCAGAGCATCATGATCGGAGACGACATCGAGGTCTCCGTGCTGTCCATCATGGGCGAGAAGGTGCGCATCGGCATCCAGGCGCCTCGCGACATCCCGGTCTTCCGCAAGGAGGTCTACCTGGAGATCCAGGAAGAGCGCGGGGGTGTCGGGGTGGCGGCGGCCGACGGGCGGCGCGAGCCGGCCGGCGGCCTGCGAGCGCAGGTGGACGACGAGCTGCGCAAGCTCGGCGAGGCGTAGGAGCTGCGAGGGGTCGGCGGTGCGGGACCGCCGTCTCTCAGCCCATCACGATGAAGAGGATCTCGAACATGCCGATCGTCACGCCGACAGCGGTGGCGATGAGCACGAGGACCAGCAGCACGAAGCGGACCGAGCCGTGACGGTGGCGGCGCTGGATGCTGCGCCGTCGCGAGCGGTCGATCGCCCGCTGGCGCAGCTCCTGGCGGCGCTCGCGGTCCTCCGCTGATTCCTCGACGAACGCTCGCTCGAGCTCGGCGAGGCTCTGGCGCATTCGCATGGCCATCGCCGCAGAGCGTAGCTCGCCGTTATGGTCAACGAGCCCTCAGCAGACGCGCCACAGGCCGCGCCGCGCCTCCCGCGCCGTGCGGGCCAGCGTCGCGAAGCGGTCCGCGAAGCGCACGTTGGGCGGGACGGTCAGCGTCCGGGCGTAGCCGTCGCGCACGAGCGCGGCGTTGACGAACGTGCCGTCGCCGGCGCGGTAGACGTAGGCGAGCAGGCGACCGTAGCGGTCGCGGCGCTCGACGTCGAAGCGCAGGCGCACCTGGCCGCCGCCCACGAGCCGCCGGTTGTGCGCGGCCGCGCGCTTGGCGAAGCACTGGACCGGCGTGCCCGGCTTGACCGACTCGGGCGTGTCGATGCCGATGTAGCGCACGGTCTCGTCGGTGCCGCCGACGTCGACGTGGATCGTGTCGCCGTCGACGACGCGCGTGACCGCGCCCTCGACGCCCTTGGGCGCGTCGCCGGAGCGCTGCGCGGCCAGCCGGGCGGCGAATACCGCGGCGGCGAGGACGGCGACGACGATGATGGCGCGACGGGGCATCCCCGCCACCGTGTCACACCCGGCGGCGGGGACGCACGCCCTGTTGCAGAGGCGCAACGAAGCCCGTAGGGGACCCGCCTCCCGCCGGCAGCGGCTGCATGCCCTCCTTGGTGGCCGCTGGCCGGCGTCGGCACCCGTTAGGCGATCGTGACCTCGCTGGTGAGATAGACGTCCTGGATCGCGTTGAGCAGCGCGATGCCCTCGTCCATCGGCCGCTGGAACGCCTTGCGGCCCGAGATCAGGCCCGAGCCGCCCGCGCGCTTGTTGACCACCGCGGTACGGACCGCCTCGGCGAGGTCGGTCGCGCCCGACGACGCGCCGCCGCTGTTGATGAGGGGAGCGCGGCCGAGGTAGCAGTTGACGACCTGCCAGCGGCACAGGTCGATCGGGTTGTCGGTCGTCAGCTTGTCGTAGACGAGCTTGCTCGTCTTGCCGAAGTCCTTGCCCATCGCGACGTAGCCGCCGTTGTTCTCGGGCAGCTTCTGCTTGATGATGTCGGCCTCGAGCGTCGTGCCGATGTGGTTGGCCTGACCGGTCAGGTCGGCGGAGACGTGGTAGTCGACGCCGTCCTTCTAGAACGCCGGGTTGCGCAGGTAGCACCACAGGACGGTGAACATGCCGAGGCGGTGGGCCTCCTCGAACGCGCGCGAGACCTCGACGATCTGGCGGTTGCTCTCCTCGGAGCCGAAGTAGATCGTCGCGCCGACGCCCGCCGCGCCCAGCTCGTGCGCGCGCTGTGCCGTGGCGAACATCGTCTGGTCGAACTCGTTGGGGTACGTCAGCAGCTGGTTGTGGTTGAGCTTGACGATGAACGGGAACTTGTGCGCCCACTTGCGGCTGACCGCGCCCATCACGCCGATCGTCGAGGCGAACGCGTTGCAGCCGCCCTCGACCGCCAGCTCGACGAGGTTGCCGGGATCGAAGTAGATCGGGTTGGGCGCGAACGAGGCCGCCCCGGAGTGCTCGATGCCCTGGTCGACGGGCAGGATCGAGTAGTAGCCGGTGCCGGACAGGCGGCCCGAGTGCAGCATCCAGTCCAGGTTGCGCAGCACGTTGCTCGAGCGGTCGGTGTCGGCCATTACTCGGTCGACGAAGTCGGGGCCGGGCAGGTGTAGATTGGCCTTGTCGACGGTGGAGCAGACGTGGTTGAGCAGGGACTCCGCCTCCTCGCCCAGCAGCTCCTCCAAGCGGGTGGTGGTCATCTCGGTTGCAGCCACAACGGTCACCTCTAGTGGTCAGATCGGGTCGATATCCGCAGACTACCCCGGGTAGGCTCCCCCGCCGAGCGATGAAGCACCACTTCACCGGCCCCAACTTCACGATCGGCGTGGAGGAGGAGCTCATGATCGTCGATGCCGAGACGATGGATCTCGTCAACGCGATCGAGAGCTTCCTCGAGGACTCGCCCCAGGGCGCGATCAAGCCCGAGCTCATGGAGTCGGTGCTCGAGGTCTCCACCGACCCCTGCGACAGCATCGCCGAGACCGAGCGCCAGCTACGGGCGCTGCGCGCGCAGGTGCGCGAGGTCGGCGCGGCCAAGGGCCTGTGCATCGGCTCGGCGGGCACCCACCCGTTCGCCATGTGGGAGGACCAGCGGATCGTCGGGCGCACCCGCTACCGCGACCTCATCTCGGCGCTGCGCTTCGTCGCGCGCCAGGAGCTCATCTTCGGCATGCACGTCCACGTCGGCCTCGACGACCCCGACATGGCCATCCACGTGGCCAACGGGATGCGCGTCCACGTCGGGGCGCTGCTGGCGCTGTCGTCGAACTCGCCGTTCTGGCGCGCGGACTCCACCGGCCTGCAGTCCACCCGCACCCCGATCTTCCGGGCGTTCCCGCGGGTCGGCATCCCGCCGCGCTACGAGGGCTGGGAGGACTACGAGCGCCGGGTCGAGTTCATGGTCCACTCCGGCGTGATCGAGGACTACACGTGGCTGTGGTACGACGTGCGCCCGCATCCGACGCTGGGCACCGTCGAGGTCCGCGCGATGGACTCGCAGACCCGGATCGAGCACACGATCGGCATCACCGCGCTCGTGCAGGCGATGGTCAAGGAGCTCGCCGAGCACTACCGCGCCGGCCGCCACCTCACGGACTACCCGTGGGAGATGCTCGACGAGAACAAATGGCTGGCCTCGCGCCACGGGCTCGACGGCGAGCTCGTCGACCTTCCGTCCAACGATCGGATCGCGACCCGCGAGCTCGTGCGCCGGCTGCTGGACCGCCTGCGCGAGCACGCGCAGGACCTCGGATCGGTCGATGGCTTCGACGCGATCGAGGATCTGCTGGCCCGAGGCAACGGGGCCGCGCGCCAGCTCACCGTGTGGGAGGCCAACCACGATCTGCGTGAGGTGATGGCGGAGATCGTGGAGGCCACCGCAGCCTGATCGCGACGCTTCCGGGGCCGCGTATCATCGGATGTGCATGGCACGCGGGGCCGATCTGTTCGTCGTCTGCAAGAACTGCGGGTCCGAGGTGAGCCCGTATGTGACCGAGTGCCCGTACTGCGGTCAGCGGGTCCGCAAGCGTGCGCCGAAGATCGAGCGCGGCGCCCCGGCCGGCGCGGACAAGCCGCGCCGCTCGCGCCGCTCGAGCAAGCCGCGGCTCGGGCGCCTGCGTCCCGGCGAGCTGCCCGGCCTGCGCACCGAGGGCCGGCCGGTGGCCACGATCGCGATCGTCGCCGGGGCCTTCCTCGCCTACCTCGCCGCGGTCGCCGGCGCCTTCCATCCGATCAACGCGATCGTCGTCGGGGAGCTCCACGGCGAGTGGTGGCGCATCTTCACCGCCCCGTTCGTGCACCTCAGCGGCGGCGGCACGATCTTCGCCGGCGGCGCCTACCAGTTCGCCACCATGGTGGCGATCGGCATCTTCGGGACGATGCTCGAGCGCCGCCACGGCCCCGTCGTCGTCCTCGGCATCGCGGTGATCGCCGGCGCAGGCGGCATGTACGTGGCCTCGGAGCTCGGTGAGCTTGCCGCGGGCTCCAACGGCCTGGCCCTCGGTCTGCTGTGCGCCTGGGCCGTCCCGGTGCTGGCAGCCTGGCGGCGCGGCGACGAGTGGGAGGGCGATCTGCTCGGGACGGCGGTCATCGCCGCGGTCCTGCTGGCGATGCCGGTGGCGGTCGACATCGCCGACGCCGTCGCCGGGGTGACCGGGGCAGTCGTGGGGCTGGTGCTCGGCCTCGTGCTGATGCGGCTGCCGGCGCGGGACTGAACGCCGGTGGCCGACGAGCCGGACTACACCGCCGAGGAGGTCGACGCGGCCGTCGCCGCCCTCCAGGACCCCGAGCGCTTCCGTCACGCCCAGGAGGTCGTCGTGCACGCCGCGCCCGGCCTGCAGCGCGTGCTCAACGCCGCGCTCGACGAGGGCGGCTGGTTCGGCGAGGCGCACGAGCAGCAGATCATGCGCGCGGTGACGACCGAGGACCCGGCCCAGCGGCTGACCGCGCTGCGGACCCTCGTGGCCGACGAGACCCGGCTCGGCATGCTGGTGGGGGTGGCGGTCGGCTTCGAGCTGGCCCGCGAGCTCGCGGCCCGTCGCGCGACGAACCGCTGAAACGACGACGAGAGGACCGACTTCATGGACATCCGCTATCTCGGCCACGCGACGTTCGAGCTGTCCGACGGCGACACGCGCGTGCTCATCGACCCGTTCCTGGCGCCGTACAACCCGAAGGCGCCGGTCTCGGCCGACGAGGTCGATCCGACCCACATCGTCGTCACCCACGGCCATCAGGACCACACCGCGCACGTCGTGCCGGTCGCCCAGCGCACCGGCGCACCGGTGGTGGCCCTCGTCGAGCTGGCGGACGAGCTCGCCGGTGATCTCGGCGAGGACCACGAGGTGCACAACCCCAACCTCGGCGGCACCGTCGTGTTCGACTGGGGCTGGGTGAAGTACGTCCCCGCCTGGCATACGTCGACGACGCCGAAGGGGACGGTCAACACGCCGGCCGGCGTGGTCGTCAACCTCGGCGGCACGACCGTCTACCACCTGGGCGACACCGCGCTGTTCAGCGACCTCGCGCTCGTCGGGCGGCGCACGCCGATCGACGTGGCGCTCATGTGCATCGGCGGCCACTTCACGATGGACCGCCACGACGCGGTCGAGGCGGCCCGGTTCGTGGGGGCCCGGACGGTGATCCCGTGCCACTACGACACGTTCCCGCCGATCGAGACCGACGCCCAGGCGTTCAAGAGCGACGTGGAGCGCGAGACCGACTCCGCGGTCGTGGTGCTCGCGCCCGGGGAGACGCACAGCTCATGACGCACGCGATCGTCCTGATCGAGGGTGAGCGCGACGCGATGGCGCAGCTGGGCGGCCGGCTGGCCGAGATCGAGGGCGTCGGGCAGGTGTACTCGGTGACCGGCGCCTGGGACTTCGTCGTGATCGTCCACGTGGCGCGCCACGAGCAGCTCGCCGACGTCGTCACCGCCGGCATCGCGCAGGTCGACGGCGTCGCGCGCACGCAGACGATGGTCGCGTTCGAGGCGTTCTCGCGCCACGACCTCGAGGCGCTGTTCTCCGTTGGCCAGTAGGTCCGCAGCGGCGGTGGCCGCGGCCCTGGCGCTCGGGGCCGCGACCGCGGCCGGTGGGTGCGGCAGCGGCGGCGGTTCGTCGGCGACGAACGCGGCGACGTCCGCGCCCGCCACGACGCCGCCCGCGGCGAGCGCGCCGGCCACGCCGCCGCCGGCCGCGACAGCGCCGCCGCCGACCCAGACCGCCCCGCCGGCGGCGACGGCGCCGCCGTCGACCCAGACCCCCGCGCCCGAGGACCAGCCCGGCGGCGCCGGCGACGAGCAGCCCATCCGCATCCCGGCCCGCTTCACGTTCTCGGACTCCGGCGTGAGCCCGTCCGAGGTCGCGATCCCGGCGTTCTTCACGATCCGCCTCGTCGGCGTGTCCAAGGACGGCCGGCCGCACACGCTCCAGCTCGAGGGCACGACGGTGCGGGTGCCGGCGGGCGGGCGCGCGGCGGGGACCGTCGAGGGCCTCAAGAAGGGCCGCTACGGCGTGACGATCGACGGTCGCGACAACGCGGCGACGATCGTGTCGGGCGCCAAGCCGGGGCCCTGAGCCGCCGGCCGCGACAGGCTCATCCCGCGCCACCGGGGGAGCTCACCGATCTCCACCGCACGGTTGCCCCTTGACAGCCTGCACGCCGTCGGCGAAGCTCGTCTCTGTTCTCTACCGTTCGTTTGGTTGATAGGAGACGATGGTCCTCGAGACGCCCCCGCTGCGGCTGCTCATCGTCGATGACCACGAGGTCGTTCGCGCAGGTCTGGCGGGCACGCTCGAAACCGATCCGCGCTTCGAGGTGGTCGCCGCCGTCGGCGATGCTCACGCCGCCGCCCTCCTGGGTGGTCAAGCGCCGTCGTGGTCAGGGTCGTTGTCGTCGAGGTGGTCGTGGTCGGCGTGGTCGTGGTCGGCGTCGTCGCCGAGGCTTCGCCTTCTGGGCATCGTCGTCGGGCGTCGTCGACGCGGTGGTCTCGGTCGCCGTCGTCGGCTGCGCCTTCGGGCTTGGCGATCGCCTTCATAGGCCGCGGGCGGCGAAGAGCTGGCGGATCGGCGCGGGGGCCGGCGCCGGAGTGGGCGGGCGCCGGAGCCGGCGCCGCGGCGACATGGACGGGTGCGGAGGACTGCGGGGCCGTCCGGTTCGTCGCGTGGTCGACCTCGACTGCCGCGCCGGCGACGATCGCGGCCGCGGCCAGGGTCGCCGCCGTCCTGGGAGGCGATCGTGCCCATGCCGGCCGACAGCGCGCTCGCTGCGCCCGCCGACGTGGTGGTGGCTGCCGCGGCGCTGCCGAAGGAGGCAGCGCTCGTCGCCGCCGGCGGAGGTCGTGCCGAGCTGGGCGAGGACGAACTTCTTGAAGAATAGCGCAGCGGCGCGACTGGCATGACTGCCGCGAGCGCCTTGTTCGCGTCCTTGAGCTGCTGGCGGAAGGCCGAGCAGCGATCGCACGTCTTCAGATGGCGGCGCACGGGCGCGCTGGTGCGCTTGAGGCCCTCGGCGACCTCGCCGAGCTCGAACCGCACCTCCTCGCACGTCAGCTTGCGTGCCTCGGACATCTCGGCCAGCGACACCCGTGCGCGCACGAGCAGCGACTTGACCGACGGGACCGTCGTCTCCATGACGTCGGCGATCTGCTCGTAGGAGAGCGCGTCGATCTCGCGCAGCAGCAGCGCGGTGCGCTGGGTCTCGGGCAGCTCCTGGACATCGCCGACGAGCTGGCGGAACTCCTCGCGCTTGTGGACCTTGTCGGCGGTTGTCGTGCCGTTCTCGGCGAAGTGGACGTCCATCGAGTCCACCCCGATCGCGGTCTGGCGGCGCAGGTGGTTCAGCGAGCGGTTGCGCGCGATCCGGTACAGCCAGGGCCGGACGTTGATGGGGCGCTCGTCGGCCACCATCGCGTTGAACGACGCCGCGAAGACCTCCTGCAGCACGTCCTCGGCGTCCTCGCGCGAGTTGAGCATGTGGCGGCAGAAGGCCAGCAGCCGCGAGCTGTAGCGGGCGACGAGCGTCTCGAACGCCGCCTGGTTGCCGCGGCGCGTCAGCGCGACCAGCCGCTCGTCGGACTGCAGGCGCAGCAGCGGGGTGGGGCCGCGGAGGCCGGCGAGGGCGTGAGGCTTGAGGGCGGAGACTTCCATGTGGGCGGCGACCGGTTCCGATGCGGGAACACTGCTGCAACGATTAGGTTGCGGTCTGAGTTGCGCTGCTCGCCCGGGTAGACGAATGGCATAGTCACGCGGTCTTAAAAACCGCTGCCCCACGGGGCGTGTGGGTTCGAATCCCACCCCGGGCACTTCGGGCCTCCATTCTCGCCGTCGCCGACGGCTGCGAGGGAGGCCGAGCGGGCGCGCTCAGCCGCGCCGCATGAGCCGCCCGACGGCGCCCATGAGCTCGGCGGTGCGCTCGTCGCGCAGCTCGCCCTCGGCGCCCATCACGCAGTGGTGGGCGTGGTCGTCGAGCAGGCCGAGGGCCACCTTGTCCAGCGCGGCCTGCACGGCCGAGATCTGCGTGAGCACGTCGATGCAGTAGCGGTCCTCGTCGACCATGCGCTCGATGCCGCGGACCTGGCCCTCGATGCGGCGCAGCCGCTTGGTCAGCTGATCCTTGGTCGCGGAGTAGCCGCGCGTGGTGGGAGTGGCCATGCCCCACAGTCTAGCGGTACTCCCCCGGGGTACTGCGCGCGTACGCTGCCGCGGGCCATGCTCCACGCCCCGCGGCTCGCGACCGACCTCGCCGATCGCCGCCTCACCGAGGACGACCTCAACTTCGAGGAGCGCGTCGAGGACGTGCGCATGGCCGACGCCGCCCTCGCCGGCGCCAAGCTGCGCGCGGTCGAGTGGCGCCGGGTCGTGCTCGAGCGCGGCGACCTCGCCGACGCGCGGCTCGAGGGCGGCGGGTTCACCGACGCCCGGCTCGAGCAGACCAACCTGGCCAACCTGCGCGCTCACCGGGCCGCGCTGCTGCGCGTGGAGCTGCGCGGCTGCCGCCTGACCGGGCTGCAGTGGGCCGACGGCGCGTGGCGCGACGTCACGGTCAGCGGATGCGGCGCCGACCTGGCCACGATGCGCCACACGCGCCTGGAGCGCGTCGCGTTCGTCGACTGCCGGCTCACCGAGGCCGACTTCGCCGACGCGCGCCTGCGCGAGGTCTCGTTCGAGCGCTGCGACCTGGCCGGCGTCGATCTGCGCGGCGCGCGCTTCCAGCGCGTGGAGCTGCGCGGCTGCCGGCTCGACGGCCTGCGCGGCATCGAGCGCCTGGACGGGGTGAGCATGCCGTGGACCGACGTCGTCGAGGCGGCCGGCGTGTTCGCCGCTGCGCTCGGGGTGACGGTCAGCGACGCGTGAGCGCGGGCCTACGCCGCGTGGGCCGACGGCCGGGCCTCGGCTGGCGCGATCGCGTCGAGCACGGTCGCGGCCAGCGACACGTCGCCGGTGACGCTCAGCGTGCCGCGCAGGCCCTCCGGTCCGAGCGCGGCGACCCAGTCGGCCTCGGTGCCGGCGATCGTTGCGTCGGGCGCGTCGTCGGGCGGGCCCTCGGTCAGGCCGGCCCCGCCCGGGCGCAGTGTCAGGCAGTACGAGCGGCCGTCGACGCGCAACTCCACGACGCCGCTGGCATCGGAGCCGGCGCACAGGCCGGGGACGGCCCGGAACACGGCGCCCACGTCGACCGCCTCGCCCTCGCGCGGCGGGCCCCACGCCCACGTGTAGCCCCAGCGCGCCAGCGCGGCGATGACCGGGACGAGCTCGCGGGAGCGCTCGGTCAGCTCGTAGTCCACGCGCGGCGGGACCTCGCGGTAGCGCGAGCGGGTGAGCAGCCCGTCGGCGACCATGCGGTTCAGCCGTGACCGCAACTGCTCGGTCGAGATGCCCGGGAGCACGCGCTGGAGCTCGACGAAGCGGCGAGGGCCCGCGACGAGGTCGCGCACGATCAGCAGCGTCCACTTGTCGCCGACGAGGTCGAGCGCACGCGCGTCCGGGGCCCACTGGTCATAGGGGTGCCGCTTGGGTGGGGGAACAGCGGGGATGGTCGGGCCTCCTGCCGATGCTGCTGGACCGCAGCGCAACTTTACCGGCTCCGGTCAAGCCTCGGTCGAGCATGAAGCTGGTGCCGTGGCGGGCCGAGGCGGCGCGGCGCCAGTTTCCGGTCCGGGCTGCGTTGGTGCCGTTCGTGGGCACCCTCATCGACTTCTGTGCGCGGCGCCGCCGGCGCAGCGCCACCGTGGCGCGTCAGCGGCGGGCGACGTTCTTCTTCGACCTCGCCGATCCGGCGACGTACCTCGCTTCCGAGCGGTCGAGCGGCTGCTGGCCGGCGTGACGTGGCAGCCGGCCGCCCGGCCGCCCGGGGTGGCGCGTGCGGCCCGCGCCACCGTGGACGCGCGCGCCCAGGCGCTGCGCATGCCGCTCGTCTGGCCCCAGCCGCCGCCCGCCGCCGTGCCCCGGGCGATGCGCGCCGCCGTGCACGCCGCGCAGCAGGGTCGCGGCGGCGCGTTCGTGCTGGCCGCGTCGCGGCTGGCGTTCTGCGGCGGGTTCGACCTCGACGATCCGGAGGTGCTCGCCGAGGCTGCGGCCGCCGCGGGCCTCGCGCTCGATCCGGCGCTGGCCGCTGCCGGCGATCCCGCCTACGACCTCGGGATCGCGCGCGCCGGCCAGGCGCTCGCCGCGCGCGGCGTCGACGCGATGCCGGTGGTCCGGTCGGACCGGCGCTGTTCGCTACGGCGAGCACCGCGTCGCCGACGCCGCCGCATCGCGCTGCACCGGCTGAGGGCGGCGCGTCGCTTCGACAGCGAACGTCAACGTTCATGTAACCTGGCGAGCATGGCCGCCGAGACCACGACCGAAACCAAGCTCCACGGTGGGCGCCTCGTCGCCAAGCGGCTGAAGGCCCACGGCGTACGCAAGCTCTTCACCCTCTCCGGTGGGCACCTCTTCTCGATCTACGACGGCTGCCGCGCGGAGGGCATCGACCTCGTCGACACCCGCCACGAGTCAGCCGCCGCGTTCGCCGCCGAGGGCTGGGCGAAGGTCACGCGCGAGCCGGGCGTCGCCGCGCTCACCGCCGGGCCGGGCGTGACGAACGGCATGAGCGCGCTGGCCTCGGCGCAGCAGAACGGCTCGCCGGTCGTCGTCCTCGGCGGGCGCGCTCCCGCGCTGCGCTGGGGGCAGGGCTCGCTGCAGGAGGTCGACCACCTGCCGTTCGTCGCGCCGCTGACCAAGAGCGCGCGCACGCCGGCGTCGACCGCGGAGATCCCACCGCTGGTCGACGAGGCGCTGGTCACCGCGATGTCAGCGCCGACCGGCCCGACGTTCGTGGACTTCCCGCTCGACTACGTGTTCATGGAGCTCGACGCGGAGCCGCCGTCGGACGCGCGGCTGCCCGACCCGCTCGCGGCGCCCGCGGCCGAGGGCGTCGAGGCGGCGATCGCGCTGCTGCGCGGCGCGAAGCGGCCGGTGATCATGGCCGGCACCGGCCTGTACTGGGCGTGGGCCGAGGTCGCGCTGCGCGAGCTGATCGCCGAGCTGCGCATCCCGGTCTTCACGAACGGCCAGGCGCGCGGCTGCGTGCCCGCCGACGACGAGCTCGCGTTCTCTCGCGCGCGCAGCACGGCGCTGCGGGGCGCCGACGTCGCGCTCGTGGTCGGCGTGCCCATGGACTTCCGGCTCGGGTTCGGCGCCGCGTTCGGCGAGGACACGAAGATCGTGCTCGTCGACCGCGCGCAGACCGACCGCCCGCCGCCACGCACGCCCGACGTGACGCTCTACGGGGGGATCGCGGCGACGCTGCGCGCGCTGGGCGGCGGCGCGCTCGACACGGGCGCGTGGGTGGCGCATTTGCGCGCCGTGGAGACCGATCGACGCGAGAGCGAGCGGGCCGAGCTCGCCGACGACCGTTCGCCGCTGCACCCGATGCGCCTGTACCACGATCTCCAGGAGGTCATCGACCGCGACGCGATCATCATCGGCGACGGCGGCGACTTCGTCTCCTATGCGGGGCGGGTGATCGACTCCTACGAGCCGGGCTGCTGGCTGGACCCGGGGCCGTTCGGATGCCTGGGCGCCGGCCCCGGCTACGCGCTGGCGGCCAAGCTCGCACGGCCGGACAAGCAGGTCGTGCTGCTGCTCGGCGACGGCGCGTTCGGCTTCAGCGCGATGGAGTTCGACACGCTCGCCCGCCATGGCGTCAACGTCGTGGGGGTGATGGGCAACAACGGGATCTGGGCCCTCGAGAAGCACCCGATGGAGTTCCTCTACGGCTACTCCGTCGCCGCCGAGCTGCGCCCGGAGACGCCGTACCACGAGGTCGTGCAGGCGCTCGGCGGCCACGGCGAGCTCGTGCGCGCCCCCGACGAGCTCAAGCCGGCGCTGGCGCGGGCGTTCGCGGCGGGCCGTCCGGCCCTTGTCAACGTGCTCACCGACCCGAGCGTGATCTATCCCCGGCGGGCCAATCTCGCCTGAGCCGCACCACTGGACGTTCGTTCGATTGTCCAGTCAACGCCGGTGACCCCATACTGCCGGGGTCGGGTGATGGGGTCTGTGCCAATGGCGCTGCTCCAACCGCCCGGCTCATAGGCTCGGGCGAAGCCGCATCGAGTCGGCGCCTCCCGCCGTCCGGGCCACGCAAACAGGCCCCTGCATGGCACGTACCCCTGCCCGTCCTGCCGGGGCCGTTTCGGAAGCCGTCCCTCGTGGGCGGCTTCCGTCTCTCACGGCAGCTACCGACGCACCGCCGCCAGTGCGGCGCCGTAGAGCAGGTCGTGCTCGGTGACCTCGACGCGCTCGAGGCGGAACAGGCGCAACGCCTCGACGAGGAGCACGGCCCCGGCGACGATCGTCGGTGCCCGGTCGGGATGCAGGCCGCGCACCTGGCGAAGCTCGGCCAGCGTCATGCCCGCCAGGCGGGCCAGCAGCATCTCGCACGTCGCCCGCTCGAGGACGTGGGCCTTCGACCCGGGCCGGGTCGTAGGGCTCGAGGTCGAGGTCGATCGCGGCGAGGCTCGTCGCGGTCCCGGCCACGGCGATCGCCACGTCGGGCACGTAGGTCAGTGCGTGCGGCACCGCGGCGGTCAGCACGCGGCGCACGTCGTCGGTGAGCGCCTGCAGCTCATGGTCGGCGGGCGGGTCCGAGGCGAGGTGGCGCTCTGCTCTGGCGCACGACGCCGGCCTGGGTCGAGACGTGGAAGCGCAGCTCGTCGCCCTGCCCGATCACGAGCTCGGTCGAGCCGCCGCCGATGTCGACGACGAGCGTGGGCCGCTCACGGAGCGCGCGCTCGTCGCGCCCAGGAACGTCAGCCGTGCCTCCTCGTCGCCGGAGAGCTCGCTCGCGTCGAGCCGGTAGCGCGCCGCGACCTCGGCGGCGAACGCGGCGCCGTTGGCCGCGTCGCGCACCGCGCTGGTCATGACCGCGCGCGCGGCGGCGATCCTGCGGCGTCGATCGCGGCCCGGTACTCGGCCAGCACCGCGAAGACGCGCTCCATTGCGGCGTCGGCCGAGCGCGCCGTCGCATCGACCCTCGCCGAGCCGGGTGACGGTCGAGCGGCGGTCGACCTCGGCGATGGTGCCGTCGGGCGCGACGTCGGCGATCAGCAGGCGCGTGGAGTTCGTGCCGACGTCGACGATGGCGACGCGGGTGGGGGCGGCGGTGCTCATGTGTTGCGCAGCGATCATGCCGGGTAGCGTTGATCCATGACCCCGACCACCACGGCGCCGACCGCGTCGGCCACGGCGAGGCCGCTGGGCGGCGCCCAGTCGCCAACCACCCGACGATCCGGACATGCTGACGTCGGACGCCGGCTACCTCGACACCGACACCGACTACGAGGGCGAGGGCGAGCCGCCGCCGCCCGAGCGCGGCAACGAGGACCCGGCCCCAACGCGCCCTGACCGATCCGCCGCTGCGCCCGGGGCTCACGCGTCCGTCGGGCGGCTGAGCGCGTGCAGCAGCACGCCGAGCGCGGCGTCCACGTCGGGCGCCTCGTCGCCGGCGGCGGCGCGGTGCATGCCGATGCCGTCGATGGTGGCGACGACGATGCCCGCCATCAGCTTGGCCTGGGGGATACCGGCGGCGCGCATGGCGAACTCGCCGACCTCGGCGTACGCGCGCAGCGACTCGGCGGCGACCTCGCGCAGCTGGGGGTCGCGCGCCGCCTCGAGGTAGAGCTCGAACTGGGCGATGTCCGGATGGCCGTCCGCGAACTGCTGCGCGAACGCCGCGACGATCTCCTCACCGCTGGCGCCGCGGGCGGCCAGGCCGGCGGTGAGGTCGTGCAGGCGCCCGGCGTCCTCGGCCACATGGAGGCGCAGCGCCTCTCGCAACAGGTCCTGCTTGGAGGCGAAGTAGTAGGTCAGGGAGCCGAGCGGGACGCCGGCCTCCTCGGCCACCGTACGGTGCGTCACCGCGGCCACGCCGCCGCGGCTGATCACCGAGAGCGTGGCGCGCAGGATCTGCTCGACGCGCTCATACCCGCGCGCCTGGCGCGCCGGAGCGGTGCCTGTCGCCTCCATCGATGGTCCGGCAACGTACCTACCGGGAAACTTGTACGCAAGTACGAGTTTCGTGTACGTTGGCGTTCGCATGCATCGGGGGTTGGATCGACGGGCGTTCCTGGGAGTTGGGGGCGCCGCACTCATCTGCACGATCGGCGGCCGGACCGTCGTCCTGCGCAACCCCGACGACGTGGCGGCGGCCGACGCCGCCGCGCGGGCGGTCGAGCGGCCGGCGGCGAGCGCCGCGCGGGCGCAGAAGCCGGTGGGCGGCGACGTGCACAGCCCCAAGGACGCGGTCGACGCGCTGACGTTCGGCACGCCGGAGCCGCAGCCGGGCGGCCAGGTGCGCGAGTACTGGATCGAGGCCAAGAGCCTGATGTGGGATGTCGCGCCGATCGGCTGGGACCAGTTCATGGATCACCGCATCCCCAAGCCGCGGCGGTTTCGCGCGTTCGCCTATCGGCCGTGGAGCGAGGGCTACGCCCGACCGCTCGCGCCGCCGAGCATCCCCGGCCCCACGCTCGAGGCCGAGGTCGGCGACGTCCTGCGCGTGCACTTCCGCAACGGCGACGAGACGTTCGGCCAGGCGGTGACGATGCACCCGCACGGCGTGCGCTACACCCCCGACTACGACGGCGCGTACCTCGGGGCCTACACGCGGGTCGGCGGGTTCATCGCGCCGGGGGAGGAGTTCACGTACACGTGGGAGGCGACACCGGACTCCGTCGGCGTCTGGCCCTACCACGACCACGGGCCCAACGAGATGCTCAACACGCATCGTGGGCTGTTCGGCAGCATCGTCGTGCGCGAGCGCGGCGCCCCGCCCCCCGACGTCGAGGCGTTTCTGTTCTTTCACCAGTTCTCGCCGTCGATCACGAAGATCCGGCGCAACCTGGAGTGCATCAACGGCCGCGTCGGGGCGGGCAACACGCCCACGATCCGCGCCAAGGTCGGCCAGGTCGTCGCGTTTCACACGTTCGGCGGCGACGACATGCTGCACACGTTCCACGTCCACGGCCACCGCTGGCGCGCCGCCGACGGGACGTTCACCGACAACCAGCTCCTCGGCCCGATGACGTCGGTGACCGCGCGCTGGACGGAGGACAACCCGGGCCGCTGGCTCTACCACTGCCACGTGATGTCGCACATGGACGCCGGCATGACCGGCTGGTATCTCGTCGATCCCTAGTCAGGAGGAAAGGTGCGCGTTCGCACAGCCATCACGCTCACCGCCGCCGCGTCGCTGGTCGCCGCGGCGCCCGCCGCGGCCGTGAACTATCCGCCGCCGGGCAAGCCGGGTGTGGTCCAGAAGAAGCCGAAGGGTCCGTTCAAGACGCTGCGGGTCTGCCCGACCAAGCAGTGCAAGTACCACACGATCAACAAGGCCGTGGCCAAGGCCCGCGCCGGCGACACGATCCGCGTCGCCGACGGCACCTACCGCGAGGGCGTGCGCATCAACGGGCCGAAGAAGCGCTTCATCAAGCTGATCGGCAACGTCAACGATCCGTCGAAGGTCGTCATCGACGTCAAGGGCCTGAAAGGCGCCGCGCCCCAGAACGCGCTGCTCATCAACAACGCCGACGAGGTCACCGTCCAGGGCTTCACCGCGACCCACTACAAGGGGAACGGGTTCTTCGTCACCAACGCGCAGGGCTACACGTTCGCCAACCTGCGGGCGATCCACGGCGGCGTGTACGGCATCTATGCCTTCAACACGATCGGCGGCACCATGCGCGACTCGACCGCGGCATGGAACAACGACGGCGGCTTCTACATCGGGCAGACGCCGCCGCAGGACAAGCCGGTGCGCACGCTCGTCACCAACATCGAGTCCTACGGCAACGTGCTCGGCTGGTCGGGCACGAACATGCGCTACGTCACGATCACCAAGTCGCGCTTCTACAACAACGGCACCGGGCTGGCGCCGAACGCGCTGACGTCGGAGAAGTACGCGCCGGAGGAGGACAACGTCATCACCGGCAACGACATCTTCTGGAACAACTTCAACTACTACGAGGGCGCGCCGTTCGAGCTGCGTCCCCCGTCGGCCGAGGCGACCCCGTACCCGATCGGCGTGGGCGTCATCCTGTTCGGCGGGCGGCGCAACATCGTCGAGAACAACAACGTCTTCGGCAACTACCTGGTCGGCGTCGCCGCGATCCAGCAGTTCCTGCTCAAGGACAAGAGCGCCCAGGACCTGGTCGGCAACGAGGTCAAGAACAACACGTTCGGGGCCGGCGGCCAGGACCTCAACGGCCGCGACCTGTTCTACGACGGCAACGGCTCCGACAACTGCTTCGGGCCGAACGCCGGCGTGCAGGTGACGCTGCCGGCCGACAGCGTGAACATGCCCGCGTGTCCGTACACGGGGCCCAACCAGTTCGACGCGGCCGCGCAGGCCGAGGTGGTGCAGTGGGCGGTCGGCGACCCGACGCACATGGCGCACTGGGTCAGGAGCCCGCACATGGCGATCCAGGGCCTGACGCCGCTCGAGCTGTACGCCGACTACACGGGCCAGAAGCCGGAGTGATCCGCCGATGACACGAACGGTCCAGTGCCTCACCGCCGCCGGCGCGGCGGCCATGCTCGCCCTCGTCCCGGTCACCGCCGGGGCGGGCGCGGCCAAGAAGCATCACCACAAGCCCGTCAAGAAGACGGTGGGCATCCACGACAACTACTACACGCCGGCGAAGCTGACCATCCCGCGCGGATCGACGGTCACCTGGAAGTGGCCGACGACCACCGGCGACTCCCACGACGTCACCCTCGACAAGGGGCCCAAGGGCGTCAAGAAGTTCCAGTCGGAGATCGCGGCGTCGGACTTCAGCTACAAGCGCAGGTTCACGAAGAAGGGCGCCTACCACATCATCTGCTCGCTGCACGAGGAGATGACGATGGACATCCGCGTGCGCTGAGCCTGCGGCGCTCCGAGCGCCGGTCCCTGGGACCGGCGCCGGGTCGCCGTTGGCGCCGGCCGCCTGTCGCCGGGGGTCCGGGCCATGCTGGCCCCCGGGGTTGAGGCCCGGCGAGGTCTGGCGCCCGCGCGGTCGAGGCGGCCTCCGACGTCCGCTGCATCCACGGTCACCGGCAGCTCACCGACGTGCGCTGCTCGTCCTCGAGCGACGAGATCGTCCGCAGCTCGTCACCTTCGACGCCGGCCTCGCGGCATTCGCGCACGGGCCTGATGCCGAGCTGCCGGTCGGCGCTCTGACGTCGGCCCGGCGGCGCGTGCGGGCCCTGGCCAACGACCAGCCACCCTTGATACACTGAGGCTTCCGCCGCGGGGTGGAGCAGTCTGGTAGCTCGTCGGGCTCATAACCCGAAGGTCGCGGGTTCGAATCCCGCCCCCGCTATCGCTTTTCTGCACGTTCACGGAAGTCCGCATATTGCGGACTTCTTCGCGTAGCGCCTCGTTAGGCGAGTTCGGCGCCTGGAGTGGCTCTGCAAGGCGATGTCATCTCAGGTTGTCGAGGTCATGTGTTCTCAGGCATTGCGGGCGTGTCGTTAGGCAGCCTGCTGGTCGTCTTCGTCGTCGGTGTACTGGCGTCCCCGGTCGGCCCTGATCCGGCGTAGCGCGAACGCCGCTGCTGAGACTCGTTCGCTCCTAAACTCGGCGATGAGCAACTTCGGCATGTGGCGACACGATCGGAGGCTTGCCGCTGGCAGCAACGTTCAGGACGTCTTCGTCAACGCATCGGAAGCGCGGGTCGCGATCCTGCGGGAAGGGATGCGGTTGCGATGTGTGATGCTGCGAGCTCGCATGCCTCTGGGGCAGCTGGCACGCCGCCCGAGTCGGCGTCCATCACCGACGTGCGCGCACCAGAACTCGCCGTACAAGTGCCGTACAATGGGCGTTATGGCGGCGAGAACAAGGCGGATCGAGATGCGGGCGGACGAGGCGAGCGAGGCGCGGATTGCGCGTGCGGCGGCGCTGCGGCGGATGTCGGTGTCGGCATTCGTGCTGGGCGCGGCGGGTCGGGAGGCGGATCGTGTATTGCGCGACGCTGAGCAGACGGTGATGCCCGCCGAGCAGTTCGATGCGCTGATGGCGTCGCTCGATGTCGCGGATCGGGCGCCGCGGCTCGAGCAGGCGGCGCGTGACCGACGGGCATTCGAGCGCGCGTGACGTACCGGTCGGCTCGGCTGACCGCTGAACACGACACCGCTGCGTTCGAGTGTGGCGTCGCGGTGTTGGACGAGTGGCTGCACGAGCAGGCGCTGCGCGCTGAGCGGGCCGGCATCTCGGCCACCACGGTGTGGACGCGTCCGCCGGAATCCCGGGTGCTGGCGTTCTATACGATCGCGCCGACGATCGTGTCCCGCGAGCAACTGCTCGCGAAGGAGGTGGCGGCCGGGTTCAGCGCGATTGCTGGCTACTTGCTCGGTCGTCTCGCCCTCGATCGGGCGCTGCGGGGCAAGGGGCTGGGCAGCCAGCTGCTGCTCGACGCGCTCGACGCGATCGTCGCGGCCGCCGATCGCGGTGGCGGTCGTGTGATCGTCGTCGACGCGACCGACGACGCGGCCGTCGCGTTCTACGAGCACCACAACTTCGTTCGCGTCGGCGATACCCGCCGTCTGGCGATGAAGATCGCCACCGCAAGAAACGCGATCGACTCTTCGTAGCGTCGCCCGGCGCGCCCGACCGCTCAGGCAGGAGGATCACGGTAGAGAAGCTGCGCATGAGCAGCGCGGGTGCGCGGCCGCCGACTACCGACTCTCGGGCGAGCACCACGACCTCGGATGCGGTCTGCGTCATGCACCTGGCCCGCGACTGACGTTTCACGACATCTGGACTTGCGACCGCTGGTCGCGGAAAGGATGGTGTCAGTGCCCAAGACCCAGCCTCCGTATCCCCGAGCAGTTCCGCCGCGATGCGGTCGAGTTTGGTGCGGACGGGTGGCGTGCCGTTCGCGACGTGGCCGCTGCCTCGCGGGCGTGGCGGTCGTCGTGGCCGTGATGAGCGTCGGGGCGGCACGTCCGCCCTCGGGAGCATCATCGTGGAGCATGGCTGACGAACTCCGGATGCCCACGGTGGTGCGTGCCCCCGCGAGCGCCATCATCGACATCACCGACGCCGTCTGCCGGGATCACCTCGACGAGGAATACGGGCGGATGGCTCGGCGACTTGTCGCTCGGCTGGCGCGCAAGCGCCCCTCACCGCTGCTGCGCGGCGATGCTCGGATCTGGGCGGCGGGGGTTCTCTACGCGATTGGACGGATCAACTTCCTCTTCGATCCTTCGCAGCGGCCGCATCTCTCGGCGGCACAGCTCGCGGCCGCGGTTGGCGCCAAGCAGACGACGATGGCCAACGGCGTCCATGATCGACCGCCTGGTCGGGAGCGCGTTCGCGGAGGACCGCGGCACGCGTCGTCGAGGTCGAGGCCGTCGCGCTCGCGTTGATCGCTGGCGATCGCGGTGAGCGCGATCTCGGTCTGACGCCGATTGGTGTACGAACGCCACTGCCTCCAGCTCGCCGGATTCCACGAGCCTCACCGGCGCGTCGATGATTGCCGCCTGCATTGCTACCTCCGGGGAACGATCTGATCGATCAGGTCGTGAAACAGTCCGAGCCAGTGTGGGTTATCGGTTCCCCAGTCGCTCCCGATGCGCACGATGACGGTGTGATCGCGCGGGGCGACGTAGATGTACTGCCCGTAATCGCCGAAGGCGTAGAAGTTCTCTGGTCGCTGGCCGTCGATCCACCAGAAATCGCCGTACGGATTGTTCCAGGGAGTGTCCACTTGTGGCGCGGTGGCCGCCTGGATCCATTTCATCGGGACGATCTGACGGCCGTTCCATCGACCGTCGTGCTGGAACAGCAGACCGAAGCGAGCGTAGTCGAGGGGAGTGGCGTTCAGTCCGCTTTCCATCTTCTCGAATCCCGATGCTCGGGAGTCGAGGTTCCACGTGGCATCCTCTGCCGCGCCTAGTGGTCGCCAGAGAACCTGGGACATGTAGTCGCTCACGGACATGCCGGTGGCTCGTTCCAGCACGAGTCCGACGAGCAGCGGGTTGTAGTTGTTGTACAGCCAATGCCGGCCCGGCGGCTCGTCGATGTGCGATCGTTCGAGCGCCACCTGGCGCAGATCGGTACCGAGGTAGGTGTAGGTGTCGTCTCCGAACGGCCACGGGAAGCCGGACTCACGGTAACGCAGGCCGGACGTCATGGTCAGCAGGTCGCGAAGAGTGATTCGAGTGAAACGCGGGTCGCGCTTCGCGAGCTCCGGAACATAGTCGGTCACGGCGTCGTCCACACTGTGGATGCGCCCCTGCTTGATTGCCAAGCCGACCAGTGTCGACAAGAACGATTTGGCGACAGAGAACGATGTTTCGGTCGTCTGCGAGCCGGCGTCATCGAAGTAGCTCTCGTACACGATCTGATCGTCGTGCACCACGAGGAATGCTCTCGTGTTCGTTGCACGCAGCGCTGCCGCCAACGGTCGGTCCGATTGGCTGAGAAACGCTCGTGCCCGCAGGGCGACCGGGGTACCAGACGGCAGTGCACTGGGAGGCGATTCCGTCTCGATCCTTCGGGAGGGAAAGCGGTACTGGTCTCCGATATCGGACTCCTGCCAGATCAAGACCCGCGCGATCGTGGAGTAACCCGTCGACAAGGCCGCCCATCCGAATAGCCCCGCTACGAGCACCGCGAGCACCGCGAGCGACGCGAGAGCCCGGCGGATCCATCGACGGCGGTCGCGTCGAGATGTCCGGCTCAGTCGCACCCGGCATCACCCTCGACGCTGGCTGACCACCAAGAGCGCGGGTCGACGACCACGTCGAAGGCGTCCTCCGTGGGCCGGTCGACGTGGATCGCGATCATCACGCCTGACGTGGCGAATGATCCAGCCCGGTCCGATCGACCATACGCGCGGCGCCGCTGGCGCGCGCGGCGGCGAAGCGGCGGTGGAGGTTGTGGAGGTAGGCGGCGTGGTCGGCGGCGAGCGACCGGTTGTTGATGCCGTCGCGGACGACACGCAGGCCCGATCGCTGCACGTCGACGATCGTCGCGGATCCGCGTGCCGTGGTCGCGTCGCGGAACGGATCGCCGTTGAGCACGAGTCGCCGGCCGTGGAAGATGGCGTCTGCCTCGGGGGCGGTCACGCCGACGGGTCCGCCGGTGCGGTTGGCGCTGCTGACGAAGAGGTGTCCGAACTCGCGGGCGAGCGGTCGCGTCTGCGCCAGCCACGCCAGCGCGACGCCGACGCGGTTGTTCGCGCTGCCGCGGCGCAGCCACCGCGGCGCGTCGGGGCGGAGCGGGACGAGCAGGTTCGCCTGCTCGACCTGGGCGATCCAGATGCTCAGCTCGATGGTGGCGGGGTCGAGGTCGAGGTGCGGCACGAGATCGCCCGCGGCGGCTAGGAGCATCCCGCACGGCTGGTCGCGCGGGCGGCCCTTGGCCTGGTTGACGGCGGCCGCCTCGGTGGCCGCGACGGCGTAGGGCAGCGGGCTGGGGAAGGGGATGACGACCGCGTCACCATCGTGCAGGGCGGCGGCGGCCTGCGCGAGGCCCGGTGCGCGCATCGGCAGGATCGTCACGTTCGTCGCCGCCGGCGTGCGGGTCGGATCAGGCGCCGAGCAGCCGCAGCGCGGCCGCGGACGGCGTGTCGGGCTCGGCGGTGAAGGTGTTCATAAGCTGCCCGTCGCTGCCGGGGATGGCGAGGACCTGGAAGTCGAGGTCGAGGCGACCGACGAGCGGGTGGGCGAAGCGCCGGGTCCCGCTCGTCTTCTCCTTGACTGGGGCGGCCGCCCACAGGGCGGCGAACTCGCGGCTGGCGACGGAGAGCTCGCCGATGAGCGCCTCGAGCTCGTGGTCGCCCGGACGCCGTCCGGCCACCAGGCGCAGGTAGGCGACCGTCTCGCGCGCCTTGACGTGGTAGTCGACGAACAGCTCGCGCGTGTGGGGGTCGCGGAACACCAGCCGCGCCATGTTCGGCCGCGTCGCCGGGTCCGAGGGCGCCTCGGCGTCGAGGTGGCCGGCGATCAGCGCGTGGCCGAGGCGGTTCCAGGCGAGGATCTCCAGGCGCGGCCCGGCGACGCAGGCGGGGATCGCGGGCATGGCCTCGAGCAGCCGGGCGACGCCCGCGGTCACGTCGTCACCGGACGGCTGCGGCGGCCGTGGCGGCCGTGCGAGGTTGTGCAGATGGGCGCGGGCATCGGTGTCGAGCTGCAGGGCGCCGGCGAGCGCGTCGAGCACGCTCTCGGAGGCGTTCGTGCTCTGCCCCTGCTCGAGCCGGGTGTAGTAGGCGACGCTCACGCCCGCGAGCTGCGCGAGCTCCTCGCGGCGCAGCCCGGGGACCCGCCGCCGGTCGTAGATCGCGACGCCGGCCCGGTGCGGCGACAGCGCGGCGCGGCGGCTGCGCAGGAAGCTTCCGAGATCGTCGACGCTCACCACCCGCAGTATGCCGACGACCCGAGCACGCCGGGTGACCCTGTCAGGGCTACGTACGCGAGGGGTCTGGCTACCGCCCGTGGGTCCGGGCATGGTGCTCGGATGCTCAGCATCCTCGGCGCGCTGACGGCGAGCGTGGCGGTCGCCGCGGCGATCGCGATCACGGCTCCGGCGGCGCAGGCGCATGACGATCACCCCTGCGGCGCGCCCTACTGGCACGACATCACCGCGTGGTATCCGTGGGGTGGCTTCTACCGCACCCACCACGGGACCGTGCAGCGCTGCCCGCTGGTCAGCGGCCGCATCCCGGTGTACGAGGCGCCGCGCCGGAACGCCAGGACCATCGGCTGGCTCGTCGGCGGCGATTCGCGCAACTGGTTCTTCGAGCAGTGGCCGGCGTGCTCGCTGGCGGAGAGCGTCCCCAACCACGGTCACTTCAACCACTGGTGGGCGGAGACCGTCGCCGACAACCTCCAGTGGGGCTACGTCAACGAGGTCTTCTTCCGCGGCGGCGTCGACTACGAGGGCGACGGTGCACTGAAGGGCTACACCCCCGCCCATCCCGGCTGCTACTAGGAAGGGACAGACTGCGATGGACACACCTCCGATCGTCTCACCGCAGCAGTGGGAGGCCGCGCGCCTGCGGCTGCGCGCGGCAGAGAAGGAGTTGACCCGAGCGCGCGACGCGCTCGCCGCCCGACGGCGCCGGATGCCGTGGCGGGCGATCGACAAGGACTACCGCTTCGACGGCCCCGACGGCCCGGTGGGCCTGCTGGATCTCTTCGACGGTCGTCGCCAGCTGCTCGTCTACCGCGCCTTCTATGAGCCGGGCGTGGCCGGCTGGCCGGAGCACGGCTGCGTCGGCTGCTCGTTCATGGCCGACCACGTCCCGAACCTGGCGCATCTCAACGCCCGTGACACCACGCTCGCGTACGCCTCGCGCGCGCCGCAGCCCGACATCCAGCGCCTGAAGGCCGAGATGGGCTGGGAGCACATCCCGTGGTACACGATGACCGACGATTTCGACGCCGACATGGGAGTCGACGAGTGGCACGGCACCAACGCCTTCATCCGCGAGGGCGACCGGATCTTCCGCACCTACTTCGTCAACGGACGCGGCGACGAGTGGGCGGCCGCCACGTGGACCTACCTCGACCTCACCGCGCTTGGACGCCAGGAGGACTGGGAGGACTCCCCGGCGGGATATCCACTGACCCCGCCATACACGTGGTGGCGCTGGCACGACGCCTACGGCACCGAGCCCTCCCCGAACAGCGCGAGCAGATCGCTCGCGCGCCCGACGCCGAAGGCAGCTTCCGGTGACCCACGCCCACATCACGGGCATGCTGATGGAGGAGTCCCTTGCTGCCGCTGACTGGCGTGGCTGGTGCCGGCACCGTCCGCGACCGTGCGGCGCGAACGCAGCAGCACCCAGGACACCTGCCCGGCCGGTGTCGACTACTCAAGCCGCGCTGATCCATCGGCGCGTCACCGCCCGGATGTCCCAACCACCAACCGAACGAGAATCATGATCGATCAACCAGTCGAGCTCGGCCGCGCCGCGACCGGCGCGCCCGAAGCACAGAGCCTGCCCGCGGTCGTCGACCGGGCCGCGTTCCAGGCCGAAGTGGACAGGCTGCGAGCCCGGGAGAAGGCGCACACGCGGGAAGGAGACGCGATCGCCGCCGCCCGACGGCGCCTACCCATGGTCGAGGTCGACGCCACCCTCGCGCTGATCGGCCCCCACGGAGCGCTCACCCTGCTCGACGCGTTCGAAGGCCGCCGGCAGCTCATCGCCTACTACTTCATGTGGAACCCCGGCCGGCCCGCGCCCGAGCAGTGCGAAGGCTGCACGTTCTACACGAGCCAGGTCGCCGAGCTGTCCGGCCTGCACTCGCGCGACATCACCTACGCCGTCTTCTGCCAGGGCCGCAACGTCGCCTCGCGCGGCGCCGAGCCCCAGGCCTCGTACGACGAGAGCATCCGCTACCGCAGCTTCATGGGCTGGGACATGCCGTGGTACTCGGCGCAGCCCTCCCTGGAGGCGCTCCTCGTCGGTCGCGACATCGGCTTGTTTCACCTCGTGTGCTACCTGCGGGACGGCGAGCGCGTCTTCGAGACCTACTGGACCAAACGCCGCGGCGTTGAGGCCATGGATTACAGCTATGCGCTCATGGACCTCACCGTCTACGGACGCCAAGAGCCGTGGGAGGAATCGCCCTTCGGCTGGCCACAACGATGCTCCAACGTGCGGACCGCCGGCGGCCCACCCGCTTGGCCACCAGTGTCAGCGTGGCCGGGCGGACGCCCCGTCGCCCAGTGGCCGCGCCTCGAAGCCGGACGCTCCGACGACCTCGCAAGCGCCGGGACGGGAATCCGACCCCCCGCTGAGGACGAACGCGCCGCGCCACAGGATCGTGCGTGACATGCCTTGGTTGCGCCTCCACCTGGCGGCGCTGCTCGGAGTGGCTGCGCTGCTCCCCGCTCCGGCCGGCGCGGGCGCCGCATCGCTGCGGCCCGCGCTGCACCGCGTCGTGGCCGCCGGCGCCCCGGGCGCCATGGCCCTCGTTGACGGGCGCGCGACGGCCACCGGTCTCGCCGACCTGCGCACCAGGCGGCGCCTGCGAGCCGGCGACCGCGTGCGCATCGGCAGCCTCACGAAGTCGTTCACCGCGGTGGTCGCGCTGCAGCTCGTGGGCGAGGGCCGGCTCGAGCTGGACGACACCGTGGGGGAGCGGCTGCCCGGCATCCTCCCGATCGCCGACCGCGTGACGCTCCGCGAGCTGCTCAACCACACCTCGGGGATCCCGGACGACGTGATGCCGCCAATCCTCGGCGTCCTCCACGGCAACCCCGCGCGCGTCTGGACCCACGCGGACGTCCTCGGGATCGTCCGCGACGAGCCCCTGCGCTTTCCACCCGGAACCGGCTGGGCCTACAGCAGCATGAACTACGTCCTCGTCGGCCTGATGATCGAGCAGGCCACGGGGCGCAGCCTCGAGCACGAGCTCGAGCAGCGCATCGTCCATCCGCTCGGCCTGCGCCACACCAGCTTCCCGGTCCGCGACACGAGACTCGGCCGCGGTGCGGCGCACGGCTACTCGCTCGACGTCGGACGCGACGGACCCGTCGCGGGCGCCCTGCGCGACGTCACGCGCTACTCACCCTCGTTCGCGTGGGCCGCCGGCAACGGCGTGTCGACGTTGCGCGACGTCGCGCGCTTCTACCGCGCGCTGCTGCGCAGGAAGCTGCTCACGCCACGACTGCTGCACGAGGCGCTGACCACCGTGCCGACGAGCAACCCGCGGCGCCGCAACGGGCTCGGCCTCGCCGTCGAAAAGACGCCGACGGGCACCTTCGTCGGCCACGACGGAGACATCCTGGGCTTCTCCATCGAGGCGCTGTCGACGCCGGACGGGCGACACCAGGCGATCGTCGCCACCAACGCGAAGCTCGCCCCGCCGGCCGTCGACCACGCGCTCGACGAGGCGATGGACGCCGCGCTCGAGACCGCTGGGGGTTAGCGAATCCTCTCGGGCCGCTGCCGCCGCGAGGCGCAGCGGCTTGTGGCCCCGAGCCAAGAGCTAGGCCGTGTCGGTCTCGCGTTCCTGGTATTCGCGGGGTGAGAGTCCGTGGAAGCGGGAGAAGGCGGCGCTGAAGTTGGCCAGGTGCGCGTAGCCGACGCGGCGTGAGACGGCGCTGGGCTTGGCGCCGCCGACGAGCAGGTCGCGGGCGATGCGCATGCGGGCGGCGTAGCGCCAGCTGGCGAAGGTCATGCCGGTCTCGTCGCGGAAGGCGCGGTGGACGTCGGCGGGCAGGTCGTAGGGGATCGATCGGTCGCTGGTGCCGATGGTGCGTAGGAAGTCTGTCGCGGCGGCGTGCGCGCGCTGGTCGGTCGGCATGGGCGCTGAGCGCGCGCGCTGAGCGGCGAGTTGCTCGTGGAACAGTTCGAGGACGTGCGCGAAGTCGTAGCCGTCGGGTCGCAGCGGGGATCGGGCGCTGATGGAGCAGAACATCAGGTAGTCGTCCCAGGCTGGCGAGAACTGGGCCTGCAGCGGTTCGGTCAGTCGCAGCTCGTCGGTGCGGGCGTTGCCGAGCGGCAGCGAGATCGAGTCCTCGCGCAGACCCGTGACGTGCTCCACGCCGGCCGGGATCCAGGTGGCGACGCCTCGTGGCCGTTCGTAGCGGCGGTCGCCGATGTTCAGGTACCCGCTGCCGCGGTATACCCAGCTGAGCACATGGACGTCGTCGGTGTGCGGGGTTGTGCGGGCCGCTGGGATCATCTCGGGCGCGGTGGGTAAGTCGCGGCCCTCACGCACCATCTTCACGAGGTCGTCGGCCTGACGCGCGGCCGTCACGCGCTGCGAAGGATCGCGGATGGCGTGGTGTGCGGAGAGCTGCCGGCTGAACTCGTGAGGGGTCGGCCCGTACCGCTGCTTGAACGCGCGGGTGAAGCCGTTGCGGCTGGCGAAGCCGACCCGTGCGGCCACCTGGTCGACGCCGTAGCCGGCGGCCAGGAACTCGACGGCCGCGCTCAGTCGGCAGCGTAGCCGCCACTGTTCGAAGGTGAGCCCGGTGTCGGCGAGGAAGTCGCGGCGCAGGGTGCGTGGGCTGCAGAACACCCGCGCCGCCCAGTCCTCGACGGTGAGGTCGAGCGCTGGGTCGCGGATGAGCTCCTCCGCCACCGTCCTGGCACCGGAGGTTCTCGGCATCGTCGGCGGTTCGAGCGCGGGGGGCCGGGCGTCCCCGCTTCGCTGCGGCGCCGGCCGTCGCGAGCCGGGACGGCGGAGGAGGTCGATCAGCCCGTCCTGTGAATAGCCGTTGGCGGTCAGCGGCGTGACCTGCAGGTTGAAGTGCTGGATCAGCCAGTCCTGCCAGCCGTCGGGGACGTCGAATCGCGTCGGCTCCGTCGGCGCCCCGGCGCCCACGCTCGCGTGCGGCGACAGCGGGAAGGCGACGGTGCCTGGCTGGGTGATGATCTCGCGGCGGTTCCAGCCGTCCGCAGGGATCCAGACGCCCTCGCCCTCGGCGATGCGGAACTCCGCGGCGTCGTCGATGCGCACGTGCGCCGCGCCGGTGCGGACCCAGATCAGCAGCGCGCGCCCAGGATGCCCTCCCGAGTCGGTCCGTGCAGGCGGGATCGACGGCGGGTGGCTCGCGCCGGCAGGCCGCGAAGACGGATCAACCACATCATAACTATATGGCAGCCTGTGCACGCCATAGCTGGTTAGGGTTCCCTAACGATATCAGCGGGCGCTGCATCGATGGTGCCCATCACCCGAAGACGAACAGAAGACCCGTCCCCTCAGCATGCCGAAGACCTCACGCCGGCTCACCGTGTACCCACTGACCCTGCGGGAGGTCGAGGTCGTCCGGGTGGCGGACCCCACGCCGGGCATGCGACGGATCACGCTGAGCGGCGAGCAGCTGGGCGAGTTCACGTCGGCGAACGGCTTCGCGCAGCCGGCGTTCGACTCGTCTGGGTTCGACGATGACGTGCGTCTAGTGTTCAGTTACCCCGGCCAGGACGAGCCGGTGCTGCCGGTGCAGAAGGAGCGGGGCATCGACCTGCCCAGGCCCCGGCCCCTGGCGAAGGTCTACACGGTGCGCCGCTGGGACCCTGAGGCCGGCGAGCTGGACGTGGACTTCGTCAAGCACGGCATCGGCGTCGGCACCACCTGGGCCTACCGCGCCCAGGTCGGCGACCGCATCCACTTCTACGGCCCGAGCGCGTCTCGCGCGCTTCCGGCCGGCGCGGACTGGCTGCTGGTGGCCGGCGACGACACGGCGATCCCCGCGATCGCCCGCCTGCTGGACGAGCTGCCTGACGATGCGCGGGCGCAGGTGTTCATCGAGGTCGCCGAGGATTCCCATCGGCTGGGGCTGCGGGCGCCGGCGGGAGTCGAGGTGACGTGGCTGGTGCGCGATGGCGCCGAGGCGGGCACGACCACGCTCCTGGTCGACGCGGTTCGGGACGGCGACTGGTGGGAGGGCCGGCCGTTTGCGTGGCTGGCCGGGGAGCGCACGGCCGTGCGGGACCTGCGCCGCCACCTGGTCGAGGAGCGAGGAGTGCCCAAGGACGACATTCAGTCCACCGGGCACTGGCGTCGCGGCGAGGTCGTCGCCTTGGAGGAGGACGCGGCGGTCCCGGATCCGGAGAAGTCGCTCACGCCGTTTGAGCAGCTCCATGAGCTGACCGAGATGACCCGGCCGATCGCGATCCGCACCGCCGTCGAGCTGGACGTGCCCGAGCTGATCTCCCGCGGCGTCACCAGCGTGGCGGACCTAGCCGGCAGGACGGGTGCTGATGAGCGGGCGCTGGGCAAGCTGCTGCGCTACCTCCAGACTGTCGACCTGCTCACGCAGACGAGCCCAGGCCACTACGACCTGACGGCGGTGGGCGAGGTCTTGACCAACGAGTTCACGGCCGACATGCTGGACCCGGCCGGGGTGGCGGGCCGGGAGATGCTCGGCATCTACGGCCTCACCGAGTCGATCCGCACCGGGCGCGCCTCCTATGCCTCCGTCACCGGGCGGACCTTCGCGCAGGCGCGGGCCGAGCAGGACTTCGAGGACCGCTACCTGGAGCGGCTGGCTGAGTTGCAGCCGGCGCTGGCCGTGGCGATCGCCGAGTGCGACCTGCTCAAAGGCGTCGGGCATCTGGTGATCCACTCCGGCGGCGCCGGGGTCCAGGCCGGCGAGCTCGTCGCGGCCCATCCGGGCCTGCGGGTGACGATCTGCGCGCTGCCCGCCCAGGCCGACTGGCTGCGCCGCGACCTGCCCGCCACCATCCCCGACGCCCAGCAGCGCGCGCGGGTCAGCGTGGTCGAGCAGTCCGTCTTCGAGCCCAGCCCGGCCGCCGACGCCGTGCTCATCAGCCGCGCGTTCAAGGCCCTGCCCGACGCCGACGCCGCCCACGCGCTGCGCCGAGCGGCCGAGAACCTCCTGCCGGGCGGTCGGCTGCTGCTGATCGAGGAGGTCTTCGACACCGGCGACCTCGACGAGCACGACGGCGAAGCGGACCTGCTCGCCCTCACCGTGCATGGGTCCGGCCTGCGCACTGCCGCCGAGCTTCACGCCGTCATCGCCCAAGCCGGATTGGTCCACACGGCGACGCACACGGTCGGCTGGGGCACCACGGTCCGCGAGCTCGTCCCTGCCGACCCCCGATGACACGCACTCAAACGATGAACAGAAAGAAGAGCCCATCCATGACGTTCTCCCCCGTGAGACGGCGCGGCGTCGCCCTCGTCGCCGGGCTGTTGACTGCGGTGCTCGTTCTCAGCGCCTGCGGAAGCTCCGACGAGCCGGAGACGACCGGCACGAGTGCCAGCGCCGGCACGAGCACGAGCACAACCCGCCAGGTGAAGGCCAACAACGGCACCATCGAGGTTCCCGTCGACCCGAAGCGGATTGTCACGATCGGCAACACGGACTTGCCCTTCATCGATCTGGGTGGCAAGCCTGTGGGCGTCACCAAGGTGTCTGACTCCGACCTCGCCGTGCTGCCGGAGGAACAGCGGGCTGTGTACGAGGCGGCCGAGGTCGTCGGCGACAGCGGCGGTGCGGTGGACCTCGAGAAGCTCGCCGGCCTCAAGCCAGACCTCATCCTGGTCCAGTTCTCCGATGCCGATTGGGCAAAGGTCGGGAAGCAACTCGAGACGGTCGCCCCGACCGTGTACTGGGGGCTCGACACTGAGTGGAAGGCCTTCAGCGACGCGATCGCGGAGGCCGGCAACGTGACGGGTGCGCTCAGCCAGCAGAAGGCGGAGTTCGAGGAGAAGGTCGCCAAGATTCAGGACACCTACGGCGAGATCATCGACGACACCTCGTTCGTCGACGTCTCCCGCGGAGACTGGAACGATCCCGGAACGTTCTACATCGCGGACATCGGTTGCTCCGAGATCGCCAGGGACGACATCGGCCTGGACCTCCCTGAGGCGGCCGACGGCGAGGATCCCTTGGCCTATGCGTCCTTGCCGTTCGAGCAGATCGGTGAGCTGTCCAAGTACGACGTGATCACCTACCCCGTCGACGCCGAGGGCCAGCCGACAGAGCCCTTCAAGCCGGTCGTCGAGACCAACACCTGGAAGGCGCTGCCTGCCGTGAAGTCCGGTCGCGCGCTCGGAGTCTTCTGCCCCGGCAACAACTCCTACGGGCCCGTCCTGCGGTACTTGGACTCGCTCGACGCTGCGCTGGCGGACCTCAAAGCGAAGGGGTGACAGCTCTCGCCCTGCGACATGACGGTCCGGGCACCGTAACGGTGCCCGGATCGCGTCGTCGTCTGCTCGGCCTGGTCGTCGCGCTGGTGGTGCTGATGGCGCTGCTGGTCCTGAGCGTGATGATCGGGTCAACGGCGATCGCGCCATCGGTGGTGTGGGATGCGCTCTTCCATGCGTCGGACAACATCGACCAGTTCGCGATCCGTGACTTCCGGCTGCCGCGCACGATCGTGGGCCTGGTCGTCGGCGTTGCGCTTGGCCTGTCCGGGGCGTTGATCCAGGCGCTCACCCGCAACCCCTTGGCCGATCCGGGCATCCTCGGCGTGAACGCGGGCGCGTCCTTCGCGGTGACGGTCGCCGTGGGGGTGCTCGGCGTCCGCGGGGTCCAGGGCTACATGTGGTTCGCCTTCGCGGGGGCGCTGGTCGTCACGCTCATGGTGCTCGCCCTGGGGTCGACGCGGCAGGGTCAGTCGCCACTGGTCATGGTGCTCGCCGGGGTGTGCATCGGCGCGGTGCTCGGGGGCGCCAGGGAGGCGCTCCAGTTGACCAACCCGGACGCGTTCGACGCGATGCGCTCCTGGAACGCCGGTTCGATCGCGGGCCGCCCACTCGATGTGGTGTGGCCGATCCTGCCGTTCTTCGCGGTGGCACTCACCCTGGCCATCGCGGCGGCGGGTTCGCTCAACGCCATGGCCTTGGGCGACGAGCTGGCCGTCGCCCAAGGGGTCCGGCTGGTGCGCACCCGCCTGCTTTCGGTCATCGCGCTCACCCTGCTCGCCGGGGGCGCGACGGCCATCGCTGGACCCATCGCGTTCGTCGGGCTCATGGTGCCGCACGTGGCCCGCTGGCTCGTCGGCCCGCACCAGCGCTGGATCTTCGCCTACAGCATCCTTCTCGCCCCGAGCCTGCTGCTGGCCTCCGACATCCTCGGGAGGGTCGTGATGCGGCCCGGCGAGATCCCCGTGGGCATCGTGACCGCCTTCGTCGGCGCTCCCGTCCTCATCGTGCTCGTCCGCCGCAAGAAAGCGAGCGGACTGTGAGAGCAGGCCTGTCCTCTCGGTCAGGGCTGACTCTCACTCGCTCGACGGGCGAGGCTGCCAGTGGGCGGGTGGACTTCGGCCGGCGTGTGCTGACGCTGCGGCGCTGGGGGATCGCGGTGCGGGTCGATCGGCGTTCGGTCATCGTCTGCGCGGTTCTCGCGCTCGCGGTCGCCTGCCTGGCGGTCCTCGCGCTGATGACCGGCTCCTATTCGCTCAGTCCCGGGCAGGTGGTCTCCGCGCTGGCCGGCGGTGAGACCGGGCTGGTGCACGAGATCGTGGTCGAGTGGCGGCTGCCACGGGTGGCGGCAGCGGTGCTGTTCGGTGCCGCGCTGGGGGTGAGCGGAGCGGTCTTCCAGTCGCTGTTGCGCAACCCGCTCGCGGATCCCGGCATCATCGGGTTCTCCCAGGGCTCCTATACCGGCGCGCTGATCGTGATCCTGGTTGTCAACGGCACCTACGCGCAGTTGGTCGGTGGGGCGCTGGCGGGCGGGATGGCTACCGCCATCCTCGTGTACGGGCTCGCCTACCGGCGAGGCGTGCAGGGATTCCGGCTGATCGTCGTCGGCATCGGCATCTCGGCGATGCTGGGGTCACTGAACACGTGGCTGATCCTCAAAGCCGAGCTGGAGCAGGCGATGGCCGCCGCCGCGTGGGGTGCGGGGTCGCTCAACGGGGTTTCGTGGACCCAGGTCGTCATCGGCGGCGCATGCGTGCTCGTGCTCTTGCTGCTGGCGGGAACGCTGAGCCGGTCGATGCGGCAGATGGAGCTCGGAGACGATGCGGCCGCCTCCCAGGGCGTACGGGTTGCGGCGGCCCGCCTCGGCCTGGTCGTGGTGGGCGTGGCGCTGACCGCGACGGTCACCGCCGCATCCGGGCCGATCGTGTTCATCTCCCTGGTCGCGCCGCAGATCGGCCGTCGGCTCGCCCGAACCGCCGGAATCACCCTCGCACCCGCCGCCTTCGTCGGCGCCCTGCTGTGTCTGGCGGCGGATTACATCGCCCAGCACATCGCTCCGACGCCGCTGCCGGTGGGGATCATCACCGTCATCCTCGGCGGCGGCTACCTCGGCTGGCTGGTGTTCATCGAAGCCAGGAGACGCCTATGAAAGACCGGTCCAAGTTCGGAACCCGACACCCCGCCGGTTCGCGGCTCCATGTCGACGGCGCGACCGTCGGGTACGACAAGCGCGTCATCAGCGAGGGCCTGTCGGTGTCGATCCCCGATGCGTCGTTCACGGTGATCGTGGGTCCGAACGCGTGCGGCAAGTCCACGCTCCTGCGCGGCCTGTCCCGGCTGCTGCGGCCCTCGCAGGGACAGGTGATCCTCGACGGCGCCGACATCAACTCCTACAAGACCAAGGAAGTGGCGCGACGCATCGGGCTGCTACCGCAGACGGCGATCGCCCCGGACGGGATCACCGTCGCGGACCTGGTGGCGCGCGGCCGATTCCCCTATCAGGGCCTGATTCGGCAATGGACCGACGCCGACGAAGAGGCCGTCGCCAGGGCGATGGACCAGACCGCCGTCACCGACCTGTCCGGCCGTCTGGTGGACGAGCTGTCGGGTGGTCAGCGGCAGCGGGTCTGGGTGGCCATGACGCTCGCCCAGCACACCGACATCCTCCTGCTCGACGAGCCGACCACCTTCCTCGACATCGCCCACCAGATCGAGCTGCTGGAGCTGTTCACCGACCTCCACCACGCCGGCCACACCCTGGTCGCCGTCCTCCACGACCTCAACCATGCTGCCCGCTACGGCACCCACCTGATCGCCATGAAGGACGGCAACGTCGTCGCCGTCGGCCCGCCCGAAGAGGTGGTGACCGCCGAACTGGTCGAGGAGGTCTTCGGGCTGCGTTGCCTGGTCGTGCCGGACCCGGCGGTGGGCACGCCGCAGGTGGTGCCGCTCGGCCGTGAAGGAACCCGGCAGCAGCCCGCTGCTGCTCCCGCCGCGGCGACCAAGGCATGAGCTCAGGCAGTCCAGAAGCAGAGACGGCACGAGCGGTCAGCCCGTTCGTCGAGAAGCTGTCGACCGGTGCGTGGAGTCCTGAGAGGTTCAGACGGCACCTCGAGGAGACCGGCGCTCCGCTGGTCGAGCGGGTGAGTGCGGGCGAGGTGGAGGCGACGTTCGTCGACGAGCCCGGACCCGACACGACGGTCAACCTCTCGGTGGTCATCGGCCCCAACATCGGCTTCAACAGGATCGACACGGCGTTCACCGCGGTGGCGGGGACGCCGTTTCGCGTTCTCACGCTGCGGATGCGTTCCGATCTGCGCTTCTCGTATGTGTTCATGCGACGTGGGCCGACGGGCGAGGTTGAACAGGCCCCGGACCGGTTCAACCCGCCACCGAGGTTCTCCGAGTGCGCGGTGGCGAGGTTCTCTGGGGCGTCGGTGGCGCGGCTGCCGGATGCGGTCCCGTTGCCCTGGCTCGACCAGGCGCAGGCGCGGCCGGCCCCGGCAGTGGAACCTGCCGTGCTGGCGAGCGAGGTCCTGGGCAACGAACGCCGCATGTGGGTCTCGATGCCCCCGGGAGCGTTCTCGGACGAGAGCGCACTGCCGTTCGTGATCCACCTGGACGGGACGCCGGATCACAGCGCGCCGAGCGTTCGCGATGCCCTTGTCCGGGCGGGACGGATCCGGCCCTGTGTGGTGGTCCTCGTCGATTCGCTCGGACTGCGGCGCAACCAGGAGCTGCTCTGCAATCCGGCGTTCTCTCAGATGCTGGTCGAGGAGCTGCTCCCGTGGCTCCACCGCCGATATCCGCTCTCGCGGGATCCTGGCGACGTGGCACTGGCCGGCGAGAGCTTCGGTGGTCTGTGTGCCGGATGGACCGTGCTGCATCACCCGACGGCGTTCGCCAACGCGATCATCCAGTCCCCGTCGTGCGGGTACCACCCCGACCTCAACTGGGGCACCGGGTCAGGTGACCTGGTGCGCCGCATCCCCGTACCGACGCTGATGGCCGACTACCTGGCCGCTGAGCCGGCACCGATCCGCGTCTTCCACGATGCGGGCGAGCTGGAGACCTCCATCACCCTCAGCCGCTGGTTGGACCAGGTGCTCACCGCGAAGGGCTGCGACACGCTCTACCGAGAGTTCGCCGGCGGGCACGACTACGCCTGGTGGCGAGGACTGTTCGCGGACGCCCTGCAATGGTGCTTCCCGGCCAGGGCGGAACCTGAGCCTTGAGACACGGAGGGGAGAAGGTCGTCTCGGACTCGATGGTGACCCCTCGCCCGGATGCCGACCCGGCGGGGCTGGGACGGGGGCCACTGACCCGCTGGCTACCGGTGTTTCTGCACAACCCGGCCGAACCCGGTGAGGCCCGTCCTTTCGAGGCTCCAGAAGGAATCACGCCCGGCCGGTTCCTGCTGCGCGTGATCTTCTCGGTGATGCGGGTCAGTGTTCCCGCGATGCTGTTCGCGACCGTGTGGCAGGTAGGCGAGTCGGCGGTCCCTGTGGTGATGGGCCTCGCGATCGACCAGGCGCTGGCGACCGGGGATGCGGGCCAGCTGGTGCTGTGGCTCGGTGTACTGGTAGCGCTGTACATCGTCCTGACGGTGGCGGCGAGGTACACGAATCGGCTGACCGCCTATGCGGTGCAGTTGCTGGCGCACCGGCTCCGCAGCACCCTCTCGACCGGCGTGCTGCATCCGGCTGGCGGCGCCGCCCACGCGCCGGACGGCAGCGTCGTCTCGGTGATGACCAGCGACGTCGCCCGCGTGGCCAACGCGGTGATCCTGGTGATCCTGCCGATCTCGAGGATCGCGGCGATCGGATTCATCGCGATATCGCTGCTGGCGATGCACTGGCTGCTGGGGCTTGTCGTGCTGTTGGGGGCGCCTGTCGCGGTGTGGTTGATGGGCGTGCTCAGCGAGCGGTTCTCCCGGGACACCCGCGAGTACCAGGGCCTGCTGGCCTCCACCGTGGGGCGGGCCGCGGATCTGGTCGCCGGATACCGGGTGGTCAAGGGGATGCGCGCCGAGGCCGAGGCGACCAGGCGCTACCGGCAGGCGAGCCAGGAGACCCTTGTCGGCGCCAAGCGCAATGCGGGGTTGCTGGGGAGGTTCCTCGTGGGCTCGGGTGTGGTCAGCGGCGTGTTCGTGTCCGCGGTGATGGGGCTGGCGGGCTGGTTCGCCGTGAATGGGCAGCTGAGCATCGGCGGGCTGATCGCCGCCGTCGGCCTCACCCAGGCGCTGCTGCCGCAGATGGAATCGATCGCGAGCGCATCGATCCCCAACCTCGCCGGAGCCCGCGCCTCGTCCGCGCGCGTCATCGACGTGCTTCGCAGCGACAACTGCGGGAGTCCCCGACCGGACGACGCGACACGGGCAGAGGTCGCGCCGCTGCCGGTGCTGGAGGTGTTCACGCCCGGTGCGACGATCCGGGTGGAGCCCGGAGAGCTCGTGGGAGTGCGCGCTGACGACCGTACCGCCGCGCGCATCACCGAGAGGCTGCTGGACCCACGGGCCGGCAGCGAAGTGGAGGCGCGGCTCGACGGGCTTGCGGCGCGGGAGCTGACTGCGGAGGAGTACCGCTCGCGGGTCACGGTTGCGCCGCACCGGGCCACGCTCTTCAGCGGAACGATCCACGACAACCTCACCGCCGGCGCCGGCGCGCTCGAGCTGGTGGACGCCGCAATGCGAGCCGCGGCGTGCGACGACTTCGCCGCTGATCTGGACGTCCCGGTCGGCGAGGGCGGCAACCGCCTCTCCGGCGGCCAGCGCCAGCGGGTCGCGCTCGCCCGCGCCTTGGCGAGCGATGCGCCGGTGCTCGTGCTGCACGACCCGACCACGGCGGTCGACTCGGTCACCGAGCACGCGATCGCGGGGCGGCTGCGCGACGTCCGCGCGGGCCGCTCGACGCTGCTGATCGCCTCGTCTCCGGCGCTGCTTGGCTGCTGCGACCGCGTCGTCGACCTGCTTGAGGACGCGCCAGCGCGCGGAAGGACGGCGCAGTGACAGAGATGGGAGCGACTGAGCACGCGCTGCCGGTCGCGCGCGGCCGGGAGACGGCCAGGGAAGTCTGGAGGCTCAGCCGCGGGCACCGGCTCAGGCTCGCAGCTGTCGGGGTGCTCGGGATCGTCAGCACCGCCGTCGACCTGATCCCGCCGGTGGCGATCGGATTCCTCGTCGACCGGGTGCAGGCGGGTACCGCGGACCTCGGCACCGTGCTCACGGTCACGGCCGTCATGGTGCTCTCGGCCGTCCTCGGCGCGGCGGGCACCGCGGTCACGATCGTGCTCGCCACCCGCGTCTATCACACCATCCTCGCCGCGCTGCGCGAGCGGCTCGTGGGCCGCGCCATGACGCTCCCGCAGCATGTTGTCGAGCGCGCCGGGACCGGGGACCTGATCTCTCGGTCCAGCGACGATGTCACCGCCGTGGCCGATGCCGCCTCCGCGGTGATCCCGGTGCTGACCGTCACCGCGTTCACCATCGTCGTGTCGCTGGGCGGGCTCGCGGCGCTGGAATGGCCCTATGCGGCCGCCTTTGCCGTCGTGCTGCCCGTCTACGCGCTTGCCATGCGGTGGTACTTGCGCACCGGGCCGCGGGTGTATCGCGCCGAGCGTGCGGCGATGAGTGCGCGTGCCCAGCAGATCCTCGAGTCCCAGCGCGGCTACGCCACCGTGCTCGGCTTCGGGCTTGCCGAGCAGCGTCATCGCGCCCTGATGACGGACTCGTGGGGCGTCGCGGTGCAGTCGCTGCGGGCCCGCACCGTGCAGAGCATGCTCAACACTCGACTCAACCTCGGCGAATGCCTGAGCCTGGCCGCCGTGCTCATCGTCGGATTCGTCCTGATCGACCATGGAGCCTCGACCGTGGGCGCCGCCACCACCGCCATGCTGCTCGTGCTGCGCCTGCTGCAGCCGGTCAACCAGCTGCTGTTCGTCATCGACACCCTCCAGTCAGCCCTCGCATCGCTGAGCCGCATGATCGGCGTCGTCACGATCCCGACTGCCGACGCGGCCGACGCACCGACGACGCCAGGAGACGTCGCCACCGGCGTTCGGCTCCGCGAGGTCGCGTTCCGCTACGGCGACGGCCCTCCCGTGCTCGACGACATCGGCCTTGACATCCCGGCTGGTCAGCACCTCGCGGTCGTCGGCCCGTCCGGGGCCGGAAAGACCACGCTCGCCGCCGTGATCGCGGGCATCCATCGGCCCGACGCAGGGACGGTGACCCGGCCCTGCCGCACCGCGGTGATCACCCAGGAGGTACACGTGTTCGCAGGGACCCTGCGCGGGAACCTCACGCTCGCCGCCCCCGACGCCACCGACGGCGACATCTGCGCCGCGCTCGAAGCCACCGGCGCAGCCGGGCTGCTCGACCTGCTGGCGGACGGCCTCGACACGACGGTCGGCACTGGCGGACATCCGCTCACCGATGCACAGGCGCAACAGCTCGCCCTCGCCCGCTTGCTCCTCGCCGACCCGCAGCTGGCGATCCTCGACGAGGCAACCGCCGAAGCCGGCTCCGCCCACGCCGAGCAACTCGACCGCGCCTCGGAAGCGGTCCTTGCCGGCCGGACCGCCATCGTGATCGCTCACCGGCTCTCCCAAGCCGCTACCTGCGACCGGATCGTGGTCATGCACTGCGGTCGCGTCATCGAGACCGGCACGCATGACGAACTTCGCACCACCGACGGCAAGTACGCCCGGCTGTGGGCAGCGTGGCAAGCCGGGCAACACGTCAGCGTGGATAGGTGAGCTTGGAGCCGACGCAAGTTGCTCCCGGCGTTCGGGCTGAAGCTGCGAGCCGATTGCCCTGGCGCTCGATCGGTCGTTGCACGGAAACGGCCTCGGCGGGGCACTGCTCGCCGAGGCGCGCTCGAACAGTGGTCGTCGCCTCCGAGACCGTCGCAGCGCGGTTCGTCGTCGTGGACGCGGTCGACGACGACGCAGCGAGCTTCTACGAGCACCACGGATTCCGCCGAATGCTCGAGAGCCTCCGCCTCGTCCAGAACGTGACCGATATCGCCACTGCGCTGGGCTGAGCTTCACGGAAGTCTCCGCACCTCCACGAACCGATACCCGGCCGCGGATAGGTGTCCAAATCCCGCCCCGCTATGGGGCCTCCTCACAGCATTCGTTCCGATACTCGCTGGCGGGAGCGCCCTCGGAAGGACTACGTCCCCTGGAAGCCGCCTCGAGGCGGCTTTCGCGTTTCGCGGGACTACGGCGGTGGCTGCGGCGCGGGCGGTCGCGGCGCGGCTCTTCGCCCCGGCCACGGCCGGGAGCAGGGCGAGCAGCAGGCAGACGAAGGCGGCGGCGTGGAGCGTCGGGCGGGCCATCGAGGGCACGGAACCCACCACCGTCCCGAAGTCGCGTCCCGTGCGAAGCTTCCGGCGTGGACCCCGCCGCCCACCTGGCCCGTCTGCGCGTCGCGCACCCGGATCGGTCCAGCGCGGCGGGCCTGCGCAGGCTCCAGGAGGCGCTCGTCGAGCGGATCGCCTACGAGGCGCTGGAGATCCAGCTCGGGCGGTCCACGATGGTGGATCCGCACCGCGCGGGGCCGCCGGGAACGTCTGCCGATTGGTACCGCGCGCGCTGCACGATGTCTTCGACCACCCGCTCGACGACCTCACGACACGTGAGCGCGAGGCGCTCTGGGCGGCGCACGAGGCCTGGCCGGCCGCGTAGATGACCGTGCCGGACGCCGTCGAGCTGGTCGGCCGCGCGGCGGAGCTCGAGCGGCTGGGCGCGCTGATCGACGGCGCGCGGGCCGGCCGTGGCGCCGCGCTGCTCGTGGAAGGGCCGCCAGGCGTCGGGAAGAGCGCGCTGCTGGAGGCGATGGTGGGATCGGCCGGCGTGCCCGTGCTCGCCGCCACCGGCGTGGAGACGGAGATCGACCTGCCGTTCGCCGGGCTGGTCGAGCTCCTGCACCCGGTGCTCGACGACGTCGACCGCCTCCCAGACCCGCAGCGCGGCGCTCTGCGCGCCGCGCTGGCGCTCGATGCGCCGCGCGGGCACGACCGCACGGTGGTGTTCCATGCGGTGGCGGCGTTGCTCGCGACGGCCGCGCCGCTGCTCGTGGCGGTCGACGACCTCCAGTGGCTCGATGCCTCGTCGCGTTCGGTCGTCTGGTTCGTGGCCAGGCGCGCTGAGCGGCTCGGCGTCGTGGTCGTCGCGGTGCGGTCGATCCGGGGTGACCCGGCCGAGCCGTGGCCGGGCGTCGCACGGCTCGCGCTCGGAGAGCTCGGTCGCGCCGACGCGGTGCGCCTCGCCCGGCGCCACGGCGTCACGGCTGGGGTGGCGCAGGCGCTGGTGGACGCGCTCGGCGGCAACCCCCTCGCGCTCGTCGAGGCGCCCGCCGAGCTGACCGCCGCGCAGCGGGCGGGCGCGGAGCTGCTGCCCGCTCGGCTGCCGTCCGGCCGCGGCCTGCAGGAGGTCTACGCTGCGCGCGTCGCCGCGCTCCCGCCGCTCGCGCGGCGCGCGCTTCTGCTCGCCGCGGCGAGCGAGGACGGGGAGGCCGGACCGCTGCTCGCGGCGCTCGGCGGCGACGGCGCCGCGTTCGCGCCCGCCGAGGACGCGGGCCTGCTCAGGGTCGACCCGCAGCGCGTGCGCTTCACCCACCCGGCGGTTCGCTCCGCCGTCTACCACGCCGCACCCCCGAGCGCGCGCCGGGCGGCGCATCGCGCGCTTGCCGCGACGACACTCTCGCCCGGGAGCGACTGGCACCGCGCGGTCGCCGCCACGGCGCCCGACGAGCGGCTGGCCGCGGCGCTCGAGCGGGTCGCGCACGAGGCTGGCGGTCGCGGCGCTCCCGCGACCGCGGCCGTCGCGTTCGAGCGCGCCGCCGGGCTGAGTCCGGACCCGGCCGCGGGCGCGGCACGGACGCTCGCCGCGGCGCACATGGCGACGCTCGGCGGCCACCCCGAGCGCGCGCGGGAGCTGCTCGACCGGCTGCTGCCGGCGGTCGCCGATCCCGCCACGCGCGCCGACGTGCACCTCGATCGCTGTCGACGCCGTGCCGGCAGGCCCGGGGAAGTGGACGGCCACGGCGCCGTCGGCCTGGCAGAACCTCAGCTTCATCTCGCACGTCGGCTGCCCGCTCGTCTCGCCGGTGTCCGGCGGGACGTTCACGGCCCAGTTGGAGCTCACCTCGGCCGGGATGCTGCACGTCGAGTGGGCGACGGACGCGGGCGGCGGGATGGCGACGGCGAGCATCGACTGCCCCCCGCAGGGCGACCCGCCCTACGATCCGCCGCCGATCCCCGGCCAGCCGGGCCCATCGCTGGTCGGGATCGGCCCGATGGCCTTCGACCTGCCGCCGGAGGGCGGTTCGCAACGACTCAGCGGAGGGGTCGAGTCGGGCGGCGACGGCTTCTTCAACGACGGCACGCTCTCCGTCGTGCGAACCCGCTGACCGCACCATGGTCGAGTTCGGCGATGCGCTGGATCCCGGCGCCTCCGGGGGCGGTGACCTTTCGCGGAGGGCGGCGGCGTCCTCGGTGCTGTCCTGCGACCAGGCGGCGCTGCCGGCCATGGCCTGGGTGACGAGCTGGCGTGCGAGGTCGCGGGGGATGCCGCGGATGGCGCCGGCTTCGATCATGGCGTCGGCGATGGAGAGGAAGTAGGCGGGACCTCCGCTGCTGAGCGGGCTGAGGGTTGCGTGCTGGCCCTCCTCGACGTGGATGACCTCACCGGATCGGGCGAAGAACGTGGTGACCGCTTCTGCCTGCTCGGCGGTGCAGGTATCGCCGGTGGTCAGCAGGGTGAGGCCGTGGCCGACCTGAGCGGTCAGGCTCGGCATGGCGCGGGCGACGGCGACTTCGTCGGGAGGTGTGGGGAGCGCAGCAATCGCAGACGGGCAAGGAAGGGACATGGGCACTGCGGGGCGGGCGAGGCGCCAGCCTCATGACTTCACGCCCGGGGAGGAAAGGGCTGTCCCCGACGACGGAGCGTTACTGCTCGGCGCGTGCCTTGAGGGAATCCAGGCCCCTCTCGAAGTCCTTGGCGATGGACCTGTCGAAGAAGAGCTTGCCGAGCACCGTGAAGATCAGGTTGCGATCGCCGGACATGGTCCAGTCCAGCCGGGTGCCGGAGCCGGCCGGCGTCAGGGTGAAGACCGTCTGGTAGGACGCCTTGAACGGGGCCAGGAACTCGAGGTCGATGTCGATGCGCTCCGGCGTCGAGCCGGTGATCTCCATGGTCCCGGACCCGGCCTTCTTGTTGCCCTGCCAGGCGTAGTGAGCGCCGACGCCGGACTCCGCGCCGGAGTAGGTGCGCTCCAGATTCGGGTCCACCTGCTCCCACGGCGACCAGCCCCGCCACTTCTCGAAGTCGTCGAGCAATGCGTGTACCACCGCCGGATCGGCCTGGATCTCGATATCCCTGGAGAGCGAGAATGCCGTCATGTCGGCAGCCTAATGGCCCTGGGTGCCGGCGCAACCGTGGATGGTCGAGGAGGCGCTTGCGCGGCACCGCGGAGATGCGCTGTCGGTTCAGTGGTTCGCGATGCTGTCGAGCCGCACCCGGAAAGGCCCGGCGAGCCGCAATCGCGAGCTCACGGCGCTTCGGCTACCCATTCGACCGGCACCATCAGGTCGCCAATGGGAGACGAGCGGTCCCTGCGACACGGGGGACCCGTACGCGTTCAGTGCCCTGCTGGCTGTCAGGCCAGTAGGGGTGCTGGGTGTCCGGTGGCGGTGGCGGTGAGGAGGTCGATGAGGTAGGCGTGCAGGCTGCGGCCTTGGAGGCGGCAGGTGGTGTGGGCCGACAGCAGCCGGGCGATGCGCTGCTCGCCGTGCTCGGACTGGCTGCCCAGCGACAGCTTGCGGTAGATCGCGGCGCTGCGGAGGCAGCGTTCGGCGTGGTTGTTGGTCGGCTGCACCGCGGAGGCCTTCGCGAAGGTCCATAGCGCCGGCCAGATCTTCAGCATGGCGCGCGCGAAGCGGCGGCTTTGGCGGTAGCGGGCGTGCTTGGTGGAGTGCTGACGAAGGATGCCTTTGAGTTGGCGTTGCAGCACGCGGACGCGGCGTTGCAGTTCGGCGCGGTCGCCGGTGTGCTGGTAGATCTCCCATGCCCAGAACAGCTCTTCGCAGGCCGCCAGGCCAGCCCGGCCGATGACCTTGTCGCTGCCGCGGCCCTCGGCGAGGAACTCGAAATCGCGTTGGAGGTGCGACCAGCAGACCTGTCGTCGCCGGATCGGCAGGTGGTTGTAGGCCCACCAGCGATCCGACGTCACGATCGCGGCGCTGTCTGCGAGCAGCGCCTTGGCGTGATCGTCGTGACGGCTTGCGGTGATCTCGAGGATCGCGTGGCGCTGGGTGAACATGCCCCAGATCGCGCGTTGGCCGCCCTGCAGGCGCCAGCCGGTCTCGTCCATGTTCACCGCGCCCGCGTCGCGGACCCGGTCCAGCAGATCCTCACACGGTTCGATCAGCGCGTCGGCGGCGCGGGCGAGGATCGCGTCGACCGTGCCCGTCGAGATCCGCGAGCTGAAGAGCTGCTCGCAAAGCTCCACGACGTCGCGGCGGCTGATGCGGTTGCGCACCGACAACGTCACGATCGCCGCCTGTAGCCGCGGGCCGAACGCGCAAGCGAGAACCTCGCCAGGAAACTCACCGCGGCAGCGTGCCCCACAGCCCGGGCAGCGCACGCGCTGGGCCTGATGCTCGGTCACGCGGACCGCCATCACCGGCAGTTCCTCGACCTGACGCCTGGCAGGCTCACCGACGGCGACACGCTCGGCCGCGCAGAACACGTGCCCACACCCGCACGCCCTCGGCCAGTGCTCGACCACCTCATCAACCGCCCACGCCGGCAGCAACGGCCGGCCCTTGCCCTCATGACCCGGTTGGGCGCCCTGCTGGCGCCCGGTCGGTGACTTCGAGCGAGGCGGCCGGCCTGGAGGATCGGCGCTCGGCGGCTGCGACGAATTCCGTGAGGAACGCCCAGCCTGCCGCTCGAGCTTGGCGATCCGCTCGTCCTGCGCGACAACCTTGGCACTCAGCTTCTCGACCTGCGCCTCGAGCCGCTCATTCTGCGCCGACAACGCCATCAGCACCTTCACCACGCCATCGCGGCCCTGCTCGTAGATCGCCTCGGCCTCGCCCCGCTCCACACCCCAAGATTCAACGGCGCGGCGTTATGTCCCCCCAACCAACTGAACGCGTACGGGGACCCCCTGCAAACCAGGGGGTTCTTGTTCAGTCCCTGCGGGGGCTGGGCGCTCCGCGTCAGGCGAGCAGGGGTACGGGGTCGCCGCGGGTGTGGGCGGTGAGCGCGCGGCTGCTGGTCGCAGATCCGCAGCCCTGCTCACTGAGCTCCTTCTCGGCCGCGACGCCCTCGGCGCGATGATCGACGGACTGCTGCGGCACTGCACCGACGCCGAGATCGAGGCCAGCTACGTCGACACCTACGGGGCTTCGGTGGTCGGGCTCGCCTTTAACCGGGCACCTCCGCAGTTTCGCAGGCCTAGGGTAGGTCCGCGACCACGGACGCCCGTTCACCCGCCCGCTAAGCCTCGATCCACTGTTTCGTCCGAGGCGTTGCGGAAGGTGACCTCCCAAGTCGGGCCTGGTACCACGACCGGTACCCGCATGAACGCGGACCTGTCCGAGGTGGCCGCGGATCCGGCGGTTCCGTCGGTGGACTTCTTGCGCACGCTGCCCAAGCGCGTCGTGGAGTCCCCGATCGGGTCGACGCCGGACTTCGACTACGCGATGCGCATGGTCCAGGTCGCGAGCGCTGTACCCGCGCCCGCGACCGACGAGATCCGCCGCCCGTGTGAGGTGAGAGGCGAGCGGGTGGCCGCGGCCTGACATGGTCGGGACCGTCGCAGCCCTCGATCTCGTACGCGAGCGCGCCAGCAAGTGGCGGGGGTGCGCGCGTCGCCGCCGCCGTCCGCTGCGGCGCCGCGCGAGTCATGGTAATTTGCATTATCCATGGATCATTGGAATAGCGACGACGTCGACAGGGGGGAGGTCTTCGACGCGCTGGCTAGCGTCGTGAAGGCGCTGGCCAGCGGTCGGCGGCTGGAGCTGGTCGAGTTGCTGGCGCAGGGCGAGCACCCGGTGGAGGCGTTGTCGCGGATGTCGGGGATGGCGATGACGACCACGTCCGCGCATCTCCAAACGCTGCGCCGGGCGGGCCTGGTCAAGACCCGCCGGGAGGGCACGAGCATCTACTACGGGCTCGCCGGGGATGACGTCGCCGAGCTGTACCTGGCCGCCAAGCGGGTCGGACTGCACAGGTATGCGGAGTTGCGCGACACGCTCGTGACGTACATGGACCAGGTCGACGCCGGGACGCCGACGCCGCTGATCGATCCGGCTGCGGTCACGTCGGCGATGACGGTGGTCGACGTCCGTCCGCGCGAGGAGTTCGAGGCGGGGCGCTTCCCCGGGGCGATCTCGATTCCGCTGGATGAGCTCGGGGATCGCTATCGGGAGATCCCCGTCGGCGCGGAGGTCGTCGTGTATTGCCGTGGCGAGCTCTGCCGGATGGCGCGCGAGGCCGCTCGGTGGCTGCGTGAGCAAGACGTGGACGCGAAGGCGATGGACGACGGCGTCGTCGAGTGGCGGGTCAGCAAACAGGTTGACCTTGAGGTTGCGTAGCGATCGGCGGCGGGCGGCGGGCTCGCCCGTGCTGGGTGAGGTGGATCGTCGCCGGGTGCAGCGGCGCACGCTCGCCGTCGTCGTCCTCAGCCAGGTGCTGGGCGGCGCCGGCCTCGCCGCCGGGGTCACCGTCGGTGCCCTGCTGGCCGAGGACATGCTCGGCAGCGACAGCCTCGCCGGCGTGCCGACGGCCCTGTTCACGCTCGGCTCGGCCCTGGCGGCGTTCCTGGTGGGGCGGTTCACCCAGCGTTGGGGCCGTCGCATCGGCCTCGGGGTCGGGTTCGCCGCTGGCGGGGTCGGTGCGGTCGGCGTCGTGCTCGCCGCGGTGGGCGACAGCGTGCCGCTGCTGTTCGCCTCGCTGTTCGTCTACGGGGCCGGAATGGCGACCAACCTCCAGGCGCGGTATGCCGGCACCGACCTGGCGACGCCAGCCCGGCGGGGAACCGCGATCAGCGTCGCGCTGGTCTCGACCACGTTGGGTGCGGTGGCGGGCCCGAACCTCGTCGATCCGCTCGGCCACCTGGCCACCGAGATCGGGGTTCCGGCGCTGGCCGGCCCGTTTCTGCTCGCCGCGGTGGCGTACCTGGCCGCCGGCTCCGCGTTGCTCGCGCTCCTGCGCCCAGACCCGCTCCTGCTTGCCCGGCAGCTCAACCTCGATCCGCCACGCTCCTCGGAGTCCGGCGAGCCGGCGGTCGTGCCCAAGCCCGAGCGCGGCGCCTACGTGGGCGCCACGGTGATGGTGCTCACGCAGATCGCGATGGTCGCGATCATGACGATGACGCCGGTGCACATGCGTGCCCACCATCACGACCTCGGCGACGTCGGCCTGGTGATCGGCATCCACATCGGAGCGATGTACCTGCCTTCGCCCATCACCGGCATGCTGGTGGACAGGGTCGGGCGGCTCCCGATGGCCGTCGCGTCCGGCGTGACGCTGCTGTTGGCCGGCGTCACCGCGGCGATCGCACCAGGAGACTCCCTCGGCCTGCTCATCGTCGCTCTGGCGCTGCTCGGGCTCGGTTGGAACTTCGGCTTGATCGTCGGCACGGCGCTCGTGGTCGACGCGACGGTGCCCGAGAACCGGGCACGCACCCAAGGCGCCATCGACACGCTCATCGCGCTGGCCGGGGCCGGCGGCGGGGCGATGTCCGGCGTTGTGATGTCGTCTGCCAGCTACGCGGTGCTCACGCTCGCCGGCGGCGTGCTCGCGCTGCTCCTGATCCCGGTCTTGATGTGGGCCAGGCCCCGTCTGACGCCCAGCTTCCAGACATAGGACCGCGGAAATCCCGCCTCAGTTCTCGCATCTGCGCCCCGGGTTCGTCGGAGTGAAACCGGGGTCAGGTCAATCCCCGGGGCGGTTCGAATCTCTGTCGAAGCGTGCATCCGCGCGGTGCGGCGGCGCGGCGGGGAGCTGCACGGTGGCGCAGAGCCCGCCGTCGGCGCGGGGGGTGAGGGTGAGGGTTCCGTCGTGTGCTTGGGTGATGCTCTTGACGATGGCCAGGCCGAGGCCGGCGCCTGCGTGGTCGGTGTGTACGCGTCTGGAGCCGCGCTGAAACGGCTCGTCAAGCGTGCCGACCAGTTGTGGGGTGAGCTTCTCGCCGGTGTTCTCGACGGTGAGCATCACGTGTTTGGGGTGAGCGCTGGTGGTGACCCAGACGGTGCCGTGCTCGGGCAGGTTGTGGACGATGGCGTTGTGCACGAGGTTCATCGTCAGCTGCTGCAGGAGTGCGGGTGAGCCGATGGTGGGGGTCGCGTCGCCGGAGGTCTCGATGGTGACGCCACGTTGCTCTGCGAGGGGGAGGAGCGTTTCGGTGGCTTCTTCGGCGAGGAGGGACAGGTCGGCGTGTTCTGGGACGAAGGACCGCTGGTCGGCGCGGCTGAGCAGGAGCAGTGCTTCGGTGAGGTCGATCGCTCGGGTGTTGACGACGTGGAGGCGGTCGACGAGCTCGCCGTTGCTGCGGTTCGGGTCGTTGCGGGCGACGTCGAGGAGCGTCTGCGTGACGGCCAGTGGGGTGCGCAGCTCGTGAGAGGCGTTGGCGGCGAATCTCTGCTGTTCGGTGACGTGTGCGTCGAGCCGCGCGAGCATGGTGTCGAAGGCGTCGGCGAGCTCACGGAACTCGTCGTTGCGTCCGGGTAGCCGGATTCGGTGCGACAGCGATCCGGTCGCGGCGATGCGCGTGGCGTCCGTGATCCGGGTCAGGGGGGCGAGCATGCGGCCGGCGAGGAACCATCCTCCCAGCAGGCCGAACACCAGCAGGAACGCCAAGACCGCGGCCGCGATCGGAGCAAAATTGCGCAGGAGGTCGGCGTGGCTGCGGACGACGAAGAGCACACCGGGGTGCACACCACGCGAGAGGGAGAAGTACCCGGCGGCGAGCAGCACGGCACCGGCGAGCAGGACAAAGCCGGCGTAGCTGAGGGTGAGCTTGAGGCGGACGCTCAGACCAGGGGCTCTATCCACGGCTTTGTCCGGTGTCGATGCGGTAGCCGACGCCGGCGACGGTGGCGATGATCCAGGGCTCGCCGAGGCGCTTGCGCAGGGCCGAGACGGTGATGCGCACGGCGTTGGTGAACGGGTCCGCGTTCTCATCCCATGCTCGTTGCAGGAGCTCTTCGGCGCTGACGACACCGCCTTCGGCGGCGACGAGGACTTCGAGCACGGCGAACTGCTTGCGGGTCAGGGCGATGTAGCGGTCGTCGCGGTAGACCTCGCGGCGAAACGGATCCAGCCGCAGACCGGCGATCTCGCGCACCGGCGGCCGGTGGTGCGCGCGCCGACGGTCGAGCGCTCTGAGACGGAGCACGAGCTCTTGGAGCTCGAAGGGCTTGGTGAGGTAGTCGTCGGCGCCGAGCTCGAACCCGGAGGCCTTGTCGTCGAGGCGGTCGGCGGCCGTGAGCATGAGGATCGGCATGCCGCTGCCGGAGGCGATGATGCGCTTGGCGATCTCGTCGCCTGAGGGCCCGGGGATGTCGCGATCGAGGACGGCGATGTCGTAGGCGTTGACGCTCAGCAGCGCCAGCGCGGTCTCGCCATCGCCGGCGATGTCCGCCGCGATCGCTTCCAGGCGCAGGCCATCGCGGATGGCGTCGGCCATGTAGGGCTCGTCCTCGACGATCAACACGCGCACGCTCGAATGCTACGAGCCGGCGCGTATCGTCGGCGTATCGAAAACCGCATACGCGCCGGCAACGCCGCGCTGCCTTGACTGGCGGTGTGGCTCTCGGCGCACCAGGACGAGCAACGACCCGCCGGATCCGGATTCGCCGGATCCGTGTCGCCGCCGTGCTGGTCGTCATCGCGGCGATCGTCGTCTCCCAGCTGCCGGCCGCCTCGACCTCGACGGACGCACCACCGACCGACGTCGCTCGCAACGAGCACCCTCGTGCGCTTGGCGAGGTACCCAGTGAGCACCGCGGTGCGCGCGGCGAGGCGGGCGGTGCCGTCCCCGACGGCACGACGGTCTTCGACGACGAGATTCCGGGCGTTTCCAAGCTCAACTCCGACCTGCTTGGTGCCATGCGCCGAGCAGCAACCGATGCCGCGACGACGGGGTCGAGTTCACCGTCGACAGCGGCTGGCGTTCCCCGGAGTACCAAGAGCGACTCCTCCAGGAGGCGATCGCGAGGTACGGCTCAGAAGCGGCAGCGACCCGATGGGTTGCCACCCCGAGCACGTCCGCGCACGTGAAGGGGGACGCGGTCGACATCGGGCCGTCGGCCGCGGCGTGGCTGTCCGAGCACGGCGCGGCGTACGGGCTGTGCCAGATCTACAGCAACGAACCGTGGCATTTCGAGCTGCGCCCCGAGGCCATCGATCACGGTTGCCCGTCCATGTACGCCGACCCGACGCACGACCCGCGGATGCAGCAGTGACTGGCACGTGTCGGCAAAGACGGGCAATGCAATCCCTCACACATATGGAGCAAACATGCAGAGAAGGCTGTGGCCGTTGGTCGCCCTTGCGCTGGCCGGTCTGATTGGTCTGATCAGCGCGGGCTGTGGCTCGAGCGCATCGTCGGGGAGCGGCACCGCCGCGACCAGCAGCGGCGCGGACAAGGAGCTCAGCGCTCGGGAGAAGGCGGTGAAGTTCGCCGAATGCATGCGGGCGAACGGTGTCCCGCATTTCCCGGATCCAGACCCGAAGGGCGAGTTCAACTTCGGGGTCGACGTGACCGTGGAGGTGTGGACGAAGGCCGTTGACGCGTGCAAGGCCCTGAAGCCACCGGGCGCGTTGAGCGCGAAGCGGACTCCCAAGGAGCAGTCGGCGAGTCTGAGGTTCGCCCAGTGCGTTCGTGAGCACGGCGTGAAGGACTTTCCAGACCCCGTCAACGGTGAGCCGTTGATCGACACGTACAAGATCCCGTCTTCCAACAAGCCGGGTGGCATGACGATCCTCAACGCCGCGACGGACGCATGCGGCGCCATCCTCGAGAAGTCAGCCGGAGGACAGGGGTGACGCGCAAGCGCTGGCTGCTGGCCGCGGCGGCTGTGCTCAGCGCGGCGGCGTGCGGCGTGGTCGCAGTGTCGGGCGGTGACCATTCGGCTGCGGCCACGCCGTCGCCGGCGGCGAACACCGACAAGGTGGTGAAAGGCGACCTCTCGGCGCTGGTCTCCGGCGCCGGGACGCTGACCTACCGCGCGCGACCAGACGGCTCCCCTTTCGTCGTGGTCAACCAGGCTGGCGGCGTGTACACCCGGCTGCCCGACGCTGGTGACAAGGTCGGCTGCGGGGGCGTGCTCTACCGAGTGGACAACCGCCCGGTGGTGCTGCTGTGCGGCACGGTTCCGATCTACCGCGCTCTGCACGTGGGCGCCAAGGGCCCGGACGTGCGTCAGCTCAACCGCAACCTGCATCAGCTCGGCTACGACCGCGATGCCCACGTGCGCATCGACCCCGCCGACGGCGCCTTCACGTCGAAGACGGAGCAGGCGCTCAGGGTGCTCCAGCGCAAGAAGGGCGTTGGCGTGACCGGCGCGCTGGCGACTGGTGACGCGGTCTTCCTGCCCGTGGCGGTGCGCATCGCCAAGGTCAGCGGTGACCTCGGAGCGCCGGCCCGGCCGGGTGCTGCGGTGCTGAGCGCGACCTCCGACAGGCTGCATGTGCGGGTGGAGCTCGACGCGTCCCAGCAGGGCGAGGTCCACAAGGGCGACCGGGTCCAGATCACGCTGCCGGGCAACACGCCGGTGACGGGACGCGTCGCGGGGTTCGGACGAGTCGCCCAGGCAGAACAGGGAGGTCCGCCGACCGCCGCGACGATCCCGACGTTCATCGACCTCGACGACCCCGCCAAAGCGGCCGGGCTCGACCAGGCCCCGGTCGATGTCGACATCACCACCAAGGGTGTGGACAACGCGCTCAGCGTCCCGGTCACCGCGCTGGTCGGGAGGTCCGGCGGCGGGTTCGCCGTCGAGGTCGTGCGTGACGGCGGGCGACGCGAGCTGATCGCCGTGAAGCTGGGCCTGTTCGACACCGGAGGTGGACGAGTCCAGGTCGAGGGCGATCTTCGCGCAGGCGATGCAGTGGTGGTGCCGTCGATATGAGCGACACGGTCCTGGAGCTGGAGGACGTCACCAAGGTCTACGGCGAGGAGCCCCCGGTGTTCGCCCTGCGGGGGGTGTCCTTCTCCGTCCGCCGAGGCGAGCTGGTGGCGATCGTGGGGCCGTCCGGGTCGGGCAAGTCGACGCTGCTGCACGTCATGGGGACGCTGGAGCGACCCAGCAGCGGCGTGGTCCGCATCGGTGGGGTCGACGCGGCGGGGCTGGGCGATCGCGAGCTGTCGCGGTTGCGCGCCCGCGAGATCGGGTTCGTGTTTCAGCAGTTCTTCCTGGCCGAGCACGCCACGGTGCGCGAGAACGTCGCCGACGGGTTGCTCTACGCGGGCAGGGCGGGTGGGTCGAGGTCCGAGCGCTACACGCGCGCCGAGGAGGCGCTCGAGCGGGTCGGCCTCTCGCATCGCGCGACGTTCAAGCCGACCAAGCTCTCGGGAGGCGAGCGGCAGCGGGTCGCGATTGCCAGGGCGCTCGTTGGGCGGCCGGCGATCGTCCTCGCCGACGAACCGACCGGCAATCTCGACAGCGCCACCGGCGCGTCGATCATGGCGCTCATCCGCGAGCTCAATGCCGGCGGTGCCACGATCCTCATGATCACCCACGACGCGGGCCTGGCCGACCAGCTGCCCCGCCAGATCCGCGTGCTGGACGGCCAGGTGGCTTCCGACACGGGCCGGCGAGCGCAGCGCCTTTGTGGGACAGACGTCATGAGCGGCGACGCGGGACGCTTGCGCCTGGACGATGCGCTGCGGGTGACCAGCGTCGGCCTGCGTGCCTGCCTGCTGCGCGCCGCGCTGTCTGCGTCTTCGGCATCGCGATCGGCACCGTGGCGATCGTGGCGGTCCTCGGACTGTCGTCCTCCTCCCAGGCCGGACTGTCGCCGAGATCGACCGCCTGGCACCAACATGCTCACCGTCGAAGCCGCCAGAGCATCACCGACAGGATGCGCAGCTCCCGCGCGAAGCACCCGGACGGATCACCCTCCTCGCCCACATCGAACAGGTCGCACACACCGCGCTCATCAAAGGCAAGAGCGTCTACCGCAGCCGGCTGATCCCGGCTACCGACACCAGTGGCCTGGCACGCGCGACGAGCCTGAACCTGCTCTCCGTCCTCAACACCGGTGTGCCGCGCGCGGCGCCTGGCTCAACCCGGGGACCGCGCGCGAGCTGGTCGCCGTGCTCGGCCTGTCGCCGCGCAACGGCTCGGCATCGACTGGATGTTCTCGACCAACGGATCTGGCTGGGCGGCCAGTGGTTCAACGTCGTGGGCGTCCTGGAATCTTCGCCGCTGGAGCCCGACATCGACACCAGCGCTCTGATCGGCTACCTGGCCGCCCAGCGGTACCCCGGCTACGTCAGCCTGGCCCGGGCGAGCGCAACGCCGGCCCGCCGAGCCTCCATCTACGTGCGCGCGGATACCGACCACGTCGCCGAGGTGCAGTCGCTGCTCGCCCCGACCGCCGACCCTCAGGCCCCCGACGAGGTCAACGTCAGCCATTCCTCCGACGCGCTCACCGCCCGGGCCGCCGCCGCCGGAGCGTTCGACAGCCTCTTCCTCGGCCTCGGCGTCGTGGCCCTGATCGTCGGCGCCGTCGGCGTCGCCAACATCATGATCATCTCCGTGCTCGAGCGCCGCTCGGAGATCGGCCTCCGCCGCGCGCTCGGCGCGACCAAGAGCCAGATCCGCACCCAGTTCCTCGGCGAATCGATCCTGCTCGCCGCCATCGGCGGCATCGTCGGCGTGCTCGCCGGAGCCATCGCAACGGTCATCTACGCCAGCTCGAAGAACTGGGCCATCGTGATCCCCGTCGAAGCTTGGACGGGCGGCATCGTGTCGGCCATCCTCATCGGCGCGTTCGCCGGCCTGACGCCGGCCATCCGAGCCTCCCGGCTCCCGCCCACCGTGGCATTGCGAACGGCATGAGCAGAACGTGAATCTCCATTGAGAGTCGACGCGCCTCACGCTTCGACAAGCTCAAACCCGTGCTACGGCGACGTTCGCGTGCATCGGCACGACGACGTGGTCGCTGTCGCGGTGGGTTTCGACGATCACGTCGGCGAAGCGGGCCGGGATCGTCCGTGCCGCGATCTCGACCTTCGGCGAAGTCAAGGGTCGGTGAGGAGGTCGCGCAGCACGTCGGCGTCGCCGTGCGAGAACGGAGCGGCCAGCTCCTCGCGCCGCTCGGACGCCTCGAGCGCGGCGGCCAGCAACTCGGCCACGTCGTTCACGGTCCCGCTCGGGATCGCCGACCGTGCCTCACGCGGGCAGGTCTGGCGGCGTGGGTCGGCCCGGCCCATTCAGATGGTGCGGGTGTTCTGCGGTTAGGGACCTCGGCGGCAGAAGTCGCGAACCGCCGTGTTGAACCTGTCCGGTCGCTCCAGGCTGCTCATGTGACCGGCGCCCGGGATGACCACGGTTCTCCGCGTGCGGGATGGCGCGGAACTCGCGCGCCACGCCCAGCGGTGAGCGCGTCGCGCTCGCCCCACACGAGGAGGGTCGGCACGGTGATCTGCGGCAGTGACGTCGGAGGTCGGCTTCGGCGATGGCGCCGGAGCGCGACGCGCACGCTCGGGGCGGACGTCGGTGGCCACGGCGTCGAGCAGCTGCACGATGTCACCGGGCGGCTCATCGGCGAGCCCCGGAACGGTTGGGTGCGACTCCTCCGCGGGCGCGCTGGAGCATGCGCTCGACGCCGGCAACGCGCGCGAAGCTCCTGCTCGGGCAGCGATCCCTTCCAGCCGGCGTAGGTGTCGGCGAGCACGAGCGTGGCCACCAACTCGGGTCGCCGACGGTAGAGCTCAAGCGCAACGGTGCCGCCCCAGGACAGTCCGCAGACGTGTGCCGGCGCGCCGAGCGTTTCCAGGAGCGCCGCGAGCGCGGTCGCGTACCCGGCCAGTCCGAAGTCAGCCGGGACGTCCGACGACCGGCCAGCTCCCGGCTCGTCCCACGCGATGACCGTGAAGTCGGCGGCCAGGCCGGTGATCTGCGGGCGCCACTCCCGCGCATCGCCGCCAGCGCCGTGGACCAGGACGAGCGGCGGCCCCTCGCCGACCCGGTCGTACGCGACGTCCAGCCCTGCTGCCCGAACCCTTCCCACGCTCACTGTTGCGGCGATCATCTCATCGCCGAAGCGCCTTGCAAGCCCGCGACGGTCAGGCTGACCCCGTGCAGCGCTGGCACTGGCGGATGCTCGCCATGGGTCTTGGTGAGCTCATGGCGCCTGTGCCGCGAACCGGGCCAGGGCCCGCGGCCGGGCGTGGTCGCGTGCGCCACGCCTGGAGGGTGACCGCTAGCGCGAGGGCGGCAACCGCGGTGCCGAAGATCTCGAAGGTCGATTCGAGGCCCAGCGGCGTTGTCGCCAGGCCGGCCAGCACGGCGGGAACCGAGAGGGCGGTGTAGCCGACGACGAAGAAGGCCGACATGACAGCGGCTCGTTGGTCGGGTGGGATCGCGGCCGAGAGGCTGCGCAGGGCACCGAGGAACGCGAGCCCGAAGCCGGCGCCGCCGATGATCGAGCCGATCAGCAACGGCGCGGCAGAGTCCTCGGAGGCCGAGAGGGCGATCAGCGCCACGCCGGCGGCGAGCGCCCCCGATCCGCCCGCCACCGCCAGCCACGCTGCGCGGCGCCCGTAGGCCAGCTGGGCGAGCGCGGCGACGCCGGTGAGCAGGAAGAGGCCGAGCCCGGTGACGACGTGGTCGCCGGTTGCGAACACCTGACCCGCGAGTTGCGGGCCGAGCGCGAAGAAGAGGCCACCGATCGAGTACGCGCAGGTCACGGCCAGCGTGGCGACGAAGAACGACCCTCGCACCGAGGCGGGGACACGAGGGCGCTGCGGCGTGAGGCGCAGCCGCGAGCGGGAAGCGATCGGCTCGGGCATCAACAGCACGCCGACGAGGGCCACGACGAGGAGCACGAGCAGGACCGCGTATGGGGTGAGGCGCGGGGCCGGCAGGAGCTGCACGAGCGCCGAGGACACCAGCGCCCCGAACCCCAGCCCGGCCGCGCTGACCGCGCCGTTCGTCACCCCGGCGCCCTCGGGGTCCTGGCGGGGATGGAAGTCGAGCAGCCCGGCGCTCGCGGTCCCGAGGGCGAGCCCCGTCGCGAGACCCTGGACCAGGCGCGCGACGAACAGCCAGGCGACCGACGCCGCGAGCATGAACAGGACGGCCGCCGCGATCAGCCCGCCCAGGGCCATGAGCAGCACCGGCCTCCGCCCGGCCTCGTCCGACGCTCGCCCGGCGAGGAGGAGCGCCGCCAGCACGCCGATCGCGTAGATGGCGTAGACCAGCGTCAGGACCACGGGCGAGAAGTCCCACAGCGCGCTGTAGGTCGCATACAGCGGCGAGGGCGTCGCGGAGGCGAACAGCGCAACGCCGATGATCGCGGCGCAGAGCGCGTAGGCGAGGGGCGGGGAGAGCGTGCGGGCGCGCAGGCGTGAGGCGATCGCGGTCATGACGGCGGCGCTCACTGGTAATGGCGCGGCGCCGTGTGCACGGCGCGCTGGGCGTGGAGGTCGTGATGCAGCCACACGGTCGCGCCGAGCTCGCGTTCGAGCCGCTTCGCGGTCTCGATCGACCGCCGCGACTGCTCCAGATCGACATTCGCTGGGCGCACGGCCTCGTCCTCGGCGCGCTGCAGGAGCACACTCGCCTCGGGAAACAGGCCCACGTTGCCCACGTGGTCGACGCGCAGATGCGAGAGACCCAGGTAGTTGCGAACGGTCATCACCTGGTATGTGCCGGGCCCGGCACCGGGCTGAACATCGCGTAGTCCGCGCACTCGATCAGCCCCGTGTCGAGCACGTACAGGCGCACGTGATCCGACATGTCATTCACCAGTCCGCTCGCTTCGGCAGTCCGGCTATGCCGCCTCTCGGCGGGGTTCTCGGTCGCGATCGGGGTGTACACCAGTCCTCCTTCAGTCCAACAGGAGTTCAATGATCGAACTTCAATACCGTAGCACACGTCAAGTCCAATCATTGAACTGGACGGTCGTATACTGCGAGCCATGCTCGGCAAGGACTACGAGGCCCAGGACTGCTCGCTCGCTCGCGCGCTGGGGGTCGTCGGCGAGCGCTGGACGCTGTTGATCATCCGCGACGCCTTCTACGGCGTTCGTCGCTTCAACGACTTCCAGGCCCATCTGGACATCCCCCGCGCGGTGCTCTCCGACCGGCTCAGCGGACTGGTCGAGGCCGGGATCCTCGATCGCCGGCCTGATCCGGCGTCTCGCCGCACGCACGTCTACGAGCTGACCGCCGCCGGGCGCGAGCTCTGGCCCGCGCTGTACGCACTACTGGTCTGGGGCGACCGCCACCGCCATCGCACCAGCCGCACCTACCAGCACGCGGCCTGCGGCACCCCGCTCGACGAGCACGGGTGCTGCCCGCACTGCGCGCTCACGCCCGGTCCCGAGGACATCCTGACCGTCCCCCGACGAGGCCGCGGCAAGGCCCGCAGCGACCCCGTCGCCGTCGCCCTGCGCCGACCCCACCGCCTGCTCGAGCCACTCGACGTCTGATCGCGAGGTCCCGGCTCGTATCTCAGCCATGTGCCGTCCCGGCGTTGGACGTGGCCTCCGCCGCCACGACCAGCCGGTCCACGACCTCGCCATAGACGCGCTGCAAGATCCCGCGGACCAGGCGGCCGCGGAGCGTGCGGTCGAAGGTCGCGCGCCACTCGACGCCGGTGCCGTTCGCGTCGGGCGTGAGCTCGACGGTCGCGCGATAGTTCTTGACCGGGAGGCCCGAGGTCACGGTGTAGACCAGGCGCCGCCCGGCCTGCATCTCGACGACCGGCTCGATCGTCACGGCCCGGCGCTTGCGATAGCGCAGCCGGCGAACGGCGCCGGGGCCATGCGGCGACGAGACCGGCTGCTTGACGTAGTCGCTCTCTGACCAGGGGCCCCAGTCGCGGTAGCGGTTGACGTCCTCCAGCAGCGCCCACACCGCCTGCGGGTCGGCCGACGCGTGGGCCCGCGCCGCGACGGTCAATCTCTCGTTCATGGGGATGTCCTTTCTCGTCTGGTCGGGGCGGGCCTCGACCTCATCAGCGAGGCGAGGTCGCCGACCGGCCCGAGGTGCATGAGCTTGTCGGGGTTGACGATCGCGCTGATGCTCGTGATCTGACCGCCGGCGACATCGAGCGCCAACACGCCGATCACGCGCTGCTGGGCGTCGAGATAGAGCGCTCCCGCGCCGCCGTTGACCTCGACGCGGAGCAACGACACGCCCGCGACGCGGCCGCTGCGGCGAACCCAGTTGATGACCGCGCGGGCGACGCGGCTGCGCCCGTGCAGCGCGCGAGCGAGCGCCGGGGCCTTGCCGCCACCGTCGCCGGTCAGCTGCACGTCATGGGCGAGCAGCGCCTCGAGCCCGGCGAGATCGCCGTGCTCGGCGGCTCCGAAGAACCGGCGGGCCAGCTCGTCGCGCTGCTCGCGAGACGTCTGGAAGCGCGGACGACGCTGCTCGACGTGACGTCGGGCGCGGGTCGCGAGCTGGCGCACGTTGTCCTCGCTCTTGCCGACGATCGCCGCGATCTTGGCGTAGTCGTAGTCGAACACGTCGTGCAGCAGCAGCACGGCGCGCTGCTCGGGCGAGAGGCTCTCCAGGAGCACCAGCATCGCCAGCGACAGCGAATCGGCCATCTCCGCGTGGCGAGCCGGATCGTCGTGGCTGTCGGTGATGATCGGCTCCGGCAGCCACTCGCCGACGTAGCGCTCGCGACGGGCGCGTGCGGAGCGCAGCTCGTTGATCGCCAGCCGGGTGGTCACGGTGGCGGTGAACGCGCGCGGCGAGGCGATCCGCTCGCCGGCCTTGAGCGCCTGATGCACCCGCAGCAGCGCTTCCTGCACCACGTCCTCGGCCTCGGAGACGCTGCCGAGCATCCGGTAGGCGATCGCGAACGCGACCGGCCGCAGCTCGTCGAGCAGATGTTCGTGGTCGGTCATGCCGCCGCGAGCCCCTGTCGCCAGCTCGGGTGCGCCGGGCGCCATCCCAGCTCGCGCTTGGCCTTGGCGTTGGAGGCGCCGCGGACGTCGGTCATCATCGTCACGCCGGCCTCGCCGGCGAACAGCCGCCCGACGAACCGCGGGACGTGCATCGGCTTCTTGGCGCCGAGCTGCTGCGCCAGGGCGGGCAGCCACACGGCGACCGGCGCGGGGTCATCGTCGACGACGTTGTAGGCGCCGCGAGTGCCGTGGCTCACCGCCGCCACCGTCGCGTCCGCGGCGTCGGCGACGTGGACGAAGGACCACACGCCGCCGCCGTTGCCGACCAGCGGGAACTTGTGCTTGCGGACCAGCTCGAACTGCTCCGCGCCCGGCGCCAGCGATGTGCCCGGGCCATAGAACGCGCCGTAGCGCAGGACGATCCCCTCCGTCCAGCGTGCACCCAGAACCGCCGCCTCGAGATGATGGATCGCGGCCAGGGTCTCGCGCATCTCACGCGCCGGCGTCGCGTCGAGCGGGTCCTCTCGGTCTTGATCGGCCCGCCGGCGCGTGCGTACGCGCCAAAGCCGCACACCCCTTGGGCCACGAATCGCCGCACGCCCACGGCCTGCCCGGCCGAGAGCAGGTGATCCGTCCCCTCGGTCCGCAGACGGTTGGTCAGCGCGAAGTCGCGATCGAAGTGGCGCATGTCCAACCCGGCGGGGATCGCCGTGAGCTGGTGCACGATCACCTCCGGCTTCGCCCTGGCCACGGCCTCCGCGACCTGATCGGGATCGAGCGCGTCCGCGACCACCGGCACCGCGCCGAGCGCGGTGAGCATCGCCCGCTTGGACTCGCTGCGCGTCATGCCGTGCACCTCATGACCAGCGTCGACCAGACGCGGCACCAGCAGCCTTCCGATCGCCCCGGTCGCTCCTGCCACAAACACTCGCATCGTCAGTTCCTCGCTTTTGGGACCTCTGCATCCCTAAGACGCGCCGGCCGCCCCGGCTGTGACAGCGAACTCGGCCGTCGACGTAGGTCCGGGCGCGGACCAAGCGGCGCGCCGCAGCTTCTCGGGGTTGCGGATCGCGTCGATGCGCGTGATGCGACCGTCGACGACGACGAACGAGAGCGCCGCGCGATGGCCGTCGGTGCCGGGGACCATCAGCCCGAGCCACCCGTTGAGCTGGATCTCGATCGGCTCGTGCACGGACCGGCGGCTGAGCGCCGCCCACGCGCGCGCGACCCGCTCCCCACCGAAGAGCGGCTTGCGCGCGGCGACCGCGCGCCCGCCGCCGTCCGACGTCCAGACGACGTCCGGGTCGAGCACCGCGACGAGGCCCTCGAGGTTGCCCTCGGCGAGCACCTGGGCGAACGCGCGCACGACGCGGTCGTGCTCCTCGCGTGAGGGCGCGAAGCGTGGGCGCTCGCGCCGGATGTGGCGCCGGGCGCGCGAGGCGAGCTGGCGCACCGCCTCGGGCGTGCGGCCGACCACCTCGGCGACGTCGCCGAACGGCAGGTCGAACACGTCGTGCAGCACGAACGCCGTGCGCTCCGCCGGCGAGAGCTGCTCGAGCACCGTGAGCAGCGCGTAGCTGACCGTCTCGTCGAGCGTGACGCGGTCGGCGGGGTCGTCGGACACCAGCGGCTCCGGGAGCCACGGGCCGACGTAGGTCTCGCGACGCACGCGAGCGGACCGCAGGCGATCGAGCGCGAGCCGGGCGACGACCGTCGTCAGCCAGCCGTCGAGGTTCTCGAGTGACTCCGCGTCCGTGCGCTCCAGCCGCAGCCAAGCCTCCTGCACGATGTCCTCCGCCTCGCCGAGGTCCCCCAGCTCGCTGTACGCGAGCCGCCGCAGCCGCGGACGTGCCTGCTCGAAGCGCTCCGTGACGGTCATGCGGCGATCCGGTCCCAGATCTCGGTTCCCGCGCGCAGGCGGGGTGCCCAGCCGCCGGCCTCGCGCAGCCGGCGGCTCGACACGCGCTGCGAGCGCGCCATCGGCCCGTCCTGCGGCGGTCGCGTGCGTAGCGCGTCGACCCCGACGGCGGCGGCCAGCGCGGCATCGATCTCGGCGTTCGTCGGTGGGTCGGTGTCGGCGACGTTGTACGTCCCGGCCGGGACGCGCAGCGCCGCGGCGACGGCCGTCGCCGCGTCGTCCAGCCAGAGCGTCGGCCGGTACGCGCCCGGCGCTCCGACCGCGATCGAGTCGCCGCCGCGCGCGGCCTCGAGCGTGGCCTGGGTGGAGGCGCTGTCGGAGCCCATGAACAGCCCGAAGCGCAGCACGACGGTGTCGCCGTCGAACAGCTCGTGCGCGTTGCGCTCGGCCGTCAACGCGGTCGTGGTCACGCCGCCGCCGGCGACCGGCGCATCCTCGTCGAGCCACGCGTCGCCGCCGTCGGCGTACACGAACGCGATCGACTCCTGCACGAGCCGGCGCACGCCGGCGGCCTGCGCGGCGCGCGCGATCGCCGCCGACGCCTCGGTGCGCACGCGGTCGTTCTCCGCCCAGGCGGACGGGTCGGCCATGCGGTCGGCGCTCGGGATGTGCGTCAGCAGGTTGACGACGGCGTCCGCCCCGGCGAACGCGCGGCGCAGCGACGCCGCGTCGAACACGTCGGCCTCGACGGCCCGCGCCCCGAGGCCCTCGAGCCGCTGGCGACCGCTCGCGGAGCGCGTCACGCCCGTGACGCGGTGGCCGGCGGCGAGCAGCTCACGCACGGCGCGCCGCCCGATGACCCCTGTGGATCCGGTGATCACGATCTCGCTCATACCCGAGCTGACGAGGTACCCCGCTCGAACGTGACATGCCGCCTCGACGCGTCATCGCTCACGCGAGGTTGCCGTACGTGGACTCGCGGTCCCACAGGGGGCCTGCCACCCGCCGTACGCGAAGCCGCCCTCGCGATCCTCGTCGGGCGCGCCGGGCGTTTGGGCCACGCCGTCGAGCGTCACGAACTCGGTTCCGACAAGCTTGCCCATCGGTATCTCCGATCTCTCGAGCCATCGGCGTTCTCGTCCCATAGACCGCGTCGTCGCGCCGAAGTCATCGCGCGACCGTCGCGCAGGGCGATCGGCCGAACGGTGGGGCGGACGATCCCGACGGGAGCGCCGAACCGTTGTGCTACGGTTGACGCACAATGTCGACCGTGGGTGTCCGTGAGCTGCGTCAGGGCATTGAGCCGCTATCTCGAGCGGGTCAAGGACGGTGCGTCGCTCGAGGTGACGGAGCACGGTCGCGTGGTGGCGCGCCTCTCGCCGGCGGGCGAGCGCGTTCCGCCGGCGTACGCCGCGCTGGCCGCCGAGCATGGCGCCACGCTGCCCAGCGTCAGCTTGACCGGACGTGGATCACACGCCGGCCCCGACGCCGGACGCCGGCGGGCACGACCGACGCGCTGCTGGCGGAAGGTCGCGCCGAGCGGCGTAGCGCCGGTGGCGGGCGTCTACCTCGACACGAGCGCGCTCGGGCGCGTCGTGCTCGACGAGCCCGACAGCGCCGCGATCGGCGCCGCGCTGACCGCGTTCGACGCCGTCGTCTCCAGCCACCTGCTCCGGATCGAGCTGCACCGCGTGGCGCTGCGGACCGGCATCGCCCGCGAGGAGATCGAGACATGGCTGGCCGGCGTGGCGCTCGTGCCGATGGATCAGGCGATCCTCGCGGCCGCCGAGGCGGTCTCGCCGGCATCCGTGGCCACGCTCGACGCGATCCACCTCGCGACCGCGCTGCAGCTCGCCGCCGAAGGGCACGTCGCGTCGATCATGACGTTCGACGCACGGCTCGCCGACGGTGCGCGCGAGCACCGGCTCGCCGTGATCGCACCGAGCTGAGGCGCGCCGCGGGGCGCGTACCGCCACAGCTCCTGTCACCGGTCACCGGTCCATCTTGTCTCATGGGGACAGGGTGCGACGAAAGGAGCCGCCATGAGGATCTTCCTCGCCGGCGCGACAGGCGTCATCGGCCGGGCACTCGTGCCGCAGCTCGTGGCGCGCGGGCACGAGGTCGTCGGTATGACCAGGAGCGCGTCGAAGCAGGGCGTCGTACGCGGGCTGGGCGCACAGCCGGTCGTCGCCGACGCGCTCGACCCTGACGCGGTCGCCGCGGCGGTGGCCTCCGCCGAGCCCGAGGTCATCGTGCACGAGCTCACGGCGCTGTCCGGCCCGATGTCCCTGCGCGACGCACGGCATCCCGAGCGCTCGGCGGCCGCGATCGCGACCAGCCGCCTGCGCACCGAGGCCACCGACCACCTCCTCGCCGCCGGGTGCGCCGTGGGGGCCCGGCGCGTCGTGGCGCAGAGCTTCGGGGCCTTCCGGCTCTCCCGGGCGGGCGGGCCGGTGCAGACCGAGGACGACCCGCTCGACCCCGATCCGTCGGGGCCGCAGCAGGCGGGACTGGAGGCGATCCTCCACCTCGAGCGAGCGGTCACGACGATCTCGTGGGGCGAGGGTCTCGCCCTGCGCTACGGGGGCCTCTACGGTCCGGGGACCGCGATCAGCCGCGACGCGGACGCACTGCTGGCCGGACCGCTCCGCAAGCGCCGGCTCCCGATCATCGGCGACGGCAACGGCGTCACCTCCCACGTCCACGTCGAAGACGCCGCCACGGCGACCGCCATCGCCGTCGAGCGCGGCCAGCCGGGCATCTACAACATCGTCGACGACGAGCCCGCACCCGCTCGCGAATGGCTGCCGGTGCTCGCCGCCGCCCTCGGCGCCAAGCCGCCGCGGCGCCTCCCGCGCTGGCTCGCCCGGCCGCTGGCCGGGGAGATGGCGACGGCGATGATGACCGAGGCGAAGGGCGCCGCGAACGCGAAGGCCAAGCGCGAGCTCGGCTGGCAGCTGCGCTACCCGAGCTGGCGGCAGGGCTTCTTCGCAGGACTCGATAGATGACTGATTCCACGACCCTCGCACTCGGCTGCACGCACCTACGACCACCGGCTTCGCCGGCGGTGCCCGCGCCGGATCGCCACCCGCCAGACCCTTCCGTACGTCCGGTACTTCCCGGGTCTGGCGGGCGGCGCCCGGCATTCACGATGCACGCACATCCGAGCACGACGGCCGCGGAATCAATCATCTAAGCCAAGGAGATCCGAAATGCGTGCACTGCTCGCCCACTCGACCAGCACCGCACCCGTCCTGGAGGACGTCGCCCCGCCCGCGCTCGGGCCCCGTGACGTCCGCGTCCAGGTCGCCGCCGCGGCGGTCAACCCGGTCGACGTCATGGTCGTGACGGGACCGCTGCGCAGCGTGGTCGGGCTGCCCGACCCGGTTGGGCTCGGCTGGGACGTCAGCGGCATCGTGGCCGAGATCGGCCACGACGTCACCGGCCTGAGCCCGGGTGACCGGGTCGCCGGGCTGCTGCTCCTGTTCGACCTCAAGCCGAGCGTGGGCACCCACGCCGACGAGACGGTGCTGCCCGCCGACGCGGTCGCCCGCGTGCCCGACGGCCTCGACCTGGTCGAGGCCGCGTCGCTTCCGCTCACCGCGCTCGCCGCGCGCCAGGCGCTCGACCTGCTCGGCCCCGCCGCCGGACGGACGCTGCTCGTCACCGGCGGCGCGGGCGCCGTGGGCGGGCACGCCACCGCGCTGGCCACCCGTGCGGGCTGGCGCGTCACCGCGCTGGCCCGAGCGAGCGACGCGGACTTCGTGGCCCGGGCCGGCGCCGAGCTGGTGACCGAGCTGCCGGGCCCGTCCTTCGACGCCGTGCTCGACGCGGCCGTGCTGCTGGAGTCCGCGCTGGGCGCGGTCCGCGACGGTGGCTCGTTCGTCGGCGTGGCCCCCGCCTCGCCGGTCGCCGCTCAGCGCGGCATCGACGTGCGCACGCTCAACGCCGTGCCCGACAACGCGGCGCTCGCCGAGCTGCTCGCCCTCGCCGCGGAGGGGGCGCTCGAGGTCCGGCTGGCGGGCCGGGTGGCGCTGCGCGAGGCGGCGAGGGCCTACGACGAGGTCGCGCGCGCCGGCCACCGTGGCCGCTGGCTGCTCATCCCCTGACCGCCCCGTCCCCAACTCATCGCGACAGAACCCCGATCGACTCGGCTGACGAAAGAGGAGACGCGGGATGCAGCGGATCCCAGTTGACTCGAGCACGATGGTCTCTGTCGGCTACGACGCCGACTCGGGGATTCTCGAGATCGAGTTTGTCAACGGACGCCTCTACCGGTCCCTCAGGGACGCGCCGACACGAGCCATCGTGTTCTCGGTCATCCAGCTGGTCACGCGGTTGTCGTGCCTCGGCGGCCGCCCATCGATCCCATGCTGTTGCGGAGATGTTCAGGTCCACAGCCCGCTGACCGGTACGGCGGCGAGACGATCGCCGAACGGGAGCGTGTCGGCGCCGGTATGCAGGACGGCGCCGGCCTTGAAGCGTGGGCCGAGCTTGTCGCGCAGGTAGCGCAGGCCCGTGAAGTCGGTTGCGGAGGGGGTGGCGCTGGCCTTGACTTCGATGCCGATGACGTCGCCGTCGTGGCGCTCGATGACGATGTCGACCTCGCGTTGCTGCTTGTCGCGATAGTGGAAGAACTGGACAGGGCGGTCGGCCCAGTCGGCTTGGCGAAGCAGTTCCATCGCAACGAAGCTCTCCAGCATGGTTCCCGCGACGGTGCCGTCCCGGACGATTCGTTGCTCGTCGGCACCGATGAGGTGGGCGAGCATGCCGCTGTCGATGACGTAGATCTTCGTGCTCTTGATCTGGCGGCTGCCGAGGTTGACGTGCCAGGGCTTGAGCTGGCGGACGAGGAAGAGGTCCTCGAGGATCTTGGTGTGCGAGCGCACGGTGTTGGCGTCTAGCTCGAGGTCTTTGCCCATGCCGTGGAAGCTCGTCAGGCCACCGGACCGTGCGGCGATGACGAACAGCAGCCGCGCGATGTTCTCGACGTTGCGGACGTTGGCGATGTCGTCGAGGTCGCGGCCGATGATCGAGGCGATGTAGCTGGAGAAGAACCGCGTGCGGCCGCGCGCAGTGCGGCTCTGGGCTTCGGGGTATCCGCCGGTGACGAGGGTGGGAGCGAGAGCTCGGCGGCCGACCGGGGCTCCGGTGAGCTTTGGGAACTGTCCGGCGAAGAGGTCGTCGATGAACTGCTCGCGGACATCGTGCAGCTCGCCTTGGGAGAGCGGCCACAGCGTGAGGTACTCGACCCGCCCAGGCAGGGCGTCGGCGACGGTGGGCAGCGACAGGATGTTCGCCGAGCCGGTGAGCAGGAACTGGCCCCGGGTCCGGTCGGTGTCGAGTCGTCGTTTGATCGCCAGCAGCAGTTCGGGCGCGCGCTGGATCTCGTCGATGGCGACGGGCTCGTCGATGTCGGCGATGAACCCGGCTGGATCGGCTCGGGCGGCGTCGGCGGTCGCGTCGTCGTCGAGGCTGATCAGTCGTGAGGGGTGCTCATGGGACGCGATCTGGGCAACGAGCGTGCTCTTGCCGACCTGACGAGCCCCGAGGACCGCGACCGCCCGGCTCTCGGCCAACGCGTCCACCACATCGCGACGGAGGTGACGGTCGAACAGGCGCTCGGACACGGACGGATTGTAATCAAGCTGCCGGGCGAATCAGGGAATAGGGGAGGGACGATCGTGAATGCCTGACAGACGGATCGGGAGTCGCTACGAGAGCTTGGCGAGATGGGTGCCCGTGACGCGCGCTGGCCGGGGGCAGTCGCGCTGGCTTGTCCGGGGCTGCGATCGGTACGTTGGTCTCATGACGGCAACCGCTCGCACGTCCTCGCGGCGCGGCGGGATGTGACGCCGGTGGCTGAGACCGCGGGCATCGTCCTGGTGGGCGGTCGCTCCTCGCGCATGGGGACGCCCAAGGCCGCGCTGGAGTGGCACGGCTCGACGCTGCTGCGCCGGGTCACGGGCATCGTCGCCCGGGCCGTGGACGGGCCGGTCGTCGTCGTTCGCGCGCCGGGCCAGGAGCTGCCCGAGCTGGGCGCCGGCGTGGAGGTCGTCGAGGACGCGCGCGAGGGCAAGGGCCCGCTGCAGGGCATCGCGGCCGGTCTGGCTCGGGCGCGCGAGGACGCCGCCGCGGCGTACGTGTCGTCCACCGACGTGCCGTTCCTGCACCCGCGGTTCGTCCGGTCGGTCCTCGGGCGGCTCGACGACGAGACCGACGTCGTGCTGCCCGAGGTGCGCGGCTATCCGCAGCCGCTGTCGGCCGCCTACCGGACCGCGCTGGCCGACGAGGTCGAGCGGCTCATCGCGGCGGAGCGGATGCGGCCGGCGTTCCTCTTCGAGGTCTGCCGCGTCCGGCGTGTGGACGCCGCGGCGCTCCTGGCCGACCCGGCGCTGGCCGCGCTCGACCCCGACCTGGACTCGGTCCTGAACGTCAACGAGCCCGGCGACTACGAGGACGCCCGCGGCCGCCCCGCGCCGGAGGTCACCGTCCGGCGCTTCGGCGTGCTGCGCCGGACGGGCGACGGCGTCCCGGATCCGGCGCTGGTCTGCGCCGCGACGCTCGGCGAGGCGGCCGCCGCGGCCGGGGTGTCGCTCGACGAGCACGTCGTCGCCGCCCTCAACGGCGACCAGATCACGCGCGATCCGCAGGCCCCGCTCGTCGCGGGCGACACGGTCGCGTTCCTGTCGGCTGACGCGGGCGGCTGACCGGCCTACCCTGGCCTCATGGCCGCCGGTGGCTACTTCGGCCGGGCCCTCGTCGTGGACGTGACGGACGCGAGCGCCGAGACCCTGCCGCTCCCCGACGACATCCTGCGTGCCTACATCGGCGGCGCCGGGCTGGGCGCGTGGCTCATGCACCGCCTCGCGCCCGCCGGCGTCGACGCGCTCGCGCCGCCGGCGCCGCTCGCGTTCTGCTTCTCGCCGCTCGTGGGGACCCCGCTGACGACGAGCGCCAAGTTCGCGGTCGTCGCGAAGTCCCCGCTGACCGGCATGCTCAACGACGCGCTCGCGTCGAGTCACTTCGCGATCGCGGGGAAGCTGACCGGCCACGACGCGATCGTCGTGCGCGGCGCCTGCGCCGAGCCGTCCGTCGTGCTCGTCGACGGCGACGGCCCGAGGCTGGAGTCCGCCGGCGACCTCTGGGGGCTCCCGGCCGGCGAAGCGGAGCGGCGACTGCGGCAACGGCTGGGCCCGGCCTGGCGTGTCGCCGCGATCGGCCCGGCCGGCGAGCGGCTCGTGACGTACGCGACGGTCTCCCACGACGGCCGCCACGCGGGGCGCGGCGGGCTCGGCGCGGTGCTCGGCTCCAAGCGGGTGAAGGCCGTGGCCGTGCGGGCGGCCACGAAGGTCGCGCCGGCCGATCCGGGTGCCGTGCTCGCCGCCGCTCGCGACCTGCGCGAGCGCTCCTTTGGCCCCGCGACGGCGAAGTACCGTGAGCTGGGCACGCTGGCGAATCTGCTCGCCTTCAACGCGATCGCGACGCTCCCGACCCGCAACTTCCAGGCCGCGACGTTCACGGACGCGCCCCGCCTGGCCGCGGAGGACCTCGCGGAGGCCCGCGGCGTGGCCCGCGACTCCTGCGCCTCCTGCTCCATCGGCTGCGAGCACATCTACCGCGGCCAGGGAGGCCAGGAGACGCGCGTCGAGTACGAGAACGTGTTCGCGCTGGGCCCGATGTGCGGCGTCTCGGATCCGGACGCGGTCCTCGCGGCCAGCCACCGCTGCGACGAGCTCGGGCTCGACACCATCTCCGCCGGCGGCACGATCGCCTGGGCGATGGAGTGCGCCGAGCGGGGCCTGATCGATGCCCCGTGGCTGCGCTTCGGCGACGCGGACGCCCTCCTGCGCGCGCTCGACGAGATCGGCGCCCGGGAGGGCCTCGGCGCGCTGCTCGCAGAAGGCTCGCGTGCGGCGGCGCGCGTCGTGGGGCAGGGCTCGGAGGCGTTCGCCCCGCACGTCAAGGGCCTCGAGCTGCCCGGCTACGAGCCGCGCACGCTGCACGCGATGGCGCTCGGGCTCGCCGTGAACGCCCGCGGGGCCGACCACAACCGCTCCGGGGCCTACGAGGCCGACCTCTCCGGCCGCCACGACCGCTTCGCCGGCGGCGATGCCCATGTCGCCGCCGCGGTCGAGACCGAGGACCGCGCGGCGGTCATGGACTCGCTCATCCTCTGCAAGTTCCTGCGGGGCGTCTTCGCGGAGCCCTACGCCGAGTGGGCCCGGCTCCTCGACGCGGTGACCGGCTGGGACGTCGACGCCGACGAGCTCCACGAGACGGCCCGGCGGATCGTCCTGGCCAAGCGGGCGTTCAACCTCCGCGAGGGCTGGACCCGCGCGGACGACACGCTGCCCGAGCGCCTGCTCTCCGAGCCCGTCGTCACCGCGTCGGGGCGCGAGGGAGCCCTCACCAAGGAACGGCTCGATCGCATGATCGACGCCTACTACCGCGCCCGCGGACTCGACGGGGAGGGCCGGCCGCGGGCGGGCGAGCGCGTAGTATTCGAGGTGCTCGCAGGAGCAACCGGTCCCTGATCCAGAGGAGATGCGAGGCGCACCGTGGCCCTCTCCACACCCGCACGACCCGAGATCCGTACCGTCAGCCTGACGATCGACGGAGCCGCGGTGACCGTGCCCGAGGGCACGACGATCTGGGCGGCCGCGAAGGGGGCGGGCATCGACATCCCCGTGCTCTGCCACGACGAGCGCTACGACCCGGTGGGCGTCTGTCGCCTGTGCGTCGTGGACGTCGGCGCGCGGGTGTACGCGGCGTCGTGCGTGCGTCCGTGCGAGGACGGGATGGAGGTCAAGACCGCGACGCCGGAGCTCGAGCGCAACCGCGTGCAGCTGACGGAGCTGCTCCTGGCCGACCAGCCCCCGGTCGCCGAGGACCCCAAGGAGACCACGACCGCCGACAACGAGCTGCTCGTCCTCGTCCGCCGGTACGGCCTCGAGCAGGACGAGCTCGGCGTCCCCCGCCACCAAGGTCGCGGAGAGGACCACTCCAACCCGGTCATCTCCGTCGACCACGACGCGTGCATCCTCTGCGACCGCTGCATCCGCGCCTGCGACGACATCCAGGGCAACGACGTCATGGGTCGCCACGGCAAGGGCTACGACGCGCGCATCGCCTTCGACCTCAACGATCCGATGGGCGAGTCGTCGTGCGTGACGTGCGGGGAGTGCGTCGCCGCCTGCCCAACCGGCGCGCTCACGAACAAGCCGATCCACGGCGTGCCGATCCGCCCGCGCGAGGAGCTGCGCCAGGTCGACACCGTGTGCCCCTACTGCGGCGTCGGCTGCGCCCTGACCTTCAACGTCGACGACGAGCGCGACGCGATCGCCTACGCCGACGGGCGCCCGCAGCCCGGCTCGCAGAGCCGCCTGTGCGTGAAGGGCCGCTACGGCTGGGACTACTCCTTCTCGCCGCAGCGGCTGACCGTCCCGCTCATCCGGCGCGAGTCGAGCTACCCCAAGGGGCCGCTGAGCACCGATGTGCGCGGGGAGAGCGGCGCGCGCGGCGGCAAGCGGGGCAAGCCAGGCGGGCTCGTCGACTACGGCGAGGTCATGCCGCATTTCCGCGAGGCGACGTGGGAGGAAGCCCTCGAGCTGGCGGCGTCGCGGCTGAAGGAGATCCACGCCGCGAGCGGCCCCGGATCGATTGCCGGGTTCGGCTCCGCGAAGTGCTCCAACGAGGAGGCGTACCTCTTCCAGAAGCTGATCCGCGCGGGCTTCGGCACGAACAACATCGACCACTGCACGCGGCTGTGCCACGCCTCGAGCGTCGCGGCGCTCTTCGAGGGCGTGGGCTCCGGCGCGGTGTCCACGACGTACGGCGACATCATCAACGCCGACGTGGCCCTCCTGGCCGGCACGAACACGCCGGCCAACCACCCGGTCGCCTCGTCGTTCTTCAAGCAGGCGGCCCGCCGCGGGACGAAGCTCATCGTCGCCGACCCCCGCCGCGAGCGGATCGCCGACCACGCGGACGTCTACTGCCAGATCAAGCCGGGCACCGACGTCGCCTTCTACAACGGCATCATGCACGAGGTCCTCCGCCTCGGGCTGGTCGACCGCGAGTTCATCGCGTCGCGGACGTCGAACTACGACGCGCTGGCCGAGATGCTGCGCGAGTACACCCCCGAGCGGGTCGAGCAGATCACCGGCATCGACGCGGACACGATCCGCCTCGTCGGCCGCATGTGGGGCGAGGCCCGCGCCGGCGTCATCTACTGGGGCATGGGCATCTCGCAGCACACGACCGGCACGGACAACGCCCGCTGCCTCATCGCGATGTGCGCGATCACCGGCAACGTCGGCAAGCCGGGCACCGGGCTGCACCCGCTGCGGGGGCAGAACAACGTGCAGGGCGCGTCGGACGCGGGCCTGATCCCGATGTTCTACCCCGACTACCAGCCGGTGGACGCCGAGGACATCCGCGAGCGCTTCGAGGAGGTGTGGGGCCGTGAGCTCGACCCCAACCGCGGCCTGACGGTCACCGAGATCGTCCATGCGGCGCTGCACGGCAGCGTCCGCGGCATGTACATGATGGGCGAGAACCCGTTCCTCTCGGACCCGAACATCAACAAGGTCCGCAAGGCGCTCAGCTCGCTGGACTTCCTCGTGGTCCAGGACATCTTCCTTACCGAGACCGCCGAGTTCGCCGACGTGATCCTGCCCGCGACGACGTTCATGGAGAAGGACGGCACCTACACGAACACCGACCGTCGGGTCCAGCTCGGCCGCAAGGTGCTCGAGCCGCGCGGACAGGCCCGTCCGGACTGGCAGATCATCCAGGACATCAGCAACCGGATCGGCCTGCCGATGGACTACGCGCACCCCAGCGAGATCTTCGACGAGCTCGTGTCCGTCATGCCGAACTACTCGGGGTTGAGCTACGACAACCTCGGGCTCACCGGCAAGCTCTATCCCAACTCGGATCCGCTGCACAGCGACGGCACCGTCGTGCTGTTCGACGAGCACTTCGGCACCGACGACGGCCTGGCGCACCTGGTGCCGGCCGAGTGGCTGCCCGCGAAGGAGCTCCCCAACGACGAGTACCCGTTCATCCTCAACACCGGCCGCCTGCTCGAGCACTGGCACACCGGCTCGATGACGCGGCGCTCGTTCGCGCTCGACGCCATCCAACCCGAGCCCCACGTGTTCCTCAACCCGGACGACGCGAAGGCGATGGGCGTGGGGGATGGCGACTTCGTCCGCATCAGCTCGCGACGCGGCACCATCGAGACCCGGGCCCGGCTGTCGCATCGCGACACGCCGGGCACGTGCTTCATGCCGTTCCACTTCCGCGAGGCGGCGGCCAACCTCCTGACGATCGACGAGGTCGACCCGATGGGGAAGATCCCCGAGTTCAAGTTCTGCGCCGTCAAGGTGGAGCGGGCCGGCAGCGCGGCGCTGCACGAGCCGGCCACCGCGCGCGAGGGCGCCTGACATGACGGTCCACATCACCGCGCCCGGCGAGGGCGGTCCGGGCCGGCGCGTGCAGCCGGAGTACCCCGGCATCGAGGCGCGCGCGGGCAAGTTCCCCGGCCCCAGCCTCATCCCGGCGCTCACCGCGATCCAGCAGCGCTGCGGCTGGCTGCCGCGCGAGGAGCTCGTCGCCCTGTCGCGCGACGTGCGGCGCCCGCTCTACGAGATCAGCGGGATCATCTCCTTCTACCCGCACTTCCGCACGACGCCGCCCAAGGCGGTGCAGCTCGCGGTCTGCCACGACCTCGCCTGCTGGCTGCACGACGCCGACGAGCGCATCGCGGAAGCGAAGGAGCGCTACGGCGACGACGTCGACGTCGAGCTCGTCGAGGTCTCCTGCCTCGGGCGCTGCGATATCGCGCCCGCAGCGGCCGTCGACGAGCGGCCCATCGCGCTGGCCGACGCTCCCGCCGTCGTCGAGGCCGCCCGCGCCGGGTCGCGCGGCGAGACGTGGGCGCGGGTCGCCGACGAGCCCCGCCCGAACGACCCGTACGCGCCCGGCGACGAGCGCTACGCGGTGCTGCGCCGCGCGCTGGCCGGCGAGCTCGCGCCCGAGTCGATCGTCGCGGCGCTGAAGGACTCCGGCCTGCGCGGCATGGGCGGCGCCGGCTTCCCGACCGGCGTGAAGTGGGAGACGGTGGCCCAGCAGGCGGCCGCGCCGAAGTACACGATCTGCAACGCGGACGAGTCCGAGCCGGGCACGTTCAAGGACCGCCAGATCCTGGCCGAGCAGCCGCACCTCGTCCTCGAGGGGATGCTCCTCGGGATGCTCGTGAGCGGCTCGGAGGAGGGCTGGGTCTTCATCCGGCACGAGTACGGGCCCGAGGAGCAGGTGCTGCACGCCGAGATCGAGTCCCTGCGCGAGCAGGGCCTGCTCGGCGACGACGTCGGCGCGACCGGGCGGCGCCTGTCGATCGAGATCTTCACCTCGCCCGGCGGGTACATCCTCGGCGAGGAGTCGGCGCTGCTGGAGTGCATGGAGGGCCACCGCGGCGAGCCGCGCAACAAGCCGCCGTTCCCCGCGCTCTACGGCCTCTGGGGCAAGCCGACGCTCATGAACTCCGTGGAGACGTTCGCCGCGGTGCCGATCATCGTGCAGCGCGGTGCGCGGTGGTGGAAGGCGCAGGGCGTCAACGGCGCGACCGGCCTGAAGTTCTTCGCCGTGTCCGGCCACGTCGAGCGCCCGGACGTGTACTGCGTGCCGGCCGGGTCGACGACCCGCGATCTCATCGAGCTGGCGGGTGGCGTCACCGGCGGGCGCGAGGTCGGCGCCATCCAGCCCGGCGGCGCGTCCTCGAACTTCCTCGGCCCGGAGGTGCTCGACGTCCCGCTGGACTGGAAGCCGCTGCAGGAGGCAGGCTCGATGCTCGGCTCCGGCGCCGTCATCGTCATGGCCGAGGGCACCGACGTGCTCGCGGCGGCGACCAACGTCCTGCGCTTCTTCCGCAACGAGTCGTGCGGCAAGTGCGTCCCGTGCCGCGTCGGCTCGACGAAGGCGCACGCGATGCTCAGCGACCTGCTCGCCGAGGGCAAGGGCGTCGACGACGTGCCCGACAAGATCGTGCAGCTGGAGGAGACGCTGCGCAAGACGTCGATCTGCGGCCTCGGCCAGGTCGCCCTCGGTCCGGTGCTCAGCGTCCTCGGGATGGATCGCGGCGCGACGGACGCGCGGGCGCACCCGAAGGACCCGCAGGACACCGAGACCTAGCCGGTGGCTGGCCCGGCGACGCACCGGGAGTTCTTCGCCGTCCGGACCGTCGCGGAGGCCCTCGCCGGCTTCTGCCCCGCGCGCCGGACGCCGGTGGAGACCGTCGCGCTCGACGACGCGTGGGGGCGGACGCCCGCCGCGCCGGTGTCCGCGCCCCACGACCTGCCGGGGTTCGCGCGCTCGACCGTCGACGGCTATGCCGTGCGCGCCGCCGACACGTACGGCGCGTCGGAGGGGCTGCCCGGCTACCTCGACGTCATCGGCGAGGTCGCGATGGGACGCGCACCGGACCTCGCGATCCGGCCCGGCGGCGCGATCGCCATGCCCACCGGCGGCGCGATGCCGGCGGGCGCCGACGCGGTCGTCATGATCGAGCACACGCAGGAGGCCATGCCGGGCACGATCGAGGTCGTGCGGCCCGTCGCGCCGGGCGAAGGGATGGTCCGTCTCGACGAGGATGCCCGCGCGGGGCAGGAGCTGCTGCCGGCCGGCCGGCCGCTGCGTGCGCAGGATCTCGGCGTGCTGGCCGCGGCCGGCGCGACGGAGGTCCGCGTGCACGCGCGGCCGCGTGTGGCGATCGTCTCCACCGGCGACGAGGTCGTCCCGCCCGCGACGCCGCAGCTCGCGGTCGGGCAGGTGCGCGACGCCACGACCGTGGCGCTCGCCGCGCTCGTCCGCGAGGCCGGCGCGCAGCCGGACGCGCGCGGCATCGTGCCCGACGATCGCGCCGCGCTGACGGCGGCCCTCGCCGAGGCGGTCGCGACCTGCGACGTCGTCGTCGTGTCCGCCGGCTCGTCGGTGGGCGCGCGCGACGAGACGGCCGCCGTCGTCGCGGGGCTCGGCGCGCCGGGGATCTGGACCCACGGCATCGCGATCCGCCCGGGCAAGCCGACGCTGCTCGCCGACTGCGGCGGCGTACCGGTCATCGGCCTGCCGGGGAACCCGCGCTCGGCGCTCGTCGTCTTCCGGCTCGTCGGCCTGCCGATCGTGCGGCGCGTCGGGGGCGTCACGCACCCGGTGCCCGAGCCGTGGGTCCGCGCGCGGCTCGATCGCGACGTCCCGTCGGCCGCGGGTCGCCTCGACGTCGTGCAGGTCACCGTCCGCGACGACGTCGCCTCGCCGCTGTTCGGCGCCTCCGCGCTGCTGACGATCCTGACCGAGGCCGACGGCTACCTCGTCGTCCCCGACGAGGCGACCGGCTTGGAGGGTGGCACCGAGGTCGACGTGACGCTGTATCGCTCGTGACCACGACCCCGTTCATCCGCGATGTCCCGCCGGCGCAGGCCCTCGCCGCCTGGCACGCCGCCTGCACGGCCGCCGGCTGCCCGGCGCGCGTCGATGCCGGGCGATGCGGTCTGCACGAGGCGGTCGGCCGGGTCACCGCCGAGCCCGTCTGGGCGACGCGGTCGTCGCCGAGCTTCGACGCGGCGGCGATGGACGGCATCGCGATCCGGGCGGCGCAGAGCATCGGGGCGAGCGAGAGCACCCCGGTGTTCGTCGCGCCGGCGACTTCGTCGTCGTCGACACCGGCGACCCGCTGCCCGACGGCTTCGACGCGGTCGTCATGCGCGAGCACGTCCACCGCGACGCCGAGGGCCGCGCGGAGCTGCGCGCCGCGGTGCCGCCGTACCAGCACGTGCGCACCATCGGCGAGGACGTGAGCGCGACCGAGCTCCTGCTGCCCGAGGGCACCGGCTGCGCCCGGTCGACGTCGCCGCGGCGGCCGCGGCGGGCGCGACGGACGTGCTCGTGCGCCGCCGCCCGATCGTGGCGGTCCTCCCGACCGGCGACGAGATCCGCCCGGTCGGCACCGACGCGGCGCCCGGCGTGATCCTCGACACGAACTCGCTCATGCTCGCCGCGCAGGCCGAGGCCGCCGGGTGCGACGCGTGGCGCAGCGAGATCCTGCCCGACGACCCCGACACGATCGCGGCCGCGGTCCGCGACGCGTGCACGCGGGCGGACCTCGTCATCGTCTTCGCCGGGTCGAGCGCCGGGCGCGACGACCACACGGCCGCGATCGTCGACCGCCTCGGGACCCTGGTCGTGCACGGCGTCGCGGTCCGTCCCGGCCATCCGGTCGTGCTCGGGATCGTCGACGCGACCCCCGTCCTCGGCGCGCCCGGCTACCCGGTGTCCGCCGCGCTGACCTTCGACATCTTCGCCGCGCCGCTGCTGGCGTCGCTCGAGGGGACGGTGGCGACCGAGCCGCCGCGGGCTCGCGCGCGCGTCGCGCGCAAGCTCGCCTCGCCGATGGGCATGGACGACTGGGTGCGCGTGCGGCTGGGCACGGTCGGCGGCGAGCTCGTCGCGACGCCGCTCCCGCGCGGCGCCGGGGTGCTCACGTCGCTCGTGCGCGCCGACGGGCTGCTCGTCGTGCCCGCGGGCCTCGAAGGCCACCACGCCGGGGAGGAGGTCGACGTGGCCCTCCTGCGCGGCGTGGGCGAGATCGACCGGACGATCCTCGCGGTGGGATCGCATGACCTCGTGCTCGACCTCGCCGCCTCGGAGATCCGGGCGGCGAATCCGAGCGCGACGCTCGCCTCGTCGAACGTCGGGTCGCTCGGCGGGCTCGTCGCGCTGCGCGACGGGCTCTGCCACGTCGCCGGATCGCATCTGCTCGACCCGCAGACCGGCGAGTACACGCTGCCCTACGTCGACCGCGTGCTCGCCGGGCGCGAGGTCGCGATCATCCGCCTCGTGCACCGCGACCAGGGCCTCATCGTGGCGAAGGGCAACCCGCTGGGCCTGACCGGCATCGGCTCGCTCACGCAGCCGGGCGTGCGCTACGTGAACCGCCAGCGCGGCGCCGGCACCCGGGTGCTGCTCGACCACGAGCTCGGCCGGCTCGGGATCGCGGCCGACGAGGTCTCGGGCTACACCCGTGAGGAGTACACCCACCTCGCCGTGGCCGCTGCGGTGGCGGCGGGGCGCGTGGACGCCGGCCTGGGCGTGCTCGCCGCCGCGCGAGCCTTCGGCCTGGACTTCGTGGCGGTCACCCGCGAGCCGTACGACCTCGTGCTGGCCACCGAGACGCTCGACGACCCGGTCATCGCCCCCCTGTGGACGTTGCTGGAACAGCCGGAGTTCCAGGCCGCCGTCGAGGCCCTGGGCGGGTACGGCGTCGAGGAGATGGGACGCCGGATCCGCTGACCGCCGCCACCGCCCGGGCCGCGACATGCGGTGTCCACCGTGGACCTCGACAACCGCTGGGGCACGCGGCGGTCGTACGGGCGGTCGCAGCGGGCATGATGGCCCGATGGCGCACGTCGAGATCGTCGACCAGACCATCCGCGACGGGCCGCAGAGCCTGTGGGGCATGCGGATCCGGGCCGGGATGGTCACCAAGGTCGCGCCCCAGCTGCGGGCCGCCGGCTTCCACACGCTCGACGTGCCCGGGGGCTCGTTCTTCACCGTCATGCTGCGCCACCTGCGCGAGGACCCGGTCGCGGCGTTCGCCCACATCCGCGGGCTGCTGCGCGGCCAGACCCTGCGCTGCGGAACCCGCCCGTCGTCGACCGGCCGCTACGGGATCGCGTCCTACGCGAGCATGGACTTCTACACCGAGTTCATGGTGCAGCGGCTCGGCATCGACGCGTTCTGGATCTACGACTGCCTCTACGACATGCCCGAGATGGAGCGCCGCGCGCGCTCGGTCCACCAGGCGGGCGGCGCGGTGGTCCCGGCCGTCATGTACGGGATCTCGCCCGTGCACACCGACGCGTGGTACGCCGCGCGGGTGCGCGAGATGGTCGGGTGGGGGATCGCGTCGGCGATCTACGTCGAGGACGCGCCCGGCATCCTCACCCCCGAGCGCTGTCGCACGCTGATCCCCGCGCTGGTCGAGGCGGCGGGCGACGTCCCGGTCGAGCTGCACTGCCACAACACCACCGGCCTGGCCCCGCTGAACTACCTGATCGGCATCGAGCACGGCATCCAGCGCATCCACACCGCCAGCCGCCCGGTGGCCAACGGCCCGTCGCTGCCGTCGACGGAGATGATGCTCACGAACCTCGCGTCCGCGGGCCACACGCATCCGATCGACACCGCGACGCTGGCGCCGGTCGCCGAGCACTTCGAGCGCGTCGCGCGCCAGGAGGGCCACCCGCTCGGCGTCGTCGCCGAGTACGACCGCCGCATCTACGACCACCAGCTGCCGGGCGGGATGACCGGCACGTTCAAGGCCCAGCTCGTCGAGCACGGGATGGAGGACCGCTTCGACGCGGTCCTCGAGGAGATCCCGCGGGTGCGCGCCGAGCTCGGCCACCCGGTGTCGGCCACGCCGTTCAGCCAGCTGATCGGCACGCAGGCGGTGCTGAACGTCGTCTCGGGCGAGCGCTACTCGATCACCACCGACGAGGTGGTGCTCTACACGATGGGCGCCTACGGGCAGCCGCCGGCGCCGATCGACCCCGACGTCAAGGACCGCCTGCTCTCGTCACCGACCGGCCGGCGGCTGGACGGCTTCCAGCGCCCCGACCTGACGCTGGACGAGCTGCGCGCGCAGTCGGGCGGTCCGCACGTCTCCGACGAGGACCTCTTCCGGCTGATCTTCCCGCCGCAGGAGGATCTCGACGCCACCGCGGCGGCCGGTCCGCTGCGCACCGACTATGTCATCCACGAGACGCCCGCCGAGCTGATCCGCCGTGCGATGGAGAGCCGTCACGCGCGCCGGATCTCGCTGCGCGGCCCTGGGATGGCGATCGACTTGTCGCGCTGATCCTCACCCTGCGCAGCCGCGGCGCGCCGTGTTCACCGGGAACGGCAGGTCGGCCGCGATGGCGGTCTCGACGTAGTCGTTGGTCATCGGGTCGCCGGACAGCGGGCCGAGCTGCGCGCTGACCGCCCGCAGCGCGTCGCGCGGGCCGTCGGGCGCCACCCACGGCGCGATGGCCAGGAACTCGGTCTTCGGGCCGGCTTCGTCGACGAGGTCGGGACGGTCCTCGCCCGCCACCCACACGGCGTTGCCGATGTAGTGGCAGCCGGGGCCGGCGGTCCCGCCGCGCTGGGTGATCGCGCTCTGGCCGTCGAAGACGAGGTCGCCGAGGTTGCCGGTCAGCATCGGCGTCACGTTGTAGGCGAAGCGCACCGACGGGTCGGCCACCGCGCGCCACGTCGAGGTCATCCACGACAGCGGCTGCCAGCGCTGGATCCCGTCGCCGTCCGGCCCGGTCCACTCGCCGGGGTTGGCGTCGGCCTGGATGACGACGTTCGCGCCCAGCGCATCCAGGCAGCGCATGTAGGTCTGCGTGACGTCGGCGCACGGGTCGCCGCCCGGCTCGCCGTAGCGGAACGCCGGCAGGCTGGTGGCGAAGCCGAGCCGCGCCTGCGTCCCGGGCACGCGCCACGGCGCGAGGTTGCGCCGCGCCGCCGTCCCGCTCGCCGGGCCGGCCGCCAGGCCGATCGCCTCCTCGATCGGCGTCAGCGGGACCTTGCGGTTGCGCGCGAGGACGTTGCGCAGCATGCGCGGACCGTGGCGACGCACGTTGCGCGGCCCCCAGACGAACACCTCGTTGTAGACGCGGGCGCTCGTCGCCTCGTAGGCCGAGCGCGCGCCGCGCGGGGCGAGCGCGCGGACCGCGGCCCGTCGGCGCGTCTGGCGAAACGGCGCCTGGTCGTTGGCGGCGATCACGTACAGGCCGTGGCGGCGGGCCATCTGCGAGAACGTGCCCATGAACGTCCGCACGATCGTGTCGGTGGCGAGCACGAACGGCGCCGCGGGGGCGCCGAGCGGGCCGAGGCGGCGCTCGTAGAAGGCGCGCTCGGGCGCGTAGGCGTCGCCCAGCACCGTCAGCAGCCGCAGCGTCCGGCACGGGAAGGCCTGGCCGGCGCAGGCCGCGTCGCCGAGCGGGTCGGCGCCGATCCGGCGGGCCTCGGCGCCCCGCGGCCCGGCGGCCGCGGTGAGGATCCCGGCGTTCTCGTCGAAGACCACGACGTTCGGTCGCCCGCGGGCGAGGTGCGGCAGGACCTGCTCGCGCAGCAGGCACTCCATCTTGCGCTGGAACGTCGCCGCGGTCCGCACGTCCGCGGGGTCGAGCTTGACCTGCATGGCGAACACGCGCGGGGCGCCCGGCTGGGCGTCGGCGGCGACCGCGGTTGGCACGGTCCGGGTCGCGCGCAGCGCCTGGCACTGGGCGGCGGTGGGCGGCGTGGCGGCGCCGGTCGCGGCGGGGCGAGCAGCGCGGCGGCGAGGGCGACCGCGGCGAGCGAGCCCGCTCGGCCGATCCGGTCCGCGCGGCCAAGCCGGCCCGGCCGCGCGACGACGCGGCGCGGGCTCACAGCGCCTCCCGGATCTCGCGCGCCGCCCGCTCGCCCGAGCGCACGGCGCCGTCCATGTAGCCGTTCCAGTACGTCGCGGTCTCCGTCCCGGCGAAGTGGATGCCGTGCGCGGGCTGGCGCAGGCTCGGGCCGAACCGCGTCAGCGTCCCCGGCCCCATGTGGCCGGCGTAGCCCCCGCGCGCCCAGTCGTTCTCCCACACCCGCTCGACGAACCGCCGCGGCCGCCGCGCCCGGTCCCCGTAGGCGGCGGCGAGCGTCGCGAGGACCGCGGCGCGCCGCTGCGCCGCCGGTCGCCGGCCCCACAGCTCGGCCTGGGCGCCTTCGATGAAGGCGAGCAGCACGCCCGGGCGGCCGCCGGGCGGCGAGTTGTCGAACGTCAGCTGGACCGGCTCGGTGTCGGCGTTCGTGTAGCCCGCCAGCCCGTCGGCGCGCCAGAACGGCTCGTCGTAGACGGCCTCGCACTTGATCACCCGGCCCATCGGGATCCGGCGCAGCAGCTGCGCGTGCTGGCGCGGCAGCGCGGGCTCGTAGCGGATGCGCCGCGCCATCACCGGCGGCACCGCGACGACGACCCGTCGCGCCGACCAGGTCCCGCGCTCGCTGACGACGTGCAGGCGGCGGCCGGAGCGGGCGATCCGCCGCACCGGCGCGCGCAGCACGACCCGCCGGCCGAGCTGGGCCGCCACCTCGATCGAGATCTTCTGCGACCCGCCCACGAACCGCGCCTCCTGCGCGCCGCCCGTGATGTTGATGAGCCGCTCGAACGTCCCGGCGGTGTCGGCGTTGCCGGCGCCGGCCGTGTAGGCGAGCGAGAACAGCAGCGACGCCTGCGCCGGCTCCGCCGCGAACACGCTGCGAAAGCCAAGCTCGAGCAGGAACCGCGCGCCCGGCGTCGTGCCGCGCTGCGCGATGAAGTCCTCGAACGTTCGCCCGTCGAGCTGCGCGGCGCCCGGCGTGTCCCACGGCCGGTCGATCGGCACGGTCGTCGCCAGCCGGTCGAGCTCGGCGAGCGCGGCCGCGGTCTCCAGGATGCCGTCGGGGACGGGCGGGATCGGCCCGAGCGGCCCGCTGGCGTCGAAGGTCGAGCGCTGACCCTGGTAGATCAGCACGCCGTCGCCCTGGATGTAGGTGTCGAACGTCGAGACGCCGACCTCGCGGGCGAGCGCCACGATGCGGTCCTGCGTGGGCCCGACCCACTGACCGCCGACCTCGACGACCTCGCCGCCGCCGAGCGGGACGTTGAGCGTCCGGCCGCCCACGCGGTTGCTGGCTTCGAGGACGACCACGGAGTGCCCCGCCGCGCGCAGCCGCCGCGCCGCGGTCAGGCCGGCCAGGCCGGCGCCCACGACCGCGACGTCCACGCTGCGCGAGCGCCGTCGCGCGGCCTGGGAGACGGTCGCGGGAACCGCGGCCGCGGCGGCCGCCGCCGCGCCCGCGCCGATGAGCTCGCGCCGTGTGATCGCCATCCGTGCCGCCCTCCAGTGGTCTTTGGCCGTGTGCCCGCGCGCGCGGACCAGCATCCTGGCAGACCGTGGCTCGCCGCGAGACCGGCGCGACAGCGCCCGGCGACGGGCCCGCCGCGGCGCGACCGGGCGCGCGCTGGACCACACATGTGGCTAGGCTGACCAGCGTTCACGCCGGGCGAACCGTCGTCCGGCACACGCGTGTTCCGCGCCGCAGTCGTTGCACCAGCACCCTCCGCGTTCGCAGTTCACATGACCGCCGTGGAGGTACACACATGGCTACGGGAACCGTCAAGTGGTTCAGCGACGACAAGGGCTTCGGCTTCATCACCCCGGACGAGGCGGGTGGCAAGGACCTCTTCGTCCACCACACCGCGATCAACGCTGACGGCTACGCCTCGCTCCCCGAGGGCGCCAAGGTGAGCTACACCGCCCAGGCGGGCGACAAGGGCCCGAAGGCCGTCGACGTCACGCAGCTCTAGCCGTCGCGCTTCGCCAACGCCGTCCCGAAGGGCCCTCAGCGAGGGCCCTTCGTCGTCTCCGCGGGCGTCACGCGCCGCCCGCTGAACGTCCACGCCTCGCCGTCGATGCCCAGCGACCCACTCGCTCGACCGGCGCGCACCCGCAGCGTGCCCCGCGGCCGGTCGGCCGTTCCGCGGACTGTGCCGCTCACGCGCACCCCGGGCACGTGGACGACCCGGTCCAGCCGCAGCCGCAGCCCGCCCGTCGCCGCGTCGCGCTGGCCCCGATCGACCCGCCGCGCAGCCCGCCTGCGCGCACCGCCTGCCGTTCGGAGCCGCGACCTGGGCGATCGCGACGGCGTCGAGCACCGCATCCAGCGCCGAGAGGATCACACGGCTCTGCCCAGGATCGGGCGCCCGGCACGTCCGCGAGCCGCCGCGGCGCGACGGGCTGGATGCCCAGCAGCGGCGGCGTGTCCGCGCACGGGCTGCCGACCGGCCGGTCGTCGACGAACGCCAGCAGCGCCTGCTGCCCGCACGCGACGTCGGTGCGCAGCACCCCGTGGGCCCGGTTGGGCACCTCCATGAGCTGGCCCTGGGCGAAGAACCCCGCCATGGCCCGCGCGTCGAGCGGCGGCGTGCGCAGGTCGAGCAGCCCGGAGAGGACGAGCACCGGCACGTCCGGCGGCCCGGGCGCGGTGGTGACCGCCCGCGCCAGCGACGTCGGCGGCCAGTCGACGCACGACCATCCGGGCGCCACGCTGCCCAGCAGCTCGCGGGACAGGGGCCAGATGTCGCGCTGGGGCACATCCGCGATGGCGCGCCCCATCGCGCGCCGCCGCGCGCGCCGGTCGTCCGACCGCCGCCACGGCAGCCGCATGTCGGTGCAATTCGTCGGCACCCAGATCGACGGGTTCACCGCGCGCTTGGAGTAGCGCTCGCGGCCCAGCGCCACCAGCCGCGCCAGCGGCGCGCCGTCGCCGGCCAGCGCCGAGCGCACCGCCGCGGGGTAGAACGCGCGCAGCGCGACGTTCTCGTCGCCGGCGAGCAGCGCGGCGTAGATGTCGTACGCGTGCAGCGTGGCCGCCCGCGTGGGCGGCCTGCCGGGCTCACGACCCGCGTGCGCAGCGGCCGGCGGGCGAGCCGGCGCGCGAGCGCGGAGGTGTCGGCGGCCGGATGGCGCGTGACGGCGTCGCACGCCCCGCCGGCGCACAGCGAGGCGAGCATCGGCGCCACCGCCAGGAACGTCGAGCGGTCGAGCGGGTTGATCCCCGCCGGCGCGACCGGCGAGTCCGTCACCACGCGCTCGGTGTGGTCGGGATGCGTGCGCGCGTACTGGCTGACGACGAACGTGCCGTACGACGTCCCGTACAGGAACAGCTTCGGCGCACCGAGCGCCTCGCGGACCGACTCGAGGTCGGCCACGCTGTCGGCGGTGGTGTAGAAGGTGGCGTCGCGGCCGAGCTGACGCGCGCACCGCGCGGGCCGCGGCGAGCAGCGCAGGTACGGGCGCGAGGCGCCGATGCCGCGCGGGTCGACGAGCACGAGCTGGTAGCGGTCGCGCAGCGGCGCGAACAGGCGCGCGGACTGCTGCGCGCGCCACGTCGCCGAGCCGCCCGGGCCGCCCTCGACGTTGATCAGCGTCCCCGCGGGCTGGCGCTCCGAGATCAGCCGCTGCACCCGCAGCCGCAGCGTGCCCGGCACCCGGCCGCTGCGGTCCAGCGGCACCCGCAGCGTCGCGCACTCGAAGCCTGCCTGGTCCGGCTCGGTGCAAGGGGTGAACCGCAGCTCGGCCTGGGCCGCCGCGGCACCGGCCAGCAGGGCGGCGGCGACCAGGACGAGCGCGACCGTGCTCCGCATCGGCGGCCCATCCTTCCAGATCCCGGCAGATCGCGCGGATCGGCCGCGCGCCGCGACGTCAAGACGCGGGAGCGATGAAGTTCGCGTGGGCGATGAGCCGCCAGGTCTTGCCGTGGCGCACGAACGTCGACAGCCGCGCGACGGGGGCGTCGGTCATCTGCTGGCCGTTGATGATCTCGCTGGTGACGACCGTGTAGCGCAGCACGCGCACGTTGCCGTGGCGCGTCCCGAAGACGTCCGAGACCGTGTAGTCCTGCACGACGGCGGGGTTCTTCAGGTACTGCGCCTTGGTCAGGTAGCTGCCATCGGCGCGCTGGGTCAGGAACGCGGGGTCGAGGAACTTCTTCAGCCCGGCGCTGTCCTGGGTGTGCAGCAGCCGCAGGAACTCGCTGGCGAGCTGGGTGTCGGTGGCGCGCGGGCCGAGTCGCCGCGCGCTCATCTAGCCTTGACCGCCTATGCGCCGCCGCAGCGTCCTCTGGCTCGCCGCGACGGGTGTCGTCCTGGTCGCCGCCGTGATCGCCGCGCGCGGGTGGCTGCTGCGCGACCGCACCGAACCCGTCGACGTCCATCGCGTCGTCGAGCGCTACCGCGCGACCCCCGCCCCCACAGCGCGTCGGTCCGGCACCGTCCCCGTCGCGGGGGTCTATGAATACGCGACGACCGGCGGTGAGCAGGCGGCGCTGCTGGGCACCAGCCGTCACGACTATCCGCCGACGACGACGGTCACCATCGTCTCGGCCGGCTGCGGCTTCACGGCGTCCTGGCAGGCGCTCGACCTGCGCTCCGAGCGCTGGACGCTGTGCCGCGAGCGCCACGGCGTGCGGCCCGTGCGCTTCGAGGACGTCCACGCGTTCTACGGCCGCACCGACCGCCGGACCTACCGCTGCTCCGGCGGCGCGCTCGCGCTGGCGCCAGATGCGCGGCCGGCCACCATCACCTGCGCCCGCAAGGGCACCACGCGCACCGACCGCGTCCGCGACGCCGGTGCGACGACGCTGACCGTCGGCGGCCGGACCGTCGCGACCGTCCACCTGCGCGTCGCCTCGGCGATGCGCGGCGCGACCGACGGCACGGCGACGCTCGACCTGTGGCTCGCCCGCGCCACGGGCCTGCCGGTGCGCATCCGCGCCGACGTCGCCAACGAGTCCGACACCCCGATCGGCAAGCGCGTCGCCTACCGCGAGCGCTACGACCTGCGCCTGCGCTCGCTCACGCCGCGCCGATAGCGGCCCGGCCCGGGCGCCGCGACGATCAGACGCTCCAGGCGCCGGTGGGCTGCGGGAAGACGCCGGTGACCTCGGCGGCGTTGCGCCGGTAGGCCATGAACGAGCGTCTGAACTCGATGACGGTCTCGCCGTGCTGGTTGAGGCCGCGGGTGCGCAGCGACACGATGCCGACGCTTGGATTCGACCGCGAGGGGCGCACGGCGAGGATCTCGGACTCGGCGTAGAGCGTGTCGCCGACGAAGACGGGTCGGGGCAGCTCGATGTCGGTCCACGAGAGGTTGGCGGTGCCGTTCTCGCTGGTGTCCGGCACCGAGAGGCCCGTCACCAGCGCCAGCGTGAGGCAGCTGTTGACGAGCATGCGCCCGAACCGCGTGCGCTCGGCGAAGTGCTCGTTGAAGTGCACCTGGTTCGTGTTCATGGTCAGCGCCGTGAACCAGGTGTTGTCGGTCTCGCAGATCGTGCGCCCGAGTCGGCTGCGGTACACGTCGCCGACCTCGAAGTCCTCGAAGAAGCGTCCTCGCCAGTCCTTGGACGCCGTCATCTCCGTCATGGATTCACCCCACCTCGTTGGCTCTGCTGCAGGACTGCGTGGGCGCGCCGGGCCACCGGTACGTCGATCATCTGCCCGTCGAGCGACGTGACGCCTTGGCCCGCACGGTCGTAGGCGGCGACCACCCGGCGCGCCCAGGCGACCTGCTCCGGCGTGGGTGCGAGGACGTCGGCGACCGGAGCGATCTGCGCTGGGTGGATGCACGCCTTGGCGGTGAAGCCGAGCCGGCGGGCGCGTCCGGCCTGCGCGCGCCGGCCGGCGAGGTCGACGAGGTCGCGGCTCGGGCCGTCGATCGGTCCCGGCAGGCCGGCGGCGGCCGCGGCGAGGACGACCTGGCTGCGGGCCACCAGCAGCTCGGCGCCGTCGGGGCCTGGGTCGCAGCCGAGGTCGGCGGCCAGGTCGATCGGCCCGAGCATGAGGCGCTGCACGCCGGGCGTGCGCGCGATGTCCTCGGCGCGCAGGACCGCCGCGGCCGTCTCCACCAGCGCGATGATCGGCAGCTGGGCCGAGGCGGCGGCCGCCAACGTCACGGGGTCGGCTTTGGGGACCAGGACCGCATCGGCTGACGTGTTCGCCAGTGCCTCGAGGTCGCGCGGGCCCGCCTCGGTGTCGAGGCCGTTGACCCGGACGACGGCGAGGGGGCCCGCGGTCGGTCGGGCGGCGATGGCCGCGGAGATCCCGGCCCGCGCCGCGGCCTTGGCCGCCGGTGCGACGGCGTCCTCGAGATCGAGGATCACGGCGTCGGCGCCGGCCGTCCACGCCTTCGCCCGCCGGCGCTCGTCGTCGGCGGCGACGAAGAGGAACGTCCGCGCCCCGGCGAGCGCGAGATGGGGATCAGCGCAGCTGATCGCGGACACTGGGTCTCCCTTCTGAGCGGCGGTCGCCCGGTCAGCGCAGCAGCGCCCGCTGGATCTTGCCGCTGTCGGTCTTGGGCAGCGCCGGGACGAAGTCGACGATGCGGGGGTACTTGTAGGGCGCCGTCTCGGCCTTGACGTGGCTCTGGAGCTCGCGCACCAGTGCGTCGGACGGCATGTGGCCGTCGCGCAGGACGACCACGGCGCGGACGACCGAGCCGCGCTCGTCGTCTGGGGCCGACACCACCGCGGCCTCGGCCACCGTCGCGTGGGCGATGAGCGCGGACTCGACCTCGTAGGGGCCGATTCGATAGCCGGCGCTGATGATGATGTCGTCCGCGCGTCCCACGAACGTGAAGCAGCCGTGCGAATCGACCTCGACGCGGTCGCCGGTTCGCCATGGGCCGGTGTGCGCCCGCTCGTCGCCCAGATAGCGCAGGAAGAAGGTGGGAACGGTGGCCGGATCGACCACGAGCTCGCCGCCGTCGATCCACGCCCGGATGCCGGGCAGCGCTGGCCCCATCGAGCCGTCGGGGACCTCGGCGCCCGGTGCGACGCCGGTCAGCTGCCCGGTCTCGGTCTGGCCGTAGCCGTCGCGGACCGGTACGCCGAGCGCATCGCGGAACGTGTGGGTCACCTCCGGGTTCAGGGCCTCGCCGGCGGCGACCAGCTCGCGCAGATGGGCCGACGGCCGCAGCTCGGTGCGCTTGGCGATCACCCGGTACTCCGTGGGCGCCATGCAGAGGACGTTCACGCGCTCGCGCTCGACGATCGCCATGCGCTCGGCGGGGTCGAAGCGCGCGTCGTGCAGCACCGCCGTCGCGCCGCAGAGCCACGGGGCGATGAACGCGTTGCGCGCGCTCTTGCTCCACCCGGTCGCCGCCGTGCACCAGACGATGTCTCCGGGCCGGGCGCCGAGCCACCGCTCGGCCTGCAGACGCTGACCGGTGAGGTAGCGCTGGCCGTGGACGACGCCCTTCGGTTCGCCGGACGTGCCGCTGGTGAAGGTGACGAGGCAGTCGCGGTCGGGTTCGAGGTCCGGCGCGGGCGCGGGCGCGGACGCGTACAGCGCCTCGTCCGGCACGAGGAGGACATCGATCCCCGTGCGGTCCCGCATGGCCGCCTTCAGCTCGCCGCGGTTGCGCTCGTCGGCCACCACGAGGCGCGGCCTGGCGGTGTCGAAGCGATGGCGCAGGTCCTTGGCGCGCAGCTGCTCCATGCACGGCAGGACGACCGCGCCGATGCGCAAGCAGGCGACCATGGCGATGACCCACTCCGGTCGATTGCCGATCAGCGTCATGACGACGTCGCCGGGGCGGACGCCATGAGCGGCGAACGTTCCGGCGAGGCGGGTGCTGCGTTCGGCGACCTCGCCGAACGTCCACACGCGGCGGCTTCCGTCACGGGCGATCTCGATCAGCGCCGGTGCCGTGGCAGGGGCGGCGTCGACGACGTCACGCGCGAAGTTCATGGGCTCGGCAGATCGGCCCCGGGCCGCCAGATCTCGCGGTACACGCCGGCAAGCCCTGCGAGGTGGTCTCGCATGAGCGCCTCGGCGCCGTCCGGGTCTCCGGCGGCGATCGCGTCGAGCAGGGACTCGTGCTCGGTGCAGACGCGACGGGGGAACTCGTCGGTCAGCTCGGACCGCAGCAGGTTCGTGTGCAGGACCGAGAAGATCGGTTGGGCGGCGATCTGGAGCAGCGTGTTGCCGCAGGCGGCGACGAGGATCTGATGGAACTCCTTGTTCTGCAGGAACTTCTCGTGTGCCGTGGCGGCGCCCTCGACCGCGAGCGTGGCGCCCAGGGCCTCGAGGTCGGCATCGGTGTGGCGCTCGGCGACGCGGCGGATGGCGAACACCTCGATGAGCTCGCGGGCCTCGAGGAACTCGGGCAGGGTGACCAACTCGGTGCGGGTGAGCAGGTCGATGTTGCGCTGCATGAACTCCGAGATGTGGTCGACGGTCGGCAACGTGACGAAGTTGCCGCCGCTGGCCCCCTTGGCGGTGCGGATCAGGTTCTCCGCGACCAGGAGGCGCAGGGCCTCGCGGATGGTGCCGCGGCTGACGCCGAATTCGGCGGCGAGCGCGATCTCGGGTGGGAGCCGCTGGCCACGGGCGAGCTGGCCCGACAGGATCATCGAGCGCAGCTGGTCGTAGACCTGCTCGTGGGCCCGGCGAACGCGGCTGACGGCAATCGGGCTTCGGTTGACCGCGGTGGCGCCTGCGCGCGCGCCCGGTCCTCGGTCGGGATCCTCTGGCGCGCCCATTTCGGGCGTCACTGTACTCGTCGCCGTCATGCGAATGCCTCCGCGGCTTGGGCCTGCTCGAAGAGCCTGAGCGGTTCGAGATCAGAGCGTTCGCCGATGCCGAGCGCCCAGTCGCGCAGCTCCTCGACGCTCGACGCCGGAAGGGCGAAGCACGCGTTGCGCTCGTACTTCGCCACCACGTCGGCGGGACGCAGCGGCCGCTCGGGGCTGCCGCGCTGTGCGGACACGTGGTGCTCCACATCCGACCCGTCGCGGCGCTCGACGCGGACGCCGCCGGCGAAGGCCGCCGGGAACGACGGATACGCGCGCACCTCGTACTCCACCACGTCGGCGTACGCGAGGATCGCGGGGTCGACGAGCGCATCGGCGTCGAACGCCGTGAGGTCGACGCACCCGCGGGCCAGGAGGGCGCCGATGGCGAACGGCGCGCTGAACTTGGCGTCGTAGGGCGTGCGCGGGCGACGCTTGAGCTCGAGTGGCGCGAGGACCATGTCGACACCCGCCTGGGGGAGGAGGACCGTGATCCTGCGCGCGTCGCCGGGGACCATGCCCCCGTCGGTGAGCAGCGCGTCGAGGGCGTCGAGCGCCGGGTGCATGAAGTGGCACATCGGGTAGGCCTTGAAGGCGATCCGCGTGGTCTCCCAGCGGACACCGAGGTCGTCCAGCGGGACTTGGAGACCGGGCCGTTGCAGGAAGGCGTCATACAGGCCCTTCGGGCCCTCGAGGACGGCGGCGGGTCCGTGCGCGCCGTGGGCGGCGAGCGCCACGGCGGTGTGGGCGCCCTGGGCCATCAGGCCGGCATGTAGCGGCTTGGTCTCCGTCCCCCGGCGAGGAACGCCAGCAGGCCGGCGGCGGTGGGGCTTCCCGCGATCCCCAGAGCGTCGACGAGCTTCGTCCGGCCGTAGACCGGCGAGGTGGCCGACGGCGACGGTGGCGCCGAAGATCCCGCAGATGGCCGTGGGGTGGAAGCCGCGGTGATGGAACGCATCCCCGGCGGGAATGCCGATGCGGCAGACGACCTCACTGCCCACGAGCACGGCGGCGAGCAGCTCCTCGCCGGATGCGCCGAACGCCTGTGCGGCGGCCAGCGCGGCGGGGACGACGACGGTGCTCACGTGGGCGATCGATTCGGCGTGTGTGTCGTCGAAGTCGAGCGCGTGGCAGAGGATGCCGTTGTTGAGCGCCGCCGCATCGGCGCTGACGCGGTCCGCGACCCCGATGGCGGAGGCGGCGCCGGCGGACCCTGCGCAGCGCGCCGCGGCGTGCGGCGCGGCGGCGAGGCCGTGCGCCGCGAGGCCGCAGCCCAGCGTGTCGAGGACGTGCAGTCGCGCCGACTCGAGCACGTCGGCGGGAACGTCGCCCACGTCGAGTCCGAGGGCGAACGTCGCGAGATGCTCCGTCTGCGATCGGCGGCGGGTCACGCCGCCGATGCCCGGAGGAAGTTCGAGCGACGGTCGACGCCCACGCTGTCCATAGGTCCGACTTTAGCATATGATCGCCTGACCGGAGCAAGCCAGCCGGCGTCGCCCGGGCGGGTCGCATCAGGAAATGGAGGCGTAGAGACATGGGCACTACCCCGGCGATCTCCCAGACCGAGATTCGTACGGCCATCCGCGAGCTGTGCGCGCGCTTCGGCGAGGACTACTGGCAGCGGGTCGATGCCGAGGAGGCCTACCCGGCGGAGTTCGTCGCGGCGCTCACCTCAGCGGGATGGCTGGCCGCGCTCATCCCCGAGGAGTACGGCGGCGCGGGGCTGACGATCGCCGAGGCGGCGGTGATCATGGAGGAGATCAATCGCTCCGGGGCCAACGCGGGAGCCTGCCATGCCCAGATGTACACGATGGGCACCGTGCTGCGGCACGGCACCGACGAGCAGAAGGCCCGCTGGCTGCCCGGGATCGCGAGCGGGGACGTGCGCCTGCAGACCTTCGGCGTCACCGAGCCCGACGCGGGCTCCGACACGACGCAGCTGCGAACGCGCGCCGTCCGCGACGGAGATCGCTACATCGTCCACGGCCAGAAGATCTGGATCTCGCGCGCCGAGCACTCCGACCTGATGCTCCTGCTCGCGAGGACGTCCGAGCCCGACAGCGAGCACGGCCGCTGGTGGGGGCTCTCCGCCTTCGTCGTCGACATGGCGGCGGCGGTCGCCGCCGGCCAGCTGAAGATCGTGCCGATCCCGACGATGCTCAACCACCACACCACCGAGCTGTTCATCGACGGGCTGGAGCTGTCGCTCGACCAGCGCATCGGTGACGAGGGCATGGGGTTCCGCTACATCCTCGACGGCATGAACGCCGAACGGATCCTCATCGCCAGCGAATGCATCGGCGACGGCCGCTGGTTCATCGACCGGGCCACCGAGCAGGCCCGCACGCGCAGCGTGTTCGGGCGCCCGATCGGCCAGAACCAAGGGGTGGCGTTTCCGCTGGCCCGCGCCTATGCCGGCATCGAGGCGGCCGCCCTGATGACGCGCGAGGCCGCCGAGCGGTTCGTCGCGGGCGAGCGACCCGCGGCGCAGGCCAACATGGCCAAGCTCCTGGCCGCCGACGCGTCCTGGGCGGCCGCCAACGCCTGCCTGGACACGTTCGGCGGCATGGGGTTCGCCCGGGAGTCCGGCGTGGAGCGCAAGTTCCGCGAGACGCGCCTCTACCAGGTCGCTCCCGTGTCCACCAACATGGTCCTGGCCTATCTGAGCGAGCACGTCCTGGGCCTGCCCCGCTCGTACTAGGGCCACAGAGGGAGAACCATGGGTATCAGCCTTGACGACGAGCTCCTGCGTGACTTCTTCGGCACCGCGGAGCAGCGGCGCATCTTCGACGCCCGCGCGCGGCTGCAGAGCTGGCTGGACACGGAGCGCGCGCTGGCCGAGGCTCAGGCCGAGCTCGGGCTGGTGCCCGGGCATGCCGCCGAGGCGGTGGCCGCCGCGTGCGACGCGGGCGCCTACGATCTCGACGAGCTGCGCGAGCAGATCAACGTCACGCAGCATCCGATCGTTCCCGTCGTCCACGCCCTCGAGCATCGCGTCGGAGCCGACGCCGCACGGTTCGTCCACTTCGGCGCCACCACGCAGGACATCATGGACACGGGACAGGCGCTGCAGCTGCGGTCCTCGCTGACGGCGATCGAGCGCGACGTCGCCGGCGCGGTCGAAGCGGCGATCGCCCTTGCGCGCGATCACCGAGACACGGCGCAGGCGGGCCGCACCCACGGCCAACATGCCGTGCCGATCACCTTTGGGCTCAAGGCGGCCACGTGGCTCGACGAGCTCCAGCGCCTCGCCGAACGCCTCGGCCAGGCGCGGCCGCGCCTGCTCGTGGCGCAGATCTTCGGCGCCGCCGGCACGCTGGCGGCGTACGGCGAGCAGGCGCTGGCGGTCAAGGCCGGGGTCGCGCGCCGCCTGGGTCTCGGGAACCCGGTGACGCCATGGCACGCGACCCGCGACCGCATCGCGGAGCTCGCCGCCCTCATGTCCCTCTTGGCGGGGGTGGCTGAGCGGACCGCCGCCGAGGTGGCGCGCTTGCAGGCCACCGAGCTCGGCGAGATCGCCGAGCCGCTCCAGCCTGGTCACATCGGCTCCTCGACGATGCCGCAGAAGCGGAACCCCCACCTGTCGGAAGCGGTCGTCGCCAAGGCGCGGCTGGGCCACGGCCTGGCCAGCACGCTGATGCGCAACGGCGCACACCAGCATGAGCGCGACATGGGCGCGTGGGCGGTGGAGTGGGTCGCGGTGCCGGAGCTCATGGTCATCTCCGGCGCCATCGCCGCCGACCTCCGGCGCATGCTCGACGGCCTCGAGGTCCACCCGGAGCGCATGCGGGCCAACCTCGATCTCACCGGCGGGCAGATCGCCGCGGAAGCGCTCATGATGCGCCTCGATCCGGCCATCGGCCGCGACCGGGCCCACGATCTCCTCGTGGAGCTGACGCGAGCTGCGGACGCTGCCGACCGGCCGTTCTCCGCGGTCGCCGCATCCGATCCGCGGGTGACGGAGCATCTGAACCGCGACGAGGTCGCAGCCGCGCTGGATCCCGCGAACTACACCGGGGCCGCGGCGTCCATCGTCGACGCCGCCGGCCGATAGCCCGTCGGGCTTCAGGCCGGAACCTCCGACTGCCGCAGCCAGCGGCGGATCGCGCCGGTGTGCTGGCCGATCGCGGGGATCGGGCCCATCCGGGGGTCGCGTCCCCGCAGCGTGATCGGCGGCAGCATCGTGAGCACCGGGCCGCCAGGGCTGTCGACGGTCCGCCAGCGGTCGCGGGCGAGCATCTGTGGATGACCCACGATGTCGCCGGGCTCGCGCATGAGCCCATAGGCGATGCTCGCCTCGTCGAGCCGGCGCAGGAGCTCCTCCGCGTCCAGGCCTGACAGCACCGCGTCGATCTCCTCGTGCAGCTCGGCCCGATGCGCGACGCGGCTCGCGTTGCCCGCGAAGCGAGGATCGCCGGCCAGGTCCTCCCGCCGCAGGACCGTCCGGCAGAAGGCCTGCCACTCGGGCTCGTTCTGGATGCCGAGGTTGACCCGCTGGCCGTCGGCGGTCCCGAACGGGCCGTACGGCGCGATCGTCGCGTGGTCGGCGCCCGACCGGGGCGGTGGATCGCCGTCGTAGCGCGCGAGGTACCACGGCTGGGTCATCCACTCGGCCAGGCTGTCGAACAGCGACACCTCCAGCGCCGTGCCGAGGCCCGTGCGCTCGCGGTCGTACAGCGCGGCGAGGATGCCGCTGAACGCGTACATGCCGCCGGCGATGTCGGCCACCGAGATGCCCGCCTTGGCCGGTGCCTCTGGGGTTCCCGTGATCGAGACGAGGCCGGTCTCGCACTGGATGAGCAGGTCGTACGCCTTCTTCTCGGCGTAGGGGCCCGTGGATCCGTAGCCCGATACGTCGCAGGCGATGAGCGTGGGATGGCGGGCGGTCAGGCGGTCGGCGTCCAGGTCCAGCCGGCGGGCGGCGCCGGGGGCGAGGTTCTGGACGAAGACGTCGGCGCGGGCGATGAGCCGCTCGACCAGCTCACGGTCGTCCGGGTCCTTGAGATCGCAGGTGAAGCCTCCTGCTGCGGTCTACAAGCGAAGTACGCCGATACCCCCGTGGACGGAGCCGTCGTACTGGCGCTGGAAGTCGCCCGCGCCCGGACGCTCGATCTTGATCACGCGCGCGCCGAGGTCGGCGAGCTGGCGCGTCGCCAGCGGTGCGGCAACGGCATGCTCGGCCGCGACGACGAGGACTCCGTCGAGCGGCAGCGGCCGCAGCCGCGTCTCTGTGTAGGACATGGCGCCAATCATGCTTGATAAGTCTCCGAATGCCAAAGTCGAACTTTTGCCCACATCGAGCGCAAGACGTGGTAGAACTCCGACAGCGCCCACGCGGCGCGCATGGGTAGCGAGGATCAGGAGTCCGCGGCCGTCGTGACGGCGTGGCGCAGGCGAACCGAAGAGAGAGAGGCCTCAGATATGTCGTGGCGAATCGGTGTGGACACGGGCGGCACGTTCACCGACGTGGTCGCGGTTGACGAGGCGACCGGGCAACGGCACGTCCGCAAGACGTCGTCGACGCCCGACGACCCGTCGCGCGCGTTCAGCACGGGCATTCGCGACCTGCTCACGGAGATCGGCGTCGACTCGGGGCAGGTCACGTTCATCAGCCACGGGACCACGGTCGCCACCAACGCCATCCTGGAGTCCAAGTACGCGCGCATGGGGCTGGTCGTCACCGAGGGCTATCGCGAGATGCTCGAGGTGGGCCGCCAGACCGTTCCGGGCGACTTCGGCGACATCACCTGGTGGCTGAAGCCGCCGCGCGTCGTCCCGCTCGAGCTGGTGCGTGAGGCGGCTGGCCGCCTGACCTACACCGGTGACGAGCACACGCCGCTCGACGAGGAGCGCATCCGCGAGATCGCGCGCGAGTTCCGGACGATGGGAATCGACGCCATCGCCGTCTCGTTCATCCACTCGTACCGCAATCCGGTCCACGAGGAGCGGGCGCGCGAGCTGATCCTCGAGGAACATCCCGAGTGCTTCGTCTCGATCTCGTCGGATGTCATTCGCGAGTACCGCGAGTACGAGCGCACGCTCAGCACCTGCCTGAACACCGGGCTGATGCCGCTGGTGACCCGCTACGTGAAGGGCCTGGAGGGCCGGCTCGCGGGCGACGGCATCGACGCCCGCCTCTACGTCATGAAGTCCAGCGGCGGCATCATCCGCGCTCAGGAGATGGCGCCGCAGCCGATCTCGGCCGTGCTCTCGGGCCCCGCCGCCGGCGTGGTCACCGCCGCCTACTACGGCAACGCGGCCGACCACCCCGACGTGATCACGATCGACATCGGCGGCACGTCGACGGACATCTGCCTGATCGACCAGGGCACGCCGCACATGCTCACCGAGGGACGCATCGACGTCTACGACATCAAGACGCCGATGATCGACATGCACACGGTCGGAGCGGGGGGCGGCTCGATCGCGTGGCTGGCGGCCGGCCGCAGCCTGCGCGTCGGGCCTCAGAGCGCCGGCGCCGTCCCTGGTCCGGTGTGCTACGGGCACGGGGGAACCGAGCCGGCCCTGACCGACGCGCACATCGTTCTCGGTCGTGTGTCGCCGTACCTGCTGGGCGGAGACATCTCACTCGACGTCGAGTCGGCCCGCCAGGCCATCGAGGACCACATCGCCACGCCGCTGGACATGAGCGTCGAGGAGGCCGCGATGGGCATCCTCGAACTGGCCACGAACAACATCGCCCAGGGCATCAACGTCGTCTCGGTCAAGCGCGGCCGCGACCCGCGCGACTACGCGCTGATGGCGTTCGGCGGCGCGGGTGGCCTCAACGCGTGCCTGGTCGCCGAGTCGCTGGGCATCCGGACCGTCATCGTGCCGCCGTCACCCGGCGTGACCTCAGCCGAGGGCCTGCTTTCCACCGACGTCCGCTCGGATCGCGTCGTGACCGACGTCCAGCGCGAGGACGCCCTCGACGTGCCGCGCCTGGCCCACGAGTTCTCGTCCGTCTACGACCAGGTCCTCTCCGATCTCGAGCGCGAGGGCTTCACCGGCGAGAGCACCTCGGTGCGGGCGTTCGCCGACATGCGCTACGCGGGCCAGGCCTACGAGGTGCGCGTGCCGGTGGAGATCAACGGCCATGGCCTCGACGAGGCCGGCATCCGCGGAGCGCTGAAGGCGTTCCACCGCGCGCACGACGACCGCTACGGCTACGAGTACGAGGGCCGTCAGCCGGTGGAGATCGTCAACATCGGCGCGACGGGCTTCGGGCTGTTCCCGCGCCTGAAGACGGCGAACGAGATCCGGGAGTCGGCGACGTGGGAGAAGGCACGCCGGGAGGTCCGCCGCGGCGTGTTCCGCGAGACCGGCTCGGTGGACCTGCCCGTCTACGAGCGCTCGCTGGCCCCCATCGGGGAGGCCGTCGCCGGCCCCGCCGTCATCGAGCAGTACGACGCGACCTTCGTCGTCGAGCCCGGCTGGACGGCCACGCTCGACTCGGTCGGCCAGATCATCGTCACCCACGACTCGCAGGAGGCCTGAGGCAATGGCCATCGACACCGACCAGATCATCATCGACGAGTCGCGCTACCTGACGGACGCCTACGCACCGCGGCGCAAGGTGGACTTCGTCCGCGACGATCGGGACTGGCCGCGGATCGAAGCGCTCAAGGACAGCATCGACAGCGTGACGCTCGACGTCCTCGAGTGGGCCCTCGAGGCGGCCATCGACGAGGGCGAGGCCGCCGTCGAGCGGACCGCCGTCTCCACGATCATCCGCGAGCAGCACGACTACCGGGCCTCGGTCAACACGCTCGACTGCAACAGCGTCACGCGTGTCTCCTGGGCCGCGACGGCCGATCCGATCCGCAACTACTACGCGGTGGACGAGATCAACCCGGGCGACGTCTTCCTCTACAACGACATCCACGAGTCCAGCGGCACGATCGGGCACCTGCCGGACTTCTGCGTCGTCGTCCCGATCTTCTCCGACGGACGGATCGTCGGCTTCGCGCAGATCTTCGGTCACTGCAACGACGTGGGCGGCGTCGTGTCCGGGAGTTGGCCGCTGACCTCGACGACCGTGTTCGAGGAGGGCATCCAGTGCCCGCCGATCAAGTTCTACGACCGCGGCCAGCGCAACGAAGAGGCGTGGAAGATCATCCTGCGCAACAGCCGCTATCCCGATGACCTGCGGGGCGACATCGACGCCTTCGTCGGCGCCGCCCGGATCATCCAACGCCGCGTCGAGGAGCTGTGCGGGCGCTACGGGACCGACGTGGTCGAGGCCGGCTTCTACCGGATCATCGAGCGCTGCGAGGAGATCGTGCGCGAAGAGGCGCTTCCGCACATCCCCAACGGCGAGTACGTCGGCGAGGACTTCCTCGAGACCGACGGCATCGACCTCGAGAAGCCGGTCAAGCTGATGCTCACGGTCCGCAAGGATCCGGACAAGCTGATCGTCGACTTCGCGGGCACCGATCCCCAGACCCCGGGACCGGTCAACTGGGTGATGGACGGCCGCCACTACTCGAAATGGCTCGGCGGCTTCGTCAAGGCCCAGGTGCCCGGGATGATCGTCAACGAGGGCATGACGCATGTCTTCAAGTGCTACCTGCCCCCGCGCACCGTCCTGTCCGCGGAGTATCCGGCCGCCGGGGCGGACCGGATGGACTGCATGCTGCGGATGATCGGCGCCTACACGGCGGCGATGGCCAAGGCCACCAACGGGCAGATGGTCGGCGACGCCCAGTGCATCCAGCTCTACGGCTTCTTCGGCCAGGACCTCGATGGCAAGGACTTCCTCTACCGCGAGATCTTCGGCGCCGGCTCCGGCGCCCGGCCGTTCGCCGACGGCACCGACACCGTCGACCTGGTGCCCGAGTCGAAGAACCTGCCGACCGAGTTCATCGAGCAGCGCTTCCCGGTCCTCGTGCGACGGGTCGGCATGTTCCAGGACTCGGGCGGCCCCGGCGCGTTCCGCGGCGGGCTCGGCTACCTGAAGGACGTCGAGATCCTCGTCGATGGCCACTTCCTGACCGTCTCGTACCGCACGATCTTCTCGTGTTTCGGGGTCAACGGCGGGATGGCGGGCCGCTCGGGCGGCGCGCTGGTCAACCCCGGCAGCGCCGAGGAGCAGCACATCCTCTACAAGCACGAGGCGATCCCGGTGAAGGCGGGCGACGTCGTGCGGATCCTGACGCCGGGCGGTGGCGGCTGGGGGGACCCGCTGGCCCGCGTGCCCGAGATGGTGCGCCTGGACGTCCAGCGCGGACTGGTCTCGCTCGACAGCGCCCGCGACGACTACGGCATCGTCCTGGAGCAGGTCGACGACCCCGCCCGCGTGTACGAGGTCGACGAGGAGCAGACCCGCAGGCTGCGGGACGAGCTCAAGGCCTCGCGTCCGCCGCTGAAGATGATCAACCGCGGCCCGCACGCCGAGCAGCTGATCCGGGAGGGGAAGATCGCGGTCAGCGACTTCGACTACCCGGCCCAGTTCGACGAGGCCGCCTACCTCGAGGCGGCGCTGTCATGACCGCGCTGCCGCCGCGGATCCGGATCTCGGGTGCGCCGCTGGAGCGAGGCACCCAGCTCGGTCGCCAGGCCGGCGACCGGATCCGCCACTCGATCGACGTCTACCAGCGGACGTTCGCCCACTTCACCGGGCTCGCCTGGCCGGAGGTTCGCGAGCGGGCGCGTGCGTACGAGCCGGCGATCGCGGACTACGATCCGGAGCTGCTCGAAGAGATGACCGGCACCGCGCACGGGGCCGGGCTGGACTTCGAGGACATCCTCGCGATCAACACGCGAACGGAGGTCATGTACGGCCACTCCGCCGCGGCTCTGGCCGAGTGCACGGCGCTCGCCGCCCGCGGCGCAGCGACCGCCGGTGGCCGTGTGCTCGCCGCGCAGAACTGGGACTGGCTGCCGGATGCGCACCGCAGCAGCATCCTGCTCGAGGTGGCCGTCCCGGGCCGGCCAGCGTTCCTCACGTTCGTCGAGGCGGGGCTCGCGGCGAAGATGGGCTGCAACTCGGCCGGCGTGGCCATGGTGACGAACCTGCTGCTCACCGATCGCGACACGGGCACCGCGGGCGTGCCCTTCCACGCCATCTTGCGCAACATCCTGCTGGCCGAGAGCTTCACCGAGGCGAAGGCGGCGATCACCCGGGCCTGGCGGGCGTCGTCGGGCAACTACGTGATCGCCACGGCCGGTGGGGACATGGTGAACATCGAGGCGCAGCCCGGCTCGGGCGCCGTCAACGAGATCGACCCGGTCGACGACGTCCTGATCCACACGAACTCGTTCTGCGGGCCGCTGAACGGCGCCCGCGACCGGGCGCTGGACAGCCTCCCGGACTCGCCCGGCCGTGCTGTGCGCCTGCGCGAGCTGGCCGAGCAGGCTCGCGGCCGGCTCGACGTCGAGGTCCTCGGCACCGAGCTGCTGGGCGACCACGCCGGGTGGCCCGCCGCGATCTGCCGCCACCCTGACGAGCATCTGCCGCAACCCGAGCGGTTGGCCACGGTCGGCTCGATCGTCATCGACGTCTCAGCTTCGACGGCACATCTCTGCTTCGGCTCGCCGTGCGAGGGCTCATACGAGCTGGTCGTGCCGTCGTTCGTGAAGGACAAGCAGATGGCACCGCGGTAGGGCCAGACGAATAGGCGGTCGCGGCGCCCATCGTCCCCGGCCGGGGGCCGGCCGCGGCATGCCCGAATACGGGCGGATGGCGCGACCTGTCGTGACAAGAGCAGGACTGGACAGGCATTCACAACCAGGAGGAGTGAAGGATGGACGGTTCCACACGGAAGTCCGTACGCCGCGGAGCGGCGCTGCTGCTGGCACTCGGCGCCACAGCGACAATCGCTGCCGGTTGCGGAAGCAGCGACGGCGACTCGTCGACGAACTCGAGCAGCGCTGTGACGAGCTCCGTCACGTCGGACACGGCCAACGCAGCCGCAGCCGACCAGACGCCGTACCAGGTCACTGGGTCGAAGGGTGATGCGTTGCCGCTGACCCTCCTCGGCAACGTCCCGGGGCGCAAGGCGTCCAAGGAGTACAACGTCTGCTACTTCGGCAACACCCCGATCAACACGTACGTGCAAGCGATGGAGTACGGGGCCGAGACCGCCGCCGACGCGCTCGGGGTCAAGCTCGACAAGCAGATCGCCAACTGGGACGCCGCCCAGCAGCTCAACCAGCTGCAGACCGCCGTCCAGCAGAAGAAGTGCGACGGCATTCTGTTGTTCGCCGCGGACCCGAACGCGGAATGCAACTCGGTCAAGCGGATCGCCGGACAGGTCCCTGTCGTCGTGACGAACTTCCCGCTCTGCGGCGACGACGGCTACACGGAGGGCACGGTCGCGGAGTCGAGCTCGCAGTCTTTTCCGTTCTATCAGCAGTACGTCGACTGGGCGTTCAGCGAGCTCTCCAAGAAGGGCGGCGGCAAGGTGGCGGTGTTGAGCGGTCCCTCGACGTTCGGCCACTACAAGCAGCTCAAGCGGGCCATTGCAGAGGTCGGCCCGAAGTATCCGAACGTGAAAGTCGTGCAGAACATCTCGGATGAGTGGACGATCGAGGCCGGGCTCAAGCAGGCGCAGACCGTGCTCCAGACCCATCCGGACATCGACATGTTGCTGTCGTCCTATGACCAGAACACCGTCGGTGCGATCAAGGCGCTGAAGTCGGCGGGCAAGAAGCCGGGTGAGATCACGATCTTCAATCTCGGCGGCGACGAGCGGACGTTCCCGCTGCTGAAGGAGGGATGGATTCAGGGCATCCAGTACCTGCAGCCTGTGGAGGAGGTCGGTCAGGGCCTCGAGTTGCTGGTGGCGCACCTCGACGGGCAGGACGTGCCGACGTTCAACAACCTCGGCGCCGGCAAGGGGCTGCCCGGCAACACGGTCCAGATCACCGAAGAGAACGTCGACCAGTTCAAGCCGGAGTTCTAGACACGATGGTCCTCGGAACAGCACGAAAGAGCCGGTCATGTCGTTCGTGACGTCCGAGTCGATGGTGGGGGGCCCGGCCGCGGGCCTCCCACCCGCCGTTCTCGTCGAGGATGTCGTCAAGACGTATCCCGGCACCCAGGCGCTCAAGGGCGTCTCACTCTCGGTACCTCCGGGAGAGTTCCGAGCGCTTGTGGGAGAGAACGGCTCGGGCAAGTCCACGCTCGTCGGGATCCTGGGCGGCAAGACGGTCGCCGATCCGGGCGGGCGGGTGGAGGTCTTTGGACGGGCGCTGGTGCAGGGCAACCCCTCCAGCGCCGCGCACGCCGGGGTGGCGGTGATCCATCAGGAGCTGTTGATGGTCCCTCAGCTCAGCGCGATGGAGAACGTCTTCTTGGGCGATCTCCCGACCCGCGGCCCAGTGGTGTCGCGGCGGCAGATGCGCCGGGAGTACCGCCGGCTGGCCGGCCGCGCCGGGATCGACGTGCCGCCGGACGCGCTGGCCGGAGGGCTGTCGGTGGCCCAGCAGACGATGCTGGAGATCCTGCGCGCGCTGCGGCGCGATGCGCGGCTGGTCGTCATGGACGAGCCGACGGTGACGCTCGGCGTCGCCGAGCGCGAGAAGCTCTACGAGATCGTGGCCGGGATGCGTCGGGATGGGGTCACGTTTGTGCTGGTCTCCCATGACCTCGACGAGGTCATGCGCCTGGCCGATGCGGTGACGGTGTTTCGCGAGGGCTCGCTCGTGCGCACCGCGCCGACCGCAGAATGGACGAAGGAACGGCTGGTGTCTGCCATGCTCGGCGACAAGCGGGCTGGCGCCGTGGCGGCCGGTGGCGCGTTCGGCCGCGTGTCGCGGGCACTGGCCGATCCGGGGACGAACATGTCAGGCGGGGGCGGTCCGTCGCCGTCTCGCGGGGGACGGGCTCCGCTGCTGCGCGTCCGCGATGTGCGGGCTGGGGCGAAGGTGCGCGTCGATCGGCTCGAGGTTGCGGCTGGTGAGATCGTCGGGTTGGCGGGGTTGGTGGGTTCGGGGCGCTCGTCGTTGTTGCGGGCGATCGCGGGCGATTTCCCGCGCGCGTCGGGCCGCATGGAGCTGGAGGCCGTTGAGGTGTCGTGGCCTAAGAGCGTGTCGGCGGCGCTGGATCTTGGTATCGCGTTGTTGCCCGAGGATCGCAAGAACCGGGGCTTGGTTCTGGACATGGCGGCTGACGACAACGTCACGCTGTCGGACTTCGCCGCGGTGGCGCGTGGTGGGGTGTTGAGTCGGGGGCGCAGTCGGGCGCGGGCGGGCGAGTTGCTGGCGTCGGTCGAGTTTCGGGGCACGCTGGGTGGTGCGGTGCGGACGTTGTCGGGTGGCAATCAGCAGAAGGTGATGGTGGCGAAGTGGCTGCATCGCGCGCCGCGGGTGCTGCTCATCGACGAGCCGACGCGCGGGATCGATATCGGTGCCAAGCAGGACATCATGCGCGTTCTCGAAGAGCTCGCCGCTCGTGGTCACGCGATCGTGTGGGTCTCCTCCGAGCTCGAAGAAGTCATCGCGGTCTCGCATCGCGTGCTGATCATCGCCAAGGGCCGCTGCGTCGAGGAGCTACGCGGGCAGGAGATGACGCTTGATCGCGTCCTCGCCGGCGTCTTCGAGGCAGACATCGACCGCCACCCCGACCCCACGACATCGCCCGCGCCATGACCAACCGCGCACAGCAATACCGGCCCCGCCCATGGGTGGCCGACCTCAGGAGCAGACCGTGACCACAACCGCACAGCAGAGCACCGAACCGCTGGCCGCTCGGCCCGCCCAGCGCCTCAGCGCGATCGCCCGCCGCACGCTGCAGGAATACGGACTCGTGCTCGTTCTCGTCGTCCTCGTTGCCGTCGTGGCGATCCGCCAACCCAGCTTTGTCGAGGGCCAAAGCCTGCTCAACCTCCTCGAGCAATGGGCTCCCGTCGGCATCATGGCCGTGGCCGGGACCTACGTGATCATCAGCGGCGGGTTTGACTTCTCCGTCGGCGGCATCTTCGCGCTCGCGACGGTCTGCTTCGCCGGGTTCGCCGGTCACATGTCGGTCGGCCTGGCGTTTGTCGCGGCGTTGGGCGTCGGTCTCGTCTTGGGGCTCGTCAACGGCGTTGTGATCACGAAGCTGCGGGTGAACCCGTTCATCGCGACGCTCGCGATGGGGCAGATCGCCCACGGAATCGGGTTGGTGTACACCGACGGAACGCCGTTCATCGTCGAGCGCGACAGCTTCGCCGCGTTCGGCCTCACCGAGATCGGCCCGTTCGTGATCCCGAGCGTCGTGATGATCCTCGCCTTCCTCATCGGCGGCTTCATCCTCTCGCGCACCACCTACGGCCGCTCCATCTACGCCATCGGCGGCAACCGCGAAGCCGCACGCCTCTCCGGCATCAAGGTCAACCGCCGCCTCATCACCGCCTACGCCATCTCCGGACTCGCCGCCGCCCTCGCCGGCACCTTCATGGCCTCACGACTCGGGACCGGCCAAGCCGACGCCTCCGCCGGCATCGAGTTCGACGTCATCATCGCCATCGTCCTCGGCGGCACCGCCATCAGCGGCGGCATCGGAACGATGTGGCGCACCGCCGTCGGCCTCGGCCTGCTCGCCGTCATGCAAAACGGCTTCGACAGCCTCCAGATCAACCCCTTCTACCAAGTCGTCATCAAAGGTGCCGTCCTCATCATCGCCGTCGCCTGGGACGAATACACCCGCCAACGCCACAACACCACCACCCCAACCACACCACCCCAACCACACACCACACCCAACCCCCCAACACAGACCACACCATGACCACGAAACGGGCAGGCGCCGAGCACGGTCCGACGAGCGCGCATCGGCGATTCGTTGTTGCGGCCGGACCTCGAGCTACAGGCCGTCGGTGCGCTCGGTGCCGAACATCCGGGTGTGCTCGCGCTGTGCCTTGTCGACCGCGGCGACCACGTCTTCGGGGTGGTCGACCCCGTCGAAGCGGAAGTCCGAGTCGGTCGTGCCCGCGGTGTCGAAGTCGACCGCCCCGACGCGCAGCATGCGGTCGATGACGCCCTGCTCGGTGTTGACGTTCTGAACCCGCTCGATGCGCGTCTGCTGGACGTTGCGGGCGATGATCCCGCGCTGGATGCGCAGCCGCTGGTTGGTGATCGTGTACACGGTGAACATCCGCCGGATGAAGCCGACGAGAACGGTCAGCGCGGTCCCGCCGAGAAAGATGAGCACGACGAGCAGCCAGTCGATGCCGTCGCCGATCAGCGTCACGACGGCCGCGATGGCGGCGGCGATGGCCGCGACGATCGTTCCCCGCGCGTAGAACGAGAACGTGGACCGCCACGATGGGTGGCCCTGATAGATGACCTCTTCGTCCGGGTGCATCTCCATGGCTGCGCGAGTCTACGTCGCGCGGCGGCGCGTCGCCAGATGACCGCTGGCGGACCGGGAGCAGCGCAGGAGCGCAGGGCGCAGTAGCCTCGCCCTCGTGCCCTCGATCTTCAGCCGCATCGTCGCCGGGGAGATCCCCGCCCACAAGCTGCGCGAGGACGATCGCTTCCTCGCCTTCCTCGACGTCCGGCCGATTCGTGCCGGCCACACCCTCGTGATCCCCAAGCAGGAGATCGACGAGCTCTTCGACCTGCCCGACGACCTTCTCGGCGGCCTGTTCGTCTTCGCCCGGCCGGTCGCCGCGGCCATCAAGGCGGAGTCCGGCGCCGCGCGGGTCGGCGTCGCGGTCGTCGGCGTCGAGGTTCCCCACGCGCACGTGCACCTCGTGCCGCTCGACGACGTCCACGACATCGACTTCCGCCGCGCGCAGCCCGCCGATCAGGACGAGCTCGCCGCGCTGGCCGCGCGGCTGCGCGCGCGCATCGGCGGCTGAGCACCGGCGCGGCGCGGCGCGCGGCGGACGGTCAAGCGGATGCGCCTGCGCGCCGGTCGGGCGGGTCGCCCGCGGTCCAGGTATCGAGCACCATCAGGGTCTTGGTTCCGGTGACGTTGCCGCTGCGGCGCAGGAGGTCGATGACGCGGGTGAGGTCGCCGATGTCCTTGACGCGGATCCAGACGAGCGCGTCGGGGTCGCCGGCGGTGGTGAAGACCGCCTGGACCTCGGGCAGGCCGGCGGCGACGCCCTTGATGTCGGCGACCTTCGTATCGCCGGCGAACGTGAGCTCGCAGAACGCCTCGAGCGTGCGGCCGAGGCGGGCCTCGTCGACGCGGATCGTGTAGCCGGCGATGATCCCGCTCGCCTCCAGGCGGTCGATGCGGCGCTTGACCGCAGAGACCGAGAGGCTGACCTGCGCGGCGAGCTCGGCGAGCTTGGCGCGTGCGTTGACGCGCAGGAGATCAAGCAGACGGTGATCGATGCTGTCGAGAGGGTCCACGCAAAGAACAGTAGCTGTATGGCGCGTTCGCGCCGATATTTTGCGCGTGATGGGCCCTTCACGGCGAATCGATGGCGGATCGCGCTCGGGAATGGTTTGGTGGCCCGCGTGGCAGCGAGCGCGCTGACCCGGAGCGGACGACGTCGCCGCGCGAGCCGTCGATCGAGACGCTCGAGGCGGTGCAGCGGCGCGTGCTGTGGCTGGCGACGAGCATCGTCCATCACGCCAACAAGGTTCGCCAGACGCCCTCGGGCGTGAAGGTCGGCGGCCATCAGGCGTCGTCGGCGTCGATCGTGAGCATCATGACGGCGCTGTACTTCGCCTTCCTGCGCGGCCCCGACCGAGTGTCGGTCAAGCCGCACGCGGCAGCCGTGCTTCCACGCGATCAACTACCTGCTGGGGCGGCTGGACCGCTCATATCTGACGCGGCTGCGTTTCGGCAGGCTGCAGGCTATCCGTCGCGGACCAAGGACCCCGATCCGGTCGACTTCTCGACAGGTCGGTGGGCATCGGCGCGACGGCGACGCTGTGGAGCGGCCTGGCGCACCGTTACGTGGCCGGCCAGTTCGACGTGCCGCAGGGCGGCCGACAGGTGGCGCTGGTCGGTGACGCCGAGTTGGACGAGGGCGCGATCTGGGAGGCGCTGGTCGACCCGATGGTGACGAAGCTGGGGGAGGCGATGTGGATCGTCGACCTCAATCGCCAGTCGCTGGACCGGGTCGTGCCCGACATCGCGGCGGGGCGGATCGGCGCGATGTTCGCGGCGGCGGGCTGGCAGACGATCACCGTCAAGTACGGACGACTGCTACGCGAGCTGTTCGAGCGGCCCGGTGGCGACGCGCTGCGCGCGCGGATCGACACGATGTCCAACGAGGAGTTCCAGCGCCTGCTGCGTGCCACTGACGGCGAGCTGCGCGAGCGGCTTCCCGGCAATGGGCGTGCTCGCAAGGAGATCGGGCGGCTGGTCGGCGATCTCGACGACGCCCAGTTGCGAGCGGCGTTACGCGACCTGGCCGGCCACGACCTGGCCGACCTGCTCGACGCGTTCCGGGCGGCTGACGCGGTGACCGATCGGCCCGCGGTGGTCTTCGCCTACACGATCAAGGCGTGGTCGCTGCCCACGGAGGGTCATCCGGCCAATCACTCGGCGCTGTTGACTGCCGAGCAGTGGCGGGCGCTCGCGCCGGCATTAGGCGCCGATGCCGATGATCCGTGGGCACGGTTTGACGCCGACAGCGACGAGGCGGCGCTGTGCCGGACGGCGGCGCAGCGGCTGGCCCGTCCGGCGATCGAGCCGCGCACCCCGCCCGCGATACCGGCCGAGGTGGGCCGCGTGCACGCCGGCCGCGCCTCGACCCAGCGGGCGTTCGGACGGTTCTTCGTCGACCTCGCGCACACGGCGCCGGAGGTCGCCCGCCATGTCGTGACCGTCAGCCCGGATGTGGCCTCCTCGACCAACCTCGGCGGCTGGATCAATCGCACCGGCGTGTGGAGCCTCGGCGAGCGGATCGACTGGTTCGCCGACGACACCGACACGCTCGTGCGCTGGCGCGAGTCCGCGCACGGCCAGCACATCGAGCTGGGCATCGCCGAAGGCAACCTGGTCGGGCTGTTGGGTGAGCTGGGGGCGACGTGGTCGCGGGACGGCCAGCCGCTGATGCCGATCGGGACGCTGTATGACCCGTTCGTCAACCGCGCGCTGGAGCCGTGGTCGTTCGGCATGTACGCCGGCGGCCAGTCGATCCTCGTCGGCACGCCGTCCGGGGTGACGCTGGCGCCGGAGGGCGGCGCGCACCAGTCGATCGTCACGCCGTCGGTCGGCCTGGAGCAGCCGGGTTGCGTGGCGTGGGAGCCGGCGTTCGGCCAGGACCTGGAGTGGGCGCTGCTGAGCGCTGTCCTGTCGCGGCTCCGGGCGCGCCGACCTCGGCGTACTTCCGGCTGAGCACGCGCGACCGGTCGATAGCCAGGCGCTGGCCGCGGTGCCCGAGGATCCGCAGGCGCGCGAGCAGCGCACGCCGCCGAGGTGCTCGCCAGCGGCTACGCGCTGCGGCGGGACAGCGCGCGGCCGCAGGTGACGCTGGTCGGGGGATGGGCGTGCTCATGCCGGAGGTGGTCGCGGCGGCCGAGGGCTCGATGCCGGCGGCATCGCGACCGTGCTGTACTGACGTCGGCCGACCTGGTCTTCCGCGCCCTGCAGGCCCGCCAGGGCTGAAGGCGCCGGGAGATGACGGCGTGCTCGACGTGCTGTTCCCCGTGGAGCGCGGCCCCCGATCGTGACCGCCTGGACGGCCACCCGCACCTTGGCGTTCCTGTCGGCGGTCGCCGGTGCGCCGATCGCGTGCCTGGGCGTGTGACGGCCAGTCCGGCGACGTCGCGGATCTCTATCGCCGCTTCGGCATCGATGCCGACACGATCGTCGGCGCCGCCCTCGACCTCACCGGCTGACGCGACCCAGGACGACGAGTCGCGGTTCGGGCCCGCGCCCATGCCGCCGGCCTGGACGAGATCGTCGAGTCGCTGCCGGCCGTGACGCGCCGCCAAGATGACCGTCGTGCACGCCACATGGCACCCTACGCTTCGTGCATGGAGTCGCGCCGCACGCCGCTGTGGGTCGGGGCGGCGCTGCTGCTGGTGGCGCTGAACCTGCGGCTGCCGCTGGCCGGCGTCGGCCCGGTGATCGACGACCTGCGCGCCACGCTCGGCCTCTCCAACGCCGCGGCCGGGCTGCTGACGACCTTGCCGGTCCTGTGCTTCCGGCGTGGCGGCCGCCGGCGCGCCCGCCGTCATGCGTCGTCTGGGGCCGAGGGGCGGCATGCTGGCCATCGGGGTGATGATCGCCGGTACCGCGATCCGGCTCGTGCCGCAGGTGGCGCCGTTCTTCCTGGGCACGCTGCTGCTCGGCGCGGCGATCGCGGTGCAACGTCCTCGTCCCAGTCGTGATCAAACGCGACTACCCGCGGCCGGGCACGATGATGGGCCTCTACGCGATGGTGCTGATCGGCGGCGCCGCTGGCCGCCGGATTGACGGTGCCGTTCGGCACACGGTCTGGCTCCCAATGGTGGCGCCCGCGCTGGGCGTCTACAGGGCCTGGCCGCCATCGCGGCGGCGTTCGCGGCCTGGAGTGCCGGTGACGTGGAGGGCGCGCGGCACCGGCGACGGCGCGCCCGTCCGCTACGTGTGCGGCTGCGCGGCGACCGCCTCGCGTGGCTGCTCACCATCATGTTCGGCGTCCAATCGCTGCTGTTCTACGTCTCGCTGGCCTGGGTCCCGGACATCCTGCACAGCGCGGGCGTCGACCCGACGGAGGCGGGGGTGATGCTGTCGATCGAGATGCTCGTCGGCATCCGGTTGGTTTCGCTATTGCCCATCATCGCGGCGCGACTGCGCGACCAGCGGTCCATCATCGTGTTCGGAGTCCTGTGCTGGGTGGTGAGCTACGGCGGGCTGCTGCTGGCCCCGGGCACTGCGACCGCGGCCTGGATGGTGGTGATGGGCGGGGCGCAGGGCGTCAGCTTCTCGCTGTCCATCGCGCTCATCGTGCTGCGTGCGCCCGACCATGCCCACGCCACGGCGCTGTCGGGGATGGTCCAGGGCGGCGGCTACATCCTGGCGGCGGCGGGCCCGCTGGCGGCGGGCGCGCTGCACGACCTCACCGGCAGCTGGACGGCGCCGATCATCGCGATGCTCGTCCTGACGGTCGTCCTGCTCGTGGTCGGCCTGCCCGCGTCGCGGCCCGGCTGGGTGCGAGGCCGGCCGGCCGTCGACGCCCAGTGGGCATACTGAGCCCATGCTCTTCTCGCGCAAGTCCATCGAGATGGTCCGGCCGGAGGATGCGCTGCCCGGCCGCGAGACCCCGCTGCCCGTCCCGGCCCGGCACTTCGTGCTCGACACCCCGCTCCAGCCCCCGTTCCCGGACGGCTTCCAGCAGGGGCGTTCGCGATGGGCTGCTTCTGGGGCGTCGAGCGGATGTTCTGGCAGGCGCCCGGCATCTACACGACCGCCGCGGGCTACGCCGGCGGGTACACGCCGAACCCGACCTACGAGGAGGTCTGCAGCGGCCAGACCGGTCACGCCGAGTCGTGCTCGCCGGCGGATCGGCGCAGACGAGCTACGACGAGATGTGCGGGTCTTCTGGGAGGGCCACGACCCGACGCAGGGCATGCGCCAGGGCAACGACGTCGGGACGCAGTACCGGTCGGCGATCTACGTCGCCGGCGACGAGCAGCGCGCCGCGGCCGAGTCCTCGCGCGCCATGTTCGCGCAGCAGCTCGCCGCGGCCGGCTTCGGCGCGATCACCACCGCGATCGCCGACGCGGGGCCGTTCTACTACGCCGAGGACTACCACCAGCGGTACCCAGCCAGAACCCGGGCGGGTACTGCGGCGGAGCGGCCTACAGGCGTGAGCTGCCAGTCGGTCCTGAACGCGTGATCGGCGCCGCCGCCCGTCGCGCTGACCGAGCGCGCGGATACGTTGCGCCACGATGGGGCGGTCCACGCGCACGGTCCTGCTGCTGGCGATCACCGGGATCTCGCTCTACCTGGTCTTCCCGAGCCTGCTGCAGGTCCTGTCGGCCTGGCCGCGGCTGAAGACGCTCGAGCCGCTGTGGTTCATCGCGATGGTCGTCGCCGAGGCGCTGAGCTTCGTCGCGCTGTGGATCCTGCAGCGGCTGGCGCTGCGCACTGACGACACGTACGCGGTGGCGACGTCGCAGCTCGCCGGCAACGCGTTCGGGCGCATCGTGCCGGGCGGCGGCGCCGCGGCGGGCGCGCTGCAGTACCGCATGCTCGTGCAGGCGGGAACGCCGGGCGGCGCCGCGGCGTCGGGGCTGACGGCGTCGTCGCTGCTGGTCTTCGCGACGCTGCTCGCGCTGCCGGTCTTCGCGCTGCCGGCGGTGCTGCGCGGCGTCGTCTCCACCAGCAACCAGCTCGTGATCGCCGCCCTGGGGTATGCGAATTGGTGCTGTTCGCGGCGATGTTCGCGGTCGGTGCGGTGCTGCTGTCGGTCGACGGCACGCTCATCTGGGTCGGGCGGGTGGTCCAGCGGGTGCGCAACCGGCTGCTGCGCCGGCGCCGGCCGCTGACCGACCTGCCGGCCCGCCTGCTGGCCGAGCGCGACCTCATCCGCGGCGTGCTCGGCGCGCGGTGGTGGGAGGCGCTGCTGGCGTCGGTCGGGCGCTGGTTCTTCGACTACCTCGCGCTGGTGGCGGCGCTGGCCGCCGGTCAGGCTTGATCCGCGCGCGTCGCTCGTGCTGCTGGCGTTCATCCGCGCAGGTGCTGGCCAGATCCGCTTCCGCCCGGCGGTCTGGGGTTCGTGGAGGCCGGCCTGACCAGCCGGCACGCTGGCGCTGGCCGGCGTCCCGGGCGGGGCGGCGGTGCTGGTGGCGCTCGCCTATCGGCTCGCCAGCTACTGGCTGCCGCTGCCGGCGGGGCTGGCCGCCTGGTTCCTGCACCGCCGCCGGTACGGCCGCGGCGCCGGGTACAACCGGCGTAGCTGCCGCTGGGATTGACGGCAGCCGGCGAGCGTGATCGACTCGCAGCATGAGCGCGATCTGCCGCTACGCGCGGGTGTGCCCATGCCCGCTCGGGCGTCCCTGGACCGTAGCGATCGAAGTGCTCGACGCCGCCGTGGCGGTGTACTCCCGCACGCTGAGCAGGATCGCGGCTCGCGGCGCCGAAGTCCGGGCGCGACCCAGCGGGATTCTCGAACCGAGGAGGGACGATATGAGCGACCCGACAACACGGCCGCAGCCGTCCGGGTGGGCGGTCGGCGGGATGCTGTTCGCAGCGTGCATCATCACGCTGATCGGCTTCTTCCAGGTCATCTCCGGCCTGGCCGCGATCATCAACGATGACTTCTTCGTCATCGCCCGCAACTACACGTTCGATCTCGACACCTCGGGATGGGGCTGGATCCATCTCATCCTCGGGATCCTGCTGATCGTGGTCGGCGTCAGCCTGTTCGCCCGGCGCCCCTGGGCGGCCGTTGCCGGAGGCGTCCTCGCGTCGCTGAGCGCGATCGCCAACTTCTTCTTCATCCCGTACTACCCGGTGTGGGCCATCGTGCTGATCGCGCTCGACGTGTGGGTCATCTGGTCGCTCACGCGACCGGACGTGCTGGACGCGCCATGAGAGCGAGGGCGGTCAGTTCGTCGGGCCCGTCGGCGCGGCGGTAGCCACCGTCTGCGGCGGTCAAACGGCGGCGGCTTCGCGTCCGGACACGAAGACGCGACGGACGTCGAGCGATTCGTCGAGGACCGCGATGTCGGCGGGCGCGCCGACCGCGATGAGCCCGAGATCGGGGCGGCCGGCGAGGAGCGCCGGGGCGCGGGTCGCGGCGTGGACGGCTTCCGGAAGCGTGGCGCCGGCCCCGATCAGGTTGCGCAGGGCGGCGTCCATCGTGAGGGTCGAGCCGGCGAGGCGGCCGTCGGGCAGGCGCGGGTCGCCGGCGGGGCCGACGGCGACCATGCGGCCGGCGAGCGATGCCGCCTCAGGACGGTCGGGGTCACCGCCCGGGCGGGCGGCGGCGATCGCGTCGCTGACGAGCGCGAAGCGGAGGCCGGCCGCGCGCCAGGCGATGGCGGCGGTCTCGGGCGCGAGGTGGTGGCCGTCGAGGATGGCGGTGACGGTGACGCCGGGATGGACGAGCGCGGCGCCGGCGGGACCGGGGTCGCGGGCGGCGAAGCGCCGGTGGGCGTTGTGGATGTGCGTGAGCGCGCGGGCGCCGCGGTCGAAGGCGGCGTGACAGGTGGCCGCGTCGGCGTCGGTGTGGCCGAGGGCGACGGTGATGGCGCGCGCGGTCAGGGCGGTGACGAGCTCGAGCGCGCCGGGGAGCTCGGGCGCGAGGGTCATGTGGGCGATCGGGCCAACTGCGCGCAGGTCGTCGACGAGGGAGAGGTCGGGGGCGCGCAGGTGCTCGGGCGGGTGGGCACCGGGCCAGCGCGGCGACAGGAACGGGCCCTCGAGGTGGACGCCGAGCAGGCGCGGAAGCGGCCGCCCGCGCGGCGCGCCGGCCTCCGCCACCGCGCCGCTTCTCGGGTTCGCGCCGCTTCTCGGGTTCGCGCTGCTTCTCGGGTTCGCGCCGCTTCTCGGGTTCGCGCTGCTTCCCGGGTTCGCGCCGCTTCTCGGGTTCGCGCCGCTTCCCGGGTTCGCGCCGCTTCTCGCCATCGCGCCGCCGCTCGGGCCCGCGCCGCTCCCCGCATCTCGGCCGGCGACGGCCGCCGCCGCGAGCCCGCGCGCCAGCGCGTCCGCCGGCGCGCTGATGAACGTCGGCCGGTAGGCGGTGACGCCGGTGGCCGCCAGCGCGCGAGCGGCGCGCCGCCAGTCGGCGGGATCGCTGGTCAGGAAGTCCACGCCGGCGAACCCGTTGACCTGGAGGTCGACGAAGCCGGGGACCGCGGTGCCCGCCGGTCCGGCCGGCGCCACCCCGACCGCGGCGATCCGCCCGCCGGCCACGATGACGTCGCCGGGGACGATCGTCCCGCCCACCACCGCCTGTGCCACGCCGAGCCGCATGCCCGCGTGTTGTAGCGCGTGGCGAATCCGGCCGACCCCGGCCATATGCTGGCCCAGACCTGTCCGGTTCGACTCCCTGACGGAGAGCCAGCGTGACGCGCAACATCGACATCGGCGATGTCATCTCGAAGGTCTTCCGAACGTACTCCACCTACGCCGGCGTGCTGCTGCCCGTCGCCGCGGTGCTGTTCCTCATCGAGGCTCTGTTCCAGATCCTCGCGCTGCAGAGCTGGGTGCTGGGCCTGGTCGCCAGCGTCGTGGCGGTCGTGCTGTCCACCCTCTACACGGGCATGGTGGTCGAGCTCGTCGGCGACGTACGCGACGGCCGCCTCGACCAGTCGATCGGCGACCTGCTCAACAGCGCGGCGCCCGCCATCCTGCCGCTGATCGGGGTCTCGATCCTCGCCGGCATCGGCATCACGATCGGGTTCATCCTGCTGATCATCCCGGGCCTGTTCCTCATCACGATCTGGGCTGTGGTGGCGCCGGTCGTGGTGCTCGAGCGGTCGGGCGTGTTTGCGGCGTTCGGGCGCAGCCGCCGGCTCGTGAAGGGCAACGGCTGGCAGGTCTTCGGCGTCATCGTCCTGTTCTTGCTCATCTACTTCGTCATCTCGGTCATCCTCGGCGCGATCGGCTCCGGGCTGGGCGACGTCGGCGAGGTGATCCTGGTCTACGTCGGACGGGTCATCACGGCGCCGCTGGTGGCGCTCGGCGCGGCGGTGCTGTACTTCGAGCTGCGCGCCGCGCAGGGCGAGGCGGGCCCGGGCGGACCGGAGGCCGGGATCGCCGGGCTGCCGTCGGACGGGCCGGGCGGATCGTCGGGGTTCGCCCCGCCGCAGGCGCCCCCGCCCCCACCGCCGCCTCCTGATGGACCGGATACGAATAGCCGCGAGTCCGAGCTGATGGGCCGGAGGCGATGGACCGGATACGCATCACCGCGAGTCCGAGCTGATGGGCCGATGCGCACACCGCGAGTCGAGCGATGGACCGCCCGCTCACCCGTCGCGAGCTGGCGGTACGGGCCGCCGCCGGCGGCGCCGCGCTCGCACTGCCCGGGTGGGCGCTGATCGGCGAGGCCGGCGCCGCGCGCAGCCCGGCGCTCAAGCAGCTGGCCCGCCACGTGAAGGGGCCCGTGCTGACCCCGCGCACGTCGGCCGGCCTCGTCTTCAACTCGCGCTACGCCGGCATCCGGCCGATGGCGGTCGTGCGGGCGGCCGGGCCCGCGGACGTCCAGGCCTGCGTGCGCTGGGCGGCGCGCCACGGCGTACGGATCACCGCGCGCTCGGGCGGGCACTCCTACGCCGGCTACAGCACCGCCCAGGGCGGGCTCGTCGTGGATCTGCGGCGGCTGGACTCGGTGTCGTTGAGCGGCGGCCGCGTGACCGCCGGCGCCGGGACGCAGCTCATCGAGCTCTACGCCGCGCTGGCGCGGCGCGGGGCGACGGTGCCCGGCGGGTCGTGCCCGACCGTCGCGCTCGGCGGTCTCGCGCTCGGCGGCGGCATGGGCCTGGCCGGCCGCCGGTTTGGCCTGACGTGCGACAACGTCACCGCGGTGCAGATCGTCACCGCCGATGGGCGCCTGCACCACGCCGACCACGACACCATCCCCGACCTCTTCTGGGCGTGCCGCGGCGGCGGGGGCGGCAACTTCGGCATCGTCACCGGCTTCCAGATGCGCGCCCACCGCGTGTCGAGCGCGGCGTGGTTCCAGATCGTGTGGCCCTGGAGCCAGGCGAGCGAGGCGCTGGCCGCCTGGCAGCAGCTCGCCCCGGGCGCCCCGCGGGCGCTGACGGCGCTGTTCACGCTCGCCGGCAACCGCCGGGTCTCGTCGATCGGCCAGTTCTTCGGCGGCGAGCGCGCGCTGCGCCGGCTGCTGCGCCCGCTAACGCGGGTCAGCGGCGCCCAGCTGTCGACCGGGACCTCGGGCTATCTGGCGCTCATGCAGCGCTGGGCCGGCTGTGCCGGCGAGTCGGTCGCCCAGTGCGACCGCTTCTTGCCCGCGCCGTTCGACGCGGGCTCGGACTACGTCGCCCAGCCGCTGCCGCCGCGCGGCCGGGCCGCGGCGATCGCCGCGGCCGAGCGCGGCGGCACCCTGCTCTTCGATCCCTACGGCGGTGTGATCAACCGCGTCCAGCCGAGCGCCACCGCGTTCGTGCACCGCCGCCAGCTCTTCTGCATCCAGTACTACTCGCCGACGGCGAGCCAGTCGTGGGTCGGCGGGGCGCGCCGGGCGATGGCGCCCTACACGTCCGGCCAGTGCTACCAGAACTACATCGACCCCCAGCTCGAGCACTGGCAGCGTGCCTACTACGGCGACAACCTCGATCGGTTGAAGGCGATCAAGCGCGCGGTCGATCCCGATGACGTCTTCCGCTTCAAGCAGGGGATCTGATCAGCAGCGCCGCCTCGATCTCGACGCCGCGCGCCATCTCCTCGAGGTCCTCGACGATCGCCGGGTCCGCGCAGAACCCGAACCCGAGCTGCCCGCACGCGGACACCACCGCCACACGCAGCGCGTGGTGCTCGCCGATCTCCGCGATCGAGTACAGCGAGTGAAGCGGTGAGCCGAGGACGGTCACCGGCGTGCGCGGTCCGGGGACGTTGGAGACGCTGACCGCGAAGCGCCGCGGACTCTGCTCCACGCGAGCGGCGAACCGCTCCAGCCGCGGCGAGATCCGGGCGAGATCGCGCAGCATCTCGTCCATCGTCTCGGCATCGTGGTCGGTCTTGCGCTCGAGCGTCGCCGTGTGCACGGCCCGCAGTCGCGCGACAGGATCGGCCTCGTCGACCGGCAGCGCCAACGAGAAGAACGAGTCGCGGTTGCCGGCGCCGTCGCCCTCGTGGTGGAGGCTGACCGGAACCCGCACGCGCACCCGGCCGAGCTCGCCGTGATGGTGCGTCAGCCAGCGGCGTAGGGCGCCGGCGACGACGCTCAGCACCGCGTCGTTGAGCGTCGCGTCGGCGCGCGCTCGGGCCGCGTCGTGCAGCTCGCGCAGCGGCACGCCGGCGAACGCGATCACGCGCCGCCTCCCGACCGTGCCGTCGAACGGCGAGCGCGTTCGCGAGCGCGCGAACTCCCGGTGCAGGAAGCCGGCGAGATGGCGGCGGCGGCGCTCGTCGTCGACCGCGTGCGCGGCGGTGGCCTGGGCCGCGGCCGCCTGCGCCGTCGCGCCCGCCGGCGGATCCCACAGCAGCGCCCGCGCGTAGCGCATGGCCGCGGTCCCGTCGGCCAGGGCGTGATGGATGCGCCAGATGATCGCGCTGGCGCCGCCCTCGGTCGGGGCGACGTCCATGTGCCACAGCGGCCGCGCGCGGTCCAGCCGCTGCTCGAACCGCCGCGCCACCTCGGCGCGCAGGCCGTCGGCGTTCAGCGGCCGGTCGACCGGGATCGCGACGACGTGGGCGCGTAGGTCGAAGTCGGTGTCGGGCACCCAGGCCGGGGCGTCGTCCGGGCCGCTCAGGCGCCGGGTGAGCAGGGGCGCCGAGTCGATGCGCCGGGCGATCGACGCCCGTAGCGCGTCCACGTCCGGCTCGCCCGCGACGCGCACGACCTTGCAGGTGTGGCCGGCGATCGTCTGGCCCTCGAGCGCCAGGATCGCGCGATCCTCCGCGGCGAGCGGGATCGGCGCTGCGTCCATGAGGGCGATTCTCGCGCAGGCGGGCGCGATGAGGCAATGACTCGTCGTGGAGCGAGCTCACCCGACCGCGCGGGCGTCGCGCGGCTTGGGGGCGAGCGCCCTCAGGCCCTCAGTACGTGTGGGTGCGCTCGTACTCGAGGTTGTCCCGGCGTTCGCCCATGACCTGCGCGGCGGTGAACCCGAGCAGCACGTTGACCAGCAGCGGGAAGAAGACGAAGAACACGCCAACCAGCCCGAGGGTCATCTGCGCGGCGACGCTTATGGCGAACATCGGCGGGGAGAATACCCGGCGCGGCGGCGTGACGCCGCGTGCCCCCGTAGAGTGCGGCGATGTCCGCTGCTCCACCCGAGCTGTGGCTCGCTCGCCACGGCGACACCGCATGGACCGTTTTGCGCCGGCACACCAGCGCGACCGACCTCGAGCTCAACGAGGCCGGCGTCCAGGCCGCTCGCGCGCTGGCGCCGAAGCTCGAGGGGCGCCGCTACGACCTCGTGCTCTCCAGCCCGCTGCGGCGCGCACTGGAGACCGCGCACCTCGCCGGCTTCGAGCCCGAGGTCGACGCTCGCCTGCGCGAGTTCGACTACGGCGAGTACGAGGGCATCACCAGCGCGCAGATCCGCGAGACGCGTCCGGACTGGGACCTCTGGCGCGACGGCGCGCCCGGCGGCGAGATGCCCGACGACGTCGGCCGCCGGATGGACGAGCTGATCGTCGACATCCGGGCGCAGGCCGGCGAGCGGGCGCTCGTCTTCGGCCACGGCCACGCGCTGCGCATCCTTGCCGCCCGCTGGCTCGGGCTGCCGGCCGCCGAGGGCCGCCGCTTCCTGCTGCGCCCGGCGGGCCTCGGCGTGCTGGGCAGCGAGTACGGCCGGGCCGCCGTGGCGCGCTGGGGAGTCTGACCGCGAGCGGTTTGCCATCCGGTCGCGGCCGGGTAGCGCAGGTACTGACAACGTCCCACGGGAGGGGATGCCGATGAGCACAGGCCTCATCATCGCGATCATCGTGGTCGCGGCCCTGCTGATCCTGGCCGCAATCGTGTTCATGACCATGCGTCCGCGCCTGCAGCGGCGAGGCGCGGAGCGACGGATGGACGAGCGTCGCACGCACGCCGCCGATCGCCACCGCGCGGAGGCCGAGCAGCGCGAGACGCACGCACAGATGGCCGAGCAGGAGGCGCGCCGGGCGCGGGCCGAGTCCGACCTGCACGCGTCGCGGCGCAGCTGCACGAGCGGGGTCTGGCCGACGACGAGCTGGGCAGCCCGCGCGACGCGCGCTACGAGCGCGACCGCGAGCTGCTAGCCGACGACGACCGCTCGCGCACCGACCGCGACGCCGCGCCGGCCGAGGAGACCGGCACGACCTCGACGACGCGGCGGGGCCGGTAGCGCGGATCGGCACGTACGGGCACGGCCCGGGCGGAGCGCCTGGCGGCGGGCGTGGCGGCGGCGCGGCCGGGCGCCCAGCCGCGGCGGGCGTGTACCGCGAGGCCGGTGACCCGCGGCGTCCGCCGGCCCAACGCGCGGATCCGCGGCGGTGGTCTACGGTTCGCCGGATGGTGGACATCGGGCACACGTCGGCGCGGTGAGCGGCTGGATTGCCGATCAGGCCGCGGAGATCGCGGCGCGGGCCGAGCGTGAGCTCGAGGCGCTGGTCGGCGTCTCCTCGCCGTCGGGCGACGTGCCGGGCGCGGAGGAGTGCATCTCCGTGGCCAGCGCGCTCGCGCCGCCCGCGGCGGCCGGCGAGCGCGTGCCGTGCTCGAGCCCCGGCCACGCCGACGACCTCATCCTGCGCCTGGCCGGCACCGGGACGCGGCGGGTGCTCCTGCTCGGCCACCTCGACACCGTCGTCGCCCACGAGGACCACCGCCCGCTGCTGCGCGAGCAGGACCGGCTCGTCGGCTCCGGCACCGTCGACATGAAGGGCGGCGACGTCCTGGCGCTCGGCGTCCTGCGCGCGCTCGCGCAGCGCACCGGCGACTTCGCCGAGGCGGCGCTGCTGCTGGTCTGCGACGAGGAGTGGCGCACCGCGCCGTTCGCCCACGTCGAGCGCTTCGCCGGCTGGGACGCCTGCCTGTGCTTCGAGGCCGGCCAGCTCACGCCCGAGCGCGACGAGGCGGTCGTCGTGTGGCGCAAGGCGGCGGGCACGCTGCACGTGCGGGCCGTCGGCGCGTCGTCGCATTCCGGCTCGGCCCCAGAGCGCGGGCGCAACGCGCTGCTAGCGCTGGCGACGGCGGCTCAGGTCGTGGCCGATGCCCACGACCCGTCTGGCCCCGACCGCCTCACCGCCGTCCCGACCGTCCTGCATTCCGGCGACGCGTTCAACGTCGTGCCGTCGGGCGGCGAGCTGTTCTGCGACCTGCGCTCCGACCGCACCGGAGCATTCCACGAGGTGCTCGATCGGATCCCCAGCGAGGTCGGCGGCGCGGAGCTGCACGCCGAGTTCGCCCGCATCTGGCCGGCCATGGACGCCCGCCAGGAGACGGCGCCGCTGCTGGCCGAGGCCTCCGCGCGCCTCGGCCGTGCGGTGATCGGCGCCGGCCGGGGCGGGGCGAGCGACGCCAGCCACTTCGCGCCGGCGATCCCGCTGACGGTCGACGGCCTCGGCCCCCGCGGCGGCGGCGCGCACGCGCCCCACGAGTTCGTCCTGCGCGCCTCGCTGCGCGCCCGCGCCGAGATCGCGCTGGCGATCGTCGACGCGCTGCTCGCCTAGCCCGCGCCCGCGGGCCCGTCGCCCGCAAGCCCCGCCGGCCGTGGGGCCGGCATTTGGCAACCCCTGACCCGGCGCGCGCTGCAACGCGACATGCGCCGGCGGGCAGGAGCCGCTGCGCCCCCATCGAAGCTCGTTGGATGGCGATGACCGTCCGCGAGCGCGGCGGTCCGGCCGGGGCCGGGGCGCCGAGGAGGCGAGGATGGAAAACGTCCCGCCGTCCGGTGCGCTACAGTTCCCGCCGTCGAATGACCAACGCCGAATGTCTGCCGTTCCGTCGGCAGGCAGCGGGGGACCCATTGGCCGTCTCTGACGGCCCGGGGCGAATCACCGGCATGACGCTGGTGTAGCGCTGCTCTTTCTGCGCGAGCCCGACAGCTAACCCCGCAGGCACGGAGAAAGAGAAGGGACCGTCCTGCAGTGCCTCACATACGCTTCTTTGCCGTAGCCGCGACGGCCGCTGGTGCGCTTGCCATTCCCGCCGTTGCCGCCCCGCAAACCGCGCTCGCCGCCAAGTTCGGCGCGCGCACCCTGTCGATCGGCATGTCGGGCAAGGACGTCAAGACCGCCCAAATCCTGCTGCGCCGCACCGGCCAGCGCGTCACCGCTGACAGCGAGTTCGGGCCGGCCACGCGCCAGGCCGTCAAGCGCTTCGAGACCTCGGCGGGCCTCGACGGCAACGGTCGCCTGGAGACGACCGAGGCGCCCACTCTGCGTGAGGCCGCCGCCGCCGCGGTGGCGCAGCGGCGCTCGGCCATGAGCACGACGCGTCAGTCCACGGTGGCCGACCAGGCGCCGACCGGCGGCGCGTCGCCGGTTGCCCCGGCGTCGGCGCCGACGACGTCGGCACCGGCCGAGGTTGCGGGGGAGAAGGCGGTCCTCAATGCCGACGGGACGGCGACGGCGCCCGCGAGCGCCCCGCCGCAGGTCAAGGCGATCATCGCGGCTGGCAACGAGATCGCCAGCAAGCCGTACCGGTACGGCGGCGGGCACGGCAAGTGGAACGACACCGGCTACGACTGCTCGGGCTCGGTCTCCTACGCGCTGCACGGCGCGGGCCTGCTCAGCGCCTCGATGCCGTCCGGCGGCTTCATGAGCTGGGGCGAGCCCGGCGAGGGCACGTGGGTGACCATCTACGCCCACAGCAGCCACATGTACATGGTGGTCGCCGGCCTGCGCTTCGACACGTCGGGGGCCAAGCCGTCGCGCTGGCAGAAGGACATGCGCTCTTCGTCGGGCTACACGGTCCGACATCCGGAAGGCCTGTAGGCGTTCCGGACACACTGCGTGGCTGCGGTAGGTCCATGCGGCTACGTGTAATCCGGCGACCGGGGCGTTTCCCGCGCGCCCCGGTCGCCGGTAGCTTTCCCGCGCGATGCGCCGCCGATGGGCTCTGACCGCCGCCGTCCTCTCGCTGCTCGCCGCGCCGGCCGCGCGGGCGGACGACCCGGGGCGGTGGGTGCAGACCGGCGTCTCGACGATCCCGCTCGAGTACTACCAGGGCATGGCGACCGACCCGGCCGCGGGGCACCTGTTCTTCGACGGCATCTACGTCGGCGGCTACCGCACCGATCTGGCGCTGCGCGAGCAGGCGCGCAACCCTGACCTGCTGCCGCCGCTGGTGACCCTGGCCGAGGGGTTCAACCACATCGGCGACCCGACGTTCACCGGCGGGCGCCTGATCCTGCCGCTCGAGTGCTACACGCCGGGCGGCCCCAACGGCGGCAACACGTGCGGGCGCGGCGCCTTCGGGGTCGCCGACGCGAACCTGACCTGGCTGGGGCGCACGCTGCTGGATCCGGCCGACATCGCGAAGGCCATGTGGGTCGAGGCGTCGCCGGACGGGCGGCTGCTGTGGACGTCGGCGGGCCGCGACCTGCTCGCCTACCGCACCAGCGATGTCCAGGCGGGGGCCGGCGACGTACCGATCCGGCCCGTGCGGCGGCTGGCGGACGCGGTGCCGCCGAGCGGCATCACCGGCGCGGCGTTCTTCGGCGGCCGCCTGTTCCTCGCCGGCCAGGCCACCGGGCCGTTCGAGGTCTGGTCGGTCGACGTGCGCAGCGGCGCCCGCCGGCTGGAGATCGAGACGCCGTGGGCGGGCGAGTCCGAGGGGCTCGGCGTCGTCGACGCGCTCGGAGGCCTGCTGCACTGGATGGTCCAGCCGCTCGATCCCCACGGGCGTCAGCCGACGTTCGGCACCGGGCACGGCGCGCTCGTGAGCTTCCTGCCGCGGTCGGCGGCGCGGCTGCGGCTCGAGGTGGTGGCCTGGCACCGCGGCCGCCTGGTGGTGGCGGTCCGGCTGCGCTACGCCGGGCGGGCGTCCCTGGCCGGGGCGCGGGTGCGCGCCGCGGGCGTCGTCGGGCGGACCGACGCGCGCGGCCGCGCCCGCCTGCGCGTGGGCGCCCGGCTGTCGCGCGGCGTGCGGGTCCGTGCCGTCAAGCCGCCGCTGAGGCCCGCGTCGGTCGTCCTGCCTGTGGGCCGCGGCTGATGACCGAGCACGACACCGGCGTCCGCCTCCCGCTCACCCCCGACGAGGAGCTCCTCGGGGCCGACCGCCCGATCATCGAGTCGCTGCACACCGACGACGAGCGCCTCGACCGGATGCGGGCCGACCTGCGGATGGGCTTCGAGGCGCTCGACGGCACGTGTGGCGTGTCGGTGTTCGGCTCGGCCCGCGTCGGGCGCGAGGAGCCCGACTACGCGCTCGGCCGGGCGCTCGGCGCTGCGATCGGACGCGCCGGCTTCAGCGTGATCACCGGCGGCGGGCCGGGGCTGATGGAGGCGGCCAACCGGGGCGCGCGCGACGTCGGCGCCCGCTCCATCGGGCTGAACATCGAGCTGCCGTTCGAGCAGTTCGCCAACCCGTACCTCGACGTCGCGCTGACGTTCCACTACTTCTTCGCCCGCAAGGTCTGCTTCGTGCGCTACGCGACCGGCTTCGTGGTGCTGCCCGGCGGCTTTGGCACCCTCGACGAGCTGTTCGAGGCGCTCGTGCTCATCCAGACGCGCAAGGTCCGCCACTTCCCGGTGGTGCTCGTCGGGCGCCACCACTGGGCGCCGCTGTGGGAGTGGGTGGAGGACCGTCTCGTGGCCGGCCGCTACGTGTCGCCCGAGGACCTCGAGCTCGTCACGCTGTGCGACGACCCCGGCGAGGTGGTCTCGCTGCTGGTCGCGGGGGCGCAGGCCCAGGGGCTGGCGCCGGAGGGCGTGTAGCCGGCGGTCAGTCGTCGTCGCGCTGCGGGCGGCGCCGCGCCCGCTTGCGTTCGGCCTGGCGGCGCTTGGCCTCCAGGCGCCGGGCCCGCGCGGCGGCGCTCGCCGTCGTCGGCTTGCGCGGGCGGCGCACGGCGAGGGCGCGGGCCAGGCGCTCGCGCAGGCGCTCCAGCGCCAGCTCGCGGTTGCGGTGCTGCGAGCGCGCATCCTGCGAGGTCGCGGTGACCCGCGGGCCGAAGCGCGCGAGCAGCCGCGCGCGCTGCGCCTCGGTCAGCGTGCGCGACGCGTGCACGTCGAAGACGGCCTCGATGCGCGACGCGGTCACGTTCGCGTGCTGACCGCCCGGCCCCGACGAGCGCGACGCGCGCAGCTCGATCTCGGCCAGCGGCAGGGCCAGGTCGCGGGTGATGGGTAGCGGGTCCTCCACCGACCTGCAGTCTGACGAGGCTGCTATAGACGGGTGATGGCCACTGGCGGACGCGTGCTCGTGTGCGACGACGATCCGGATATCCGGGTGGTGCTGCGTACGCTGCTCGAGCGCGATGGCCTGGCGGTCAGCGAGGCGGTCGACGGGCGCGAGGCGCTGCGCCTCGTCCACGAGCACCACCCGGACCTCGTGGTGCTCGACGTCAACATGCCCCAGCTCGACGGCTGGCAGACGCTCGAGCGCCTGCGCGACTTCAGCGACGTGCCGGTGCTGATGCTGACCGGGCGCGACGCCGAGCTCGAGAAGGTGCGCGGCCTGCGCACGGGCGCCGACGACTACGTGACCAAGCCGTTCGGCCGCCAGGAGCTGCTGGCGCGCGTGCATGTGCTGCTGCGCCGCCGGCCGCAGGCCGACCCCGGCTCCCATGTCTACGACGACGGCTACCTGCGCATCGACGGCGCCAACGCCGACGTGCGGGTGCGCGACCGGCCGGTCGCGCTCACGCCGCTCGAGCTGCGGCTGCTGCGCACGCTCGTGCGCCATCGCGACCAGGTGCTCAGCCGCGAGCAGCTCCTCGACGCCGTGTGGGGCGAGGGCGCCTCGCCGGCGCAGGTCAAGCTCTACGTGGGCTACGTGCGCCGCAAGCTCGAGCCGGCGTCCGGCGACGTACCGGTGCCGATCGAGACCGTGCGCGGGTTCGGCTACCGCTACCGCGCGCCGGCGGGGGAGTAGCGGGCGCTGCGGCCGATCGTCGCGCACCGGGTCGTGGCCGCACCGCAGGATGCGATCTTCGCGCTGCTGGCCGACATGGCCGGCCACTGGGCGCTGGCCGATCAGTGGACCGAGGTGTGCGAGCTGGACTCGGGCGGCGGCACGATCCGCCTGCGCGGACCGCTCGGCATCCGGCGCATCGTGCGCGTGCGGGTGTGCCGGCGCGAGCTGCCGCGCCTCGTGGAGGGCGAGGCGTGCCTGGGCGAGCGCACGCGGGCGCGCGTGGCGTGGGAGCTGGCGTCCGACGGGGGTCGCACCAGCGTGACGCTCAGCGCGTGGGTCGAGCGGGCGTCGTGGGGCGATCGGGTGCTGCTGGCGGCGGGCGGGCGGCGCTGGCTGCAGCGGCGCTTCCGGGCGGCGCTGCGGCGTCTCGAGCCCGTGCTCGGCGTCGTCTGCTCGGCGGCCTGAGCGAGAATCTCCCCCATGGCATGGGGTGTGCTGGTACGTTTGCGCACGTCGGCCGGGGGACAGGCCCCGGGGAGAGGAAGCATCGGAGGAACCGGCTGCAATGGCCACGGGAACCGTGAAGTGGTTCAGCGACGAGAAGGGGTTCGGCTTCATCACGCCGGACGAGGGCTCGCGTGACCTCTTCGTGCACCACAGCTCGATCGTCGCCGACGGGTATCGCACCCTCGCCGAGGGAGCGAAGGTCTCGTACGACGAGGAACAGGGCGACAAGGGCCCGAAGGCCGTCAACGTGCACAAGCTGTAGGGAGCCGGCCCGGCTCCCCGGCTCAGCCGGTCGCGCGGCTGGAGACCCTCCGGCGCGCGGCCGCCCGTATCAGGACGCGGGCTCGTCCCCGCGGCAGCTGCCCCTGCTCGTGGGCCGCCCGCGAACGCTAGTGATCGGCGACGTGCCCGTCCTCGGGCGCGAGCGCCAGCCCGTCGGCCTGCCACGCCAGCAGCCCGCCGGCTAGTGACCAGGCGTCGAAGCCCGCCCCGCGGAAGGCCTGCGCGGCCATCGCCGAGCGCCCGCCGACCCGGCAGACGAACACGAGCGGCCGGTCGCGCGCCAGCGTGCCGGCCGCCTCCATCAACTCGGCCATCGGGATGTGACGGTCGCCGGCGATGTGGCCGGCCTCGTACTCGTACGACTCGCGCACGTCGACGATCTGCGCGCCGTCGCGCTGCATCTCCGCGGCGCGGCGGGGCGCGACCTCGAGCTCGGCGTCCGGATCGGCCATGGGCCACGTAGGGTAGGGCCCGCAGGAGGGCGATCGCCCCCGCCGAATGGGCATGGACGCACGACGAACGCGGCAAACGGAGGCCGCCCGAGGATGGACCGCCGGGCCGACGCGCCCAACCGCAGGCACCCGCACCGCGCCGCCGGCCGTTGAGCCGCGGCCGGCCTGCTCGTGCTGGCCGCGACGATCGTCGCCCTGACGTTCGTCCTGGCGGCGACGACGAGCCGGCCGTCGCGCAGGCCCGCGCCGCCAGCCCGACGGCGATCACGCTGGCCTGGGTCGGCGACACGATGCTCGGCCACGACGCAGCGCAGCCTCCGAGCGGCGGGCGCGAGCTGTTCGCGCCCATGCGGCGGTGGTTGCGCTCCGCCGACCTCGCGCTCGGCAACCTCGAGGGCGTGCTGTCCAGCGCGGGGACGTCGAAGTGCGCGGGGCCATGCCAAGAGCAAGAACTGCTTTCTGCGTTCCGCGTGCTTCGCCGTCGTCGGGTCGCCGCGCTGCGGTGGGCCGGCTTCGATGCGCTGGAACCTCGCCAACAACCACGCGATGGACTACGGCGCAGTTGGCCTCGAGCAGACGGTGGCGCGCTGCGCGACCACGGCATCGCCTCCACCGGCCGTCCGGGCGAGATCACGCTCCTGCGGGTGCACGCAACTCGGATCGCGCTCGTCGGGCTCGCGCCGTACCCGTGGGCGCAGAGCTCGCTCGATCTGGCCGGGGCCGCCGCGCTCGTGCGCAGCGCGCGCAGCCGGGCCGATGTGGTCATCGCGCTGATCCACGCCGGCGCCGAGGGCAGCGGCCAGACGCACACGCCAGCCGGGCGGGAGACGGCGTTCGGCGACCGGGGCGACACGCGGGCGCTCGCGCACACGCTGGTCGACGCCGGTGCTGCGCTCGTGCTCGGTTCCGGGCCGCACGTCGTACGCGGGATCGAGCGCCGCCGCGGCGCGCTGATCGCCTACTCGCTGGGGGAACTTCGCCGGCTGGCACAACTTCGCCAGCGGACCGGTGCTCGACCAGACCGGCGTGCTCCGGGTTCGCATCACGCCGAGCGGTCGGGTGCAGGGCGGGCGCTGGGTCTCCGCGCAGATCTCGCCGCCGGGCATCCCGCGCCGGCAGCGCGCGAACATCAGCGCGCAGCTCGTGCGCAGCGTCTCGCAGGCCGATTTCGGCGCGGCGGCGTGGCCGATGACCGCGCGCGGAACGCTCGGCTCCTGGCGGTCCGGCGCGCAGTGAGGCCGGTGCACGGTCGAACTCTGTATTACGTTCTGTGGTACGTTCTGATCTGTGACGCGTACGGTTCAGGCTCGGCTCGATGAGCACGCGCAGGACGACCTCGCGCTGCTGCGCGGCGAGGTGGCCAACGACTCGGAGGCCATCCGATTGGCGCTGCGTGAGTCGGCCGAACGCCGCCGCCGCAGGTCCTCCGTGCGTGTGAAGGCGGCCTGCGCAGCCGCGGACCCCGACGACCTCGCCGAGGCCCTGCGTGTCCGCGAGGACATGGACGCGGTCGCGGCGCCCTGGCCAGAGGCCTGAACGTGGTTCGCGGCGAGGTCCGGCGCCTGCGCGTCGCGCGCGACCGGCGCGGAAGCGAGCAGCGCGGGGCCCGCTTCGCGGTCATCGTGCAGGCTGACGAGCTGCTGGCGCTGAGCACGGTCCTCGTGGCGCCGACGTCGCGTTCTGCGCCGGCGCGGTCGTTTCGCCCGCTCATCCAGGTCGGCGGCGAAGCCACGCGTGTCCTCGTCGAGCAGACGACCGCCGTGGGCACCGACCGACTCGGCGACTCCGCGGGACGGCTCGACGCGCACGACCAGGCAAGCGGTCGATGAAGCGCTGACCGTCGTGCTCGGCCTCTAGTGACCATCCGGTGCCGTGGGCGGCGTTCGGTCCGCGCGTTCGGGTAGCTCTGCGCTCATGACGACGTGGCTCGTGGACGGGATGAACGTGATCGGGTCGCGGCCCGACGGCTGGTGGCGCGACCGCCGCGGTGCGCAGGCGCGGCTGGCGCGGGAGCTGGCGGCGTGGGCGGCGGCGACGGGTGTGCGGGTCGAGGTCGTCTTCGACGGCGCGCCGCATGAGATCTCCGGCGCCGATGCGGTGGACGTGGCGTTCGCGTCGCGGCGAGGGCGCAACGCGGCCGACGACGACATCGCCGCGCGCGTCGCGGGTGCCGACGACCCCGGCGCCATCCGCGTGGTCACCGCCGACCGGGAGCTGGCCGCGCGGGTGCGCGCCGCGGGGGGCGCAGTGGTGGCGCCGAGCGAGCTACGGGCGCGGATGGTGCGGGCGGGGTGAGCCGCTGCTCGAGCCCCGGCAGCCAGGTCATCCCCAGAACAGGTTGAACAGGCCGAACACGCGGGCGGGATCGTAGGACGGCGGCGGGCCGAGGCGCATCCGCGTCGCGCTGTTGATCGTCTGAAAGCCCCAGGCGCGCAGCGCGCGCACGGCGCCCGCGTTGGCGTCGGGCACGCTGACCATCAGCGGCGAGCCGGGCACGCGCCGCAGGACCGACAGCAGAGCGACGCCGGCCTCGCGGTCGGTGGCGACGACGCTCGGGCCCAGCCCCCAGGGCGAGCGCACCGCACTGCCGCACACCGCGCCCGCGCGCTCGACGACCAGGCCGGTCATCGTCCCGTCCAGCGCGGCGAACACGGGCCGGCGGTCCTCGCCGGTCGCGGCGGCGTCCAGCGCGAGCACCGTCGCCAGGTCGCCGGTCTCGATCGCCCGCACGCCGTCGCCGCGCGCGCGGCCGCGGGGCGGCGCCAGGTCGCGCCACGCCTGCACGGCGCCCTCGGAGACGAACCCGACCCGCTCGTAGACGGGGCGCCCGGCGGACGTGGCGAAGAGCAGGACGGTCCGCGCGCCGCGGTCGCGCAGATGGCGCACGCAGCCGTCGGTGAGGGCGGTGCCGACCCCGCGACGGCGCGCCCCGGCGGCGACGCCGAGCGCGCCGATCCAGCCCGTCGCCCCGAACCACACCACCGCCGCCCCACCGACGATCTCGCCGGCCATGACCGCGACGAGCACCTCGCCGCAGTCGTGGCGGAGCGGGAACTCCAGCAGCCGCGCGACGTTCGCGCCCAGCCCGGCCCCGCGCAGGACCGCCACCGCCAGGTCGATCTCCGCGGCGCGAACAGGGCGGACCTCGATGCTCATGCGGCCCGCGAGGTTACTCGCGCGGGCCCGCCTACCGGCGACCGGACGCGTGGCGGCGCGGGCGTGACGAGCCGGACGGACCGGGCCTCAGCGCCGACGACCGGGTGCGCGGATGCGCCCTACAGGTAGGGGTCGGTGCGCCGGTCGCGCACCACGGTGCGATCGCGTGCCTGCACGACGAGGAACAGCGAGATGAGCAGGCCGATGCCGCCGACGATCATCAGGATCACGCCGACCGTGGCCAGCTCGATGCCCGAGACCGAAGCGGTCACCGCGAACTTCAAGATCGCGCCGACGGCGATGAGGGTGATGGAGGTTCCGATGCCCATAGACAGCGTCTACCCGATCGGTGTCATCTCGTAACCGTCGGCTCGAAGCGCGTCGAGCGCCGCCGCCAGGCAAGATGCAGACGCGAAGGAACTCGCTGGTCGAGGACGCCGCCTGGCGGTGATCGACGGGCGCCATCTCGGGTCGAAGGCCGCGTGGACTGGGCCACAAATGGGCCACTAGCATCAGGTCGATGCCGAATGGCTGCGGACGTACGCGGTTCCTCAGGAGTTGTTGGATTTTCGCGGACACGATTCGCCGGATCGTTCGAGCGGATCCGCCGCGGGCGGCGGAGATCGACGGAGCGGGAGTATCCGTGGACGTGCGGCGGTTGCCGGGCCGAGCAGGACGTCCTTGCTGCCGTTTGGTGCGAGGAGTATGGGGACGGGGACGGGACGTTGATGTTGGCAGATGGCGGTGGAGGAGATCGCCAAGGGTGATGCCGAGCGCGCGATCTTGGATGATTCTGGGGAGAGAGCTGGGGACGCGTTGTCAGTGGATCGCAGTTGTATGGGTCGACGATGAGCCGAGGCGCGGCTTATTGCCGCGCTGCGCGAGCGGGGAGGTCGCTGGCGTTTGCGTTGTCGGAGCCTGAGGCGGGCCCGATCCGGGGGCGATGCGTACGAGCGCGGTGCTGGATGGGATGAGTGGGTGATCAATGGGGCGAAGAACTGGATTACGCAATGCGGGATCGCGGATTTCTACGTGGTCTTCGCGGTGACCGATCAATGTGAGCGGCGGCGGATCATGGCGCCCGTGGTCGAATCTGACCGGCTGGGTTGTCGATTGGCAGGTTGGAGCACAAGTTGGGGATCAAGGGCTTCGCGACGGGTTCGCCGGTCTTTGCGATGTTCGTGTTCCGGCTGCGAACGTGGTCGGTGAGGTGGGGCGGGCCTGTCGGTGGCGTTGGCCACGTTGCAGCGCACGCGGTTGGGGGCGGCGGCGCAGGCGGTGGGGACTGCGCAGGGTGCGACGGACGAAGGCGCCAGCGCGTATGCCCGCTGCATGGTGGCGTTTGTTTGGGGCGCCGATCAATGAGTTGCAGGCGATTCAGTTCGGAAGGCCGATATGGAGACGGGGACGCAGGCGGCGCGGAGCTGCTGTATCGGGCGTGCGATGGCTGATCGTCGCGACCCGTTGGCGGGCAAGTACAGCTCGATGGCCATGTTGTTTGTTTCTGGATAACGCGATGCGGTGAAGTTGAGGCGGTTCAGGTTCTCGGTGGTTATGGCTATGTGACCGAGTATCCGGTCGAGCGGATGATGCGTGATGCCAAGATCACCCAGATCTATGAGGGAACCAACGAGATCCAGCGGGTCGTGATCGCCCGCACCATGCGCTGAACCGTCCGACCATGCCCACCGGCCGCCGCATCGCCTTCGCCGCTCTCGTCGCCGCCAGCGCCGGCCTCTCCGTGGTGGCGCTGGCGCAGGGCCTGAGCCCGTCGCTGCCGATCCGCCTGCTCGAGGCGGCCGGTATCGCGGTCGTGGCGATCGCGGTCCTCGGCGCCGTGGTGACGTTCGTGCTGGGCCGGCTGGCCGACTGGCAGAACCCGGCGTCCGAGGCCGAGTTCGAGCAGGTCGTGCGGCGTTCCGAGCGCCTGGCGCGCGAGGGCCTGGCGGCCGAGCCCGACGAGGTCGACTTCCTCACGCTCGACCCGCTGGACGACGCCGACTTCGAGGAGCTCGTGCGCGACGCGCTCGACGACCTGCCCGACCTGCTGCGCAACGCGCTCGAGCACGTCGCGGTCGTCATCTCCGATGGCGGCCGCAAGGCCGGCGCCTACGGGCTCTACCACGGCGACGGCGCGCACCGCGACGACTTCCCCGACCGCATCGTCATCTACCGCGACACGCTGCGCCGGGACTTCGGCCACGATCCCGAGCTGCTGCGCGAGCAGGTGGTGCGCACGGTTCGCCACGAGCTCGCCCACCATGTCGGCTTCGACGAGATGGGCGTCCAGGGGCTGGGCCTCTGAATACGCACGGGCGCTGGCCGTGGGTCGCGGCCGCGTCGCTGGCGCCCGCGTTCGGCCTCGCCGCCGCCCGGCGCGACCGGCTGGTCGAGGACGGGCGCTGGGTCGCCGGGCTGGCGTTCCCGCTGCTCGCCGCCCACCAGACCGAGGAGTGGGTGCGTCCCGGCGGCTTCTTGGAGTTCGCCAACGAGCGCCTGCTGCGCAGCGGCGAGCCGGCCTGGCCGCTGACCGAGCGCATCGGCTTCCACGTCAACGTCACGATCGGGTGGGGGACCGCGATCGCCGCCGCGCTGCTGTGGTCGCGCACCCCGGCGCCCGCCGCGTTCGTGCTCGGCGTCGAGGCCGGCAACCTGCTCATGCACGCCGGGATGGCAATCCGCGAGCGCGGCTACAACCCGGGCCTGGTAACCGCGGCGCTGCTGTTGGGCCCGCACGCGGCCGCGGGCGCCCGCCACCTCGCGCGGTCCGGGCGGATGACGCGCCGGCCGGCGGCGCTGGCGGCGGCGGGATCGGTCGCGTTCAGCGCCGGGCTGCCCGCCGCGCTCACCCTGCGGATGCGCCGCCGCGCTTGACTCGCCGCCACACCGCGAGCACGCCGCCGCGCAGGCGGGGCGGGAGCCGCTGCATCGCCGCCCGCGCGATCTGGCGGCTCAGCGGCGCGGGCGGCCGCGCGAGCTGCGCGTCGTAGGGGACGAGCTTGACCTTGCGCGGGAAGTACGGCCGCTCGGCCAGCCCCGGCACCGGCGCGGTGCGCAGGTCGAGATCGGGGAACTGGTCGATGAGCCGGCGCGCGTGCATGCCGCCCATCAGCAGCGACCCCTCGCGCAGCGGCCGGACCGGCAGCGGCTCTTCGATGTCGTAGCCGTAGAACTCGGCGATGCGGCCCAGCCTCTGGCGCACCAGCGCCCGGGTGCTGTCGTCCATGGTGCGCGTCCACTTCGTGATCCGCGACACGTCGACCGGCTCGTCGACCCGCGTGCGGCCCTCGACCTGCACCCGTGCGCCGCCCCGTGCGGCCTGGATCGCGTGGTGCGCGAGCACGCTGTCCGACCACGGCTCGCCGAGCCAGTCGAGCAGCTCGCGCATCACCGCCTCCGGGCTCCTGGACCAGATCCTCGTAGCGGACGAAGACGAACCGGCGCGGCCGGCGGTCGGCCTGGCGGATGATCTCGTGGTTGTTGCGCCGGTACTGGTTCGCCTGCCAGCGCGGGTTGCCCCATCTCGGGTTCTGGACTCGAAGCGGCGGACGTTCGACGCGACGGCCGCGCCGGGGTGGCGGGCGATGGCGACGAAGACGGCGTCGGGGAACAGGCGCGCGATGCCGTCGATGTGCCACGTGTGGTACGGCGTCTTCTCGCCCCAGCGGACCTTGCCGTGGTCGGTGGCGTAGCGGGTGAAGATCGTGTCGTAGAAGTCGCGGCAAGCGCGTCGAACTCCTCGCGGCTCCAGCCCATCCGGCCCGCCCACTGTGCCCGCCGAACTTCAGCGGGATGACGCGCTGGGCGTTGTAGGCGCGCATGAAGCCGGTCTCCTGCGGGATCGCGATGCGCTCGTGGCTGTCGAGCATGAGCCGCAGCAGCGTCGTACCGGAGCCCATGGCGCCGACGATGAAGAGCGGGCCCTGGACCGGGGCGGGGCGCAGAGCGTGCGGCGGGGATCGGTGTCCGGCACGGGCGCACAGCCATAGCAGCCCGGCGCCCGTCGCCATAAGCTCCTAAAAACGGGTAGGATTTTATGGAGTTACTCGAGGCCAGGAGGTCCCATGAGCGTCACCGACGAGCTCGTCCGCAGTGCCAAGGACTACACCGCCGCCTTCGACCAGGGCGACCTGCCGATGCCGCCGGGCCGCAAGGTCGCCGTGGTCGCCTGCATGGACGCCCGCCTGAACCCCTTCGGGCTGCTCGGCCTGCGCGAGGGCGACGCGCACGTCATCCGCAACGCCGGCGGCGTGATCGGCGAGGACGCCATCCGCTCGCTGGCGATCTCGCAGCGGCTGCTGGGCACGGAGGAGATCGTGCTCATCCACCACACCGACTGCGGCATGCTCACGTTCACCGACGACGAGTTCAAGCGCTCGATCGAGGAGGACACCGGCATCCGGCCCGCCTGGGCGGCGGAGGCGTTCCCCGACCCCGCGCAGGACGTCCGCCAGTCGATCGCGCGGGTCAAGGCCTCGCCGTTCATCCCGCACCGCGACAACGTGCGCGGGTTCGTCTACGACGTCCACACCGGCGCGCTGAACGAGGTGGCGGCGTAGGGCCCACATCGACCGGATGAGCGACGTCCTGGCCGCGGGGCTGGCGGCCGCGGTCGTCAGCGGCGCGCCGTCCACGGCGTGGGCGCTCGTGCGCGGCGGCGACCCGCTCGAGGCGGCGCGGGCGGCGGGCGCGATGGTGGTGGGCGAGCGGGCCGGCGCGGCGGCGCAGCTGGCCGCCGCGGTGCCGGTGCACCTCGCGCTGTCGCTCGGATGGACCTGGATGCTGGCGCGGATCCGGCCGGCGCGGGGCGGCGCGGGCTGGGGGCGGCGGCGGGCCTGGTCATCGCCGCGCTCGATCTCGGCGTCGCCGGGCGGCGGATCGCGCCGATCGAGCGTCTGCCGCTCGCGCCCCAGGTCGCCGACCATGTCGCGTTCGGCGCGGTCGTGGCCGGCGTCCTCGCTCATCGAGCGTCGAGTTCCTCGGTCTGAGGCCGAGGAACTCGACGCTCGATGCTCGGTTCGCTAGTGCCAGTGATCCATGTGCGAGCGGATCTCGCCGGTGATGCTCGACCCGTCGTAGTACTGCTCGTAGAACGCGGTGTCGACGTGGTGGATCACCGCGCCGAAGTTGCACTGCAGCGGGTTGTAGTAGACCGGCGACTGACCGTACTTCTCGACGCAGTAGTCGACGTAGGCGATACACGCCTCGACCGCCCAGTCGCTGATCTGCACGGCGTCGGAGTTGACGATGCTGCGCACGATGTCCGCGCTCCACGGGCCCTTGCGCTGGATCATCCAGTTGTCGTCGCCCTTGGACATCGTGCGGCCGAAGCCGTACTTCTCGTCCATCATCGCGTCGATGACCGCCTTGCCGTCCGGGTAGCGCGGCGACGGGACGTACGTGCCCTCCTTGACGCCCTCGACGCCGAACGTCTTCAGCGCCCCACAGGCTGCCGGCGCCTTCGCGTTGAGCGGCTCGTGGCGGAACTTCAGGCCCTGGGCGACGTTCGGGAACGCCCCCATCAGCACGTCGTCGAAGAAGCCGCAGAAGATCCAGTTGCCCAGGCCGAGCGACTCGGCGGCCAGGCGCATGTTCTGCACCATCGAGCCGGGCGCGTAGGTCTCGACCTGGAAGATGAACTGCTCGAACTGGCTGATCGTGATCGGGAACTCGAGCTTGCCCTCGCCGACCCACTGCGCGGTGCCCGCCGCCTCGCCGGTCCGGTCGTCGGTGACGTAGATGTGCCACGCGTCGAAGATGTTGAGCATCACGCTGAAGTACAGCCAGCCGTGGTCGGTGATCGGGATGAACCAGGTCGTCCCGGGCCGGTTGACGTTGTACTGGTAGGGGCCGAACAGCGAGGCGTTCGGGGCACCCGGCGCGCGGGTGGCCCAGTCGATATCGGGCCGGCCGTCGAGCACCTTGGTCAGGCCGTTGCGATACCAGTCCACGACCTTGTGGTAATCGTCGGGGCCCTGGATCTCGACGAGCCGATCGCGGTGGTCGCCCGGGTTGTAGATGTAGGTGCCCTCGTCCTTGATGATCAGCAGGTCGGTGGCGAACGAGTTGCCGGCCGCGGCGGCGGTGCGGCCAGCGATGCCGACGAGCTCGTGGAAGCCGCCGGTCGTGGCGATGTCCCAGTGCGCCATGCCGTTGGGGCCGCAGGCCGACCAGGCGATGATCGCCTCCTCGGTCTCGGTGAGCGGGACGACCGGGTGCTCGGAGCTGAAGGCGAGCGGGCCCTCGGGCTGATGCAGCCGGCGGCCGGCGGCGGAGGTCTCCTCCTCGCCGCTCTCGATCTGGTAGCCCATCGCGACGCGGCGGCTGCGCAGCGTGGCCAGCAGCGAGCCGACCGAGCGGCCCTCCTCGAAGAACGCCTTGAGCTGGCGCTGGGCGACGTCGTCGGGGGCAATCGTCATGGTGCTCTCCTCGCGGTTGACCAAGACGAGCGTCTCAGCGGCCCGCGGGGGCCGCAACGCCTCCGGCCCGCGACGTTGTAGGGGTTCACAGCGGGTGGCGCAGGCGGGCGGCGGCGCGCTCCGGCGGCCAGACGACCCGCCGCGCGCCGTCCTGCCACTGGACGGTGAGCACCCGCTGGCCGACCTGCGCGCCGGTGCGGGGATCGAGCCGGAAGCGGCCCAGCAGCGTCGTGCAGTCCAGCGCGCGGGCCGCGGCGTGCAGGGCGCCGTCGCTGCGCTCGCCGGCGTCGCGCACGCAGCGCGCGGCGATGACCCCGGCGGCGAAGGCCTGCGCGGCCGGGTACGGCGGCGCGGTGCCCGTTCGCTCGCGGTAGCGGTCGGCGAACCAGCGCGCCGAGGACCCTCGTCGGGCTCGGGTGCGGCCTCGAGCAGCCACTGCGCCGGCCCGAGCAGCCCCTCGCGGCGCAGGCCGGCCAGCACCTCCTCGACGCCGGCGCCGACGAACCCGGCCGCGCGCCAGCGGCCGGGCCGCAGCCGGCTCGCCGCGGCCCGCTCGTCCGCGAACGAGCCGGCGACGAGCAGCACGTCGCCGTCGGGCAGCTCGCCGTGCCGAGCCGCGCCCGCGGCGTCCGCAGGCCGGCCGTGCATGGCCGCGTGTGCAGGTCCCGGGGCGTCCGCGGCCCGCGCGGGCTCCGCAGGCCCACCGCGCCGGTCCGCGGCGCCGGCGCACGCCGTCGCCGATACCGCGAAGCCCCAGCGCTCGCCCGCCGCCCGAGCCCCCGCGGCGACCGCCCGCGCGAACCCGGTGTCCCCGTGCACGATTCGCAGCGCCCGCGCGTCGGCGTCCGCCGCGCGCACGACCTCGATCGCGCCCTCGAAGTACGTCTGTGCCGGCGCGAGCACGTCGATCAGGTTCGCGGCGGACGCCCGCGCGCCGCCGTGGTTGAACACGAGCCGCCGCGTCGCCGCCGCGACCGCCCGTGCCGGCCCGCTGCCGTAGGGGCCGAAGAGCAGCTCGGGCTGCTCGCGCTCGGCGGCGCGCACCGCGGCGCTCGGGTCCGGATGCGCGTCGTGGACGGTCAGCCGCGCGCCGCTCTCCGCCGCCCACAACTCGAGCGCCACTGCCCCGGCGCGCCCGTAGTCGGCCAGCGGCCCCGACAGCGGCGTGACGAGCGCAGCGCGCAGCATCGCGGCTCAGCCGCCGGGGCGCCGCTGCCCCGGCGCCTCAGCCCAGCGCCACATCCCACGCGCCGTCGTAGAACACCTCGCCCAGCGCGGGCTTCGGGGCCCGCGGCCCGGCAGGGTCGTCGGCCGCGTACCCGAGCGCCAGCACCCCCGCCGGCGGGAAGCGCGCGTCGCGGGGGAGCTCCAGCGCGGCGGCCAGCGCGCCCGGACGGCAGCCCGAGAGCGCCGTGCCCAGCCCGGCGTCGATCGCCGCGAGGATGACGCCGCCGACCGCCATCATCGCCTCGCCGATGAGCACGGGCAGCATCGCGTCGGGGTCCGGCGCCTGGGCCATCCGGTCCAGCAGCGTCCCGGACCGGTCGCGCTCGACCAGCCCGAGGTCGACGAGCCGCCGCAGGTTGGCGCCGTAGTGCTCGACCCAGAAGCGCGGCTGCACCGTCCACACGACGAGCACCGGCGCCTCCGCCAGATACTCCTGGTGCATCACCGCGTCGAAGATCTCCGCCCAGCGCGGGTGCGTCGCGCGCGGGCGGCGCAGGACCACGCCCCGCCACGCGTACGTGTTGCCCCCGTGCGGCATGGCCAGGCCGGCCGCGAGCACGCGGCGCAGCACGTCGTCGGGGATGTCGTCGTCGCCGAAGCGGCGCACGGTGCGGCGCCGCGCGAGCACGTCGGTCAGGTTCATGGGGCCTCCGCGGGGACGGTGAGCAGGGCGTCGAGCAGCTCCTCGGGCGGCGCGCCGAGGTGCACGAGCGTGGGGACGGCGACCACGTCGAGCCCGAGCCCGCGGATCGCATCCGCCTCGCCGGCGTCGGCGCAGTCCACCACGAAGCGGTCGCAGATGTCGCGGTACAGGCCGGCGACGCCGGTCGCGCTGGGCTCGACCCCCGACGCGCGCAGCAGCGCCGCGCGCGCCAGCGCGCGGCCGCGGTCGCCCGGGTCGGCGATCGGCACGCCCGAGACGATCGGCGAGACGGCGACGACCCGCGCGCTCGCGGCGGTCAGCGCCTCGCGCACGCCGGGCACCGCCAGCACCGGGCCGATGCTCGCCGGCGGGCTGCTCGGGGCGAGCACGATCACGCCGGCGGCGGCGATCGCCTCGAGCACGCCCGCCGCCGGCCGCGCGGACGCCGCCCCGTCGTAGACGACCCGCCGCACCGCCGGCGCCGCGCCCTCGCGGACGAGGTACTCCTCGTAGTGCAGCCGGCGGCCGTCGGCCGTCTCGATCGTGGTCGCCACCTCGGCATCGGTCATCGGCAGCACCCGCACCGCGACGCCCATCGCCGCAGCCAGCCGCGACGTCACTGCGCTCAGCGAGGCTCCGTCGCACAGCAGCTCGGTGCGCAACAGGTGCGTGGCCAGGTCGCGATCGCCGAGGTTGAACCAGACCTCCTGGCCCAGGCCACGCAGTTCGTCCATGCAGCGAAAGCTCTCGTCCCGCAGGCCCCAGCCGCGCTCGGCGTCCTGACGGCCCGACAGCGCGTAGAGCGTCGTGTCGAGGTCCGGGCACACGCGCAGCCCGTGGCGCCAGATGTCGTCGCCCGTGTTGACCACGAGCGTGAGAGCGGACGGCTCGCTCGCCGCCGCGAGCACGCGCCACAGCCGCGACGCGCCGATGCCGCCGCCGATGCCGACGATCGCCGTCACGCGGGCAAGCATAGGCCGCCTGCCCGCGGGCGCAGAGCGGCCACTGTGCACTCCTCCAAGCGGGCCGCGGCGCCCCCTGGGAGACCCGTTGAAGCCCTGGCATAGTGCGCCCATGGCGCGCGCCCAGGGGCCGATCGAGCAGCTCATCCGTCAGCGGGCGAGCGATCATCCCGACGCGACCTGGCTGAAGTGGCGTGATGAGGAGGTCTCTTGGGCGGGGGTGCTCTCCCACGCTCAGCGTGCGGCGAACGGCTTGCTCGAGCTGGGGGTCAGGCCGGGCGACCAGGTCGCGATCATGATGTCCAATCGTCCCGAGTTTTTGTGGGTGCACCTCGGGGTGCTGTTCATCGGTGCGCATTCGGTGCCGGTGAACATCTCTCAGCGTGGGGCGACGCTGGCGTACATCCTCTCGGACTCCGACGCCACCGCGGTCGTCTTTCAGAGCGATCTGCGCGATGCGGTGCTCTCCGTCCGCGACCAGGCGCCGGCGCTTCGGCACCTCGTGGTGGCCGACGCGTCGGCCGGTGGCGGCGTCGACTGGGACCTCGACCGGCTGCTGTCGGGCCCCGACCGCGAGCCCGACGTCGAGGTCGCGGAGGGCGCGGTGGGTGGGGTGGGGATGATGTACACGTCGGGGACGACGGGGCCGCCGAAGGGTGTGGTGGCGACGAACTACGACCTGGCTCCGCTGGTCAAGCTGCTCGAGGCTTCGGGTGTGCAGGCGGGCGAGACGATGTACACCGGCCTGCCGCTCTTTCATGGCAACGCGTTGTTGGTCAGCGCGATCGGTTCGATGTTCCTCGATGCGAAGCTCGCGCTCGCGCCCCGTTTCACCGCGTCGGGCCTGTTCGACGATTGCCGTCGCTACGACGCGGTCGAGTTCAACGGGCTCGGGGGGATGATCTCGATCCTGCTCAAGCAACCGCCGCGCCCGGACGATCGCGACCACCCGGTCCGGACGGTGCTGAGCGCCGGCTGCCCGCCCGACCGTTGGCGGGAGTTCGAGGAGCGCTTCGGCGTGCGGATCATCGAGTGGTTCGGCATGGTCGACGCGCCCGGCATCCTGCTCAACGACGAGGGCCGGGTGGGCTCGATGGGCAAGTCCGGGATCTCGGGGGTCGAGTTCCGGGTGGTCGGCGACGACGACCGGCCGCTGCCCGCGGGCCAGACCGGCGAGCTCGTGTTCCGCCACCCCAAGGGCCAGCTCACGCACTACCACAAGCTCCCGGAGGCGACCGAGACCGCCTACCGCGGCGGCTGGTTTCACTCCGGCGATCTCGCCGAGGTCGACGAGGACGGGTTCTTCTTCTACAAGGGCCGCAAGAAGGAGTCGATGCGGCGCCTGGGCGAGAACATCTCCGCCTGGGAGATCGAGACCGTGCTCAACGCGCACCCGGCGGTGCTCGACAGCGCCGCGCACGCGGTCGAGTCCGAGCTCGGCGAAGACGAGGTCAAGGTCTGCATCGTCGTGCGGCCGGGCGAGGACCCGACGCCGCAGGAGATCCTCGACTACTGCGTGGACAAGATGGCTCGTCACGCCATCCCGCGCTACGTCGAGTTCGTCGCGGAGCTGCCGAAGACGGCGACGGAGCGCAACCAGTACGCAACACTGAAGGCCCGTGGGCTGACACCGCAGACGTGGGACCGCGAGCAGGAGAGGACCAGCGCATGACCGCAGTCGAGATCGTCGGAGCCGCGATGACGCGCTTCGGGAAGTTCCCCGACAGCAACATCCGCACGCTCGCGGAGGAGGCCGTGGCGGACGCGCTCGCCGATGCCGCCCTGACGCCCGGCGACGTCGACATCGTGTTCTTCTCGAACGCGACCGCCGGCATCCTCACCGGCCAGGAGATGATCCGCGGGCAGGTGGCGCTGCGCCATTCCGGCCTGCTCGGGCTGCCGATCATCAACGTCGAGAACGCGTGCGCGTCGGCGTCGAGCGCGTTCTATCTCGCGGTCAACGCGGTCGCGTCCGGCCAGGCCGAGGTGGCGATCGCGGTCGGCTCGGAGAAGCTCACGCACGAGGACAAGCGCAAGTCGTTTGCGGCGATCGGGACCGCTGTCGACCTCTTCCAGCTCGACGACCTGAAGGCGTGGGCGGACGGCGGCTCGGAGGGCTCGCCGCTGCCGGAGGAGGCCGAGGCGCCCGAGAGCACGCAGAACCGTTCGTTCTTCATGGACATCTACGCGGCGAACACGCGCGCGTACATGGAGCGCACCGGCGCGACCAGGGAGGATTTCGCGCAGGTCGCGGTCAAGAGCCACGACCACGCGGCGTTGAACCCCAAGGCGCAGTACCGCACGCCGGTGACGGTCGAGGAGGTGCTGGCCAGCCGGGAGATCTCGGGCCCGTTGACGCTGCTGATGTGCTCGCCGATCGGCGACGGCGCCGCGGCGGTGGTGGTGTGCTCGCAGGAGCGCGCTCGCGCGCTGGACGCCGACGGCGTGAAGGTGCGCAGCTGCGTGCTCGTCTCGGGCACCGACCGCCAGGGCGACGAGCCGGGCGCCGCCGAGCGGGCGTCGAAGCTGGCCTACGAGCGGGCGGGTATCGGGCCCGACGAGGTCGACGTCGTCGAGCTGCATGACGCGGCGGCCCCGGCCGAGCTGATGACCTACGAGGAGATCGGCCTGTGCGCCCCGGGTGACGGGCCGGCGCTGCTGCGCTCGGGGCAGACGCGGCTGGGTGGCACGCGGGTCGTCAACCCCAGCGGCGGGCTGCTGTCGAAGGGCCACCCGATCGGGGCGACGGGGTGCGGGCAGCTCGTGGAGCTGGCCGATCAGCTGCGCGGGCGCTGCGGCGATCGCCAGGTGCAGGGCGCCCGGGTGGCGCTGGCCGAGAACGGCGGCGGGTTCTTGGGGACGGACGGCGCCGCGATGGTCGTCACGGTGTTGAGCAAGTAGAGGAGACAAGGCATGGAGTTCAAGCAGGTCATCGGCGATCGCTCCACGATCCGCTTCTTCGACCCCGACAAGCCGGTCGAGCCCGAGAAGATCCAGGTCATGCTCGAGGCGGCCAACCGCTCGTCGCGGGCGGTCAACGCCGACTTCGTCAAGGCCGTCGTGGTGTTCCGCGACGATCTCGATGATGAGACCTGGGAGCAGCTCAAGACGCCGACGACGACGGTCCAGCTCGACCTCGCCCCGGTCTCGATCTTCTGGTACGGCGACATGACGTTCGCCCAGGGCGCGCAGGATCGCCTCAAGGAGCTCGTCGATCTCGGTGCGTTGCCGGTCACGCACGGCTGGTCGCACTCCTACGTCGACGAGGTCGCCTACGGGCAGGTCGTCGAGCCGATGTCGCGCGACGTGATGGCGAGCACGTGGGCGGTCTCGGTCGAGTCGGGGCTGGCCATCAACCAGGCGCTGCTGGCCGCCGTCGACGAGGGGCTGGGGGTCGGTCTGCACGCGTTCGACTCGGCCACCGCGAAGGGCGCGCTGGACATCCCGGACACGTGGATCCCGATGTGGCTGATGCTGGTGGGCTATGCGGCCGAGGATCGCCGCGGTGGCGGCCAGCGTCCGCGCCGGCCGCTGGAGGCCAACTACTACCTGGGCAAGTACGGCAACCCGTGGAAGGACGTTCCGGGCGTGCAGGATCGCCTGCGTCGCGAGGGCATGCTGCAGGATCCGATGGACCCCGAGAAGCGCGCCGCGGAGGTCCGCGAGCTGGCGGAGCGCTTCGGCCTGCCGCTGTGACGACGGCGGCCGACATCCGCGACGCCGAGACGGTCCGCCACTGGTTCGCCAGCGCCAAGCACGACGGCGCCTCCGCGGAGGACCAGGAGCGCATCTGCGGCGTGCTCGCCGGGTTCGCCGATCTGACCGCCAAGACCCCCGACGAGCTGGTCGCCTTCTGCTTCTTGCGCAAGAAGGACACCGGCCAGCGCTTCCTCAGCGTCAAGCGGCGCGTGCAGATGAACGAGTGGATCGACGAGTACGTCGCTCAGCAGGGCTGGGAGGGCAAGGACGCGGTGGTCAACGCCAACGTGATCCGCGGCTTTCTGATCCACAACGGCGTCGCGATCGGCGGCAACGTCTGGCGCAAGCGGCCGGCCAAGGAGTGACCATTCGCGAGGAGCTGGCGCAGGTCGTCGCCGGCCGGGGCCCCGACCTGCTCGGTGGCTGGCTCGGCCCGCTCGAGGTCAAGCAGGACGTGCTCGCCGTGCTGCACGCCGGGCGCAACCTGCTGCTTGAGGGACCGGTCGGATCGGGCAAGACGATGCTGGCATCGGCGGTGGCCGCGGGACTGCCGCCGGTGCGTGTGGCGGGCTGCGACTTCGGCTGTCTGGCCGACGAGCCGTCGTGCCCGCAGTGCCGGGCCGGGCCGGTGCGCGGCGCCCCGCACGTGGTGGCGGGGGCCGAGCGCCTCGTGCGCGTCCAGGGCTCGCCGGACCTGGTGGCCGAGGACCTGACCGGCGACGTCGACCCGGTCGCCGCGCTCGAGTACGGCGCCCTGGACGTGCGCGCGCTGCGGCCCGGGCGGCTGCTGCGGGCGCACCGGCGCATCTGCCTCGTCGACGAGCTCAACCGGCTGTCGGAGCGGCTGCAGAACCTGCTGCTCGAGCTGCTCGAGGAGGGAGCGATGACGATCGGCGGCTACGACGTCCGCTTCCCGGTCGACACGGTGGTCGTGGCGACGATGAACCCGAGCGAGTACGTGGGCGTCGAGCGGCTGTCGGAGGCGCTGGCCGACCGGTTCGAGCGGGTGCGACTCGACTACCCCTCGGCGGCGGACGAGGTGCGGATCCTGCGGTCGCGTGCGACGGCCGGTCGCGGTGCGGCGCCGGCCGCGGCGGCGGAGGCGATCGTGGCGTTCGCCAACGCGCTGCGCGACGACCCGGACGTGCAGACGCCGCCGAGCGTCCGGGCGACGCTGGCCGCCTACGACCTCGCGTGCTCGCGCCGGGCGGTCGATGGGTCGCGATCGTGGGGGGACGCCGTGCGCGACGGGCTGCGGCTCGCCTTCCGCGGGCGGGTCGCGCTGGCCGCGGGCGCGGCCGAGACCGACCGCGTCGACCGCTGGCTCGACACGCGGCTGGCGGGCTTCGCCCCGGCCGCCGGGCTGGGATGACGGCCGACGCCGGCCCGTCGGCGGCGGCGCTCGGCCGGTTTCGCGCCTGGTGCCGCGCCGCGATGAGCCCGGACGCCGGCCCGTCGGCGGCAGCGCTCGGCCGGTTCGCATCTGGTGCCGCGCCGCGATGAGCCCGGACGCCGGCCCGTCGGCCACGCTCGTCCGCGCCGCCCGGTTCCTGCGCGGCCATCCGGACGTGCTGGCGGGGCCGAGCGTGCGGGCGCTGCTCGCCACCGAGGACGTCCACCGCTCGCTGCGCGCCGTCGCCGGCCACGACGACCTGCTGCGCGCCGCGCTCGTCTGCCTGCCCCACCGGCTGCACGTGCGCCCGGGGGTGGACGCCGACGCGCTCGTGCGCGCGGCGCTGTCGACGGCCGAGCAGGACCAGGCCGGCGAGCCGGCGGCAGGCGACGACGACGCACGGGTCCCGCTGCCCGGCGGGATCGTGCGGCGCCGCCCGACGTTCTCGCTCGAAGGCGGCCCGGCGCGCGAGCGCGGCCCGGCGACGGCGGCGCCGCCGTCCCTGAGCGATGCGCAGGCGGCGGCGCTGCTCGACGACCTGCTCCTGCCGCTCGCGCGTCCGCTCGTCGCCGACGGCGCCTACGGCGAGCGGCGCGCGCGCTCGTCGGCCAGCGACCGCGCCGCCCCGGCCCCCGCCGGCCCGGCGACCGCACCACCGACCTGTCGGTGCGCGCGACCGTCCGCGCCGCGGCGCGCTCAGGCCGCCCGCTCGCGCAGGAGCTGCGCACGCAGGCGCGCCGGCCCACGGCGACGCTCGACGTCGTGCTCGCGCTGGACGTCAGCGGCTCGATGCTCGGGGCGCGCACGCGGGGGCTGGCCCAGGCGCTCGCGCACGCGCTGGCGCGCGGCGGTCATCGCGTCGCGCTGCTGGCGTTCTCCACGACGGTGACGGTGGTCTGCCCGCTGACCCGCGACGCGCGGCGGCTGCGGTCGGCCGCGGCGGAGATCGAGCCCGCCGACCCCACGAACCTCGAGCTCGTCGTCGACGAGGCGCGCGAGCTGCTGCTGCGCGAGAGCCGCCCGTCGCGGTCGCGGCGCCTGCTGCTCGTCACCGACGCCCACCCGACCGTGTGCGGACGGCCCGCCGCGGGCGCGCCCGCGGTCGGACGACAGCAGTTCGGCGCCATCGCGCGCGCCGCGCCGGGGGCGCCCGGTCAGCCGTTCGGGGCCGGTGTCGCGCGCCAGGCGGCGCTGCGGGCGGCGGCCCGGTGCCGGCGCGAGGGGATCGGCGTGTCGGTTCTGTGCCCCGCGCCGGACCGGTCGGGTGCCGGCGCGCCCGACCTCGTGTTCGCGGCGCGCCTGGCGCGGGCGGCCGGCGGCCGGGCGCTGCCGGCCCCGGGCGCCCGGTAGCTCGCCAACCGACTCCAGCCGAGTTGCGGGACCGCACGAGCCGATGCCGTAGCGACTACGCACGTCCCGGAACGGGTCGTGACGTACGGTCACCCCATGCGGCCGCCGCGTCGCCGGTTGTGGGAAGCGCCACTCGGTTGGGGGCGCGGGCTCCTGATGCCGTTGGTCGCTGTGCTGGTGCTGGGCGCCCTCGGGACCGGCCTTGGTGCCGAGGCGGCGTTGGGAGCGCAGGTCCGCCGCGCGTACCGGCTGGAGGTCGAGTTCACCCAGAGCTACGAGCAGCAGGTCCGCGCGCCGTCGGCGGGCTTGGACTTCCGAGCGCGGACGGAGACGCAGGTCGCCACCGACGCAGTCCCGGTGTGGCTCGTCCGCCGTGGGCGCAGGTCCGCGCGCAGCTATGCCGTGCGCGTGCGTGGAGGCGGTGGTGGCGCCCTGGTCCGGACGCAGGGACCCGTGGTCTTCAGCGGGAGCGGCCGAGAGGACATCATCACGTCCTTGGGCAGCTGCCTGTCGACGCTGACCTATGCGCTCAAGGGCGCGAGCACGGCGGCCGTCGACCTGGTGCTCCGGCACACGAGGATCGAGCAGCTGCGCATCCGCGCCGCTGGCGCCGTGAACGTCCACGACGAGACGTCCTGCTCCAACGGGATGCAGGACACGCGCGACATCCCGTGGGGCTACGGGCCCGTGAGCTCGCCCGCCAGCGTCGCCAGCGCCGCCCTGACCCCCTCGCTGGGCGCGGTCGCCCGCACGTCGCTGCGGTTCGGCCGGGCGTTCAGCATCGTGCTGCATCACGACCCGTCCAACGATCCCTCGCTGAGCACGATGCGGCCGGAGCAGGTCACCGGGGCGACGAACGCCGAGCAGTGGCGCTACACCTGGCGCCTCGAGATGACGCCAGCGGTCAAGCGGCACCGCGCGGCGATCGGCGAGGCGTTCTACAGCTGACGCACGCCGCGTGCCAGAGTGGGCGCGTGCACGTCGGCATCCTGGGACCGCTGCAGATCGAGCGTGACGGCCGGCCGATCGCGGTCGGCGGCGGCCGGCTGCGCGCGCTGGTGGCCTGCCTCGCGCTCGAAGCCGGCCGCCCGGTGCGCGCCGACCGGCTCGTCGAGGCGGTGTGGGATCACGGCGACCAGGCCGACGCGGCGCACTCGCTGCAGTCGCTCGTCTCGCGCCTGCGGCGCGCGCTGGGCGGCGCCGAGCTCGTGCCGGCCGCGCCGGGCGGCTACCGGCTGGCCGTCGAGCCCGACGCCGTCGATGCCGCCCGCTTCGAGCGGCTGGCCGACGACGGCGGCGCGGCGCTGGCGCGCGGCGATCACGCCGCGGCGGCGGACCTGCTGGCGGAGGCGCTGGCGCTCTGGCGCGGCCCCGCGCTCGCCGACGTGCCCGACAGCACGATCGCCCAGGCGGCCGCGGCGGCGCTGGAGGCCCGGCGCCTCACGGCGCTGGCCGACCGCATCGAGGCCGATCTCGCCCTCGGGGCGGGCGCGCGCGTCATCGCCGAGCTCGAGTCGCTGACGGCGGACCACCCGCTCGACGAGCGGTTCTCCGCCCAGCTCATGACCGCCCTCTACGCCGGCGGCCGGCAGGCCGACGCCCTCGCGGTCTACGAGCGCGTCCGCCGCGCGCTGGACGCCGAGCTCGGCGTCGCGCCCTCGCCGGTGCTCCAGGCCGCCCACCTGTCGGTGCTGCACGGCGCCGCCGCGCCCGCGCCAGACCCCGAGACGCCGCACCGGCGCAGCAACCTGCGCGCGCCCCTGACGAGCTTCGTCGGGCGCGAGGAGGAGCTCGCGCGCATCGAGGCGCTGCTGGCGGACGGGGTGCCGACGGACGCCCGACCCGCTCGAGGTGACGGAGCGGCTGTGCGCCCGGAGGCGGGCCCCCGTGGGGTTGCTCGGCTCGTCACGCTCGTGGGTCCGGGCGGCGCCGGCAAGACCCGGCTGGCGGGCGAGGCGGCGGGACGCCGGGTCGACGACGTGGCCGACGGGGTGTGGATGGTGGAGCTCGCGCCGCTCACCGACCCTGTCGAGATCGTCCCCGCGGTGATCGCGTCGCTCGGCCTGCGCGACACGGCGCTCGTCGACCGCCCCGGCCCCCGCGCGCCGCGCGACGGCCTCGACCGGGTGCTCGACGTGCTGCGCGACCGCGAAGCGATCGTCGTGCTCGACAACTGCGAGCACCTCGTGGCGCCGGCGGCCGAGCTCGCCGAGACGCTGCTGGGCGCCTGCCCGCGCCTGCGCATCCTCGCGACGAGCCGCGAGCCGCTGGGCATCACCGGCGAGAGCCTCGTGCCCGTTCCGCCGCTGCCGCTGCCGCGGGCGGACCCGGGCGCGGACGATGCGCTGGCCGACCCGGCGGTCCGCCTGTTCGCCGATCGCGCCGCGGCCGTGCAGCCCGGGTTCGCCGTGGACGACGACACGGTCGAGCCGGTGGTCGAGATCTGCCGGCGCCTCGACGGCCTGCCGCTGGCCATCGAGCTCGCGGCCGCGCGGTTGCGCTCGATGCCGGTCGCCGAGATCGCGCGGCGCCTCGACGATCGCTTCCGGCTGCTGACCGGCGGCAGCCGCACGGCGCTGCCGCGTCACCGCACGCTGCGCGCGGTGGTCGACTGGAGCTGGGAGCTGCTGAGCGAGCCCGAGCGTCGGCTGGCGCGCCGGCTGGCGGTCTTCGCGGCGGGCGCGACGACCGAGAGCGCGGCGGCGGTGTGCGCCGGCGCCGGGATCGAGCCCGACGACGTGCCCGACGGGCTCGCCGCGCTCGTCGACCGGTCGCTGCTGCAGGCGGAGCCCGGCAGCGCGCCGCCGCGCTACCGGATGCTCGAGACGATCCGGGAGTACGGGCTGGAGCAGCTGGCGGCGGCCGGCGAGGGGGAGCGCGTGCGCGGCGCCCACGCGCGCTGGTTCGCCGAGCTGGCGGTCACGGCCGAGCCGCGGCTGCGCGGGCCGGAGCAGCTCGACTGGTACCGGCGGCTGGACGCCGAGCGCGACAACGTGCTCGCCGCGCTGCGCTGGCTCGGCGACGGCGGCGACGCGGCCGGCGCCGTGCGGCTCGTCGTCGCCCTGCTCTGGTTCTGGCTGCTCTCGGGCAGCCGCGAGGAGGCTCAGGGATGGCTGGCGTTCGCGCTTGCGGTGCCGGGGGAGGCCGACCCGGTCGACCGGGTGATCGCCGAGGCGGTCGCGAAGCTCGGCACCCTGCGCGAGGCGCCGCGCGGGGACGTGGCCGAGCTGATGGGGACGTACCTGGCGGCCATCGAGCCGCTGGACGACCGGGCCCGGCCGTTGCTGGCCGTCGCCAAGCCCGTGCTCGCCGCCTTCGCCGGCGAGGAGGAGCTGGCCGCTCGTCACTCGGAGGCGGCGCTGGCGCACCCCGACCCGTGGGTGCGCGCGGCGACGCTGCTGTTCGCGGGGGTCAGCGCCGAGAACAACGGCGAGGCCGATGCGACCCGCGATCACCTGGCGGCGGCGCTGCGCGGCTTCGAGGAGGTCGGTGATCGCTGGGGCGCCTCGGTCGTGCTCGTCATGGAGGCGGGCGGCGCATCGCCGTCGGCGATCTCGACGGCGCCGAGCAGACGGCGCAGCGCGCGGCGGAGATGGGCGAGCTGGCGCCCGGGTCGGCGATCTGGGTGGTGGACCTGCGGCTGGCCGACGTGGCGCTGCGTCGCGGCGACCTGGCCGCCGCGCGCGAGCACACGCGCCGCATTGTGGAGCGCAGCGACGTCGGCGGCGACGACCGCATCTTCGCGCAGCTCGAAGCGGCGATGATCGAGCTGGTGGCCGGCGACGTCGCCCGGGCGCGGCGCGAGCTCGATGCGCCGCTCGCCTACCTGGCCCGGACCGCGGGGACCGAGCGACCCGACCAGGGCCATGCCCGCGCGGTCGTCGAGGCGGCGGTGGCCGCGGTGGAGCTGGCCGCCGGCGACGTCGATGCCGCGCGGCGCCTCCTGCCCAGCGCCTTCGCCACCGCGGTCGCGACGACGGACATGCCGGTGGTGGCCGCCGTCGGTCTCGCGGTCAGCGCGGTGGCCCTGGAGGACGGCGACGCGCGCGTCGCGGCGGAGATGCTCGGCGCCGCGGCGGTGCTGCGCGGTGGCGACGACCCCTCGCACCCGCTGATCCGCGACCTGCGCGACCGGCTGCGCGCCGCGCTCGGGGACGAGCCCTTCACGGCCGCCTACGGGCGGGGCCGGGCGATGACCCGCGAGCAGGCCCTCGCCCGGCTCGACCCGGCCGCCTCAGACCCGGCGGCCGTAGGCCCGTAGCGCGAGCGGCACGAACGCCACCAGCAGCGCCGCCATCCAGCCGAGCGTCCACAGGACGTCAGAGGCCACCGGGCCGCCGAGCAGCAGGCCACGCAGCGCATCGACCAGGTGCGTGAGCGGGTTGATCTTCGTGAACGACTGCAACCAGCTCGGCAGCGTGTCGACGGGCACGAACGTCCCGGTCGCGAACGTCAGCGGGAACAGGACGAGGAACATGATCCCCTGCACGGCGCCGGGGGTGCGGGCCACCATCCCGACGAACACCGCCGCCCAGCACAGGCACAGCGCGAACGCGATCGCCAGCAGGCAGGCGGCGACCACCTCGAGCACGCCGGTCTGCGCGCGGAAGCCGAGGACGTAGCCGAAGCCGAGCGTCACGACGCACAGCAGCGTGTAGCGCACGACGTCGGAGAGCACGGCGCCGACCAGGGGCGCGGCCCGGGCGATCGGCAGGCTGCGGAAGCGGTCGAAGACGCCCTTCTCGATGTCGGAGTTGAGGTTCACGCCGATCGCCACGCCGCCGAACGCGATCGTCTGCGCGAGGATCCCCGGCAGCAGGAACTGCAGGTAGTCGTGCTGCGATCCGCCCGTGATCGCGCCGCCGAAGATGTAGGTGAACATCGCGATGAAGATGACCGGCTGCAGCGTGACGTCGATCAGCGCCTCGGGGTTGCGCACGACGCCGATCAGCGAGCGCCGGGCCAGCACGAGGCTGTGGCGGATCAGACGCACGAGCGGGTGTGGGCGCGCGCCGGGGCGCGACAGGGCGCGCGGGGCGATGGTGGCCGTGTTGATGCTCATTGGACCACCCCCGCAACCGGGTGCAGGGCGTGGTCTGCCTCGCGGGTGGTGCCCCCGACCTCCTCGATCAGCTCGGGTGCTGCATCCGCGGCGTCCGTGGTGTCGTGGCCGGTGAGCTGGAAGAAGACGTCGTCCAGGCTCGGCAGGTGCAGCGACAGCTCGGTCACCGCGATGTCGGCTTCGGCCAGGCGGGACACCGCTTCGGCCAGCGCCGCGTCCCCGTCGACCGGGACGCTGGTCGTGCCGGCGTCGTGGCGCTCGGGCGGCGCGCCGGCGATGGCGCCGATGATCGCGGCGGTCTCGCTGAGGCGCGCCGGGTCGGCTGGGCGCACCGTCAGCCGCTGGCCCCCGACGACGCGCTTGAGGGCCTGCGGCGTGTCGTGGGCGACGACGGTGCCGCGGTCGATGACGGTGATCTCGTCGGCCAGGGCGTCGGCCTCGTCGAGGTACTGGGTGGTGAGCAGGACGGTCGAGCCGTCGGCGACGAGGTCGCGGATCACCCGCCACATCTCCTCGCGCTTGGACGGGTCCAGGCCCGTCGTCGGCTCGTCGAGGAAGACCACGGCCGGGCGGCCGACGAGGCTCGCCGCCAGGTCCAGCCGCCGCCGCATCCCGCCCGAGTACGTCCGGGCCGGCCGGCCGGCCGCCGCCTCGAGGTCGAACCAGGTCAGCAGCTCCCGCGCGCGGGCGCGCGCCTGGCGGCGGCTGAGGTCGAGCAGCTGCCCGATCATCGTCAGGTTCTGCTCGCCGGTGAGCAGCTCGTCGACCGACGCGTACTGGCCGGTCAGGCCGATCGTCTCGCGCACCTGGGCCGGCTCGCGCACCACGTCGAAGCCGCCGACCCGCGCGGTGCCGCCGTCGGCGCGGATCAGCGTGGCCAGGATTCGCACGGCGGTCGTCTTGCCGGCCCCGTTGGGGCCCAGCACGCCGAGCACGCTGCCCGGCCGAGCGCGCAGGTCGACCCCGGCCAGCGCCTGGGTCTCGCCGTAGCGCTTCAGGAGGCCCTCGGCCTCGATCGCGTAGTCCATCGTCTCTGCCTTCCCGGTCGAAGTCGTCACGGTCGACAGCATGGGACCCGCCGCTCACAGGGCGCGCACAGCGCGCTCACAGCCCGCCCACAGCCGGCGTCGCGCGGCCCGGCGCAGCGCTCGCGTCGTCGCTGCGCGACGATGGCGGGCATGCAGCGAGGTGCGGGCGATCGAGCGACGGCGAGCCGGTGAGCGACGCCGCGCTCGTCCTCGTCGGGCTGGCGATCGCCACGGGCATCGTCGGGGTGGTCGTGCCGGTGCTGCCCGGTTCCCTGCTCGCGTGGGGGGCGATCCTGGTGTGGGCGATCGCGGTGGGCTCGGGGACCGCGTGGGCGGTGCTCGCCTTCGCCACGGTGGCGATCGGGGGCGCGCAGGTCGTGAAGTACCTCGTGCCGGGACGGCGGCTGCGCGACGCGGGCGTGCCGCGCCGGTCGATCGTCGTCGGCGTCGTGCTCGGCGTCGTCGGCTTCTTCCTGATCCCGATCGTGGGGCTGTTCCTCGGGTTCCCGCTCGGCGTCTACCTCGAGGAGCGCCGGCGGCTGCGGCGCCATGAGCCGGCGTGGCGCTCGACCCGGCACGCGCTGCACGCGATCGGCCTGTCGATCGTCATCGAGCTGGTCGCGACCGCGCTCGCCGCGGGCGCCTGGCTGGCCGCGGTGCTCGCCTGAGCGGCACGGGCCCGCCGTTCTCCATCAGATCGCGGCCTTGCGCCGGACCGGCGCGCTTGTCACCCTGTCGGCATGGCCAAGGGCCGCGATCGTCCGCTGGTGCAGCGTCTCGCCCTCCGGGTGACCGGCGCCGACGTCCGCGGTCCCGCCGTGCGCGGGCCGACCGCGATGGCTCCGGTCGCCATCGGGGCGCTGGCCATCGGCGCGGTCGCCATCGGTCGCCTGGCGATCGGCCGCGCCACCATCAAGCGGCTCACCATCGACGAGCTCGAGGTCGGGCGCTTGACGGTCACCGAGCTCGCGGTCGCCAGCGAATCACGGCCGCCGGTCTGAGCGGGCGGCGCCGTGACGGCCGAAGCACCGCTCGACCCGCACAGCCAGGCGTTCTGGGACGACCGCTACGCGTCGCGCGACCAGATCTGGAGCGGCCACCCGAACGCCCAGCTCATCGCGGAGGCGGCGTCGCTGGCCCCCGCGCGGGCGCTCGACGTCGGTACCGGCGAGGGTGCGGACGCGCTCTGGCTGGCCGAGCGCGGGTGGCAGGTCACCGCGGTCGACCTCTCGCCGGTCGCGCTGGAGCGGGGGGCCGCCCGCGCGGCCGAGCATGGCGACGAGGTGGCCATGCGGATCGAGTGGATCCACGCCGACATCCGCACGTGGTCCCCGCCGACCGCGGCGTACGACCTGGTGTCGGCGCATTTCCTGCATCCGGCGCCGGACGTCCGGGCGGCCGTCGTGGGCCGGCTCGCCGCCGCAGTGGCGCCCGGCGGGATCCTCCTGTACGTCGGCCACGACCCGGCTGATCTCGCGCTGCGCAAGCACCGCCGCCCCGAGGCGATGGTCACCGCCCTCGACATCGCGCAGCTGCTCGAGCCACCGGGCTGGGACGTCGAGGTCGCCGAGGCCCGTCCGCGCGCCGGCACCCTCCCCGACGGCCGCGCGGCGACGCTGCACGACGCCGTGCTGCGCGCCCGCCGCGCCGCGTGACGGGCCACCGCCGGCCCGGTCAGCCGTTGGGAACGACGTAGTCGAAGCGGATCGTCGTCGCCGCGCGAATGCCGCGCAGCCGGTAGGTCTGGGCCGCCTTCGGCTTGAGCTGGGTGAACGTGTAGTCGGCCACGCGCTTGGGCAGGCGGACCCGCCCGGCGTCGAGGTTGCGCTCGAAGCGGGTCATCCAGCGCTTGGCGACCGTGTGCGCGGTCGCGCAGTCGCCCTCCCTGATCTTGAGCTTGAACACGCCGAACGTCTCCGGTCCGCCCTTGGTGAAGGGGTAGCGCAGATCGGCCGACCGGCATGTGCGGGCGGTCGCGGCGCTGGCCGTGGCGGCGAGCGCCACCAGGAGGACGGCCACGAGGGCGAGGAGCCGGGGCACGACGCGATCCTAACCGGCGCGCAGCGCCTTGCCCAGCTCCGCGGCGACCTGGAGCAGAGCCCGACCGCGTTCGGGGTGGTGCGGTAGGACCGAGAGAGGCCCTTACACCGCGACCGCGGCCGGAAGCTCGTAGCGGCGGCGGATGGTGTAGAGGGTGGTGCGTTCGGCGGCGGGGCGGGTGGCGTTGTGGGCGGCGTTGATGAGGTCGGGGGGGTCGAGCTTGACGCCGTGTTGGCTGCCGGCGAGGCGGCTGATGGACTCTTCCATGAGGGTGCCGCCGAGGTCGTTGACGCCCCATCTGAGTGCTTCGGTGGCGGTGGCCAGGCCCATCTTGACCCAGGAGGCTTGGAGGTTTTGGATGGTCTTGCCCAGCGCGAGGCGGAACACGGCGGTGTGCTTGAGGTTGTCCTCGGGACTGATCTCGGCCACGCCGTGGGTACGGCCCAGCAGGGTCTGAAACGGGATGAACGACAGCGGCACGAACTCGGTGATGCCGCCGGTGCGTTCTTGGACGGTGCGGATCACGCGCATGTGCTCGGCCAGTTCCCAGGGCTCTTCGATGTGGCCGAACATCACCGTCGCGGTCGAGCGCAGCCCGGCGCGGTGGGAGGCCTCGATGACCTCGATCCAGCGCGCCACGGGCAACTTGTTCGGACTGATGCGCTGGCGCACTCCGTCGTGGAGGACCTCGGCCGCGGTCCCCGGCGTCGAGCCCAGCCCCGCGTCCTGCAGCTGCGCGAAGACCTCGCCCAGGCCCAGCCCGGAGATGTCGGCGATATGCGCGATCTCCATCGGGCTGTAGGCGTGCAGATGCAGCTGGGGCGCCTCGTCGGTGGCGATCCGCAAGTACTGCAGGTAGTCCTCGAAGGTCCAGTCGGGATGGATCCCCGATTGGATGCACAGCTCGGTGGCGCCGTAGGCCACGGCGTCGCGGATCCGGGCGCGGTACTCGGCCTCGGGGTGCTGGTAGGCGTCGGGGGAGCGCTTGCCCTGCCCAAAGCCACAAAACGCGCAGCCGACGATGCACACGTTGGAGACGTTGATGTTGCGATTGACCACGAACGTGACCGTCTCCCCGGCCAGCTCGGCGCGCAGCTCGTCGGCGGCCTGGCGCAGGTCCTCGATCGCCTCCGGGCGGTTCTCCGCAAACAACGCGGTCAGCTCATCCTCCGAGAGCCACACACCGTCGCGGCCCTTGGCGATCGCGCCGGCCACGAGATCGCGGCGGACCGGGCGCTCCTCGCGGCGCCCCGACGCGCCGCGCGGGATGAAGCTCCAGTACTTCGTCTTGACCACGTCGAGCACGCCCTGGGCCTGCCACTGGCCATCGAGGTACTGCGGGTAGGCGCACAGCCGCTCGGTCAACGCGTACCCCAACGGCGCCAGCGTCTTTCTGACCTTGTGCGGCGAGGGGAACGGATGCTCGGGACTGATGTGATCCCCATTCGCACTCAGCCCGCCCAAGTCGGTCGCGCCCGCCGCGATCAGCTCCGGCCACCAATCCGCCAGGTTGGGCGGGATCTGCACCCCGACATCGGGCATCAACCGCCGCGACGCCGCCACCAGCTCGAGCATGTCGTCGATCGAGACCTCACACGCCCAGGCGGGCAGCGGCAGCGACGGATGCGTCCCCAGCCCCGTGCGCCAGTACTCCCGGGCCTGCTCGGTCGCGATATCGGCCGGCTCCTGGCCGTAATAGCGCCGGTGCGCCACGAAGTTCTGCAAGATCACCTCCTGCAGATGCCCATACTGCGCGTGCACCTCGGCCAGCGCGCCCAGCGCGTCCAGACGATCCTGACGCGTCTCGCCGATCCCCACCAAGATCCCCGACGTAAACGGGATCCGCAGCTCACCCGCCGCCCGAATCGTCGCCAACCGCAACCCCGGATCCTTCGTCGGCGAGCCCTGATGAGCCACCAAATCGCCCCGCAACGACTCCAACATCAACCCCTGCGACGCCGTCACCTCCCGCAACCGCCCCAAATCCGTCTTCGACAACGCCCCCAAATTCGTGTGCGGCAGCACCCCCCGCGCCAACGCCCGCTCACACGCCCACACCACATACCCAACGAAGTCCTCGAACCCCAACGCCGCCAACCGCTCGCGCACCCCCGCGTGATGACCCGGCTCATCACCGGTCAACACCAAAAGCTCCTTGATCCCACGCCGCGCCGCACGATCGATCAAACGCTCGACCTCATCGGGCGCATGCAGATGCGCCCGATGCGTCGCAAACGCGCAGTACTTGCAATGCGACACGCACGTCCGCGACAAAGACAACGTCACGTTGCGCGAGAAGGTGACACGCCTCATGGCCGGAACGCTATCGAGCCGGCCTCACGGACCCGGCACCGGGCGGCCGCCGCCTCGGGGAATCCTCTACTTCGGCGCCATGCGCAGTGCGCCGTCGAGGCGGATGACCTCGCCGTTGAGCATCGCGTTCTCGACGATGTGCACGGCGAGCGCGCCGTACTCGGCCGGCTGCCCGAGCCGGGCCGGGAACGGGATCGACGCGCCGAGCGCCGCGCGCGCCTGCTCGGGCAGCGACGCCAGCAGCGGCGTGTCGAACAGCCCGGGCGCGATCGTGCACACGCGCACGCCGAAGCGCGCGAGGTCGCGGGCGGCCGGCAGCGTCAGCCCGACGACGCCGCCCTTCGACGCCGAGTACGCGACCTGGCCGATCTGGCCGTCGTAGGCCGCGATCGACGCGGTGTTCACGCACACGCCGCGCTCGCCGCCGGCGTCGGGCTCGTTGGCGATCATCGCCGCGCAGGCCAGCCGCAGCGCGTTGAACGTCCCGGTGAGGTTGACCGCGATCACCCGCTCGAACGCCGCGAGCGGATGCGCGCCGCGCGGGGTGGCGATGCGCTCCGCGTGGCCGATGCCCGCGCAGTGCACGGAGATCCGCAGCCCGCCCGGCCCGTCGGCCGCCTGGGCCACGGCGGCCGCAAGCGTGTCGGGTTGCGTCACGTCGGCGGCGACGAACGCGGCCGCGCCGCCCAGCTCGGCGGCCAGCGCGGCCCCGCGCTGCTCGTCGAGGTCCGCGATCACCACGCGTGCGCCGCGGGCGGCCAGCGCCCGGGCCGCCGCCTCGCCGAGCCCTGACGCGCCGCCCACGACGAGCGCACCGCTGTCTTCGATTCGCATGGCGTTGCACGCTACCGGCGCCCGAGTAGGGTGCCGCTCATGGAAACCTGGGACCTCACGCAGCTCGGCGTCGCCCCTCACCACCCGAGGGTCCTGCGCTCCGACGACGGCGCCGCGCGCGCGATCGCCATCAACTTGCCCGCCGGCGAGATGCTGCAGGACCACAAGGTGCACGAGCACGCGTGGGTGCACGTCCACGACGGCGAGGTCGAGATCGAGCAGAATGGCCAGACGACCGTGGGCGCCGCGGGCTTTCTCGTGCACTTCGACCCCCACGAGCCCCACGAGGTGCGCGCGCGGCAGGACACGACGCTGCTGCTGCTCCTCGCGCCGTGGCCGGGGGAGGGGCGCGACAAGGACTTCGACGCTTGAGGGTGTAGGGGCGCTCTCTCGGCCCGTTCCGGCGGGATTGGTCGCCGCTGGAGCTCATCGAAGGGAACGGGGCTGGGTCCGCGCCCGGACCGCTCGCCGCCGTCGGCCTGCGTGGGCGATCATGCCGCATCGACGCGCCTGACGCGGTGAACACGACAAGACCGTCCGCTCGTTCTCGGCGCGACGCCGGTTCTGTCGAGTTGACGTCGCTTGGCGACGCCAACTCGACAGGACCACCCGACGAAACACGGCATGGCCGAGGCAGGCGCACGCGGCCCCAGCGCGACTCCGACCCAGGCCGGGTCGCGAGAGCGCGCGGGAGCGGGCGGCCGGTGGCGAAGTCGCGCCCGCCCGACGCTACACGCGCTCGGCCACCGTCACCGCGAACCATTCGCGGGGGTCCGCGATCAGCGTCCGCAGCGCGAGCCCCGCCGCCGCGAGGTCCGCCGCGATCCGCTCGCGCGTGAACTTCGCGCTGATCTCCGTGCGCAGCTCCTCGCGGTGGGCGAAGTCGACCTGCAGCCCCAGCGCGGCCACCGTCACCACCTGCGGCTCCAGCGCGCGCAGGCGCATCTCCACCCACTCGCGCCGCCGGTCGAAGAACGCGACGTGCTCGAACGCGTCGAGGTCGAAGTCGGCGTCGAGCGAGCGGTTGACCACCGCCAGCACGTTGCGGTTGAACTCCGCGGTCACACCGGCCGCGTCGTTGTAGGCCGCCTCGATGATCGCCGGGTCCTTGACGAGGTCGGTGCCGAGCAGCAGCCGGTCACCCGGGTCCAGCAGCGACGCGATCAAGCGCAGGAAGCGCCGCCGCGAGCCGGGCGGGAAGTTGCCGATCGTGCCGCCCAGGAACGCCACCGCGCGGCGCCCCACCGGCGGCGGCAGCCGGTCGAGATGGCGCTCGACGTCGCCCACGACCCCGTGCACCTCGACGTCGAGGTCGGCCAGCTCGTCGGCCGCCGCGCGGACCACCGTCTCGGACACGTCGACCGGCACGTACCGCGAGGCGGCGCCGGCCGACAGCAGGATCCGCGCCTTCGTCGTCGCGCCCGATCCGAGCTCGACGAGCTCGTCGACGTCCTCCATGAGCTCCTGGCCGCGGGTGCGCAGGATCCGCAGCTCGGTGCGGGTCGGGTAGTACTCGGGCTGCTCGCAGATCAGCTCGAACAGCTCCGAGCCGCGCGCGTCGTAGAAGTGCTTGGGCGGCAGCTCCTTGAACGGCCGCGTCAGCCCGTCGAGGACGTCGTCGGCCAGCGACCGCTCTTGGCCGGTCGCGAGATGGACGTCGACGGTCATCCGGACCTCCCGGAGGTCGGGGTCGGTTGAGGTTCGCCGTCCGTGGCCAGCCGCACGCCGGCGAACAGCTGGCGGCGTTGGGGCAGATCCCAGTTGCGAAACGTCGGGCCGGCGACGCGGGGGTGCGTGGCGCACGAGCCGCCGCGCAGCACCCGGTAGCCGGCGTCGAAGAACGGCTCGGAGTACTCGCGGTACGGATAGGCGCGAAACCCCGGGTAGGCCTGGAACGTCGAGGCGGTCCACTCCCACACCTGCCCGGCACCGTCCCACCCGTCCCGGTCCCAGGTCGCCGCCCTCTCCCACTCGGCCTCGGTTGGCAGTCGTGCACCGGCCCAGCGGGCGAAGGCGTCGGCCTCGAACCAGGAGACGTGGACGACGGGGGCGTCCGGATCCCCGGTGCGGACCGAGTCCGGACAGTCGCCGATGTCGTACTCCTCCTTCCACATCCACGCCTCGTGCGACCACCACGGCCGGCGCTCGTAGCCGCCGCCCTCCGTGAACGTCAGCCAGGTTGCGTTCGTCACGGGGCGCCGCGCCATGCGAAACGCGTCCACCGTCACCTCATGGCGCGGGCGCTCGTTGTCGTAGGCGAACCCGTCGGGCCCGGCGCCCATCGCGAACGGGCCCGCCGGCACGTCGATCCACCCGTCGCCGCCGCGCAGCGGGGTCGGCACGGCGGTGGGCGGGTCGGTCACCGGCAGCAGCCCGCCGAGCGCCATCGTCTGCAGCATCGTCTCGATGTGCTGGTACTCGTGGCGCAGCACCAGCTCGTGGCGATCGTCGGCCCCGCAGCGGTCGGTGACTTCGAGGGTCCGCACGCGCACGTCGTCCAGATACCCGCGCAGCTGCTCGCCACGCAAAAACTCCAGATCACCACGCACCGCCCGCGGCGTCTCGAACGCGTCGTACAGCGCGGCGAGCTCCGGCCGCAGCATCTCCAGGCCGCCGACGCGATGGGCGATCCACAGGTCCTCGTAGGCCGCGATGTGGCCCAGGTCCCAGGCGATCGGGCTCATGATCGGGTCGATCACGCGCTCGAGGTCGGCGTCACTCAGATGGGCGACGAGCGCGAGCGTTCGCGCCCGGGCCTCGGCCATCGCCTCGCGCATCTCGGCCTGGGGGTCCAGGGCCTCTGCCACCCAGACACCGTAGCGGTCCGCGACCGCGGGCCGGCCGACCGCTCGCGGTTCGCGTCCGGACGCGGGGCGCGAGCGGTCGCCGGCGCTTCATCTGGATCGGGCGATGCCGCCGCCGCCGCCACCGTCGACGATCTGCCGATGACAAACGAGTCGAGCGCTGCGTACGGGGACGCCGTCACTTGGCGACCGACAAAGCCGCACATCGGGCTGGTGTGGCTGCTCGTCAACACGGTCGTCCTGACGGGCTCGGTCTACGTGGCCGCCGCCATCGTGCCCGACGTCAGCCTGCGCAAGCCCGGCGCCGCGGTCGTGGTCGCCCTCGTCATCGCGCTGCTCAACGCTGTCATCCCGCCGATCGTCGCGGCGCTGCGCCTCTACATGCTCGCCATTACCGGCATCCTGTTCCTCGACGCCCTGTTGCTGGAGCTGGCGGCCGATCTGCTGCCGGACTGGATCGCGGTCGGGTCGTTCGGCGATGCGCTGCTCGCGGCGCTCGTGATCGCCGCGGTCGGCGTCGTGCTCAGCGTCGTGTTCGGCACCAACGATGACGACGAGTACTCGCTGCGGGTCAGCCAGCGCATCGCGCGCCGCCAGGGCGGCGCGACCCGGACGGCGGTGCCGGGCGTGATCTTCCTGGAGATCGACGGGCTGGCGATCACCGTGCTGGAGCTGGCTCTGCGCTCGGGCAGCGCGCCGAACCTGGCCCGTTGGCTGCAGGAGGACGGCTACCGCCTGGTCGAGTGGGAGCCCGACCTCTCCTCGCAGACCGGCGCCTCCCAGGCGGGGATCCTCCTCGGCTCCAACGAGGACATCCCGGCGTTCCGCTGGGTCGAGAAGGCCTCGGGCCGGCTGGTGTCCTGCTCGTCGCCGACCGACTGCGCGGAGATCGAGGCTCGCCACTCGACCGGCCGCGGGCTGTTGGCCGACGGCGGCGCCAGCCGCGGCAACCTCCTGTCCGGCGACGCCGACGAGGTGATCCTCACGGTCAGCCGCATGGACGCCGAGCGGTCGGCCAACCCGGGCTACCGCGCGTTCCTGGCCAACGGCTTCAACGTGACCCGGACGTTCGTCCTGTTCCTGTGGGAGGTCGTGCTCGAGCTGAGCGCCGCCGCCCGCCAGCGTCGGCGTGACGTTCGGCCTCGCGGCCACCGCGGCGGCGCCTATCCGTTCCTGCGCGCGGCGATGTGCGTCTTCGTGCGCGACCTGATCGTGTTCGGCGTCCTGGGCGACATGATGCGCGGGCGCCCGGTGGTGTACGCGACGTTCTCCAGCTACGACGAGGTGGCCCATCACTCCGGGCTGGAGCGCGCCGACACGCTCGAGGCGCTGCGCAAGCTCGACCAGCAGTTCGGTCGCATCGAGCGCGCACGCTGCTACGCGGCACGGCCCTACCACCTGGTCGTCCTCTCCGATCATGGACAGACCCAGGGCGCGACCTTCCGGCAACGCAACGGCTACGGGCTCGACGACCTCGTCAAGCGGTCGCTGGCCGGCGGCACATCGGTGGCCAACCTGGAGGGCGGCGACGAGCAGCACGCCGTGCTGGCGCAAGCCGGTCGTGAGGCGACCGGGCGTCGGCCGGCCAAGCCCGCCAAGAACGACGTGTCGGGACGCGATGTCGTCGTCCTGGGCTCGGGCAACCTCGGGCTCGTCTACCTGATGGAGGAGCCGCGCCGACTCACGTTGGAGGAGATCGACGAACGTCACCCGCGGCTGCTGCCGGCACTGCGTGAGCACCCGCACGTCGGCTGGCTGCTGGTTCGTTCTGAGCGCGACGGCGGGGTCGTCCTCGGGCCCCGAGGACGCCGCCGGCTGTCAGACGGCAATGTGGAGGGCGAGGACCCGCTGCGCCACCTCCCGCCCAACGCGGCGCGGCACCTGCGCCGGACCGACGGCTTCGAGCACGTCGCCGACATCATGGTCGGCAGCTTCTACGATCCGGTCATCGAGGAAGGCTGCGCGTTCGAGGAGCTGATCTCGTTCCATGGCGGTCTGGGCGGGCCCCAGACTCGGCCGTTCATCCTGCATCCACCGGCGCTGCGGGCGACGAGCGATCCGATCGTGGGTGCCGCCGCAGTGCACCAGCTTCTCCTCGGTTGGGTGCGTGAGCAACAGGCAACGACCGAGAGCCCGCCGCCGGCAACGCCGATCCCCGCCGGGCGCTGACGGTCGCTCCGCCGCCGCGCCGACGCCGGCCGTCAGGCCGAGTGGATGCCGTGCTCGCGGAGGTACTCCAGGTAGAACGGTCGCATCAGGTCGGCGACCTCGCCTCGTCCGGATTCCGTGATGTCGTCGATGTGAGCTCGCAGCATCTGCATGTCGGCTTCGGCGCCTTCCATATCGCCGGCGGCGGTCTCGGCGAGGGGAAGGATCTCCGCGAGTCGCCAGAAGAACCGAACGTCCAGATGCCGCTTGGCGTGGGCCACGGCGAGATCGTGCAGCTCCTTGGAGGAGAGCGTTTCGAGCGTGTCGGGCGCACTCATGTGCTGGCCAAGGATCGAGATCGGGACATCGCGTCTCCCGTCGCATTCGACGATTCACGGCGACCCTGTCAGCCGGGCGAGGTCGGCACATCATGCGATCTGGGTGATGCGGGCGCCGCCCGTGATCTGCCTCCGCATCGTCCGAACCGGGTGAAGCGCGGCTCCACCCGCGGTGGGATCGTTGGATGGTGGCCACTCTCGCCGAGCTGTACGTCTATCGCTTCGACTCCAGCGGACAGCTGGACGGTGGCCTGATCGCCGCACTGGAGCGGATGGAGCTCGATGACGACGTCGCGCTTCTCGATGCGCTCTTCGTGATCCGCGACCCGGCCAGCGGCGCAGCCATGTCCATCGACCTCGAGCACGCGGTCGCCGACGGCACCTTCGCGCCCGTGCTCGACTTCCGTCTGGACTCCGACCGACGCAGCGCGATCAGTCGGGGCACGCTGGCCGATCACGCCGGCGACGCCGTTCCCACGATGATCGAGCAGGTCTCGGCCACGCTCGACCGAGACGCCGCCGTTCTCGTCGTGCTCGTCCAAGGCAACGACACGATGCTGCGCGATGCCGTCCAGGCCGCCCGCGGGCGCCTCGTCGGCCGCGAGTCCGTCTCCGGCTCCAGGATCGAGCACGCCAGCTCAACCGTCGGGGAGATCATCGACCGCTGATCGCGGACCCGACTGGGGACGGGGTCGGCAGCCGCCCCGATCGCCGTGGCGGGTGCCGTGCGGCATCGGTCAGGATGCGGGTTCGGGCGCACCCAGCGGGTTGGCCGATGGCGCGTTGCCGTCGTCAGCGGCTCGCGCCTGCCGCAGGTCGGCCGAGATGCGCGTCAGAGCGGCCGTGACCGGTGCCGCAAGGATGAGGCCGACCGCGCCGAACAGGCCGCCACCGGCGATTGTCACGATCAGCACGGCCAGGGGGTGGATCCCCAGCGCCGCCCCGTAGGCGATCGGCTGCACGAGCTGCTGGAGGACGCCGTTCGCCAGGAGCTGGATGATCACCATGGCGATGGCCGCGTCGGTCCCGCTGCCGCCCAGAGCGACCAGAACGGAAAACGCTCCGGCACTCCAGGCGCCGATGTAGGGGATGTACGCGCCGATGAACGTGACCACCGCAATCGTTCCGGCCAGCGGAACGCCCAGCACCAGCGCGCCGGCACCCACGACCACCGCGTTGAACACGGCCACGATCGTGACCCCGAAGAAGTAGCCGCGAAGCGACTGCAGGCTGCGACCGCTGACCGTCCGAGCCAGCGGTGCCGGCAGCCCCATGTGACGCTCGCCCCAAGCCCGAATCGCCGCGCCGTCCTTCAGCATGAAAAACAGGCTCAAGGCGGTGAACGACAGGAACACCGCCAGGGACGACAGCCCCGCGATCCCGCTGCTCACGCCGTGCAGCAGCGCTGGCAGCGCCTTGCTGATCGCCGCGGCGGCATCCTGGTCGGCGCTCTGGGCCTGGTCGGGCTGGACGCCGAGGCCCGTCAGCCAACCCGTGATCGTCTGACGCGCCTGGGAGAGATGACCGTGAAGCGCGCTGCTCTCTCCCGTTACCCCGCCCACGACGACGAGCGTCACCGCCGCGCCCGCCACGACAACCCCCAGCAGCAGCAGCGCGGCGGCCAGGCCGCGGGGAACACCATGGCGCTGCATCCAGCTCACCAGCGGCGACATGACCGACGCGATGATCGCCGCTGTGATCACCGGCGTGACGATCGTGTGCGTCAGTGACGCGATCCACACCGCACCGACCAGGACCACCCCGACGCCCGCGACGAGCCAAGCGCTCGTACCGAGGTCGCGCAGCCACTTCGGCGTAGCGAGGTTCGCGGTTGCGTCCGCCGCGTCAAGCGCGACGACATCGTCGACCGGGTTGGCACCGCCGGCGCTCTCAGGCGGTTGGCGATGACGTCGATGACCGAGCATCCGCCAAAGCTCCCGTGGGCGACACGCGGCCGCATCACCTGGTTTGGAGGATGCGGACGGACACGGCCGATGCGAAGAATCACCCGATCTGGGCGATATCTCGCCGACCGCCCGTCCCTACGGTCGTGCCATGACGATGAGAACCGGGTTGGCGGCAGTCACCGCAGCGACGTTCGTCCTCGTGCTCGGCGCCTGCGGGGAGTCTTCCGAGGACAAGGCGAAGAACACCGTCTGCGACGCACGATCCGACATCAGCAAGCAGATCGACGCGCTCAAGAGCCTGACGCCATCCACCATCACCAAGGATGCCGTCACCCAGCCCCTTGACGCGATCAAGAGCGATCTCGGCGACATTCGCGATGCCCAGTCAGACCTCAACCAGGAACGGCGCAGCCAGGTTCAGTCGGCGAACAAGGCGTTCACGAGCTCGCTGCAGCAGATCGCCAGCGAGTTCCTGCAGTCCGTCTCCGCCTCAGACGCCAGCACGCAACTCAAGACGGCGGCCCAGAACCTCGAAGCGGCCTACAAGTCGGCGCTCGCGCCGATCGACTGCGGCTAGCGAGCTACGGCGCAGCCGCCTCCTCGACGATCACCTCGAGCGCACCCAGGGCGAGCATCGACGCCGGCACCGCCGGATCCGGCCCGGCCGCGACCTTGACCATCGCGTCGCGCTTGTCGGCGCCGGCCACGAGCAGCATGAGCCGCCGCGCCACGTGCAGCAGCGGCAGCGTGAACGTGACCCGGTCCGGCGGCGGCTTGGGGGAGTCGTGCACGCCGGCGACGAGCCGGTCGCGGATCTCGACCTCCGGGTGGCCGGGGAACAGCGAGCACGTGTGCCCGTCGGGCCCCATCCCGCACATGATCACGTCGAACAGCGGCAGCCCGTCGGCGCCCGCGACCACGTTGTCGAGCACCTCCTGCTCGTAGAGCGCGGCGGCCTCGTCGGCCCCCCGCTCGCCGAGCACGCGGTGCACGTTGGCGGGCGGGATGGCGATCCGGTCCAGCAGCGACCGGCGGATCATCTTGAAGTTCGCGTCGTCGTCGTCGGGCGCGACCGCGCGCTCGTCGGACAGCCACAGGTGCACATGGCCCCAGTCACCGACCAGGGGGGCGAGCAGCTCGTGGCAGCGCTCGGGCGTCGTGCCTCCGGCCAGCGCGACGTGGACGGTGTCGGTCGTGGCGTTGGCGACGCCGGCGACGACCTCGGCGGAATGCGTGGCGACCGCCTCCTTGTCGGCCACCCGCGTGATCTGGATGCTCATCGCCGCCTCGCCGGGTCGGTGGCGGGCAGAGGGGCAAGACGCGGGGGGCAGGCGGCCGATCCGCGCGGTCCAGCGGTGCGATGGGGAGGCATGGCCCAGCAGTCTCCCGCATTCGCCGCACCGCGACGAGCGCCGCGCGATCAGCCGATCATCGCGCTGGCCGCCTCCAGCGCCGGTCGGTACGTGGGGTCGCGCAGCAGCGCCTGGCGGATGCCCTCGCCCAGGATCCCCGGCTCGCCGCGCGACGCGCCCATCACCGTCCACGTGCGCTCGACGGCACCGGCGTGCCCGCTGCGGCTGATACGCCGGGCGTGCAGGCCGCCGCGGCCGCGGTCGAGCGTCAGCACCGTGCCCTGCCCGGTCTCGATCGTGATGCCGGCCAGGCCGCGGACCGTGAGCCCGGGATCCGGACGCAGGGCCAGGCGGACCTCGCCCTTGCGGTGGCGCGCGCGGCCCTCGAGGCTGTCGTGCCGGCCGGCGAGGGCGCCGGGCGTCCAGCCCAGCCGGGAGGCCAGCCATCCCAGCAGCAGCAGGCCGGCGGCGCCCGACGCGGGGTGATGACGGATCTCCACGCTCGAGATGGTCGCCAGCTGGGCGCGCCAGCGCAGGGGATCGAAGCTCGCGGCGATGCGCTCGCGCCACGGCGTGGAGCGCAGCCAGGCGAGGTCGACGACGTAGACGCGCGACGACAGCGTGCACGCGCGCGTCACGGCGTCCTCGAGATCGGGCTCGTCGACGGAGTCCAGCAGCACGACCTGCGCCAGCCCCAGCAGCGCGTCGACCGCCGCGGCGTGGCCGTGCGGCGCCCACACCATGGTCGACAGGTCGGTGACGACGAGCGGGTCGACGATCGTGTCCAGCGACGCCACGTGCGCCTCGCCGATGTCGAGGACGAGGTGCTCGTGGGTCGTGGTGAACTCGCCCGGCGCGGGCACGTCGTCGGTGACGATCGTCGCGCGCGCGTCGAGTGTGCGCCGGCCCGGCTCGATCGCGCACAGCACGGTGCGCGAGGCGTGGTAGCGGCCGACGCGCTCCAGGCGGTTCTCGATCTCGCCGCGCCATGACCGGTCGACGATCGCCACCAGGTTGAGCACCCGCGCCGGGAACACGGCGCGGCGATCGGTCTGGGCGGCGTGCTCGACCTGCAGCTCGCGCAGCGCCGCCTCGATCTGGGCCGGCGTGACGTCGCGTTCGAACCAGGTGCTGTCGGCCAGGGGCGCCACGGGGGCCGATGCCGGCCCGCGTGGCAGCGTCTGCTGGCGCGAGGCGGGCTCCCGTGGGTCGTCTAGATCGCTCGCCAACGGTCGTCCCCCTCGAGGAGCCGCTCGGCTTCGAGCGGGCCCTGGCCGCCCGCCTCGTAGCGCGCCAGCGGCGGGTCGCCGCGCTGCCAGGCCGCGAGCACCGGGTCGATGATCCGCCACTGCGCCTCGACCTCGTCGTTGCGCGTGAACAGCGTCGCGTCGCCGCGCATCGCGTCGGTGATCAGCCGCTCGTAGGCCTCGGGGGACTGCGACATGAACGCCGTCCCGTACAGGAACTCCATCTGGACGGGGCGAATGACCATGCGCGTCCCCGGGATCTTCGCGCCCAGCGACAGCGACACGCCCTCGTTGGGCTGCACGTGAAGGATCAGCTGGTTGGGCCGGATCCCCAGCGAGCCCTCCTGCGCGAACGCCAGGTGCGGGACGGGCTTGAGGATCACGGCGATCTCGGTCACCTTGCGCGCGAGCCGCTTGCCGGTGCGCAGGTAGAACGGCACGCCGTTCCAGCGCCACGTGTCGACCTCCAGGCGCAGCGACGCGTACGTCTCGGTCTGCGAGTCGGGCGGCACGCCCTCCTCCTCGAGGTAGCCGCGCACGTCCTCCCCGCCGACCGTTCCCGCCGTGTACTGCGCCCGCACCGTCTCGTCGGGCGCCGGCGGACGGATGGCGTGCAGGACCTTGACCTTCTCGTCGCGCACCTCGTCGGCCGAGAAGGTCACCGGCGGCTCCATGCACAGCAGGCACAGCAGCTGGAGCATGTGGTTCTGGACGAGGTCGCGCAGCGCCCCCGCCGCGTCGTAGTAGCCGGCGCGGGTGCCGATGCCGACCTCCTCGGCCGCGGTGATCTCGACATGGTCGATGTAGTTGCGGTTCCACAGCGGCTCGAACATGCCGTTGGCGAAGCGGAACGCCAGCACGTTCTGGACGGTCTCCTTGCCCAGGTAGTGGTCGATGCGGAAGACCTGCGACTCGTCGAAGACGGCGAGCACGCGGCGGTTGAGCTCGGCCGCCTCGGCGCCGGTGGTGCCGAACGGCTTCTCGATGATGACCCGCACGTCGGCCTCGTCGTGGCGGGCCAGGCCGTACTCGCCCAGCCGCTCGACGATGAGCGGGAAGAAGGCGGGCGCGGTGGACAGGTAGAAGGCGCGGTTGAGCGGCGCGCCGAAGTCGGCGTCGAACTCGTCCAGCTGGGTGCACAGCGCCGCGTAGGCGGAGGGGTCGTCGAAGCTGCCCGGGATGTACCGCAGGCGCTCGAGCAGCGCGTCGAGCACCGCGGGGTCCGGGCGGCGGCGGCTGAACTCGGTGATCGCCTCGCGCGCCTCGGCCTGGTAGTCCTCGTGGCGGGAGCGCGAGCGGGCGATGCCGACGAGGTTGAAGCGCTCGGGCAGCGCGCCGTCGTGGGCCAGGTTGTAGAGCGCGGGCAGCAGCTTGCGGCGGGCCAGGTCGCCCGTCGCGCCGAAGATCGTCAGCGTGGTCGGCTCGACCGGGAGCCGCTCGAGCCCGGCGGCCAGCGGGTTGGTTGCGGTGTCGGTCACGGGATCGTGGTGGTCGGACGGTCGCCCAGCGCCAGCTCCTGGCCCGCGAGCAGCGCCGCTCCCCGGACCCCGGCGCGGCGCCCGGACCGGGCGATGCGCACGGTGGTCCTCGTGCCCACTCCGGGCAGCACGAAACGCCATGCTGTCTCGCGGGCCGGCTCGAGCAGGAGCTCGCCGGCCGCGCAGACCCCACCGCCGACGGCCACCACCTCGGGATCGAACATGTTGATCGCGTTGGCGATCCCGAGCCCGAGGCGTCGGCCGAGCGTCGCCACCAGGCCGGCCGCGCGCTCGTCGCCGGCCCGGGCCGCCGTGACCACCGCGACCCCGCCGTCGAAGCCGTGTGCGCGCGCGAGGTGGTCGAGTGCGGTCCCCGACGCCAGCGACTCGAGCGAGCCGGGGCGGGGGAAGCGCTCGTCCGCGCCGGCGGGCTCGTCGAGCCGGTCGATGTCGGCCGCCACGACCATGTGGCCGAACTCGCCGCCCGCGCCTGTGGCGCCGCGGTACACGCGCCCGTCGACGATCACGCCGCCGCCGACGCCGGTACCGACCGTGAACATGACGAGGTTCGCCGTCGGCGGCGCGTCGTCATCCGGCGTGCGCCTCGGCCAGCGCGGCGACCGACGCGTCGTTGTCGATGTAGACGGGCAGGTCGAGGCGCTCGCGCAGCACGTGGCGCAGCGGCACGTCCTGCAGCGGGATGTTCACGCTCGAGCGCACGGTGCCGGTGTCCCAGTCGACGACCGACGGCAGCCCGAGGCCGACCGCCGCGGCCGGGCCGTCGCCGCGGGCCGCCGCGATCCCGGCCACGAGCTGGTCGATCAGGGCATCGGCCGAGGAGAGCTCGGTCGGCTCGAGGCGCGGCTCCGAGAGGACGTTGCCCTCCAGCACGGCGATCGAGACCTTGGTGCCGCCGACGTCGACGCCGATCAGTCGCTCCTCCACGGCCATCGTGTCTATCACACGCTCCGCGCCACTCGATACCGCAGCAGCAGAGCGCTCTCGTGCTCGTAGGCGGCCTGCAGCTCGAGCATCCGGTCCTCGGCCAGGTCGCCGGCGACCACCGTGAGCGGGTCGGTGGAGCCGACGATCTGAGGCGCGAGCGTGACGTGCAGCTCGTCGGCCACCCCGGCGCGCAGCAGCGCGCCGTTGAGCGTCGCGCCGCCCTCGCAGACGATCGCGCGCAGGCCCCGCGCGCGCAGGTCGGCGACGACCGCGGCGGGATCGGGGTCGTCGAGCACGATCACCTCGACGTCGGCGGTCACGCTGGCCGGGATCTGGACCGCTGCGCCGCTGTAGACGAGCACGCGCGAGCGCGACTCGGTGAACAGCGGGATGCCCCACGGCACCTCCCCGCGACGGGTGAGCGTCGCGCCGACCGGCTCGCCGTCGAGGCCGGCGTCACGGCGCATGGCGCGGCGGCGCTCGTCGCGGATCCAGCCGCCGTAGCGCTCGGCGCGCAGCGTGCCGGTGCCGACGAGGATCGCGTCGGCGTGCGCGCGCAGCGCGTGGAAGAGCTCGCGGTCGCCCTGACCGCCGCGGATGCCGCCGCTGCGTCCGTCCAGCGTCGTATGCCCGTCGACCGAGGCGACCATGTTCAGCACGAGCTTCTCGCGGTGCGCGAGGTGGGCGGCCGCCTGCGCCGGGTCGCGCTGCCGGGCGCGGGCAGCAGGCGCCGCAGGTGCAAGGACATGTGCGAGGAAGCTAGTGCCCGCCGGGCACCAGGTACATTCGCGCGGTGCGAGGACTCGCGGCCCGACTCGGGTCATCACCATCGTCGGCCTGTCGCTCGGCGTGCTGTGGATCGTCACGCTGGCCGTCGTGATGACCCGCTACGAGGCTTCCCTGTCGAAGTACTCGCGCGCCGACCGCCAGACCGCGACCGCGCGGGTCGCGACGGTGTTTCGCGAGAATCTGCTCGACCGCGTCCAGGCCACGGAGGCGGCTGGACGGCGCGAAGACGCGGAGGAGCTGCGCCAGCTGGACGCCCAATCCCAGGCGGCCGACCAAACGGCGCGCACCGTGGGCGAGCCGACGGCCGACACGATCGCCCGCGTCGACGCCGTCGAGCGCGCCTCCGACCAGCTCAAGGAGACGGCCGACCGCGCGCTGGCCAGCCGCGGACAGCCCGGGCACGACGCCGACGTCGCCGCCTACCGCGCCGCATCCGAGCGCTTCGAGTCCGCGGTGGCGGACTTCCAGACCAGCCAGCAGGCGACGGTCGACACCACCCGAGCCGGCGCGCGCCGCATCGCCGACGAGGCGATCTGGTGGGGGATCGCGCTCGGGGCCCTGGCCATCGTCGTCGGCATCGCCCTGATCGCCTGGAGCGTGCGCGTCCTGCAACGGCTGTTCGGTCGCATCCGCAGCACGGCCGACACGCTGGCCGAGGCATCGCTGGAGATGCGCGCGGCGACCCAGGAGGCCACGGCGGCGACGAGCGAGCAGTCGGCGGCGATCGCCCAGACCGCGGCGACGATCGAGGAGTTGACGGCGACGGCGACGTCGATCGCCGGCAGCGCCGAGACGACCGCGAACGCGGCGGCGCGGACGACCGACATGATGGTCGACATGCGCGAGCAGGTGGAGGTGATCGCCCAGCGGTCGCTCGACCTCGGTCAGAGCGGGCAGCGGATCGGGGAGATCGTCGAGCTCATCAACGACATCGCCGAGCGGACGAACCTGCTCGCCCTCAACGCGTCGATCGAGGCGGCCCGGGCCGGCGAGGCGGGCCGCGGGTTCGCGGTCGTGGCCACGGAGGTGCGCAAGCTCGCCGAGCGCAGCGTCCGCTCGACCGACTCGATCAGCCGCATCGTCTCGTCGCTGCGCGACGACACCAACGCGACGATCCTCGCCACCGAGCACGGGTCCAAGCAGGCGGCCGAGGTCGTCGAGCTCATGCACGTCACCGGGGACGAGATCGAGGACACGCTGCGCGCGATCGAGCAGCAGCGCGGCGCCGCCAACCAGGTGGCGCACGCGATGGCCGAGATTCGCAGCGCGGCCCAGCAGCTCGCCGCCGAGCAGGAGCGGCGGCTGGAGACGACGCGGCGCGTCGAGGACCTCGTCACGCGGCTCGAGCGGACGCTGGTCAAGGCGGGAGTGAGCCGACGCAACGGCGCCGCCGCGCAGGGGTGAGGCCATGGACGCGGTCCACGTCCGTCTGCACGGCGAGCGCTATGCGATCGACGCGGCCAGCGTGGTCGAGGTCGACCAGCGTGACGCGATGACGCCCGTGTGGGGCGCGCCGCCGCTGGTGGCCGGGGTGCGCAACCTGCGCGGGTCGGTTCTGCCGGTGCTCGACCTCGCCGCCGCGCTCGGGCTGCCGGCGCACCCCGACGCGCCGTACGTCGTGTTCGTCGAGGCCGGGGCGGCGGTCGCCGGGCTCGGCGTCGACGGGGTGACCGACGTGGAGCGCCTGCCGCCCGGTCTGGAGCCGGCCGACCGGCCCGGCCTGTGCGGCCACGCCCTGGTCGGCGACGAGCGCGTCGGCGTGATCGACGTCCGGGCGGTACTCGACATGGCGGCGCCGGCGTGAGCGTCGACGACCGGCTGCTGGAGATCTTCCGCGAAGAGGCGGGCGACCGGCTCGACGCGATGGTCTCGACGCTGCTGGAGATCGAGGCCGGCGACGGCGACCCCGAGTCGGTGCGCGAGCTGTTCCGTCACGCCCACTCGCTGAAGGGCACGGCCGGCATGGTCGGGCTCGAGCCGATCGCCGAGGTCGCGCGCGGCGTCGAGGACCTGCTTCCGACGCGCGCGGCGGCGGCGCTCGATGCCGCGACCGCCGGGCCGCTGCTGCGCGCGACGGACGCCATCCGCGCCGCGATGCAGGGCGAGGAGATCGACGCCGGCGCGGTGATCGCGCAGCTGCGCGGGCGGGTGCCGCCGAGCCGCCCCGCGCCGGCTGGCCGGCGGCGGCGCCGGCCCGGCCCCACCGCCGGCGCGGATGACCACGCTGAGGGTCGCGGCCGATCGCGTCGACGATCTCCTCGACGCCGCCGGCGAGGCGGTGCTGCACCGCCGCCGGCTCGAGCACATGCTCGGCCCTGCGGTCGAGGACGACGACCACCTGCGCGAGGAGCTCGACCACGGCGGCACGCTGCTGGCCGGCCTCCAGCAGGCGGTGCTCGAGCTGCGCACGCTGCCGCTGTCGTCGATCGTCGCCTCGTTCCCGCGCACGGTGCGCGACGCCGCGGCGCGCGAGGGCCGCGAGGTCGAGCTCGAGCTCTCCGGCGTCGACACCCAGTTCGACCGCACGATGCTCGAGGGCATCTCGGACATGATCGTCCACCTGCTGCGCAACGCCGTCTCGCACGGCATCGAGCCGCCCGCCGAGCGCGAGGCGGCCGGCAAGCCGCGGCGCGGGACCGTCGCGGTGGGGGCGGAGGCGCGCGGCAACCGCGTCGAGGTCTCGGTCTCCGACGACGGGCGCGGCGTCGCGCCCGAGCTGCTCGCCCGCGCCGCCTCGCGCACCGAGCTGGCCGAGCTGCTGGCCACGCCGGGCCTGACGACGACGGACGCCGTCGGCGAGCTGGCGGGACGGGGAGTCGGCCTGGACGCGGTCCGGCGCGACCTCGAGAAGCTCGGCGGCGTGATGCTGGTCGACAGCGAGCCCGGGCGCGGCAGCCGCTTCACGCTGCGCCTGCCGGCGACGCTGGCCGTCCTGCCGCTGCTGATGGTCGAGCGCGCCGGCCAGCACTTCGGGATCCCGCTGGCCACGCTGGACGAGGTCGCCGACGCCGAGCGCATCGTCACCGACGACGGACGGCGGGCGGTGGAGGTCGACGGCGATCTGCTGCCGGTCGCCGACCTGGCGGTGCTGCTCGACCGCGTCGGACTGCCCGTCGCGCCCGGCGGGCCGGTGCTGATCATCGACGTGACCGGGCGCCGGGCCGCGGTGCGCTGCGACCGGCTGCTCGGCGAGCAGGACGCGGTGATGAAGCCGCTCGGGCCGCTGCTCGACGACCTGCCGTTCTACCTCGGCGCGACGGTGGAGGACGACGGCACGATCGCGCTCGTCCTCGACGCGCGCCACCTGCTGCGCGGCGCCGCGGCGGCGGCGGACGCCGGCCCCCGAGCCGGCGCCGCCGCCGGCCCGCACGCCGCGGGTGCTCGTGGTCGACGACCAGGTCACCGTGCGCGAGCTGCAGCGCACGATCCTCGCCGCGGCCGGCTACGAGGTGCTGACCGCGTGCGACGGCCGCGAGGCGCTCGAGCTGCTCCAGCGCGGTGATCGCGTCGACCTCGTGATCACCGACATCGAGATGCCGGCGCTCGACGGCTTCGGCCTGCTCGCCGCCCTGCGCGACGACCCGCGCTGGGGCTCGCTGCCGGTCGTGATCGTCTCCGCGCGCGGCGCGGAGGAGGACCGGCGGCGCGGGGCCGAGGCGGGGGCGGACGCGTGGATGGTCAAGGCGGACTTCGACCAGCAGGCGCTGCTGGACACCGTGCAGCGACTGGTGATCCGATGACGGCGGCCGACGCGCCCATCCGCGTCGTCGTCTGCGACGACTCGCGCACGTACGTGCAGGCGCTGACCCGGGTGCTGGAGGCCGACGACGACATCGAGGTCGTGCGCAGCTACGCGTCGGCCGAGCAGCTGCTGGACGGCCTGCGCCTGCTGCGCCCCGACCTCGTCACGATGGACCTCGAGCTGCCGGGCATGGACGGCGTCGAGGCGACCCGCCGGATCATGGCCGACCATCCCGTCCCCGTCGTGGTCGTCTCCGCCCACACCGGCGCGGGCAGCGTGCGGGCGGCCGAGGCCCTGGACGCGGGCGCGGTCGACGTCGTGCACAAGCCGGAGATCCAGCTCGGCGCCACGACGAGCGCGGTGGCGGTCGCGCTGCGCCGCCGGATGCGGCGGCTCTCGCGCGTGCGGGTGGACCGGCGCTCGCCCCCGCGGAGCAAGCGCTCGCCCACGCGGAGCAGGCCGGCGGCGTCCGCCCCGGCGCCCACCTGGCGGGCACGCGACACCCGCGTCATCGCCATCGCGGCCTCGACCGGCGGCCCCAGCGCGCTGCGCGCGGTGCTCGGCGCGCTGCCGGCCCGCCTCGACGTGCCGGTGCTCGTCGTGCAGCACATGACCGAGGGCTTCACCGAGGGCTCGTGCGGTGGCTCGACGCCACGGTGCCGCCGCCGGTGGCCCTGGCCGCCGACGGGGTGGTCGCGGCGCCCGGCGTGTGGTTGGCGCCGGACGGCGCGCACCTCGTCGTCGGCGCCGGCCTGCGGATGCGCCTCGACGCCCGCACGCCGCCCGACCCGCACCGGCCGTCAGCCGACATCCTGTTTCGCTCGCTGGCCGCCACGGTCGGCGCCGGCGTCGCGGTCGCCGTCCTCACCGGCATGGGCGTCGACGGGGCGGACGGGGTCGCGGCGATCGTCGCCGCCGGCGGCGTGGCCATCGCCCAGGACGCGGCGAGCGCGGCGGTCGACGGCATGCCGCTGGCCGCCGCCCGCGCCGGAGCCCAGCGGGTGCTGGCGCTGGACGACATCGGCCCGGCGCTCGCCGCGCTCGCCGTCCGCGGGCAGTCGCCATGAGCGCCGCGCTCGAGGCGCTGGCGCAGCGCGTGCGCACGGCGAGCGGGCTGGTGTTCGAGGGCGCCCGGCTGGAGTCGCTGCACAGCGCGGTGCGGCGGCTCGGCTTCGAGGAGCCCGACGAGCTGCTGCGCCGCCTCGACGACCCGGCCCTCGCCGCGGACCTGACGCGGCGGCTCGTCGACGAGGTGGCGGTCAAGGAGACGTTCTTCTTCCGCCACGACGACGAGCTGCGCGCGCTGGACTGGCCCGGGCTGCTGGCGGCGGCTCGCGCCCGCGGCGCCGCCCGCCTGCGCATCTGGTGCAGCGCGTGCGCGACCGGCGAGGAGGCGTGGTCGCTGGCCATCCTCGCGCTCGAGGCGCTCGGGCCGCAGGCGCCGGTCGACGTGCTCGGCACCGACATCTCGACCGCCGCGATCCGGCGCGCGCGCGCCGCCGACTACCGGGCGCGGGCGGTGGCGTCCGTGCCGCCGGAGGTCCGCGCGCGATGGTTCGAGCCCGGCGCGCACGGCGGCCTGTGCGTCGGCGGCGCGCTGCGCCAGCGCGTGCGCTTCGCCACCCACAACCTCGTCGGCGACGCCGTGCCGCCCCTGGGCGAGGGGCCGTTCGATGTCGTCACGTGCCGCAACCTGCTCATCTACTTCTCGCCCGAGCAGGCGCAGCGGACGATCGCCGCGCTGGGCGGCGCGCTCGTGCCCGGCGGCCGGCTCGTCCTCGGCGCCGCCGACCGGCTCACCAGCGGGACGCTCCGGCGCCTCGACGGTCTGGAGCCCGCGCGCCCACGGCCCCCGCGCGCACGGCGCCGGGCGCCGCGGCCCGCCGGCGAGCGCCCACCGGATTCCGGCGACTGCCTGGAGCGCGGGCGCCGGGCGCGCGCCCGCGGCGACCACGCCGAAGCGGTGCGCTGGCTGCGCCGCGCGCTGTACCTCGACCCGGGCTGCGGCGTCGCCGGGCTCGAGCTCGCGCTGGCCTACGGCGCCCAGGGCGATGTCGGCGCGGTGCGGCGGGCGCTGTGGACGGCGATCCAGGCGACGCAGCCGCCGCGCAGCGACGACGATGTCGCGCTCCTGGCAGAGTGTCGCCTGCGGTTGGAGCGCCTGGACGACGGGCAGGACGACGGAGGAGGATCGTGAGCAGGAAGATCCTGGTGATCGACGACTCTGAGCTGGTTCGCGAGGCAGCAGTGATCGCGCTCGGTCGGGTCGGCTGGGAGGTGGAGACGCAGCCGGACGGCGAGGAGGGCCTGGCGGCGGCGCGCCGGCAGCCGCCCGACGCCATCCTGCTCGACGTGATCATGCCCGGCCCCGACGGGCGGGCGACGCTGCAGCGGCTGCAGGGCGAGGCGGCGACGCGCGACATCCCGGTCGCCTTCCTCACCGCTCGAGACGACGAGGCCGGCGCGCTGCTCGCGCTCGGCGCGCGGGCGGTGATCGCCAAGCCGTTCGCGCTGTCCGAGCTGGCCGGCCAGGTCCGCGAGGCGTTCGGGTGGGAGCCGTGAGCGACGACGTCATACGCCGGGTGTGGGAGCGCCGGCGCGGCCACGTGCTCGCGCGGGTGGACGTCATCGACGCGACGCTCGCCGCCGCGCGGGCCGGCGCGCTCGACGACGAGCAGCGGGTGGCGGGCATGCACGAGGCGCACAAGCTGTCGGGCTCGGCGGGCACGTTCGGCTTCGCGGCGGCGACGGCGATGGCGCGCGAGATCGAGCACGCCCTCGACGTGCCGGGCGGCCCGCCGGTGGACGCGCTGGACCGGCTGGTCGAGGTGGCTGGCGCCCTGCGCCGCGATCTCGAGAGCGAGCCGAGATCGTGAGCGGCGAGGTGCTCGAGGGCATCGCCGCGGCCGACGCCCACCTCGGGCGCCCCGTCCCGCTGCCGCAGGCGCCGCTGCCGCTCGTGCGCTGGACCGAGGTGCGCGCGGCCGGGCCCGAGGGCGTGGAGATCGAGCTCAACCTCGACGACTCGCGCGCCGGGGCGCCGGGCCGGCTCGCCCTCTACGTCGGTCTGGCGCCGCCGCCGGCCCGCGACTGGCCCGGCCACGAGCCGCCGCGCGCCGTGCCGGTCGGCGGCGTGCCGGGGCGCTGGCGCGAGGCCGAGCTGGTCGAGGCGCAGCCGTCGCTGCGCCCGGCGGTCGAGCTGACCTGGCACGCGCACGGGCTGCATCTGCGGCTGACCGCGCAGGGGCCGTGGCCGCCGGAGCGCCTCGTCGCGATCGCCGAGTCGATCGCCCCGGGCTGAGCGATCACCGCGCCACCAGCCGGGTCGCGGTCGCCTTCCAGCTGGCGACGGCGCGGGCGCCCGCAGCGAGCCCGAGCTCGTGCGCGGCCATCCCGGTGATCTCGGCGGCCAGCGGTTGCGGCGCCGCCATCCCGATGCGCACGCGGTTGCCGACGCTGGTGACCGAGACGACCTCGACCGGCAGGTGGTTCTGGGCCGACCCGCCGCGCGGGGCGTCCGGCGCCTGCACCGAGATCTCCCACGGGTACACGCTGACCGCCACCGGGCCGTGGCCCGGGTCGGTGCTGACGACCTGACCGCCGCCGTCCAGCGCGACGAGCGTGAGCCCGTCGGCCGCGGCGTGTGCGGTGCCGGTGAGCACGGTGGCGCCGGTGAAGTCGGCGACGAACGCCGAGGCGGGCGCGGCGGCCAGCTCGGCTGCCGTCCCGACCTGCACGACGCGCCCGCCGTCGATCACGCCGACCCGCGTGCCGAGCAGCGCGGCCTCGGCGAAGTCGTGCGTCACGAGCAGGGTCGGCACGCCGGCGTCGCCGAGGACCGCGGCGAGCTCGCGCGCCGCGGCGGCGCGGGTGCGCGCGTCCAGGGCCGACAGCGGCTCGTCGAGCAGCAGCGCGGCCGGCTCGCGGGCCAGCGCGCGGGCGACCGCGACCCGCTGGCGCTCGCCGCCCGACATGGTGTGCGGATGGGCGTCGGCGAGATGGGCGGCGCCGAAGCGCTCGAGCAGCGCGAGCGCCCGGCGGCGGCGCTCCCGGCGGTGCAGGCCGCGCAGCGGGTAGGCCACGTTCTGCCAGCCGCTCAGCGTCGGAAACAGCGCGTAGTCCTGGAAGACGACGCCGCAGCGGCGACGCTCGGGCGGGCGGTCGATGCCCGCGGCGGTGTCGAGCCACACCTCGTCGCCGCACACGACACGACCGTGCTGCGGGCGCACCAGGCCGGCCGTGATGCGCAGCACCGACGACTTGCCCGCGCCGGACGGCCCGGCGAGCGTCAGGCAGGTCGCCGCCGGGGTCTCCAGCGCGACGTCCAGCGAGAAGGCGCCCAGCTGCGCCTGCGCCTCAACGCACAGCACGACCGAGCGCGGTCGAGCCGCTGAGCAGCTTGACGGCGAGCAGGAGCGCCGCCGAGACGGCGACCAGCACGGCCGACAGCGCCAGCGCGCCGGTGAAGTCTGACGAGAACCGCTCGTAGATCGCCAGCGGCACCGTCTGCGTGATCCCGCGAAACGAGCCGGCGAACATCAGCGTCGCGCCGAACTCGCCCAGCGCGCGGCCCCAGGCCAGCGCCAGGCCGGAGACGAGTCCCGATCCCGCGCTCGGGATGGCGATCCGCAGGAAGGTGCGCGCCTGGGAGGCACCGAGGGTGCGCGAGGCGTCCAGCCACGTGGGGTCGAGCGCCTCGAACGCCGACTGGGCCTGGCGCAGGTAGAACGGGGCGGCGACGAAGGTCAGCGCCACGATCACGCCGGCGGTGGTCAGCACGAGCCGGATGCCCGCGTCGTCGAGCAGGCCGCCCAGCAGGCCGTTGGGGCCGAGCGCCGCCAGCAGGCCGATGCCGGCGACGGCGGGCGGCAGGACGAGCGGCAGCTCGATGAGCGTCACGATCGTCGCGCGGCCCCGGAAGCGGCGGGTGGCCAGCAGGTACGCGGCGGGGGTCCCGACGACGACGATGATCGCCACCGAGATCGCCGTGCAGACCAGGCTCAGGCGCAGCGCCTCGCGCGCGCCCGGCTCGCCGAGGCTGGACACGAGCTCGCTCGGGCTCGTGTCGACGAAGATCGCCACGACCGGCAGGATGAGAAAGCAGAGCACGAGCGCGAGCGCGGCCACCAGGACGAGCCCGAACCAGCCGCGCCGGCTCACTTCGACGCGGGCGGCGGCTCGAACCCGGCGTCCTGGAGCGCCCGCCGGCCGGCGCCCGACAGCAGGCCCTGGACGAAGGCCCGCGCCTGCTGGGGATGCTGGGCGCCCTTGACGACCGCCACGCCGTAGGCGACCTCCGGCTCGAGGCTGGCGGGCAGATCGATCGCCTCGAGCCTGCCGTTGGTGGCCTGCACGTCGCTGCGGTAGACGAAGCCGGCGTCGACGGCGCCCTGGGTGAGCTTGCCGACGATCCCGGCCACGTCGGGCTCCTCGGAGCGGACGTTGGCGAGGATCGCGTCACGCTTGCTCGCGGGCAGCTGGTCGAGCACGGTGCGGGTGTAGCTGCCGACCGGCACGGACGCCGACCCGATGGCGAGCGTCACGCCGGGCTGCTCGACGTCGGCCAGCGACGTGATGCTCGATCCCTTCGGCACCGCGAGGACGAGCCGGTTGCCGGCGAACACGACGGGCTTCTCGACGAGGCCCTTGGCGTGAAGCTGGTCGGGCAGCTTGGTGTTCGCGGCCGCGTAGACGTCGGGCTTGACGCCCTGCTCGATCTGGGCGGCCAGCTCGTCGGAGCCGGCGAAGGAGAAGCGCACGGTGGCGTCGTCGAACTGCTTGCCGTAGGTGGTGAACGCCTGGTTGAGCGACGCGGCGGCCGACACGGTCAGCTCGGGCTTGCCGGAGTCGTTGCCACCGCAGGCGGCGAGCAGCAGGACCAGCGCGGCGATCGTGGCCAGCGCGGCCGCTCTCATCGGTCGCCCTTCTCGATCATCACCGACGTCGCCTTCACGGTCGCGGTCGCGTGCATGCCCTCGGTCAGCCCGAGCTCCTCGACGGCGTCGCGCGTGATCGCTGCCGTCACGCGGTACGGTCCCGCCTCGATCTCGACGAGCGCCATCACGCCGTCGACCTCGACCGAGCGCACGATGCCGGGGAAGCGGTTGCGGGCCGAGAGCGTGTCGCCGGTGGGATGGCGCGACGGGCGGGCGGTGAGGCGCTCGACCTCGCTGCGCGGCACGCGGCGCTGGTTGCGCGCGTCGCGCGTCGTCTGCAGCTGCCCGGCGCGGTCCCAGCGGCGCAGCGTGTCGACGCTCACGCCGAGCGCGCGCGCCGCGTCTCCGAGCGAGAGGTCGGGGCCCATTGCCATAGCATTGCATGTGCAGCACTTGCTGGACAGGGTGTCTCTACACCGGTATGGCGAACGTTCGCTCGCCGCGGCGGAGGCTCGGGTAGGGTCGAGCCGATGACCGACTCCGCGCAACACCCCGATCGCAACCTCGCCCTTGAGCTCGTCCGCGTTACCGAGGCCGGCGCCCTGGCCGCCTCCCGCCTGGTGGGGCGCGGAGACAAGGAGGCGGCCGACCAGGCCGCCGTCGACGCCATGCGCCACATGGTCCACAGCGTGACCATGGACGGGATCGTCGTGATCGGCGAGGGCGAGAAGGACGAGGCGCCGATGTTGTTCAACGGCGAGGAGATCGGCAACGGGCAGCCGCCGCAGGTCGACATCGCGGTCGACCCGCTCGAGGGCACCACGCTCACCGCGCGGGGGATGCCGAGCGCGCTGAGCGTGATCGCGCTGGCCGAGCGCGGCACGATGTTCGACCCGGGCCCGTGCGTGTACATGGAGAAGCTCGCCGGGGAGGCCGACATCGCCGACCTGCTCGACCTCGACGCGCCGATCGGGGACGTCGTCCGGGCGGTGGCCCAGCGCCGCAGCGTGGACGTCGGCGACGTGACCGTCGTCGTGCTCGACCGTCCCCGTCACCAGGACGGCATCGCGCAGATCCGCGAGGCCGGCGCCCGCGTGCGCCTCATCAGCGACGGCGACGTGTCGGCCGCGCTGCTGGCCGTGTCCGACCGCACGCCGGTCGACCTGCTGTGGGGCGTCGGCGGCACGCCGGAGGGCGTCATCTCCGCGGCGGCGATCAAGTGCACCGGCGGGCAGATGGTGGGGCGTCTGTGGCCGCGCAACGACGAGGAGCGCCAGGCGGCGCTCGACGCCGGCTACGACCTGGAGCGCCAGCTCACCGTCGACGACCTGGTCGCCTCCGACGACTGCTTCTTCTCGGCGACCGGGGTGACCGACGGCGACGTGCTGCAGGGCGTGCGCTTCCACGGCTCGTACGCGACGACCGAGTCGCTGGTCATGCGCTCGCGCTCGGGCACGGTGCGCCGCATCCACGCGCGCCACGACCGCAGCAAGCTGCGGGCAATGGCGGGCGTCGCCTTCGGGTAGAGCGCCCCGCCGCGCCGCGCGGCGGCGTCAGGTCCGGATGACGATGCCGGGGTCGGGCACGTCCTCGAACCCTTCGAGCGCACCGACGTGCGACTCGGCGAGGTCGAGGCGCGCGAGCGAGCGCAGGAACGCGTGCGTGACGATCACGTGGACGCGCGACTGCGTGTTCTCGTAGAACCAGCGCCCGAGATCGCGCGCGATCGCCGGGTAGAAGCTCGCCACCTCGACGACGACGTGCAGCCGGGAGCGCCCCGGCGCGGGCGGGGGCATGCGCCGGGTCTCGATCTCGAGGTGGCCGTGCCCCGGACGGGCCACCAGGAGCCCGCGGTCGATCCGCCAGCGCACGACCGCGCGCTCGTCGTCCATCGCGTACTCCGGCGACTGGAAGGTGAGCAGCGGCAGCCGGCGCAGGCCGAACAGGCAGACCTGCCGGCTGCCCGGTCCGTAGCGCACGCGCACCGTGCCCAGCGAGATGCGGGTGAGGAAGCGCCAGTAGGTGCGGGCGAGGCGCTCGAGGTGCATCGGCGACCAGATGGCGTCGGCGGCCTCGGTGGGCAGGTCGACGTCGGCGGACTGCACGGAGAGCACGGCGCCGCTCGCGTCGGTCGTGGTGTGCTCCTCGGGTGAGCGGATCGTCGTGCGGGCGACGGCGCCGCGCGTGTTCAGCAGGCGGCGCGCGTTGGCGAAGAGCGCAGCCGCGACGGCGGCGAACGCGGCGGCGGTGACGAGCAGGCGCTTGGTCAGCGGGCTCACGTGGTCGTGATGCTACGGGGTGCCCGACCGGTCCCCGCCGCTCAGATCGGCTCGACGGTGACGGTGGCGCCGGCGTCGACGCCGCCCTCGCCGGCCTCCACGATGGCCAGGGCGTCGGCGCCGAGCATCGAGCTCGAGATGTGCGAGCCCTGCGGTCCGGTGGGCGTCGCCTGGAGGGTGCCCTGCGGGGTGGTGGCGAGCGAGACGCGGACGGTCTCGTCGCGGTGGGGGTTGCGGGGGATGGGCTCGGTGAGGACGGCGGTCCGGCGCGGGGGGTCGAAGGGCGCGCCCTGCAGGGCGTTCAGCGCGGGACGGACGAAGAGCAGGAAGGTGACCATGGAGGACACCGGGTTGCCGGGCAGCCCGAAGACGAGCCGCTGCTCGCGGGTGCCGAACCAGGTCGGCTTGCCGGGGCGCAGGGACACGCCCCAGAAGCGCTGGGCCACGCCGAGGGCGTCGAGGGCCGGCTTGACGTGGTCGTGCGGGCCGACCGAGACGCCGCCGGAGACGACGAGCACGTCGGCCTCGTCGAGCGCGACGCCGAGCGTCTCGATCGTCTCCTCGAGCGTGTCGGGGGCGCCGGTGACGGTGAAGACGCGGGCGCCGGTCTGCTGGGCGAGCGCACCGAGGGTCACCGCGTTGGAGCCGTGGATCTGGCCGGGCTGCAGCGGCGCGCCGGGGTCGACGAGCTCGTCGCCCGTGGCGACGACCGCGACGCGCGGCGGCTTCGCGCAGCGCAGCGTGCCGCGGCCGGCGGAGACGGCGACGCCGAGCTCGGCGGGACCCACGCGGGTGCCCCGGCGCAGGACGGTGGTGCCGGCAGGCATGTCCTCCCCGGCCATGCGGACGTTGCGGGCGGGCTCGACGTCGATCTGGGCGACGATCGCGCCGTCGCGCTGCTCGACGGACTCGACCTCGATGACCGCGTCGGCGCCGGCGGGGAGCACGGCGCCGGTGGAGATGCGGAAGGCCTCCTGCGGCTCCAGCGCGCGGTCGGCCGGGAAGCCGGCCCGCGCCTCGCCCCCGATGGGCAGCGTCCGGCCGGCCGCGCCGCTGCGGACCGCGAACCCGTCCATCGCCGAGTTCGCGAACGGCGGTACGTCGTGGGCGGCGGCGACGTCCTCGGCGAGCACTCGCCCGAGCGCGGCGGTGATCTCGAGGTCTTCGGCGTCGAGCGCGGCGACGGCGCGCCGGACCTCGTCGCGGGCCTGGGCGATGCTCAGCAGGGGAGACATGGACGAAGCGTAGGCACCGCGGTGGCCCGGCCTCGCCCCGGTGCCGCGGGCCAACCCGTCCTGCTGCGCTGATATCCACTCGCTCGCATGTCCGACGACCGCCTCCGCCGCCGGCGCCCCGCGCGCCCCGTCGCCGATGCGCCCGTGGCCGCGCTGGTCGCGGGCGCGGACGAGCTGGCGCGCGAGTGGCTGGTCGCGCTGATCGCCGACCGCCCGCTGGCCGGGGCCGCGGAGGTGCCGGTCGCAGAGCTGGCGGCCCACGCGCCGGCGCTGTGCGCGGCGATGGCGCGGGCGCTCGCGTCGGACGAGGCGCTCGACCAGCTGGCCGCCGGCGACCTCGCGGCTGGTGCCGGCGCGCTGGCCGGCGCCGGGCGGCCCGACGCGGCGGCCGCCGCCGTGGAGCTCCTGCGCAGCGTGCTGTGGACGGCCTGTCTCGACGCGCTGCATCGCCCGGCGCCCGACCAGATCGCCGATCTCGCGGGCCGGCTGTCGGCGGTGGCGGCGGCGGTCACGGCGGCGACCCTGCGCGCGGGCTCGCCCACGGGCGCGCCGGACGATCCGCGATCCGCGGCTGGTGTCGCGTCGTCCGAGGCCGCGGGGCGCGCCCAGTGGACGCGGCCGTCGCCGCCGACGGCGAGGTGCGGGCGCTCGACCTGCGCCCGCGGATCTCGGACGGGCCGGCGCACGAGGCGATCGCGCGGGCGGTCGAGCAGCACGCCGCCGACGGCCGCCCGCTCGCGGTGCTGCTCGTCGAGCTCGACGGGGCGCAGCGCCTGCTCGCGGCCCAGCTCGGCGACGAGGCGGACACCGCGATCGCCCAGGCCGAGGCGGCGATCGAGGCGCTCCTGCGTCCCGGCGACAGCGCGCGCCGCGAGGCGCCGGGCCGGATCTGGATGCTGCTGGCGGGGACCGGCCCGGCCGGTGCGCGAGCGCTGGCCCTGCGCGTCGGGGCCGGGGTGGCCCGGGCGGCCGAGCTGCGCGGCGCCGCGCTGCGCGCCTCGGTCGGCGTGGCGATGCTCGGCCCCGACGCGCCGGACGCCGCGGCCCTGCTCGAGCGCGCCGAGGAGTCGCTGTTCGCCGCCAGGGCGACGGGCACGTAGCGCGCGGCGCTGCGTGCCGACGTCCGCCGACGCGACACGATCGGGTGGGGCGCCTGTCGAGTTCACGTCGTATATCGACGTCAACGCGACACGATCGGCCGACTCAGGGTGGTCAGTGCAGCTTCGCCGCGGCCGGGCGGCGGTACCAGCCGATCTGGGCGCGGCCGATCGCGGTCAGCCCGATCGCGTCGGCCGCCGCCTTGGTCAGGTCGAGCGAGACGCCCTTGGCGTACGGGCCGCGGTCGACGATCGTGACCTCGGTCGAGCGGCCGCCGAGGTACACGGACACGCGCGTGCCGCACGGCCACGTCTTGTGCGCGGCGCCGAGCAGCGTCGGGCGCAGCCGCACGCCGCACGCGGTCGTGCGGCCCCACCAGCCGGGGCCGTACCAGGTCGCGCCGGCGGTGCGGTAGATCGTCGTGCGCGCGCTCGGGGCGGCGCCGGCGGTCGATGCCTGCAGGGCGGCGACGTCGGCCACGGCGCGAAACGCCTGGTCGCCGGGGATGTCGGCCTCCCACTCGGCGCTGAAGTCGCCATCGCCGTCGGCCCGCGTGCGGGCCACGGCCACCCAGGCGCGCGTCGGCGCGTCGAAGCGCTCGATGCGCACCGCCTGGCCGGCGAGCGACTCGACCCGTCCGGACACCTCGAGCGGCCGGCCGAGGAACCCGCCCGGGGCAACGTCGAGACCGGTGGGGCCGACGTTGCCGAACGCGGCGCCGCCAGTGGCCGTCGGCGCCTGGGCCAGCGCGGCGGGCGCCGCCACGAACGTGGCGGCCAGGATCGCGAAAGCGACGATGAGCGGTCTGCGGATCGGCATATGGATTCCGCCTACGAGGTGAGCTGACGGGCTCGCGCGCGTGCGCTACGGCTCAGTCGAGCCGACTCGCCCCAGCGGAACAGCGTCCGCAGTGGTTCCCCGCCGCCGGTCCGCATGGCGTACCGGCGTTCGGCAGCGCGCGAAGCATGGCTCCCGCGCCTGTGGCGCGGCGGGCCGGGTCAGGTCGCGCGTCGCCGCGCGCGGCAGGCCAGGTCGCGCCGCGCCGCGCCCGTGGCGCTACGGCCTGGGCGAGCGGCGCAGCACAGCCTTGGCCGCCTCCCGCCCGACCGCGATGCCCACCGCGGCCAGGTCGGTCGCGGCCTGGACCGCGCTGTGCAGGATCTCGCCGCCGGTGGGCGGCTCGACCGGCCCGCGCGCGGACTCGGGCGGCGGGCTGGCGGCGGGCCGGCTCGGCTCGGCCGCGCCCGGCTTCGCGGCTGCGCTCGGCTCGCGGCCGCCCCGGCTTCGCGGCCGTCCCCGGCTTCGCGGCTGCGCTCGGCTTCGCGGCCGCCCCCGACTTCGCGGCCGCCGCCCCCGACTTCGCGGCGCCCGGCGGGCGCGCCGCGCGCCGCCTTCCGCGCCGACGCCGCCGGGCGGGCACCCGCCGCCGGGGCCGCGGAGGCCTCGGTCGGCGCCCCGCCCGCACCGGCCGGAGCACGCCGCGCACTGCGCCGCGCCGGGCGGTTGCGCGGCAGCCGCGAGAGGACGTCGTCGCTGTCGTTTGATGCTGGCATCGTGCGGGCATTCTCGCGCACACGCGCGAAAGCCGAAAGCCGGACTTCGTGCGACACGCATGCCGATTGACTCGATCTAGGGAGGCGGTACCCTGAGGCCTCGTCGGACCCAGGGATCTTCGCCCACCGTCGCAGCGGTTCGCGTGGAGCCGGGGGCCGCGCCTCGTCAAAGTGGAAGCCGGGTCCTGCCCAGCCCGGCACGACGGAAACGGAACTTGATGTCAGTCGCAGAGCTGCAGGAACTCGAAGAGATCAAGGGTCTGCTCGCCAAGGGCCAGCAGGTGGGCGTGCTGACGCACGCCGAGATCGCGACGGCGCTATCCGAGCTCGACGTCGACGAGGCCGACGTCGAGGAGCTCAACAGCTTCTTCGAGTCCCAGGAGATCGAGCTGCTCGACGACGATCCCGCCACCGCCACGACCCAGGTGGAGCGGGCGCCGGACAAGCGCGGCGGGCGCCGCAAGGCCAAGACGGCCATCGACCTGCGCCCCGACATGACGACGGACTCGCTGCAGCTGTTCCTCAAGGACATCGGCAAGGTCCGCCTGCTGACCGCCCAGGAGGAGGTCGACCTCGCCAAGCGCATCGAGCGCGGCGACCTCGATGCCAAGCAGAAGATGGTCGAGTCGAACCTGCGCCTCGTCGTCTCCATCGCCAAGAACTACCGCAACCAGGGCCTCCCGTTCCTGGACCTCATCCAGGAGGGACGCTCGGCCTGGTCCGCGCCGCCGAGAAGTTCGACTACCGCAAGGGCTTCAAGTTCTCGACCTACGCCACCTGGTGGATCCGCCAGGCGATCGCCCGCGCCCTGGCCGACAAGGCGCGCACGATCCGCATCCCGGTCCACGTCGTCGAGAAGCTCAACAAGATCGGCCGCGCCGAACGCAAGCTCGTCACCGAGCTGGGCCGCGAGCCCACCGCCGACGAGATCGCCGAGGTCACCGGCATCGACCCGGAGGAGTCGACTCGATCAAGCGCTCCGCGCAGGCGCCGGTCAGCCTCGAGAAGCCGGTCGGCGACGAGGAGGAGTCCGAGTTCGGCCAGTTCATCGCCGACGAGCGGGCCGAGTCGCCCTACGAGCGTGCGGCCGAGATCCTCACCAAGGAGGCGCTGCGCGAGGCGCTGGAGAACCTGTCGTATCGCGAGCGCCGGGTGCTCGAGCTGCGCTACGGGCTCGGCGGCGAGCATCCGCGCACGCTCGACGAGGTCGGGCGCACGTTCAACGTCACGCGCGAGCGCATCCGCCAGATCGAGAACCAGTCGCTGAAGAAGCTGCAGTCGCTCGCGGAGGCGCAGAAGCTCCGCGACGTCGCCTGAGCCGGCTGACCATCCGCGACGCCTGCCCGGACGACCTCGGGCGGATCGTCGCCATCTACAACGCGTCGATCCCCGGCCGGCTGGCCACCGCGGACCCCGATCCGGTGAGCGTCGAGCAGCGGCGGCCGTGGCTGCGCGATCGCGACTGCTCCCGCCGGCCCGTGTGGGTGGCCGAGCGCGACGGCGACGTCGCCGGCTGGCTCAGCGTCGGCGACTTCTACGGCCGCCCCGCCTATCACGCGACCGCCGAGGTCGGGGTCTACGTCGATCCCGCGCACCGGCGCCAGGGGGTCGCCGGCGCGCTGCTCGACCACCTCGTCCAGCGCGCGCCCGAGCTCGGCCTGCGCCGCCTGCTCGCGGTCGTCTTCGCCCACAACGAGGCCAGCCTCGCCCTGTTCGAGCGCGCCGGATTCGAGCGCTGGGGCCTGCTGCCGCAGGTCGCCGAGCTCGACGGCCGGCTCATCGACTCGGCCATCCTCGGCCGGCGCGTCGACTGAGGCCACGGCTTCATTTGGTAAAGTAATGGGCCATGGACCCGTGCCCCGTGAGCCGAACCGCGGGCGTCATCTCCGGCAAGTGGACGATCCTCCTGGTCCGTGATCTGGCCGAGGGACGCTGCCGCTTCTGCGAGCTCGAGCGCTCCCTGGCCGGCATCTCGCCGCGCACGCTCTCGCTGCGCCTGCGCGCGCTCGAGGAGGAGGGCATCGTCGAGCGCCAGACCTTCCCCGAGGTTCCGCCCCGCGTCGAGTACGCGCTGACCGACAAGGGCCGCGACCTGCTGCCGATCATCGAGGACATGCGCGCCTACGGGCTGCGCTGGCTGGGCGACGAGGACGACTGCCACCGCCGCCGCGACCGCCGCCGCGAACGTCGCGTAGTCGCTGTCGGCCCACCGGGCGCGGCGTCACCCACGAGCAGGACCCGGCACGCGCGCGGCGAACGGGAGCGCGTGCGCTCCGACACGCTTCACGCCGCTCTGCGCCGCTACGTCGAGGAGGTCTCGTGGACGCTCGCCGCGGAGACCGCCGACGGCGCCGAGGTCCCCTTCGAGCTCGCCGAGGAGCGCGGCGCCCGCCGCACCGCGCTCTACTGCTACCGCCCGCTCGTCGACGAGTTCCTGCGCGAGCGCGTCGGCGCCCTGGCGCGCCTCGACGCCCACACCCCGGCCATCCGCGCGCTGGCCGCCCAGGACGGGATCGCCCGCTACCTCAAGGCCCACCACGAGCGCGTGCCCTCCGACGCGTCCGCCCGCGCCGCCGCCGCGCTGGAGGTCTTCCTCGGGCGCGTGTTCGCCGAGCAGACGACGTTCGAGTTCGACGCCGACCGCTTCGAGCGCGCCTACGCCCAGCTCGAGGAGGTCGTGTTCGCCGGGCGCACCCACGCGGCGGCGATCGTCCCCGTGCTCGGGCTGGACATCGCCTCGCCCCAGATCGTCCTCGCCGACGGCCTCACGCTCACGCGGGTCGAGACGTTCGACGACCTGCCCGCCGAGGTCCGCCACGAGGCCGACGTCGTGGCCGCCTTCCGCGCCGAGGTCGAGGACGGCGCGCCGGACCCGTTCGTGCAGGCCGGCCGCGCGCTGCGCCGCCTGCTCGTCGCGCTGCGCTTGTACGACGGTGGCGGCGTCGCGCTCGGCCCGGTCGCCTGGACGCGCGTGGACGCGGGCGCGTGGCGCTCGGCCGCGCTCGGCGCCGGCGGCATCGCCCAGGGCCTCACGCTCATCGAGGCCGACGAGGAGGACGAGCTGCGCGCGTTCTGCAGCCTCGTCGCGCGCCGCACGCCGCGCTCGGGCGAGCTCGCCTGGGCGCTTGGCCGCTTCGGCATGGCCTGCGAGCGCGCCACGCCGGCCGAGGCGCTCAGCGACGTCCTGCTGGCGCTGCGCGCGCTGCTCGAGCCGGAGGGCCCGGCCTCCGGTCGGCTGGCGGGCCGCCTCGCCGCGCTGTGCGCGGTGCCCGACGAGCGGGCGGCGCTCGCCGACCGCGCGATCCAGGCGATCGCGCTCGAGCGCGCGATCATCGCCGGCACCGCCCCGCAGTCCCCGGAGGTCGACGCGCTCATCGTGGAGCTCAGCGGCTATCTGCGCGCATTGCTGCGCGACGTGCTGTGCGGGCACCTCGACGCCGACGTCCGCGCGCTCGCCGACCGCCTGCTGGTCGAGTCGCCCGTGTGATCCGTCGGGCTGCGGTGCTTTCCTTCGGCCCCCAGCCGTCATGGTCAGCCGGTGAACGCCGGCCCAGCCCCCGGGGGTGTGCATCGAACATGCGTCCAGCCGCGCCGCACCGAGTCGTTGCTGACGGGCGCCGCACCGTTGTTGGGGACATGACCGGCCGCTGCGCCCATCCACTGCCGTCTGTGTGGCTCGTCGTCGCCTGCTTCGCGCTGGCGCTGACGCTGGGGACCGCCGTCGCGCACCGCGTCGTCACCCTGCTCGCCGCCGAGGTCGGCACCGTGGCCGCGCTGCCCGCCGGCGTGCTGAGCTTCGTCGTCGTCTCCGCGGTCGCGCTTGTGGCGACCGCGCGCCTGGATGCCGCCCGGCGGCACTAGCCCTCAGCCGAAGAGGTGCTCGTGTACGCGCACGAGCCCGTCGACGTCGTGCACGTCGCCGCCGAGCTGGGGGATCAGCAGCGGCTCGGGGTCGCCGATCTCGCGCTGCAGCCGGGCGATCGCGGCGGCGTCGCGCTGCGCGAGCGCGCGGGCGTCGCGGTACGTGGCCGCGACCCGGCGCGCGAGATCGGCGCCCAGCGCCTCGGTCAGCTCGGCGGCGACCGCGTCGGGCTCGGCGTCGAGCCCCTCCGACGGCGTGACGCGGTTGACGATCAGCCCGCCGAACGGCAGGTGAGCGTCCGCGAGCTTGGCCGCGAAGAAGATCGCCTCCTCGACGGGCTCGCGCTCGGGCGAGGTCACGACGAGGAACGTCGTCGCCGGGTCGGCCAGCAGCGCCTTGACGCCCGCGGCGCGCTCGCGAAAGCCGTCGAGCAGCCCCCCCAGTGCCCGGAAGAACACCGACAGGTCGGTGAGCAGGTCGACGCCGGTCACCCTCTGGAGCACCGAGAAGACCACGCCGGTGCCGCGGCCGACGATCTTCGCGGCCAGGCCGGTGGGCCCGGCGAGGAACACGCGCAGCGCGCGGCCCTCGAGGAAGCTCGTGAGGCGGTCGGGCGCGTCGAGGAAGTCGAGCGCGTTGCGCGACGGCGGCGTGTCGAGGACGAGGACGTCGAACTCGCCCGAGCGGTCGAGCTCGTAGAGCTTGGCGATCGCCGTGAACTCCTGCGAGCCGGCGACCGCGCCCGACAGCTCCTGGTAGATGCGGTTGCCGAGCACCTCGTCGCGGTGGCGCTCGTCGGGGGCGAGCTGCGTGATGAGGTCGTCGAAGGTGTGCTTGGGGTCGAGCATCATCGCCCACAGCTCGCCCTCGATCTCGATGCCGTGGCCCGCGAAGCGCTGCGGGTCGACGAGCCGCGGCTCGTTGCCGAGCTCCTCGAGGCCGAGCGAGTCGGCCAGGCGGCGCGCCGGGTCGATCGTCACCACCGCCACCTTCTGCCCGCGGGCGGCGAGCCCCATGGCCAGCGCGGCCGACGTCGTCGTCTTGCCGACGCCGCCCGAGCCCGCGCAGACGATCACCCGCTTGCCGGCGATGCGGGGCTCGATGCTCACGATGCGACGTCCCGCAGGGTCGCGGCGTCAGTGAGTGAGGACCCGCAGGGTCTCATACCGACCTCAGCGCCTGGTCCAGCCGGCGGGCGATCGCGGCGGTGTCGGCCCCGCCCGGCGTGAACGGCAGCGTCACCGTCGGCGCGCCGATCCGCCGCCGCAGCCGACGCAGCTGGACGCGCTGCTCGCGGGCCAGCGCGTGCACGGCCAGCGCGGCGCGCACCGCCGGGTGGTCGCGATGGGCCTGCAGGGCCGCGGCGTCCGCGGGCGACAGCCGGTGGCGCCGCAGCCCGTTGACCACGACGAGCGCGGGCCGCTGCCCGCTGGCCTGCTCGAGCGCCTCGCGCAGCGCGAGCGTCTCGTTGACCGGCATCTCCTGCGGCGTCGTCACCACGACGATCGCCGTGCGGACGGGGTCCGACAGCATCTCGTGGATGATGCCGGCGTGGCGGGCGATCGGCCCGGCCATCGCGGCGTCGGCAAACGTCTTCGGAGCGGCGAGCATCGCCACCCCGTGGCCGGTGGCGGGGGCGTCGACCACGACGAGATCGTACGGCGCGGCGCCCGGCGTGCGCCGCTCGTCCTGCGCCAGCTCCCAGACCTTGCCCACGGTCAGCAGCTCGCGCATGCCCGGGGTCGCCGCGGCGAGGTAGGAGAACGCGCGGCTGGAGGACAGGATCTCCGCGAGCGCCCGGGGCAGCTGGTCGGTGAGGTACTCGTCCATCGCCTCCTGCGGGTCGATCGAGACATGGTCGGCGCCCGCCGCGGTGACGATGTGCTCGACGTCCTTGCGCTGGTGGACCTCGGCTACGACGACGCGCTTGCCGCGGTCGGCCGCGAGCGCGCCGAGCGCCGCGGCCACCGTCGACTTGCCGACGCCGCCCTTGCCGGTGACGAAGAGCAGCCGGTGGTCGAGGAGGTCGATGTTCAGCGCTCCCACACCCGGTGGGCGGCGATCACGGCTCGCCGTCCCAGTAGTCGACCGCCTCGACGCGGTAGATGACGCCGAGACCGCGCGAGCCGATCTTGCCCGAGCGCGGGTAGAAGCACGCGTCCTCCTTGCGCCGCTGCCCGTAGGCCAGCAGCGTCAGGCCGCCGGATCCGGCCGCCCAGCTGTGCGCCACGCCGGTCGCGGGCGGGCGTGCGACGACGTGCCCCCGGCGCACGGGCTGCTCGTCGTCGCCGAGGCGCAGCACGCCGTCGCCGTCGAGCACGACGAAGAGCTCCTCCTCGGCGGAGTGGCAGTGCGGCGGATGGCTCTCGGCGCCCGGCGCGATGACGACGTGGTTGAGACCGCTGCGCCGGGCGCCGGCCACGCGGCCCGGTCGGCGGCGCGTGAGGTCGGTGGCGCCGTGCTGGATGCGCTCGGTCGCGAGGTCGTCGAGCGCGACGATCCACGGCGGCCGCTGCCCCTCGGGCTCGGGCCGCTCGAGCGGCCCCAGGGCGGCCTCGGCCTCGAACGGGTGCGGCCCGTCGAGCGGCAGCCAGCGCGGGCCGGCCCACATCACGTTGGCGCGCGGCAGCCAGGTCAGATGCGTGTCGGAGCCCTCGCCGAACGCCAGCACGTCGAGCGGGCCGCCGAACAGCGTGTGGGCGCCCGCGCCGATGCGCGCGACGATCGTGTCGCCCGCGGCGATCGCGTAGGCGCGGCCCTCGTGCCACGCGAATCCGGCGCCGTCGAGGACGTGGAAGATCTCCTCCTCGTCGGCGTGGACGTGCGCGGGCGCGTTGCGGGCACCGGCGGGAATGCGCCAGCGGCTGGCGCCGATCTCGGTCGCGCCCGCGGCGCGGCCCAGGAGCTGGCGGGTGGCCCGGATGTCGCCATGGGCGCGCTCACGGGCGGGTACGTCCTCTATATGCGTCACCATCGCGCCAGAAGGAATACCGCATGCGCCTGCGAATACCGCGTGCGTATGAGTCCAACGCGACGCACATGGAGCCTGCTGTGAGCTCGAAGGCCAAGGTCATCGCGTTCGCCAACCAGAAGGGCGGCGTGGCCAAGACGACCACGACGCTGAACCTGGCGGCCGCCTTCGCCGAGGAGGGCCATCGTGTGCTCTGCGTGGACATGGACCCGCAGGGCAACCTGACGATGTCGCAGGGCATCGACCCGGACTCGCTGGAGACGTCGATGTACGACGTGCTCGTGCACGACCTCTCGATCCGGGAGGTCATCCGCAAGCGCGAGATCGATGTGGCGTGCGCCTCGATCGACCTCGCCGGGGCGGAGATCGCGATGTCGACGAAGATCGGACGCGAGCGCTCGCTGGAGAAGGCGTTCCGCGCGATCCGCGACGACTACGACTTCATCTGCATCGACACGCCGCCCTCGCTCGGGCTGCTGACGATCAACGCGCTGACGGCGGCCGACAAGGTGATCGTCCCCGTCCAATGCGAGTATCTCTCCATGCGAGGGCTGGTCCAGCTCCAGAACACCCTGTCGATGATCCGCGAGAACCTCAACCCCGACGTCGACATCGAGGGCATCCTGCCCACGCTCGTCGACTCCCGGACGATCCACGCCAAGGAGGCGATCGAGATCCTCGAGGAGAACTTCGGCGACCGCGTGTTCGCCTCGCGGATCAAGAAGACGATCCGGTTCGCGGAGGCCCCGGTACGGGGGATGTCCGTGCTCAAGTACGATCCGGACGGCATGGCGGCGCAGTCCTACCGCGAGCTCGCGAAGGAGGTTCTCGGCAATGGGAAGCGGTAAGCGAGCGAGCATGCGGGAAGGCCCGCTGGCGGCGCTGTTTCGGTCGACCGCGGACGAGGGGCTCGAGCCCCGCGAGCCCGAGCCCGAGCGCGAGCCGCCGCAGCCGCCGGCCCGCCGCGAGGAGCCGCGCGCCGAGGCGCCGCAATCCGAGCCGCCGCACGCGCCGCACCCGTCGTTGAGCCGCCGCGTCGACCCCGAGCCGGAGCCCGAGCCGCGGATCCCGTCGCCGCAGGAGCGTCTGCGCCACGCGTTCTCCTCGGAGTCCGAGGTGCCGCGCGACATGCTCGGACCGCCGGAGCCGATCTACGAGCACGACCCGTACGCGCGGGCCGTCGATCCCGAGCCGTCCGGGCGCCCGCGCATGGACGGCGAGCCGGTGCTGCGCGTCGTCGGCGTCGGCGGGGCCGGCGTCAACGCGGTCAACCGCATGGTCGAGGCCGAGGTCGAGGGCGTCGAGTTCATCGCGATCAACACCGATCTGCAGTCGCTGCAGCAGTCGACCGCGGACATCACCCTGCACATCGGGCCGAACATCACCCGCGGGCTAGGCGCGGGATCCAACCCGGATCTCGGCCGCCAGGCGGCGATGGACGAGTACGACCGCATCAAGGCGCTGCTCAAGGGCTCGGACATGGTGTTCATCACCGCCGGCGCGGGCGGCGGCACCGGCACGGGCGCCGCGCCGGTCGTCGCGCGCATCGCGCGCGAGCTCGGCGCGCTGACCGTCGGCGTCGTCACCAAGCCGTTCGGCTTCGAGGGCCGCCGGCGCAGCGATCAGGCCGACGTCGGCGTCGAGTCGCTGGGGTCCGAGGTCGACACGCTCATCGTCGTCCCCAACAACCGCCTGCTGTCGGTCCTCGACAAGCAGACGTCGATGATGGACGCCTTCCGGGTCGCCGACGACGTGCTGCGCCAGGGCGTGCAGGGCGTGTCGGACCTCGTCACGCTGCCGGGGCTGATCAACCTCGACTTCGCCGACGTGCGCACGATCATGTCCGACGCCGGCCCGGCGCTGCTGGGCATCGGCATGGGCACGGGCGACAAGCGCGCGCTGGACGCCGCGATGGCCGCGGTCGCGTCGCCGTTGCTGGAGACCTCGATGGACGGGGCGCGCAAGATCCTGCTGTCGATCACCGGCGGCGAGGACCTGTCGCTGTTCGAGGTCAACGACGCGGCCAAGGCCGTCTCCGCGGCCGCCCACCCGGACGCGAACATCATCTTCGGCGCCATGGTCGACGACAAGCTCGACGACCAGGTGTGGGTGACGGTGGTGGCCACCGGCTACGCCGACAAGCCGGCGCGCACGCGGCTCGAGGAGCCGGCGGGCGAGCCGCGGATCGAGCGGCGCACGCCGTCGGCGCGGCCGCGCGACGGCGAGCGGCCCGCGGGCACCGCGACTCGGCGGACCGGGCTCGGAGTGACCGAGCTCGACGTGCCCGAGTTCGTTCCCCGCCGCTGACATGACCGGCATCGTCGCCGCCGGCCACCCCTTGACGGCGGAGGCCGGGGCGGCGGTCCTGCGCGCGGGCGGCAACGCGGTCGATGCCGCGGTGGCGGCGATGCTGACCTCGTGGGCGGCCGAGCCGCTGCTCACCGGCCCCGGCGCGGGCGGCTACATGCTGGTGGCCGGCGCCGGCGAGACACCGGTGCTGCTCGACTTCTTCGTCGTGGCGCCGGGGCGCGGGCGTGCGCGTGAGGCCTCGGCGGAGCTCATGCCGGTCGAGGTGTCCTTCGGCGACGCCGTGCAGCTGTTCAACTGCGGCGCGGCGTCCTGCGGGACCTACGGCACCCCGGCCGGGGTGTGCTCGGCGGTCGAGCGCTGGGGCAGCGTGCCGCTGGCCGAGCTGGCCGCGCCGGCGGCGGCGCTCGCACGCGAGGGGGTCGCGCTGAACGCCCAGCAGGCCTACGTGTTCGCGCTGCTGGACGGGATCCTGCGCTCGACCCCGCAGGCGGCGGCGATCTTCGCGCCCGCCGGGCCGGTCCTGCGCGAGGGCGAGCGCTTCCGCGCGCCCGAGCTGGCCGCCGCCATCGAGCTGCTCGGCGCGCAGGGCGCGGCGCCGTTCTACACCGGCGTGGTGGCCGAGCGCGTCGCGGCCTGGCTGGGCGAGCGCGGCGGGCTGCTGACCCGCGAGGACCTGGCGGCCTACCAGGCGGTGGCGCGCGAGCCGGTGGGGGTGCGCTACCGCGGCCGCGACGTGCTGACCAACCCGCCGCCGTCGGCAGGCGGCGTGCTGCTCGCGCTGGCGCTCGCCCTGCTCGATCGCCGTCCCCCGCCGCTGCGCGCCATCGACCTCGTCGAGGTCATGGAGCGCGCGCAGGCCGAGCGCACCGGCGCGTTCGTCGCGGGCCTCGCGGCGCCCGGATTCGCCGACGGGTTCCTGGCCTCGCGGCTGGGCGCGACGACGCACATCTCCGTCCTCGACGGCGCGGGGCGGGCGTGCAGCGTGACGTGCACGAACGGCGAGGGCTCGGGGATCGTCGTACCGGGGACCGGCGTGCACCTCAACAACATGATGGGCGAGGAGGACCTCAACCCGCTCGGCTTCCACGCGTTCGCGCCGGGACGCCGGATGCCGTCGATGATGGCGCCGACGGTGGTGCTGTCGGCCGACGGCGCGGTCGAGCTGGTGCTCGGCAGCGCGGGCTCCAACCGCATCCGCTCGGCCATCCTGCAGACGATCGCGGGGGTCGTCGATCACGGGCGGGGCGTGCAGGCGGCGGTCGACGCGGCGCGGCTGCACTTCGAGGAGGGGATCGTCTACGCCGAGCCGGGCATCGACCTCGACGGCCTGCGCGCCGCGGGGCGCGCCGTCGCGCCGTTCCGGGCGCCGAACCTGTTCTTCGGCGGCGTGCAGGCCGTCGCCCGCGCCGCGGACGGCACGCTCTCGGGCGGCGCGGACCCACGGCGCGGCGGGGTCGTGGCGCGCGCCTAGATGACTGGGGCGAGGGCGAGCTACGCGGCGGCCTGCTGCTCGCGCCCGGCCTCGATGACCTTGCGCAGCATCTCGGGCTCGTGCGCGCCGGAGATCGCGACCCGTCCGGCCGCCACGAAGAACGGCACGCCGGTCACGCCGATCTGCGCGGCGACGTCCAGGTCGTCGTCGACGGCGCCGTCGCCGTCGCCGCGCTGCAGGGCGCCGGGGTCGACGTCGGGCAGCAGCCGCAGGACGGTCTCGGGGTCGCCGATGTCCTCGCCGTCGGCGAAGTGCGCGGCGAACAGCGTCTCGATCGCCGCCTCCTCGTCGTCTGCCAGCTTGACCGCGCGGTGCGCGAGCCGCGTGTTGGGCGCGTGCTCCTGGCGATCGAAGCGCAGCTCGAGGCCGACGTCGCGCGCGACGGCGCTCACGCGGTCGTGAATCGCGCGGACCCGCTCCTCGCCGCCGAACTTCGCCGCGAAGTAGCGCTTCGCGTCGACGCCCTCGACCGGCAGGTCGGGCTGGAGCTGGAAGGCGTGCCAGCGCACGTGGACGCTGCCGGGCGCCTCCTGCGCCAGCGCGGCGGCCAGCCGGCGCTTGCCGATGTAGCACCACGGGCAGACGAGGTCGGACCAGACGTCGAGCGTGACGGGCATGTCCTCCGACGGTAGCGGGCCGCGCGTGCGGCTCTCTCGACCGGGGGGGCGAGAACCGCCGCCGCGATGCCTACCGTGGACATGACCGTGGCCCCGCCGACGACCGACAGCGCGCTCGCCGCCCTCCAGATCCTCACCGGCGCTGACAGCGCGACGTTTCGCGAGCATCAGCGCGAGGCGATCGAGGACCTCGTGCGCGACCGCGCCCGCGTGCTGTGCGTGCAGCGCACGGGCTGGGGCAAGAGCGCGGTGTACTTCGTCGCCACCCGCCTGCTGCGCGACGCGGGCAGCGGCCCGACGCTCATCGTCTCGCCGCTGCTGGCGCTCATGCGCAACCAGATCGCGGCGGCGCAGCGGCTCGGGCTGCGGGCGCACACGATCAACTCGACCAATCGCGACGCGTGGGACCAGGTGCGCGACCTGCTGGCCGACGACGCGGTCGACCTGCTGCTCGTCAGCCCCGAGCGGCTGAACAACCCAAGCTTCCGCGACGAGATGCTGCCGCTGTTCGCGCGGCGGGTGGGGCTGCTGGTCATCGACGAGGCGCATTGCGTGTCGGACTGGGGCCACGACTTCCGGCCCGATTACCGGCGGGTGCGCGACATGCTCGCCGCGCTGCCCGCGGGCGTCGCCGTGCTGTGCACCACCGCGACGGCCAACGACCGTGTCGTCGCCGATGTGCTCGAGCAGCTCGACACCGGGGCGCGGAGACGAAGCTGCGCACGCGCCGCGGGCGCTCGCGCACGTCGCTGCGCCTGGAGGTCGTCGAGCTCGCCCGCCCGGCCGAGCGCCTGGCCTGGCTCGTGCGCGAGCTGGGGCCGCAGGGCGCGCTGGCGGGCAGCGGGATCGTCTACACGCTGACCAAGCGCGACGCGAGCATCGTGGCCGACTTCTTGATCGCTCACTGCATCGTCGCCGAGGCCTACAGCGGCGAGCACGCCAACGAGGACCGGGTCGCCGCCGAGGATCGCCTGCTGCGCGGCGACGTCAAGGCGCTCGTGGCGACGAGCGCGCTCGGCATCAGGCTACGACAAGCCCGATCTCGGCTTCGTCGTGCACTACCAGGCGCCCGGCTCGGTCATCGCCTACTACCAGCAGGTCGGCCGCGCCGGGCGCGGGGTGGACCACGCCGACGCGGTGCTGCTGCGGGGGCCGAGGACCGGTCCAGGACTTCTTCATCGAGCAGGCGTTCCCGGCTCGCGAAGCGCGTCGACGAGGTGCTGCTCCAGCTCGACGCGGCGGGCGAGACGGGGCTGACGACGCGCGAACTGTCGAGCCTCGTCAACCTCGGCCTCGGGCGCCTGGAGGCGATGCTGAAGGTGCTCGACGTCGAGGGCGCGGTGGCGCGGGCGGGGACGCGCTGGACACTGGTGCCCGGCCACGGCTGGCGCTACGACGCCGAGCGCTACCGGGCCGTCACGCAGCTGCGCCGGGCCGAGCAGGCCGCGATGGCCCGCTACGGCACCGACGGCCGCTGCCTGATGCGCACGCGCTGCAGGAGCAGCTCGACGACCCCGACCCGCAGGACTGCGGCCGCTGCGCGGTGTGCACGCAGCCGCGCTTCGCGATCGCCCTCGACCCGGCACTCGTGCGCGCGGGCCAGCTGCACCTGCGCTCGCAGCCGCTGGTGCTCGAGGCCAAGCGGATGGCGCCCGACCCCGAGGGCCGGATGCGCAAGATCCCGCCGGAGGCGCAGATCGAGCCCGGGCGGGCCTTGGCGCGCATCGGCGACCCGGGGTGGTGGCCGGCGATCGCGGACGGTCTGCGCGCGGGACGCCTCGACGACGAGGTGGTCGGTGCGCTGGCGGATATTGCGCGCCTGGCAGCCGGAGGTGACATGGCTGACCTGGGTGCCCTCGCGGGCGCACGGGCCGGTGCTCGCCGACGCGGCGCAGCGGCTCGGCGCGGCGCTCGGGCTGGCGGTCGCGCCGGTGGTCGAGCGCATCGTGGCCGACGCCCCACCGCAGCGCGAGATGGCCAACGCCGCCCAGCGGGTCGCCAACGTCCGCGGCCGCTTCCGCGTGGCGGCGTCGGTGCCGGCGGGCGGCGGCCTGCTGCTCGACGACCAGCGCCTCAGCGGCTGGACGCTGGCCATGGTGGGCGGGCAGATCCGCGCCCGGGGCGCGGCGTCGGTGGCCGCTCGCGCTGGCCAGCGCGATGTAGGCCGCTCGTGGCTCGTGGCTCGTGGCTCGTGGCTCGTGGCCCGTGGCCCGCCGCTCGCGGCCCGCCGCGCGCTGCGCGCCCGCCGACCCGTGCGGCGGTCGGGGCTCAGCCGAAGCGGACCTTGCCGTTGCTCTTGGCCCGCGCCTGCGCGCGCTCGACGTAGTCCAGCCGCTTCGCGGCCGCCCGGAACAGCCGGTCGACCAGCCGCATCCGCGCGTTCTCCGAGCGCAGGTCGAGCAGCCCCTGCTTGGCCTCGAGCCCGAAGTCGACGGTCGCCGCCATCTCGTAGGCGGTCATCTCGGCCACCTCGTCGGGCTCGAGCGTGCGGTCGGTGGCGGCCGCCACGAGCTGGACGTACGACGACCGTGCCGCTCGGCCACCACCGGGTCGAGCGGCTCGTCGCGATCCTCCAGCAGCTCGACCGTGCCCGCCGGATACGGCAGGTCGTCCTGGCGCTCGACGAGCCGGAACGGGGTGGTCCCGCGGCAGAGGATGTTCAGCCGCCCGTCGTCCATGCGCTCGAGCACGCGGTCGATCGCCACCGCGCACCCCACCGCCTTGAGCTCCTCATCGGAGAGCCAGACGATGCCGAACTCGCGCTCCTGCTCCAGGCAGGCGTCGATCATCGTCTTGTAGCGCTCCTCGAAGATGTGCAGCGGCACGTACTCCGTCGGCAGGGCGACGATGCCGAGGGGAAACAGCGGGAAGTCGCGCAACGGGCTGTCGGGCATGGACCGTCGCCCGCAGTCTACGAGCGCCATGGCGCCATGCCCTGGGCCGGCCGAGGGGCGCCGTCGCTATGCGGGCCGGCGGCCGGTGATCATGAGGTTGTAGAAGATGCGGGCCGGCAGGCGGGGCTCGAGCAGGCGGCGGTCGACCGACTGCAGCAGCAGGTAGCCGTGATAGGCGTACCGACGCCAGGCCATCGGCACGTCGTCGGGCTCCGCGGTCGCCTCGAGCGTGCGGTTGGCCCAGCCGAACCAGTTGGCCAGCAGCTCCTCGCCGCGCACCTGCACCGCCTCGAAGCCGGCATCGCGGGCGTGGCGCTCGAGCTCCTCGGGCACGAACGCGTGGACGTCGACGATGCGGGCGAGCTCGGGATCGGCGTCGCCGTGGCGACCGGGGTCGGTCGACGGCCGGGCGCGCAGCGCGGCGCGCCACACGGGCGACGCGACGGTGGCGGCGCGCTTGGGCACGCTCGCCAGCCGGTCGCCGACCCGCGACGGCTCGCCGGCGAAGACGAACGTGCCGCCCGGGCGCAGCACGCGACGCAGCTCGGAGAACGCGACGTCCAGGTGCGGCAGGTGGTGCAGGACGGCGTGGCCGAAGACGAGGTCGAAGCTCTCGTCGGCGAACGGCAGCGCCTCGGCGTCGCAGGCGACCGTCTCGACGTCGAGGCCGACCCGGCGCGCGTTGGCCTGGAGCGCGTCGAGCATCCCGGGGGAGATGTCGGTGGCCACCGCCTCGCGCACGATGCCGGCCTGCAGCAGGTTCAGGCTGAAGTAGCCGGTGCCGGCGCCGATCTCCAGCGACCGCCCGAACGTGCCGACGCGCGCCGCCGAAGCGCGCTTGGCCGATCTTGCCCACCACCTGGGCCTGGCCGATCCCGCCGAAGTCGATGCCCCACTTCGTGTCGTACTGGGCGGCGGCCACGTCGTGGTAGCGCGTGTTGGCGTCGCGGATGACGTCCGCGGTGAGCGGCTCGGCGGCCATCGGGGCGGGGAGTGTAGACGCCCACTAAGCTCGCCCGCCCGATGACCGACGCGCCTGCCCGCTACGTCCAGCGCGATCAGCCGCCCGGCGTGCCCCCGCTCGAGCTGACCGGCGAGCGCACGCTGCCCGACGTGCCCGAGGAGAACTACTGGTACCGGCGTCATCTCGTCGTCTACCGGTGGATCGCGCGGCGCGTGGCCGGGCTGCGCGTCGTCGACATGGCGTGCGGCGAGGGCTACGGGTCCGACGTGCTGGCCGCGGCCGGCGCCGCGTCGGTGGTCGGCGTCGAGGCCAACCCGGAGGCCTTCGAGCACGCCCGGCGGCGCTACGTGCGGCCGAACCTGCGCTTCGCGCGCGACCTCGTCGAGACGTTCTCGCAGGCCGCCGACGCCGTCGTGTTCCTGCAGACGATCGAGCATGTGCGCAACCCCGACGAGGTGCTCGAGCACTTCAAGGGGCTCGTGGGCCCCGGGGGCGTGGTGTACGTGACGACGCCCAACGTCCTCACGCTCGCGCCGGACGGCGCGGCGAAGTCGGGCAACCCGTGGCACGTCAAGGAGTACCGGCCCGAGGAGTTCCGGGCGCTGTGCGCGGCGCACTTCGCCTCGGTCGAGCTGTATGGGCTGTTCCACGCCGGCAAGCTGCGCGCGCACGAGCTGGCGCTCCGCCACGCCGGCTGGGACGCGGTCCACGCGCGCCTGCGGATCACCAAGCCGTTCTACGATCGCTTCACGCCGGCGATCTCGGTGCGGGACTTCGCGCTGCACGGGGAGGGCGCGCGGGACCTCGCCGGCGCGCTCGACTTCCTCGCCGTGCTGCGGCCGTGAGCGGATCCGCCCTGAGCGAATCGCACCCGGGCCCTGTGCGCGCGGGTGACGGCCGGGCGGCACCGGGCGAGCTGGCGATCGTCCTGCACACCCACATGCCCTACGTCGAGGGCTTCGGCGCCTGGCCGTTCGGCGAGGAGTGGCTGTGGGAGGCGATCGCGACGTCGTACCTGCCGCTGCTCGACGTGCTCGACGCGGCGCCGGGCCTGGTCACGCTGTCGGTGACCCCGGTGCTAGCCGACCAGCTCGAGGCGCCCGGCGTGGCCGCGCGCTTCGACGCGTTCGCACGCGATCTGCGCCGCCGCTCGCACGAGCTCGACGCCGGCGCCGCCGAGCCCGCCGTGGCGCGCGAGCTGCGTCGCGCCTATGGGCAGTACGCGAGGGCGGCGGAGGCGATGGCGGCGCGGGGCGGCGACCTGGTGCGCGCGTTCGCCGCGCACGTGGCGTGGACCTCGGCGGCGACGCACGCCGTGCTGCCGCTGGTGGCCACCGACGCCGGGGTGCGGCTGCAGCTGGAGACGGGGATCGCGGCCCATCGCGCCCGGTTCGGCGTCTGGGGCGGCGGGCTGTGGCTGCCCGAGTGCGCGTACGCGCCGTGGCTCGATCCCCTGCTCGCGCAGGCCGGCGTGCGGGCCGTGTGCGTCGAGATGCCCGGGTTGGACGGGCCGGCGCGGACGCCCGCCGGGCCGCTGCTCGTGCCGATCGACCGCGCCGTCATCGACCTCGTCTGGGGCCGCGACGGCTATCCGGCGGCGGCCGCGTACCGCGACAGCCACCGCCTCACCGGCTGCCAGCACAAGCCGTGGGCCAACGACGGCGCGGTCTACGACCCGGCCCGAGCGGCCGCGCAGGTCGCCGCCGACGCGGCGGACTTCGTGGCCCGGGCCGGCGCGCGCCTGGCCGGCGGCGGGCTCTGCGTGTGCGCGCTGGACACCGAGCTGCTCGGCCACTGGTGGCACGAGGGCGTCGACTGGCTGGCCGCGGTGCTCGCGCAGGCCGCCCGCGCGGGGCTGGCGGTCGTGCCGCTCGACGAGGCGCTCGCGCGCCATGGCGCCGGCCCCGCGCCCGCGGACCTGCCGGTGTCGACGTGGGGGACGCCGCGGACCCTGTGGACGTGGTCGGGGCCGCAGGTGGCCGACATCGCCTGGACCCAGCGCCGGGCGGAGCTCGACGTGGTGGCGGCCGGGGCGGGGGCGAACGACCGGGCGCTGCGCGAGCTGCTGATGCTGCAGTCCAGCGACTGGGCGTTCATGGTCTCGCGCGACCTGGCCGAGCCGTACGCGCGCGAGCGGGTCGCGACCCACACCGCCGGCGTGCGCGCCGCGCTGGGCGCCGCAGCGCCGCCCGCGCTGCGCTCGCTGGCGCCGCGGCTCGCCCGGATCTGAGCCCATCGGCGCCCGCGCACGGGCGCCGTGCCGCTCGGCGTCGGACCGTCGGCGCATGACCTGACGGCGCATCCGCGGCTGGCCGCGGACGGGCGAACGGTGCCGCGGACGAGCATCCCACCGGCGCGGGCGCTAACGTTGCCCGCTTCGTCGTATCCATAACGAGCCGAGTCTCGGTCGCACCGTGCGGCCGGGAGCGGGGACCCACTGGGGCCGGCCACCGGCCTCGGGGCGAATCGCCGCCACGCATGCGGCGTAGCGCAGGTCCAGCGCGAGCCCGACAGCTAACCCCGCAGGCGTCGAGACCCAGGGAGCTTCCGACGTGTCCATGCATCGCCAAGTACGCCCCGCGCCCATGGCGCGCGAGCCCGAGTCCACCGCTCGCGACGTCAGGCGAGGACGGCGCATCCACCGCGCACCACGCCCAGGAGGTGCGCGCGTCGATCGCGCACGACGCCCAGGAGGTGCGCGCGTCCATCACCCACGACGCCAGGGGTGAGCGCGCGCCCGCGCCGGACCCCTGGCGCGAGTCCCTGCGGCGCTCGCACGCGCGGCGTGCGGCAGCGTTCCGACGGCGCCGGCGGCGCCTGCTCAGCCGCGGCGCCGCCGCCGTCGCGCTGCTCTGCCTGACCAGCCTGACCAGCGGCGCGCTCGCCGCGCCCGCCGGCCACGGCAGCGCCGTGCTGCGCGCCGGCGCGACCGGCGGCGGCGTGAGCGCGCTGCAGCAGGCGCTCGGCGTCCCGGCCGACGGCGTCTACGGTCCGCAGACGCGCGCCGCCGTGCGCCGCTTCCAGCGCGCCCACGGCCTGAGCGTCGACGGCATCGCCGGCCCGCTGACCCTGAGCGCGCTCGGCCTGTCGCCCGCGGCGACCACCTCTCGCTCGACCTCGGCGACGTCGTCCGCGCCGGCCGGCGGCGTGCTCGAGCAGATCGCCCGCTGCGAGTCGGGGGGCGACCCGACCGCCGTCTCCAGCGACGGCCAGTACCGCGGCAAGTACCAGTTCAGCCGCGAGACGTGGGCCGCCGTCGGCGGTGCCGGCGATCCCGCCGCGGCCAGCGAGGCCGAGCAGGACCGACGCGCGGCGATCCTCCTGCGGGTGCAGGGGCCGTCGGCCTGGCCGACCTGCGGCGGGTAGCCCGCGCGCAGAGCCGCGCCGGCCGCCGCCGCGCAGCCAGCGGAGTCGCCTGCGTCGCGCAGAGCCGCGCCGCCGGTAGGCTGGCGGCGTGTCCGACCCGGCCGCCGTCCGCGCCGAGTGGTCCGACGGCGATTACCCGTCGATCGGGGTACGGTTGCGCCCCGCGGCCGCGGCGCTGATCGGGCGCCTGTTGCCGCTTGACGACGCCGAGGTCCTCGATGTCGCGACGGGCACCGGCAAAGCCGCGCTGCTCGCCGCACGTGCCGGGGCATCCGTCGTTGCCGTCGACCTGACGCCGGAGCTGCTCGACGTCGCCCGCCAGCGCGCTCGCGACGAGGGGCTCGACATCGACTTCATCGAGGGCGACGCCGAGGCGCTCGAGTTCGAAGAGGATCGCTTCGACGCCGTGGTCTCGACCTTCGGCGTCATCTTCGCGCCGCGACCCGCCGTCGCCGCGGGCGAGCTGGCCCGCGTGCTCACCCCCGGCGGGCGGCTCGGCCTGACGACATGGCCGATCGATGGGCTCGCCGCCGCGATGCGCGGCGTCATCGCCCGCCACCTGCCGAACCCCGATCCACCTCCGCCGAAGCCGCCGCCGTGGATGACCCCGCAGGGTCTGCGCGAGCTGTTCGCGCCGCGCGGCGTGCGAGTCGAGACGGAGCGGCGCGACGACGTCGTCTGGCGGTTCCGCGACGCCGCCGAGGCCGTGGCGTTCGTCGAGACGAGCCTCGCCGGCGAGATGCGCACCGCGCGCCAGGCGGTCGACGCGGCCGGCGGGATGCCGGCGCTGCGCGCCGATCTCCAGGCGCTGTTCACCGACTGGGACACCGGCGGCGGCGAGGGCCTGGCGCTCCCGTTCGACTACCTGCTCGTCACCGGCACGAAGACCGGCTAGCGGTTGCGGGACGGGCCACCAGCTCACGCCCAGCGCATCGACCGCGGCACCGGACGCATCCGCAGCACCCGCGCGGGCACCCCGCCGACGACCGCGTTGGCCGGCACGTCCTTCGTCACGACGCTCGACGTGCCGACGATCGCGTTGTTGCCGACCGTGGTCCCGCGCAGGATGCACGCCCCGTAGCCGATCCAGACGTTGTGGCCGACGTCCACGTCGCGCTTGTAGATGCCCTGCTGGCGGATCGGGCGCTCGACCTCGACCGCCCCGTGGTCGAAGTCGATGAGCATGACCCGGTCGGCGACGATGCACTCGCGGCCGATCGCCACGTGCTGGAACGCCGAGATCGTGCACTCCTGGCCGAGCACGGTCTTCGCGCCGATGCGGACCTCGCCCTCGTGCGCGCGGATCTTGCTGCCGTGGCCGATCCACGACCAGCGGCCGAGATGGACGACCGCGTCGCGGCCGATCTCGAACGTCACCCGCGGGCAGACGAAGGCGATGCCGTCGGTGCGCAGCCGGCCGCGCCAGCGCAGCTTCAGCCAGGCGAGGCGCACCAGCAGCCGGGCATAGCCGAACGTGAGCATGTGGTTGCGGCGCATGAAGCGCAGCAGCGTGAGCGGCCCCCCGTGCAGCGGCGGCGGCTCACCGCGCACGAGCGGCTTGACGGCCGGCGGATCGACCGGGGACAGCACGGGCTTCATCGGACCCGGGGCATCGTAGTCGGGCCGCCCGCCGTGCCATCATGCGGCCCCCCATGACCGCCGAGCCCTCCCTTGCCCAGCGCCTGCTCGAAGGCGATCGCCGCGCGCTGGCGCGGGCCATCACGCTGGTGGAGAACGAGGATCCAGCCGGCTACGAGATCGTTCGCGAGGTCTATCCGCACACCGGCCGGGCGGCCGTGTCCGGCTTCACCGGCCCGCCCGGCGTCGGCAAGTCGACGCTGATCGGGGCGCTCACCAAGGCGCGCCGGGCGGCGGACCGGCAGGTCGGCGTGCTGTCGATCGACCCGTCGTCGCCGTTCACCCACGGCGCGGTGCTCGGCGACCGCATCCGCCTGACCGAGCACTTCCTCGACCCCGGCGTCTTCATTCGCTCGATGGCCAATCGCGGCGCGCTCGGCGGGCTCAGCGAGGCGGCGCTGCAGGCCGCGCTGCTCATGGACGCCTCGGGCAAGGAGGACGTGTTCCTCGAGACGGTGGGGGTCGGGCAGGCCGAGGTCGACATCATCGACCACGCGGACACCGTCGTCCTGGTGCTGATGCCGGGCTCGGGCGACTCGATCCAGGCCCTGAAGGCCGGGGTCATGGAGATCCCCGACGTGATCGTGGTCAACAAGTGCGACCACCCGCTGACCGACACCATGGTCCGGGAGATCCGCGGGGTGCTGTCGCTGGGGGCGGGCGGGGCCGACTCATGGCGGGTGCCGATCGTCAAGACGGAGGCGACGCGCGGCGAGGGGATCGACGCGCTCGTCGAGCAGCTCGACGCGCATCGCGCGCACATCGAGGCCGAGGGCACGCTGAGCGAGCGGCGGCGGCGCAACCTGCACAACGAGGTCGTGGCGCTCGCGGCGGCGCGGATGCGGCGGCGGCTCGAGGAGAGCCTCGCCGGCGACCCGAGCTTCGCGGAGCTGCTCGACGAGGTGGTGGCGCGCCGGCTGGACCCGGCCAGCGCCGCACGCACGCTGCTCGAGAAGGCCGGCGCCAACGTCTGACGGGCGTCGGCGGCGGCCGCTCAGGGCCGCCGCGCTACGCCGCCGGGAAGGTGCCGGCGCGCTTCGAGCCACGTCCGCCGCTCGCGCGCGACCAGCGCGGCGAGGGCCACGGCGACGGCGGCCACCAGGATCGCCTCGCCGGCGCCGAGCTGCCCCGCGAACCGGGGCAGCACGTCCTGGACGCCGCCCCACGGCAGCGTCCGCGCGGCGGCTGCAGCGTCCCGTCGCCGAACCGCGCGCCGAGGATCAGCCACGCGCTGCCCGCGAGCGTCACCGCGGCCAGGGCCGCGCCGGCGCGCGGTGCGTGGCGCAGGCCCCAGGCCGCCAGTGCCGCGCCGACCGGGACGATCGGCACCAGCAGCCGCGCCGGCGCCCACGCGCCATGCAGGTCGGGGGCCAGGAAGGTCGCGACCACCAGCTGCGTGGCGCACAGCGCGGCGAGGAACCCGGCCGCCACCTCGACGTCCACCTGGTCGCCGACGGCGACCGCCAGCCGGTCGCGGCGCGAGCGCCACAGCAGCCACAGCGCCAGGAACCCGAGCGCGGCGAACGGCGCCCAGCGCAGCATCCCGTCGTCGCGGTCCAGCCACCAGCCGACGAGCCTCGGCCAGCGCCCGAGCACCTCGCCCACCGAGCTCGTGCCGAGCGCTCCGCCCGCGTCCAGCGACGACGCGTACGGCGTCAGGCCGCCGAACAGGCGGTCGGTGAGCGTGATGAACAGCACGCCGGAGAACAGCACGACCTCCAGCGCCAGGAACGCGGCGAAGCGCTGCCGGCGGCGGCTGAGCCAGCGCGCCAGCGCGGCGGCACAGACACCGGCGACCGGCACGAGCGAGGTCGCCAGCCACGGCAGCAGGGCGATCGCGCTGGCCGAGCCCACCGCCGGCCGCCGGCCCGGCCGCTCGCGCACGCGCAGCGCGCCGAGTGCCGCCGCGGCCAGCAGCGCGCCCCCGACCGCCTCCGGCGAGACGCGCGTCGCCGCGGCGACCATCGGCGGCGACAGCCCGGCGACCACCGCTGCGCTCGTCGCCCACGGCTCGGGGACGAGCCGTCGGGCGAGGGCGGCGGCGCACACGAAACCGAGCGCGGTGAGCGCGGCCAGCCAGAGCTGCACGAGCGTCGTGCCGCCGAGCGCGTACGCGGGCGCGATGAGCAGCGGGAACCCGATGCCCTGGGGCTCGAGCAACCGCCCCTCCACGGGGGCCGCCGTGGGCCGCAGCGGCGGGCCGCCGAACGTTCGCCAGGCGTCCCCGGCGTACTGGCCGCGCAGGTCGAGGTCGCCGTCGGAGGCCAGCGACTCCGCCGTGAGCAGGACGTGGCCCTCCCGGGCCGACCAGCGCTGGCCGGGGCCGGCGTCGAGCCCGACGGTGGCGGAGTAGACGGCGAACAGCAGCAGCCAGAGCAGCAGGGCGCGGCGCACCTCGGGCAGCCTAGTCCGGGGGGCGCGCGGCGAATCTGCCGCCGGCGCTCAGGCTTGGGGCGGCGGTTGCGGGCCGCTGGCGGGCGGCGTCGGCTCGCTTGGCGCCGGCGCGCCGCCGTCGAGGATCCGCGTCGCCTCGCCGGCGACCGCGTCGTCGACCATCACGTCGTAGTGGTCGGCGCTCATCCGGCTCGCCGAGCGGAAGTCGCGCTGGCCGCCCGACGCCGCGTGGAAGATCGCCCCGAGGATCGCGCCGAGCACGGCGCCCCACACCAGGCCGTAGAGGATCAGCCACCCGGCGGCCACGTCGTTGGCCGAGATGGCCCACAGGAACAGCCCGAACAGGACACCGACCACGGCGCCCTGGCCCGCGCTGCGCAGGGCGGACGAGCCGACTGTCTCGCGGCCCAGCACCTGCTCCTCGAAGCGCAGGCCGCGCCCGACGATCGCCACCCGCTCGACCGGGAACCCCTGGTCGGACAGCCGGTCGACGGCACGCTGAGCTTCGGCGTAGGAGTCGTACGTGCCCACCGAGCGGCGGGCGGTGGCGGTCTGGTCGGCCATGCCCAGAACCTACGCGAGCGCGCGGACCAATTCCACCAGAAGACGCACGCCCCAGCCGCTGGCGGCCTTGGGTACGTAGGCCTTCCCGGAGTCCCAGGCCACGCCGGCGATGTCGAGGTGCGCCCAGGGCACGTCGCCGGTGAAGCGGACGAGCAGCTCCGCCGCGGTGATCGAGCCGGCGACGCGGCTCTCGACCGCGTTGACCAGATCGCCGACCGTGCCCTTGACGAGCTCCGCGGTCTCGGGATGCAGCGGCAGGCGCCAGACGATCTCGCCGCTGCGCCGGCCGGCCTCGACGACCGCGGCGCACCACGCGTCGTCGTCGCCGATCAGCCCCGCGTGCGTGCGTCCGAGCGCGGACAGGATCGCGCCGGTCAGCGTGGCGACGTCGACGAGCCGCTCGGCGCCCTCCTCGACCGCGTAGGCCAGGCAGTCGGCGAGCACGAGCCGCCCTTCGGCGTCGGTGTTGTTGACCTCGACGGTCAGGCCGGCCTTGGTGTGCACGACGTCGCCCGGCTTCATCGCCGACCCGTCGATGAGGTTCTCGGTGGCGCCCACGACGGCGAGCACCTGGACCGGCAGCCCGAGCCTCGCGATCGCCCCGACCGCCTCCAGCACCGCGGCACCGCCGGCCATGTCGTACTTCATGGCGACCATGCTCGCCGCGGGCTTGATCGACAGGCCGCCGCTGTCGAACGTCACCGCCTTGCCGACGAGCCCGACCAGCGGACCGGTCGCCCCCGCGGGCTCGTAGCGGACCGTGATCAGCGCCGGCTCGGCGTGCGTCCCGCGCGCCACCGCGGCGAACGCGCCCATGCCGCGCGCCTCGATCTCCGCCCGGCCCTCTACCGTCGCCGACACCGCGGCGTGCTCGCGCGCCAGCTCCTGGGCGCGCTCGCCCAGCGCCGCCGGCGTCATGACGTTGGCCGGCGTGTTGGCCAGGTCGCGCGCGGCGTTCTGCGCCTCGCCCACGACGCGGCCGGCCTCGGCGGCGGCGCTGCGGTCGTGGTGGTCGGAGACGATCAGCCGCTCGAGTCGCGCGTGCGGCTCCTCGGGCGCCCGGCGGAAGCGGTCGAAGCGGTAGGTGGCCAGCAGCGTGCCTTCGACGAGCGCCTCCACCACGTCGGCGTCGACGTGGTGGGGGACCTCCCAGCACAGGACGCGGGTGCCGAGGTCTCCCAGGCGCCCCGCGGCGGTCGCGGCGACCGCGCGGGCGCGCTCGGCGTCGAAGTCGTCGCGCGCCCCGAGGCCGACGAGCAGCCAGCGCTTGCCCTCCGCATGCGCGAGGGCGACGTGGGTGAACGAGCGGCGCGCCTCGCCGGCCTCCAGGAGCGCCTGCAGCGGCGCGCCCTCGAGGTCGTGGGCGACGTCCTTGCCCTCGAAAACGCCGACGACCACGGTGTCGGCGTCGGTGTCCCGCGCAGCCGCGGTGGTAGCGATGACCTCCATAGGACCCAGGAAGTCTAGGATCCGGGCACGATTCGCTGACCAAGGAGAGGCCGTACCGATGACCAAGACCGTCGTCCTCAGCGCCGCCCGGACCCCCATCGGCAAGATGGGCGGAGCCCTCGCCTCACTGCAGGCCACCGACCTCGGCGCGCACGCCGTCAGCGCCGCGCTCGAGCGAGCCGGTGTCGAGCCCGAGCAGGTCGACCACGTGATCATGGGCCAGGTCCTGCAGGCCGGCATCGGCCAGATCCCGTCGCGCCAGGCGCAGATCAAGGCCGGGATCCCCAAGGAGGTCTCCTCGGAGACGATCAACAAGGTCTGCGCCTCGGGCCTGCGCGCGAGCGTGCTGCTCGACCAGGCGATCCGCGCCGGCGACGTGGAGGTCGGCGTCGGCGGCGGGATGGAGTCGATGTCGAACGCGCCGTGGCTGCTGCCGGGCGCGCGGTTCGGCTTCCGGATGGGCGACGTCAAGGCGCTGGACGCGATGGTCCACGACGGGCTGACGAACCCGTTCACCGGCAAGCAGATGTTCGTCGAGGCGACCGAGATCGGCGACGAGCTCGAGATGACCCGCGCGGACCTCGACAAGTGGGCGCTGCGCTCGCACGAGCGGGCGGTCACGGCCACGGATGAGGGCCGCCTGCCCGAGGAGATCGCCCCGATCACGGTGAAGTCGCGCAAGAGCGAGACGGTCGTCGAGATCGACGAGGCGCCGCGCCGCGACACGTCGCTGGAGACGCTGGCCAAGCTCCCGGGCCTGGCCTCGAAGGAGGGCACGCACACCGCCGGCAACTCGCCGGGGGTCAACGACGGCGGCGGCGCGCTCGTGCTCGCCTCCGACGCGTGGGCGAAGGCCAACGGCAAGGAGGCCCTGGCCGAGATCGTCGCCCACGCGCAGACCGCGGACGAGTTCGCCTACCTGGCGCGCACGCCCGCCAGCGCGGCCCAGAAGGCGCTCGAGCGCGCCGGCCTGCGGGCCGAGGACATCGACCTGTGGGAGATCAACGAGGCGTTCGCCTCGGTCGCGCTGAACTCCGTGCGCGTGCTTGGCATCGACGAGGAGAAGGTCAACGTCAACGGCGGCGCGGTCGCGCTCGGCCACCCGATCGGCGCGTCCGGCGCCCGGATCCTCGGCTCGCTGATCCTGGAGCTGCGCCGGCGGGGCGGCGGGCTGGGCTGCGCGGCGATCTGCTCGGGCGGCGGGCAGGGCGATGCTGTGATCGTCCGCGTCTAACTTGACCGACCAGCGGAGCGGTCACCATCGGTATCTCAGAGCGAAGCTGGGAGGTCGGGAGCGAAGCGGTCACCAGCGGAGCGGTCACCATCGGTATCTCAGAGCGAAGCTGGGAGGTCGGGAGCGAAGCGGTCACCAGCGGAGCGGCGCAGCCCGTCGCTGATCTGATGCCCATGCAAGGTGGCGGCGGTGGGCGCTGAAGCCGCCTTCTTCGACCTCGACCGCACGTTGATGGCCGGCTCGTCCGGCTTCCACTGGGCGCGGGCCGGCGCCCGCGCCGGGCTGATCCCGCGGCGCCGGCTCTACGCCGACGCGTGGGCGAACCTGCAGTTCCGCCTCCAGGGCTCCACCGACGAGGCGACGGCCCGGGTCCGCGAGCGGGTGGGGGCGGTCATCGCCGGCCACCGCGCGATCGAGTTCGCGCGCCTGGCCCCGATGGTCCTTGCCGGCGTGCTGCCGCGTCTGTACCCGCGGATGCTGCAGGTCGCCTACGAGCACCAGGACGCGGGTCGCCCCGTGTTCATCTGCACCGCCGCGACCCAGGGCACCGCCGAGATGCTCGCGACCGTGCTCGGCTTCGACGGCGGGCTCGGCACGGAGCTCGAGGAGGAGGACGGGGTGCTCACGGGCCGCATCCAGGGCCCGTTCAACTACGGCGAGGGCAAGCCGGTCCGCATGCGCCAGCTGGCCGGCGCGCACGGCATCGACCTGAGCGCGTCGTGGGCGTACAGCGACTCGGCCTCCGATCTGCCGATGCTGCGGGCCGTCGGTCACCCGGTCGCGGTCAATCCGGATGCCGAGCTCGCCCGTGTTGCCCGGGACGAGGGCTGGGAGGTCATGCGCTTCGAGACGCTGGGCCGGAGGCTGAAGATCGGCGCCGCGGCGGTGGCGGTGGCGGCGGCCGGGACGGTGGCGCGAAGGGTGGTGCGCCGGTGACGCCCCGCGGGCACTCGATCCGGACGATGCCGAGCCAAGACGGGGGGTCGACATGAGCATGTCCGAGCTGACCGACGAGCAGCGCGAGATCCGTGACCTGGCGCGGCGGTTCGCCGACGAGGTGATCGCCCCGCAGGCGTCCCAGTGGGATCGCGAGCACCGCTTCCCGTTGAAGGTGTTCGGCCAGCTGGGCGAGCTGGGCCTGATGGGGGTGTGCGTGCCGATCGAGGTCGGCGGCGCGGGCGCGGACTTCTTGTCGTATGTGCTGGTGCTCGAGGAGCTCGCGCGCGCGGATGCTGGGGTGGGGGTGACGGTGGCGGTGCATACGAGCGCGGGGACGCTGCCGGTGCTTGCGCACGGGACCGCCGACCAGATCGAGCGAATGGTGCCGCCGTTGGCGCAGGGCCACGAGTTGGCGGCGTTCGCGCTCACGGAGTCGGGCTCGGGCAGCGATGCGGGTGCGCTGCGGGCGCGCTACGACGCGGACACCGCGACGGTGACGGGGGCCAAGCAGTGGGTGACCAACGGCTCCTACGCCCGGCATGTGAACGTCTTCGCGCGTGAGGGCGAGCGGGTCGGCGCGTTCGTGGTGCGCAAGTTCGAGGCGGTGCGCGAGGAGGAGAAGATGGGCCTGCACTCGTCTTCGACCGCGGACCTGGTGTTCGAGGCGAGCCCGGCGGAGCGGCTGGGCGCGGCGGGCGAGGGCATGCGCATCGCTTTGGGCACGCTGGACGGCGGGCGGATCGGGATCGCGGCGCAGGCGGTGGGGATCGCGCAGGCCGCGCTGGAGCTCGCGACGGGGTACGCCAAGGAGCGCCGGGCGTTCGGCCGGGCGATTGGCGGCTTTCAGGCGATCGGCCACAAGCTGGCGGAGATGCAGACCGAGATCGAGGCGGCGCGGGCGCTCGTGTGGCGGGCGGCGCGGGCCAAGGATGCGGGTCGGCCTCACACAGTCGAGGGCGCAGGCGAAGTTGTTCGCTTCGCGGGTCGCGCGGCAGTGGACGGGGAGGCGATCCAGGTGCTGGGCGGGTACGGCTACACGCGCGAGTTCCCGGCCGAGCGCTACTACCGCGATGCGAAGGTCACCGAGATCTACGAGGGCACGTCGGAGATCCAGCGGTTGGTGATCGCGCGCGGGCTGCTGGGGGAGATCGCGGGGTGAGCCGCGCGCCGCGCCGCCGGCCCGCGCCGCGCGGACCGGGTCGGCGGGGCGCGCCGGCGCCGGGCGGGTGTGGACGCGCTCGGTGCGGGTGGCGCCGGACGCGCGCGGATCGTGGCCGACGGCTCCCGGCGCACCCTGCTCGTCGACGGCCTGGAGGCGTCGGTGGTCGACCTCGCCGACCCGCTCGAGCTCGAGCTGCCCTACATGCGCTGGATCGCCGGCGTCCTCGTCACCGCTTCGCTTCCGACCTCCCAGCTTCGCTACGGGGTACAGCAGGTGACCGCTCCGCTGGTCGGTCACGTCACACACGCGCTCGACGTCCTGCACCTGGGCGGCGGTGCGTGCACGCTGGCGCGCTGGCTGGCGGCCGCTCGAGCGGGCTCGCGCTCGCGGGTCTTCGAGATCGACGCCGAGATCGTCGCGCTCGCCCGCCGGGAGCTCGGCCTCGACCAGGTCCCCGGCCTGCGCGTGAGCACCGCCGACGCGCGCGCCGGCGTCGCCTTCTGCGCCCGCGCTCGTTCGACGCCGCCGTCGCGGACCTGTTCGTCGGCCCGCGCGTGCCCGACCACGTCTGCACGGTCGAGGCGCTGGCCGACGTCCGCCGCGTCCTGCGCCCCGGCGGCGCGTACGTCGCCAACCTCATCGACGAGGCGCCATTGCGCCGCGCTCGCCGCCAGGTCGCCACGATCGCCGAGGTCTTCGGGCCGGTGACCCTGATCGCCGAGCGCGCCACCCTCACCGGCCGGCGCGCCGGGAACCTCGTCGCGGCCGCGGGCCGGACGTTCGGTCGAGGGCCGATTGGCCGGGCGGCCAACGGGGCAGACGTGCTCGAAGGGGACGCCGTCGCGCTGTGGTGCGGCGACGCCCGCCCGCTGCGCGACTGAGGCGAGACCGCTCGGGCGCGCCCGTCAACGCAACCCCTAGCCGAAACCGCTGAGACCTGGTACCATTTTGAGGCACTCGGAGCGAACCCGATGTGCTGCGCGCACTCCGGTCGCGTTCGACCGTCTCGCTCCGAATGCCGAGGTTCTTGCGCTCAAGGGCGCAACATTGCGCCCAGCCAACCGTTGCATCGTTGCGAAAACAACGGTAATGGCATAGAATACATACCTTTGAACTCGGATATTTTGACCTTGATGAAGGAAGTGATGAAGCGTGGCGGTTGATCGCCTCCATGAGCGGCCGCTCGACGAGCTCGAGCCGACGGACCTGCTCCTCGAGCAGGCGTCCGTCTATCCGCTCCTGACAAAGGAAGAGGAGGTTGTGCTCGCCAAGCGCGTCGAGCAGGGAGACCTCCATGCCAAGGGCCGGATGATCAACTCGAACATCCGCCTGGTCGTGTCGATCGCTCGACGGTATCAGGGCCAGGGAATGCCGTTCGCGGACATCGTCCAGGAGGGCATGTTCGGGCTGATCCGCGCGGTCGAGAAGTTCGACTACCGCAAGGGCTACAAGTTCTCGACGTACGCGACCTGGTGGATCCGCCAGGCGATCCAGCGCGGCCTGGACAACCGGGCGCGCACGATTCGCCTGCCCGCGCACATCGCGCAGCGGGCCCGCAAGGTCGGCCGCGTCGAGCGTGAGCTGACGGTTCGCCTCGAGCACGACCCGACCGATGCCGAGATCGCCGAGGAGGCCGGTCTCGAGGTCGACGAGGTCACCCGCATCCGCGCGCTCGACTACGAGCCGCCGAGCCTGGATCGCCGTGTCGGCGACGACTCGGACTCGGCCACGCTCGGCGAGCTGCGCCCGTCCGACGGTCCGGCGCCCGACGAGGCCGTGCAGGAGCTCGACATCCGCGCCCGTCTGGAGCGCGCGGTCAAGCTGCTGCCGGAGGCCGAGCAGAAGGTGATCGCCGCACGCTTCGGCGCCGGCGGCGAGATCCTGGCTCCGGGCGAGCGCATCGAGCGCAAGCTCGGTGTCACGGCCAAGGAGGCCCGCGAGCTCGAGGCCCGCGCGCTGCAGCGCCTGTCGGAGATGGGCGAGCTGCAGGATCTGCGCGAGGCCGCGTAGTCCGGCCCGGCCGCAAGCCGTTGCGAGGGGCGCCCGAGTGGCGCCCCTCGTCGTTGTGGGAGACTCGCCGCCGAAAGGCGGGAAGGATCGGCGCTCCCCGCGCGTCCGTCCCCTCGACCAGCCAGCCACCCGAGGTCCCCTCGCATGAAGCGACTCATCGCTCCCGCCCTGGCCGTCGCCGCCGCCGGCGCCATCCTTGCCGTCCCCGCCTTTGCCAAGACCAGGACGGTCACGATCAGGGACAACTCCTTCACGCCCAAGACCATGACGGTCAAGAAGAACACGACGGTGAGGTGGGTCTGGAAAGGCAGGGCGCCGCACAACGTCACCGTCCGCCGCGGGCCGGTGACGTTCCGCTCGAGCACCCAGACCAGCGGCAGCTTCTCCAAGAAGCTGACGAAGAAGGGCGTCTACCAGCTGCACTGCACGATCCACCCCGGGATGGACGAGACGATCCGCGTTCGGTAGCTCGCCGCGCCCCGCGCGCCCGCTCGCGTATCCTTGGGCGCCCCATGAGCGCCACCGTCACCCAACGGAAGATCCGCGTGGTCGTCGCCAAGCCCGGCCTGGACGGCCATGATCGCGGGGCGAAGATCATCGCGCGCGCCCTGCGCGACGCCGGCATGGAGGTCATCTACACCGGCCTGCACCAGACGCCGGAGCAGATCGTCGAGACCGTGCTCCAGGAGGACGCCGACGCGGTCGGACTGTCGATCCTCTCGGGCGCGCACATGACGCTGGTGCCGCGGGTCGTCGAGCTGCTCAAGGCGCAGGGCATCGACGACGTGATCGTGACGGTGGGCGGGACGATCCCGGCCGACGACATCCCCGAGCTCAAGGACCTCGGGGTGGCCGAGGTGTTCACGCCGGGCGCGCCGACCCAGGACATCATCGACTTCATCCAGGGCGCGGTCAGCCGCTGACGCCGTCCATCGGACGCTGATCGAGCGTCCACTCCCCCGTTTGGGGAAAGGACGAGGCCGCTCGTTGACTCGTGAGTCAACGTAGGGGGTACCATCCCCGCGTCCGATTTGCCCCAGAGGAGGACTCGAAAGTGAAGATCTGCGTGCTGGTGAAGGAGGTGCCCGACGCGGCGGTGACCAAGCGCATCGACCCGTCCACGGGCCGCCTTGACCGCAGCGGCGAGAAGAACCTCAACCCGTACGACACGCACGCCATCGAGGCGGCGATGCAGCTCAAGGAGGGCGGGGAGGTTCAGGTCGACGAGATCGTCGCCGTGACGATGGGCCCCGACTCCGCGGTACGGGCGCTGCACAAGGCGGTGTCGCTCGGCGCCGACCGCTCGGTGCACCTCTCCGACGACGTGCTCGCCGGCTCCGACGTGGCCGCCACCGGCTACGCGCTGGCTCAGACGCTCAAGCGGGAGAGCCCCGACCTCGTCCTGCTCGGCCAGCAGTCCGACGACGGCGAGTGCTACACGATCGGCGCCGTCGTCGCCGATCACCTGCAGATGCCGTCGCTGACCCAGGTGATCAAGATGGACGTCGAGAACGGGAACCCACCCACCCTCCGATGCGAGCGCCAGGCCGAGTACGGCTACGACACCGTCCAGGTCGAGCTGCCCGCCGTCATCTCGGTGGGCGATGCGATCAACGAGCCCCGCTACCCGTCGCTCAAGGCGATCATGGGCGCCAAGAAGAAGCCGCTGGATGCGATCGCCATCGGCGACGTCGAGATCGACGCGACGCGCGTCGGCGCCGCCGGCTCGCAGGTCGACTGCGGCAACTTCAAGGCGCCGCCGGCCAAGGCCGCCGGCACGATCATCGAGGACGAGGACACCGCCGAGACGGTCGCGAAGATCGTCGCCTGGCTCGACGAGAGGAAGCTGATCTGAGATGGCGGGGATTCTCGTCTACGCCCTCCACTACGAGGGCGCGTTCAACAAGAACTCGCTCGGCGCCGTCGCCGAGGCCGCCCGCCTCGCCGGTGAGCTCGGCACCGAGGCCCACGCGATCGTCGTCGGCGAGGGCGTCAGCGACGACCTGGCCGGCCAGCTCGGCGGCTACGGCGCGGCGAAGGTGTTCAAGGTCGAGGGCCCCGAGGGCCTGGCCCAGCCGGTCGTCGACGCGATGGCCAAGGTCATGACCGACAACGGCCACGACTACGCGCTGTTCGGCGGCGGCCTGCTCGGCTTCGAGATCGGCGCCGGCCTGGCCGCCCGGCTCGGCGCGGGCGTGACGATGGAGGTCACGAACGTCACCGTCGACGGCGGCAAGCTCGTCGCCGAGCGCCCGATCCTGGGCGACTCGTCGATCTCCGAGTCGCGCTACAAGGGCACGGGCATCATCATCGGCCGCCTCAACGCGTTCGAGGTCCCGGCCTCGAGCGGCGCCAGCGCTCCCGTCGAGGCGGTGAGCGTCGAGTTCTCGCCGTGGTCGACCAAGGCGACGATGGTGACGCGCGGCGAGCAGCGCGGCGCGGACGTCGACATCGAGGGCGCCGACATCCTCGTGGCCGGCGGCCGCGGGCTGGGCAAGCCGGAGGGCTTCGAGGCGCTCGAAGAGCTGGCCGGCGCCTTCGGCGGCAACTCGGCGGTCGCCGCGACCCGTGCGGTCGTCGACGCCGGCTGGTACCCGTACGCGGCGCAGATCGGCCAGACCGGCAAGACCGTCGCGCCGAAGCTGTACCTCGCCGCCGGCATCTCCGGCGCGATCCAGCACAAGGTCGGCATGCAGTCCTCGGAGAACATCGTGGCGATCAACAAGGACAGCAACGCCCCGATCTTCGAGTTCTCCGACCTCGGCATCGTCGGCGATCTCAACAAGATCGTGCCGAAGCTGATCGAGGCCGTGAAGGCCAAGAAGGGGAGCTGAGGGCCATGGCCGGGCACAACGGCGTCGCCGTCCCGGCGGCCTATCCGCCTCCCGTCCACTCGCCCGACGAGTTCGTCAAGCGCGAGCTGGACGCCGAGGACGAGCGGATCGAGGTCGGCGTGGCCATCGTCGGCGGCGGCACCGCGGGCCTGGCCACGGCCAACCGCCTGCTGCAGCTGCTGGCCGACGATCCCGAGACGCTCGAGCGCCTCGGTGAGGTGCCGGTCGCGGTCATCGAGAAGGCCAAGACCTGCGGCGGCCACAACCTGTCCGGGGCGGTCGTCCGCCCCGGGCCGCTGCAGAAGCTCTACCCCGAGTACACGCGCGAGCAGTGGCGCGAGGAGGGCTGGGCCTTCGGCGAGGTGACCAAGGAGGCGGTGTACATGACGCCGACCTCCCAGCTCGCCATCCGCATCCCGCCGCCGCCGCCGTTCAAGAACCACGGCAACGAGGTGGTCTCGGTGTCGGCGCTCGCGCGCTTCCAGCAGCGGCTGGCCGAGGAGGGCGGCGCGTACGTGCTGACCGAGACGGCGGCCACCCAGCTGCTGGTCACCGACGGCGTCGTGCGCGGCGTGCGCACCGGCGACAAGGGCCGCGGCAAGGACGGCGAGCCGCTGGGCAACTTCGAGCCCGGCACGGACGTCACCGCCCAGCACACGGTGCTGGCCGAGGGCTGCTGGGGCTCGCTGACCGGCGCCGCGATCCGCGAGTTCGACCTCGGCGAGGGGCGCGAGCCGCAGGTCTGGGAGCTCGGCGTCAAGGAGGTCTGGAAGGTCCCCAAGCCGCTGGACCGCCTCATCCACACCATCGGGCCGTGGCCGCTGAAGATCCGCTCGAAGTACGGGCAGATCGGCGGCACGTGGATCTATCCGATGAAGGACGCCAAGACCGGCGACGACCTCGTCTCGATCGGGTTCGTGGTCGACCTCGACTACGCCGACGCGACGACGTCGGCCCACGACCTGCTGCAGCAGTTCAAGCTGCACCCGCTCGTGCGCCGGATCCTCGCCGGCGGCGAGCGCGTGGCCTGGGGGGCGAAGGCGCTGCCGGGCGGCGGCTACTGGTCGATGCCGAAGCTCACGATGCCGGGCGCGCTGATGGTCGGCGACTCGGCCGGCATGGTGGACACCGTGGCGCTCAAGGGCGTCCACCACTGCATCCAGTCGGGCATCCTCGCCGGCGAGGCGATCTACGCCGCGCTCAAGCGCGGCTCGCGGGACCTGTCGGCCTACGAGCAGGCGGTCGAGCAGTCCTCGATCGGCGCCGAGCTCTACCAGGTGCGCAACACGCGCCAGCCGTTCCAGAAGGGCTTCCTGCGCGGCGGGCCGCTGGTCAACCTGGCCATCGCCACCAAGGGCAAGTTCCCCGGCGGCCGGCTGGCTTGGCATCGCAACGACGCCAAGCCGGTGTTCGTCGGCGACACGTCGAAGTCGTATCCCAAGCCGGACGGCAAGTACACCTTCGACAAGCTGTCGAGCGTGTACATCAGCGGCAACGCGACGCGCGACGATGCGCCCAACCACATCCGCCTGCGCCAGAGCGTCCCGCGCGAGGTCGCGGAGATGTGGACGTGGATGTGCCCGGCCGGGGTCTACGAGATCGCCGAGGATGCGCCGGCCAAGGGCAACGTCGACGTGATCGTCAACTACACCAACTGCGTGCAGTGCGGGGCGATCACGGCCAAGGGCGGCCGGCTCACCCCGCCGGAGGGCGGCGACGGCCCGCTCTATCAGGTCACGTAGTCACCTCGTACGGCGCCGAACAACCGCCTGCTGAGGGCCGGAAAGGACGCAACCTTTCCGGCCCTCGCTTGTTCAGGACTGCGCATGCGCCGACTGGCCGTCATCCCGCTCCTCGCGGCGTTCGCCGCCGCCGTGCCCGGCGCCGCCGCCGCGGTGCCGCCGTCGGCGGTCTCGACCGCCGTCGACGAGTGCGTGCCGGTCTCACCCACGACGGCGGGCTCGGCGACGTTCCGCATCCGCATGGCGGCGGTCCCGGGCACGGTGCGGGTCGCGGTGCGCTTCGACCTGCAGCTGCGGGCGCCCGGCTCCAGCATCTACCAGATGGTCGACGGCGCCACCAGCGGATGGGTGCGCTCGGATCCCAAGCTGCCCGTCGACCTGTTCGTGTGGCGCCAGGCGTTCACGCCGCTGCGCGAGCCGGGCGACTACCGGGCGCGGGTGCGCTTCCGCTGGTTGGACGCCAACGGCAAGACGATCGCCGGCACGACGCGCCGCACGCCGGTGTGCAGCCAGCCCGATACGCGGCCCAACCTCAAGCTGACGAGCTTCACCGCCGAGCCCGCCAGTGCGGACGGGCAGTGGCGCTACCTGCTCGGCGTGCGCAACACCGGGCGCAGCGACGCGCCGCCGTTCGACATCTCCTTCAGCGTGGGTGGTGAGCCGCGTCCGCTGATCATGGCGGCCGGCATCCCCGCCGGCCGCGCGGTCACGCTCTCGTTCACCGGCGACCGCTGCCGGCCCGGCGACGCGGTCCGCGTCGAGGCCGATCCGGCCGACCGGATCGGCGAGGTCGACGAGGCCGACAACGTCCTCTCGACCACGTGTCCGGCGCCGTCGCAACGCTGAGGGTCGCTGCCGCGGCCCACTAGACTGGGTGACACCATGAAGACCGGAATCCACCCGGAGTACGTCGAGGCGCACGTTCGCTGCACGTGCGGCAACGAGTTCACGACGCGCTCGACCCAGAACGAGATCCACGTCGAGATCTGCTCCAACTGCCACCCGTTCTACACGGGCCGGCAGAAGCTGGTCGACACCGGCGGCCGCGTCGAGCGCTTCAAGCGCCGCCAGGCCCGCCGCCGCGCGGCCAGCGCCTCCTGATCATCCCGGCCGACCTGACGTGACCGACACCGCCCGGCTGCCCGACGGCACGCCCAGCGGCCCGCCGCTCGTCGCCTCGCGCGACCGGCCCGTCGGGGGTCAGGCCGTGCTCGAGGGCGTGATGATGCGCGGCGTCTCGACGTGGGCGGTCGCCGTGCGCAAGCCGCTGCCCGAGGAGCTGACCGCGGATGGCGTGGATCCGCAGACGGGCGCTCACGGCGAGATCGAGGTCCAGTCGTTCCCGCTGACGTCGGTGCTCAAGCGCCACCGGCTGCTGCGGCTGCCGATCGTGCGCGGCGTCGTCGCGCTCGGGGAGTCGCTGGTCATCGGCTTCAAGGCGCTCGGCCTGTCGGCCAACGCGCAGGTTCCGGAGGGCGAGCAGGAGATCAGCGGCGGGATGTGGATCGGGACGGTCGTCGTCGCGCTCGTGTTCGCCGTCGGCCTGTTCTTCGCCGTCCCGGTCGGCCTGACGAGCCTGATCAAGGACGTCCTCGACTCCGCGTTCCTCTTCTGGCTGGTCGAGGGGCTCGTGCGCACCACGATCTTCCTCGGCTACCTCGCGCTGCTGGCCCGGATGCGCGACCTGCGCCGGGTGTTCGAGTACCACGGCGCCGAGCACAAGACGATCTCCTGCTACGAGGCGGGCCTGCCGCTGACGCCCGAGAACGCGCAGCGTTTCTCGCGCCTGCATCCCCGCTGCGGCACGAGCTTCCTGCTCATCGTGATGATCGTCGCCATCTTCGTCTTCGCGCCGATCGGCCTGCCCGCCTGGTACTGGCTCGTGCTGACCCGCATCGTCGGCGTGCCGCTCATCGCGGGCATCTCGTTCGAGATCATCAAGTTCGCCGGGCGCAACCGGCGCCGGGCCTGGGTGCGCGCCGTGATGTGGCCGGGGATGCAGCTCCAGCTGCTGACGACCCGCGAGCCGGACGCCCAGCAGCTCGCCGTCGCGATCGCCGCGCTCGACGCCGTGCTCGCGGTGGAGACGCCGGGCGAGCGCAGCGCGCAGGAGCTCGTGGGCGTCGAGGTCGTCGCTTAGCGCACTAGCCTCGATCCTTGTGATCGAGTCGCTCGTGCAGCAGATCGAATCGCGCTTCGCCGAGCTCGAGCGCCAGGTCGTCGACCCCGAGGTGATCGGCGATCGCCAGCGCTACGCCGGGGTCGGGCGCGAGTACCGGCGCCTGCAGCCGGCGGCGGAGCTGGCCGCCCAGTGGCGGCGCGCGGTCGACGACGCCGCGGGCGCCCGCGAGCTGCTCGAGGAGGGCGACGACCCCGAGCTGCGCGACATGCTCTCGGCCGCCGAGACGCGCATCGCCGAGCTCGAGGAGGAGATCCGCCTGGCCATGGTCGAGCGCGACCCCAACGACGACAAGAACGTCATCGTCGAGATCCGCGGCGGGGCCGGCGGCGACGAGGCCGGGCTGTGGGCGGGCGACGTGTACCGCATGCTGACCAAGTACGCCGAGCGCCGCGGCTTCCAGACCGAGCCGCTCGACCTGCGCGACGGCGAGTACACGTTCGCGGTCAAGGGCGACGGGGCGTACTCGGTCTTCAAGTTCGAGGGCGGCACCCACCGCGTGCAGCGCGTGCCGGTCACCGAGTCGCAGGGGCGCATCCACACGTCGACGGCTACCGTCGCGGTGCTGCCCGAGGCCGAGGAGGTCGATGTGCAGGTCGATCCCAACGACCTGCAGATCGACGTCTACCGCTCCAGCGGGCCCGGCGGCCAGTCGGTGAACACGACCGACTCGGCGGTGCGCATCACCCACAAGCCGAGCGGGATCGTCGTCTCGATGCAGGACGAGAAGAGCCAGCTGCAGAACCGCGAGAAGGCGATGCGGGTCCTGCGGCGCGGCTGTACGAGCAGGCGCTGGCCGAGCAGCAGGCCGAGCTGTCGGCCGACCGCCGCTCGCAGGTCGGCACCGGCGAGCGGGCCGAGAAGATCCGCACGTACAACTACGGCGAGCGGCGCGTGACCGACCACCGGGTCAAGCTCACCCAGCACAACCTCGAGCAGGTCCTCGAGGGCGAGCTGGACGACTTCACCGCGGCCCTGCAGGCCGACGAGAAGCGCCGCGGCCTCGAGGCCCAGGCGAGCGGCGCTTGACGACCGTCGCCGACGCGCTCGACTCCGCGCTGGTGGCGCTGACCGCCGCTCGGGTGGACTCGCCGCGCCTCGACGCCGAGCTGCTGCTGGCCGACGCGCTCGGCGTCGACCGCACGCGGCTGTACCTGGAGCCCGAGCTGCGCGTCGAGGGGCCGCCGGTGCGGCGCTTCCAGGAGCTCGTGCGCCGCCGGGCGGTCGAGCGCGAGCCCGTCGCCTACCTGCTCGGGCGCAAGGGCTTTCGGCGGCTGGAGCTCGAGGTCGACGGGCGCGTGCTCGTCCCGCGGCCCGAGACGGAGCTGCTGGTCGAGGTCGCGGTGGCGCAGCTGGCGCCGGGGGCGCGGGTCGTCGACGTCGGGACGGGGTCGGGGGCGATCGCGCTCGCGCTGGCCGACGAGCGGCCCGACCTGCGGGTGACCGGCTCGGACGTGTCGGCGGACGCGCTGGCGGTGGCGCGGGCCAACGGGCAGCGACTCGGCCTGCCCGTCGCGTGGGTGGAGGCCGACGGGCTGGCGCCGGGGAGTGGGACGCGGTGGTGGCGAACCTGCCCTATGTGGCGGCCGGCGAGCGGCTGGCGCCGGAGATCGCCCGCCACGAGCCGGCGCTCGCGCTGTTCGCCGGGCCGGACGGGCTCGACGCGATCCGCGCACTCGTCGCCCAGGCGGCGCACCGGGTCGCATGGCTGGCGCTCGAGCACGGCGCCGAGCAGGGCGCCACGGTCCGCGCGTTCCTGCGCGGCGCGGGCTACGCGTGGGTCCGGACGGAGCGCGATCTCGCCGGCCACCAGCGGGTGACGGTGGCCCGTGGCGAATAGCTTCGTCCCAGGAGAAGCTATTCGCCACGCGTCCCGGAGAACCGCATGCTGACCGCCGCCGACGCCGAGACCTTCGAGCGCTGCATGGCCGTCGGCGGGATCGCGCTGTTCCCGGCCGACACCGTCTACGGCCTGGCCTGCGACGCCCGCCACCGCGAGGCGGTCGAGCGGCTCTACCTGCTCAAGCGCCGGCCGCTGGCCAAGGCGTCCGCGGTGATGCTGTTCGACGTCGAGCTCGCGCTGGCGGCCGTGCCCGACGCGGGGCCGCGCGTTCGTGCCGCCATGGCGGCGCTGCTGCCGGGCGGCGTGACGCTGCTGCTGGCCAACCCGCGACGCCGCTTCCCGCTGGCGTGCGGCGAGGACCCCGAGTCGCTGGGGCTGCGCGTGCCCGCGCTGCCGCCGGCGGCCGCGGCGCTGCACGCCGTGCAGTGGCCGATCCTGCAGTCGAGCGCGAACCGCGCCGGCGAGCCGGACGCCCGCACCGTGGCCGACGTCCCCGCCGGCCTGCGCGACGCCGTCGACCTCGTGCTCGACGCCGGCCCGCTGCCGGGCACGCCGTCGACGGTGATCGACCTGCGCCGGTTCGACGCCAGCGGCGAGTGGTCGATCGTGCGAGCGGGCGCGGTGGCGGCGGCGGAGGTCGAGGCGGCGCTGGACGACGTTTGACGCGGCTCGGCCCCGGGACGCTGATACCGTTGGCGGGTGAGCTCGACCGAACTGCCTTCCGACTTCTTCACCCGGCCGCTGGCCGAGGTCGATCCCGAGATCGCCGACGTCCTCGCGCGCGAGCTGGAGCGCCAGCAGCGCACGCTGGAGATGATCGCGTCGGAGAACTTCGTCCCGCAGGCGGTCCTGGAGTGCCAGGGCAGCGTGCTGACGAACAAGTACGCCGAGGGCTATCCCGGCAAGCGCTACTACGGCGGCTGCGAGTTCGTCGACATCGCCGAGCAGCTCGCGATCGACCGGGCGAAGGCGCTGTTCGGGGCCGAGCACGCCAACGTCCAGCCGCACGCGGGCGCGCCGGCCAACACGTCCGTGTACTTCGCGCTGCTTCAGCCGGGCGACACGATCATGGGCCTCTCGCTCGCCCACGGCGGCCACCTGACCCACGGCATGAAGATCAACGTGTCGGGCAAGCTCTACGACATCGCGCCCTACGAGGTCGACCGCGAGACGAGCCGCATCGACATGGACGAGGTCGAGCGCATCGCCAAGGAGCGCCGGCCGAAGCTGATCCTCGCCGGCTGGTCGGCGTACCCGCGCGTGCTCGACTTCCCGCGCTTCCGCGAGATCGCCGACGAGGTCGGCGCGCTGTTCATGGTCGACATGGCGCACTTCGCCGGCCTGGTCGCGGCCGGCGAGCATCCCAGCCCGGTGCCGTACGCCGACGTGGTCACCACGACGATCCACAAGACGCTCGGCGGCCCGCGCAGCGGCATGATCCTCTGCCGCGAGGAGTACGCGAAGAAGATCGACTCGGCGGTGTTCCCCGGCCAGCAGGGAGGCCCGCTCGAGCACGTCATCGCGGCGAAGGCGGTCGCGCTGCGCATCGCGGCGTCCGAGGCGTTCCGCGAGCGCCAGCGCCGCACGGTCGAGGGCGCCAAGGTGCTGGCCGAGCAGCTGCTCGCCGCCGGCCACGGCGTCAACGTGCTCACCGGCGGCACCGACGTCCACCTGGCGCTCGTCGACCTGCGCGAGTCCGAGCTCGACGGCCAGCAGGCCGAGGACCGCCTGCATGCGATCGGCATCACCGTCAACCGCAACGCGGTGCCGTTCGACCCGCGCCCGCCGATGGTCACCAGCGGCCTGCGCGTGGGCACGCCGGCGCTGGCGACGCGCGGCCTGGGCGCCGACGACTTCCGCGAGATCGGCGAGATCATGTGCGCCGCGCTGACGCCGGGCTTCGACGACCGCAAGGCCGAGCTGACCGAGCGCGTGACGGCGATCGCCGACCGCTACCCGCTCTACGAGCACCTGAGCCGCGCGTCGGCGCCGGTCTGAGGGCCGGCGGCCGCGGCTCGGCGCGCCGGTCAGTCCCCTATGGGCTGATAGCGCGCGACGCCGAACCCGAGGATCAGCGGCACGTTGACCGCGAAGACGACGAGCGACGCCAGCGTGACGGCGAGCGCGCCGCCGCGGACGTGGTTGAGGATGAAGACGTAGGCCAGCAGCGCGGCCGTGGTCATGTAGGCCAGCGAGGCCCAGCGCGCCACGGTGAAGAACGTGCGCCAGGCGAAGTCGTGGACGCGGCTGAGCAGGACGACGTTGACGACGACGAGCGCGCCGGAGGCGGCGAGCAGGGCGATGGCCGGCACGAGCGAGACGGGCTGGGGGATGTGCGAGGCGAGGTAGATGCCGCCGGCGATGATCAGCGCCATCGACACGACGGCGATCTCGCCGACCGGAGGCAGCCGGCGCTCGGTCATCCTCCCGAGCCGATCTTCGTCATGATCACCAGCGTCGCCACCTGCATCGTGCCGGTGATCCCGGCGGTGTAGATGAAGCGCTTCATCAGGCGCGCGATCAGCTCGCCGTCGGGCGCCGGCTTGCGCAGCTCGTAGAGCACCGCGATGTTCGCGGGCTCGAGCACGCCGAGCGCGACGACCGCCATCACGCCGACCACGATGTAGGAGGCGACGAGCCAGTCGTGGTTGATGTAGTCGGTGCTCGTGTAGCCGAGCTGGCTGGCGAGCTGCCAGCCGGCGACGAGCGTGACGGTCACGAGCGTCGGCATCAACAGCACCATCTTCGGCATCAGCCGGGTGGAGAACTCGACGCGGGCGGCGATCGTCATGCGGCCCATGATCGGGCCGACGATGAACCCGAGGAACAGGTCGACGCCGGTCCACAGGCCGCCGAACGCGACGTGGAAGAACTCCAGCGCCCACAGCTTGTTGACGGCGATCGCCACCACGAGCGCGACGAGGATGACCCCGACGATCGGCAGGCCGGCGACGGGCACGATCTGGAATTCCCGGCGCGGCGGGGCCGCGAGGCCGGGGGGACCGAGCGGTGCGTCGTGCACGACATCAGTCACGGGTGCGAGCCTACGCCCGCCGCGGCGGCGCTGGCAAGGTTCACGGGGGAACCCGCGGCCGGTCGGCGAGGGAAGCGCGCGGGGGTGGCGGTCGGCCGGCCGCCGGCGCGGACGGTGGCGCGTGGCGGAGCCTTCGGACGGTCCTGCGATGCTGCGCACGGTCATGGACGCCCTCGACGCCGTCTACGGCTTCATCGTGGCCGCGGCGGTCGCCGCTGCGCTCACGCCTGCCACCGCGCGGTTCGCCCGCGCGATCGGCGCCGTCGACCGGCCCCGCGAGCGCGGGCTGTCCGCACGCACGACGCCGCTGCTCGGCGGCCTGGCGATCCTGGCCGGCGTCCTGGCCGCGAGCCTGCTGTTCCTCAGGATCGACCAGCAGCTGCGCGCGATCCTGGCCGGCGCCGCGCTGATCACGCTGGTCGGCGCGCTCGATGACCGCTTCGACCTGCCCGCCGGGCTGAAGCTGCTCGGGCAGATCGCGGCGGCGGCGATCCCGGTCGCCGCCGGCGTCGACGTCGACCACGCCACGATCCCGTTCGTCGGCGCGGTGGACTTCGGCGACTTCGGCGGCCCGCTGACCGTGATCGGCCTGGTCGCGGTGATGAACGTCGTGAACTTCTCCGACGGCATCGACGGCCTCGCGGCGGGCGTGTGCGCGATCGCCGGCGCCACGTTCGCGATCATCGCGTTCGATCTCGGCCGCGACAGCGCGGGCGTGCTCGCCGCGATCGTGTCCGGCGCGGCGCTCGGCTTCCTGTTTTGGAACTTCCATCCCGCGTCGGTCTTCATGGGCGACACGGGCGCCCTGCTGCTCGGCCTGCTGCTCGGGTGCGTGGCGATCCAGGGGTCGCTGAAGACGAACGCGATCCTCGCGCTGATCTTCCCGCTGCTCGTGCTGACGGTGCCGTTCCTCGACACGACGTTCGTCGTGCTCAAGCGGATGAAGTACCGGCGGCCCGTGTACTCGGCCGACCGCTGGCACCTGCACCACCGGCTCAGCAACATCGGCTTCAGCCAGCGGCGCACCGTGCTCTACCTGTACGCGTGGACGCTGATCCAGGCCGGGCTGGCGCTCGCCCTGCGCTTCGTGCCGTACTCCGACAACGGCGGCAACTTCAACCTCGGCTGGTCGCTGGTCATGATCGGCCTCGGCCTGCTCGCGCTGGCGGCGTCGGTCTACCTCGTCTACGTGCTCTAGATCTTCAAGTTCCGGCGCCGCTTCGCGCGCCGGCGGCCGGACGCGACCGACGCCGACGTGCAGCGCCACCTCGAGACGGGCGAGTTCGACGCCATCGAGGACCGCTGAGCCGCCGCGCATCCCGGGCAAGAGTGTGGCTAGCCGCACTGGCGGGCCGCCGGGCCGCTGGTAGCGTTCTCGGCGATCCCTCCGGCGACCGGAGGAGGCGACATCATGAGCAGCGTTCTCATCCACTCCAGCACGTTCCGCCCCGCGGCCTTCGCCGCCTTTGCGGCTCGTGCCGCCGTCACGCCGCTCGCGTCCTAGACCTCGTCTGGGATCGCGGGCGCGCCGCCCGCGATGAGGTTTCCGGTGTCACGTCTCCGGCGTCCGTCTCGTCTTAGCGGGTGGTGGCCAGACCACCAATTCGTTCCACGGAGGATCCTGCCGTGTTCACCATTCAGCTCAACCACGAGGCGCTCCGCCACGGCACAGCGACGCAGGACTCGCGCCGCGTCGAGCATCTCGTGGAGTACCACACCACCGGCCCGCCGGCGCGGCGCCGGCGGGACGTGCGCCGGGCGATCGCCGGCCGGCTCGCGCGCATCGCGCGCCGGCTCGACGGCGAGGCCGCACGGCGCGCGATCGCCTGAGGCCGGCACCGGCCCGGGCGCGTCGCATGGGGGCGAGCCGCGTAGGCTCGCCCCCATGCACGTCGCCAACATCGAAGACGCGGAGTCCTTCGTCACCAAGGACGGCTCGGCCATCCGCGAGGTCGCCGGCGCGGTCTCCCTGCCGGCGGTCCACCAGTCGCTGGCCGAGGCCACGGTGCCGGTCGGCGGAGCCACCGACGAGCACTACCACCGGCGCACCGAGGAGCTCTACTACTTCGTTGCCGGCCGGGGGCGCCTGCGCGTCGGCGACGAGGAGCGCGACGTCCGCGTCGGCGACTGCGTGGTGATCCCGCCCGGCGCCCGCCACAAGCTCGTCAACACCGGCGACGAGCCGCTGGTGCTGCTGTGCTGCTGTGCGCCGATGTACTCGCACGAGGACACGATCCTCACCGAGAACGGCGCCTGAGCGGCGCCCGCAACCGCTGACCGCCACGCGTCGCGGGCGACGAGCGTGCGACGCGCCGCTCGACGCGGTTTGGCGAGCGTCGAGTCGGGGTAATGCGGCGGGTCGCGACGGGAGCCGCACCCACGAGGGGAGAGGTGACGAGCGCAGGCGGTTGCTTCGAATTCAAGATCCTGCGCGTTTAGGAAACGCCGCGCAACTTTGTGCGGTTCAGGTCAACCTGTCACAATCCTGTTACAAAGTCGGGCGACGCGCTATGCTCCTGGGCGCCGCCGCCTCACCGCGGCGCATGCCGGGTCTCTTATCCCTATGGTCCCGCCCCGCGGGCGCCTTGTGCGCCGCTCCCATGCCCGACTTCGATCCCACCGCGCCCCACGACGATGAGCCGCTCCCGCCGCCCACGCAGCGGTCAGAGCCCTGTCGTCGCGGGCAGCATGCTCGTCGCGACGCTGCTGCTCTGCACCGCGGTCTTCGCGGGCGTCGGGTCGCTCGTCGGCGCGCTTGTCCCCTTTGTCATCGCCGGCGTCTTCGTGGGCTTCGCCGCCGGGCTCGCGGTGGTCATTAAGACGTTCTCCGATGTCTGACCCGCTCCTCCCTCTGCGCAACCTCGACCTCGTGCTGCTCGCGGTCGCGCTCCCCGTCTTCCTCATCGCCGGCTGGCCGATCGCCGGCTTCCTCGCGGGCGCGGGCGCCTGGATCGCCCAGCGTCTCATCTCCGTGTACGCCACGCGCAAGGCCAAGGAGACCGACGACCTGCGCAAGATGGCCGGAATCATGACCGGCTCGATGATCGGGCGCGGCTGGCTCGTCGCCCTGACGATCCTCATCGTCGGCCTGACGGTCAGCGACGAGGCCGGTCTCGCCGCGGGCGTCCTCTTCCTCGTCGTCTTCACCGCCTCGTTTACGGCGGGCATCATCCTGCGTCCCTTCGACACCCCCCACCAACCGTCCACGTGAACAAGCGCCGCGTCCTCATCGTCCTCGGCCTGCTGACCCCGCTGATCCTGTTGATCGTGCTCGGCGTCGCGTTCCCCTCCGAGGGCCAGAACACCGCCTACAAGCCCCAGGACGAGTTCCGGCTCGACGACTGGATCTCGATCCACATCGGATCGGTGAACCTGTCGATCAACAAGGCCGTCCTCTACCTGGTGCTCGCCGCCATCGCCACGACGTGGACGATGGTCTACGTCGCCCGCCGCATGCAGGCGCGGCCCAACCGCGTGCAGACGGCCGTCGAGTCCGCCTACCAGTTCATGCGCAACAACATCGCCGGCGGCAACATGGACCACGGGATGACGAAGAAGTGGTTCCCGTTCGTCGGCGCGCTCTTCCTGTTCATCTGGTGGTCGAACATGATCGGTTACATCCCGCTGCCGACCAACACGCACGGGACCGTCGACATCTTCGGCGTCAACGTCCCCTCGTTCGCCCTGTACTCGGCCACGGCCAACATCTCCGTGCCGCTCGTCCTCACGCTGATGGTGTGGATCGCCTACCACATCGAGGGCGTGCGGGCCAAGGGCGTGATCGGCTACCTCAAGAGCTGGGTGCCGGCCGGCGTCGAGGGCGCCGCCGCCGGCCCGATCTTCGTCATCGAGGTGATCTCGCACTTCGTGCGGATCATCTCCCTGAGCGTGCGGCTCTTCGCCAACATGCTCGCCGGGCACCTGCTGATCCTGTTCATGGCGGGTGGCCTCGTCACCCTCCTGGGCATCGCCGCGCTCGGCGTCCTCACCCTGCCGCTGGCGGTGGCGTTCTTCCTCTTCGAGGTGGTGCTGATCGCCACGCTGCAGGCCTTCATCTTCGCCACCCTGACCGCGATCTATCTCGGCGGCGCCGTCGCCGAGGAGCACTAAAGGAGCAACACAACCGTGGACCTCGACACCATCGGCATCCTCGCCCAGGCGGACGCCGCCACCGCGAAGGGGCTGCGCGCCATCGCGCTCGGCGTGGGCGCCGGTCTCGGCACCATCGGCCCGGGCGTCGGCGTCGGCTACATCTTCGGCAAGGTCATCGAGTCGGTGACCCGCCAGCCCGAGATGCGCGACGAGATCACCTCGATCCAGTGGCTGGGCTTCGCCCTCACCGAGGCGATCGTCTTCTACGCGTTCATCTTCGGCCTGATCGCCTTCTTCCTCTCGGCGTAGGCCCATGCCGGTCTTCGCAGAGACGGAGGGCGGGGGCAACTTCCTCGTCAGTCCGATCGTCGGGATCATGATCTGGACGCTGCTGGCGTTCGGCATCACCCTGTTCATCCTGTGGAAGGTCGCCTTCCCGGCCATCGGCCAGGCGCTCGACAAGCGCCAGCGGGCGATCGAGGAGGCCATCGACGCGTCCGAGCGCACGAAGGCCGAGGCCGACGAGCTGCTGGCGGAGTACCGCGAGCGCCTCAAGGAGGCCCGGGTGCAGGCGGAGGAGATCGTCGCCCGCGCGCGCCGGGCGGGTGAGGTGCACGAGCGCGAGTCGCTCGACGCCGCCCGCGCCCAGCGCGAGGAGCTCATGGAGCAGACGCGGCGCGACATCGAGGCCGAGACGCGCCGGGCCATCCAGGAGATCCGCAACGAGGTCGCCGACCTGACCGTGCTGGCCACCGAGAAGGTCACGCGCAAGACGCTCGACGAAGCGGACCAGCGCCGCCTCGTCGATGAGGCGCTGGCCGAGCTCGACTTCTCCGCCCTGACGCGCGAGGGCCACTAGTGGAAGAGATCGCCCAGGTCTACGCGCGTGCGCTGTTCGAGGTCGCCCAGGAGCGCGGCGACCTCGACGGCATCCGCGAGCAGATCGCGCAGTTCGCCGACGCCCTCGAGGCCGAGCGCGGGCTGCAGACGTTCTTCTTCTCCCCGTACTTCTCGACCGAGGAGAAGAAGGACGGGCTGCACAAGGCCATCGACGGCGCCGACCCCGCCGTCATGAACTTCCTCGAGCTGCTCGTCGAGAAGCACCGGATGCCGGCCGTCTTCCGCATCCGGCGCGCGCTCGACGCGCTGTGGCGCGAGGAGAACAAGATGCTGCCCGTGCAGCTCACGAGCGCCATCGAGCTCGACGCCCAGACGGTCGAGAGCCTCGGTCGTACCATCGGTGAGCGGACCGGCCGCAAGGTCGACGTCACCGCCACCGTCAACCCCGACATCCTCGGCGGCATCGTCCTGCGGGTGGGCAACTCGATCCTCGACGCGTCCATCCGCAACCGCCTCGAATCACTGAGAAAGCAAGTCGCCAGGAGCTGACACCCCAGTGCAGATCAAGCCCGACGAGATCACCTCCATCCTCAAGAGCCGTATCGAAGGCCTCGATGCGGGCCAGGCCGAGCTCACCGAGGTCGGCACGGTCCTCTCGGTCGCGGACGGCATCGCCCGCGTGCACGGCCTCGAGAACTGCATGAGCTTCGAGATGCTCGAGCTGCCGCACGACGTGACCGGCCTCGCGCTGAACCTCGAGTCCGACAACGTCGGCGTCGTGCTGTTCGGCCCGTGGGACAGGATCGTCGAGGGCGACACGGTCAAGCGCACCGGCCGCCTGCTCGAGATCCCGGTCGGCGAGGCGCTGCTCGGCCGCATCGTCGACCCGCTGGGCAACCCGCTCGACGGCAAGGGCGACATCGAGACGAGCGAGACGCGCCCGGCCGAGTTCAAGGCGCCCGGCGTGGTCCAGCGCAAGTCGGTCCACGAGCCGCTGCAGACCGGCCTGAAGGCGATCGACTCGATGATCCCGATCGGCCGCGGCCAGCGCGAGCTGATCATCGGCGACCGCCAGACCGGCAAGACGGCGATCGCGATCGACGCGATCATCAACAACAAGGACACCGGCGTCGTGTCGGTGTACGTGGCCATCGGCCAGCGCATGGCGACGGTCGTCGCCCTGGCCGAGACGCTCGCCGAGGCGGGCGCGCTGGAGAACACGATCATCGTGGCCGCCGGCGCCGACGAGGCCGCGCCGATCAAGTTCATGGCGCCGTACGCCGGCTGTGCGATGGCGGAGTACTTCCTCTACAAGGGCGGCCACGCGCTGGCGGTCTACGACGACCTGACCAAGCACGCGTACGCGTACCGCCAGATGTCGCTGCTGCTGCGCCGCCCGCCGGGCCGCGAGGCGTACCCGGGCGACGTCTTCTACCTGCACAGCCGCCTGCTCGAGCGCGCGGTCAAGCTCAACGACGACCTGGGCGCCGGCTCGCTGACCGCGCTGCCGATCATCGAGACGCAGGCCGGCGACGTGTCGGCCTACATCCCGACGAACGTCATCTCGATCACCGACGGCCAGATCTTCCTCGAGCCGAAGCTGTTCTTCTCGGGCGTGCGCCCGGCCATCAACGTCGGCATCTCGGTGTCGCGCGTGGGCGGCAACGCGCAGATCTCGCCGATGAAGAAGATCGCCGGCCGCCTGAAGATCGACCTGTCGCAGTACCGCGACCTCGAGGCGTTCGCCCAGTTCGGCTCCGACCTCGACGCCGCGACGCAGAAGACGCTGGCCCGCGGCGACCGTCTCGTGCGGACGCTGAACCAGAGCGAGCGCTCGCCGCTGCCCGTCGAGGACCAGGTGGTGCAGATCTACGCCGCGGCCAACGGCTACGTGGACCGCATCAACGTCGAGCGCGTGCCGGAGTTCCTCAACGCGCTGACCCAGCGCTTCCGCTCCGAGCAGGCCGACCTGCTGGCCAAGATCGCCGGCGGCGACTGGTCCGACGAGACCCAGGAGGCCGTGCGCACCGCGGTCGCCGAGTTCGCCGACGACTTCGGCTACGACCTCGACGAGGACGGCCAGCCGGTCGAGCACGGCGACTCCGAGCGGGTCGCCCGCCGCGACGAGGCCTCCGAGGAGGAGGTCGAGGTGCGTGAGCAGGCCGAGGAGGCCGCGGTCGCCTGATGGCCTCCCAGCGCGACGTCAAGAACCGGATCTCCTCGATCCAGAACATCGAGAAGATCACGCGCGCCATGCAGATGGTCGCCGCGGCGCGCCTGCGCCGGGCCGAGCAGCGCATCGCGGCGCTGCGGCCCTACGCGGGTGCGATCCGGCGGATGACCCGCCAGGCCGCGGCTGCCGCGGAGAACGTCCCCAGCCTGCCGATCCTCAACGAGCACGAGTCCGTCGACACGGTCGGCATCCTGCTCGTCACCGGCGACCGCGGGCTGGCCGGCGCGTTCAACTCGCAGATCATCCGCGCCGGGCTGCGGGCTGCGGCCGAGCACGAGGCCGAGGGGCGCCGGGCGGTGTTCTTCGCCTCCGGACGCCGGGGCGTCTCGACGCTGCGCTTCCGCCAGCGCGACCCGCAGGGCGAGTGGGTGGGCTTCACCGACCGCCCGGCCTACGCGAACGCGCGCGACATCGCCGAGGGCCTGATGACCGCCTACGTCGACGGCGAGGTCGACCAGGTCGAGATCTTCTACAACGGCTACGTCTCGGCGCTCACGCAGGAGGTGCGCCGCGAGACGCTGCTGCCGCTGCAGCACGCGACGATCCTCGAGGGCGGCGACGAGGACGAGGAGGAGGGCGACGACCGCAAGCACGCGCTCGTCGAGTACGAGCCCGACCCGGAGGAGATCCTGCGGCGGCTCATCCCCGACTACGTCGAGATCTCGATCTTCCGCGCGCTGCTGGAGTCGACCGCGTCCGAGCACGGCGCGCGCATGACCGCGATGCGCAACGCCTCGGAGAACGCCGGCGAGCTCATCGAGGACCTCACGCTGGAGATGAACCGCGCCCGCCAGGCGGACATCACGCAGGAGATCATGGAAGTGGTCGCCGGCGCCGAATCGCTTACGTAACGAGGACTTATGGCTACTGACACCCAGGTCAAGCAGAACGTCGGGCGGATCGAGGAGATCCAGGGCGTCGTCATCGAGGCCGTCTTCCCCGACGAGCTGCCCGAGATCAACAGCGCGCTGCACATCCAGCGCAGCGCGGCCAACCGCTCCGAGGAGGCCGAGGGCATCTCCGCCGGCGCCGAGGAGGAGGTCCTCGTCTGCGAGGTCCAGCAGCACCTCGGCGACGACCGCGTCCGCGCGGTGGCGATGGACACCACCGACGGCCTGTCGCGCGGCACCGAGGTCGTCGACACCGGCGGCCCGATCACCGTGCCCGTCGGCCGCGTCACGCTGGGGCGGATCTTCAACCTGCTCGGCGACCCGATCGACCTCGGCGACCCGATCGAGATCGACGAGCGCTGGCCGATCCACCGCACCGCCCCGACCGTCGAGAACCTCACGCCGACGACCGAGATGTTCGAGACGGGCATCAAGGTCGTGGACCTGCTGGCGCCCTACGCCAAGGGCGGCAAGGTCGGCCTGTTCGGCGGCGCCGGCGTGGGCAAGACCGTGCTCATCCAGGAGCTGATCCACAACCTGGCGGCCGAGCACGGCGGCCTGTCGGCGTTCTGCGGCGTGGGCGAGCGCTCGCGCGAGGGCAACGACCTGTGGCAGGAGATGACCGAGTCGGGCGTCATCGACAAGACGATGCTCGTGTTCGGCCAGATGAACGAGCCGCCCGGGGCGCGCATGCGCGTCGCGCTGTCGGGCCTGACGATGGCGGAGTACTTCCGCGACGTCGAGGGCCAGGACGTGCTGCTGTTCATCGACAACATCTTCCGCTTCGTCCAGGCGGGCTCGGAGGTCTCGGCGCTCCTGGGTCGCATGCCGTCGCAGGTGGGCTACCAGCCGACGCTCGAGACCGAGATGGGCCAGCTGCAGGAGCGCATCACCTCGACGCGCAAGGGCTCGGTCACCTCGGTGCAGGCGATCTACGTGCCGGCCGACGACCTCACGGACCCGGCGCCGGCCTCGGTGTTCGCGCATCTGAACGCGACCACCGTGCTCTCGCGGGCGATCTCGGAGAAGGGCATCTACCCGGCGGTCGACCCGCTCGACTCGACCTCGACGATCCTCAAGGCCGACATCCTCGGCGAGGAGCACTTCACGGTCGCCAACCGGGTCAAGGAGATCCTGCAGCGCTACAAGGAGCTGCAGGACATCATCGCGATCCTCGGCATCGACGAGCTCTCCGACGAGGACAAGCTCGTCGTGGGCCGCGCGCGGCGCATCGAGCGCTTCCTGTCGCAGCCGTTCTCGGTGGCGGAGGCGTTCACGGGCACGCCCGGCGTCTACGTGCCGATCGCCGAGACGATCCGCGGCTTCTCGGAGATCCTCGAGGGCAAGCACGACGAGATCCCCGAGTCGCACTTCCTGCTCAAGGGCACGATCGACGACGTCGTCGTGGCGGCGAACGCCAGCTGATGGCCAAGACCCCGTTCCAGGTCGAGGTCCTCACCCCGGAGGGCGAGGTCTTCAACGAGGAGGTGGAGATGCTGTCGACCCGCACCGCGGTCGGGTCGATCGGCATCCTCGCCCACCACACGCCGCTGCTGGCCATGCTGGATCCCACCGAGCTGCGGCTGTATCGCAGCGACTCGGATGTGGTGCGGCTCGCTCAGGGCGAGGGCTACCTGCAGGTGGCCGACAACCATGCGCTGGTGCTGGTCGAGGAGGCCCACACGCCCGACGAGCTCGACGCCGCCTCGCTGCGCGACCGGCTCTCGCGGGCGGAGGCGACGCTGCGTGACGCCGAGTCGGGCTCGGAGGCCGAGCGGGTCGCCGTGCGCGAGAAGCGCCGCTGGGAGGCGTTCCTGCGCATCGCCGAGGGCGGCGAGTAGCCGCCCCACTCCGCCGCCATGGGCCGTTTGTCGCGCTGAGCGGGAGCAACAGCCCACAGCTCGGCGACCGCGCTGAATCGTTGCGATTCGGTGGTGCGCCGTCACACCGCGTCGGGCACGCTGCGGACCAGTGGCTGCCGGCATTGATCCCGAACCGTGGGCGGTTGCTCCCGCTCAGCGGGAGCAACGCCCCACGGTGCTCGTCGCCGCCGCGGCATTCGCGCGCGAGCAGCACGGCGTCGTCGCTTGGCGGCAGCTGGCGGCGGCCGGGGCGTCGCGGTCGGCGGTCAGCCGCGCGGTGTGTGACGGGCGGCTCGTCCGGCTGCATCGCGGCGTGTTCGCCGTCGGGCACCGCGCGCTGCGGCCCGAGGCGGTCTGGCTCGCCGCGGTCCTGGCGGGCGGTCCCGGCGCGGTGCTGTCGCACCGCTCAGCGGGAGCGCTGTGGGGCTTGTGTGCCGAGCCGTCGATGTGGGTGGACATCACCGTTCCCGGCGATCGAGCGCGGCGCCGGGCGCACATCCGCTCCCATCGCGGCGTGCTGCATCCGGACGATGTGACCAGCCACCGCGGCATCCCGGTCACGACGCCGATGCGCGCTCTGCTCGACGCCGCCGAGGATCTGTCGGAGCGTGCGCTCGATCGCGCTGTCGAGCAGAGTGAGCGGCTTCGGCGGTTCGATGGCTTCGCGCTGTCGGCGCTGCTGGAGCGCTCGGGCGGCCGTCGCGGCGCGGGGCGTCTGAGATCCGCCGTCGGCCGGTACGACGACAGCCATCGGTTCACGCGCTCGGACCTCGAGGACCTCGCGCTCGATCTGGTCCGGCATCACGGGCTGCCGCGGCCGCTGGTCAACGCCAGAGTGGGCGATCACGAGGTCGATCTGCTGTGGAGCCCGCAGCGGGTGGTCGTCGAGGCCGACAGCTGGACGTTCCACGGGACGCGGGCGGCGTTCGAGCGCGATCGCCAGCGCGACGCGGATCTGCAGGCTCGCGGATACCGGGTCGTCCGGGTCACGTGGCGCCGGGTGCGCGACGAACCGGCGTGGATCGCAGCGCGCCTGCGGGATGTGCTGGGGCTCGGCGCGTCGTGAGCCGCGAAAGCTGGTAGACCCTGCCCGGGGAACGAGACCGAGGAGCGTGTGATGCCCACCTACGAAGAGGTCGTGGCCGCCCATCGCTGGGAGGTGCCCGAGCGGTACAACATCGCGGCGGACGTCTGCGATCGCCATCCGCGCGAGAAGCTGGCGATGATCCACGAGGATCCGCACGGCACGGTGACCGAGGTCAGCTGGGGCGAGCTTCAGGATCGCTCGATGCAGATCGCCAACCGCCTGGCCGCCCGCGGCGTGGGGCGCGGCGACCGGGTGGCGGTGGTGATGCCGGCCACGCAGGATGCGGCGGCGACGTTCTTGGCCGTGTATCGCAGTGGGGCGATCCTGCTGTCGATGTCGGTGCTCTACGGCGACGAGGGGATCCGTCACCGGCTGGAGGACTCGACGGCCACGGTGCTGGTGTGCGAGGAGCGGGCGCGGGCGCGCTTCGAGGCGCTGGGCGCGACGGTCGAGACGCTGGAGGGCATCGATGCGGAGGCGACGGCGTTCGCCAGCGTCGACACGTCGGCGGACGACCCGGCCCAGCTGTACTACACGTCGGGCACCACGGGGCTGGCCAAGGGGATCCTGCACGCGCATCGCTATCTGCTGGCGCACGAGGAGTTCACGTACTGCCATGAGGTGGGCGACGGCGAGCGCTTCCACGGGATGGGGGAGTGGGCGTGGGCGGCGGGGATCGCGCCGCTGCTCGGCCCGTGGCGCCTGGGCGCGGTGCAGTGCGTGCTGCAGCGCGAGGGCGGGTTCGACCCGGCGCGCCAGCTGGACTTCCTCAGCCGCCACGAGGTGACCAACGTGTTCGCGACGCCGACGGCGATCCGCTCGATGATGGGCATCGCCGATGCGCGGACGCGGTATCCGCAGCGCTTCCGGCGCGTGTGCAGCGCGGGCGAGCCGCTGAACCCGGAGGCGATCCGCTGGTTTCGCGAGCAGTACGACGTCACCGTGCTCGACTACTACGGGCTCAGCGAGTCCTATCCGCTGGTGGCGAACTACCCCTGGATGGCGGTGCGCGAGGGCTCGATGGGGCGGCCGATGCCGGGCTGGGAGGTCGCGATCCTCGACGAGGACGAGCGGCCGGTGGCGCAGGGCGAGCGCGGCGAGATCTGCCTGCGCGCGCGCTCCAATCCGCATTGGCCGCTGGGCTACTGGAACAACCCGCAGGCCAGCGAGGAGACGTTCGGCGGCGAGTGGTTTCACACCAAGGACGCCGCGCTGGCCGACGCCGACGGCTACATCTGGTACGCGGGGCGCGCGGACGATGTGATCATCTCGGCCGGGTATCGGATCGGGCCGTTCGAGGTCGAATCGGCGTGCCTGGAGCATCCGGCGGTGGCCGAGGCGGCCGCGGTGGCGGCGCCCGACGAGCGCCGCGGGACGATCGTCAAGGCGTTCATCGTGCTGGCCGGCGGCTATGCGCCGTCGGACGAGCTGGGCCGCGAGATCAGCACGTTCGTGCGCGAGCGCCATTCGGCCTACGCCTACCCGCGGCGGGTGGAGTTCGTCGACGACCTGCCCAAGACGCTGACGGGCAAGATCCGCCGCATCGAGCTGCGCGAGCGCGAGCAGGCGCGGACGGGCGCCGGGGCCGGCTGACGCGGACCCGGCTGGGCGGGCTGACGCGGGCCGGACCGGCGGACCGGGGTGCGCGGGCGCGGCCGTACGCTGTGACGCGATGCCTCTCGTCCGCGACGTCATCCTGCGCGACGGCAGCGTCCTGCGGCTGCGCGCGCCAACCCAGCACGACGAGGCCGCGATCAAGGACTTCTTCGACCGGCTCGACCCCGAGAGCCGCTACCTGCGCTTCCACGGCTACATCCGCAGCGACCGCGTCGCCGCCCACTACGCCGCCGCCGACGGCGAGAACCGCGTCGCGCTGCTCGCCCACCGCGAGGGCGAGATCGTCGCGGTCGCCGGCTACGAGCGGCTGCGCGAGCTGGGGGCGGCCGAGGTCGCGTTCGCCGTGCTCGCCTCCGAGCAGGGCCGCGGCCTGGGCACCCGCATGCTCGAGCAGCTGGCCGCCGTGGCCTCCGAGCACGGCATCGACCGCTTCGACGCGTCCGTGCTCCTCGAGAACCGGCGCATGCTGCGCGTCTTCTCGAGCGCCGGCTTCGCGGTCAAGCGCGAGTCGAGCTACGGCGTGGCCGAGCTCTCGATGGACATCCGCCCCAGCGAGACGCTGGCCGAGCGGATCGCCGAGCGCGACCACCAGGCCACCGTCGCGTCGCTGCGTCCGCTGCTGGCGCCGTCGTCGCTGGCGGTCGTCGGCGCCTCCAACCAGCCCGACAGCGTCGGCGGCCGCCTGTTCGCCAACGTGCTCGCCGCCCGCTTCCAGGGCATCGCCACGCCGGTGAACCGCAGCGCGCCGGTCGTCCAGTCGGTGCGCGCCCACCCGCGGGTCTCCGAGCTGCCCGAGCCGCCCGAGCTGGCGATCCTCGCCGTGCCCGCCGCCGAGGTGCTCGACGTCGCCCGCAACGCAGCCGGAGCCGGGGTGCGCGCGCTGATCGTCGTGTCCGCCGGGTTCGCCGAGCGCGACGAGGTGGGCCGCCGCCGCCAGGACGAGCTTCTCCGTGTCTGTCGTGCGTACGGCATGCGGCTCATCGGCCCCAACAGCCTCGGCCTCATCAACACCGACCGCGGCGTCGCGCTGAACGCGGCCCTCAGCCAGGTCACCCCCGCGCCGGGAGGGCTGGCGATCTCCTCCCAGTCCGGTGCGCTGGGCATCGGCCTGCTCGGCCAGGCGGTCGGCCGCGGGCTCGGCGTCGCGAGCTTCGTCACGCTCGGCAACCGCGCCGACGTCTCCACCAACGACCTGCTCGAGTGGTGGGAGGACGACGAGCGTGTCGCGGTCATCGCGCTGTACATGGAGAGCTTCGGCAACCCACGGCGCTTCTCGGTCCTCGCGCGCCGGGTCTCCCGGCGCAAGCCGATCGTCGCGGTCATGGGCCATCGCGACGCGGGTCTCGCCGGCGAGCTCGTGTCGCACACCGGCCGCGCGCTGCGCGGCGAGGCCGTCTTCGACGCGCTGTTCCGCCAGGCCGGCGTCCTGCGGGTCGAGGGCGCGCAGGCGCTGTTCGACACCGCCGCGCTGCTCGAGCGCCAGCCGCTGCCGGGCGGGCGCAGCGTCGCGGTGGTGACGAACTCCGGCGGCCTGGGCACGCTCGCCGCCGACGCGTGCGCCAGCCGCGGCCTGAGCATCGCGCCGCTGGCGCCGGCGACGCAGGACCGGCTCGCCGTCACCGTGCCCGACGCCGACCGCACCACCAACCCGGTCGATCTCGGCATCTCGGCCACCCCCGACCACCTGCGCGCCGCGGTCGACACCGTGCTCGGCGACGAGGGCGTCGACGCGGCGATCGTGCTGACCGTCGACCTGGCCGGCGTGTCGCCCGACGCCATGCTCGCCGCCCTCGAGCCCGCGGACGGGACGCGGGCCAAGCCCGTCGCCGCCTCGTGCGTACGCGCGGATGGGCGCACCCCCGCGCCACCGGGCAGCGTCCCGAACTTCCGCTTCCCCGAGGCCTGCGCCGCCGTGCTGGCCCTGGCCGCGCAGCGGCGCGAGTGGCTGTCGCGACCGCTGGGCCAGCGTCCGGCCCTCGAGGAGGCCGACGCCGATGCGACCCGCGCCCGCGTCGCCGCCGCGCTGGGCGGCGAGGGGCACGCGCGCTGGCTCGAGGACGACGACGTCGACGCGCTGCTGGCCGGCTACGGCATCGCCCGCGGCGAACGCGCGGGCGGCGTCGACGTCCTCGTCGGCGCGCTGAACCACGAGGCGCTCGGCGTGGTGGCCGGCGTCGGCGCCGGCGGCCCGCAGGCCGGCGTCTACGGCGACGTCGCGTTCCGCCTGGCGCCCGCCACCGACGTCGACGCCGCCGAGCTGCTCGAAGCGGCCCCCGTCGTCGCCCACTGGCTGACCGCCGGCGAGCTCGACCGCGACGCGCTCGCCGACTGCCTCCTGCGGCTCACCCGCCTCTTCGAGGACGTGCCCGAGCTGCTCGAGGGCGATCTCAACCCGGTTGGCGTGCACGCGCGGGGCGTGACGGTCGCCGGCGCCCGCCTGCGCGCGGGCCGGCGCAGCGCGCCGGAGCGCATCCGCACCTGGTAGCGACCACCGCGTGTCGCACTACGATGGGCCGGATGGACGAGCGCCTCCTGGCCGAGCGCCTCATCACCTACGACACCGCGACCAAGGATGGGCTCAGCGCCGCCGCCGGGTTCGTCAAGGGCTGGCTCGAGGCCCGCGAGATCCGCGTCACCGACGGCGTCCACCGCGGGCTGCCGGTGATCCTCGCCGATGTCGGCCCCAGCGGCCCGGAGGTCCCGCGCGTGATCTTCCACGGCCACGTCGACGTCGTCCCCGCCCATCCCGGCCAGTTCGAGCCGCGCGTCGAGGGTGACCGCCTGTACGGCCGCGGCGCCTACGACATGAAGGGCGCGCTGGCGGCCATGATGCTCGCGCTGCGCGACGTCGCCAACCAGGACGAGGTCAACGTGCGCTTCGTCTGCGTGCCCGACGAGGAGTCCGACGACGTGGACTCGCGCTCGATCGACGCCCTCGTCGCCGGGCCGCTCGGCGACGCCGACTTCGCGGTCACCGGCGAGCCGACCGACCTGCAGATCGGCGTCCAGGCGAAGGGGGTTCTGGCCGTCCGCGTCGAAGTCCACGGGCGAGCGGCGCACGGATCGACGCCCTGGCTCGGCGACAACGCGATCCTCAAGGCGCACGACGTGTTCCGCCGCATCGAGACCCTGCCCTTCAGCCGGATGAGCTCCGACCTCTTCGACCGCCCCTCGATCAACCTGGCCCGGATCTCCGGCGGCGACGCGTTCAACAAGGTGCCGGACGCCTGTTGGATCGACGTCGACATCCGCTACCTGCCCAACCAGGATCCGGGCGAGATCCTGGCCCAGATTCGCTCGATCGCCGACCTCGAGATCGTGCGCTGCTTCAAGCGCGTGCCCGCGATCGTCTCGCGCCGCAACCCGTACGTGCTGGCGCTGCGCTCCGCGGTCGGCCGCGCGGTCGAGGGCGATGCGCTGTCGATCGGCCGCGACGGCGCCTCCGACGCCGTCAGCTTCCTCGAGCACGGCATCCCGGCGGTCGAGTTCGGTCCGGTCGGCGGCGGCCACCACGGGCCCGACGAGTGGGTGTCGCTGCGGTCGCTTCAGCGCTACCGCGCGGCGCTGGGCACGCTCATCGCCGAGCTGCCGGGCGCGCTGCACGACGCGCGCCAGTCGCTGCGGGTCGTCGAAGGGCACGCCCGGTGAGCACCTGGGAGGACACCGAGCGACCGCCGCGGCCGGGGCGCCGGATCGTCCTGCGCATCCTGCTCGCCGGCCTCGTGATCATCCTCGCGGCGGCGGGCGCGACCGCCACCGCGGCGCTGCTGCAGGTCAAGGACATCTCCGACACGTTCGAGAAGTTCAGCGCGCCGCTGCCGCGCGGCACCGTCGACGCGCTCGCCGACGTGGATGCGGGCCGGCCGCAGACGATCCTCGTCCTCGGCTCCGACCGCCGCTACATCGACATCAAGCAGAAGAACCCGGCGCGCTCGGACACGATCATCCTCATCCGCCTCGACCCCGATCGCGGCGCCACCGCGGTCATGTCGATCCCGCGCGACCTGAAGGTCGACATCGACACCAAGCGGGGCATCGTCACCGACAAGATCAACGCCGCCTACGCGCTCGGCGGGCCGGCGCTGACGGTCAAGACGGTCAGCAAGCTGCTCGACATCCCGATCAACCACGTCGTGAACATCAACTTCGGCGGGTTCCGCGACGCGGTCAACCGGCTCGGCTGCGTGTACGTCGACGCCGACCGGCGCTACTACAACGACAACAACCCGCCCAACGGCAGCCCGTACGACTACGCGACGATCAACGTCAAGCCGGGCTATCAGAAGATGTGCGGCCAGCGCGCGCTCGACTACGTCCGCTACCGCCACTTCGACACCGACCTCGTCCGCGCGGCGCGCCAGCAGGACTTCCTGCGCCAGGCCAAGGAGCAGGTCGGCGTCTCCAAGCTCTTCAACGACCGCAAGGAGCTGCTGAAGATCTTCGCCCGCAACACGCAGACCGACATCCGCGGCACCGAGGCGATCCTGCAGCTGCTCAAGCTCGGCGTGGAGTCGGCCAAGAACCCGGTGCAGGAGGTCCACTTCCGCTCCGAGATCGGCGAGGAGTACGTGACCGCGACGCCGGAGGACATCCAGCAGACCGTTCACGAGTTCATGGTCGCCAAGGCCTCCAAGGGCGCCCGCGGCACGCCCAAGCCGCGCAGCGGCGACCGTGCGCGGCGCCGCAGCACCAGCAAGCGCTCGAGCCGGACGTACCCCGGGACGTTCGAGAACCCGCGGCCGGCCGAGGACCAGGCCATCCAGGTCGCGGTCGCGCTGAGCAAGCGCCCACGTGGCGGCGCGCTGCCGGTCTACTACCCGCGGCTCACGGCGGTCGGCTCGACCTACCAGGTCGACCAGTCCAGCCCGCGCGCGTACATCATCAAGGACCGCAGCGGCCACAAGTACAAGGCCTACCGGCTCGTCGTGCGCGCGCCCGGGCTCGGCCAGTACTACGGCATCCAGGGCACGACGTGGAAGGGCGCGCCGATCCTCGACAACCCGAGCGAGACGCGCACCATCAATGGCCGCACCTACGAGCTCTTCTTCGACGGCGACCGGCTGCGGCTGGTGGCGTGGCGGACGCGCGGCGCGGTCTACTGGGTGTCGAACACGCTGCTGCAGACGCTGACGAACAAGCAGATGATCGGCGTCGCCCAGTCGCTGCGGCGCGTGGGGAGCTGACCAGGCGAAGACCCCCGGTCAGCCGATAGCCTCCGGCGCCGCATGGCAACTCGTGAACCGATCGGTGTCATCGGCACCGGATACGTGGGATTGGTGTCGGCGGCGGGGTTCGCCGAGCTGGGCAGCGAGGTCTGGTGCATCGACATCGACGCCGAGAAGGTGGCGCGGCTGCGGGCCGGCGAGGTGCCGATCTACGAGCCGGGGCTCGCCGAGCTGGTCGAGCGCCATCGCGGGCGGCTGCACTTCTCGACCGACATCGCCGACGCGCTGGAGCACGCCCGGCTGCTGTTCGTGGCGGTGGGCACGCCGCCGACGTACAGCGGCGACGCGGACCTGAGCGCGGTGCACGCGGTGGTGGACGCGATGCCGGCGTCGGACCGCCATGCGCTGGTGATGAAGTCGACGGTGCCGGTGGGGACGGGAGCATCGATCAAGCGCGAGTTCGCCCGCCAGGGCAAGCGGTTTCGCTACGTGTCGTGCCCGGAGTTCCTCAAGGAGGGCTCGGCGGTCAAGGACTTCCTGCATCCGGATCGCGTGGTCGTGGGCGACGACGGGGACTGGGCGGGAGACGCGGTCGTGGAGCTCTACGCGCCGCTGGACGCCCCGCTGGTGCGAACGGACATCGCGTCGGCGGAGATGGTCAAGCTGGCGGCCAACGCGTTCCTGGCCACGAAGATCAGCTTCATCAACGAGATCGCCAACGTGTGCGAGGAGACCGGCGCGGACGTGCTGGAGGTGGCGCGCGGCATGGGGCTCGACGATCGGATCGGGCCGAAGTTCCTGCAGGCCGGGATCGGCTTCGGAGGAAGCTGCGTTGCCGGCGACGAGACGGTCCTCGCGCGTCGCGGCGGGCGCACGAGCATCACATCGCTGGAGCGCCTGTGGATGTCTGGTGCCGAGGACGTCGAGGTCCTGGCGTGGCGTCCCGGCATGGCCGGGCCCGAGTTCCTCCCCGTGCTCGAGCTGTCGCGAGTCGACGCCGAGGAGGTCGTCGAGGTCACGACGAAGATGGGGCGGCGCGTCGTCTGCACGGTGGACCATCCATTCGTCGTCGGCGACGGCGAGATCAAGCTGGCGCGCGACCTGACCGACGACGACCGAATCCCGCTCGCGCTCGGACCGGCGTCGACGGCCACGCAGGAGGGGGAGCGCAGGCTGTACACGCTCGCGGCGCTCGAGCTTGCGGGCCTGACCGAGGCCGACGTCATCGTCCGGCCCGCCGCGCGGCATCTGGCCGGCCTGTTCGCCGACCAGGCGCGCGTCCTCGACCACCCGCGCGGTGACGCGGCCCGCGCCGCGGACATCCGCCGTTCCGGCGCGCTCCGCCTCGACGAGGCGGCCCGGCTGGAGATCCCACTCGGCGACGCCACCGGCGCCACGGCCCGCAACGGCACGCACCTTCCGCTGACCATCCAGGACGACGAGGCGTTCTGGCGGCTGGTCGGTCTCTACCTGGCCGAGGGCTGCTGCGTCGCTGACGGTGCGCGCCGTCGGCTGCAGTGGTCGTTTCATCCCAGCCGGGAAGAGCACCTCGTCGACGAGGTCGCCGGCTTCTGGCGCGCTCGCGGGGTCAAGGCCGACGTCCGCCGAGGACCCACGTCGGCGATGGTGGTGGTGTCGTCGCGCGTGCTCGCCTCCTGGTGGACGAACTGGCTGGGGCTCGGCCGCAACGCCTATGAGCAGCGCCTGCCGGACCTGATCTGGGACGAGCCGGTGAGCGCGCAGCGCGCGCTTCTGTCAGGGCTCTTCGAAGGTGACGGGTCGTGGTCGCTCGTCAACGGCGGGCCGAGCGTCGTCATCGAGCTGGGCACCGTGAGCGACGAGCTGGCCGACGGCGCCCTGCGTCTGCTGGGCATGCACGGCATCGTCGCGACTCAGCGCATCGGGCGGACGGCGCCCTCCACGAAGGACACCCACTGGCTGCGCATCTCAGGCGCCGATCAGATCGAGCGGGCGATCTTCCTCGTCCCGCTGCGCGACCGGATCGGTGTCCTGGCGTCCATCGCGAGACAGAAGAAGCAGATCGCGCCGACCGACTACCGGCGCGACGGCAACGCGGCATGGGTGCGGGTCACGGGTGTCGAGCGCCGGCCGTGCCCCGGGCACGTGTACTCGATGGAGGTCTCCGGCCTGCACACGTTCGTGACCACCGGCGGCGTGGTCGTGTCGAACTGCTTCCCCAAGGATGTCAGCGCGCTCAAGCAGCTGGCTGGTAATTCGGGGTATCACTTCCAGCTGCTGAACTCGGTGATCGAGGTCAACGAGCTGCAGAAGCGGCGGGTGATCGGCAAGCTCCAGAAGCACCTGGGGTCGCTGGTGGGCAAGCGGATCGCCCTGCTCGGGCTGGCGTTCAAGCCGAATACCGACGACATGCGCGAGGCGTCGTCGCTGGTGCTGTCGGCGCGGCTGCAGGCCGACGGGGCCAGCGTGGTCGGGTTCGATCCGATCGCCGAGGGGGAGGCGCGGCGGCGGCTGCCGACGATCGAGCTCGCCGACGGCGCGCTCGAGGCGGTGGAGGGCGCCGACGCGGTCGTGCTGGTCACGGAGTGGCCCGAGTTCCGTGAGCTCGACTGGGGCGAGGTGGCGGCGCGCATGGCGGGCACGACGGTCATCGACGGGCGCAACACGCTCGACCCGGCCGCCGTCGTCGGCGCCGGCCTCGACTACGAAGGCATCGGGCGACGCTGATGCAGGCGATCATCCTCGTCGGCGGAGAGGGGACGCGGCTGCGGCCGCTGACCTCCACCGTGCCCAAGCCGGTGGTCCCGCTCGTCGACCGGCCGTTCATCGCCTACATGCTCGAGTGGCTCAAGCGCCACGGCGTCGACGACGTGATCGTCTCGTGCGGCTTCCTGGCCACCGCCGTGCGCAACGTGCTCGGCGACGGCTCCGCCTACGGGATCCGGCTGCGCTTCGTCGAGGAGCCCGACCCCCGCGGTACCGCCGGGGCGCTGAAGTACGCCGAGCGGCTGCTCGACGACCGCTTCCTCATGCTCAACGGCGACATCCTCACCGACATCGACCTCACCGCCCAGATCGCCCAGCACGAGGCGACCGGTGCCGTCGGCACGCTGGCGCTGGTCGGCGTCGAGGATCCCTCCGCCTACGGGCTCGTGCGCCTGCACGAGGACCGCTCGGTGCGCGAGTTCGTCGAGAAGCCCGCCGCCGACCAGATCGACACGAACCTCGTCTCCGCCGGCGCCTACGTGCTCGAGCGCTCGATCCTCGACCTCATCGCGCCCGGCGAGAACGTGTCGATCGAGCGCGAGATCTGGCCGCAGCTCGTCGGCCACGGCCTGTTCGCGTTTCCCGACGACGCCTACTGGCTGGACATCGGCACCCCGCAGCGCTACCTGCAGGGCACGTTCGACATCATCGAGGGCAAGGTCGACACCGCGGTGCGCGACCGCCTGGGCGACGGCTATCTCGCCGTCGATCCTCGCGTCGAGATGGCCGGTCGCGTCGTCCCGCCGGCGGTCGTCGAGAGCCGCGTGAGCGTCGGCGCCGGCGCCCAGATCGGCCCGCTCGTGGTGCTCGGCGACGGCGTGCGCATCGGCGCGGACACGACCGTCGAGCGCTCCGTCGTCCTGCAGGGGGCGGAGGTCGGCGAGCGCTGCGTCCTGCGAGACTGCATCGTCGCGGCCGGGGCGCGGATCGGCGCCGGCACCCACGTCACCGGCGGAGCGGTGCTCGGGGAGGGCGCGACGATCGGTGCCGACAACGTGGTCACGCGGGGCGTCCGGATCTCCCCGGGCGTCGAGATCCCGGACGGGGGGCTCAGGTTCTGATGGGCGGCTCAGTGGACATCGACACCCTCAGCAGCGAGGCCGTCGAGCGCGTCGACGCGTCGGGCCAGCTGCACGACATCCTTGACCTGCCCGAGCACCTGCGCGACGCGCTGTGGCGCGTCGACTCGGCCAACCTCGAAGGCTGGGACTCCCCCGGCGGCCTCGTGGTCGCGGGCATGGGCGGCTCGGCGATCGGCGGGGCGCTGGCGCGGGCGTGCCTGGGCGATCAGGCGTCGCGGCCGATCCTCGCCGCGCGCGGCTACGGGCTGCCGCCGTGGACGACGCCGGAGACGACCGTCCTGTGCGCCTCCTACTCCGGCAACACCGAGGAGACGCTGGCCTGCTACGAGGCGGCCGGGTTCCTCGGCGCGCGCCGGGTCGTCGTCACCACCGGCGGGCGCCTGGCCGAGGAGGCGCGCCGCGACGGCGTGCCGGTCATCCCCGTGCCCGGCGGCTTCCAGCCGCGCGCCGCGGTCGGCTACATGACGGTTGCCGCGCTCGAGGTCGCCGCCGCCTGCGGCGCCGGCCCGCGGATGGCCAGCCAGATCGACGTCGCCGCCGCCCACCTCGACGAGCTCTGCGCGCGCTGGGGGCCCGACGCGCCGGCCGACAACCCGGCCAAGATGCTCGCGCGCGCGCTGCACGGCAGCGTGCCGGTCGTCGCTGGATCCGGTCTGACGACCCCCGTGGCCTATCGCTGGAAGACCCAGTTCAACGAGAACGCGAAGATCCCGGCCTTCTTCCACGAGCTGCCGGAGCTCGACCACAACGAGCTCGTCGGCTGGCAGGGGGCCGCCGCGCTCGGGCGCTTCTCGGCGGTGTTCCTCGACGACGCCGACAACCACCCGCGCATCGGGGCGCGCATCGAGCTGACCAGCGACCTGATCGGCCCGCAGGCGCACACGATCCAGCGGGTGCCGACGCTCGGGCAGGGGACCGTCGAGCGGGTCACGTCGCTCGTGCTGCTCGGCGACCTCGTGTCGCTGTACGCGGCGGTGCTGCAGGGCATCGACCCGGCCCCGGTCGCCGCGCTCGATCAGCTCAAGCAGCGGCTGACGGAGCGGTAGGTTCTGCCGATGAGCCCCGACGACCGCGAACGCTCGACGACGACCGCCCTGAGGCTGACCCGCGCCGCGATCGGCCTGGGCGTGAGCCTGGCCATGCTGCCGGTGCGGCTCGTGCTGCGGGCGATCGTCCCGCCGCCGCAGGAGCAGCGCTGGGAGCCGATCTCCGAGCCCCCGGCTCCAGCCGCCGCGACGCCGACGCAGGCGCCCGCCCCGCCGCCCCGGCCCGTTGACGACCACTTCACCGCCGCCGACGCCGCCCGCCGGCGCGAGGCCGAGCGCGAAGCGGAGACGACCCCCGAGTCGCCCGGCCCCGAGATCCACGTCGAGGAGCCGTGGGAGGGCTACGACCGCATGACGGTCACCGAGGTGCGCCGCCGGCTGCAGGGCGTCAACCCCACGGTCACGGCCATGGTGCGCCTGTACGAGGAGACCCACAAGAACCGCAAGGGCGTCCTCGACGCGACCGGGGGCTTCCATTAGGGGTAGGATCGCCTGGCCCCGCGGCCAGGAAGGCCTCCAAAACCTTGACACGACCTCGGTAAGGTTGGGGTCAGTGGACGCGCTCACCATCAACGAGGCCGCCGAGACCACGGGCTGGTCCCCGCGCATGCTGCGCTACATCGAGAGCATCGGGCTCCTGCAGTCCCGCCGCTCTCCCGCGGGCTACCGGCTCTACGGGCCCGAGGAGCTCCAGCGCCTGCGCACGCTGCGCGAGCTGCTCGCCGAGTTCGACGTCGGCCTGTCCGAGATGGGCTTCGCGCTTCGCCTGCGGCGCGAGGAGGATCTGGCCTCGGCGGTCGACGCGTGGCTCGAGGCCGAGGCCGAGCGCCCCGAAGACGTGGACGCGGCCGACTGGCTGCGCTTCGAACAGGAGAAGCACCAGCGCCTGCTGGCCGCCGCCCTGTCCTGACCTCGTGGCCCGTCTCGCAAGGCGAGCCACGAGCATTCCTCGAGCCCATCGCCGGGAGGACCGTATGACGACGACCGACGCCCTGACCACCGCCGACTACAAAGTCGCCGACCTGTCGCTGGCCGAGTTCGGTCGCAAGGAGATCCGCCTCGCCGAGCACGAGATGCCCGGCCTGATGCAGACCCGCGCCGAATTCGCCGACGCGCAGCCGCTGAAGGGCGCGCGGATCATGGGCTCGCTGCACATGACGGTCCAGACCGCGGTGCTGATCGAGACGCTCGTCGCGCTGGGCGCCGAGGTCCGCTGGGTCTCCTGCAACATCTTCTCGACCCAGGACCACGCGGCCGCGGCCGTCGTCGTCGGCCCCGACGGGACCCCCGACGACCCGCGCGGCGTGCCGGTGTTCGCCTGGAAGGGCGAGACGCTCGACGAGTACTGGTGGTGCACCCACCAGGCGCTGCAGTGGCCGGGACACGGCGGGCCGAACATGATCCTCGACGACGGCGGCGACGCCACCCTGCTCGTCCACAAGGGAGTCGAGTTCGAGAAGGCCGGCGCGGTGCCGGACCCGGCGTCGGCCGAGTCCGAGGAGTTCCGCGTCTTCTTGACCCAGCTGCAGGAGTCGCTGCAGGAGGACCCGCAGCGCTGGACGAACATCGCCGCGGAGATCAAAGGCGTCTCCGAGGAGACGACCACGGGCGTGCACCGCCTCTACCAGCTCGCCGAGACCGGCTCGCTGCTGTTCCCGGCGATCAACGTCAACGACTCGGTCACCAAGTCGAAGTTCGACAACCTCTACGGCTGCCGCCACTCGCTGGTCGACGGCATCAACCGCGCGGTCGACGTCATGCTCGCCGGCAAGACCGCCGTCGTGTGCGGCTTCGGCGACGTGGGCAAGGGCTCGGCCGAGTCGCTGCGGGCCCAGGGCGCCCGGGTGATCATCACGGAGATCGATCCGATCTGCGCGCTCCAGGCGGCGATGCAGGGCTATCAGATCCTGACGCTCGAGGACGTCATCGAGACCGGCGACGTGTTCATCACGACGACCGGCAACAAGGACATCATCAAGGCCGCGGACATGGCCCGCATGAAGCACCAGGCCATCGTCGGCAACATCGGCCACTTCGACAACGAGATCGACGTCGCCGGCCTCGAGGCCACGCCGGGCATCAAGAAGATCAACATCAAGCCGCAGGTCGACGAGTACGTCTTCCCCGACGGCCACTCGATCATCCTGCTGTCCGAGGGGCGCCTGCTGAACCTCGGCAACGCGACCGGGCACCCGTCGTTCGTCATGTCGAACTCGTTCACGAACCAGACGATCGCCCAGATCGAGCTGTGGACGAAGAACGACGAGTACGACAAGAAGGTCTACGTGCTGCCCAAGCACCTCGACGAGAAGGTCGCGCGGCTGCACCTCGACGCGGTCGGCGCGAAGCTGACCCAGCTCACGCCCGAGCAGGCCGCCTACATCGGCGTGGCGGTCGAGGGCCCCTACAAGCCCGACCACTACCGCTACTAGCGGCCCACGAGCCATTCCGCTCAAGCCCGACATCGCCGATCCGCGCCTCGCCGAACAGGGGGAGGCGCGGATCGGCTGGGCGGAGGGCTTCATGCCCGTGCTGCGCTCGATCCGCGAGCGGTTCGCGGCCGAGCGCCCACTGGAGGGTCCGCGTCGCCGCGTGCCTGCACGTCACCGGCGAGACGGCGAACCTCGTCCGCACGCTGATCGCCGGCGGGGCGAAGACGGCGCTGTGCGCGGCCAACCCGCTGTCGACGCGCGACGACGTCGCCGCAGCGCTCGTCAAGCACGACCGGGCGGTCGTGCAGGCGCGGCGCGGCGAAGGACCCGACGCCTACGCCGCTCACATCGGCGCGCTCGTCAAGAGCCGGCCGCAGATCACGCTCGACGACGGCGCCGACCTCATCTCCACGCTGCACGCCGTCGGCGCCGACGAGGGCATGCTCGGCGCGATGGAGGAGACCACCACCGGGCTCGTCCGGCTGCGCGCGCTGGACGAGCTGCGCTGCACCGTGCTGGCGGTCAACGACGCGCGCACCGAGCGCACGATCAACGACCGCTTCGGCACCGGCCAGTCGGCGTTCGACGGCATCCTGCGCGCGACGAACCTCCTGCTGTCGGGCCGCACCGTGGTCGTGCTCGGCTACGGGTGGACCGGCAAGGGCCTCGCGCTGCGGGCGCGGGGCGCCGGGGCCGAGGTCGTCGTCTGCGAAGTCGATCCGCTGCGGGCGCTGGAGGCGCGGATGGAGGGCTTCGGCGTGATGCCGGCGCTCGAGGCGGCCGAGCGCGGCGACGTCTTCATCACGGTGACCGGCGGACGCGACGTGCTGCGCGCCGAGCACTTCGCGCGGATGAAGGACGGCGCGGTGCTCGCCAACGCCGGGCACTTCGACGTGGAGATCGACCTCGACGGGCTGCGCGGGCTGGCGGTCGGCGTGCGCGACGTGCTGCCGCTGGTGGAGCAGTACGACCTCGGCGACCGGCGGCTGAACCTGCTCGCCCGCGGCCGGGTCGTCAACCTGGCGGCGGCCGAGGGCCATCCGGCTGAGGTCATGGACGTGAGCTTCGCGCTGCAGGCGCTGTGCGTCGAGTACCTGGCCCGCGCCGGCGGCTCGCTGCCGCCGGGGGTGCAGCCGGTGCCGGACGCGATCGACGGCGAAGTCGCGCGCCTGAAGCTCGCCTCGCTCGGGGTGCACATCGACGTGCTGACCGACGAGCAGCGCGCGTACCTCGGCATCTGGTCGCCCGACGCGGCCGGCGACGCCTGACGCTGGCCTACCATCACCTGCCTCATGAGCGCCGACGGGTTGCGCGAGAGCGTGGAGAAGATGCGGGCGGACGGGGTCGCGGAGGCGGCGATCGCCACGTTCGCCGATCTCTACGAGCGTCTGCGCGCCGGCGACACGGGGATGATCGGCGAGTCCGGCATCGACCCGGTCGAGTCGCTGCCCGACGCCGAGGAGCTCGGCCCGGGCGGCGAGGACGTGCTCGACTCGGCGGTCGTGCTCAAGCTCAACGGCGGGCTGGGGACGAGCATGGGGCTCGACGGGCCGAAGTCGCTGCTGGCGGTGAAGGAGGGGCTGACCTTCCTCGACATCACGGCGCGGCAGATCCTGGCGCTGCGCGAGCGCACGGGTGCGCGGCTGCCGCTGGTGCTCATGAACAGCTTCTCGACGCGCGCGCCGTCGCTGGCGGTGCTCTCGCGCTACCCGTCGCTGCGCGCCGACGTGCCCGCCGACTTCGTGCAGAACAAGGAGCCCAAGCTGCGCGCGGACACCCTGCGGCCGGTGTCGTGGCCGGCCGATCCGGCGCTCGAGTGGGCGCCGCCCGGCCACGGCGACCTGTACACGGCGCTGGTGAGCTCGGGCATGCTGGCGGCGCTGCTGGACGCGGGCTACCGGTGGGCGTTCGTGGCCAACGTCGACAACCTCGGCGCGGTGCTCGACCCGCGCATCCTCGGCTGGGTCGCCGCGCAGGAGATCCCGTTCCTCATGGAGGCTGCCGACCGTACGGACGCCGACCGCAAGGGCGGGCACCTGGCCGTGCGGGGCGACGACGGAAGCCTCGTGCTGCGCGAGATCGCCCAGACGCCGGAGTCCGATCTCGCCGCCTTCCAGGACGTCGCCCGCCATCGCTACTTCAACACGAACAACCTGTGGCTCGACCTGCGCGCGCTCGACGCGGTGATGGCCGCGCGCGGCGGCGTGCTCGGCCTGCCGATGATCGTCAACCGCAAGACGGTCGATCCGCGCGACGCGTCCTCGCCGGCGGTGATCCAGCTCGAGACGGCGATGGGGGCGGCGATCTCGGTGTTCTCGGGCGCCCGGGCGCTGCGGGTCCCGCGGACGCGGTTCGCGCCGGTCAAGACGACCGACGACCTGCTGGCGCTGCGCTCGGATGCGTACGTGCTGACCGACGAGCTGCACGTGACGCTGGCGCCGTCGCGGTCGCGGCCGCCGTACGTGGAGCTGGATTCGCGGTTCTACAAGCAGGTGGGGGACTTCGAGGAGCGCTTCGCGGCGGGCGCGCCGTCGCTGGTCGCGTGCGAGTCGCTGCGGGTGTCGGGCGACGTGACGTTCGGCGCGGGGGTGGTCGTGCGGGGGCGCGTGGAGGTCTCGGCCGCGGGCGCCGAACGGATCGCGGAGGGGACGGTCCTCGCGGGCTGACGGCGGCCGGGCCCGCTCGCTCGCCGGCGGATGGCGCGCGTGGCCCTACACCCGGCGAACGTGCGTCGGCGTCGTTTCGGGGTGCCGGGTTGGGGCGGCCGGACGGAACGGCTGGGGCTGCGGCTGGGGCGCTTCGGCGTTCGGCGTCATGGGCGCTGCCGCGCGGCCGTCGCGGGCGCGGTCGGCGTAGCGCTCGGCCCGCTGCTGCTCGCGCTCGGACTCGGTGAGCATGCGCGCGAACAGCCACACCAGCGCGATGCCCATGACGATCGACTGCTCGAGCGCCATGACCAGGCCGGCGACCGCCTGGTCGGTGCGCGGGCTCAGGCCCCAGTACTGCGGCTGATGCTCGTAGAACGAGTAGAGCGTGACGGGGCCGAACGTGAGGATGATGCCCAGCAGGCCGACGAAGAACTTCGTCGAGACCATGTAGGCGATCGGCTGCATGCCGCTCGCGCGCAGGCGGGATCGCACCGGGCCGATGAGGTGCCACCAGTACAGAAGGCCGGCCGACATGAACGTGATGTGCTCGAGGACGTGGATGGGCGCGTGCTCGAGCGCGGCGTCGTAGAGCGCGGGAATGTGCCAGATCGCCATCGAGCTGATGTAGAGCACGGCGGCCACGACGGGATGGCCGAGCGGTCCGGCGGCGTTCTCGATCGGCTGCAGGCGGCGGGTGACCGGCCGCAGGATCGCCTTGGTCAGCCCGAGGATCAGCAGGATCGGCACGAGGTCGAGCAGGATCACGTGCTGGACCATGTGCATGGTGAGCAGCTGCTCGGCGAGCCGGTCGACGGGGGAGACCAGCGCGGCGAGGATGCCGACGAGCCCGCCGAGGAACAGCGCGAGGCGCCCCACCCCCGCCGCCCGGGCGCCGTCGTGCGCGCGTACGGCGCGCCAGCGGTGCACATAGAGGGTGCCCACGATGAGCACCAGCGCGATCACGCCGGGATCGAAGGTCCAGGAGGCGTCAGGCGACATGCCTGCTTGATTGTGGCAGCGTCGCGCCGCGGCGCTTTGCCGCCGTACCGGCGTGACGCTTCTGGCGCGGAGTGGTGTTCGGTGCGGCGGCGCTTTGCCGCCGTACCGGCGTGACGCTTCTGTCACAGACTGGTGTTGCGCCGTGACAGCGGGTCCGGCGACCCTGGCCGTGTGCTGCTCGCCGGCTCCTACCGCCTCCTGCTCGCCACCCTCGCCCCGCCGCGATGTGCGGCCTGCCGCGCGCCCCTGCCCGGTGTGCACGACGGATTGTGCGGCGGATGCGCTCACGATCTCGACTGGCTGGGGCCGCGGACGTGCCCGCGGTGCGCGCTGCCGCCGCCCTGTGCGCCGTGTCCGAGGCCAGGGCCGCGCGTGGGATCGAGCGTGGTCGCCGCTGGCGCACGACGGTCCGGCCCGAGCGCTCGTGACCGGGCTGAAGTTCCGCGGGCTTCTGGCCGCGGCCGACCTGCTGGCGGCGCCGCTCGCCGCCGGCGGCGCGGACCTCATCGCGGGCGCGACGCTCGTCCCGGTGCCGGCCGACCCCCGCCGGCGGCGGCGCCGCGGCTTCGACCACGCGGCGCTGCTGGCCGAGGCCCTGAGCCGGCGGACCGGGGCGCCGGTGACCGCGTGCCTACGCCGCCGGACCGCGCCCCGTCAGCTGGGCTCCGGTCGGGCGCATCGCCTGGCGTCGGCCGGCCGCGTCGCGCCGACGCTCCACGGCGTCGCCCCCGAGCGCGCCGTGCTGGTCGACGACGTCCACACGACCGGCGCCACCCTCGATGCCTGCGCGCGCGCCCTGCGCGCCGGTGGCACGCAGACGGTCGTCGCCATGAGCGCGACGAGGGCGCTGGGATGACGCCGCGCCGCGCGTCGGCTCGGCGGTTGCGCCCGCGCCCATCGTTCCGCGTGCCGCGCCGCGCCCAGCACCTCGGTGTCGGGCCCCGCGGCCTGGCTTGACTCCGCCTCTTCGCCCCGTACAGTTCAGAGCGCGTACGCGACGTCCATCATCCGACCGATTGAGGGAGGGCCGACGATGCAGATCGCAATCCAAGGGGCGCGGGGTCCCGGTCAGCCACGAGCTGCAGGAGCGCATCGCGAAGCGGTTCGCGAAGGTCGACCGGCAGGTGTCCGACCTGGCGAAGCTGGAGGTGGAGCTCCGGCGCGAGCGGACGCAGACCGGCCCGGAGATGGACGTCGCCGATGTCACGCTGCACCTCAAGGGCGTCTCGCTGCGCGCCTGCGAGTCCGCGAACGATCTGCCGTCGGCGATCAACCGCTGTGCCGACGACCTGGCGCGCCAGGTCAAGCGCCACCGCGACAAGCGGCGCCGGCGGCGCGAGGCCCGCACGGCCGCGCTGCGGCCGGCTCTGTAGCGCGCGAGGCGCGCCCGGCCGCGCCGCGGCCCGCTCCGTGGCGGCCCGCGACGCGGCCTGCGGGCCGCGTGCGACCGGCCTGCTGACCCGGCCGGCTGGGAGCTCGCCCGTTGGTACGCTGAACCCCATGTCGCTGTTGGATCGCGCACTGCGCGCCGGGGAGAGCAAGCAGTTCAAGTCCTACGAGAGGCGCGTCGCCCGGATCAACGCGTTCGAGCCCGAGCTCGAGCTCGAGAGCGACGAGGAGCTGCGTGAGCGGATGGACGCCCTGCGCGAGCGCGGCCGCAACGGCGAGGACCTCGACGAGCTGCTCTACGAGTGCTTCGCGCTCGTCCGTGAGGTCGGCAAGCGCACGATGGGCATGCGCCACTTCGACGTCCAGCTCATCGGCGGCATGGTGCTGCACGACGGGTCGATCGCCGAGATGCGCACCGGCGAGGGCAAGACGCTCACGGCGACCCTACCGGTCGTCCTGAACTCGCTGCCCGCCACCGGCGTCCACGTCGTCACCGTCAACGACTACCTCGCCCGCCGCGACGCGGAGTGGATGTCGCCGATCTACGACGCCCTCGGCGTGACCTGGGGCGTGCTGCAGAACATGCAGCCCTACGAGGACAAGCGCCGGGCCTACGCCTGCGACGTCGCCTACGGCACGAACTCCGAGTTCGGCTTCGACTACCTGCGCGACAACATGGCGACCTCGCTGGAGGAGAAGGTCCAGCACGGCGGCCGCTACGACGACGACGGCCGGCCGCTGGCCTCGCATCCGTTCGCCATCGTCGACGAGGTCGACAACATCCTCATCGACGAGGCCCGCACGCCGCTGATCATCTCCGGGGCGCCCGAGCAGGCCGCCGACTTCTACGTCCGCTTCTCCAGGCTCGCGCGCCAGATGAAGCCCGGCAAGAAGCCCGAGGGTCTCGATCCGCGCCAGAAGAAGGAGTTCGTCGCCGACTACGACTTCGAGTTCGACGAGAAGCACAAGACCGTCTCGGTGACCGAGCAGGGCGTCGCCAAGGCCGAGCGCTTCCTCGGCATCGACCATCTGTACCGGGCCGAGAACGGCCACATGGTCAACCACCTGCACCAGTCGCTGAAGGCCGAGTCGCTCTACAAGAAGGACGTCGACTACGCGGTCATCGACGGCGAGGTCAAGATCATCGACGAGTTCACCGGCCGCATCATGGAGGGCCGGCGCTGGTCGGAGGGCCTGCACCAGGCGATCGAGGCCAAGGAGGGGGTGCGCGTCCAGGAGGAGAACCAGACGCTCGCCACGATCACCCTCCAGAACTACTTCCGGATGTACGACAAGCTCGCCGGGATGACGGGCACCGCGCTCACCGAGGCGACGGAGTTCATGAAGATCTACAAGCTCCCCGTCGTCCAGATCCCGACGAACCGGCCGATGATCCGCGCCGACCAGAACGATCAGGTCTACAAGACCAGGGACGGCAAGTGGTCGGCGGTCGTCCGCGAGATCGTCGAGCGTCACGAGAAGGGCCAGCCGGTGCTCGTCGGCACCATCTCCGTCGAGGTCTCCGAGCTGCTGTCCGAGCAGCTGCGCAAGCGCGGGATCGACCACACCGTCCTGAACGCCAAGCCCGAGTACGCGGAGCGCGAGGGCGAGGTCATCGCCGGCGCGGGCGCGCCCGGCGCGGTCACCATCGCCACGAACATGGCCGGCCGCGGCGTCGACATCAAGCTCGGCGGCAACGCCGAGCACCTCACGCGCCTGGAGCTGGCCAAGCTCGGCATCCGCTTCGGCGACGACGACTACGACGAGCGCTTCGCCGAGGTGCTGCCGAAGATCGAGCCGCGCGTCGAGGAGGCCGCCGCCCAGGTCCGCGAGGCCGGCGGGCTGTTCATCGTTGGCACCGAGCGCCACGAGTCGCGCCGGATCGACAACCAGCTGCGCGGCCGCTCCGGCCGCCAGGGCGATCCCGGCGAGTCGCGCTTCTTCCTCTCCGCCGAGGACGACCTCGTGCGCCTGTTCGCCGGCGACCGCATCTACCGGATCCTCGACAAGCTCGGCACTACCGACGACGAGGGCAACGAGGAGCCGATCGAGGCGAAGATCCTCAGCAAGCAGATCGAGAAGGCTCAGCGCCGCGTCGAGGAGCAGAACTTCCTCATCCGCAAGCGCGTGCTCGAGTACGACGACGTCATGAACGAGCAGCGGCGGATCGTCTACGCCTACCGCGACGAGGTGCTCGAGGGGCGCGACATGGGCGGTCCCGCGCGCGAGGAGATCGCCCAGGTCATCAACCGCGTGGTCGACCAGTATTGCGGCGGCGACTACATCGAGGACTGGGACGTCGAGGGCATGTACGGCGCCCTCGAGGACATCTTCCCGGTCGATCCGGCCGCCGACGACCTCCAGGACGAGGCCATGGACCGCGCCGAGCTGGCCAGCCGCCTGGCCACCCAGGCGGTCAGCCAGTACGACCGGCGCGAGGAGGAGCTCGGCTCCGAGCTCATGCGCGCGCTCGAGCGCTACCTGCTGCTGCAGATCATCGACGAGCGCTGGCGCGAGCACCTCTACGACATGGACTACCTGCGCGAGGGCATCCACCTGCGCGGGTTCGCCCAGATCGAGCCGATCGTCGCCTACAAGAACGAGGCCTTCGACCTGTTCTCCGACCTGATGCACACCATCTGGTCGGACTTCGCGCGGATGATCTACCACGTCCAGGTCGAGGTCCAGGCGCCCGAGGGCGCCGGGCCGGTCCCGCCGCAGCGGCAGTACCAGCCGTCCGGTAGCTCGACTCGGGGCGGCCGCGTCTCGTACTCGGGCGGCGGCGGCGCGCCCGCCGGCGCGAGCGCCATCGCCGCGGCCGCCGCCGAGGCCGGGCCGGGCGCCGCGCTCGTCGAGCCCGACGAGGACGAGGCGGGCATCCTGCCCCCGACCGTCCAGCAGCGCCGCGTCGACGAGGTCGACCAGATCGGCCGCAACGACCCGTGCTGGTGCGGCTCGGGCAAGAAGTTCAAGAAGTGCCACGGCGCCTGAGCGTCTGACGAGACCGGGGCGCCGCGGCGCGGTGCGTCAGCGCGCTGCGCGCAGGTGCGCCCGCCACGTCGAGGGGGCGCGGCGCGGCGCTTGACGGCCGGCCGCTGTCGCCGCCCGTACCGCCCGTTTGAACGGCGACCGCGCCGGCCGGTACGGTCGGCCGGCATGGAGGTCGCGACCCCGTCCGTCAAGGAGCCGCTGGACCGCGGCACCGTCATGGCGCTGGTCGCGCTTGCGCTGGCGGTCTTCGTCGTCGCCAACGACTTCACCGCGCTCAGCGTCGCGCTGCCGAACATGGAGAGCGACCTCGACGCCGACGTCTCCACGATCCAGTGGGTCATCAACGCCTACGCGCTCGTCTTCGGCGTGCTGATCATCACCGGCGGCCGGCTCGCCGACATGTTCGGCCGGCGGCGGACCTTCTTCGCCGGCGCCGCGATCTTCGCCGTCTTCTCGGCCCTCGCCGGGGCCGCCCCGAACGCCGAGATCCTCATCGCCGCCCGCGCGCTCATGGCGATCGGCGGCGCGATGATGTGGCCCGCCGTGCTCGGCCTCACTTACCAGGTGCTGCCCGAGTCGCGGCAGGGGCTCGCCGGCCCCCTGGTCCTCGGGGTCGCCGGCGCCGGCAACGCCTTCGGTCCGATCCTCGGCGGCTTTCTCACCGAGACGCTCACCTGGCGCTGGGTGCTCTTCCTCAACCTCCCGATCGCCGCGCTCGCCTGCGCCGTGACATACGCGAAGGTCGCCGCCGACGCGCCGGGGCGCGACGACGGCGGGCTCGACTACGCCGGCGTCGCCGCCCTCTCCGCCGGCCTCGTCGCCCTGCTCGTCGCCCTCGACCAGGTGACCGACTGGGGCTGGGGCGACCCGCGCATCGTCGCGATGCTCGCGGTCTGCGTCGTCGCCATCGCGATCTTCGTGGCGATCGAGCGGCGCGCCGGTCCGCGGGCGCTGATCCCACCCGACGTGGGCGCCAACCGGACCTTCGCGCTGGCCTGCCTGGCGATCATGCTCATCGCCGCGACGTTCTTCGCCCTCCTGCTCTACGCGCCGCAGATCATGCAGAAGCTCATGGGCTTCGGCGCCCTGGAGTCGGGGATCGGCTTCCTGCCCATGATGGCGACGTTCTCGCTGATGTCGTTCGTCGCCGGCCCGTTGTACGAGCGCTTCGGCGCCGGGCCGCTCATCGTCATCGGCTCGGCGTGCATGCCCGTCGGGATGCTGGCGATCTCGTTCGTCGCGGCCGATTCGCCCTATCTGGCGATCGTGCCCGGCCTGCTCGTCGCGGGCGCCGGGGTCGGCCTCTTCCTGCCGACCGTCACGACCGTGGCGGTCACCGCGCTCGACCCGTCGCGCACGAGCCTCGCCGGCGGGATCGTCTACATGTTCCAGGTGGCGGGCGGCTCGGTCGGCCTCGGCCTGACGACGACGATCTTCACGTCCGCGGCGCTCGCGCACGTGCACGGCTCGTCGGTGGCCGACCGGCTCACGGACGGTCAGGAGCACGCGGTCGTCCAGATCCTCGCGGGCAACGACACCTCGCGGTCGCTGCTGCACGCGTTCCCGGATCTGGCCGGCGAGCTCGAACGGGTGGCGACCGACGCCTTCGTCGCCGGCGTCCACGCGGCGCTGCGCGTCGATGCCGCCCTCGCGCTGGCCGGGTTCGCGCTCGCCGTCACGCTCGTGGTCCGCCTGCGCCGCACCGCCACGGCGCCGGAGCCGGAGTCGGAGCGGTCCGCGGTCCCCACGGCCTGACGAGATACCTTCTGGGCGTGCCTCAGCCCTCGACTACCCGGCAGAGCGCCGCGCAGCGCGTCGCCGCGCTCCGGCACGCGCTCGAGCCCCTGCGCGCGAGCCTCGACCCGGACGCGCTCGCCGAGCGCGTCGCCGCGCTCGAGGCCGAGATGCAGGCGCCGGGCTTCTGGGACGACAACGAGCGCGCCAGCCGCACGTCCAGCGAGCACGCGCGCACGAGCCGCCGCCTGAGCGAGTTTCGCGCGGTCGAGTCCGACATCGACGACCTCGAGGGGCTCGTCGAGCTCGCCGAGGAGGACGAGTCGATGGCCGACGAGCTCGACACCCAGATCGCGGCCGTCGAGGAGCGCGTCCAGACCCTCGAGATGGAGCGTCTGTTCTCGGGCCGCTACGACGCCGGCGACGCATTGGTGACCGTCAATGCGGGCGCCGGCGGCACCGACGCCCAGGACTGGGCCGAGATGGTGCTGCGCATGGAGATGCGCTGGGCCGAGAAGCAGGGCTTCGGCGTCGAGCTGCTCGAGGTCAGCCCGGGGGAGGAGGCCGGCATCAAGTCCGCCACGTTCCGCGCGTCGGGCGAGAACGCCTACGGGCTCTACGTCGCCGAGCGCGGCGTGCACCGCCTCGTGCGCCTCAGCCCGTTCGACGCCGCCCACCGCCGCCAGACGAGCTTCGCCGGGCTCGAGGTGGCACCGGTCGTCGAGGACGCCGCCGAGGTGGTCATCGAGGACGACGACCTCCAGGTCGACACCTACCGCGCGTCGGGCGCGGGCGGCCAGCACGTCAACAAGACCGACTCCGCCGTGCGCATCACCCACCGGCCGACGGGCATCGTCGTGCAGTGCCAGAACGAGCGCTCGCAGTCGGCCAACCGCCAGACGGCGATGAACATGCTGCGCTCGAAGCTCGCCGAGCTCGAGGAGCGCAAGCGCCAGGAGGAGATCGCGCGCGAGAAGGGCGAGGCGCAGGACGTCAACTTCGGCTCGCAGATCCGCTCCTACGTCCTGCACCCGTACACGATGGTCAAGGATCACCGCACGAACGTCGAGGTCGGCAACGCCCAGGGCGTCCTCGACGGCGACCTCGACCCGTTCGTGCGCGCCGAGCTGCTGCGGGCCGCGGGCGAGCGATGAGCGCGGCGGGGGAGCCCGCCGGCCCGGCCGATGCTCACGCGGCGCCCGCCGGGACGCCAGGGCGCCGTGCGGAGCCGACCGGCTCGGCCGATGCTCACGCGGCGCCCGCCGACGAGCAGCCCACCGCGCCGTATCTCGACGCCGTCGTCGCCTACGGCTTCCGCGGCTCGGGCCGCTTCCACGTGCCCGGCCACAAGGGCGGCGCCGGCGCCGACCCGGGCCTGCGCCACGCACTGGGCGACGACGCGCTGCTGCTGGACATCCCGCAGGACATCCGCGGCGTCGACACCGGCCGATCGCCGACCCCCTACGAGCGAGCGGAGGCGCTCGCCGCCGAAGCGTACGGGGCGCAGCGCACCTGGTTTCTCACCAACGGGGCGACCCAGGGCAACCACGCGCTGGCTCTCGCGCTCGCCCCGCTGGGCACGCGCGCCGTCGCCCAGCGCAACGCCCATGCCTCGCTGGTCGACGGGTTCGTGCTCTCGGGCGGCGTGCCGCACTTCGTCGCGCCCGTCTACGACGACGAGCTGGGGATGGCGCACGGGGTCGAGCCCACCGCGCTGGCCGAGGCGCTGGCCGAGGCGGGCGACGCGCGCGCGGCGTTCATCGTCTCGCCGACCTACTACGGCATGGTGGCCGACATCGCGGGCTGCGCCGAGGCCGCGCACGGCGCCGGCGTCCCGCTCGTGGTCGACCAGGCCTGGGGCCCGCACTTCGGCTTCCATCCCGACCTGCCCGCGAGCGCGCTGCACCAGGGCGCCGACGCGGTCCTGACCAGCACGCACAAGATCGTCGGCTCGCTGACGCAGTCGGCCATGCTCCACGTCGCGCCCACCGGCCGCGTCGACGTCGGCCGCCTGGCCCGGGCGATGCGCCTCGTGCGCTCGACGTCGCCGAGCTCGCTGCTGCTGGCCTCGCTGGACGCCGCGCGCCGCCAGCTCGCCGTCCACGGCGAGGCGCTGCTGCACGAGACGCTCGCCGGCAGCCGCCGCCTGCGCGAGAAGCTCGCGACCGTCCCCGGGATCGCGGTCGTGGGCGCCGAGCAGGTCGGCCGCCCCGGCGTGGCCGACTGGGACCCGCTGCGCGTCGTCCTCGACGTCCGGGCCACCGGCCGCACCGGCTACGAGGTCGCCGACGCCCTGCGCCGGACCTACGACGTCCAGGCCGAGCTCGCCATGCCGGCGACGGTCGTCCTCGTGCTCGGCATGGGCCAGCCGGAGGCCGACCTCGTCCGGGTCGGCGGCGACATCGAGGAGGCGGTCAAGCGCATCGCGGGGACGCCCGGCCGCGCGCCGATCGGCGCCGACCGGCGCCCGCCGGCTGCGCTGCGCTACGAGGTGGCGATCGCGCCCCGCGAGGCGTTCCTGGGCCCGGCCGAGGTCGTCGCGGTGGACGCTGCGATCGGGCGCATCTCGTGCGAGTCGATCGCCGGGTATCCGCCGGGCATCCCCGCGCTGCTGCCCGGCGAGCGGGTCACCGCCGAGGTGGTGACCTACCTGCGCGAGCTGAGCGCCGCGGGCGCTCGCCTGCACGGGGCCAGCGATCCGGCCTTCCGCACGATCAACGTGCTGCGCACCGACGTCGCGTTGCAGGATCGGCGCTAACGTGCGGCGCCCCATGGACCTGCCCGCCATCGTCGCCCAGGCGCTCGCCGAAGACGTCGGCTCCGGCGACGTGACGACGCTGGCCACGGTGTCCGCGGACGCCCGGGCCCGCGCGACGATCATCCAGAAGCAGCCCGGCGTGATCTTCGGCCTGGACGCCGCCGAGGAGACGTTTCGCCAGCTCGATCCCGATGCCCGCTTCGAGCGGCTCGCGCCGGAGGGCGAGTGGCGCGACGGCGGCCCCGTCGCGCGGATCGACGGCGCCGCCCGGGCGCTGCTGACCGGTGAGCGCACGGCGCTGAACTTCCTGGGCCGGCTGAGCGGCGTGGCCACCGCGGCGGCGACCGCGGCGCGCGCGGTCGACGGCACCGGGGCCACCGTGCTCGACACGCGCAAGACGACGCCGGGGCTGCGGGCGCTGGAGAAGCAGGCGGTGCGGGCCGGCGGGGCGGCCAACCATCGCTTCGGGCTGTACGACGCGATCCTCATCAAGGAGAACCACATCGCCGCGGCCGGCGGAATCGCCGCCGCCGTCGGCCGGGCGCGGGCGGCGGCACCGGACCTCCCGCTCGAGGTCGAGGTCCGCAACCCGGCCGAGATCGACGAGGCGCTGGCCGCCGGTGCGCCCCGCCTGCTGCTCGACAACATGACCCCCGGCGAGCTTCGCGCCGCGGTCGCGCAGGTCGCCGGCCGCGCCGAGCTGGAGGCCAGCGGCGGGGTCACCCAGCAGACGCTGCGCGCGGTCGCGCGCAGCGGCGTGGACTTCGTCTCGCTCGGCGCCCTCACGCACTCGGCGCCGGCGCTCGACCTCTCCTGCTGCTCGAGCCGATCGGCTGATCCGGCGGCCCGTCCGGGGCCGGCGGCGTCCTGTTCCTAGAATGGGAGCCCCATCCCGACCCACCCCGGAGATCCCCGTGAGCCTCCTGTCGCTCGAGAACACCGTCGCCCTGCAGGCCGAGGTCCGCGACCTGGCCGCCGAGCGCGACGCGGTCATCCTCGCCCACAACTACCAGGTGCCCGAGGTCCAGGACGTCGCCCACTACGTCGGCGACTCGCTCGGCCTCTCCCAGCAGGCGGCCAAGGCCGCGCAGTCGGTCATCGCCTTCTGCGGCGTCCACTTCATGGCCGAGACCGCCTCGATCCTCTGTCCGGACAAGACCGTCCTCATCCCCGACCTCGGGGCCGGCTGCTCGCTGGCCGACTCGATCACGCCCGAGCAGCTGACGGCGTGGCAGGCCAAGCACCCCGGCGCCGTCACCGTCATGTACGTCAACACGACGGCCGAGGTCAAGGCGCTGACCGACTACTGCGTCACCTCGTCGAACGCCGTCAAGGTCATCGAGCACATCATGCGCGAGCACGGGCCGGACGTCGAGATCCTCTTCGGCCCCGACATGTTCCTCGGCGCGTTCGTCGAGAAGCAGGTCGGCCGTCCGCTGCACGTCTGGGACGGCGAGTGCCACGTCCACGCCGGCATCCGGCCCTCGGACATCGCGCACGTGCGGGCCGAGCACCCGGGCGCCGACTTCCTCATCCATCCCGAGTGCGGCTGCTCGACGTCGGTCATGGAGTACGTCGCGTCCGGCGACGTCGACACCGAGGGCGTGCACATGCTGTCGACCGGCGGCATGATCAAGTACGCCCAGGAGCACGCCGGCACCGGCGCGACGGCGATCATGGCCACCGAGGTCGGCATGCTGCACCCGCTGCAGATGGCCGCGCCCGACGTGGACTTCATCGCCGCCAACGAGCGCGCGAGCTGCAAGTTCATGAAGATGATCACGCTTCGCGGCCTGCGCGACGCGCTGCGCGACATGAAGAACGAGGTCAGGGTCGCGCCCGAGATCGCGCAGCGGGCCAAGCTGCCGATCGAGCGCATGGTGGCGATCAGCTGATCGCGCTCGGCGACGTCCGGGCGGCGGCGCGGCGCCTGGACGGCGTCGCCCACCGCACGCCGGTCATGCGCTCGCGCACGCTCGACGAGCGCGCCGGCGCGCGGGTCCTGCTCAAGCCCGAGAACCTCCAGCGCGTGGGGGCGTTCAAGTTCCGCGGCGCCTGCAACGCGCTGGCGGCGATGGAACCGGCGCGGCGGGAGCGCGGGGTGGTGACGACCTCGTCGGGCAACCACGCGCAGGCGCTGGCGCTGGCGGCGCGTCTGCACGGCGTCCCGGCGCTGATCCTCATGCCCGACGACGCGCCCGCGTCGAAGGTCGTCGCGACGCTCGGGTACGGGGCCGAGATCGCCCGCTTCGATCGGTACGCGACCGACCGTGAGGCGCTGCTGGCCGAGGTCGCCGAGCAGCGCGCGATGACGCCGGTGCACCCTACGACGACGAGCGCGTCATGGCCGGCCAGGGCACGGTGGCGCTCGAGCTGCTCGCCGACGCCGGCCCGCTCGACGCGCTGCTCGTCCCGGTCGGTGGCGGCGGCCTGCTGGCGGGGTGCGCGACCGTGGCCAAGGGGCTCGACCCGCTCATCCGGATGATCGGCGTCGAGCCCGAGGCCAGCGCGGACGTCCAGCGCTCGCTGGCCGCCGGCGAGCGGGTCCGCGTCCCGATCGGGCCGACGATCGCCGACGGGCAGCAGCTGCCCACCCCGGGCGAGCGGACCTGGCCGGTCATCCGCGAGCGCGTCGATGCGGTCACCGTCGTCTCCGACGCCGAGATCGTGGTGGCGATGCGGTTCCTGTTCGAGCGCACGAAGCTCGTCGTCGAGCCGAGCGGCGCGTCTGCGCTCGCGGCGCTGCTCGCCGGCCGCGCCGAGCTCGACGGCGCCGAGCGCGTCGGCGTCGTGCTGTCGGGCGGCAACGTCGACGCCGCTCGGTTCGCGCGCGTCGTGGGCGGAGCCGGCCGCGCGTGACAAGCTCCCGGCCGTGGCGCTCACCCTCGAGCACGTGGACCTCGACCGCAGCGGTCGCCCGGTGCTGCGCGACGTGTCGCTTGCCGCGCCGGCCGGCGCCGTCACCGCGCTGGTCGGGCCGTCCGGCGCCGGCAAGTCGAGCGTCCTGCGCTGCCTCGTGCGCCTCGAGGAGCCGCACGCGGGCCGGGTCCTGGTCGACGGGGGCGACGTACGCGACCTCGACCCGTGCGCGCTGCGCCGGCGCGTCGGCCTCGTGGCGCAGACGCCCGTCATGCTGCCGGGCGACGTGCGCGCGAACCTCGCCTACGCGGCGGGCGACGTGGACGAGGCGCGGCTGCGCGGCGCGCTCGGGCACGCCGAGCTCGACCCCGCGTTCCTCGACCGGCCCGCCGGCGGGCTCTCGGGCGGCGAGCAGGCGCGGGTGGCGATTGCGCGGGCGCTCGTGCGCGGGCCGGAGGCGCTGCTGCTCGACGAGCCGACCGCGGCGCTCGACCCGGCGCGCGCCGCCGCCATCGCCGAGCTGGTCCGCCGCCTAGCCGGCGAGGGCCTGACCATGGTCGTCACGACGCACGACGTGGCGCTGGTGCGGCGGCTGGCGGATCGCGTCGTCCTGCTCGTCGACGGCGCGGTGGTCGGCGAGGGCGCGCCGGACGCCGTGGTCGCGCGCTGGGAAGACGAGCCGGCGTGGCGCTGAGCGTGACCCAGGCGGCGGTCAGCCAGGTCGCGGTGGCCGTCGGGCTCGTGCTCGCGGCGATCGCCCTGTCGGCCGCCACGCGCATGGGCCTCGGGCGCGAGCTCGCCGTCGTCGCCCTGCGGGCGATCGTCCAGCTCACCGTCGTCGGCCTGGTCGTCACGCTGGTCTTCGAGCACGTGGGCCTGGCCGCGGCGTTCATCGTCGTGATGCTCGGCGCGGCGAGCCTCACGTCGGCGCGGCGCATCCGCGGCGTGCGCCGGCCGCTGGCCGTCGCGGCGGTGGCGATCGGCGCCCCCGCGCTGGCCGCGCTCGCCATCCTGCTGGCCGCGCAGGCGTTCCCCGCCACGCCGCGCGGGATCATCCCGGTGGCCGGGATCCTCATCGGCGGCGCGATGGCCGCGGTCTCGCTCGCCGGCCGGCGGGTGCTCGAGGAGCTCGAGGACCGCCTCGACGAGATCGAGGCGCGGCTGGCGCTCGGCGCGTCCGCGCGCGCTGCGCTGTATCCGGCGGTCAAGCGCGCGGTCGGCACCGCGCTCGTGCCGGTGATGGACCAGACGCGCAACGTCGGGCTCGTCGCGCTGCCGGGCACGTTCGTCGGGCTCATCCTCGGCGGCGCGTCCCCGGCCGAGGCGGCCCGCGTGCAGCTCACCGTCCTGCTCTCGCTGCTGGCGGTCGAGCTCGCCGCCGCGCTGCTGCTGGCCCGCCTGGTCACCGCGGCGGCGGTGGCGCCGGGTGAGCGGGTCGTCCCGCCGGTGGGATAGGCCCTCAGGTCGAGCGCCGAGCGCCGCTGGCCTGGCCGGCCTCCGGTGGCGGCGCCATCAGGTCGATGCCGCGCTCGACCGCCCGCTGCACGCGCTTGAGCGTCTGCTCCTTGCGCGCCATCTCCTCGGGCGTATAGCAGTGGACGTCGGCGTGGTCGCCCATCTCCAGCGCGTCCCACAGGTTGCCGGCGACGTACACGCGCTCGAGCCACGGCGTCTCGCGGAAGCCCTCGGAGACGAGGACCACGACGTACTCGGGCCCGCGCTCGCGCTGCGGGCCGAGGCCGTGCGCGTCGTCGACGCGGGCACCGCCGAGGTAGGCGCGCTCGATCGGCCATCTGTTCCCAACGCGGGCCAGATAGCGCTCGAGCTCGCGGTGGTTGATCGCCATCCCATCCATCCTGCCACCGACAGCGGCGTCGCGCTACGCGTTTCGCGGATCGACGCCGCGCGCGGGCGCCGGCAGCCGAGCGTCCGGCGGCGGGCACCCGAGCCTGGTCAAGCGAACTCCTCGACCTCGTGCGGGCCGACGCAGGCGACCGCCAGCCGCTCGGGGTCGATCGCGGCGGCCACCGAGCGCACCTCGTCGAACGTCACCGCGTCGAGCGCGGCGATCGCCGCGTCGGGGTCGATGTCCTCGTCGAAGACGATCCGCTGGGTCGCCGCGTACCGGGCGACGGCGTTGGTGTTCTCGAAGGCCAGCACCCGGCGGCCCGCGGCGTAGGCGCGGGCGCGGGCGACCTCGTCCTCGGTGGGCCCGTCGGCGTGCAGCTCGGCCACGATCTCGCGCATGCGCGTGTACGCCTCGATGCACTTGCCGGAGTCGAGGCCGGCGCCGAGCTGGAGGATCGGCGCGTCCGAGAACGCGTGGTCGATCGACCACACCGAGTAGCACAGGCCGCGCTGCTCGCGGATCTCGTCGAACAGCCGCGAGCCCATCGAGCCGCCCAGCAGCGTCGAGTAGATCGCCAGTGCGGCGCGCTGGCGGCGGTCGTCCACGTCGATCTGCGGCGCGTACATCATCCGCAGGTGCGACTGGTTGGTGTCGCGCGCGTCGACGGCGCGCTCGGTCCGCAACGCCGGGACGGGGTCGTAGGCGTCGGGCACCGGCAGGTCGGGGAAGCGCCCGAGCAGCTCGCCCGCCGCGCTCGACCCGCTGCCGCGTGTGCCCGCGGGCACGTGGTCGACGTTGCCGACGATGAACGCCCCGCCGCGGCGGCCCGACCAGCGCCGCTCGCGGAAGCCGACGATCGCCGCCCGGCTGAACGTGCGCAGGTGGTCCTCGGGACCCAGCACGGGCCGGCCGAGCGGGTGCTCCCCGAACGCGGTGCGGTCGATGAGGTACTCGGCCACGGTCGAGGGCTGGTCGAAGGCGCGGTTGATCTCCTGGATGACCACTCCCCGCTCGCGATCGAGCTCCTCGGCGTCGATGCGCGGACGGCCGACGAAGTCGGTGAGCAGGTCGAGCGCCTCCATCGCGCGCTCGGCGCGGCAGGTGATGTGGAAGGCGACCAGGTCGTGCGACGTGTAGGCGTTGAGCATCGCGCCCATCCGCTCGGCGGTCTCGTTGACCTTGCGGTAGTCGTCGAAGCGCTCGCCGCCCTTGAAGACGAGGTGCTCGAGGAAGTGCGCGGCGCCGTTCTCCTCCGGACGCTCGGTGCGCGCGCCGGCGTCGAAGGCCACGAGGATCGTCGTCGAGCGCGTGCCGGGCAGCCCCACCCGGTACAGCGGCAGGCCGTTTGCGAGCTCTTCCTGGGTGATCTGCGCCATGTGCTCAGGGTACGCTGGCGTCGCCGTGCTCCGCCGCGCCGCCTGGATCGTCCTCGCCGCCGCCCTGGCGCTGCCCGCCGTCGCCGGCGCGGCGCCGCCCGAGCGCGTCGTCACGATGCAGGGCGTCGCGGCCCCCGGGACGCCGCCGGACCTCGACAAGGTGAAGGTCATCAAGGTCGGCCCGGCGCGCGCCAAGCACGTCCTGGTGCTCGTCCCCGGCACCAGCGCCGGCGGGCCCTACTTCCTGCCGGTCGCCCGCGACCTCGTGCGCCGGCTGGACGGCTGGCAGGTCTGGGCGGTCGAGCGGCGCGAGAACCTCCTCGAGGACCACTCGGTGCTCGATCGCGCCAAGGCGGGCCAGGCGACGGTCCAGCAGCTCTTCGACTACTACCTCGGCTGGCTGAGCACGCCGACGACGGCGCCGCACTTCCAGCCGAAGACCGACGCGGAGACCGCGTACGCGCGGCAATGGGGGATGGCCGTCGCGGTCGGCGATGTGCACCGGGTCATCCGCGCCGCGCGCCGCGGCGGGCGCCACGTGTCGCTCGGCGGCCACTCGCTCGGCGGCGCGATCGTCGCCGCCTACGCGGCCTGGGACTTCGGCGGCCGCGCGGGCGCGCGGGACCTCGAGGCGCTCGTGTTCATCGACGGCATCAGCGCCCCGGGGACGGCGGTGAGCCCGCTGAAGGCGCAGGAGTCGCTCGACCAGCTCCAGACCAGCTCGCCGTTCCTCGACCTCACCGGCCTGAGCATCCCGTGGTCAGCGGGCGTGTTCAACGCGGTCGGCTCGACGAGCGCGCTGCTCGCGCCGGACGAGCCGTCGATCCTGCAGGCCTGGCCGCTGCTGCCGGCCAACCTCAAGCCGCCGGTGCGGGCCACGAACCTCGCGAGCTACGGCTACGCGCTCGACACGAAGACGGGGCCGCCGAGCCTCGCGCTCGTGCAATCGCACATCGGCCACCTCGCCGAGAGCGGCGATCCGCGCGGCTGGGTCGACGACGGCCTGACGACGGCCAAGCGGGCGGCAACCGTGTTCTCCGGCATCGCGGGCATGGACGGCACTGCCTGGTATCACCCACGGCGGCTGTCGCTCGACGCCTCGGCGGTCAACGGCGGCATCGCCAACCCGGCGGGCGCGGTGCTCGGCGTGCGGGCCACCCACGGGCGCGAGCTGCGGCGGCCGATGTACGCGTTCGAGACGAGCCTCGGCGACGGACGGGTGCTCAAGGGCGCCCGCGCGCTGGCCCGCCGGGCCCACCTGCCCCGGCGCGAGCTGACGCTCGTCGACCGCTCGTCCACGAACGCCCACATCGACCCGATCGACGATCTTCCGCGCCGAAGCGCGTTCCTGAAGACCGTCGTGCCGTTCCTCCAGAAGCTGCGCTGATGCAGG
>JAWKKD010000001.1:0-509037 GCA_041393435.1 Solirubrobacterales bacterium | reverse complement strand
GCCCGTCGCTCGACGACGTGTACCTGCGCGTGGCGGGGCGATCGTTCGCGCTCGCCGACGCCGATTCCGCCCGCCGCGACCAGGAGGCCATCGCCGTATGAGCTTCGCTCTCGACACCTTGGTGATGACCGCCCGCGACGTGCGCCGGCTGTTGCGCCAGCCGTGGTGGATCGCGATCACGCTCTTCCAGCCGCTGATCTGGCTGCTGCTCTACGGCACGCTCTTCCAGAACATCGTCCAGATCCCCGGCTTCCAGGGCGACGACTACATCCAGTTCCTCGTCCCCGGCATCGTCGTCATGACCGCGCTGTTCTCGAGCGGCTGGAGCGGGATGACGACGCTCGAGGAGATCGAACGCGGGGTCACCGCGCGCTTCCTCGTCACGCCGGTCAGCCGGGTGTCGCTCATCGCCGGCCGGGTGCTGCAGGGCGCGCTGGCCATCGCGGTGCAGTCGGTGATCATCGTGCTGCTGGCGGTGGCGACCGGCGCGGCGTTCCCGGGCGGCGTCGGCGGCATCGCGGTGCTGATCGCGGTCAGCTGCATCCTCGGCTTCGCGTTCGGCTCGCTGTCGAACGCGCTGGCGATCGTCGCCCGCCGCGAGGAGACGGTCATCGCGGTCAACAACTTCGTCCTGCTGCCGCTGACGTTCTTGTCGACCGCGTTCATGCAGGCCGGCCTCATGCCCGGCTGGATCGCCGACGTGGCGAAGTTCAACCCGGCCAACTGGGCGATCGTCGCCGGCCGCGCCGCGGTCGACGGCTCGACCGACTGGGGCGTCGTCGCCTCGCGCACGGGCCTGCTGATCGCGTTCGCCGTCCTGGCCATGTGGATCGCGACGCGCGCGTTCCGCGCCTATCAGCGGTCGGTCTGAGCCCACTCCATCGTGCGGCGCAGGCCGTCGGGCAACTCGACCTCGGCGATCCAGCCGAGCTCCTCGCGAGCGCGGGTGACGTCGAGGCAGCTGCGCTCGAGCTCGCCCGGGCGCGGGTCGGCGAACTCGGGCTCGAAGTCGTGGCCGGCGAGGCCCGCGACGAGATCGAGCACCGAGCTCTCGCGCCCGGTGCCGACGTTGTACTCGCCGTGGGCGTCGGGGTGGGCGAGGACGGCGAGCAGCGCGGCGACGACGTCGTCGACGTAGACGTAGTCGCGCGTCTGGCGGCCGTTGCCGTAGATCACCGGCCGCTCGCCGCGCCCCAGCCGTCCGCAGAAGATCGCGACGACCCCGGCCTCGCCGAGCGGATCCTGGCGCGGGCCGTAGACGTTGCCCAGGCGCACGGACGCGGCCGGCGTGCCGTAGAGGCGGGAGAACAGGCCGAGGTAGCGCTCGGCGCAGAACTTCGACTGGCCGTACGGCGCCTCCGGCAGCGGCTCGACGGTCTCCGGCGTCGGGATGATGTCGGTCTCGCCGTAGATCGCGCCGCCCGTGGACACGTTGATCAGCCGGGCTTCGACGGACCGCACGCCGTTGAGGACGTTGATCGTGCCCTCGACGTTCGTGCGCGCGTCGAAGGCCGGATCGGCGACCGACTTGCGCACGTCGATCTGCGCGGCGAGGTGGAAGGCGACCTCCGGCTTGACCCGTGCGAAGATGTCGTCGACCTCGAGCGGGTTGCGGATGTCCGCGCGGTGGACCTGGGCGCCGCCGGCCAGCGCGGCGGCGATGTTGGCCTCCTTGCCGGTCGAGAAGTCGTCGAGCACCGCCACGTCGTGGCCCTCGTCCAGCAGCCGGTCGACGAGGTTCGATCCGATGAAGCCGGCGCCGCCGGTGACGAGGGTTCGCATGGGTTGAGAGGCTAGAGTCGCCGCGTGTCGGCGCACCTTGTAGGAATTCGTACATTCTCGGTATGAAGAGCGTCGTCTCCGAGAAGGGACAGGTGACCATCCCGAAGCCGTTGCATGACCGTCTCGGGATCCAGCCCGGCACCGAGCTGGATTTCGACGCGCGCGACGGCCGGCTCATCGCACCGACATTGGGTTGATGTAAGGTTACATCACGCGATGCACCGAACGCAGATCACCCTGACCGATGGCCAATACGCACGCCTGCGGGACGAGTCCGAGCGGACCGGCGCTTCTCTGGCCGAACTGATCCGTCGTGCGGTCGATCGCGAGTACGAGCAGCCGTCGAATGAGCAGCAACTGCGCCTTCTGGACACCGCGTTCGGCGCGTGGGCCGACCGGGAGGAGACCGGCGCAGAGTTCGTGGGGCGAGTGCGGTCAGGCACCCAGCGCCGACTTGCCTCGCGTCGTTGAGCGCGCTGGCCGACACGTCCGTGCTCATCGAGATCCTGCGCGGCGTCGAGCCGGCACGCGAGCTGCTGGCCGGAGCGTTCAGGCGAGGAGACGTCGTCTGCGCATCGTCGCTGACCCGCATCGAGCTGTCGATCGGCATGCGCCCCGCCGAACGCCGTCGGACCGACGCGTTGGTCGCTGCGCTGCGCTGGCTGCCGGTAGACGGCGCGATCGCCGATGAAGCCGATGCGCTGGCGCGCCGTTACGGACGCAGCCACCCAGGCATCGACGCCGTCGACTACTGCATCGCCGCGACTACTCGCGTCCACGGCCTCGATCTGTGGACGCTCAACGTCCGTCACTTTCCGATGTTCGCGGAGTTGGAAGCTCCTTGGTGACGCGCGGTCCATAGGATCGCGGGCATGCAGATCCGTGCCGCAGTACTCGAGGAGTTCGGCAAGCCGCTGGTCGTGCAGGACGTCGAGCTAGCCGGGCCCGGGCCCGGCGAGGCGCTTGTCCGCCTCAAGGCCTGCGGCGTCTGCCACACCGACCTCTACACCGCCTCGGGCACCGACCCGTCCGGCTACGCGCCGACCGTGCTCGGCCACGAGGGCGCCGGCGTCATCGAGGCGATCGGCGAGGGCGTCACCAGCGTCGCGCCCGGCGACCACGTGGTGACGCTGTTCTCGCCCCAGTGCGGCGAGTGCATCCACTGCGTCTCGCCGAAGACGAACCTGTGCCTGGCCATCCGCGAGCAGCAGAACAAGGGCTACCTGCCCGACGGCACGACGCGGCTGTCGCGCGGGGGCACGCCGATCCGCCACTTCATGGGCACCTCGACGTTCGCCGAGGCGACGGTCATGCCGGAGATCGCGCTGGCCAAGGTCTCGCCGGAAGCGCCGCTGGAGGCGGCCGCGCTGTTCGCCTGCGGCCTGACCACCGGCCTGGGGGCGGCGATGTACACCGCGAAGGTCGAGGCGGGCTCCACCTGCGTCGTGTTCGGCGCGGGCATGGTCGGGCTGGGCGCCGTCGTCGGCTGCCGCCTGCAGGGCGCCGAGCGCGTCGTGTGCGTGGACATGTCCGACGACCGGCTCGAGCTCGCGCGGCGGCAGGGCGCGACCGACACGATGAAGGCGGCCCGGCAAGCCACCGACGCGATCCTCGAGATGACCGGCGGCTTCGGTGCCGACTACACCTTCGAGTGCACGGGCCTCGTGGGCGTGATGCGCCAGGCGGTCGAGTCGGCCCGGATGGGCTGGGGCCTGTGCACGGTCTGCGGCGTCGCCGGCAAGGGCGAGACGCTCGACATCATCCCGCGCTACCTGATCACCGGCCGGCGGGTGTGCGGCTCGAGCTTCGGCGGCGCGAAGGGTCGCGAGAACGTGCCCCAGCTCGTGCAGCGCTACCTCGACGGCGACATCGACGCCGAGGCGTTCATCTCTCACCGCATCACGCTCGACCAGGTCAACGAGGGGTTCGAGCTGATGGAGCGCCAGGACGGCATCCGCAGCGTGATCGAGCTCTGAGGCGATGCTGATCGTCGGAGCCGACGACCTCGGGGCGAGCCCGCGCGTCAGCCGGGCGATCCTCGAGTGCCTCGACCGCGGACTCGTGTCGTCGGCTTCGGCGATGATGTGGATGCACGGCACCACCTCTGCGGCGGAGCAGGCGCGCGAGCGCCGCGCGCCCGTCGGGCTGCACCTCAACTTCACGCTGCCCTTCGACGCCGATGACACCCCGCCGAGGGTGCGTGAGCGCCAGCTGGCGCTCACGCGGATCTTCACCAAGGAGAGCTGGCGCGAGCCGGCCGCGCACCCGGAGCTGGCGTCCCTGGTCCGCGACGCCGTGCGCGATCAGCTCGACCGCTTCCGGGAGGAGTTCGGCGAGCCCACGCACGTCGACGGCCACCACCATGTCCACGTGCATCAGGTGGTCTTGGAGGCCCTGCCGCCGGAGCTGCCCATCCGCGCCCCGCTGACCGCGCCCGATTCCGAGCCGACCAGCTTTCTCGGGCGCTGGGCCCGGCGCCGGTCGACCACCCGCCGCACCCACGCGCTGGAGCACGTCCACCCCGCGCTGGGCGGCGTCGGGCTGGAGACGCTCGTCCGCTCGCGGGACCTGACGATGGAGATCGTCACCCACCCCGCCGACCCACGCAACCGCGAGGCGCTCGAGTCCTCGGACTGGACCGAGGCGATCGCCGCCCTGCCGGTCGGTTCCTATCGGCAGCTCGAGGGCTGAGCTTGACCTCGGACAGCGTCCGCCTGGACACATGTCCGAGCGCCTCCGCGCAACTTTTCCCACGCGGCGGCGACGCAGATGCTAGGTTGCCGCAAGAGCTAAAGGAAGGCTTCGCTCGTCGCGTCAGGCGCGATGTGGCGTGACTCACCTGAATTGTCACTCGTGCGCGGGAGCGCGAGGAGGATCACCGCGGGATGAATGCTGTCGATGTCGACGGGCGGGTCGTCGTTCTCCCCCCCGACACCCAGCCGTCAGTTCATATGTCGTCTTTCGCCAGCGGCACGGGCGCAGCTGGAGAACCGACCCCCTGGGCTCGACGTCTGTTCGATCCCCGTCGGCTGTTCGACATCGCCGTGACCCTGCTCGTCCTGCCGGCCGCGCTCATCATCGGCGCGATCACGGCGCTGGCGATCTTCCTGGACTCTCCCGGCCCGGTCTTCTACCGCTCGACCCGCGTCGGCCTGGGCGGGCGGACCTTCCGGATGCTCAAGTTCCGCAAGTTCCACGAGGCCGCCGCCGGGCACGCGCTGACGACCTCGGCCGACGAGCGCTTCACGCCGATCGGCCGTTTCCTGGCCGTCACGAAGCTCGACGAGCTGCCGCAGCTGTGGAACGTCCTGCGGGGCGAGATGCGGCTGGTCGGCCCGCGTCCCGAGGTCGTCGAGTTCGTCGAGTGCTACCCCGAGCACTACGAGAAGATCCTGCAGGTGGTGCCCGGGATCACGGGCCCGGCCGCGCTCGCCTACGCCGACGAGAGCTACCTCCTCGGCGAGCAGCCCGATCCGGTCGCGTACTACCGCGCCGAGGTGCTGCCCAAGAAGGTCGACATCGACGTCCAGTACGTGACCTGCCACGGCGTGCTGGGGGACATCGCGATCTTGGCCCGGACGGCCGCCGTGCCGGTCCGCCAGATGTCGCGCCGCCTGCGGTACCTCGCGACCCACCGCGGCGCGCGCCACCACTCCCATCACGGCCTGCGCCCCGTGCTGTTGCTCGTTGCCGGCGCACTCGTGATCGTGTCGTTCGCGATCGCGAGCTCCACCCCGCTGTAGGCCGAGGCGGCCACTAGGCTGGTCCGCGATGCGCCTGGTGAGAACCCCGCGCGCCCTCGCCGGGCTCGCCGTCCTGCTCGCGGCGGCCATCGCGGCGCTGCTCGTCGGGGGCGGATCGTCGCGGTCGACCTCGTCGCTGCCGGCCCCCGCGTCGGCGGCAACGACGGCCCGCACGCCGGCCGCGAAGGCGATCTGGGGGCCGGTGACGATGCCCGACGGGTCGTCGGCGTTCCCGGTCTATCGCCGGCTGGGCGTCGACGTCTTCCAGGTCCAGCTCAACTGGGCGGCCACGGCCACCGCGCGCCCCGCGGATCCGACGAACCCCGACGACCCCGCGTACCGATGGCCGAAGATCGTCGACACCGCCGTCGCCGAGGGCAAGGCGGCCGGGATCGATGTCGCGATCATGGTCACGCAGACGCCCGGGTGGGCCAACGGCGACCGCGCGAGCCGGTACGCCCCGGACCGCCCATCCGACTATGCGGACTTCCTGACTGCGGCCGCGCGCCGCTACCCGTCGGTTCACCGCTGGATGGTCTGGGGAGCCGACGCGTCCGGGCAACTTCGAGCCGATGCCCGCCGGCTCGAAGGCGGGGCCGCGCGCTACGCGGTGCTGCTCGACCGCGCCTACGCCGCGCTCAAGCGCGAGAGCGCCAGCAACGTCGTCATCGGCGGGATGACCTGGACCGTGGGGCTCGTGAGCCCCAACGACTTACATCCGCTGGATGCGGCTGCCCGACGGCCGCCCGCCGCGGATGGACTGGTACGGCCACAACCCCTTCTCGACCCGGTTCCCGCGCCTGGCCGCCCAGCCGTACGCCAAGGGCGTGCGCGACCTCAGCGACATCGACACGCTGCACCGCGAGCTGGCCGCCGCCTACGGGTCGCGCCGGACGCCGAAGCTCTGGCTGTCGGAGTTCACCGTCTCCTCCGACCACCCCAACCGGGCCTTCAATTTCGCCGTCAGCCGCCGACAGCAGGCGAAATGGGTCACGGCTGCGTTCAGGCTCGTCAACTCGGTGGACTACGTCGCGGGACTCGGCTGGTTCGACCTCTTACGACGAGTCGCCGGACACGGCCAATGGGCTGACGAACGGCCTCATGACGTACTCTTCGGGCCAGCACAAGCCGGCGTTCGCCGCCTACCGGAACGCGCACCGTGACGCGCACGCTGCGCGTCTGCATGCCCGCACAAGACGGTCGTCCACGACTCGCGGGTCCGGCGGGAGGCACGGACGTTGGCGGAGCAAGGTTTGGCCACGACGTCACCGTGCTGAGCCTCGCCCCCTCGTCCCTCGCCCACGAGCGCCGCCTCGACGGCTTCGCCCGGCGCTCCGCCCTGCCGCCCGCCTGGGTCAAGCGGGCTCGCCGTTCCACGCCTACCGGGCGATCTTCCTCCTCGCCTTCCTGCGCGAGGTCGTTCGCCTGCGCCCGCAGATCGTGCATGCCCATGACGCCGCCATGCTGCTGCCCGGGCTCATCGGCGCGCGCCTGACCGGGGCGCGGCTGGTCTACGACTCCCACGAGCTGGCGACGAGTGTGCCCTACCGCGAGCGGGCGTGGGCCTGGCCCGTCGGCGCCATCGAGCGCCTGCAGCCGTGCCGCGCGCGGCCGCCGTGATCACCGTGTCGGACGGGATCGCACAGCGGCTGGCTCAGCTCTACGGCCTGCGCGTCCGGCCCGTCGTGGTGCGCAACGTCAGCGCCCTGGGCGACGGCGCGGCGCCGCCGGGCCGGGCCTGCGCGCCCGTCTGGGCCTCGCCGCGCGGACCCCGCTGGTCCTGCACCAGGAGCGGCGGCACCGATGCGCGGCTGCGAGACCCTGGTGCGGGCGACGGCGGCGGTGGACGGTGCGCACCTGGTCTTCCTCGGCGACGACGACGCGTGCGCGGCTTCAACGGCGAGCTGGCGCGCCTGGCCGAGCGGCTCGGGATCGCCGACCGCGTCCATTTCGTCGCCAGCCAGCCGCTCGAGGGCCTGCTCGCGCTCACGCGGGAGGCCGACGCCGGCGTCACGCTGCTGGAGGACACCTGCGTCAACCACCAGCTGGCTTCTGCCCAACAAGCTGTTCGAGTACATCGCGGCCGGCGTGCCCGTGGTGGCCAGCGACCTGCCCGAGATGGGCGCCCTCGTGCGCGCGCGCGGCGCATCGGCTGGACGGCCGATCCGCCGATCCGGAGTCCGTGGCGGCCGCGCTCCGGGTCGCCCTGGCGGCGCACGACCTTCCCGCGCTGCACCGCCACCTGGACGCCGCCGCCGCGGAGCTGCGCTGGGGACGCCGAACGCGAGTGCCTGGAGGCGCTCTATGGCGCCCTCGCCGCGCGCTGACGGTCCCGGCCCGACGGCGCTCATCGTCGTCCGCAACGGCGTGACGCACGACGCGCGTGCGTTGCGCGAGGCCGAGGCGGCTCGCGAGGCCGGTCTGCGCCCGCTCGTCGTCGGCGTGGTGACGGCGCGCGACCGCCCTCGGTCGCACCACCTGGCATGGCGTCGAGGTCCTGGCATCGACCCGGCGGGCGGTCAAGCGCGCGCGCTGCGGCAGACCCTGCGCCGCGGCCGCCGCGGCCGCGGCCGGGGCTCGGCGCCCGCCGCGCCACCCGTCTCGCCCGCCGCGCCACCCGTCTCGCCCGCCGCGCCACCCGTCTCGCCCGCCGGGGCGCCCGCCGCGCCACCCGCGGCGCCGGGCCGATCCACGCCCGCAAGCGCCCCAACGGCCCGCCGCTCGTCGCTGCGCCGGACGCTCGTTTCCGCCGCGTTCACCCGCCGGGCGATCGGCGTCGTCCTGCGCACCCGGCCCGCGCTCGTGCACTGCAACGACTTCAACACGATGCGGGTCGGCGTCGCCGCGCGACTGCTGACCAGCGCCCGCGTGATCTACGACAGCCACGAGCTGCGGGCCGACCGCAACGGCCGGCCAGAGTGGCGCCCGCCTGATCGCCGCCGAGGCGCTGTTCGTGCGCGCCGCCGACCGAGTGCTCACGACCAGCCCGGGCTGGCCGAGGTGACCGCCCGCCGCTACCGCGTGCCGCACCCGCAGGTCGTGCGCAACATCCCGATGACGACGTCGACCTCGGCGCCCGAGAACCCGCCGGTCGCCGTGTACGTCGGCGGCTACCGCGCGGGGCCGCGGCCTGAGGAGGCGATCGCCGCGTTGCGCAGGTCCCCGAGCTGCGGCCCGCGGCTCATCGGTCTCGGCCGCGCCGACTACCGCGCCGAGCTGGTCGAGTTGGCCGAGCGCCACGGCGTCACCGCCCGCTTGGAGCTGCGCGACCCGGTCGCCTCCATCGCCGTCGGCCGCCATGCGCGGCGCCGCGCTGGGCCTGGCGCTCATCCAGCCGGTATGCCTCAGCTACGAGCTCACCCTGCCCAACAAGCCTTCGAGTACGCCGCGGCGGGGCTGCTGATGGTCGTCAGCGACCTGCCGGTGATGGCGGCGCTCGTGCGCGAGTGGGGGGTGTGGTGGAGTTGGTGGCGTCCCGGCACTGAGTCGATCTCCGCGGGCCTGCGCGCGCTGCTCGATCCGCAGCGTCGCCGCCGAGCCGCTGACGGCTCGAGCCGGCTAAGCCGCAGCGTCACGTGGGCGGCGGAGCGAGAGACTCGTCCGGGTCTACCCCGTCTTGCCGCCAGGCGCGCTGCGCCTGGCTGAGCCGCGGGTGTGCTCGCGTCCGCTGTCCTTAGCCAAGTCCGTGCTCGCCACCGCAGACGCTCCCTGGCACCACGCCTCGAGCGTTGCGTCGCGTGTTTGAGCCACCAGCCCATCAGCCTCGGCCGACAGGGGTAGGTACCAGGCGGGACCCAGAGAACCCGCCCGCCTGATCACGTCACCACCCGGCTCGAGCTCGAGGAAGGCGCACAGGGCCTCGAGGTCGCGGGGGCGTGGTCGCCCGCGCGCATCGAGGTCCAGCACGTACAGCCGCTCGCGACCGATCTCGTTCTCGATCGCGTGCATCGCCGCGAGCGCCGCGGCCCGCGTCTCGACGGCAGTCTGATGATTCCAGTGTCGGCCAGGCGACCGCTGGGTTCGGAAGCTCACCATCTGACACCGCCTTCCTTCCGCGCACGCGCGCCTCCCAGGCCGCCGCGAGCTGCAGCGCGTCCCGAAGGACGAACACCAAGCGGCAGCCGTTGCTCGACCAGCTCGCGCCAGCGGTAGGCGAGATCGCCGTAGGCCCGCCCGATGTATCGCACGCCGCCTTCTCTCCACCGGACGGGCAGCGACCCTATCGCGACCTCGTCGTGGAGCGACTTCAGCTCGTGACGCGTGGGACTCAACAGCACATCAGGGCGCAAGTCGAACGACTCGATCTCCGAGAGTGACTCGCGCCCATCGTAGGCCAGTGCGATACGCGCGGATCGCGATTCAACAGGCGGCGGCATACGGCCGTGATCCGCGAGCCTGCGCACCCGCCGACGAAGAGGTACTCGGCTTGACACATGTCGGACTGATGCCGAAGGAGAAGCCGGCGCTGTCTGGCGGCCTCCCGCCTTGGCGCCTCCCAGACGGTCAGGTCTCGCCCGATCAGCCGCCCGGTCTCGCGCGCCACATCGCGGTAGATGAACCGGAACCGACGGACGGTCTCGGCGTCGACCAACAAGTCCCAACCGCCGGTGTCGCGATTGACGACGAAGTAGTCGTCACCCACGCGCCGGTACGCTGGCGGGGTTAGCGCTCCGTCACTCCGGTGAACGGCTGTGGCGCAACCTCGAGGAACTCGACGAGCCTGCCCAGCACGGCGTGCTGGCCTCCGGCGCACCTTCGGTTCAGATCCGATTCATAGACGAGGAAGAAGAAGTGACGGCGGAAAGGTCTCAAACCAGCGGCGCAGGTGGCGGTGGTACATCCCGAATGACAACTGCCCCAAACGGCACATCTCGGAGATGATCTGAGCACGAGGCTTGCGCGGCCCGGCGGACTTGCGGTGCTGAAAGATGGGAGATCAACCGATCGGTCGGCCTGCGCAGCGCCACGATGAACTTCACGTCAGGCCCCAGCTCCCGCACGACCGTGCCCGGTATGTCGAGATCCCACGACGCTGCGATCAGCGGAGGCGGGTCGCGCGGAACCATGATAGGCACCTGTGTTGTCCACGACGACCCGCTCGTCACGCGCCCCGGCGAAGAAGGTGCGCACGTAGCCATCTAGCCCCAACTCGGCCATCGCTCGCCGGCTGCAGAAGAAGGCGGGCTCTTTCGTCGATGGCACGAACCGACCAAGGTCCACGTTGGCCAGCACGTCGCCCTGGCCTGAGACGTACACCTCCGGATGCTGAAGAAGCATGAAAGAGCCACGTCGTGCCCGCTTTGTGGCGACCTGATGACGAGGGCGTTGGGAAGCCTTCCGTCCTCAACCCGTCCACCGCGAGCCACCCCCACTGCCGAGCTATCAGCGTCCCCACACAGCACGCGGATAGGGTACTAACGAGCCATGCCCGACCCTCTCGACAAACCCAGAGGCGACTCAAGGCGCGGGAAGCCCAACTGCGCACCGTCGAGGACGAACTGGAACGCGAACGGCCCCCACCGCTGCGCGGGCACGCCAGCTCGGCGGCTTCGAGGACCGAATCGACGCCTGCACAATCGAACTTCAGCGACGTAGCGAGCTGTTGGCGCAAGCTCATGCCGCAATCGATGCGCTGAGAGCAGGCGACTCCGGAGACGCCGCGCTGCCGCCAGCCGTCGGCTGCGGCAGAGCCCCGTCATCGTGGCCGAGCTACGGCGCCGCCTCACCGGCGATCCCGCCGTTGCCCCCGAGACCTACTTCCTGCGTACACCTAGCCGAGCGGGCGCCACGAGCGCTGCCCGTCGGTGCCGCCAACCTCCGCCAGGTTTGGCGGCTGCGCTAGCACCAGCTCTGCGAGCAAGTCGTGTGCGTCGACTGCTCCACCGAGCGAGTGCACGCGGCCGAACAGTCGCTTACAGACATCGAGCGCAGGTATGTGCAGTTCATCGCAGGAGACGTGACGTCGTGGCGCCCCGATGAGCCCTTCCCGCTCGTTGTCATCAGCAACGCTCTCCAGGAGCGTGATGACCTGGAACCTTGGGCGGCAGGCGTATGCGCAGCGGTCGCTCCAGGGGGCTGGCTCTACATCGACGACACCATCAATCCCCCGGCGCCCCAGTTGCATGGACGTGCCGACCCCAGCGACGCGGTGCCAGCCGATGAAGGACATCGCGCCAACCGCGAGATCGACATTGCCCAGCGAGTCCTCGACCGACTGTCACCAGCCCTCAGGACCGACGTCTACGCAGGCGATGGGCGCGTGCGCGACCGCGTCGTGCCGGTCGACCCCACCGGAGACGGCGGTGACAATAGTCGTCGTCTCGACCAGCTGCTCGCCGCCCTGTCCGCCGAGGTGGAGCCCATCGAGATCAAACCGTACGGCGGCGCACTCCATCCAACGGTTGTTCACCGCGATCATGGGCAACTCGCCGGAAACGACGACCTCGTGCGCGTGATCACCGAACTCGACGCGATCCTCACCGACCATGACGTGATCCCGTCCACCTGGATCTGGGGCGTCTACCGTCGCGACGGCGATGGTGCGGACACGCCATAAGGCAAGCGCCTCGCTCGCTTCACCTCGTTCTGCTGTTCTACCGACTTAGCCGGATCGCGCTACAGCAGTGGATTCTGCGAAGTCGGATCGGTCGTGAGGCCCGGGCTCACAAGTGCTCGGGGAAGGTCAGTTCGCAGCCGACCGACACGATGGAGCAGTCGGTCGGGGAGACGGTGTCGATCTGGTCGCGGATCGCGGGGAGATGCTCAGAGAGCCGAGTCAGGTTCGGATCTCGGCCGGTATTCAGCTGGAGCACGAGCATCCCGACACTGCGCACCGCCTCCAGAAAGTCCACGATCGTCATGCGGTTCAGGTGGTTGCAGTAGTACTCCCAGCGTTCGGGGTGCAACTGCTTGATCTCTGCGGGCGCACGCCACAGGTGCTCCCACGGTTCGCCGCGAATGTGGCCGCCAATCGAGGAGTACCACAGCCCGTCAGCGAAGATGGCGATGCGCCCACGCGGCTTCAACAGGCGGCGAAACGCCAACAACACACCCTTGAGATCCATGACGTGCTCGAAGACGCCATTGGAGATGATGAGGTCGAACTTCATCTCTTGCAGGGCTGTTTCGTGGATGTTCTCGGTCCGGAACTCGTAGGCGTCGTGGACCAGTTGCTCCTGTGCCATCGCGCGCTCCAACGGCTCCGACGAGACGGGCGTCAGATCTATCGAGACGATCGAGGTGGCTCCTCGGCGGATGCACCACAGGACTTCGTTTCCGTACCCGCCGCCGAAGATCAGCACGTTCTTGCCGGCCGGATCACCGTAGCGAAGCAGGTCTCGGTCCAGAGCCTTCTCCCGGTGCAGGATGTACGACTTGAGTTCCTCGATCGTGGCTTCGGCCAGCTTCGGCGGCGCCGGTTCCCGGGGGCGCCGCGTCGGCTCCCGGGCCGGAGGTGTGGCGGCAGAGTTCAAGGGCGCGGTTTGGACGACAGAAGGATCGGAGATGACTGGCGTCTCCTCCGGCCAGCGTCCCATCCTTTGCAGCGCCCGCTTGCGCTGGCGCCAGTAGATCCGCTTGACCCGAAGAAGCACCGAGCCGCATACCCTAACCAGCACGGGGGACGGCGGGAACGATGTGCGCAGCACCTGTCGGCACGACGAGGCTCGGCTCTACGAGACCGTCTAACGCCGACGGTACACGCCCCACAGGTAGTCCGGCTCGACGGTGCCCTCGTCGGTGAGCAGGAAATCGACCTCCATCAGCAGACGCACGATGTCCTCGTCGTCGACGAAGTTGCCCATGATCCGGTTGAACAGCTGGTGGAAGATCGCGCCGCCGTAGGGCTTGACGAGGACCGGCTCGAGATGGCGCTCCAGCGCCGCCGGGATCTCCCGCGGCGCGATCGCCTCGCTGGGATCGGCGGCGATGAAGCGCTCGCGGTCGGGGCGGCCAACGGGCTCGCGCAGCGACCCGTCGTTGTTGACGACGTCGTAGCGCAGCTGCTCCGGCAGCCGCTCCAGCAGCCGGTTGATGATCCGCAGCTGACGGTCGGTCCATTGGAAGCGCGGGGGCCGATGAAGTCGTGGACGTAGGCGAGGCCGTCGTCGGTCAGCAGCGCGTTGATGCGCGCGCACCACGCATCAGGGTTCGACGTGGTGGGACGTCCTGGGCGACGACGAGGTCGAAGCGCTCGTCCGGCTGCCAGTGCTCGAGGTCCACCACGCGGAAGGTCACGCGCTCGGTGAGGTCGGCGGGGATGCGCGCGAAGGCGTCCTGGACGCGTGCCTCGGAGATGTCGACCCTGAGCATCCGGTCGCACACCCCGAGCGTGACCATGCGGATCTCGATGGTGGCCGCTGCCCAGCGACAGCGCGGAGCGGCGCGGCTGCGGGCAGAAACGATCTCGGAAGAACTCGACCTGCTCGACCTCGGGATCGCCGGTGGATCCGCCGGTTGAGCTCGACATGACGACCGGGCTCTGCCAGAACGACCGCACGCCCTCGTCGCGGCGCTCGCCCCAGACCGTGGCGACGCGCTGGGCGTAGGCGCCGGAACCCGGCTGCGGCGGTGACGCGGCGACCGGGCGGGCGCAGCGAACAGCCGGCCGCGGAAGTCGTCCTCGCGGAACTCGACGTCCTCGACCTCGGCGAAGCGCCGCTCGATCGTGACCGGTAGATCGGCCCCGAACAGCCAGACGTTGCCGAAGTGGTTGGCGGGCTGGCGCTCGGAGACGGGGCGCTGCGGATCCCAGGGATCTCCAGGAGCGCGATCCCGCCCGGCGCGGTCACGCGGGCGATCCTCGTCCAACGCACGCTCGCACTCGGGGATCTCCTCGATGACGTGCTGACGATGACCAGGTCGAAGCGGTCGTCGGCGATGCTCGACAGGTCGGTGAGGTCGAGCTCGTGGTCGATGAACGCCACGTGGCGGGGGTCGTTGGGGTGCCCGGAGCGGGACTGGTCGAGGCCTTCGTAGCTCCAGCCGCGCTGGCGCAGGTAGCCGCCGAACACGTACTCGCTGGCCGGGCCCACCTCCAGGGCCCTCCGGCCGGCGCCGTTCTCGAGGAGATCGGCGAACAGGCGCCCGACCGCGCGATGGCGCTCCAGGCCGCCGCAGTTCTCGCAGTATGCGTGGCGCCGGGCGCCCCGGTCGCGCAGAGCGGGCGCTCCGCAGAGCGAGCAGACGGGATCGGCGGCCATGGCCGGGATTCAACCAGCCGCCGGGACCGGCCCGCCGTGGGCTGGACGTCTGGCCACCAGGTGCTGGTAGCCCGCCACGCGGTGCAGGCCTCGCGGCCAGCGCGATCCGAAGGGCACGACCGTCCGCACGTCGTCGAAGCCGGCACGGCGCAGCTCCTGGCGCGCCGCCCGGTCGGTGAGCATCCGCACGCGCGATCGGTGGCGGCCGAGCAGTCCGGCCGCGCTGATCGGCCGCGTCGGGCGGCAGCCAGTTCAGCGCCGGGATGCCGGTGAACTGGTCGATCGGCGCCAGCCGGTTGGGGTTGCGGCTGATGAGCAGCCCACCGCCCCGCAGCACGCGGTGCGTCTCGCCCAGCGCCTGGGCGCCCGGTCATCCCAGCCGACGATGTAGCAGAAGTTGCTGTTCTGGATCGCGAGGTCGTAGGCGGCGTCCTCGAGGTCGTCGAGGTCCTGCATGCGCGCGGGCCGCAGCGTGACCGGCAGGCGGTGGCGCGCCGCCACCTCGCGACCGACCGCCAGCCGTGAGGCGTTCGGGTCGATGCCGTCGACGGTGGCGCCGTTCGCGGCGAAGAACAGCGACAGCGCACCGAACCCGCAGCCGAGATCGGCGACGCGGACGCCGCGCAGCGACCGGCGGCCCGAGTGCTGCATGTACAGCTCCAGCAGCGGGCCGGCCCGGCGCTCCACGTACCCCGAGTTCGTCTCCAGCGTGTTGTGCCAGGCCGCCGCGCCGAGCCGCTCCCCGCTGACGCGGTAGTACTCGATCATCGCCTCGCGCAAGCTGGCTGCAATCGGCTCGAATTCGTGATCGTCCATCTGTCGGTGCCGGCGCAGCGTACCCGCCGCCAGCCGCTATCGTCGCTGCGTGAGCCGGATCTCGCCGGAGGAGCACGCGACCGCGACCACGCTCGCCGACGAGGCGGTGCTCCGGGAGCTCGACGCGCTGCGCTGCGAGCGCGATCAGCTGCGCGCGCGGCTCGTCAGCCTCGAGGCACGCCGGGCGGATCTGGTGGCGCGCGTCCTGGAGGTGGCCGCGACCCAGCCGAAGGGCGCGGCGCTCGTGCAGCGCCTGGAGACGCTCGTCGACGAGCTCGTCGCGCTCGACCTGCGCCGCCCGCAGCCCGTCCGCACGCCGGCCGTGTTCGACGTGCCCAGCGCGGTAGCCTCGGCCGGCCCGGGTATCGCGGAGCTCGACGCCGTGGTCCTCGCCGATGGATCGCTGCTCGACCTTCGGTGCTGCCTGCAGACGCTGGAGTCGCGGACCCCCGAGCTGCGTTCGGTCCAGCTCGTCGCGCTGCGCGATGGACCGGCTGTGACCGAGCTCGGCGAACTGGTCAGCGAGCGCGGCGGCTGGGCGGTGGCGCCGGTGGGCGAGAACGGAATCGCCGACGCGGGCACGCTCGCAAGCGCCCTGCGCGCCGGCAGCGCGCCGTACGTCGCGCTGCTCAGCTCCCGCGTCGTCGCGACGCACGGCTGGAGCAGCCGGCTGCGGTCCGCGCTGGACCGCGACGACGCACTGGCCGCGGCGATCCCGCTCAGCAACGCGGGCGGCGCCCCCGGTGCGATCCGGCTTCCGCCGCGGCCGCGGTTCGGGCCCGACGGCATCGCGCTGCTCGTGGAACACGCCCGGATCGACCCGCCGGGACCGGCGGCATCGCTGGCGGTGCCGTGCTGCGTGCTGCGACGGGCGGCCGCCGCCCGGCTGGCGCCGGCGGTCTCGCGCGGCACGGCCGAGGAGATCCTGGCGGCGTATGGCGACCAGCTGCGCACGGCCGGCTGGCAGCTCGGGATCGCCGGCGACGCCTACGTCCACATCGAGGCACCGGTCGCTGCCCCGGCGCGCCGCCGCCGCCCCACCGCCTCCGACCCCGTCGACGGACCCGCGCCGTCGACGGCATGGAGCGCGGCCGCCACCGATCTCGTGCGCGAGTGTGGGGAGGTCCCCGAGCTCATCGGCGACGTCCTGCGGCGCGCAGGCCGCGTGACCAACGTCGCCTATGTCGCCGGCGCGGCCGGTGGCCACAGCGCTGCCATCGCCGCCATGGAGGTCTCGGCGCTGCGTCTGTGCGGCGTCGAGGTCGAGCTGCTCCTGCTGGGAGCCGCGCCGGCCGCGCCGTGGCCGATCGCGCGCTACGTCTCACGCGCCGAGCTCGCTACGGCGCTCGAGGACATCGCGCTCATCGTCGCCGCCGGCGCGGACGTCGCCGACGAGGCTCGGTGATCGCTCCGCCACTGGGACGCCGTGCGCGTACCTCGTCACCGAGTACGACCGGTCGGTGCCTGACGCGCTGCCGCTGCTGGCCGTCTCCACCGCAGTCTGGGGAGGAGCCTGGGCGCCGAGCGCGACCGCGCGTTGGCCATGGCGCCCATGCGTTCGACGACCGCGTTTCATCCGCTGCCCGACCAGGGCGATCCAGACGCCCGGTTCACTGTGCTCGCGCGGCTACGCCCGGACACTGCCACCGCGATGCTGCCCGCGCTGGAGGAGCTGCGCGCGACACTGGGCGAAGGCACCCGGGTGCTCACGGTGGGCCCCGCGGCCGACCTTCTCGTCGCCCGCGGATGCCCGCAGGGGATCTGGGAGGCCTCGCACCAGGTCACGGCCGGAGGACTGGCGCTCGCGCAGTTGTTCAACTCGGTCGATGTCTACGTCGACGCCACGACGGACGACCTCACCGGCCGCGACGTCCTAGCCGCGATGGCGTGCGGCGCCGTGCCGGTCGTCGGCGGTGGGCACGCCGGTGTGGAGGTCTCACGGAGCGGACGTTCAGCGGTGGTCGTATCCGCGGGCGGCAACGTCAGACCCAACGGCACCCAGGCCACGGTCGACCTCGCCGCTGACTGGCCGCGGTTCCGTCGCCTGCGCCATCACGCCCTGTCCACGAGCGCCCAGCAGGGCCTCATCGGTGGCGGGCACGGCCTGTCTCGCGACTCTCCTGCCGCTGGCTCAGCGCCCCGAGGGCGGCACGGTCGCGCCACCGCATATCTGGACGGCTCCCGGCATGGATCGCCCGGCAGGCGGTCGTTAGTTTCTCTCGGCCTGAGCCGGCTCTCTGGTCAGGTGAAAGGTAGCCATCTAGCCCCATCTCGGCCGTCGCTCGCTTGCTGAAGAAGAAGGCGGGCTCCTTCGTCGATGGCACGAACCGACCAAGGTCCACGTTCGCCAGCACATCGTCGTCCTGGCCCGAGACGTACACCGCTCCGATATACTGCGAGCTGCCTGCGTGCCACTGGCTGGATGGAGCGACCCGAGAAACATCGTCGCGACGTGCCTGAAGTCTCCGCGCAGCGAGACGAGTCGAGCTCACGGTCCGGTACATCGGTCAATCTCGCGCACGTATTGCACATGGGACAGTCTCGTCGGACACTGTCCCAGGGACGACCTATGGATGATAGACGCGCACGATGCATGATCCGACAATGCGGTCTCGGTCAGGCCCAGGACGCGATGACAGAAATGCCATCGCGGCCTGCAGCGACGGCGCAACCGTCGGTGAGGCGGGCTTGCTGTCGCGGGGCGCCCTCTCGCGCTTGTAGGCGGACGAATGAGCCGACACCCTCGTCTACGCCGTTGGGATGGCGATGGTGCTTCCGTTCAGCCTCGTCCAAGTCGCCGTATTGACTCGGCATCAGCCGCTGAGTACGGGATCTGTCCTTGCTTTGATTGCAGGCCGAGCGGTGATCACGATCTTTATGGAGCATGGGCGTCCTGCAGGGAACGCTTCGCCACACCTACGGGTACGGCGGTGACGGCGGCGACGATGACATCGACTTGACGACGCCGACACGGATCTTTCCGGCCGACTGGCGATGGGCAGACGCTGCGCGACAAACAAACCGCCCTGACGACAGGGGTCGCTCCTGTCGACGATATCCATCGTCGTCGCCATACCCGTCATCGCGGGTGCGCCCTGGATCGCCCAGCCCTTCTTCACGACAACACCGGCAGGAATCGCTCGTCATCTGGGCCGCTGTGACCGCCATGGCTGCGCCGTGTTCCGCTGGACGCTGAACGTCCTCCGATGGGAGCGCGCCCATATCGGCTTGTGACCATATCGGCGATTCGACCACAGCCGGTCGTAGGACTTGCCGCCTTGCTCGTCATCGATGGCCTGGGCGTAAAGGAGTACTGATGGGAACCGCCGTCGGTACTGCGCTTTCGGCGGTGGCCGCGATCGCCTTTTCGTGGCGCAGCTACCGCTTTGCTTTCCGAGCCGACGTCGCGAAGGCGATATATCGCCGCGGTCGCGGCTACATGCTGTTCATGCTTGCCCTCTTCCTGTTTCACAACCTTGACACCCTTCTTCTATCGCGATACGCGCCAGCGTCCGATGTTGGCCTTCTTTATCGCGTGGCGAGCCGAATTGCGAGTGTCCCGTCCTACTTCGTGAGTGCGCGTACCTGCTCGCTCAGATCCTGCTGATGCGAAGCACGCTGATGCTGGCGATGGATGATCTTGGTCGACAACGCGCACAGTCGTTGATGCTCACCTATTTCGTCATCGCGTCGTTGGCGATAGTGTCGGCGATCTCGCTGGCCGCAGATCTGCTCGTTCAGATCGCAGCTCCACCGTATGCGACGGCCGCGGATCGTTCCTGTCCTCAGCGCTGCCTTCATGGCATACGGGATCTTCATGGCCGTGTTCCGCTCGGTCTGCCTCGGGAACCACTGGCTTCGCGTGGGACTGCTCTTCGCGAGTCTCGGACTGGATGATCGTCCTCGCGCCACTGCTCATCCCGTCGCTGGGAGGATACGGCGCGGCGCTCTGCTCGGTGATTGCCATGAGCGCGGCCAGCCTCGTGATCCGTGGAGAGCGAGCAAAGGCGAAGACCCTTCGTGCCTCAGACCGCCCGGATGGTCAAGGTTGCCCTCCTCGCTGCCGCGTGTTGGCTCGTCGCCACGAGGATTCCCCAATGGGGAGGCGCGCCCGGTGCCGATCGATGTCTTGGCGTTCGTGGCGTTCCTCGTACTGCTCGTGATCTCCGGGTCCGTCCCGCGCGATCACATCAAGATCCTCCGTGACGTCGCGTCTCGGCCGCGCACCTCGCGGGTCGTCACCCGGTCCATGGCGCCTGGAAGACGTACCGTCGCGCCGACGGGGTGGTGGTCAGGGCGATCGTGTTGGCGCGCACGTCGCCAGCCGAGATCGCGGCACGCGAGCGAATCACCGAGGAGGAGGTCTGCATCTGGCTCGTTCGTGGTCTTCGGCCACTGGCTGGTCACGCGACCAGCGCCGCCCTCGCGTCGCGATGCCGAGATCGGGGCGTACCTGCTGGCTCCCGGAGAGCGAGGCGGTTCGGGACGAGCTGGCCTATCGGCTCGTCCGCGACGGCGCGGATCCCGTCGAGCTGCACGATCTCGTCCTCGCCGTGCGAACGTTGCAGCGGCGGCGCGGCGCCCAGGCACTGACACAAACGCGCCTCGTGTCAGCGCGTGGGTGCGGCGCGAACCCAGAACCGACGTAGAGGACACCGTTCCACCACGCCGCTCTGACGCCGCCGTTATCATTGGCCCTCATTCCGACCACGGAGCACAGATGCCTGCACTGATACTGTTCAACGAGGATACGAAGACCGACCGCCGCCGACTGCGCGTGGACGAGGAGCCAGAGCAGGTAGCGAAGGCCCCGCTTGTCGGGTTCGCGCAGGTGACCGCCAAGGGTACGTCGATCTGGGTCAACGCCTCGGCGTCTGGCCTCGTCCGTGGCATTCGGCCGACGGATCAGGACGCGATCGCTGACGATTGACCGGCGCTGGTCGCTCGTGATGTCACGCGGGTCGATGATCGGTCGCGTGGCAACGACATGTCGGGCATATGCACCGATGGCCACGGGCCCGACGGCTAGACTCGGCCGCCAGCTATGCCAGCAGACAAGCCTGCTGACGACGCGACGAACCAGCTTCCGCCACTGCCGGTTTTCTCATCATTGGCGCCCAGAAGTCGGCTACCCGCTGGTTGCGCCTCAACCTGGGGCGCCACCCCAGCATCTATACCCCCGAAACGAGCTGAACCTTTACCAGCCGATCCTTCACCCGGGGGCCACTGTGGTACCGAGCGCAGTTCACGGCTGGGCGTGGAGGTGCCGCATCACGGGCGAAGCCACGCCCGGTACACATGATCCTGTCTCAGCCCGTGCGCACCGCACGGCGGATCGATGAGACCCTCCCGGATGTCAGGCTCATCGCCATTCTGCGCAATCCGGTGGATCGTCTCTACTCGGCGTATATCCATCACATGCGACGTGGGAGGATCGCTCTCCAGGAGAGCCTCACCGACCGCATCAACGTATCCCGCCGGATGAGGACCAGCAGCAGCTGATCGCTAAAATGGCAGCATGTACTCACAAGGTTCTGCGCCCTACGTCGAGCGACCGGCGATCGCCTTCGGGTGGTCCTCAACGAGGACTCCAGCGCGACCCCGCCGGCATACCGCGCGGCGGCTCGAGCATATCGGCAACGTCGACGTGGATTTCGTCCCCGCCGAGCTGACCGAGGTGGTCTTCAGCCGTCAGCCGGCCGGCTGGGAGCCTGTACGACTTCCGGTTCCCGTCCGAGGAGCGCGCAACAGCTTGCTCCCTTCGCTCTTCAGAGGAGATCGACCGCCTCGAGGAGCTCATCGAGCGCGACCTCGTCCCGGCGAGAGCCTCGCGCGTAGGCGACGTTATCGGCGCGCTCAGACCGTCGTCAACTGCGCGCCGAGCCCGCAGCGATCATCTCGACATCACGCGCGGTGGGAGCGACGATTCGCCCAGTCCGTCTGGCTCGAATGGTCGCAAGGCAATGAAGATGTCCTGCCGCCGCCAGAGAGGAGGATCGAAAGAGACCAACTCTGAACTTCGATCCCGGCGGCAGCCTCGACGCCGACGTTGATGGGAGACTGCTGGTCGGAATGATACTTGGATGGTGAGTATCAGAGATTCGCTCGACATAGCGAATCATGTACCGATGGAGGCCGAGCCGGTCGAGCATCGTGCAGTAGTCCGAGACCTCGCACGTGCGCCGTGTGCCCGTGCTAATGCCGCCACCAGTACTGCCGATAGCCCATGCCCTCAACCAGCTCCTGGCCTTCAAAGGATGGGTGCTTTATGAAGATGAAGTCGCGGGCACTGCGCGCTGCCGCCGCGATGATTGCTTCCACCGTGTCCAAGTCCGCAGTAGATGCTCGATGAAATCGAGCATCGAAATGAAGCTGACTTGGTGGTTGAGGTCGAGGGTCCGCGCATCGGCCAGGATCGCTTCGTAACCCGCGGCTCGTGTCTTCGCGACCTTCGACGCGTCAATATCGATCCTGACCGGCTCGCGCCCCAAAGCGCTTCACAGTGCTGTATAGAGCCGCCGTTGGAGCACCCGAGATCGATGAAGTCGACCTGCCCAATCCACATCGCTGAGCGTCTCGATGGACATGACGAATCCCGTATGCCCGCTTCCGCACGCGGCGGTCTCGGGCGCCGCCGGATGCCAGCCTCTCCGGAACGCCGCACGACCCGCCAGATCTGCCGCGACGTATCGGGGCCGGATCGACGCAGGCCCGTCGACGGCTTTTGTGGTCGACGATCTCGAAATCCGGGATCGCCCCGGCGAAGATCTCGAGCTTGGTTCCAGAAGGTGCCGCCCATTTCGGGGTGCCACCTTCCCGACGCATGTAGGGGGATCAACCCATTCGGCGTGGCCCTCTGCTTCCCTCATCTCCGTAATCCTCGATGAGATCCGGACGCAGTACCTGGATGTACATGGCTCGCCGCGCCCGACTGGCCATCAGTTGCAGGAAGCCGGCGTAGTCCTGAAATAGTGAAGGATGCCGAGCGCGACGACCGTGTCAACCGGCTCCATCGCTGGAACGAAGCGAAAGATGTCATCGCGATGGAACGAGACGTTTCGCATGTCGACGCCCGCCTGGTGAGCGAGGACCTGCGCGCTCCTCGCACTTTCACGTAGCGCTTGCGCATCCGCTCGATGCCGATCACGGAGCGCGCGCCGCGAATCTTCAACAACATGCCGACCGCGCCAGTTGCGCAGCAGACGTCGAGGACATCCATATCCTTGACGTCCTCATCGGCGACGGCATCGGCCTTCTCCTGAGCATCGCTGATCGCATTGACCGAGATCGGTCCCACGGAGAAGCTCTGGTACCAGCGGTGACGGGTGATCCCCACCGTGCACCAGCGCGACGAGGTCGTCCTCGCTCGTGACAATGCGGTCCTCGACGCCAGCGACCGAGACCACCGGCTCAATCAGTGCGCTATGTCGCTCACGGAAATGGTCGGGACGGCTTCTGAGCGACTCTGCACGTCGCGCAACCGCTCCGGTCCTTTGCCCTCTGCGCCCGCTTGCGCATGCTGCCGATCCAAGCCCTCGCAGGGCTGGGCGATCTGCGCGCGGACGACGCGAACATCGTCACCATACGCCTCTCCACAGCGAGCCGATGAACGCGCTCGGTATCCGGCACGTCCCCGGGTTGGTGTGGCCTTCGAGCACCGCATACGCCGTACCGATGCGCCATCTTCATCTTCCGAGTGATCGCCTGTCAAACGCGGAATAGAACTTGTCGACCAACGGCCCATCGATGCTGCCATCGGTCAGCATCTCCGGATGGCGGATCACCTCGCGCTGACCGATCCCAGCGCGGCGGCGAGCAGTTGAGTAAACACCATCCATCTTCAACGTCACGACGTTGAACCGCATCGCGAGGACGCGTTCAAGCATGTACGTCTTGCCCATCATCGTCCCGCCGGTGAGCAGCAGGACGGTCGGCGGAGCGTCTGTCTGGGCTTCGGGATCTGGTGGCCATAGAATGCTGGATTCGGCTGTCGCTTAGGGGTTCGTCACACCTTCTTTCGACCGCTCGACCGCACCGCAGATCCAACGTATCTCCGTCGCCGTGCGCTGGATCTCCCGCTCGAGCACATCGATCCGATCGGCGAACGTGTGAGCGTCGCGGACGATCGCCGCAGCGGCCTGGCTGCGCGCACGCAATCCCTCCGGATCCGCGAGCAGCTGATCGAGGACCGCCCGCAGCTCGCTGCCGTCGCGGTAGGTGACCACGGCGTCGCCGAACTGGTCGAGGCCGGCGACCTCGTCGCTGACGACCGCCCTGCAGGCCAGCGCGTCGTAGATCCGGCTGGAGATGAAGCCGCGCTCGCGCATGTCGTCCCAGTGATCGTTGAGGACGATCGCGGCCGAGCTGTAGACCTGGCGCAGCTCGTCGTTGGGCACGTGGTCGGCGACGACGAGCGAGGTGTCGATCAGCCCTCCCAGTTGGCGCCGTAGATGGCGAGGTCGTGGTCGGCAGGGCGGCAGCAGGTCGCGCACGATCGGGCGCAGGACGTTGCGCGAGTTGGCCACGTAGACGAGGTCGTGACCGAGCTTCGGGTCCGAATCCGGATAGAAGACCCGCGGATCGGTCGCCTGCTCGAGCACGATGATCGGCGTGGTCGTGCGCTCGCGCATCTCCTCGGCAAACGGCGCCGAGGCGATGGCGACGAGGTCGTAGCCATCGCACCTCCCCCTGTGAGCTGCTCGGGGTGGCTGATGCACCACAGGACGTTGAACTGGCCGGGCTTGGGAAGTGCCGGCTCAGGCCGCGCAGGTGCACGACGACGTCGTACTCCAGACCGTCGAGCTCTTCCCACTCGTTGAGCACCTGGACTGTGACAGCGATGGCCGCGGCGGCGCAGCTCCCGCTCGATCGCGCGGGCGAAGTGCAGGTCGCCCCAGCGCTCGGCGACGTCCCAGGACGGCGCGCCGATCTTGATGGCGAACGACAGCTTCCTGCTCGGCGTCGAGCAGGATCTCGCGTAGCGGCGCGCCCGGTGGCGTACGTGTGGCGGTCGAGCACGATCGAGCGGTAGCGCTCGGCCAGCGCGCGGCGGCGCTCGTCGTCGGCGAGCAGGGCGTCGAGCTGCGCGCGCAAGGCGCCCGGGCTCTCCCAATGCGGGGAAGTCCTCGTCGAAGAGCTCGCGCACGCCGGCCTGCGCAGTTGGTGATCGGCAGTCGCCCGCAGGCCAGGGCGTCGAAGACCCGGCAGTTGACTGCGCCGTAGGGCAGCGTCGGGCCGGCGGTGTCGTCGATGACCAGCTTGGCCGACGAGTAGACCGCCGAGCTCGTGGTAGGCGACGGCGCCGTGGGCGTAGGAGGCCAGCTCGGCGACCTGATCCCAGTCGCGCCCGAAGATCCGCAGCCGCTTCTGGCGGCGGCAGCCCGCTGCACGTCGCGCGGCTGGCCCCAGTAGTTGCCGGTGAAGACGTAGTCGGCCTCGTACTCGGGCCGAGACGGCATCGGGGCGAAGCGGTCCGGGTTCGTGGCGAGCGGGAAACGGATGGACGGGCGGCCGGTGCGCTGCTCGACGAGCTCCGCCGAGCCCTGGGACGAGGTCAGCAGGACGTCGATGCGATCGAACCACGGGCGCTCGAGCCAGCGATCCGTCCAGTTGCGAATCCAGGCGATCGTCACGACATGTGAGGGCACCTGCGCAGGTCGAACGGGTCCATCAGCGAGAGGATCGAAGTCGACGTCGCCCGGCAGCGAGTACCAGCGGTCGCCCTTGCGCTCGATGTAGGTCACGCGCCAGCCGTCGTCCTCGAGCGCGTCGCCCATCTCGTGCGCGGTGTACCAGTCGCCCCAGCCGTCGTTGATGTCGTCGTTGCTCGTCACCGTGACGGCGATGTGCGGCTGGTGGCCACCCGTCCACTCCTCGTCGCCGCGTAGCAGCGCCAGGCGGTGCTCGCGGCGCAGCTGAGGCCCCCAGCGCTCGAGCAGCAGCTTGCGGTTGCCGAGCCGGTTGAGGCGCTGGAAGTCGCGGCCCTGGGCGTTCTGGGTCACCGACTCCTCGTGGAAGAGGATCGCGCGGCCGCTGCACCAGACCTCGCGCCCGGTGGCCAGCAGCTTGAGCCCGAGGTCGACGTCCTCGGTGCCGTAGCGGTAGCCGTCGGAGAACCCGCCGACGCGGTCGAACGTCTCGGCGGAGACGAGCAGGCACGCCGCGGTCATCGCCGGCGCACGCTCGTCGCGCCCGAAGCACTCCGTGAACAGCAGCTCGCCGTCGCCGTCGTTGAAGGCGCGCACGCGGCCGTCCTGGCTGCGGAAGCGCACGCCGCGGTGCTGCGTGGTGGGGCCGTCCCCCCACGCCTCTTCGAGGCGCAGCAGCGTGGCGCCCACCGCGCCCCCGGGATGGCTGCGCAGGAGGCCGACCATCTCGCGCAGCCAGCCCGGCTCGAACGGCGCCACGTCGTTGTTGGCGAACAGGAGCAGCTCGCCCGTGGCCGCCTCGACGCCCTGGTTGTTGCCGTCGGAGAACGACTCGTTGCGCTCGTTGCGGCACACCACGACGGGGAACGGGACCTCCAGCTCGTCGAGGAACTCGTGCGTGCCGTCAGACGAGGCGTTGTCGACGACGACGAGCTCGAAGCTGGGGTAGTCGGTGCTCTGGACCAGACCCGCGACGAGGCGGCGCAGATGCTGGACGCCGTCGCGGGTGAGCACGATGATCGAGACCTTGGGCGGCGTTTCGATCGCCGGCGCCGGGCCCAGCCTGGCCCGTACCTCGGCGGCGAGCTCGGCGCGCCTCGCGGCCCGCGTCTCGTCGTCGATCTCGGGGATCGGGAGGGCGGAGCGGTCGGTCGGCGGCAGGGCTCCGGGCGTCGGAGCGGGAGGCACGAGCTGGGCCTGCTCCTCCAGGCGCTCGAGGCGGCGCGCGGCGGCCACGAGCGCACCCTTGGTGCGGATCTGGCGCATGGCGAGGCGACGGGCGGCGCGCGTGACGCCGTGGCCGAGTCGCCAGGCGCGCGACTGCTCGGCACGCTCGATGTCGGCCTTGGTCTCCCGCAGCCCGACGATGAGCGTGGAGACGGTCTGCTCCAGCTCGCGCACGCGCCGGCGGTACGACCCGCTGGCGTCCGCCTGGGCCGCCTGCGCGGCGTCGCGCGCCGTGCGCAGCGCCTCCTGCTCGCGGGTGGCCTCGCCGAGCTCGCGCCGCAGGCCGTCGATCTCCTCCGTGAGCTCGTCGGGCGCCGGCGCAGCGCCTCGCCGGCGGTCGGGGCCGCGGCCTCGCGTTCGGCGGCCTCGCGATGCCGGCGCTCATGCTCGGCCCGGTCGGCCTCGAGCGCATCCATGACGTCGAGGGACTGGCGCACCTGATCGCTCAGCGTCTCGATGCGCGCCTCGTGGGAGCGCAGCTCGGCCGCGAGCTTGGCCGCCCGCGCGTCGGAGCGCCTCAGCGAGCCGGCGCGCCGCCGCTCTTCGGCGGCGCGGGCCGCCAACTGCGATTCGGCGAGCCGCGGCGCGCCCGCAGACGCTCGACCTCGCCTGGCGCCTCGGGCGCGGCGGTCTGAGGCAGGGCGGCGAGCTCGAGCTCGGCCTCCCGGGCGCGCAGCGCCGTCTCGAGGACCTCGACGCGCCGCTCGGCGAGGGCCAGCCGGCGGCGAGCGTCGTTCTCGACCAGGCCGGGAACGTCGCGCCCGTGGCCGAGCGCCCCCTGCAAGCTCACGCGCTCCTCCCCCGAGGCGGCGTCGGTGCCTGCCTATGATCGCCTCGTGCCCGCTGTCCCATCCCGCATGCCCGGCGTCCTGCTGACGGCCGGGATCATAGTACGATGACGGCACCCGCCCTGGCCGCCGCCCCGCCAGGGCGAACCCGGCGACGGCTGTCGCGCACGCTGACCCGCAACCGGTGGCCCGAGTACCGGCGACTGCTCGACGCGGCGATCGGCGCCGGCTACGACATCGTCTCCCTCGAGTCGTTCATCGCCGCCGACGGCGAGGCAGCCCCCGACGCTCATCCTGCGCCACGACGTCGACCAGGCGCCCGGCTCGGTCGCGCCGATGCTCGATGCCGAGCGCGCGCGCGGTCTGACCGCCACGTGGTACTTCCGCTGGCGGACCGCCCGCCCGGACGTGGTCGAGTCCGTGCGCGAATCCGGCGGCGAGGTGGGCCTGCATTACGAGACTCTCACCCGCCAGGCCCTGGCCCGCGCGGCCGGGACCGACGCCCCGCCCGTGGACCCGATGACGGCCGCCAGATCCTCAAGGCGGAGATCCTCGCGTTCGCGCAGCGCTTCGGGCCGGTCCGATCGGTCGCCGCCCACGGCGACACCCGGGCGCCCGGCGTGCGCAACGCCGATCTGCTGCGCGACCAGGAGCCGGCGGACTTCGGCATCGCGTTCGACGCCAACGACGTGATGCGCCGCCACCGGCTCGCATGCTGGCTGACCGATCGCAGCAAGGCCGAGGGCTGTGGAAGGACGACTCGACCCGCTGGCGCTCTTCGCGCAGGAGGCGTCGCCGATCCTCTGCCTCACGCATCCCAACAACTGGATCTCCGGCGTGCGGCTGTGGGGGCGCGGGCGGCCCTCGCACTGCGCCGGGACGGCGACCAGCCGCTGCTCTAGTCTCAGGACTCCGTCACGACCCGTAGGCCGAGCGCGACGGCACCGTCGCGAAGGCGTCGATCCCACACGGCGAAGAGCACCGCATCGGCACCCACCGCCAAGACACTGGCCAGGTGAACCGCATCCGCGCCTCGCAGCGCATGGTCGCTCGCGAGCTGACCGGCGTGGGCAGCAATGGCCGGTGTCAGCTCGACCGCCCACGTCACGACCAGCAAGTCTCCAGGTGCTCTCGGCCTCCACGACGGCATCGGGTTCCAACCGTCGCGCTCGGACGGCCGCCGCCAACGCCGCACGCGCCTCTGGGTACGCGAGGCGGCTAGCCACCGGAGCGTCGCTGCCGTCCCACAGCGCGGCCGCGAGGTCGCTCCCTTCTTCCTCGACGATCAGCTTGACGAACGCGCTGCTGTCGAAGTAGACGATCGCCATTCAGGGTCAGCGGCGCTGTTCGCCGACCAGGTCGGCGACCGGCGCCGTGGCCGCGACACGCCGCGCATCACGTGCACTCGGCCGTCCGGAGCGGCGCGGAGGCCTGAGTACCCCTTGGCGGGTCAGCTGCTCGAGCAGCGGTGCGGAGCGTACGCCGGTGAGGCGCGCCACCGGGACCCCTCGCTCGGTAACGATGATCTCCTCACCCGATCCTGCTCGCTTCACCCATGACGCCAGCTCGGAACGCAACGCACTGATAGCCACTTCCATACGCGCTATTGTACATGATCGTGTTTGCGACATGTACGTGTCGCCATGAGGCTGTTCAGCTGGTCAGGTCCGCCGGTAGACGGCCCAGAGGTAGTCCGACTCGACCACCCCGGTGTCCGTGAGGATGGCGTCGAGCTCCATGACGAGCCGGACGACCTCCGGCCGGCGTCGAAGTTGCCCATGATGCGGGCGAAGAGCTGGTGGAAGAGCGGCGCCGCCGTACGGGCGGAAGACGACGCGCTCGAAGCGCTCGTCGAGCAGCGCCACCGTCCGTGATCCGCTGACCGCCTCGTCCTCGTGCTGGGCGGCGAAGCGCTCGGCGTCGGGCCGGACGACGATGTCCTTGATCGACCGTTCGTCGCGGCTGAGGTCGACGCGGTACTCCTCGGGCAGCAAGCGAGCAGGTGGTTGATCACGTCGAGCTGGCCGTCGGTCCACTGGAAGCGGTCGGGCCCGACGAACTCGTCGACGTAGAGCAGCGCGCCGGGAGCCATCCACGCGCGCACGCGGTCGAGCACGGCGGCGAGGTCGCGCTGGCGGTGCAGGACGCTGGCGGCGACGACGAGGTCGACCGGCGCGTCGGGCCGCCAGTCCAGCGGGCTCGCCTCGACGAACTCGGACGATCCCGCGGAGCTGATCGCACGCGGCCGCGCGCCCGCAGACGTGAGCCGGCGACGGGTCGACGCCGGTGATCCGCCGCGCCGCCCCCAGCTCGACCAGGCGGCTCTCCAGCGACGCGTCGGTGGCGCGCAGCGTGACGCCGTGATCGGCGCGGTGGCCGCTGGCGATCTCACGGCAAACCCGCCCGGCAGCAGCGCGGGCCGGCGATGCGCCGGTTGATGTGGCCCGCGCCACCGGGCTCTGCCAGAACGCGAGCACGTTTCGCTGTCCACCGGTCGGCGCGGTCGGCGCGGAGCGGCGGCGGCGCCGCCGGACCCGGCGGGGGGATGGCAGGCGGCGGCCCCGGCTCGGCGTCGCCGGTGCGCTCCCGCCGCTCGCGCAGGGCCATGTGTGCGCCTGCAGGCGGTCGAGGAACGGATCGGTCACCGGGCGACCCTTCGGCCCGGCACAACGGCGCAGAGGTTCGCGTCGGCCTCACGACGCCCGCGCCGCCTCCGCCGCGCGCCGGCGGATCCAGCGCGGTCGACAGCGCGGCATGGATGCTCAGCGCCGACCGCTCCAGCGACCAGCCCTCGGCGCGCCGCGCGCCCGCGGCCGCCAGCTCGCGCAGATGCTCGCGGTCGCCGTCGAGGCGGGCCAGGGCCGAGATCACCGCCTGCTCGTCGGCCGCGTCGACCAGCAGCGCGTCAACACCGTCGCGCGCGTACTCGCCGACGCCGCCGACCGGCGGGAGGACCGGCACGCAGCCGCACGCCATGGCCTCCAGGCCGCTGCGCCCGAACGCCTGGTAGACGGACAGGTCGACGAAGACGTCCGCCCAGCGCAGCAGATCGGCCACGGCGGCGCGGGAGAGGACGCCGCGATGCTCGAAACCCAGGGGCGTCGGCGCGACCGACGCCAGCTCCTCGACCTCGCAGCCGAACGAGACCACCTCGGCGCCCAGCTCGGACGCGGCCCACCGCAGCACGTAGGCCGTGGCCGCCGGCCGGCGCCGCGGCGTGCGAGGCCGGATCATCCCGGCGATGCGCAGCGGCCGATCGCGCTGATCGCGCGGCGCGCCGGGCTGGAACAGCTCCGGTCCAGGCTCGGCTCGACCTTCACGACGCGAACGCCGTGCGCGGCGGCGACGATCGCACACCCAGCGGGTCTTGGCGAGCGGCAGCTGGCCGGGATGGCGCGGTAGGACAGCAGCGCCTCGTCCGAACGCGGCCCGCCCGCGGGTCCGAACAGCGGCTCGTAGTCCTGCACGTAGTAGGCGACGAGGGTCTCGGCCCGGCCCGACAGCGCGTCACGCAGGCGCCGGACCGACGGCGCCTCGGTGGCGACGGCGACGTCCACCTCGCCGAGCAGCGCGCGCAGCTGCTCCTCGGTGTCGAAGCCGCGCAGGATCTCGCGCGCCTCGGGATACACCTCGCGAGCGCGGTCGATGGCGTCCGCGGGCACCAGGACGGTGGCCGGCACGCCGAGCGCCGACAGCGTGCGCGCCTCCTGAACGACCGAGTGGGTGCCGCCGCCCCCGCCGGGAGGCAGCCCGGGCAGGAGGTACGCCAGCTCGAGCGCCCGCCCGGCCGGCACCACGGCAACGGCCCGGGCGGCCAGCCGCCGGACGGCGGCGGCGCTCTCGTCGCCGACCGCCAGGACGCGTCAGTTGCGCCGCGCTTCGCCGCCCACCGCGCCACCGCGTGGCGCGCGCAGGGCGACGTCGTGGCCGGCCGGCTCGGCGTCTGCGGCGGCCATGGCGGCGGCGACCTCCGGCAGCCAGGCGGGCAGGCCGCCGCTCGGCGCGGCGATCAGCGTCGCGGCCTCCGGGTCCTCGTGGGCGGCGTTCAGCAGGGCGTCCAGCCAGCCCGGAACGACGCGGGCGCCGGGCTCGACCTCGACGACCCAGTCGGCGCCGGGCTCGGCGGCCGATGCCGACCTCCGGGAGGACGGCCGGCAGCGCCGCGACCCACGCGGCGGTCGCGAGCGGTGCGTCAGCCGGATCCACGGTCAGCGCGAACGGCCGGCCGGTGGCGTCCAGCAGGGCGGCGAGGCACGCGCTCAGCTCTGCAGGCTCGCCGCGCGGGCGGGACGACCACCTGCACGACTGGCCCGGCCGACGCCGCGAGGTCGTCGACGGTGCGCACGTCGCCGGCGCCGTCGACCGGCAGGCCCAGCGCCGGATCGAGGGACGTCGGGCCGGTGACCGCGCGCAGCCGCTCGAGCAGCTCGGCGGCGTGCTCGCGCTCGGCGCGGCGGGCGGTGAGCACCTCGGGCGCTCAGACTCTGGCCGGTGGCCGCCATGTAGGCCTGACTCAGCGTGTCGGCCTCGAGGCGCAGGGCGTCGAGCTGGACGTCGCGTTCGAGCACCGCCCGGCGCAGGCGCTGCGCGTCCTGCGTCAGCGAACGCACCCGCTCGCGCAACGCCGCCAGCTCGTGCTCGGCGTCCGCGGTCGCCGCGGCGGACGCGCGGGCGTCCTCGAGCCGGCGGATGTGGGCGTCGACGAGATCCGGCAGACGCCACGCGTCGAGGCGAGCGCGCAGGTCGTCGGTGACGCGATCGGCCGGCACGAGCACGCCGAGCCCGCCGAACCCGGCGATCCGCCGCTCTTCGAGCCGACCGCCGTGGCGCCCCACCACCCGGCCGACCGCGTCGGCGACGGCGCCGTCGGCATCGATGCCGGTGACCGCCAGCACGGGCCACGACGCGTCCTCGTCCTCGGCGTAGAGCAGGCCGAGCAGGCCCTCGAGCGCCGCGGCGGCGCCCACCGCATCGGCGATCACCATGTCGGCGTCGCGCAGGTCGGCGGCGGTGGCGCCCGTCAGCTCGATCGTCCGCAGCACGACCTGCCCGGCCGCGGCGAGCTCGCCCAGCCAGGACGGCGACCCGCCGGCCCGGCCGCGCGCGAAGACGACGGTCGGGCGCTCCCGGCCACCGAGGAGAGGATCCATCGTCACGGGCAGGAGGTCGTGCACGACCGGCGACGATATCGCCGCCGGCTGGAGGCGGTATAAGCTGCCGCCGTGCATCGCTTCTGGAGCGCCGTGATCGAGCCCATCATCGGCGCGCTCGAGCCTCGCGTGATCGTCGAGATGGGTCCGGGCGACGAGATCGTGGCGCAGCGCGTCGCCGGGGCGGCCGCGGAGCGCGACATGGTCGTTCACCTCGTCGCGCACGCTGCCGCCGGAGCGGCCGACACCCTCGGCGACCACGTGCGCGTGCACCACGCCGATCCCGTCGCCGCGGCCGCGCGCGTCGGCGAGGTCGACCTCCTGCTGCTGGATGCCGATCCCAACTGGCATACGGTGCTCGGCGTCCTGCGCGCCGCCGAGCAGCGCGCCGCCGGCGCCGACCGCCTTCCTCCCGTGATCGTCGTGCACGACACGCGCTGGCCGTACGGGCGGCGCGACGGATACGCGGATCCGGACCGAATCCCCGAGCGCGCGCGCCAGCCCAGCGCGCGCGACGGCGTCCGGCCCGGCCACCGCGATCTCGACGCCGGCGGCTGGCAGACCGGGCTCTGGAACGCGGTGCGCGACCACGGCCCCCGCAATGGGGTGCGCTGCGCGATCGACGACTTCCTCGCCGAGACCGCGACCGACTGGACGCTCGTCGACCTTCCCGGCCTCGGTGGCCTCGCGGTGCTGGCCCCGGCACAGACGCTTGACGCGAACGCCGGGCTGGCGCGCCTCGTCGACGAGCTGCGCGGCCCCCGGTTCCTGGCGGACCAGTGCCGCCGTCTCGACCTCGATCGCGTCCGCGTCGAGCTCGCGCTCGACGCGGCACGGCGTGACCGCCAGGCCGGGTTCGACGCCGAGCGCGCGGCACTCGCCGCCGCCAGACAGCAGCTGGAGGAGGCCCAGACGGCGCTGGCCGACCTCGAAGCCGCCGCGTTGGGCGCCGATGAGCGACAGGCGCTGACCGACGCGCTGGCCGCGGCCGAGCGGCGGGCCGATGACGCCGCGGCCCGCACCCGCGCCGATCAGGCCCAGCTGGCCCGCACGACCGAGCGCCTGGCCGAGGCCGAGCGCGAGCGGGCGATCGCGCAGGCCCGCCTGCAGGGCGGCCTCGAGGCCGCCGCCGCCATGGAGCACGAGCTGCGCGACAGCCGCCAGGGGCTCGAGCAGCGCCTGGCGGCCGCCGAGGCACAGCTCGGCGACCTGCGCTCCTCGCTGGCCCGCCGCGAAGCGGAGGTCGACGACCTGTGCACCCGCGTCGAAGCCGAGGAGCAGCGAGCGCGCGCCGCGTCCGCCGACGTCGAGCAGCTGCGCGGCCTGCTGGCGCGCGCCGAGGCCGAGACCGATCGCGAGCATGACGGCCGGGCGGGGGCCGAGCGGCGGGTCGGCGCCCTGGAACGAGAGCTCGAGGCGCGCGACCGGGAGCTGTCCGCCGCGCGTTCGCAGGAGCGCCTGCTGGCCGACCGCGCCGCCGAGCTGGACCAGGAAGCACGGGCGCTGCGCGCCGACCTCGCCGCCGCGGAGCGGGCGCGTGCGCGCACGCCGATCGCCGCGCCGAGCTGGAGGCGGAGCGCACGCGGGTCCTCGAGCAGCTGGAGCGTACGCGCGCCTCACGGGCATGGCGTCTCGGGCACGGGACCACCCGCCTGCTGCGGCGCTTGACGTTCCGCCGCAGCCTCGGCACTAGCTCTCTCGACCTTGCCATCGCTAGTCTCTCCCGGCCGCACAATCATCCTCAGCCTACGTTGAGTGCCGGCATGGAGATCGAGCGCCCGCCGTGGCGGAGCCCGAACACCAAGACCGTACGGCAACACCCCGACCCTGACCCAGCACACATCGCGTAGGAGCTTTCAGATGGCAGCCAAGGTACGTCTCGGCGACGGCAGGGAGATCACGGTCGCACTACCCGGCAAGAAGGTCATTGAGCTGCTGGAGCAGCAAGCCTCAGCAACTCTGAGCTGTTCACCCGCTTCAACACCGCAACGAGCACCCGGGTGTGGATCAACCCCGCACACGTCGCCGCGGTCGAGGACCGGCCGGACCTCGACTGAGCGTCGCAGGCCCCGTCAGCCCCGACCCATCGTGCACCGGTTCTGGTCCTCCGTCCTCAAGCCGCTGGTGCATGCCGTGCAGCCGCAGGTGATCGTGGAGATCGGGGTGCTGCGCGGCGACCTCACACGCCGCCTCCTCGAGGCGGCGCCGCAGTACGGCGCCGTGGTCCACGGCGTCGATCCCGCGCCGGAGATCGACGCGGAGGAGTGGTCGGCCGCCTACGGCGACGCGTTCCGGCTGCACCGTGAGATCAGCCTCGACGCGCTCCCGAAGCTCGGCGCCGTGGATCTCCTGCTCATCGACGGCGACCACAACTACCACACGGTCTTCGGCGAGCTGACCGCCGCCGAGCGGCGCGCCGGTGACGACGGACGCACGCCGCCGGTGATCGTCATGCACGACGTGGACTGGCCCTACGGCCGCCGCGACATGTACTACGAGCCCGGCCGCATCCCCCCCGAGGCGCGGCATCCGTACGCCCGCAAGGGGCTGCGCCCGGACTCGACCGAGGTGGTGGACGTCGGGATCAACGCCCATCTCGACAACGCGGTGCACGAGGGCGGGGCGCGCAACGGCGTGCGCACCGCGCTCGAGGACTTCCTCGACGCCTCGCCGCGGGAGTGGACCCTCGCCCACGCGCCGGGGACCCATGGCCTGGCCGTCGTCGCGCCGGTCGAGGCCGTCGAGGGCAACCGCCCGCTCAAGGCGCTCCTGCGCAAGCTGCGCAGCGCCGACTGGCTGGCCGGCCGAGCCGGCGAGATCGAGGAGGCGCGGCTCTGGAGCGAGGTCGAGCGGGCCGCGACGCGGGAGCGCGCGTCGCAGAAGGTGGCCGCGCTGCGGCGCGAGCTCGAGGCGCGGGTGGCCGAGATCGCCGGGGCGCGAGACACGATCGCGGCGATCCAGGGCGACCTCGATGCCAGCCGCGATCGCGAAGCCGAGGCACGCCGCGCAGTGCAGGCCGTGCAGGACGAGCACGAGGGGGCGCGCCGGCGCGTCGCCGAGCTCGAGGAGGCCCTGACCGAGGCGACGCGGCGAGTCGAGCAGCTGGAGGCCGCCCAGGCGAACGCGACGCAGCAGGGCGAGCGCCTCGCGCGCGAGCTCACCGAAACGCGTTCGGCCCGCGAATCGTTCGAGGAACAGCGCGTCGAGTTGGTGGGCGAGCTCGACCGTGTGCGGGCCGAGCTCGACGCCAAGGCGCTCGAGGCCGGCCGGGCCGCCCGGGAGGGAGCAGAGCATCTCCAGGAGCTGGAGAGCGCGCGGACTCTGACGGCCGAGCTCGAGGAGCGGCTGGCGGGCGCGCTGGCCGCCGCGGAGCAGGCCGGCGAGCAGCAGCGGCGTCTGGAGGCCGACCTGGCCGACGTGCGTGAGCCGCTGGAAGCCGATCTCCTCGAGGCGCGGACGCTGGCCGAAGACGCCCGTCGACGCCTGGAGGCCCTCGAGCGCCAGACCCTCGACGACCGGCTCGCCTTCGAGGAGCTGCGCGGGACTCGCAGCCGGCTGCAGGCCGCGCTCGGCAACGCCCGCGCCGACCTCGAGGTCGCGCGCGCCGAGCGTGATGCGCTGACGGACGAGCTCGAGCGGCTCGCGGCCGAGCACGGCCGCACCCGGCTCGAGCTGGACCGTCGCGCCGCCGACGTGCAGCGCATGGCGCACGCGTTGCGCGCGGCCCAGGCCGCGGCACCGTCCGTGGGGGCGCGGCGAGGCCGGCCGAGCTGGGCGCCGGTGGCGCCGAACCCGGACGCGATCTCCAGCCCGCGGTGGACGAGACCGCCCAGCGCACGCACGCCGGCCGCCACGGTCTCGATCCGGACAGTCCCGAGACCGCGGCCCGCCTGGCCTTCCTCGACCAGTACCTGGCCACCGTCGGCTGGTCTGAGCGCCCCACCGCCGGATCCGATCCGCTCGCATTGCCGAGCCCGGACGCCACGCGCGGGGTGCTCGTGGGCCTCGACGCACAGGCGCAGACGGCGCCGTCGATCGATGTCGTCGTGTGCGTGCACAACGCGCTGGAAGACGTCCGCCGGTGCCTGTGGTCGCTGACCAGCAAGTCCGACCTGCCGTTCCGGTTGATCGTCGTCAACGACGGCAGCGACGAGCCGACGACGCGCTACCTGGAGGCGGTGGCCGCCGCCCACCCCGAGATCACGCTGATCCACAACGCGCAGCCGCCGCACGGCTACACGATCGCCGCGAACCTCGGGATGCGCGCCGCGCAGGGCGACTACGTCGTCGTGCTCAACAGCGACACGATCGTGACGTTCGGCTGGCTGCAGCGGATCGTCGATGCCGGCGAGGAGAACGAGCGCGTCGGGATCCTCGGACCGCTGTCCAACGCCGCCAGCCACCAGTCCGTTCCCCGGCTGCGCGACGGCGGCGCCTGGTCGACGAACCCGCTGCCCGAGTGGCTGACGCCCGACGGCATGGCGGCGGTGATCAGCCATCTGTCGCCGCGCCGGCGGCCGCGCCTGCCCTTCGTCAACGGGTTCTGCTACGTCGTCAAGCGCGCGGTCTTCGACGCGATCGGCTACTTCGACGAGGAGCGCTTCGCGTCGGGCTACTCGGAGGAGAACGACTTCAGCTACCGCGCGGGCAAGGCGGGCTTCGAGCTCGCCGTGGTCGACGACGCCTACGTCTACCACGCCAAGTCGAAGTCGTTCACGCCCGAGGGCCGCAACGTCCACGCCAAGCGCAACTACCAGATCTTCCTCGACAAGCACGACCGCGAGGAGATCGAGGAGATGGTCCGCGGCATGGAGGCCAACACCGCGCTGGCGCCGCTGCGCGCCGCGGTGAGCGACGCCATCGGCTCGCCCACCGGCACGGCGGGCGCGATCGTGCACACCGGCGTGGACCCGCTGACCGTCGTGTTCGTGCTCCCGGGCCTGGGCGACGGCGGGTCGGGCGGCTCGCACTCGATCTACCAGGAGGTCAGCGGGATGCGCCGGCTGGGCGTCGACGCCCGCATCGCGCTCGTCGAGAAGGCGTTCCCGCGGGCGCAGGCGGCCTACGACGACGCGGCCGAGGTCTTCCAGACGTTCAGCGACGTCGACGATCTCGTGGAGAAGACCCGGGATGCCGACGTCATCTCGGCCACCCACTTCAAGTCCGTGGCGATGGTGGCGGCGGTCCGCGAGGCGCGCGACGACTTCCTGCCCGCCTACTACATCCAGGACTACGAGCCGTTCTTCGCCGCCAGCGATCCGCAGGACGTCGAGGAGGCGATCGCCTCCTACACCGCCGTCCCGGGCACGCTGCTGTTCGCCAAGACGCACTGGCTGTGCAACGTCGTCAGCCAGATCCACGGCCTGCCCGTGGCCAAGGTCGAGCCCAGCCTCGACGAGGAGCTCTACGTCCCGTCGCCCCACGGCCGTCCCGGCGACGGCCCCGTGCGCGTGGTGGCGATGGTCCGCCCCCGCACGCCCCGGCGCCAGCCGCACGGCACCGTGCGCGTGCTCGACCGGCTGCAGCAGCGGTTCCCCGACGAGGTCGAGGTGACGACCTTCGGCTGCCACGATGCCGAGCTGGCCAAGATCACCGAGTCATCGCTGATCCGCGCACGCCATCTCGGCCTGCTCAAGCGCGATCGCGTCGCGAGCCTACTCGGCCGCAGCGACGTCTTCCTGGACCTCTCGATGTACCAGGCGTTCGGCCGCACCGCGCTCGAGGCGATGGCCTGCGGCGCCACCGTGGTGGCACCCCGCCTCGGCGGCGTGTGGGAGTTCGCCCGCGACGGCGAGAACATGCTGGCCACCGACACGCTGGACGAGGACGCGGCGTTGGCGGCGCTCGTCTCGCTCGTCGGCGACCGCGACCGCCTGCGCAGCTTCCAGACGCAGGCGCGCGCGACGGCGAGCCGCTACTCGATCATGCGCGCGGCGCTCTCGGAGTACGTGCTCTTCGAGAGCGAGCACGCGCGCCGGTTCGGGCGCGAACTGCGGCGGGCGAGCGTCACGCGCTGACGGCTCATCGCCGCAGCAGATCGTCGACGAACCCGGGCAGGTGCGCGACGTCGATCCGGTAGTCGGCGTGGTACCAGTAGTCGGGGGCGTCGCGCACGACCTCGCCGACGAGGTAGGACACCGGCTGACCGAGACGCCGACACATCGCGACGTACCACTCGTTGTCGGCCAGGTGCGGGTTGTCGAGGACGCCGACGCGCAGGCCCGAGCGGCCGAACAGCGAGACGAGCAGCGAGGAGCCGTCGGGCCCGACGACGACCTCGGCGCCGCGGGTGAGGCGCAGCTGCTCGGCGAACGGCAGGCGGCCGAAGTCGACGACGTGAAAGCCGTGATCGCGAAACCAGGCCTCCACCTCGACGCGGTTGACGATGCGGCGGTGCTGATGATCGGCGCGGGTGAGGAATATCAGGCGCCGCGGGCTGCCCGCGCCGTCCAGGCGCTCCGCTGCGGGCGCGCGGTCTCCAGCAGGCCCGCGAACGCGTCCGGATCGACCACCATCAGCTCGCGGGCGGCCACCGCTCCCGCCTGCTGAGCCAGCGGCAGGTACATGGGGCGCGCGAAGGCCCACAGCTCGCGGACGCGCACGGCGCGGCCGCGCGCCAGCTCGACCACCGGATGGTCGTCTTCCGGCGAAGGCCGCAGGTCGGCGAAGCTGCGACGGCATCTGTGCGTCGACGACGAAGGGGACCGCGGTGGCGTCCGGCCGCTGGCGAGCCATCAGCACGACCGGGAGGAACCTCGACGCAGCCAGTGCCCGAAGTTCGTGGTGTTCATGCCGACGAGGGAGATCGCACGATCGAGCGGTGCGCCGCGCCGCGCGTGCCCGTCGAGCAGCATCGTCACCGAGCTGTCGCCGGCCGTCAGGACGGGGGCGTCGAGGCTGAAGTCGAGCGCCACGCGCGCGAGCTCGTCGTCCTGACGTCGAGCACCGCCCGGCCGCCGCACACGAGGAAGCTCGACTCTGCTGGACACCACCGCGTCGGCGAGCCTCTGGTGAAGAAGAGCGCCCGCGTGCGCGCGTCGAAGCCGGGCCCGGGCGGCGGCCGAACACCGCTGATCGGGCAGGTGGACGTCCCGTGCCGCCACGAGCTCGTCGTAGGCGAGACCGTGCGTGCGGGCGACGTCGCGCAGGCCGGCGACCGGCAGTGACCAGCTCGAGTCGCGCGCCGAGCCGTTGGCGTAGGCGAAGGCGGCCGCCGCGGCCGCTGTGCCGTGGCGCCCCACCGCAGCGCGGCGCTTGACGGGATGGATCACCGCCGCCGCTGCGGCGGCGGGATCGAGCAGCCAGGGCGACCAGCGCGCGAGCTCCCGCGCCGGAAGCTCGGCCGCGAGCTCGTCGACGGCCGTGGGGTCGTAGGCCGCCAGCACGCTGTAGCAGCGAGCGGCCCGGCGGTGGCGCCCGGCGCGTTGGAGGAACTCGCCCGCAGGCGCGCAGCAATCGCCGGCAGGGAACGCCGAGCCGCTGCGCCTGCTCGACGCGCTCGAGCGCTTCCGCGCCGCGCCCCTCCCGCTTCCTCGCAGATCAGGCCGCTCGCGACCAGCGCGATGCTCTGCACCGCCTTCGAGGTTCGCTCGAGCCCGGCGACCAGCGCCGCGGCCTCGTCGATCCGGCCGTCGTCGAGGAGCTCGCAGGCCACGACGATCGGTGACGGGGCGAGCATCGGCGGCGAACGCTACCCGGCGAGCAGCTCGTCCAGGAAGGCCGGCAGCTGCTGCAGGTCGATCTCGTAGTCGGACTTCATCGATCAGTTCTCGTGGACGACCGGACCGGTGAGCAGCGCCATCCGCTGGCCCAACGCTTGCGACAACAGCGCGATCCACCAGTGATACCGAGGATCGGGTTGTTGAGATAGCCCACGCGGGTGCCCGGCCCGCCGAGGAACGCGCCATCCAAGCGCGGAGCCGTCCGGGCCCACCACGACGTCGGCCGCGCGGGTGGGCTGCTCGCGGAACGGCAGCTCACCGGGTCGAACACGTCGAAGCCGTGGTCGCGAAACCACGCCCGGACCGCGCGCCGGTTGACCATCCGGCGGATGCTGGGTGTCCTGGCGGGCCAGGAAGATCCGCTTGTATCGCCGCCGTCGACCGCCGCCAGCCGGGGGCTCAGGTGGCGCACCACGGCGGCCAGAGCATCGGCGTCGAGCGTGCGCAGGTCGCGTGGCGCGCTCCCGACAGGCCGAAGTAGGTCGGCGACGCGCACCACCACAGCTCGCGCACGCGCACCGCTTCGCCCCGCGGGAGCACGACGACCGGGTGGTCGCGCCCAGGAGGAAGAGCTCCAGCGCCGGCCGCAGCTGCGGATGCATCTGCTCGTCGACGATGATCGGCACCTCGGCGAACCCAGGGCGGCTTTGCGTCCACCAGACCTTGGGCAGGAACTCGGCGGCCAGTGGCCGAAGTTGTAGGTGTTGACCCCCACGAGCGGGAGCCCGCGTTCCAGCGGCTCGCCAGCGAGCGCATGACCCTCCACGTGCACCGTCGCGGCGTCTCCGTGCGGCGAACACGATCGGATCGACGTCGAGCACGTGGTCGGCGGCGCAGCATCTGTCGTCCTGATGGTCGAGCAGCGGCACGCCATCCGCGACGAGGACGTTGGACTTGCTCGAGACGACGGCGTCGTGCAGGACGCAGAAGAAGACGGTTCGGGTGGGCACGTCGACGGCGGCGCCCGGGCGCTCGCCCAACGACCTCTCGGCGGCGCCATCCGCACCGATGCGCGGCGCCACCAGCTCGTCGTAGACCGCCGCCCGCTCGCGGGCGACGTCGCGCAGGCTCGCCAGCGGCGGCGACGACCGCGCCGGGCCGGCTTCGCCGGCCATCGCGGCGAACGCGATCGCGGCGGCCTCCGGGCCCAGCGCGTCCGCTCAGGGCCGCCTTGATCGGCGAGTAGAACCAGTGGTGCGGACGCGACCGGGAGACGAGGTCGCGCACCAGCGCGGCGCGTAGCGCGCGAGCACCGCCGGGGGCAGGTCGTCGAAGAGCTCGCGCAGTCCGGTCGCATCGAAGGGCGCAAGGCGGATGGAGCAGTCAGGCGCGCGCGTACCGTGCGGTCCGCTTGAAGTACCGCCCGCACGCGCGCAGCACGGCCGGCAGCGCGGCGGCGGCGGGCGCGTCGAGGCAGTCGTCCGCGGCGGCGCGATCGCCCTCGCGCTCGAGGACCAGGCCCCGGGCCAGCAGGGCAACGGCCTCGGCGCCCGGCGACGCCGTGCCCTGCAGCGCGACCAGAGCGTCCTGCGGTCGGCCCGCGTCGAGCTGGCTGCACGCCGTGACGAGCGCGCGCATCTCGTCGGAGGGCGGGCGCTCAGCGATGGGGGCGACCTGTTCGCGCAGCCGCAGGACCGCATCACCACCGCGTCGTCGGGCACGGCGGCCATCGCCGGCGCGATCCTCGGCACCGCCGGACGCGCGACCGGCGCGCGCCCGCTGGCGGCGATCCCGGCCTTCACGTTCGTCGCCACCGCGAATGCGGTCGAGCAGTGCGGCTACCGCCCGTACCTCGTCGACGTGGACCCGGACACGTGGATGCTCGACCCTGACGCGCTCGCCGGCCATCCGCAGCTGGACCGGGTGGGGGTCGTCGTCCCGGTGGCCGCGTTCGGTCGCCCGGTCGCGCAGGCCCGCTGGCACGCGTTCTCCGAGCGGACGGGGATCCCGGTGGTCATCGACGGCGCTGCCTGCAGCGACCGCGTCGCCGCGGCGCCCGACGGATACTTTGGGAGCATCCCGGTGGCCATGAGCTTCCACGCGACCAAGGGCCTGTCGACCGGAGAGGGCGGCTGCGTCGTCGCGTCCGACCCGCAGCAGATGAGCGACATCCAGCAGGCCCTGAACTTCGGCTTCGTCGTCAGCCGCAACAGCGGCTGCAGCGCTCTGAACGGCAAGATGAGCGAGTACCACGCGGCCGTCGGGCTCGCGGAGATCGACGGATGGCCCGACAAGCGCCGGGCGCTGGAGGACGTCGCTTGCGGCTACCGCCGCGCCCTGCTCGAGCTGGACCTGGCCGACCGGCTGTTCGCGGCGCCCGAGGTCTCCCTCAGCTACGTGCTGTTCGACTGCCGGGACGCCGACGCGGCGGCGGCGATCCGCCGCAGCCTCGCGAGCCGCGGGATCGACTCGAGGCGGTGGTACGGCGAGGGCCTCGGCGAGCACGAGTACCTGGCGGACGCGACCCGCGCCGGCGATCTCGCGGTGACGCAGGCGCTTGGATGCCGCCTGCTCGGGCTGCCCGTCGCGCCGGACCTCACCGCGGCGGAGATCGGACGCGTGGCGACGGCGCTGGCGGCCGGCGTGTGGAGCCGGCGTTGAGGATCGTCGCCCGGCTCGGCGTGCTCGACGAGATCGAGCTGATCGACGCCGCGATCACGCACCTGAGGGCGATCGGCGTGGACCTCGTCATCGCCTGCGACCGGGGCTCGACCGACGGCACGCAGGACGTCCTCGAGCGCCATGCCGCCCAGGGGGACCTCTGGCATCACGTGATGAGCAACCGATCCGACCCCGACGACTGGGCGGCCCAGACGCTGCGCCTGATCCGCTCGGCGGATGCCGACTGGGTCATCTTCCTGGACGCCGACGAGTTCCCCCTGCCGAGCTCCGGCTCGCTGCGTGACTGCGCGTCGCTGCACGACGCCGACGTGCTCGAGGTCGATCGCTTCAACGTGGCGTCCGGCGGGGACGCGCCGGTGTCCGCCGCGACCTTCGGCCGGGACCGCTACGCGACGCTGGCGCTGATCGCCGAGCCGATCGACGACTTCTGGGTGCATCTCGAGCGCCACCCGGACACCCCGTGGGTCATGCAGCGCCCGTACCGCAAGCTCATGGTCCGGCCGGCGGTCGTCGACAAGATCGAGCTGGGCGGCCACGAGGTCGCGGTCCGGCCCGGGCGATCCGTCCGGCGCGTCACCCCGCCCGACCTCATCGCCGCGCACGTGCCGTTCACGACGCGCAGCCGGTTCCTGCGCAAGGTCGCCAACCTCCGCGTGCTGCTGGACGAGCATGGCGCCACGCTGCCGCCGACGGCCGCGCGTCACTGGCGCCGCTGGGCGACGCAGGATCCCGCCGCGCTGGACGCCGAGTTCGAGCGGATGGGGCTCGGCGCCGCCGCGCTGACCGAGCTGCGCGCCCGCGGCATCGTCCGCCCGGCGTCGGAGATCCTGGCGCAACGCGGCGCGCCCGGCTGGGCGGCCGCCCACCCCGCCGAGCGCACGCTGACGCTCATCGAAGCGCCGGTGACCCTCGAGCTCGCACCGGGCCGGTGGCAGGAGCACACGATCCCGACGACGCACGGCGTCCCCGCGCCGTTCTCGGTGGCGGTCGCCGGCGATGCGGGCCCGGCCGTGAACGCGCAGATCATCTTCTACGCCCGGTCGCCGGAGGACTACTTCTGGACGACGACCCGTCTGGGCGCCGACGCGCCGGCTCAGGTGATCACGTCCACGTCGATGCACGTGGTCGGGCGGCCGTCCTGGGATGCAGTGGATCGCGTGGTCGTCCGCGGCAAGTCCGCCGAGCCGGACCGTCTGCTGATCCGCGAGCTGCGCCTCCTGCTCGCCTGATCGGCTCAGGGGTCCCCGGCGCCCGGAAACCATCTCAGCTCGCGCTCCGCGCGGCCCAGCAGATCGGTCGGCAGGTCGTCGGCCGCGGCGACGGGCAGCCCGAGATCGACCGGGACCCGCCGTCCGCTCAGCGCCAGGACGAGCGCACCGGAGCGCTCGTACAGGACGCTGACCGGGAGCCCGTCGGGCAGCGCGTCCAGCTCGGCGCGCGTCGCCTCGGCGACCTCGCCGCCGAGAAACTCGACCATGTTGCGGCTGGACACCCAGCGCCGCCGGCCCCGTTCGATGAGGAAGACCGGCGAGGTTCCCGCCTCGCGCACCATCCGGCCCTCCAGCGGGTGCGGATCGTCCGCCGGCGGCTCGGCCACCTCGCGCAGGTAGCGCTCCCACTGCCAGCGGCGGTCGACGTCGGCGGGCCCATGCGCCGGATGGCGCACGTAGAGCAGGCGGTCCAGCGCCTCGTCGAGATCGAACGCGACCGCGCCCAGCTCACGCGCGATCCGGCCGCACAGGACGCGTCCCGGGGAGCCGGCCCCGACGAGGACGGCGTCGAACTCGCCGCGCCGGATCGCCAGCTCCCGCAGCGCGCCCTCGACCCCGTCGATGCCGTTCAGCTCCACCGCCAGCCGCACGTCCAGGCCCACGCGGTCGCCGAACCGCAGCGCGGCGTCGCCCAGCGGCCCCACCACGGCGACCGGGCGGCCGGCGAGGAGGTCGAGCAGCGGCGCGTGGCCAAGCTCGTCGCCGGTCTCGGCATCGAAGCCCAGCAGCTCGTAGGGCGCCGCCGTCGAGCAGCGCAGCGGCGGGTAGAGGTCGTAGTGGAACAGCAGCCGCTCCAGCAGCGGCGCCACCGCGAAGGCGTCACGCCGGACCGGTACGGCCAGCGCGTCGGCGTCGACGATCGCCGCGCGCAGCTGGGCCGCCGTGGGCTGGCCCGCGCTGGCGGGAGGCGGCCCAGGCAGCGGCCACGCGCCGTCGTTGAGCGTCGCGATGTCGCGGGTGCACAGGCCGACGAGCGCGAACCCGGCGCCGGCGTCGAGCGCCGCGGCGGCCGCCTCCGCCACCGCCGGTGCCGTCGCGAGCGCGGCCGGTTCGATCAGCGCTGGATTGGACGGCAGCAACGGCTCGATCTCCGGCACGGGCGGCAGCGCGTCCTCGACCGCCACCGCGCCGTCTTCGGGCCGCGCCTCGAGGTCGTCGCGCTCGATCACGGCCAGCCCGGGGAGCCGGCGGATGCGCTGCGGATCGCCGGTGACCCGGGCGCGGCGGTCCCCGGCGATGATCCAGACGCCGTCGCCGTCGCCGGCGCGCACCACGTACGCCGGGGGTCCGAACGCGACGTCGTCAAGCTCGGACCCGGCGTCCTCGATCTCGCGCCCGCGGCGGATGAGCGCGAGGGTGGTCCGCGTCTCGACGAACGAGGCGACCCCGTCGGCCACCTCGAACACGCGTCCGCGGGCATCGCGCAGCAATCGCGTCGCTGCGCCGGGCGCGAGGGCCTGATCGGCCGCGCGCCCGCCGAAGCGCAGCGCCGTGCGGTTGAGTCCCGCCCGCTGGTAGGTGCGCTGACCGAGATGCGCGACGAACGTGTCGCCGGCGCACAGCAGCCGGTAGCCGGCCGCCCGCAGGCGGTCGCCCAGATCGTGGTCCTCGTGGTCACCGGTCCGGATCGTCGCGTCGAAGCCGCCGACGCGCTCGAGCGCAGACCGCCGGGCCAGCACGGCGAAGGCGACGAGCCAGTCGACGTCGAACCAGCGCCGGCGATCCGGGTGGTTGAAGCCGCGCGCGAAGCGCTCGATCCCCGGCGCGGAGAGATCGTCGAGCCAGATGCCGCCCTGGGCGAGGTGCGCCGAGTTCGACCGCGGACCGACCATCGCGACGTCCTCGCTCGAGTGCAGCGCGGCGCGCAGGTTGCGCAGCCAGCCGGCGGTGACGATCGTGTCGCTGTTGAGCAGCGCCAGCTCGTCACCGACGGCCTGCGTGATGGCGGCGTTCATCGCCTCGGCGAAGTGGCGGTTGTCGTCGAAGCGCAGCCGGCGGGCACCGACCTCGTCGGCCAGGTCGTGCAGCGCGGCGCTGGCCTCGGGGCCCGAGCCGTTGTCGACCAGCAGCAGCTCGTACGCGTCATCGGTGTGCTCGACGATGCTGCGCACCAGCGCGTCGACCTCGTCGGGCGTGTCGTGGACGAGGACGACGATGGAGACCGCGGGCCGCGCCACGTTGGGGCAGTGCGCCCGGGGGCGTCCGGCCACGGCAGGACGCGGCCGAGCCGTCGCGCGAGCGCCGCGGCGCCGGGCGCGTAGTGCTCGCGCAGCGCGACCTCGAGGACGGGGGGCTCGAGCCGCGGCGCAGGGTTCGGCGCGGGGACGTCCGGCCCCGGCGCCCCGAGCGGAGCGGGGGCATCGTCCGGGCCAGGGGTCCCGAGGAAGGCGCTCAGCCGTCGCGCGGTGGCCGGCGCCGCCGCGGCGATGTCGTCCTCGAAGACCACCAGCAGCCGCGACTCGCCGAGCTCCTCCACGAGCGCGTCGACAAGCCGTTCGTACTCGCCGTCGACCACGTAGGCGTTCGTGGGAGTCGGGTCGGCGCGGGCCGCCTCCAGCGCGGCCGGCGCCAGCTGCTCGCGCAGCGCTCGCGCCAGGTCCCGGCGCTCGCCCCCGGCGCCGGCCGCCCGCTCGTGGGCCCGCGCGGCGCGGCGCACGGGATCCGCCAGGACGAGGACGACGCGGGCCTGCGGCAGCCGATGGGCGAGCGCCCACGCCCGCACCGACGGCGTCTGCGCATGACCCAGCATGTCGATGCGCGCCGCACCGGCGTCCGGCGCCAGCAGCCCGGCCACCGCCTCCAGCGCGTCGGCACCGAAGCCGAGCAGGACGTGCTCGGCTCCCGGCTCGACGCCGGCCAGCGGGTCTGGCTCCGAGGGCGGGCCCCAGGCGCGCCGGCGACCGGCGCGGGCGGTCGTCGTCGCCGGGCTCCGCGGCCAGGACGGTCGCCGCCACGTCGTCCAACGCCGCGACGAGCGGGCCGTCGCAGGCGGCGCCGCGCAGCGCGGGATCCGTGGCCCGCGACTGCACCGCCCGCTCGAGCAGCAGATGCAGGACGCTGCGCCGACCGGCCAGACCGGGATGCAGCACGGCCTGCGCCGGGTCGGCCGCGTGGTGGCGCAGCGCGCCGTCCAGCCAGTGGCCGGCGGCGTCCTCGGCCGGCTCCGGTCGGCCCAGGAGATCGGCGAGGTCGGCCAGGAGACGCTCGGGCGCGGCGAACAGCTCGTCGTAGCCGGCGAACAACCGCCGCGCGCCCGCCGTGTTGACCAGCGCGGCGGCCATCGTGCGCGCCCACAGGTCCAGCCCGGCGGCCTCGCCCATGCCGTCGCGCCGCTCCAGCGACTGCGCGACCTCGACAGGGTTGCGATGGCAGATCACGAACGCGGGCTCGTCGAGGAGCTCGCGCCAGAACGGCAGCGTCACGCAGAGCCGGGGATCCTTCAGCCCCCACAGGCCGGCCGGCGCCAGCTCGTCGGCGATGAGCGCGCGGGCGCGCTCGCGCAGGTCGGCGAAGGCCGGATCGTCCGGCCAGCCGGGCTCGGGGCGCGGCGGACGGTCCCAGGCACCGCCGAGCCGGGCCAGGAGCGCGTCGTTGACGGCGACGAGCTCCCGATGCTCGTAGAAGCCCTTCGGGTTGACCGGGCTGGCGGCCAGCAGCCGCTCCGGGGCGCCGACCTCCATGCCGAGCCGGTTGAGCAGGCCGGTCACCGCGGATGTGCCCGAGCGCGACGGTCCGAGGACCACGACCGCGCGGGGCGCGCCGGCGATGGTCGCGGCGACCGGATCGGCCGCGCGCGGCGCCGGCCCGCGCACCGCAGAGCGACCGGCGGGAACGCCGGGCGCGACCGCCGCCAGCGCGTCGGCGAACGCGCGGGCCGCCTCGGGCCAAGCCAGATACTGGGCGGCGCTGTGGCGCCGCCCCGCGGCGACCAGGCGGCGGCGCAGCTGCGGCTCGCGCGCCAGGCGGACGATCGAGTCGGCCAGCGCCTGCAGGTCGTGCGGGGCGTGACCAGCGCCGTCTCCCCGTCCAGGGCGTAGTCCCGGCTGCCCAGGGTGTCGGTGGTGGCCAGCGCGGCGCCGCACTCGATCGCCTCGAGGCCGGGCATGCCGAAGCCCTCCTCCCAGCTCGAGCACACGAAGATGTCGGCGGTGCGCATCAGCTCGGCGACCTCGGTCCGCGTGACCGCCCCGAGATGCTGCGCGCCGTCGATCTGGGCGCTGCCGCGGCCGAAGAGACGGATCTCGAGCTCCGGCAGCGCGGCCCGCGCCAGCCGCAGCGCGGCAAGCCCCTCGTCGCTGCCCTTCCAGTCGATCTCGTGGGTCATCATCGCGACCACGGCGTTCGCGCTGCGCCGGTGGCGCCCGTCGTCGGCGGGCGGATGGAACAGGTCACGGTCCAGGCCGTAACGGACGAGCGTTGCCGGGCAGCCGGTGCGGCGGGCCGCGTCCACCAGCCACTGCGAGACCGCCAGCGCGTGGCGCACCCGCCCGAGGTTGGCCGTCACGACCGGGTTGCCCGGCGTCCCGAAGCCCTGCAGGAACGCGACGGGCATGCCCCGGTCGATCGGCAGCGCGCCGAGCTCCTCGGCGCGGGCGAAGTCCGCGGGGATGACGAGCAGGTCGGCGGGCGGTAGGTCGAGCGAGGCAAGGCGCTCGGGGCCCAGGACCTCGACCCCCTCGATCGGCGTCGTCTCGCCCTTGGCGACGACGAGACGGCGCTCGATCCAGTCCGGCGCGAGCCGTACGAACTGGTGGATCGCGTAGACGCCGCCGGTCGTCACCCGCTGATGCGGCGTGATGAACGTGACCGAGATGCGCGCCGCCATCTGGGCGGGCATTGTGGCAGGGAGGACCGCCCCCGCCCGGGCGGCGCGCTCAGGCGATGCGCGCGTGCGCGAGCCAGTGGGTGCGCAGCAGCGGCACCCGCGCGAGCCGCGGATACAGCGCCCCGCTCGCGCGCCCCAGACGCCGGGCCAGCGGCGGCGCGACGGTCACCGAGTCGAGCGCGGTCGCCGGGCCCAGCTGGGCGCGCAGAAGGGCGGGCGACAGGCGCCGGCGGGTGCGGCGCAGGTCCCACACGACGACGAGCCCTCCGGGCCGGGTCACGCGGCGGGCCTCGCGCAGCGTCGCCGCGCGATCGGCGTCGTCGCGCTGCGAGCTGAGGACGGTGAAGAGCAGGACGAGCCCGAACGTCTGCGACGCGAACGGGAGCTGGCGCGCGTCGGCCTGGCGCACGGCGGCGCCGGGCACGCGGCGGCGCGCGGCGGCGACGCGGTCGGCGAGCATGTCGACCCCGTGCAGGCGGTCGGCGGCCACGCCGCGTCCGGCGAGCCGGCCCAGCCAGTAGCCGGTGCCGCAGCCGGCGTCGAGGACGGGCGCGCCGGCATCGAGGACGGGTCCGGCGACCTCCTCCAGGCGCGCGGCGATCTCCTCGCGCAGCGCGACGTTGCCCGGATTGGCGGCGTCCCACGCGCGCCGTCGCGCCGGGTCGGCGGCGTAGGACCGGTAGGCCGCCTCGAGCCTCGCCCGTTCGCCGGCGTCGAGGTCGCTGCGGTTGAATGCCGCCCGGTGCGCGTCACGTTCCTCACCCATTACTTCCCGCCCGAGCGGGGAGCGGCGCAGAACGAGGATCGCGGCGCTCGCCCAGGGACTGCGCGCGGCGGGGATCGACGTCCAGGTCCACACGGGCTTCCCACACTATCCCGACGGCGCCGTGCGCCCCGTATCGCAACCGGCCCTGGCAGCGCGAGCGCGGCGCGGTCCCCGTGCTGCGCGCAGCGTCGTGTGCCCGGTGGCCAACCGCGGCGTGGCGCGCCGGCTGCTCGACCACACCGCCTTCGCCGCGGGCGCGTTGGCGACCGCGCCGCTGACGGGGCCGGCTGACGTCGTCGTCGTCGAGTCGCCGCCGCTGTTCACCGCCGCGGCCGCCGTGGGATATGCCCGCGTCAAGCGCGCCGCGCTCGTCATGAACGTCGCCGACCGCTGGCCGGCGACGGCGGTGGAAGCTGGGCGCGATCGGCGATGCGCGCGTCATCGCCGCGGCCGAGTGGCTCGAGCGCTGGTGCTACCGCCACACCGCGCGCATCACCACGCCCACCGAGGGATCGCCCGCGCGCTCGACCGCCTGCCGCAGGCGGCAGGCAAGGTGGTCCACGTGCGCCCGGCGGTGGACGTCGACCGGTTCGCGGACGCCGCGTCGCCGCCGCTGACCGGCCCGCTGCGGATCGTCTACGCCGGCACGGTCGGGCTGGCCCAGGACGTCGGCCGCCTGGTGCAGGCCGCCGAGCTCGCCGGCCCGGAGGTGGTGGACGTGACGATCGCCGGCGACGGCGTGGACGCGGCGGCGGTGGCGGCCGCGGCGGGGCGCCTCCCCAACGTGACGTGGCTGGGCAGCGTGGCGCCCGAGCGGGTCCCGGCCCTGTACGCCGGCGCCCACGCCGGCGCGCGGTGCTGCTGGGCGACCAGCCGATCCTCGAAGGGGCGTTCCCGACGAAGCTGCTCGAGGTCATGGCCGCCGGCCGCGCGGTGCTGCTGGCCGCCCGCGGCGAGGCGGCGCGCGAGGTGCGCGAGGCTCGGGCGGGCGTCGTCGCCGCCCCCGGCGACGCCGAGGCGCTGGCCGACGCGATGCGGCGCCTGCGGGCGGACCGAGCGGCGCTCGAGCGGATGGGCGCGCCGGCCGCCGGCGCGTGCAGGAGCGCTTCAGCCGCCGCCGCAGCGTCGAGCAGTGGCGGGACCTGCTGGCTCAGCTCACGGCCGCCCGCCGGTGCGCGCCAGCTGCTGCAGGCCGACGTCGAGCGGGTTGAGGCGCAGCGCCCGCGCGTACCAGCGGCGCGCCGCCCGGTAGCGGCCCTGGCGCGCGTAGAAGTCGCCGATCACGCCCATGGTGGCGAAGTTGGCAGGCTCCTTGTCGAGGGCGGTGGTCAGGTCCGCGCGGGCCTGCGCCCGCTGACCCATGCTCTCGTGCGCGGACGCCATCAGGTACCAGGGCACCACCGACACGGGGTTGAGCTTCGACGCGGTCCGCGCCGAGGAAAGCTGCGTCGCCGGCGTCGCCGAGTCCGTGTCGGAGCGCGCCTGGCGCACGTAGAAGTCCGACAGGTAGAGCACGACGACCGCGACCATGGCCACGGCGAGCCCGCCGGCCGTCAGCGCCCGCCACGAGGGCGCGAGCCGCGACGGGCGGTGCGCGGCGGGGTCGAGCACCAGAGCGACCGCGATGGCCAAGCAGAGCAGGCCGAGCCCGGTCACGCCGGGGATCCGCCACATCCAGTCGACGAACGACTGGCCGAGGAACACGGCACCCGAGGCGGCCAGCCCGCTCGCGAGCCGGCGGCGCTCGGGGGCACGCGCGTCCAGCGCGAGACCAGCGTGGCCGCCGCGCCGACGATGAACGCCGCCACGAGCAGGGCCCCGACGATCCCGAGCTCGGAGAGCACCTGGAACGGCAGGCCGTGCGGGTCGTCGAGGTTGCGATCGGTCCGGCGCTCGACGTAGTAGCGAAACGGATACGACGCCTCGCCGACCCCGGTCAGCGGGCGGTCGGCGAACGCGTTCAGCGAGACCCGCCACAGGTCGTAGCGCTGCCCGGACACGTTGGCGTAGCGCGTGGCGCCGGTCGCGACGGTCTGGTTGGCGGTGAACTCGTCCCACTTGGCCCGAGCCTCGGTGATGGGGTTCCCGACGGCCGAGACCGCGCCGATGATCGCGATGACGACGACGAGCGCCAGCCCGGCGCGCGCGCCGACGTGGGCGACGCGGCGGCTGCCTTCGGTGCCGGTGCGCAGGCCGTTGTCGACGAGGGCGTAGGCGAGCCCCACCCCGAACGCCACCACCATCAGCAGCAGCGTCGTCCACGCCGCCCGGCCGATGTCGCTGTCCGCGACGATGCCCTGGCCACCGTCGAAGGCGTGGTAGGGGGTCAGCAGGCCGCTCGAGAACGCCGCCAGCAGCGCCAGCGCCAGGATGGCCAGCCACGCCCGGCGCACGCGGTCGGGCCCGAACGCGAGCGCGACGATGCCGCCCGTGGCCAGGCCGACCACGATGCCGCGGCTCTGGGTCAGGAACGCAAGGGCAAGGCACAGCACTGCGAGCGAGAACGCGCCCGCGCGAAACGCCCGTCGCGGTCCGCACGCGGCGAGCGCCAGCAGCGGCCACACGCCCAGCGCGAACAGCAGCGCGGTGGCGTTGCGATAGCCGACCGGCGCGTCGAGCCGCCCGGCCAGGAACAGCCCGTCGTCGCCGACCAGCATCCGGACGAGGGTCAGCAGGGCGAGCACGGCGATGCCGCCCACGAGCCCGACCGCGAGCACCGGCAGCACGCGTGCGCGCGGAACCAGGACGAGCGGGACGGTGACGAGCGCGGCGTAGAAGATGTCGCGGGCGCCGCCCTCCCACGCCGCCGACGGCGACTCCGACCAGAGCATCGACAGAACGGTCCAGGCCGCGAAGCCCCAGATCCCGGCGAGCATGACCCGGGCCCACTGGTTCGCGATCGGCAGGCCGCCGCCGGCGGCCTGCAGGGCGATCGAGGGAGCCGAGGACGAGGATGGCCGGCGGGCCCCAGTCGCGCAGGTAGAAGGCGCCGTGGTACACGGTCGCCAGCAGCAGCAGGATGATGACGAAGACCGCCGGGGCGGCGATGAGCGGCGAGCGCGACGGCGCGTCGCCGGGCTGGGGGTCCGCCTCCTGCTGCTCGGAACTGCGCTGCTGCACTACACTCACCGCGGTGAGTCGAGGTTCACTCATCGCCTCTTTTGCCGTCGTCGTGCTGGGCGTGGCCGCGCCCCGGTGAATGCACAGCAGCAGCGGACCGATCCGGAAGCTAGCAGCCCGGCCGGGGTGATCTACGAGATTCCGTTCGACACCGCGCGCCGGGACGCAGCGCCCAAGAGCGCTCGCGGCCAGCGGGGCGGCAACTCGTCGCACCAGACCTCCTCGGGCTCCGTGGCGGGCGGTTCCGGGGGCGGCACAGGCGCCGGCGGGGGCGGCACAGGCGCCAGCGGGGGCGGCGGCACGCCGCCGGCCTCGGCGTCCGGCGGATCCGGGTCGTCCACCGGGGCGTCCGGGTCGGCGACCGGGTCGTCCGGCACGGCCGCGAGTGGTGCGAACGCCGCCGGCAGCGATGCGAGCGCGACCGGCGCCGGGACGAGCGGAGCCTCCGCCAACCCCAACGTCGGCACCTCGATCCACTCCGAGAACGGCTTCGGCTCCTCGTCGAACGTCCCCGGCGTGGCCGGCGCCAAGGTGCTCGACGACGGCCCTCCGGCTTCGGCGGTACGCGCCTCCACCAGCTCGACCACGATCCCGTCCGCGGCAACCTACGGGGTGCTGATCGTGCTCGCCCTGGTCGGCGGGTGGATCGGCCTGGCGGCCAGCCGCGGCTTGCGCACCGGCTGAGGGCCTATCCCGGTAGGCCCGAAAGCGCGCCGCCGGGACCGATCGCTACGGGGCGGGCGTCGTGGTCGCCTCGGGCACGGTCGCCGGCTCGGGCGTCGTGCCCGTCTGCCCGTCGGGCGGCGTCTCCGGCGGGGGCGTCGCCGACGGCTGCGTCGTCGTGACCGTCGGCGGCGGCGTGGTCGCCACCTCGGGCGCGGTCGTCGTGGACGGCGCGATTGTGAGCGGCGGCACCGTCGTCGTGGTCGTCGGCAGGGGGACCGTGGCGACCGGCGGCTGCCTGGACGCCGGACGGCTCGTCCGTTCGCGCCGGCGCTCGGGCCAGGCGTCCGGGGCAGGCGACGCCGGCCGCGGCGCCACGGCGGCCGGCTGGGGCGGCGCCGCGACCAGGACGGCGGTGTCCGGCGTCGCCCGGCCGCCGGAGCGGCGGGGTGCGTGATGGGTCTGGCGGCGGGTCGCCGTCTCGGCTCGCCGCCGGCGCTCGCGGGACGTCGCCGCGGCGGGTGACGTGACCCCGTCCCCGCTGGCCGCGAGCGGCGCGGGCTCGACCCGTCCCGGCGACTCGGCCCGGACCGCCTCGCCCCGTCGGACGGGCTGCTCGACAGCGCGCCGGTCAGGCCCAGCGCCGCCGCGGCGACGCCCAGCGCCCCCGCCACCGCGCCGGCGGCGAGCGCCACCCGGCGGCGCGAGCCGGTCGCCGCCGCGCGCACCGGCGGCGCGGGGGCGGCCCCCGGTATCGCCGGCGGCACCGCGGGCAGCTCGTCCGCGCGCAGCAGCGCGCCGACCTGCCCGCGCAGCTGCGCCTCGTGGGCCTCGTCGAGGTCGCCCGCCGCGTCACCGGCGGCCACGCCTCCGTCGTGGACCGCCTGCTCGAGCCAGGCGCCGACGTCCCCTGGCCGAGCTCCGGTGCGCAGCGCGGTCCACGCCGCCACGAGCGCCGCGTCCACGCGCGCCGGGTCACCGGCGACCGCCGCGTCCAGCCGCGGTCGGTGCCGGTCGGCGAGAACGGCGAACGCGACCGGCAGGCCACCCGCCGCGAGCTCCGCCAGCGCCCGGTCGGGCTGGCGCCGCAGCACCTGCGCCCACACCGGCGGATCAGGCGCCGACACCGCGTGCTTGTCCTGCGTCAGCACCGTTCCGACTCTAACGAGTCCCGTCCAACGCCCGTCCACGGGGCGGCCACTCGCCGCAAGGCGACCGGGGGCACGGCCGACTCCCTGAGCAACCGGCGTGCGCGACGGCGCGCCGGGGTCGTACGGAGCCGCACGAGGCGGCCCGGACACGCCAAGGAGGCGCCATGCTCACCCCTGCCCGCGCGGGTCGTCGACGCCTGCGCGATCACCCCGCTCACCTGCTCGCCGCCCTCAGCGTGGCGATGGTCGCCTTGGCCTTCGCCACGACCTCGCCGAGCGCCGCGCCCGCCGCACCGGCACCGAGCGCTCGCGCCGCCGTCCCGCCGCAGGGCGTCTACGACCAGTGCCCGCCGACACCGGACCTCCAGACCTGCATCGAGCACGTCCGGCGCGTCGCCGCCGGCGGCATGCCGATCATCCTCAATTACACGAGCTGGTACGCCACCCCGACCGACCTGCTCAAGTACGCCGACGCCGCGGCCGCCGCCGGCGTCAAGCTGATCTGGCCGCTCAACGACAAGGTCTGGCGCGAGCAGGGCAACCTCTTCAAGCGCTACCCCAAGCTCGCCTCGGCCTGCTACTGCAACGACATGCTCGACTACGTCGTCACCCGGCTCAAGGACCACCCGGCGACCTGGGGCTGGTACATCGGCGACGAGCTGACCGCCAACGAGGCGCCGCTCGTGCAGGCGCTCGCCGACCGCGTCCGCGCGCTCGATCCCGGCCACCCGACGATCTACGTCGCCATGGGGATGCTCGAGCAGCTCGGCGGCAACCTCGGGCCGTACCTGCGCGCCGCCGACTACGTGGGCAGCGACATGTACCCGATCGGCAGCGAGGTCCCGGCCACGATGACCGGCGAGGCGATGGCTGCCTCGGCGCGTCAGGCGCAGCCGTCCGGCAACCGCACCGTCGCCGTCCTGCAGGCCTTCGCGCACAACCAGTACCCCCAGGACGGGATGCCCGACGACCACTTCCCGACCGCGGCGGAGATGATCGACCAGCGCAACCAGGCGATCCTGCGCGGCGACCCGAGCCTGATCCTCTGGTACGCGCTCAACGACGTCGACCGCTCGCCCGATCCCGCGGGCAACTGGGCGAGCCTGGTGGCGGCGGCCAACGCGCCGCCGCCCGTCGTGCCCGAGCCGGCGGCCGCGACCGCTCCACGACCGACCGCGACGCCGGCCGCGCGCGCTCGCGCCCGCACGCTGATGCGGGCGACCGGGGCGCGCTCGCGGACCCGTGCCGCCAAGCGGCCGCGCACGCCGCGCAAGACGGCGCGTACGCGGGCGGCGCGGGCGGCCTGACCTCAGCCCGCACGCCACCGGGTCAGCGCACGCGCGCGTAGGCGGCGAATGCGGGCTTGCGCACGCCGTCGGCGGCGATCAGTCCGTTGGTGAGCGAGCGGCCGGTGCCGTCGTCGGGCTCGTCCTGGAGGTTGAACCAGCCCAATCCGGCCACGTAGTCGACCGAGTTGACGAGCCGGTACGCGGCGGTCAGCCACTTCGCCTGATCGGCCCGCGACACCGCGAAGCTGAACGCGCGGTTGGGGCGGTCGGAGGAGATCGTGAACTCCGAGACCCAGATCGGCGGCGTCGGCCGCCCGCGGTAGACGCGGCGGAGCTGGCCGTGCAGGGCGTCGAGGTCGTTGATGTCGCGCAGGCCCTTGACGTAGACCTTGTCCTTCAGCCGCGGGAAGCGGGTCGAGAACGCGTTGTGGCCGTACCAGTCCAGGCGAGGCGGCTGACCGTTGGGCAGCCGCATCCACTGCAGGAACCGGTACGGGTTGACCAGGCCCGTCGTGAAGGTCATGCCGCCGATCACGATGTTGTCGCCGTTGACCCCGTGCAGCGCACCGTAGGCGGCGTCGAGCAGCCCTTGGCGTAGGCGCGCGGGCCGGTCCGCTTGTTCTTCGGCATCGGGTGGTAGTTGCCGTGGGCCGGGTCGGCTCGCCCCAGATCATCCAGCGCCGCACCTGCGGGTACTGGCGCCGCGGCAACGAGAAGTCGCCGTAGTCCTGGGGTCGGTCGCGTCCACGCCGGCGAGCGCCCGCCGTTGGCCCAATGGCGGCGTGCCGCGGACCAAGATCGCACCTGGATGCCGGGCAGCCGGCTTGGGCGACCGCGTCGTCGAGGAGCGCCGGCCAGCGGTACGCGGGGTCGTCGGGGTTGCCTGGGTCGGCCGGCTGGTGGGCGCCGTGGTCGCCCAGTCGAGCTGGATCTGGAGGACGTCGACGCCGAGCTGCTGGTAGCCTGGAAGGCGGACGTCCCGTCGGCGAGGGTCGTCGAGCCCCAGATCGCCTTTTCGGCGGGAACGGCGCGCTGGGCGGCGCTGGCGGGCGTGCTCGCGGCCGATAGCACGTGGCGACCAGCGCGGCGATGAGGAGTGGAAGGCGATGCATCACGGGCACCAACCCGCCCATCCGGCGAGCGATGCGGTCGGGCGGCGGGCGGACTTCTATGCTTCGCAGGCTCGAGCCGGCTGGCCCTCATCCCCTTTTTCGCCGCCGTCGCGGTGGCGCTCGCCGGACCGGTGGCGGCCGCCCCCGCGCAGGACGATTGCGGCGACGGCGTACTGCCTGCCGGCGCTGCCAGCGAGCGGCGCGGTCAAGAAGGCGCGCGGCGTGCGGCGAAGGGGCCAAACGCTTCGATGCGCGGGGAATTCGCCGCCGCTTCGCCGCCCAGGCCGGCCTGGCGCTCCTCTACGCCTCGCGGCGGGATCATCACCCCGCGCCCGAGCCGAAACGCGCGCGTCCGGGTGGCGGCGTGGTGCTCTACTGCCCGTCGAAGTGCACGGCCACCGGCTCGCTGCGGCTGCGGGCCGGCGGCGGACGCTCGCTCGCGCGCGCCTTCAGGGCGTCGCCGGCCGCGGCGCGAGCGCCACGACCCGCGTCACTCTGTCGCGCCGACCTGCAGCGCATCGTGCGCGCCGGCCGGGGCACGCTGTCCGCGAAGGTGAGCATCGCCGACCTCTACGGCTCGCACGAGCAGACGCTCGCCGTGGCGGTCCACCCCGCGCCGCTGGTCTGAGCGCAGCACAGGCAAACACATGCCCGGCGATCTCCCGAGCTGCTCGCGACCGAAGCAGCACTCGACAAGCTCGGCGCCCGGAGCATTTCAGACTCGGAGACCGCGCAGCTCCCCGCGAACCAGCACGTGATCATCGAGAACGTCCGGGGGTCGAGAGACCGACGCCAGCCTCCAGAGCGTCGGCTTCTTGATCGGCACACCAACGGGGCGTGCTCACCCTGGTGATCGAGGAAACGCCAGACCCTGGAGAGCTGGGCTCATCATCACTCGGCTGAGACTCGACGGCGGCCGAGCGTAAGATGCTCAGGTAGTACATGGCAATGGCGAATCGTCGACTGCCCACCAACGCTCCGGAGCCTGAACCCGGCGACTTCGACGAGGAACTCGCGCGCGGTTGCGTCTGGCCACGCGCACCGCCGGCCTGCAATCCTGCGCTCGGCTTTCGCTTCGCCTGACGGTCGGGGGAGAGAGCGCCGAGGAAGCTGCGCCGACTCGCCCGGGATCGCGCCAGCGTCCCAGCGAGGTCGTCGCTGACCTCGTGCGCAGCGCCTGACGTCCGCGTGGTCATGCCGTCGGTTGCACGAGCAGACGTCGCCGTGGCGGTCCACCCCGCGCCGCTGGTCTGAGCCCTTCGGCCGCCGCGTCCGCGGACTTGAGCGCGGACCGAACGCCTGCCGAGCGCGCCTGCCTGTGAGATCCTTCGGCGTCGCGGCCGACCTACGGGGCGTGCGTCCCGCCACCCGACTCATCGCCAAGTTGCGTCGCGGCGGCCTCGCCATGCTCGCCGTCTCGGTGGCGATGGTGGCGGTCGCCGCGCTGCCCGCCCGCGAGGTCACGGGGACCGTGGCATCGCCCGCGGCGGTGTCGCCGATCCCGGGCGCCTCCGATCTGCAGTGGGTGCGCTCGCCGCAGTTCAAGGCGACGCTGACGTTGCGCCCGTCTGCCGCGCCCAGCGGGGCGTACGGCATCAACGCCTGCTGGGAGGCCGGCACGTCGACCGTCTGGTACGTCAGCCAGCAGGAGGTCGCCGCCGACAGCATCGCCTACGGGATCGCCAACGACGACGTGTCGGCCATCGACCTCGGCCTCAAGGAGCTCGACTGGGCCTTCGACCACATGCAGCCCGACGGCAGCTTCGAGCCCCAGTACACCATCGTCGCGGGCCAGGTCATCAGCTCGGTGCTCTTCGTCTCGGCGGCGGCGCGTGGACTGCTGCTCCTGCGGCACTCCAGCTACGGGCCGCAGTACGCGGCCCGGATCGACGCCTACCTGCCGCGGCTGGCCCGCGCCGTCGCGTGGTTCACCGCCGATGCCCGCTGGGAGCCGTGGCGCCGCCATGTCGACGGCGAGACGGGCTACGGGATCTTCCTGCACCAGCACTATGCCGCCGCGGCGGCGATCGGGCTTACGTCCCTGCTGACCGGCGACCGCAGCCAGATGCCCAAGGCGCTCGAGCGCATCGCGTTCGCGGTCGCCCGCCAGAGCACGGTGGGCTGGAACCCGGAGATCGACGGGCCCGACAGCGGCTACGGGGCGCTCGGCGTGTCGAGCGCCCTGCGCTTCGCGCAATGGCTGCCGGCCAGCTCGGCCACCCCGTCGCTGATGGCGACAGCCCGGGCGGTGGACCGGGAGCGCTCGCGCATCGCCGCCGACGGCTGGATCAACTGGCAGCAACACCGGCACGTGCGTGCTGCGCGAGGGCATGAAGGATCCCGGCTACTCGACGATGGCCGACCACCTCGCGCCTGGGGCGTCATGGAGGACCGGCCGGACCTCTTCGCGCTGGCGTCGGCCGCTCTGGCGTTCGCGTTACGAACTCCGTCGCGCCGGTGTGCGAGAACGCGCTGGTCGCGGCCAGCGCCCGGCGGCACGTGGTCGGCGCCGGTGACCGCCGTGCCTGCTGGTGACCGCGGCGCGGTGGCGGTCGCTGGAGTGGCGGCGGCGCCGCGAGAGGGCCGCCGCGGCCACGCCCGCAACCCGGGCCGCCGAGCCGAGCGCCCAGCCCGCCAGACCGGCAAGCGGTCCCGGCAACGGCGCTACTCCACGCTCAGCCCCGGTCGGGTCGGCCGAGGCCGTTACCTGCCCGGCGATCCCGCGGCTGACGGGCGCGACGCTCACGGGTGCAGCGCGGCTCGCCCGCGCGGACTGCGCGGACACGCCTGTACGGACGGTCGGCCCGCGGCGCACCGCCTCGCACGGCAAGCGCCGTGCGGCGAAGCGCGCGCAGGTCGAACGCGCACGGGTCATCCGCCAGACCCCGGCCCCCGGCGCATCGCGGCGCGGCGGCCAGGAGATCATCCTGCGCCTGCGGGCCACCGCGCTCCGTTGACCAACTGCGGCTCAGGACATCGTCGCTGGAGATCCTGCTCAGTGCTCGCGGCGCAGACGCGTCTGGACTCCTGCTCGCACAGCAGTTCTCGGCGCCGCGGCCGGCACCGCTGACCCGCGCGGTCGCGCGAGCCGCCGAAGCGGCGATGCGCCAACTGGCCCACCGCCTGCAGCGCTCAGCGAATCCCGGATCGTCGACTACCTCAACGCCGCTGCCACGCAGGAAACTGGGACAGCGGTCATCCACTACGACCGCGACTACGCGCGCTGCGCGAGGTCATGGCGTTCGAGTCGGTCTGGCTGGCGCGCCCTGGATCGTCGCCGCGTCGACGCAGCGCCAGCGCAGACTTCGCCCGGTCCAACCGAATGCAGCGCCGCGAAACGGAACTCGTCCTGGGCCTGCGTGTAGTCCTCGGGCGCCCGACGTCGAGCCAGAAGTACTGCTGGTGATGGGCACGCACGACCTCGCCGCGCTCGATCAGCCGCAGGATCAGCTCGGGGAAGCCGAGCCGTACGCCGGGGTCGAGGAACCCGAGCACCCGCGGCGAGAAGCAGTAGACGCCCATCGAGGCGTCGAAGTCGGTCGTCGGCTTCTCGACGTAGTCGGTCAGGCGGCTCGGGTCGTCCTCGTCGAGCAGGATCACGCCGAGCGAGATCTGGATCGTGCGCGCGTGGGCGGCGATCGTGACGGTCGCGTCGCCCGCGTCGACGTGCTCGCGCATGAGCGCCGCGTAGCTCATGTCGGTCAGCACGTCGCCGTTCATGACGAGGAAGTCCCCCCCGTCGAGGCCGTCGATGAGGCTCAGCGAGCCGACCGTGCCCAGCGGCTCCTCCTCGCGGAAGTAGTCGATCTGCACGCCGTGCTTGGAGCCGTCGCCGAAGAACGCCTCGATCAGCTCGGCGAGGTGGCCGGTGGCGATGGTGATCCGCGTGAAGCCGTCGCGGCGCAGCTGGCGGATGACGATGTCGAGCACGGGCCGGTCGCCCACCGGCATCAGCGGCTTGGGCAGGACGGTCGTGTAGGGCAGCAGCCGGGTACCGAGGCCTCCCGCAAGGACGATGGCCCGCATAGCGGCGGCGCAGTCTACGCGCTGGAAGCCGGACGCGCCAGCGCATCGGCCAGCGCGGCGACGACCCGCTCCTGCTGCTCGCCGGTCATGTGGCCGTAGAGCGGGACGGTGACCGCGGGCCGCGGCGTCCTCGGTGCGCGGCAGCGAGATGGCCGGAAATCGCCTGGCGTAGGCGGTGAAGCGGTGCGCGGGCGGAGAGGATGGAGGTCTGCACGCCGTGGCGCTCGCGCAGGGCGACGCACTTTATCGCGACGCCGCGCGTCGTCGAGCATGACCGCGACGTAGCACGCGGAGTCGGCGACAGCCGGCGTCGTCGTAGGGAATCAGACGCCGTCGAGGCCGGCCAGCAGCTCGCGGTAGCGGCGGGTGAGCGCGCGGCGGGCGGCGATCTCGGCGTCGAGCTTCGCCATCCGCGCGAGCGCGAGCGCGGCGCGCGGCTCGTCGAGGCGGTAGTTGAAGCCGACGTCGACGACGTCGTAGCTGAGCGCGCGGCCGAGGTGGCGCTGCAGCGTGCCGGTGGTCATCGCGTGCGAGCGCAGGAGCCGCATGCGCTGCGCGGCGGCGGCGTCGTCGGTGACGACCACGCCGCCCTCGCCCACCGACAGCACCTTGTTCGAGAACAGCGAGAAGCACCCGGCCAGGCCGAAGGTGCCCAGCGCGCGGCCGTTGAGGGTGGCCGCCGGCGCGTGGGCGGCGTCCTCGATCAGCGCGAGGCCGCGGTCGTCGCACAGCGCCTGGAAGCGGTCGACCGGCGCGGGGTAGCCGGCGAAGTGCACCACCGCCACCGCTCGGGTGCGCGGCGTGATGCGGCGCTCGACGTCGGCGGGGTCGAGCGAGAGGTCGTGGGCGCCGGCGATGTCCGCGAAGACCGGCGTGGCCCCGCAGGCGATGACGGCGGCCGCGGTCGCGACGAACGTGTAGGAGGGCACGATCACCTCGTCCCCGGGGCCGATGCCGGCGGCGAGATAGGCGAGGTGCAGCGCCGCCGTGCCGCTGGCCACCGCGATCGCGTGGCGGACACCGAGCCGCGTGGCGAACGCCGTCTCGAACTCGGCGGTGCGCGGGCCCATCGTCAGCCAGCCGGAGCGCAGGGCGTCGGCGGCAGCGGCGATCTCGTCCTCGGCGACGCGCACGTCGCTGAGCGGGATCTCAAACGGTGTTCCGGTGGCGGACATCGAAGGGGTCGGGGAAGCGGCCCGCGGCGAGCGCCTCGGCGACCTCGGCGATGCCGTCGGGCACGCGGCGCCGCGGCACGAAGCCGAGCGTGTCGCGGACCTTCTCGAAGGCGACGCGGTAGTCGCGCGGGTCCTCGTCGCGGTGGACGTAGTGGACGCGGCCGGTCGGGATCTGGCGGGCGATCGCCTCGACCAGGTCGCGCTTGGTGTAGTTCTCGTCCGAGCGGCCGACGTTGAAGACCTCGCCGATCACGCTCTCCTCGGGCGCGGCCAGCACGATGCGCACGGCGCGGGCGGCGTCGGCGACGTGCAGGTACGGACGCCAGAACTGCTCGCCGAAGATCTCCAGGTCGCGATCGGCCCACAGGTCGCGGGTGAACTCGTTGACGGTCAGGTCGAAGCGCATGCGCGGGGCGACGCCGTAGATGGTGGCGAAGCGCAGGCAGGTGGCGGGCGGCGTGCGGTCGCCCTGGTCGAGCAGCCGCCGCTCGACCTCGACCTTCTGCTCGGCGTAGAGCGAGACCGGGCGCAGCTCGGCGGTCTCGTCGACGGGCAGGCCGGGTCGGCCATGCGGCCGTAGTCGAGCAGGTGGGGCAAAGACGGCGCAGCAGCCGGCCTGGGCGGCGTCGTCGATCAGGTGGCGGCGGCTCGGTTGACGGGCGTCGGCGGTGGCGGGGTCGGCGGCGCAGGCGGGGTCGCCGACGATGGCGGCGAGGTGGACCACGGCGTCGACGTCGCGCAACGCCCGGCCGCGGGCCTGCTCGTCGCGGATGTCGCCGGTGTGCACCTCCACGCCGGCGCCGGCGAGCCCGCCGGCGACGTCGTCCTGGCCGTGGGCAAGCGCGTCGAGGACCCGGACCCGCGCCCCGGCGTCGAGCAGCTCGGCGCAGACCAGGGCGCCGAGGAAGCCGGCGCCGCCGGTGACGAGGACCCGATCACCCGTCATGCCGGCACCACGACCGCGAGCCTGCGCGGCGAGCGAGGCTGGCCTGGCGCTCGTCGCGCGACCAGCGCACGACCGTCGCCGTCATGGTGGCGATGACCAGCAGATCGGTGGCCTTCGCGGGTTGCCCGCCATCGCGTGCCAGCGCCAACGCACCGTATTCGTCGGCGATCGCCTCGTCGACGGGAACGGCAGGTACGCCGATCGAATGGCCTTGAGCCGGGCGGCTCGTGCGGTCCGCTCGGTGGCCGTGGGGCGCCCTTGAGCACACCGGCGCGCAACTCGCCCATCGAGACGGCCGAGATGGCCGCGGCCGGTGGCCAAGCCGTAGCGGACGCGTCGGGCGCGATCAGGACCGATGTGTCGAGCAGCGCCCGGCACGGTCTCAGCTGCCGCCGCATGGATCGTCGACCGGGGCCTCGGCCGCGTCGGTTCTCGCGGCGAACCCCGCGCCATCGATCGGAATCTCCAGGATCCGACGCAGCGTTGCGGAGTCGACGTCGACGCGGCTGCGGGAGCACGGTCGCCGAGCGCACGACACGGGCGACGGGCGGCTGCGTACGGTGACCGTGGAACTCCGGCTCCGCCTCGGCCTCGCGGATGCGGCCGACGTCGTTGCGCAGGTCGCGCTGGGCGATGGTCTCGCGCCGCATCTGCTGGAGCGCAGTCACGCCTTCGACCGTGCTCGCATCGAGCGTCGAGTTCCTCGGTCTGACGTCGAGGAACTCGACGCTCGATACGGATCACGCGTCGTAGACCTCGCGCAGGGCGGCGGCGACACGATCCGGGCGGCGAGCGCGCGGATGTGGCGAGGCCGCGCTGCGCCGCGGCGCCGGGGTTGGAGAGTGATGCAGCGGCGAGCGCCGCCACCGCCGGGCGGAGCGAGCTGCGCGTCGTCGACGAATCTCTCGGGCAGCGCGCCGATCCGCGAGGCGACCACGGGCAGGCCGGCGGCCATCGCCTCGGCGGCGGCCAGGCCGAAGGTCCCGGCCGAGCGACGGCACCGGCACTCGACGCGCCGGCCCAGCAGCTGCGCGAGCCGGGCCGGGTCGAGTCGGCGCCGAGGAAGCGCATGCCGGCCTCGGCGGCGCGCAGCTTCAAGGCGCGCTCGTAGCGGGCCGTCGCCGGCGACGACGAGCGCGCGGCCGGGCGCTCCTGCACGCGCCCACGTCGGCGCGCCTTCCTCCGGCGCGAGGCGCCCGGCGAAGAGGCCGGCCCGGCGGATCAGCGAGGCGCGGAGGCGGTGAGCGCGACCGGTGGGGCACGACGTGCACGGACGGGCCGAGCGGGGCGAAGCCGGACCGGGCGCCCGCATGCCCCTGGCCGCCGAGCGGGCCGAGGCCGGACCGGGCGCCCGCGTGCCCTGGCCGCCTTCCAGCGGGCCGAGCTGACCGGGCGCCCGCATGTCGCTGGCCGCCGCCGAGCGGGGCGGCTTCGTCCAGCGGCGCGCCCAGCTCCCGCAGCCGGGCCGCGTCGCGAACGCACTCGGCACGATCACGTGGTCGGTCGGCGCGACGATGCCGCCGCTGCCACAGCGCGAGCGCGGCGGCGTAGACCGCGGCTCGGCGCCGGTTCCGCGGGCAGTTGAGCCGCACGCCGGGCCGGGTGTCGCGGCCGTGGCAGCGGGTAGTCCGCGCCGCGGGCGAAGCAGGTCCTGACCGCGTACGAGCCGGTGGTTGTGCAGGTGCAGGACGACGCGCGCGCCTGCCTCGCGCGCCGCGGGCCAGCGCCCGCCACCCGAACGCGGGCAGGAGGTTGTGCGCGGGCATCGACCCGCGCCCGCGTGCGGCGCGAACGCCGCCGCGACGTCGCCGGGTTGCAGGCCGCCGCCCGCAGGCCAAGCCGCCGCACGCGCGCTCCTAGCGCCGCGCTGTCGCGCTCGAGCAGCTCCGCGTTCTCGCCTGTAGCCTCGCGCACGCAGCGCCGAGGTCGCCGACCACGCGCTCCCCGCCCCCGGTCGTGCGGTAGCGGTTGTGGAGGAAGAGGATCACCGGCCGGCAACGCTACGCCAGCGGCCGGTGGCTTCGGCGCGCCGCGACCGCCCGCATGGCCCCATCGCCGCGCATCGCACAACGCCCGCATGGCCTTACCGTCAGCACGCACGACCGTCATGGCCTCATCGCCGCGCGGTCGCACGACGCCTGCATGGCCTCGATCGCCAGCGGTCGCACACGCCCGTACGGCCCATCGCCGCGCACGCACGACCGCCCGCATGGCCCATCGCCGTACACGCACGACCGCCCGCGTGGCCTCATCACCGCGCACGCACGACCGCCTGCGCTCATCGCCGCAGATGTCCGGATGGCTTCATCGTCGCGGTGCGCGCTGCCAGGATCGTAGGCTGCGCGCGGCCTGATGCTTCCGAGCGCTGCCATCGTCGTCCTCGCCGCGCACCGTCCTGGCTACCTGCGGGTCGCGCTCGCGCCGATCGATGTCCGTAGCCTGCGCGGCGGGCGCCGACGTGCTCGTCGCTTCGACGGGCCGGACCCGCAGAGCGCGTCCGTCGCGAAGGCGGCGGGTGCGCGCGTGGTCGCCCACGCTGGCGGCGCGGGCCTCAACGGCGGCGCGCGCAACATCATCGACCGTACCGAGGGCGACCTCGTCGTGTTCAAGCGACGACGACGTCGCCGTCCACCCCGGCTGGCTCGGCGCGCTGCGCGCCGCGGGCCGCCGCCGAGCCCGGCGTCGATTGCTTCACCGGCCCGATCGTCGCGCTACTCGAGGCCACCGGTTCCCCATGTGCGGGCGTGAGGGGCCGCCGGTGACGTTCCTCGACCTCGGCCCGCTCGACACCGACGCGCCCCACGCCTTCGGGGCAGCCACGACGATCCGCCGCAGCGCACTGGAGCGCGTCGGGCGCTTCGACGAGCGCCGCGAGCTCTACGGCGACGAGCAGGAATGGCAGGACCGCCTGCGCGCCTCCGAGCGCCCGCGCATCCGCTACGTCGCCGCCGCCGGCCTCGACCACCGCCGCGCCGGCGACGACGCCCGCCTGCGCAGCTTCATGCGCGTGCCGCTCGCGCGCGGCCGGGCCAGCCGCCGCTTCGACGTCCACCGGGGCCGGGCGCCGAGCCTGGCCGCCGCGCGCTGCGGGTGCTGGCCGGCTGCGTCATCCACGCTGCGCTGCGCGAACGGGCTGGTCATGGCCGCCACAGTGGCTGCGTCGAGACCGCGCTGCGACCTCCCTGCGCCCGACCCCGCGGCGCCCGACTTCCTCGCCGGCGTTCCTCTGGGCATTGCCGGCGGCCGGCGCGCCGCCCTGCGCCGCGCCGAAGGATGCGCTCGACCTCGCCGCGCTGCCTGCCCGCGCGCGCCTGCGCCGCCGCGCACGATCCCTTCGCCGCCGCGTCCTCGCGCTGGCCGTCGTCCGCGGACGAGCACCGCGCGCGGTGGGCGCGCATCGCGGCCCAGCTGCACGCCAGCGCCGGTCACGACGTCGAACTGCGCACGATGCCGCCGGGCGAGCACGGTGTTCGAGAACCTCGACGCGCTGCTCGAGCGCCGCACGGCAGCGGGTCCCGAGCGGCCTGTCCCGAGGCCGCCCGCGCCCGCTCGAGCGAGCCGACCGCGGCGACGGTCCCCGCCCACCCGCGCGAGCCTCATTCCCGACGACCGGCGACTCAATCCCGGCGCCACCGAGCCGTCTGGCGGCTGCCCGACTGGTTGCTGCCTTGCGACGACATCGAGCTGCCCGACGGCTTCCTCGACGACCTGATCGCCGCCGCCGTGAGCGTCAACTGGACGCTCGCCCAGCCCGCCCACCGCCTGCGCTCCCACGCCGCGTGGAGCGTGACTCGCCGTCGGGTACCGCTGGCCCGCGAGATCGCGTTCGTCGAGATCGGCCCGGTCATTCGTCGCCGCGCACGCGCCGCCGCGCCGCCGCCGTTCCTGCTGCTGCGCATGGGCCAGCCTTCAGGACGTTCATCGGGCGGTACCGGCCTGCGACTTACGCTGGCGCCTTCCGGCGCGGCTGACGCCGTGCCGGTCCTGCATGACGCCGCCCCCGCCGCGGCCGCCTACTCGCGCTGGAGGCCGAGGCCGAGGCGCGAGCGTTCCTGCACGACTGCCCGCATCGCCCTGGCGACGGGCCAACCGACCTGGCGTCGTATCCACTCGAGCCGATGCGCGCCCTCGTCGTCGCCGAGTCTGGTCCGTCCGAGCGCGACCCGGTGCTCGGCCTCTGGGCGCACGAGCAGGCCCGGGCGGCGCGCGACGCGGGGGCTGCGGTCGAGATCGTCGTGCTGCACCGGCTCGTGCCGCCCCGCGCGAGCCTGCGCGACCGCACCGCGCTGCGCGAGATCGCCCGCCGCCTGCGCGAGCCGCGCACCCAGGAGCGCGACGGGCTGCGGGTCACCTACCTGCCGTCTCGCCGCCCCGCGCGCGCGCCTACGCGCGCTGGGGGGCCTGGGCCGCGCCGCCGCTGGCCGCCGCCCTGCGCCGCATCCGCCGCCGCTTCCCCTACGACGTCGTCCACGCCCACAACGGCGTGCCCGCCGGCGACGCCGTCCTGCGCGCCCGTGCGGGGGCGCCGCTCGTCCTCTCCGTCCACGGCCCGGACGTGCTGTTCGTGCCCCAGCAGGTCCCCGGCGGCGACACCGCCGCGCGCCGGGCGCTGGCCGGCGCGCGGATCGTCCTCGCCAACTCCGCCGGCATCGCCGGGCTCGCGCGCCGCCAGGGCGCGGCCGACGTGCGCGTCGTGCACCTCGGTACCGACCTGCCGGCGCCCGCCGATTGCCGCAGCGCCGAGACCATCGTCACCGTCGGCCACCTCGTCGCGCGCAAGCGCCACGCCGACGTCATCCGCGCCCTCTGGCTGCTGCGCGACCGCCGGCCGCAGCTGCGCTACCTGGTGATCGGCGACGGCCCGGAGCGCGAGCGCCTCGGGCGCCTGGCCGCCGAGCTCGGCGTGCACGTGCGCTTCACCGGCCAGCTCGAGCACGCCCGCGCCCTCGAGCTCGCGCGCCGCTGCGCCCTGTTCGTCATGCCCAGCGTCGACGAGGCGTTCGGCGTCGCCTACGTCGAGGCGATGGCCGGCGGCGTGCCCGCCATCGGCGCGCGCGGCGAGCCCGGCCCGGAGGACATCGGCGAGGGGCTCGTGCTGGTGCCGCCGGGCGACCCCGAGCGCCTGGCCGCCCAGATCGACGACCTGCTCGCCGAGCCGCGCTACCTGCAGGAGCTGGGCGGCGTGGCCCGGGCGACCGTGGCCGAGCGTTTCACGTGGGCGCGCTGCGGCGCGGACACCGTCGCCGCCTACCGGGCGGCGCTGCGCCCGCGATGAGACCCGTCCTGCTCGTCACCGGCCACGCACCGGCGGACCGCGTGGCCCCGTTGGCCGCCCTGCACGAGCGCGAGGGCATCGAGGTCGCGCTGTTCGGCGGCCGCGACCGCCATGGCGCACCCGCCGCGACGAACCCGCTGCCCGTCCCGCACCGCGCCGTCGACCAGCGCGCGGTTCACGGGCTCGCGGCCAGCGGCCGCTACCGGGCGGTGATCGCCGGTCTCGGCGGCCGCGTCGCCCCGCTGGCGGCCGCGCTCGGCGCCCGCCGCGCGCACGTGCCGCTCCTCCTGTGGACCGGGCTGTGGGCGCACCCGCGCAGCCCCGCCCACGTCCTCTCCTACGCCCCGACGCTGTGGCTGTACCGCCATGCGGACGCGCTCGTCACCTACGGTCCCCACGTCTCGCGCTACGTCGAGGCCCGCGGTGCCCGTAACGTCCACGTCGCCCCACAGGCGGTCGATCCCGCGTTCTGGGGCGAGCGCGGGCCCGGCCGGCGCGAACGCGGCTTCCAGGTGCTGTTCGTCGGCCGCCCCGCGGCGGAGAAGGGTCGTGCCGTGCTGCTGGAGGCCTGGCCGGACGCCGTCTGCGTCGGCGATCCGCCCGTCTCGCCCGAGGAGGTGCGCAACTTCCTCGCCGGATCAGACGTCCTGGTCGTAGCGTCGCTGCGGACCCCGACGTTCCGGGAGCCGTGGGGGCTGATCGTCAACGAGGCCATGCTCCAGCGCGTCCCCGTCATCGCCACCGACCAGGTCGGCGCCGCCGCCGGCGGACTCGTGCGCCACGAGCGCACCGGGCTGGTCGTGCCCGCGGGCGACCCCAGCGCCCTGCGCGCCGCGATCGAGCGCCTGCGCGACGATCCCGTGCTGCGCGAGCGCCTGGCCGGCGCGGCGGCGCAGGCGGTCGCCGCGTACACCCGCGGGCCTGGGCGGACGGCATGTCGGCGGCGCTCATGAGCGTCGGGGCCGCGCGCGACCACGCACTAGCGTCGTAGAGCGTTCATGCGCAGGACGTTCCTCCTCACCTTCCTGCTCGTGCTGCTCTCGGCCGCCGCGGCGCACGCCAGCCAGATCAAGCTCATCCGCGACTGCCAAGACGGCTCCCTCTCCGGCCATTACAGCCAGAAGGAGCTGCGCACGGCGCTCGCGAACCTGCCGAGCGACGTCGACGAGTACACGAACTGCCGCGACGTCATCCGCGCCGCCCAACTCAGCGGCGTCAGCGGCTCCACGCCCGGTGGCGGCGGGACCGGCGGCACCGGCGGGATTACCGGCGGCGGCACCGGCGGCACGGGCGGCGGGACCACGGGAGGGGGCGCGACGAAGCCGAAGACCGGCAGCGCGCCCGGCGCTTTCGGCGGCTTCTCCGGCTATCCGGCCGACCCGGAGACCGGCGCCACGGCGCAGGAGCGCCGGGCCGTCGACGAGGCGCAGGCGGTGCCCGTCGAGAACACGGCCGTGGCGGCCGCCGCACTGCCCACCCCGCTCATCGTCGCGCTCGCCCTCGGCGCGCTCGGCCTGCTGATCCTCGGAGCCCTCGACCTCCGGCGCCGTGTCGTCGCACGCCGCGGCGCCTGACACCGGCCTCGCGCTGGAGCTGCGCCGGCCCGCGGCGAACGTCGGGGTCGCGCTCGGCGTCGGCGCGCTGCTGACGCTCGTCGCGTTCGCGGCCAACGGCGGCCTGCGCCTCGGCGAGACGACGACGGTCGAGCTGGGCCTGCTGCTGGGCTGCGGCGTGGGCGGCGCGGGCATCGTCCTCGCCACGCCCGACCGCGGGCGCTGGTGGGGCGCCGGCGCGGTCGCCGCGTTCGCGCTGTTCGCCGGCTGGACGCTGGTGTCGATCGTGTGGTCCGTCCAGCCGTCCGACAGCTGGGTCGAGGCCAACCGGACGCTGACCTACCTGGCGGTCTTCGCGTTCTCGATCGCGTTCGTGCGCGCCGCGCCGCGACAGTGGGAGGGCGTGCTCGCCGGCGTCGTGCTCGCCACCGTGATCGTCTCCGGCTACGCGCTGGTCACCAAGGTCTTCCCGGGCACGCTGAGCGCCGACGAGCTCTACGCCCGCCTGCGCGCCCCGTTCGGCTACTGGAACGCGACCGGCCTGTTCGCCGCGCTCGGCGTGCCCGCCTGCGTCTGGCTCGGCGCGCGCCGCCACGGCTACGGGCCGCTCAACGCGCTGGCCTTCCCCGCGCTCGGCGTGCTGCTGCTGGCGCTGCTGCTGGCGTACTCGCGCGGCGCGCTGCTGGCGCTCGCTCTCGGCCTCGCGTTCTGGTTCGTCGTCGTGCCGCTGCGGGTGCGCGGCGCCGCGGTGCTGCTCACCGGCGCGGCCGCCGCCGTGCCGATCGCGCTGTGGGCGTTCGCCCGCGACGGGCTCACCACCGACCGCCTGCCCAGCGACCTGCGCGCGCCCGCCGGCCACCAGCTCGGCGTGCTGATGCTGGCCATGGTGCTGGTGCTGCTCGCGGTCGGCCTCTACGTGGCCTTCCGCGGCTCACGCAGTGCGCTGAGCCCGCTCGCCCGCCAACGCGCCGGCACCACGCTGCTCGTCTGCCTGGCCCTCGTCCCGGTCGGCGTCGCCGCGTACCTGGCCACCACCGACCGCGGGCTGTTCGGCTCGATCTCGCACGGCTTCACGACGCTCACCGACCCCCACGCCGTCACCCCGCCCAACGACCCGAGCCGCCTGACCGCGATCGGCTCGGTGCGCTCGCGCTACTGGAACGAGGCGCTCAAGGCGTGGAAGGACCACCCGTGGATCGGCGTCGGCGCCGAGGGCTACGCGACGGCGCGGCCGTTCTATCGCGACGACACGCTCGAGGTCCGCCACGCGCACGGCTTCGCGGTGCAGACGCTCGCCGACCTCGGGATCGTCGGCCTCGCGCTGGCGCTGCTCGCGCTCGGCGCGTGGCTGTGGGCCGCCGCCCGCGCAACCGGCCTGCGCGACCGCGGCCGCCGCTACGGCCCCGAGCGCATCGGCCTGCTGACGATGATGGCGATCGTCGTCGTCTACGGCGTGCACTCGTTCATCGACTGGACGTGGTTCATCCCCGGCTGCACCGTGATCGCGCTGCTGTGCGCCGGCTGGGTCGCCGGCCGCGGCCCGCTGCGCCAGCCGCCGGCGGACCCGCCGCCGCTGCGCGGGCCGCGGGCCTGGCTGCGCGACCGCGCCGCGATCGCCATGGCGCTGCTGGCGATCGTCACCGCGGCCGGTGTCGCCTGGGCGGTCTGGCAGCCGCTGCGCTCGCTGGACGCCACCAACGCGGCGCTGGCCAAGCTCGAAAACGGTGACGTGGCGGGCGCGCAACGCGAGGCGCGGATCGCGCACGACCGCAACCCCTGTCGATCGAGCCGCTGAGCGTCCTCGCGGTCGCGCAGAGCCGCGCCGGCGATCAGCAGGCGGCGCTGCAGACGCTCAAGCGCGAGGTCGCGCTGCAGCCGAGCAACCCGGAGCCGTGGCTGCGCCTCGGCGACTTCCAGTTCAACAAGCTCAAGCAGCCCGCCGAGGCGCTGAGGTCCGTGCGCACGTCGCTGTACCTCGACCCGCACAACCCGCAGACGATCGGCGCCTACCTCGTCGTGCTGCGCGCCACGCAGGGCGGCGGCTGAGCGCTCACCAGCGCGCCCGCACGCCCTCCAGCCACAGCGTGCGTCCGTCGGCCTCGACCGCGACGCGCTCGAACCCGAGGTCCTCGACCACCTCGCGCAGCGAACGCGCGTTGAAGAAGCGCACGTGGTCGCCGCGCGGCTCGAAGTGCGCCGCGAACGCGGCCGGATCGGCGGCCAGGCGCGTCAGCAGCGCGGGCGGATGGTCGGGCGTCGTCAGCAGCAGCCGTCCGCCAGAGGGCAGCACGCGCCGCACCTCGCTCAGCCAGCCGGCCACGTCGACGACGTGCTCGATCAGCTCGCCGGCCCAGACCACGTCGAAGGCCCCGTCGTCGAAGGCGAGCGCGCCGTCGAGCGCCACCGCGCGGAACGTGAGCGCCGGGTGACGAGCGCGCGCCCGCCGCAGCGGCTCGGCGACGACGTCGGCGCCCAGCGGGTGCGCTCCGGCGGCGGCCAGCGCCGCGCTGAACTCGCCCGCGCCGCAGCCGAGGTCGAGCACGCGCTCGCCCGGCCGCACGCGGGCCAGCAGCCAGTCGCGGCGCTGCGCGAAGCGCTCCGGCTCGGCGTCCTCGGGCACGGCCGCCCACACCGCCTCGAGCAGTTCGGCGTGGCTCATCGGCGGCCACGCTAGCCCCAGCCGCCACGCCAAGCGAATTCGAAGTACGCTGCGAAGGGTGAGGATGGCCTTCGACTCCCGTCCCGGGTCGGGCGGAGGAGGGATCGGCCGGTACGCGCGATGCGTGCTCGCGGGCCTGCGCGCGACCGCGCCCGTGGGCGCCGAGATCGTCGAGACCCACCGCCCGCGGCGCGTCGACCTGTACCACTCGCCGTGGATCGACGGCGCGCTGCTGCGCCCGACGCTGCCGACGGTCGTCACCCTGCACGACCTGCACCAGCTCAAGCGCCGCGGCGAGTACCTGCGCGCCGGGGTGCGCTCGCGCCTGCGCTACCTCGCCGTGCAGCGCGCGACCCGCCTGATCGTGCCGACCGAGGCGGTCGCCGCGGACGTCGTCGAGCACCTCCGGGTGGGGCGCGAGAAGATCAGCGTCGTCCCCGAGGCGGCGGCCGACACGCTGACCATGCGCGCCCCCGACGTCGTGGCCCGCACCCGCGAACGCTACGGGCTTCCGGCCGACTACCTGCTCTGGGTCGGCGGCCTCGAGCACCCGGAGCCCCGCAAGCGGGTCGGCGACCTCGCCGGTGCGCCGCGCACCCTGCCGCTCGTGCTCGTCGGGTCGACGAGCCGCTGGGCCGAGGAGCTGCCGGGCGTGACGCTCACCGGGCACGTCCCCGACGACGACCTCGCCGCGATCTACACCGGGGCCCGCGCGCTCGTGGTCCCCTCCGACGACGAGGGCTTCGGGCTGCCGCCGGTCGAGGCGCTCGCCTGCGGAACGCCCGTCGTGGCCTGCGACGTCCCCGCCCTGCGCGAGGTGCTGGCCGACCGCGCGACGTTCGTGAGCATCGACGACGTCCCCGGCCTGCTGGCCGCCGCCGAGCGCGCCGAGCGTCCCGCGCCGCCCCCGCCGAGCTGGACCTGGAACGACGCGGCGCGCGCGACATGGGAGGTCTACGCGCAGGCGCTGGCCGCGGCAGCGCCGCAGGCGCGGCGCCGCCGCACCCCGCCCCGCCCGGTGGGCTGAGCCCTACTCGGCGCCCGCCTGCAGGCGCTCGCGCAGCTCGTCCAGATCGGTGCGCTTGAGCCCGGCGACGACGAGCTCCTCGCCGCCCGCGCAGCGGATCTCCAGGCGCGTGCGGCCGAGACGGCGCGAGATCTCCGCGCCCAGGACGTGGACGAGATCGTTCTCGAAGCGCGGCCGGTGGCGCCGGCCCACGATCTCGAGGAAGAACAGCCGCGTGTCGGTGACCACCAGGATGCCGTCGTGCCCGTTCACGCGCGCGAAGCGGAAGAAGCGGACCTCCTCGTCGGTGGCCAGCGTCACGCCGGCGGCGCCGATGAGCTGGCGCGGAGTGGTGGTGACCGGCTTGCGGCGGATGAGCAGGCCGCCGAGGAGACCGGACTCGGAGCCGGGATACGCGGTCGGGGCGCGGGGGTCGACCTCGTCGAAGCGGTAGCCGCAGAAGCGGCACTTGCGGGCGGCCTCGAGCACCTCCTCCGCGCAGTCGGGACAGGTCTTCGTCGGGCGGTCGTCGGTGCTTGCCACGCGGCGTATTGTGGCGCGTCGGGCGCCGCTGCCGTGTCGACCCGATACGGTCGGGGGATGGAGCTCGTCCTGGCCGAGCAGACGCTGCTGATCGCGCTCGACAACGCCAAGGGCCGCGACACGACCAAGTGGGCCGGTGACGCGGGTCTGGCCGCCGCGCTGCTGCTCGACCTCGCCCGGCTGGGCCTGGTCGAGGTCGACGGCGACGGGAAGGCCGTGGCGATCGAGGGCCGCGCGCCGGACCACGAGATGCTGCGCGATGCGCACGCGGCGATCGCCAGGGCGGACAAGCGGCGCAGCGCCGAGGGCTGGGTGAGCCGGCTGCCGCGCGAGCTCAAGCCGCTGCGCACGCGCCTGGCCCGGGGCCTGGTCGAGCGCGGCGTCCTCGCCGAGGAGCACCGCAAGCTCCTCGGCCTCGTGCCGACCACCCGCTTCCCCGAGGCCGACCCGGGTCCGGAGCGCGAGCTGCGCGCCCGGCTGCGCGAGGTGCTCGTCGCCGGCCGCGAGCCGACCGAGCCGGAGGCGCTGCTCATCGGGCTGCTCGAGCCGCTCGAGTTGATCGCCAACGTCGTGGAGCGCGACGAGCGCCGCGCCGCGCGCAAGCGCGCCAAGGAGGTGGCCGAGCAGGGCATCGCGGGCAGCGCGGTGCGCGACGCGGTCGCCGCCGTGCAGGCCGCGGTGATGACCAGCATCGTCGCCGCGAGCGTGACCGCCACCGCGTCGAACTGACCGCCGCGCCCGCGATGCGCGGGAGCGGTGCCCGCAACCGCCGCCGGCCGGCCGCGCGCGAGCGCGCTCTGCCACACTCGGCGTTGCCGTGAAGCGATCCGACGCGCTCGCCAAGCTCTCGCGCGACCACCACCACGCGCTCGTCGCCGCCATGCGCCTGCGCCGCGCCGACGCCGCCACCGCGGCCGAGGCGCGCGACGCGTTCCTGGCCTTCTGGACGAGCGAGGGCGCCGCGCACTTCCGGCTCGAGGAGGAGGTCCTGCTGCCGGCCTACGCCGCGTTCGGCGACGCCCACCACCCGCTCGTCCTACGGGCGCTGGGCGAGCACGTCGAGATCCGCCAGCGCGCGCACGCCGTGGCCGCCGACGGCGCGCCCGACCTCGACGCGCTGCACGACCTCGGTGCCCGGCTGGCCGCGCACGTGCGCCTCGAGGAGCGTGAGCTGTTCGTCCACATCGAGGAGACGATGCCGCCGCAGCCGCTGGCGGCGGTGGCCGGCGCGCTCGACGAGGCCGAGCGCCGCATCCACGCCGCCGGCGGGTAGCCCATGGCCACGATTCCCCTGACCTCGCTGTCCCACGGCGCCGGCTGCGGCTGCAAGCTGCCGGTGGCCGAGCTCGAGCCGCTGCTGCGCGGCCTGCCGCGCAGCGCCGACCCGCGCCTGCTCGTCGGCCACGAGACGTCCGACGACGCCGGCGTCGTGCAGATCGCCCCGGACCTCGCGCTCGTGCAGACCGTCGACTTCTTCACGCCGATCGTCGACGACCCCTACGACTTCGGGCGCATCGCCGCGGCCAACGCCCTCTCCGACGTCTACGCGATGGGCGGGCGGCCGGTGAGCGCGCTGTCGCTGGTCGCGTTCCCGCTCGAGCGCCTCGGCGCCGACGTGCTGGCGCAGATCCTGCGCGGCGGGCTCGACGTGGTCGCCCAGGCGGGCGCGATGCTCGTCGGCGGGCACTCCATCGACGACCCCGAGCCGAAGTTCGGCCTCGCGGTCACCGGGCTGGTGGACCCGGGCGCGGTGGTAACCAACGACGGCGGCCGGGCCGGCGACGCGCTCGTGCTGACCAAGCCGCTCGGCGTCGGGGCGATCACCACCGCGCTCAAGCGCGGCGCCGCCGGGTCCGAGCACCTGGAGGGGGCGGTGGCGACGATGGTCGCGCTCAACGACGCCGCGGCCCGCGCGGCGGTGGCGGCCGGCGCGCACGCGATCACCGACGTCACCGGCTTCGGCCTCCTCAACCACCTGCACGAGCTGGCCCGCGCGAGCGGGGTGGCGGCGGAGGTCGAGGCCGGCGCGGTGCCCGCGCTGGACGGCGTCGAAGCGCTGCTGCGCGGCGAGGACGCCGTGTCGGGCGGCAGCCGGCGCAACCGCCTGCACGCCGAGGGCTTCAGCGTGTTCGCCGCGGAGGTCGAGGAGTGGCGCCGGCGCCTGGTCACCGACGCGACGACGTCGGGCGGGCTGCTCGTCGCGCTGGCGCCCGAGCGCGCCGGCGACGTGCCCGGCACCGTCGTCGGGCGGCTCGTGCGCGGCACCCCGGGCGCCGTCCGCGTCGGCGCCTGAGCGGTCAGACGGGCACTTGCGGCCGCGGCCGGACCCGCGCGGTCGCCGGCCACCAGGCCCGTTCGCCGACGATCGTCGTGATCGCGGGGACGAGCAGCGCGCGCACGACGAACGTGTCGAGCAGGACGCCGATCGCCACGGTCCCCCCGATCTGCACGAGCTGCTCGAGCGGCAGGATCGTCAGCGAGGCGAAGGTCCCGGCCAGGATCAGGCCCGCGCCCGTGACCACGCCGCCGGTGGTGACGAGCGCGCGGCCGATGCCGTCGACCGTGCCGTGCGCGTGCGCCTCCTCGCGCGCGCGATGCATGAGGAAGATGTTGTAGTCCACCCCGAGCGCGACGAGGAAGATGAACGACATCAGGGTGAGGTTGAACGTCAGCCCGTCCTCGCCGAGGACCTGCGTGAACAGGACGGTGGCGACGCCGAGCGTCGCCGCGAACGAGGCGACGACCGTGGCGATCACGTAGACGGGCGCGACGAGCGCGCGCAGCAGCAGGCACAGGACGAGGAAGACGACGGCGAGCGCCACCGGGATGATGATCCGCGTGTCCTGCGCGTTGGTCTGCTCGATGTCGAGGTTCTCGGCGGTGATCCCGCCCACCGACGCCTCGTCGGTGAGGCCGGCGAGCAGGTCGCGGATGTGTTCGACGGCATCCGCCGCCGGGGAGCCGTAGGGATCCTCGTCGAGGATGACCCCGAGCAGCGCAAGCCGCGCGTCGGCGGTGGCGCCCGCCGGCAGCGCCGCGGCGACCTCGGGCAGCTCGTTGATCGCGTGCAGCGCGCGGGTGGCCACCGCGGTATCGACGAGGACGACGAGCGGCGAGTTGATCCCGGGCGGGAAGTGCGCGTCGAGCAGCTGCGTGCCTTCGCTCGAATCGTTCGAGCCGATGATCCCCTGGCCGAAGCCGATCGTCTGCGTGCTGACGAGGTTGCCGGCCGCGCAGACCGCGAGCACGGCCACGATGGCGACGACGAACGTGCGCGCGCGCCGGCGGATGAGGGCCGCGACGGCCAGCCAGCGCGGGGACGGCTCCGGGTGCGCGGCGACGTGGCGGGGCCAGAACGCGCGCGGGCCGAGCACGGCGAGCAGCGCGGGCAGCAGCGTGAACGCGGCCAGCAGCATGACCGCGATGCCGAGCGCGAGCACAGGGCCGAGCGCGTGCGTCGAGGCCAGATCGGCGAGCAGCAGGACGAGCATCGCGGCGATCACCGTGGCGCCGGCGGCGCCGATCGCCGGCGCCGAGCCAGCCACGGCGCGCCGCAGCGCGGCATCGTGCGCACCGCCGCGCCCGAGCTCCTCGCGGTAGCGGTGGACGAGCAGCAGCGCGTAGTCGGTGCCCGCCCCGAAGATCAGCACGAGCAGGAGCATGGTCCCCTCGGCGTTGACCTGGATGACGTCGGCCTCGATGAGCAGGTAGGTGAGGCCCGCGGCGACCAGGTACGCCATGGCGACCACGACCAGCGGCAGCACGGCGAGCGTCGGTGAGCGGTAGACGATCAGCAGCAGGAGCAGGACGAGCCCGGCCGTGACGTAGAGCAGCATGCGGCCGGCGTCGTCGGCCGCATGCTCGAAGTCGACCGCGACGCCCGCCGGACCCGTCACGTGGGCCTGCAGGCCGGCGGGCGTCAGCGCGCGCACGACCGCCCGCATCCGATGCACCGCCGGGGTGATCGCGCCCGGGACGTTCGCGTCGATGCCGACCGGGACGACGGCGGCGTCGCCGTCGCGTGAGATCAGGCCCACCCCGCCGAGGAGGTTGGACCGCCCGCGCTCGGTGAACGGCGTGAACGCTGGTGTCGCGCCCCGCAGGCCGAGGCGGTCGATCGCTGCGGCGACGCGTCCGATCGCGGTGCGGTCCTGCGCGGTCAGGCCGCCCGCGCGGGCGAAGACGATCAGCGCCGGGATGTCGTTGCCGCCGGTCACGCCTCCCTCGCCGAGCTTGCGCGTCGCCAGCGTCGAGTCCGAGTGGCGCGGCAGGAAGCTCGCCTCCCCGCCCTGCGTGACGTCGGGCAGCTTCGCGTGGCCGAGGTAGCCGGCCGCGGCCGCGAGCACCCACGCCGCGATGACGACGAACCGTCCCCGGCGTCCCGTTGCCCAGGCGACCACGCGCATCTCGCCCGGGAGTCTGCCTGAGCGCTCAGCCCGATGTCGGCCAAACCCGCGGCGGCGGTCCGCCCGCGGTCCGCCCGCCGTACCCGCGCGAGGCGCGGGAGCCGGGGCGGCGCGGCCCGCCAGCCGCCGTCGCTCAGCGCTCGGCGCTGCGCCGGCGGCGGTGGAGCGCCCGCCAGATCCGCAGCGGCAGCAGGCCGATCAGCGGCGCCCGGCGGCCGAGGTCGGAGCGGTCCTCGCGGTCGAAGGCGCGCGCGTAGCGGGCGGCGTCGGCGGCGGTCGCGTAGCGCTTGACGCCGCTCGCGCCGCAGCCTCGCTCGCAGTGCCAGCGCAGCGTGGCGCCGTCGGCGGCGAATCGGTAGCGGTGCCCGAGCAGCCGGCAGGCGGTCATGCGCGGTCCTCGCGCTGCGGCGGGCCGAACGTCGAGCGCGACAGCCGCCGGGCCCGGCCCTCGAGGATCGCCTCGCGCAGAGCCGCGCGGAAGCGCCCGGGACCCCAGGAGCGCGAGCCCACCAGGCGCGAGAGCTCGCGCAGCTCCGTCGGGCCGTGCTCGTCCAGCGCACGGGCGATGACCTCGATCTCGCGGTCGAGATCGCCGTCGAGGTCGGGCGCTGGGCTTCGGGCCATCCACGGCGGAGCGGTGCGCTGCGGCGGCCCGGGGTGCCAGCGCCGCAGCCCCTGGCGCTCGTAGGCCCGGCGCCGGGCGACCCGCGCGCGGACGCGCTCCTCGAGCTCGTGCTGACGGCGCTCGCGCTCGGCCGCCTGCGCCCGGCGCCGCGCGTCCTCGGCGTCCGTGCGCTCCGGCTCGGCCGCCGCGCGCTGCTCGTCGCCCTCGGCGCCCGCCTCGCCCGCGCCGGCCTGCTCGACCGCGGCGCGCCGCTCGCCCCCCTCGCCCGCGCCGGCCTGCTCGGCCTCCTGCGCGCTGAGCGGCTGGGCGATGTCCTCCAGCTGGGCCTGCTCGGAGCGCACGCCGAACAGGATCTCGGCGATGCCGCCCAGCGCCATCACGGCGGCGCCGATGAAGAACGCCACCATCACGTTGGTGCGGTCGCCGCTCTCGATCAGGTGGCCGAACAGCAGCGGCCCGGCGATGCCGCCGGCCGCGGTGCCGATCGCGTAGAAGAAGGCGATCGCGAGCGCGCGCGTCTCCATCGGGAAGATCTCCGAGACCGTCAGGTACGCGGAGCTCGCGCCCGCCGACGCGAGGAAGAACGTCACGAACACGAACGCCTCGAAGACCCACGGCCCGATGAGGTCCTGCTGGAACAGCAGCCCCATCGGCACCGTGACTAGGGCCGAGCCGAGGTAGCAGCCGGCGATCATCTGCTTGCGCCCGACGGTGTCGAACAGCCGCCCCAGCGTGACGGGCCCGAGGAAGTTGCCGATCCCGTAGATGATGATGAACACCGGGACGGTGCCCGCCGCGATGCCGAAGAACGTGGTGAACAGCGTGCCGAGGTTGAAGGTCACGCCGTTGTAGATGAAGGCCTGCCCGACGAACAGGGCGAACCCGAGGATCGCTCGCTTCGGATAGAGCTGGAAGGCGACCTTCGCGATCTCCCGGAACGGGATCGTCTCGCGCTGGCGGACCTCGATCGTCTGCTCCGGGCGCTCGAGCTCCTGGTCGGTCCGCGCCTCGACGTCGGCCTCGATGCGGTCGACGATGCGCTCGGCCTCCTCCTGGTGGCCGTGGATGAACAGCCAGCGCGGGCTCTCGGGGACGTGGCGGCGCACGAGCAGGATCCCGAAGGCGAGCACCACGCCGACGCCGAACTCCAGCCGCCATCCGAGGTTCTTGGGGAAGATGCTCGGGTCGAGGAAGAGGATCGCCAGGGCGGACGCGATGACCGATCCCATCCAGTAGGAGCCGTTGATCGTGAGGTCGACGCGTCCGCGTACCCGCGCCGGGATCAGCTCGTCGATCGCCGAGTTGATGGCGGCGTACTCGCCGCCGATGCCCGCGCCGGTGAAGAAGCGGCAGAGGTAGAAGAACCAGGGGGCGAACGAGAACGCGGTCGCCGCGGTCGCCGCGAGGTAGATGGCGAGCGTGACCATGAACAGCTTCTTGCGGCCGAAGCGGTCGGTCAGCTGGCCGAAGACCAGCGCGCCCAGGCACGCCCGACGACGTAGATGGCGCCGGCCGTGCCGATCTGGCCGGAGGTGATGTCGATCCCGCTGCCGCTCTCGGTCAGCCGGCCGCCGATCGTGCCGACGATCGTGACCTCCAGCCCGTCGAGCACCCACACGGTGCCCAGGCCGAGGATCACCAGCCAGTGAAACCGCGACCACGGCAGCCGGTCCAGCCGCGCGGGGATGTTGGTCTCGATCGTGCCGGCCTGGGCCTGGGACGCCACGGTCGGCCCGTTACCCCGGTGTGTTTGCGCGCCTACCGCCGTGTCTCGCCGCGGACCGCACCGCGGTTGAGCGCGTTCCGGCCGGGTGGCGGCCGGCCCACCGGCGCCGGCGCGGGAGCGCCGTTCGGTAGAACACCGGTCTGGAGCGGCCGGGGCCCGGTGGCCCGTCCGGTCTTCAAAACCGGGAAGCCGCGGCAGCCCCGCGGTTGGGAGGTTCGACTCCTTCGCCGCTCCGCTTCGACCGCCGCCGCGGACCTGCGACGATGACCGCGCCGTGAGCGACGCCGACGACGCCCTTCGCGCTCTGCCCTCGGTCGACCGGCTGGCGACCGCGGTCGCGCGCGCCGAGCTGGCCGAGCGGCGCGCGGCGCTGCTCGACGGAGCGCCCGCGGGCACCGACGACCTCGTCGCGGCGGCGCGGCGGCGGCTGCGGCCCTCGCTGCGGCGGGTGCTCAACGCGACCGGCGTCGTCGTGCACACGAACCTCGGACGCGCACCGCTGGGCGCGGACGCCCGCGCCGCGGTCGCCGAGGCCGCCGCCGGCTACAGCAACCTCGAGCTCGACCTCGACAGCGGCCGCCGCGGCTCGCGCCACGACCACGTCGCCGCCCTGCTGTGCGAGCTGACCGGCGCCGAGGCGGCCATCGCGGTCAACAACTGCGCTGCCGCGACGCTGCTGGCCGTCGCCGCGCTCGCCGGGCCGGGGCGGGAGGTCGTGGTCTCGCGCGGTCAGCTGATCGAGATCGGCGGCGCGTTTCGCATCCCCGAGGTGATCGCGCAGGCCGGCGCGCAACTGGTCGAGGTCGGCACCACGAACCGCACGCGCCTCGACGACTACCGGCGCGCGCTGAGCGAGCACACGGGCGTGGTGCTGCGCGCGCATCCGTCGAACTTCCGCACGGTCGGCTTCGTCGAGGAGGTCGGCATCGAGGAGCTGTGCGGGCTCGGCGTGCCGGTCGTCGACGATGTCGGCTCGGGCGTGCTGGCCGGCGAGCTCGAGTTGCTCGCCGCCGAGCCGCCCGTGCGCCGCTCGGTCCGCGCGGGCGCCGCCGCCGTCGCGTTCTCGGGCGACAAGCTCCTCGGCGGCCCGCAGGCCGGGCTGCTCGCCGGGCGCGCCGAGGCGATCGAACGCTGCGCGCGCCATCCGCTGGCCCGGGCGGTGCGCATCGACAAGCTCGCTGGCCGCGCTGGAGGCGACGCTGCGCCTGTACCGCGATCCGGCGAGCGCGGCGGAGCTGCCGGTGCTGGCGATGCTCGACGCACCGGCCGAGGTGCTCGACGCGCGCCCAGCGGCTGGCCGCGGGCACCGGCGAGGATCGTCAGCGCGGTGGCGCGGGCCGGGGGTGGCGCGCTGCCGCTGCTCGAGCTGCGCGGGCCGGCCGTCGCGCTCGACCCGGGCCCGGGCGGCGCCGACGCCTCGCCGCCCGCCTGCGCCGCGGGGACCGCCGCTCGTCGGGCGCATCCGCGACGGCCGCGGCTGCTCGACCCGCGCACGCTGGGCGACGACGGCTCGACGCCGCGATCGCGGCGGTGCGGGCCGCGCGGCGATGAGCGGCGGGCCGGCACCGCCCAGCGATCCCGCGCCGACGACCACCAGGCCCGGCCTGCGACCGCAACCGTGCGGATCGCGAGAGCCTGCCCCGCTCGGCACCGGCGCGAACCGCGAGGACCCGCTCACGCTCGGCACCGGCGGCCACATCGACTACGGCAAGACCGCGCTCGTGCGCGCGCTCACCGGCCGCGACACCGACCGCCTGCCCGCCGAGCGCGCCCGCGGGATCTCCATCGAGGAACCGGCTACCCGCGCCGCTCGACCTGCCCAGCGGCCGCCGCCTGTCGGTCGTCGACGTCCCCGGCCACGAGCGCTTCAGGCACACGATGGTCGCGGGCGCGACCGGGATCGACCTGTTCCTGCTGACCGTCGCGGCCGACGACGGCGTCATGCCGCAGACCCGCGAGCACTGGACCGTGCTGCGCGCGCTCGGCGTCGAGCCCGGCGTCGTCGCCATCACCAAGGCGGACCTCGCCGATCCGGCGCGGGCCGCGGGAAGCGCGCGCGCCCTCGCCGGCCACGGCGTGCCGGTGGTCGCCTGCTCGGCCCGCACCGGCACCGGGCTCGACGAGCTGCGGGCCGCGCTCGACGCGGTCGCCGCCCGCACGGTCAGCCGCGCCCGGCGCGGCGGCGCGCCGGTGCTGCACGTCGACCGCTCGTTCACCATCCGCGGCGCGGGGACGGTGGTCACCGGCACGCTGTGGGCCGGCACGCTCGCCGACGGCGACACCGTCGAGCTGCTGCCCGCGGGCCGGCGCGTGCGCATCCGCGCCCTGCAGGTCCACGACGCGCCGGTGCCGCGGGCGGCGGCCGGGCAGCGGGTCGCGGTCAACTCCACGGGGGTCGAGCGCGACGCGGTGGCCCGCGGCGACGTCCTCGCCGGCGACGGCGCCGGAATCGCGCCCGCGTGGATCCTCGACGCGGCGCTCGACCTGGGCGACGTTCCACCGGGCGGCCGTCCACGTCCACCACGGCACCCGGGAGTCGCCGGCGCGGATCGTCGCGCTCGGCGACGACCTCTGGCAGATCCGCGCGCAGCGCCCGCTGCTGGCCCGTCCCGGCGACCGGTTGTCGTCCGCTCGGCTCGCCGCCCGACACGCTCGGCGGCGGGGTGGTCATCGATCCGGCCGCCGCGCCGCCACGCCGCCGACGCCGACGTCGCCCGGCTGCGCCGCTGCGGGCCGGCGAGCCCGAGCCCGAACCGAACCCGAGCCGCCGCCCGCCGCGGCGCCGGCCGCCGCCGCCGCTCACCCCGGCCGCGCTCGCGCTCGAGCAGCGTCTGCGCGACGCCGGCCACGAGCCGCCGACCGAGGCCGAGCTCGGCGACGCCGCCGAGCTGGCGGCCCTGCGCGACGCCGGCCGCGCCGTGCGCGTCGGCCGCTCGATGTACGCGCACCCGACGCGATCGCCGCGGTGCGCGACCGTGTCGTCGCCATCGTGCAGGCCGAGGGCGCCGTCACGCTCGCCCGGCTGCGCGACGAGCTGCAGACGTCGCGCCGCTACGCGCAGGCGCTGCTCGAGCACCTCGACGCGGCGCGCGTGACGCGACGCCTGCCCGACGACCGCCGCGTGCTGCGCCGATCGGCGCGCTGACGCCTAGAACGCGCCGCGCCGCGACACGACGGCCGGCAGCGTCTTCAGCAGGATCGTCAGGTCCAGGAAGACCGACCAGCGATCGAGGTAGAGGAAGTCGAGGCGGACGAGGTCGTCGAAGTCGAGGTCCGAGCGGCCCGAGACCTGCCACAGCCCGGTGATGCCCGGCAGCACGAGGTAGCGCTTCTTGTGCCAGTCCTCGAGGCGCTCGAAGTCGCGCTGGGGCAGCGGCCGCGGGCCGACCAGCGACATCTCGCCGCGCAGCACGTTCATCAGCTGCGGCAGCTCGTCGATCGAGTAGCGGCGCAGGAGGCGCCCGACCCGCGTCACCCGCGGGTCGTCGCGGATCTTGAAGATGGCGCCGCCGGCCTCGTTGAGCGCCTCGAGCTCGGCCTGCTGGCGGTCGGCGCCGTGGTACATCGTGCGGAACTTACACGCGAACGGCTTGCCGCCGATGCCGGGACGCATCGAGTGGTAGAGCACCGGCCCGCGCGAGGTCAGCCGCACCGCCAGCGCGCTGGTGATGAGCACCGGGCTGAACAGGATCAGCAGCAGCGTGGCGCCGACGAGGTCGAACGAGCGCTTGAGCAGGTAGTCGAAGCCCTCGAAGACCGGCGGCTTGAGCTCGAACAGCGGCACCGACTGCCCGGGCACGAACTCGGCGCGATGGACGAGGATCTCCATCGTCGACGGCGCGATCCGCACCCGCACGCCCATCGCATGGCAACGGTCGACGAGGTCGACGGCGCGATCCTCGGGGAAGTCGGGGTCGGCGATGATCACCTCGTCGATGCGGTGGCCGCGCAGGATCTCCCGCAGATCCTCGAACCGGCCCAGCGACCGCAGGCCGTTGTCGGGCCGCGGGCTCAGCGAGACGAACCCGACGACGTTGATCTGCGTGTGCCCGCCGCCGAGCGCGTGGGCGACGTCCTCGATGTGCTGGCCCGAGCCGACGAGCACGGCCCGGCGCTGGTAGCCGGCGGCGCGCAGCAGGACACCGGTGAGCGCCTCGTAGCCGTAGCGCAGGCTCGACACGTACAGCGTCGCGAAGAACAGCGAGCCGTAGAAGATGTAGTAGCTGGAGAAGTCCTGGCCGCTGACCAGGGCGTAGATCAGCGCGACGAGCGTGACCTGGAACAGGCAGGCGACGATCCGGCTGAGGCCGGGGCGCTCGGCGCGATCGGCGTAGAGCGCCGAGCGCGCGAACAGCAGCACCGTGAGCAGGTAGGCGAAGGAGACGATGTCCTTGGTCTGCTCGAACACCGCGTGCGTGTCCAGGTGGCCGAGCACGGCCGCCTTGAGCGCGAGCGCGGTGAAGATGGCCAGGAAGACGCCGAACAGGTCGAGCGCCATGAGCGACAGCACGCGCGCGCTGCGCCGCAGCGTCTCCAGCCGCAGCAGGAACGACAGCACGGGCGGCCGCTTGCGGCGCATGTCGACGCCAGGCGGCGCGTAGGTCGACATGCGGACGTACGGGATCTCGTCGCCGCCGCTCTGCGACCGCTCCTGCGAACCGGCTTGCGCTGTCTCCTGAGCCATGGCTCCAATCCGCTGCAACGGGGCAGCTTGGGCGAAGTTGTGTGGTTAGGCCGCGCCGGACCCGACGAGGGCCTCGACCCCGGCCTCGTCGATCGTGCGGCGCAGCCCCTCGCGCAGGCCGACCTCGGGCGCCCAGCCCAGCACCTGCTGGGCCAGGCTCGTGTCGGGCTGGCGGACTCGCGGATCGTCGGTGGGCAGCGCCTCGTGGACGATCTCCGACTTCGAGCCGGTGACCTCGATCACCGCGTTGGCCAGCTCCAGCAGCGTGTACTCGTCGGGGTTGCCGATGTTGACCGGGTGGTGGTAGTCGGACTCGGCCAGGGCGATGATGCCCCGGATCAGGTCGCTGACGTAGCAGAAGCTGCGCGTCTGGCTGCCGTCGCCGAAGACGGTCAGCGGGCGGTCCTGCAGCGCCTGGCGCAGGAACGTCGGGATCGCGCGCCCGTCGTGGGGCCGCATCCGGGCCCCGAAGGTGTTGAAGATTCGAACAATCGACGTATCAACGCCTTGCTGGCGGTGGTAGGCCATCGTCAGCGCCTCGGCGTAGCGCTTGGCCTCGTCGTAGACGCCGCGCGGGCCGATCGGGTTGACGTGCCCCCAGTAGGACTCGCGCTGCGGGTGCTCCTGGGGATCGCCGTAGACCTCGCTCGTCGAGGCCAGCAGGAAGCGGGCGCGATGCAGCTTGGCCAGGCCGAGCGTGTGGTGGGTGCCGTACGACCCGACCTTCAGCGTGTGCAGCGGCAGGCGCAGGTAGTCGATCGGCGACGCCGGCGACGCGAGGTGGTAGACGACGTCGACCTGCTCGTCGACGAAGTACGGGTCGGTGATGTCGACGTTGAGGTGGACGAACTCGGGCCGGCGGATGTGCTCGATGTTCGCCAGCGAGCCGGTCTCGAGGTTGTCGACGCAGACGACGCGATGGCCGCGAGCGAGCAGCTCGTCGCAGAGATGCGACCCGAGGAAGCCCGCGCCACCGGTGACGACGCACGTGGCCATGGGCCAGACTCTACGCCTTCGTCTTCTGGGCCAGCTTCTTGAGCCGGACCGGGCAGCGCTTGCAGCGCGGCCTGCTCTTGCAGCACTTCTTCTTCGGCTTCAGCGGCTTGCCCATGGCGAGTGACCGATGTTAGGGCAACCGAACGTCTAGCCGGCGGAGGGGGAGGTGCCGGGCACCCACTCGCCCTCTTCGCGCTTCCAGACCGGCAGCTGGGCCTTGATCGCGTCGATCATCGCCCGCGCGCCGGCGAACGCCTCAGCCCGGTGGGGCGCCGAGGCGGCCACGATCACCGACGCCTCCGAGCGCGCCACGCGGCCGATGCGGTGCTCGGCCGCGCCGGCGCACAGCCCGTGCTCGGCCACCGCCGCCTCGACGATGCGTTCCAGCTCGGGCAACGCCATCTCGGCGTAGGCCTCGTAGTCGAGGTGGGTGACGTCGCGGGTCGTGCCCGAGAACGTCACCACCGCGCCCGCCCGCGGGTCGCCCACGCGTGCGAGCAGGGCGTCCACCGAGAGCGGCTCGTCGGTGATGCGCGCCCACGTCCCCGCGCCCGCGCCCCCCGACACCGGTGGTACGAGCGCGAGCTCGTCGGACGGTGACAGCGGGTGGTCGGCACGGGCGTACTCGCGGTTGACCGCCATGACGAGCGGCAGGCCGTCGGCCAGGTCGCCGACCGCCGCGATCGCGTCGGCCACCCGCGCGCCCTCGGGCAGGTCGAGCTCGATCTCCCGGCGGCCGGCACGCTCGCGCAGCTGGGCGAAGAGGCGGACACGGACGACCATGGCACCAGGGTAGCCCGGCCGGGCCGACGCTGGGACGTGGGTTGCGGCTAGCCTCAGGGCATGGCCACGACCCCCGAACGACTCACGGTCGCGCCCATCGTGGGGCCCGACGACCCACGCCGGTTCACGGACTCGGGGATCGAGGTCCAGCCGCTGTACACCGAGGCCGACCTTCCCGCGCAGCTCGACCTCGGTGCACCGGGTGAGTACCCGTACACGCGCGGGGTTCACCGCGAGATGTACCGCAAGCAGCTGTGGACCATGCGCCAGTACGCGGGCTACGCGACGGCCAAGGAGTCCAACGAGCGCTACCGCTACCTGCTGTCGCAGGGCGGCACCGGGCTGTCGATGGCCTTCGACCTGCCGACCCAGCTCGGCCTCGACTCCGACGACCCGCGCTGCCTGGGCGAGGTCGGCCGCACCGGGGTCGCGATCGACACGATCGACGACATGCGCACGGCGTTCGACCAGATCCCGCTCGATCAGATCTCGACGTCGATGACGATCAACGCGCCGGCGAGCGTGCTGCTGCTGCTCTACCAGCTGGTCGGCGAGGAGCAGGGCGTCGACTCCAAGCAGCTGCGCGGCACGACGCAGAACGACATCCTCAAGGAGTACATCGCGCGCGGGAACTTCATCTACCCGCCCGAGGGCGCGATGCGGCTGACCACCGACCTGTTCGCGTACTGCCGCGAGAACGTGCCGAAGTGGAACACGGTGTCGATCTCCGGCTACCACTTCCGCGAGAAGGGCTGCAGCGCCGTCCAGGAGGTGGCGTTCACGCTGGCCAACGGCATCGCCTACGTGCAGGCGGCCATCGACGCGGGCCTGGCGGTCGACGACTTCGCGCCGCGCCTGGCGTTCTTCTTCAACGGCCACAACAACGTCTTCCAGGAGGTCGCGAAGTTCCGGGCGGCGCGCCGGATGTGGGCGCACATCATGAAGGAGCGCTTCGGGGCGGAGAGCCCCAAGTCGATGATGCTGCGCTTCCACACGCAGACCGGCGGCGTGACGCTGACCGCCCAGCAGCCGCAGAACAACATCATGCGCGTGGCGCTGCAGGGGTTCGCGGCGGTGTGCGGCGGGACGCAGTCGCTGCACACCAACGGCTACGACGAGGCGCTCGCGCTGCCCACCGAGCGCGCCGCCAAGCTCGCCCTGCGCACCCAGCAGGTGATCGGCTACGAGTCGGGCGCAGCGGACACCGTGGACCCGTTCGCGGGCTCGTACTTCGTCGAGGCGCTGACCGACGAGATCGAGTCGCGCGCGCAGGAGCTCATCGCGAAGATCGACGAGCTCGGCGGCTCGGTGCAGGCGATCCACTTCATGAAGAACGAGATCGAGGAGAGCGCCTGGGGCTACCAGGAGCGCTACCGCATCGAGCAGGACATCGTCGTCGGCGTCAACAAGTTCGTCGAGGACGACATCGAGATCGAGGACCTGCTGCGCGTCGACCCCCAGACCGAGCGCGAGCAGGTCGAGCGCCTGACGGCGTTCAAGGCCGACCGCGACCAGGAGCTCGTGGCCCGGCGCCTGGAGGAGATCCGCGAGACCGCGCGCGGCAGCGCCAACCTACTGCCCGTGCTGCGCGAGGCGCTGCGCGACCGCTGCTCGATGGGCGAGGTGTGCGGCGCGATGCGCGATGTCTTCGGCGAGTACCAGCCGCACGACTGAACATCTGTCCATCGGCACTCCGTGCCGACATACAGTGCGCGCATGACACGGATCGTCCTCGCCGCCGCGGCGTGCGCCGCGCCAGCGCTCCCCTCGTCGGCGGCCGCCGGCGACATCCAGCCGGTCCAGGCCCAGGGCGTCGACCCGGTGCACGCCGACGACGTCCAGCCGGCGCCGGCCGCCGAGCCGGTCGCCCCGAACCCCGGCAGCGCGCCATCTCCAGCGCAGTCGGACGTCAAGGCGAAGCCGGTCCGCTGGTACTTCGGCGCATGGAAGACGCGCGTCCCCGGCACCTCGTACGAGACCGACGACGGCACGACCGTCACCCAGACCACGTCCACCGGGACCGGCTGGGGCGACAAGCTCGTGATCCGCCGCAACGGCACCTACCGGTGGAAGGGACACGAGGGACGCTGGTCGCGGACCGGCAACCCCAGCTACCCCATCGTCCTGCGCCACGTCAAGCCGGTCAACGGTCGCGACTGGGCGGTCGGCTTCAACGGTAGCCACGGCGTCTACATCGCCGACGGCAGCACCTGGTACGAAGGGCGGCGATAGACCCGACCTCCGGGCGAGGAGGAGTCCGGTCGCCGGCGGGGAAGCCCGCTGCGATGCAGGTGCAACGGACGCTGGTCAAGTCGCCGCCCGAGATCTGGGCGGAGGTGTCGGACGTCGAGGCGCTGGCGCGGCATCTCGGCGAGTTCGGCGAGATCGCGATCACGCGGGTGGAGCCCGAGACGAAGGTCGCCTGGGAGGGCGAGCACGCGAGCGGCACGGTCGAGTTGACCGCCTCGGGCTGGGGGACGAAGGTGACGCTGACGGCCGAGGCGACCGCGGCGGCGCCGGACCCCGAACCCGAACCGCAGCCCCCGCCCGCCCCACCGACCATCGAGTGTCGAGTTCCTCGGTCTGAGGCCGAGAACCTCGACACTCGACGCGAGGCGGCGCCGCGGCGGCGCTGGTGGCAGCGCTGGCGCCGGCCCGCCGCCGTGGGCCCGACCCCGAGCCCGCCGGGCCCGACGCCCGGGCCGCCGCAGCCGGCGCCCGCGCCGGATCCCTCGCCGCCGACCCCCACGCCCGAGCCCGGCCCGCCGCCGGCACCCGCGCCCAACCCGCCCCAGATCCGCTTCGACGGCGAGCAGACCGAGGCCGTCCTGACCCGCGTCCTCGACGATCTCGGGCAGGCGCACCACCGGCCGTTCAGCCGGTAGGCCGGCGCGACGGCGCGCGCAATAGCATCCGCGCGCGATGACCCAGCGCCAGAGCAATCCCGAGACCTTCGCCGCGAAGCTCGCCTACCTCGAGGAGCTGCGCCAGGCCGCGGCCCACTCGTCGCCGGAGGCCGAGGAGAAGCAGCACGCCCGCGGCAAGTACACCGCCCGCGAGCGGATCGCGAAGCTGCTGGACCCGGGGTCGTTCCAGGAGATGGACACCTACGTCCGCCATCGCACGTTCGACTTCGACATGCAGAGCAACCGGCCCTGGGGCGACGCGGTCGTCATCGGCCACGGCACGATCGAGGGCCGCCGGGTCTGCGTGTTCAGCCAGGACTTCACCGTCTTCGGCGGCTCGCTGGGCGAGGTCATGGCCGAGAAGATGTGCAAGATCATGGACCTGGCGGCGAAGATCGGCTGCCCGGTCGTCGGCATCAACGACTCGGGCGGCGCGCGCATCCAGGAGGGCGTGGTCTCCCTCGGCGCCTACGGCGACGTCTTCCTGCGCAACGTCCGCTGCTCCGGCGTCATCCCGCAGATCAGCCTCATCATGGGCCCGTGCGCGGGCGGCGCGGTCTACTCGCCGGCGATCACCGACTTCATCTTCATGGTGAAGGAGACGTCGCACATGTTCATCACCGGCCCCGACGTCATCAAGACGGTGACCGGCGAGGAGGTCGGCTTCGAGGAGCTCGGCGGCGCGATGTCGCACAACACGAAGTCCGGCGTCGCGCACCTCGCGGCCGACGACGAGGACCAGTGCATCGAGGACACGCGCTACCTCCTGAGCTTCCTGCCGCAGAACAACCTCGAGATCCCGCCGCGGGTGGCGCCGACCGACGACCCGCTGCGGATGGACGAGGAGCTCAACACGATCGTCCCGGCCGACCCGACCAAGCCCTATGACATGCGCGACGTCGTGCGCCTGATCGTCGACGACGGCGAGTTCTTCGAGATCCAGGAGCACTTCGCCCAGAACATCGTGGTCGGCTTCGCGCGCCTGAACGGCTACGCGATCGGCGTGGTCGGCAACAACCCGCGCGCGATGGCGGGCGTGCTCGACATCGCCGCCTCCGAGAAGGCGGCGCGGTTCGTGCGCACGTGCGACGCGTTCAACGTCCCGCTGCTGACGCTGTGCGACGTCCCCGGCTTCCTGCCCGGCACGACCCAGGAGTGGGGCGGGATCATCCGCCACGGCGCCAAGCTGCTCTACGCGTTCGCCGAGGCCACCGTGCCGAAGATCACCGTCATCACGCGCAAGGCCTACGGCGGCGCCTACGACGTCATGTCGTCCAAGCACCTCGGCGCGGACATCAACTTCGCCTGGCCGACCGCGGAGGTCGCGGTCATGGGCCCCGAGGGCGCGGTGAACATCATCTACCGGCGCGACATCGCCCGGTCGCCGACGCCCGAAGACCGCCGGCGCAAGCTCATGGACGACTACAAGGCCCGGTTCGCCAACCCGTACACGGCGGCCGAGCGCGGCTACATCGACGACGTGATCGTCCCGATCGAGACGCGGCCGAAGCTCATCACCGCGCTGGAGACGCTGCAGACCAAGCGCGAGCCGGGCCCCAAGCGCAAGCACGGCAACATCCCGCTGTAGGCCATGAGGGGCGCGACGGCGCCGTGGTGGCTGGCGCTCGGCGTCGCCACCGCCGCCGCCGCGGTCGCCGCGGACGCGCTCGGCCTGCCGAGCGCCGCGCTGTTCGCGGCGCTGATGGTCGGCATCGCCTACGCGCTGACGCTGGCCGACCGCCACCCGCTCGTCCCGCCCGAGCCGGTCAACCGCGGCGCCCAGGCCGTCGTCGGCGTGGCGCTGGGCGCCGCGGTCGACGCCGACACCCTGCGCGCGGTCGGCTCGGACTGGCTGCCGGTGCTGCTCGTGACCGTCGGGACCCTCGCCGCGTCGCTCGGCGCCGGGCTCGTCATGGCGCGGGTCACCCGGGCCGACGCCCCCACTGCCTCGCTCGGCCTCATCGCCGGCGGCTCGAGCGGCATCGTCGCCATGGCCGACGAGCTCGGCGCGGACGGCCGGATGGTCGCGTTCATGCAGTACCTGCGCGTGCTCGCCGTCGTGCTGCTCGCGCCGCCGCTCGCGCATCTCGTGACGTCGGGCGGCGGCCACGGCGGCCTGGCGGCATCGGGCGGCGCGGGCCTGGCCGCCGATCTGGCCTTCACCGCGGTCTGCGTGGTGGGCGGCGTGCTGCTCGCGCGCGTCACCCGGGTGGCCGGCGGCCCGGTGCTCGTCCCGCTGATCGTCGCCGCGGCCCTGTCGATCAGCGGGTTGAGCGGCGACGCGGTCGTGCCTGACCTCGTCCAGCAGGTCGGCTTCGCGCTCATCGGCCTGCAGGTCGGCCTGCGCTTCACGCTGGCCAGCCTGCGCGAGGCGCGCGACCTGCTGCCGGCGACGGTCGTGTCGATCATCGGGCTGATCGCCGTGTGCGCGGCGATGGCCGCGGGGATGGCGCCGCTGGCCGGCGTGTCCTACGCCGACGCCTACCTGGCCACGACGCCCGGCGGCCTGTACGCCGTCCTCGCCGCGGCGGCCGACCTCGGCGCCAACACGACGTTCGTCGTCGCCGTGCAGGCGCTGCGGGTGTTCGTCATGGTGCTGGCCGCGCCGCCGCTGGTGCGCCTGCTCGTCTCGTCGCCGGATCCAGTCCGCCGCCGGGGATAGCGTCCCGCCGCGTGACCGCCTCCCAGACGGCGCGCAACGTTCTGGTCACGCTGCTGATCCTGGCGGCGGTGTACGTCCTGTGGCTGATCCGCGACGTCGTGCTCCTGCTCGTGCTCGCGATCTTCGTGGCGGTGGCGCTCAGCGCGCCGACGACGTTCGTCCAGCGCGTGACGCGCCTGCCGCGCGCCGCGTCGATCCTGCTCGTGTACGTCGCGCTGATCGGCGTCATCGCGCTGGTCGGGACGATCGTCGTGCCGCCGCTGGTCGACCAGATCACCGATCTCGTGCGCAAGGTCCCCTCCTACGTGCACCGCCTCGAGGACTCGCAGACGATCCGCGACTGGGACGCGCAGTACGGGCTGCTCGACAAGCTCGAGACCCAGGCGGGCAAGCTGCCGTCGATCCTCAAGGACGCGGCGGGCGAGCTGGAGTCGATCACCGTCGGTGCCATCGAGCGCCTCGTCGAGCTCATCGCGGTGCTGGCGATCGCGTTCCTGCTGCTGCTCGACGCGCCGCGGCTCGCGAACCTCGTCTACGTCCGGATCGGTCCGGCGCGCGAGGCGCGGGCGCGGCGGCTCATCGCCCAGGCCTCGGGCGCGATCACCGGCTACGTGGCCGGCGCATTCGCGGTCGCCACGCTGGCCGGGATCGTCGCGTTCGTGGCGATGACGCTCCTCGGCATCCCGTTCGCGATCCCGCTCGCCGTGCAGATGGCGTTCTTCGCGCTGATCCCGCTCGTCGGGTCGGCGATCGGGGCGTTCTTCATCACGCTGGTCGCGCTGTTCGAGGGGCCGGGCACGGCGATCGCGTTCGTGGCGTTCTTCGTCGTCTACCAGCAACTCGAGACGCACGTCCTCGGCCCGTTCGTCTACCGGCGCACGGTGGCGATGCGTCCGGTGCTCGTGATCGTGTCGGTGCTCGTCGGCGCGGCGCTGCTGGGCATCCTCGGCGCTCTGCTGGCGATCCCGGCGGCGGCGACGATCCAGATCCTCCTGCAGGAGTGGTGGCGCGCGCGCCATCCCGAGCCGGATCCGCTCGCCGCCGACGGCCCGTCCGACGCGGCCGAGCCGGGCGCCGCGTAGGCTGGCGCCGCCATGCTCGCCGCCACCGCTCTCGCCATCGCCGCGACCGCCGCACCCCACGTCCCCGCCATCCACGCCCACCGCGGCGGGTCGTTCGTCGCCGGGAAGGCGACGTACGCCGAGGCGACGATGCCCGCGTTCCGCGCCGCCGCCCGGCGCGGCGACGTGCTGGAGCTCGACATCCAGATGAGCGCGGACGGCGTGCCGATGGTCCTGCACGACGACACGCTCGACCGCACCACCATCTGCACCGGGCTGGTCTCGGCGCGCACCGCGGCCGACATCCAGGCCGCGTGCCCGACCGACATGCTCGGCTCGCCGGGCAGCGCGCTGGGCGCCAAGCCCACCGCCCAGCGCGCGCCGGTGCCGACCCTCGACCAGGTGCTGGCGCTCGTCAAGCGCACGCGCTCGCGCGCGAGCATCGAGCTCAAGCAGTTCGACCCCGACGGGGCGAGCGCGACCGCCCTGGCCGCGGCGATCCGCCGGGCCGGCGTGCCGGTCACGCGGATCATCGTGCAGTCGTTCTTCCCGCCGAACCTGCAGGCGATGGCGCGGGCGCTCCCGGGCGTGGCGACCTCGACGCTGACGCTCAAGCAGGGCGAGGCGACCTCGATCGCGTCGGCCAGGTCGAGCGGCAGCGTGTGGGTGTCGCCGCAGTGGCCGGTGTCCAAGCGCTACGTGGACCAGGCGCACGCCGCCGGCCTGAAGGTCGTCCCCTACACGCTCGACCGGGCCTCCGAGGTGCGCGCCGCGGCGCGGGCGGGCGTCGACGCGATCATCACCGACGACCCCACCATGGCCGCGCGGGTCCTCGAGCGGCGGCGCAAGTAGCGGCGCGCCCTACAACGAGATCCTCGGCACCTCGATCCGGCCCTCCCGCACCGCCTCCAGGCACGCGATCGCGATCGCCAGGTCCTGGATCGCCAGCCCGGTCGAGTCGAACAGCGTCGCCGCGTCCGGCCCGGGCCGACCCGCCGCGTCGCCGGCCAGCACGGCGCCGAGCTCGGTCACCTGCTCCCGCGTCACCACGCCCGCCGCGACCGCACCGGTGAGCTCGCCGCCGTGCGAGGCCTGCGCCCACTCGTCGCAGAAGAGCCGGCACGACGCGACCGCTCCGATCGTCGCCTCGGCCTTGCCCGGCCCGTCGGCGCCGAGCATGTTCAGGTGCAGGCCCGGCCGCAGGTCCCCGGCGTCGACCACCGGCGACGCGCCCGGCGTCACGCAGGAGACGACATCGCAGGCCAGCGCCTCGGCGCGCGTGCCGGCGCGCCAGCCCACCTCGCCGGCCAGCGCCTGCGCCGCCTGCGGCCGGGTATCGAAGCAGACGCCGTCGCGGTAGCCCGCCGCCACCAGGCAGCGCGCGGCCCACGCGCCGTGGAGTCCGCAGCCGATGACGCCGGCCGACGCCGCATCCGAGCGGGCCAGCGCACCCGCGGCCACCGCGGCGACCGCGCCGGTCCGCAGCGCCGTCACCGCGCCCGCGTCGATCAGCGCGAGCGGCTGCGAGGTCGAGGCGTCGCTCACGCACACCATCCCCATCACCGCCGGCAGGCCGTGCGCCGACGGGTTGCCCGGGAACGACGAGATCCACTTGAGCATCGCGTAGCCGCCGCCGCGCGCGGGCATCGCCCGGAAGTCGCCGTACGGCGGGCTCTCCAGGTAGACCTTGGCCGGCATGGCCCACTCGCCGCGATGGTGGCGCAGGAACGCATCGCGCACCCGTGCGGTCGCCGCGTCCGGCGTGACGGCGGCGAGCACAGCGCCGTGGTTGAGAACCTGCAGGTCGGTCATGACCGGGTAGCCTGCCCAATCGTGCCCATCGACCGCGCGTCGCCCGCCAACGGCCACGGAGCGTCCGAGAACGGGGCTGCGCGCCGCCGCCACCCCCAGTTCGAGATCGTCGCCCCGGGCGCGACCCCCCAGGAGGCCGCGGCCGTCGTCGCCGCGCTCGCGCGGTTCATGCGCGAGACGGCGCCGCCGCCGGCCCCGTACGCGCCGGCCCGCAACCCGTGGCAGCGCATGGCGCTGATCGAGGGAGTCGACCGCACGGCGACCGGGCCAACCCCCTGGGGCGACGGCCTGCCCTGGGGCTGAACGGACCACGCCAGAAACGTAAATAGGGCAAACACGACCGGGAATTGCTACTTTAAGACGAACGACGCGCATCCGCGCGGTCCCATCCCTATGACGGCGGTCGAAACCCTTACCGACGAGCTCGAGCCTCTCACCGCCGAGGAGGTCCTGGCGGATGCGGTCGAGCGCTTCCATCCGCGCCTGCTGGTGGCCACGTCCTTCCAGAAGGAGGCGTCGGTGATCCTCGACATGGTCATGCGGATCGAGCCCGGCGTCGGCTTCTTCACGCTGGACACCGGCGTCCACTTCCCCGAGACGTACGAGACGTGGAAGGCGATGGAGGATCGCTACGGTGTGCGGATCGAAGGGCTGCGCGGGCCGCGGCCCAAGCGGCTGTGGGAGACAGATCCCGATCGCTGCTGCGAGCTGCGCAAGGTCATCCCGCTGCGCGATCGGCTCGCCGGCGCAGCCGCCTGGGTGACGGGGTTGCGGCGCGAGCAGTCAAGCGAACGGCACGGAACGCCGAAGATGGACTGGGACCGCAAGCACGGCCTGTGGAAGGTCAATCCACTCGCCGACTGGTCCGAACGGGACGTGTGGCGCTACATCCTGGCCAATGACATTCCGTACCACCCCCTTCATGATCGCGGCTATGAGTCGATCGGCTGCGAGCCATGCACGAGTCCCGGGGCGGGACGGGACGGCCGCTGGGCCGGCACCGACAAGCTCGAGTGCGGCCTTCACGGCGACTGAGCAGCGAGGTCCATGGACCCCCTGATCGTGCTGTTCGGCCTCGGGGTCGGGGTCCTCATCGGCATGACGGGCATCGGCGGCGGCTCGCTGATGACGCCGCTGCTGATCCTGATCTTCGGGACCAAGCCGCTGGTCGCCATCGGCACCGACCTGGCCTACGGCGCGCTGACCAAGACGCTGGGCGGCTGGCGCCACCTGCGCAAGGGCAACGTCGACATGGGCGTCGCGCTGTGGCTGTGCGCGGGCTCGGCGCCCGGTGCGATCGGCGGCGTCGTCGCGATCGAGGCGATCCAGCGCCACTACGGCGACGAGTTCCAGGACGTGCTGCTGCTGGCGCTCGGCATCGCGCTGTTCCTCGTCGGCGCCGCCGTCCTCCTGCGCGCGCTGTTCCTGGCGAGCCTCATCGCCAAGGAGCGCCACACCGTCCCCATGACGGCCCGGACCAAGACGATCGCGGTGGCGCTCGGATTCGTCCTCGGCGCGATCCTCGGCCTCACCTCGGTGGGCAGCGGCGCCCTCATCGGCCTCGCCCTGATCCTCGTCTTCCGGCTCACCCCGCAGCGCGTCGTCGGCACCGACGTCTTCCAAGCGGCGATACTCCTCTGGGTGGCGGGGCTCACGCATCTGTTCTTCGGCAACGTCGACTACGGGCTGATGGCGAACATCCTGGTCGGCTCGCTGCCGGGCGTGTGGATCGGCACGCACCTCGTCAGCCGCGTCCCCACCGCCGGGCTGCGCATCACGCTCGGCGTCGTCCTCTTCGCCTCCGCCTTCGGCGTCATGCAGAAGGCGGGCGCCGACTATGGTCTCGGCGTCGTCATCGGCGTCCCGCTGGCCATCGCCGCGGCGAGCTGGGCGATCCACCGCCGGATGGCCAAGCGCCAGCACCAGCCGCAGGCGCCGAGCCCACCGCTGCCCCCCACCTTCTCTGCTTCCACCCAACCCGAGAACCCATCGTGAGCTACGACATCTCTCATCTCGACGAGCTCGAGTCCGAGGCGATCCACGTCTTTCGCGAGGTCGCCGCGGAGCTCGAGAAGCCGGTGCTGCTGTTCAGCGGCGGCAAGGACTCGATCGTGCTGCTGCGCTTGGCCGAGAAGGCGTTCCGGCCGGGACGCTTCCCGTTTCCGGTCATGCACGTGGACACGGGGCACAACTTCCCGGAGGTCATCGAGTTTCGCGATCGGCGGATCGCCGAGCTCGGCGAGCGGCTGATCGTCGCGTCGGTGCAGGACGCGATCGATCGCGGGCGGGTGGTCGAGCAGACCGGGCCGCGCGCGTCTCGCAACCGGTTGCAGACGGTCCCGCTGCTGGATGCGCTGGCCGAGCACGGCTTCGACGCGGCGTTCGGAGGGGCGCGGCGCGACGAGGAGCGGGCGCGGGCCAAGGAGCGGATCTTCAGCTTCCGCGACGACTTCGGCGGCTGGGACCCCAAGAACCAGCGCCCCGAGCTGTGGAACGTCTACAACGGGCGCATCCACCGGGGCGAGAACGTCCGGGTCTTCCCGATCTCCAACTGGACCGAGCTGGACGTGTGGCAGTACATCGATCGCGAGGGGCTCGAGCTGCCGCCGATCTACTTCGCCCACGAGCGCGAGGTGTTCCGCCGCGACGGGATGCTGTATGCGACGGCGTCGTTCATCGAGCTGCTGCCGGACGAGGTGCCGTTCGTGGAGACCGTGCGCTACCGCACGGTGGGGGACATGAGCTGCACCGGGGCGGTGACCTCGCGGGCGCGGACGCTGCAGGAGGTCGTGGCGGAGATCGCCGCGACGCGGGTCACCGAGCGCGGCGAGACGCGCGCGGACGACCGCGCGACCGAGGCGGCCATGGAAGACCGCAAGAAGGAGGGCTACTTCTGATGCCGGGCCCCGCCAGCAACGGGAACGTCGAGGCGCTGGCGCACGGCGCGGCGAGCACCGGGCTCCTGCGCCTGGCGACGGCCGGCAGCGTGGACGACGGCAAGTCGACGCTGATCGGCCGTCTGCTCTACGACTCCAAGGCGCTGTTCGAGGACCAGCTCGCGCAGGTCGCCGAGGCCTCGCGCCGGCGCCACGGGGACACCGGCGTCGTCGACCTCGCGCTGCTGACCGACGGGTTGCGCGCCGAGCGCGAGCAGGGCATCACGATCGACGTCGCCTACCGCTACTTCGCGACGCCGAAGCGGACGTTCATCATCGCCGACACCCCGGGCCACGTCCGCTACACGCGCAACATGGTCACCGGCGCGTCGACCGCCGACCTGGCGATCGTGCTCATCGACGCCCGCAACGGCGTGGTCCAGCAGTCGCGCCGCCACGCGTTCATCTCGAGCCTGCTGCGCATCCCCCACCTCGTGGTGTGCGTGAACAAGATGGACCTCGTCGACCACGACGAGGCGGTGTTCAACGCGATCGTCGAGGAGTTCGCCTCGTTCGCGTCCAAGCTGGAGATCACCGACATCACGTTCATCCCGATCAGCGCGCTCAACGGCGACAACGTGGTGGATCGCAGCACGAACATGGACTGGTACGGCGGCCCGCCGCTGCTGTATCACCTCGAGCACGTCCACATCGCCTCGGACCGCAACCTGATCGACCCGCGCTTCCCGGTGCAGTGGGTGGTCCGCCCCGGCGATGCGCAGGGCGAGCGCCACGACTATCGCGGCTACGCCGGCCAGGTCGCCGGCGGCGTGCTGCGCAAGGGCGACGACGTCGTCGTGCTGCCGTCGGGGGCCACCAGCCGGATCGCGGGGATCGACACCTTCGACGGGGAGCTCGCCGAGGCGTTCCCGCCCATGTCGGTGACGCTGCGCCTGGAGGACGACCTCGACATCAGCCGCGGCGATCTGATCGCGCGCCCGCACAACCACCCGATCGTCTCGCGCGAGCTGGACTCGATCGTCTGCTGGATGAACGACGCGCCGCTGCAGTCCGGGGGCCGCTACGTCCTCAAGCACACGACCAAGTCGGTGCGCGCGGTTGCCGACCAGCTCCTGCACCGCATCGACGTCGACACGCTGCACCGCGACGAGCACGCGCAGACGCTCGAGCTCAACGAGATCGGCCGCCTGCGGCTGCGCACCAGCCAGCCGCTGGCCTACGACGCCTACCGGCGCAACCGCGCCACCGGCGGGTTCATCCTCATCGACGAGGCGACCAACGAGACGCTGGCGGCGGGCATGCTGCTCGACCCCGACGAGCCGGTCTCGGCGGTGGAGATGGAGACGACCGCGGGCGCGCCGCGCAGCGCCAACGTCCGCTGGGAGCCGACCAAGCTCACCCGCGAGGCGCGCTTCGACGCGCTGGGCCACGGCGGCGCGACCGTCTGGCTCACCGGCCTGCCCTCGTCGGGCAAGTCGACGGTCGCGGGCGCGCTCGAGCAGCGCCTGGTCGAGGCCGCCATCCCCGCCTACCGCCTCGACGGCGACAACCTGCGCCACGGGCTCAACGGCAACCTCGGCTTCAGCGCCACCGATCGCGCCGAGAACGTGCGCCGCACCGCCCAGGCGGCACGGCTGCTGGCCGACTCCGGCGTCATCGCGATCGTCTCGCTGGTCAGCCCCTACGCCGCCGACCGCCAGATGGCCCGGGCCATCCACGACGAGGCCGGGCTGGACTTCGTCGAGGTCTTCGTCGACACCCCGCCCGAGGAATGCGAGCGGCGCGACACCAAGGGCCTGTACGCCAAGGCGCGAGCCGGCGAGATCGCCGGCTTCACCGGCGTCGACGACCCCTACGAACGCCCGGAGGCGCCCGACCTCGTGGTGGCGCCCGACGATCCCGACCCGGTGGCCGCCGTGCTCGCCGCGCTCGAGGCCCGCGGGGTGCGGACCTCGTCAGAGGACGAGTAGGTCGGCGACCGCCGGGCGGTTGACCGGCTCCGGCTCGAGGCACGCGGCGATCGTGGCGGCCAGCCCGCGGGGCAGGCCGCGGATGCGCTCGGCGCGCGCCTCGCACTGGTCGCGGTCGGCGAACGGTGCGCGGCCGGTCGCGCCTTCGTAGAGCACGGTCCCGAGGCCCCAGACGTCGGTCGCCGCGGTGACCCGCTCGCCCCTGGCCTGCTCGGGCGCCATGTTGCACCACGTCCCGCGGCCGGCGCGGATGCGGCCCGGACGCTGGGCGATCGAGAGGTCGAGCAGCGTCGCGCGACCGGCGTCGGCGACGACGTTGGACGGCTTGAGGTCCAGGTGCAGGACCCCCTCGGCGTGCAGGTAGCCGAGCGCGCCGGCGAGCTGGCGGGCCAGCTCCTCGAGGTCGGGCGCGCGCAGGCGGGTGCGGGCGAACAGGTGCGCGAGCGTCTCGCCGGCGAGCGTCTCGAGGACCACCGCGGGCCGGGGCGCGCGCTGGACGTCGTAGCCGCGGACGATGTGCGGGTGGGTGAGACGCTTGAGCAGGTGGCCCTCGCGCAGCAGCGCGGTGACGACGGTGCTGTCGTGCCGCCGGTCGGGCCGGGGCGTCTTGACGACGACGCTGCAGCCACGGCGCCCGCAGCGCGCGGCGTAGACGTCGAGCTGGTTGGAGCGGTGCAGGTGCTCGGCGACGCGGACGCCGGGGACGATCTCGCGGCCGGCGGAGAGCGGTCTCATGCGATCGCCGCCCGCGGCGCCGAACCATCCGCGACCGCGCCGGCGGGGCCGGCCGGGGTCACGTCGACCACCCGGTCGGCCCCGGGATCCGGCGGCGCGGCAGAGCGCGGTGCGGCCGGCACCGCCCGCACGTCCACGACCCGATCGGCCCGGGCCAGGACCGCCGGGTCGTGCGAGATGACGATCGCGGTGCGGTCGGCCAGCAGCGCGTCGAGCGCTTCGAGCACGCGGTCGCGCGCGGCGGCGTCCAGGCCGGTGGTCGGCTCGTCGAGGACGACGACCGCGCTGTCGCGGACCAGCGCGCGGGCGATGGCGACCCGCTGGCGCTGGCCGCCCGAGATGGCGCGGCCCCGCTCGCCGACGGGCGTGGCCAGCAGCCCTTCGATGCCGGCGGCCCGGGCGGCCGCGCGCACCTCCTCGGCGGTCGCGCCGTCGCGGCCGTAGGCGATGTTCTCGGCGACGGTCCCCTGGAAGACGAGCGCGTCCTGCAACAGGAGCGTGACGTGGGCGCGCACGTCGTGCAGGCGCAGGTCGCGCAGGTCGTGGCCGTCGAGCAGGACCGCGCCGACATCGGGGTCGGCGAAGCGGGCCAGCAGCCGCGCGACCGTCGACTTGCCCGCGCCGCTCGCGCCCGCGAGCGCGACGGTCTCGCCCGGCGCGACCCGCAGCCCGAAGCCCTCGAGCACCGGCGGGCCGCCCGGGTAGGCGTAGCCCACGCCGCGAAGCTCGACGTGACCGCGAGCGGCGCGCAGCGTCCGGGCGCCGGAGCGATCGGCGACGGTCGGGCGCTCGTCGAGCAGCTCGATGACGCGCTCGGCGGCCGCCGACGCGGCGTACAGCGTGGTGGCCAGCGAGCCGATCGTGCGCACCGGCCGGTAGAGCTGGCTGACATAGGCGAGGAAGACGAGCATGCCGCCGAGGGTCAGGTCGCCGGAGCCCAGCGCCCAGACGCCGAGCGCGACGACGGCCATGCCGCCGGCGAGCTCGATGAGGTCGACGATCGGCCGGTACAGCGCGCGGATGCGGGTGGACGCGAGCTCGGCCTCCATGATCGCGGCGTTCTCGCGGCGGAAGCGGTCCAGCTCGGTCTCCTGGCGGTTGAGGCTCTGCACGAGCGCGTGGTTGCCCAGCGCCTCCTCGGCCACGGTCGTCAGGGAGCCGGTGCGGCGGCGCTTCTCGCGCGCGGCGTGCCTGACGAGCCGGGAGAAGCTGCGAGCGGTGAGCCAGAACAGCGGCACGACGACGATCGCGGCGAGCGCGAGCTTCCAGGACAGCAGGACGAGCGCGCCGGCGAAGAACACGATGCGGGCGACGGCGCCGAGCGCATCGGCGACCCCGGTGAGCACGAAGCCCTCGATCGCCCGCACGTCGGAGGTCAGGCGGGCGAGCAGGTCGCCGCTGCGGTGACGGCCGAGCGTGTCCAGCGACAGCGACTGGAGGTGGGCGAACAGCCGCGCGCGCAGGCGCAGGAGGAAGCGCTCGCCGACCCAGGTGGCGAGGTAGTCGTCGCCGAACGCGATCGCGCCGCCCAGGACGGTCAGGCCCACATAGGCGAGCACGATCGGCGCCAGCGCGCCTAGGTCGCGCGGGACGAGCACGTCGTCGACGACGAGCTTGAAGAGCCAGATCTCGGCGGCGGCGACCGCCGGGCCGAGGACGACGAGCACCGCGCCGGCGGCGATCGCGAAGCGGTACGGGCGGGCGTCGGGCCAGAAGCGGCGGACGATGTCGCGGACCGGGACGGGCGGCGCGGCGCGGACGATCGGATCGTCGCCGGCGGCGGGAACGAGCAGACGGCGCAGGCGGTCGAACCGGTGCGCTCCAGGCCGGCGCCGGGCCGGTCCGGGCTGGTGACGAAGACGGGGCATCACAGGCGTCGCCCCGGCACGCGCTCGGCGCGCCGGGGCGGTGGTCTTGGGTCAGGTGTTGTCCGTCGCCGTGTGGCGGCGACGGCCGCGACCCCGGCCGCGGCCACGGCCGGTCGACGTGCTGGTCGCGCCGCCGGTCCGGGTCTGCGTCGAGGTCGACGAGCTCGCCCGCGCCACGGCGGGCTTGAGGGCGGTGAAGAAGGCCATGATCGGCACCTCCGGGATGGTTGGCGTTGACGGGGAAAACCGTTCCCGGTGGCGATGAGAGGCCGGTGAGGCCAAGATGAGAGTCCTCTCATGGTCGTCTCATCGAGACCTCACGCCCGCGCGCGAGCGTGGCGGGCATGACGCGCTTGCAGATCATCGGCGCCGTCGCGCTCGCCGCCGTCGTCGCGGCCGCCGGCGTGTACGGCGCCACGCGGATCACCTCGGCGGATGCGCCGGAGGACGTCCCGGCGATCGAGGTCGCCCCCGCCGCCGGCACGACGGCCACGCGGACGTCGACCACCGAGGGCCGGCGCGCCCGCCGCGGCGAGTCGGATCGGTCCGGCGACGAACGGAGCGGCGACGGCTCGAGCGGCTCCGGCTCGTCGGGTTCCAGCGGATCCGGCTCGTCCGGGTCCTCGGGGTCGGGCTCGTCCGGCGCGGAGTCCGACGACGACGGCGACGACGCCGAGCCCGACGACGATGACGACGACGACTTCGAGCCCGCCACCGCCGAGCCCCACGACCTCGACGACGACGACAGCGGGCGCGGCCGGGGGCGCGGCCGCGGCGGAGACGACGATTGAGCCGCCGGCGGCGCGCCCTGTTCGGCGCACGGACGCGCATCCTCGCCGCCTTCGTGATCCTGCTGGCGCTCTCGACCGTCGTCTCGACCGTCGCGCTGCGCCAGATCCTGCTGGCCCGCGCCGATGAGCGCATCGACGACGCGCTCACCCGGGAGGCCGAGGAGTTCCGGCGCCTGACCCGCGATGGCGTCGACCCGGCCACCGGCCGCCCGATCGGCGACGACGTGCGCGCGATGTTCGACGCCTACCTCAGCCGCAACGTCCCCGGCGCCGACGAGATCGTCTACACCCTGGCCGACGGCCGCCCGTACCGCTCGAGCGCCGGCCGCGAGCCCGACCCGCAGGTCGTGGACCGCCTCCTCGCCGATCGCCCGCTCACGACGTCACGCCGCACGACGCTTCCCGGCCGCGGCGGCGACGTGCGCACCCTGGCTGTCCCGGTCGTGATCGACGGCCGCGCCCGCGGCCAGTTCGTGGCCACCGCGTCGCTGGCCGGCGAGCGGCGCGAGGTCCGCGAGGCCGTGCAGGTCGCGGGCGCGGTGTCGCTCGCCGTCCTCGCCATCGCGTCGGCGCTCGCGTGGTTCGTCGCCGGCCGCGTCCTCGCGCCGCTGCGCGACCTGCGCGACACCGCCCGCTCGATCACCGACTCCGACCTGACCCGACGCATCGAGGTCGACGGCCACGACGAGATCGCCGAGCTGGCCCGCACGTTCAACGCGATGCTCGACCGCCTCGAGTCCGCCTTCGCCGTCCAGCGCGACTTCGTCTCCGACGCCGGACACGAGCTGCGCACGCCGATCACGATCGTCCGCGGCCACCTCGAGCTGCTCGGCGACGACCCGGACGAGCGCCGCGAGACGATCGAGCTGGTCACCGACGAGCTCGACCGCATGAGCCGCTTCGTCGACGACCTGCTCACGCTGGCCCGGGCCGAGCAGGGCGACTTCCTGCACCTCGCCGACGTCGACCTCGACGTGCTCACCGAGGAGCTGCTGGCCAAGGCCCGCGCGCTCGACGGCGCACGCGAGTGGGCGCTCGACGGCGTCGCCCCGGTGCGCGTGCGCGCCGATCGCCAGCGCCTGACCCAGGCGGCGATGAACCTGGCCCGCAACGCGGTCGAGCACACCGACCCGGGCGACCGCATCGCGCTCGGCAGCGCGGCAACAGACGGCGAGGCGCAGCTGTGGGTCAGCGACGCCGGCGCGGGCGTCCCGCAGGCCGAGCAGCAGCGGATCTTCGAGCGCTTCGCCCGGGCCGGCCGCTCGCGCCGGCGCTCCGAGGGCGCCGGCCTCGGCCTGGCCATCGTCCAGGCCATCGCCGAGGCGCACGGCGGCCGCGTCGACCTGCGCTCGCCGCCCGGCGGGGGCGCCACGTTCACCATCGTCATCCCGACCGGAGAGGAGCGATGAGCCGCATCCTGATCGCCGAGGACGAGGCCCGCCTGGCCGCGTTCCTCGAGAAGGGCCTGAAGGCCAACGGCTACGCGACGACCACCGTCGCCGACGGCGTCGCCGCGGCCGCCCTCGCAGCCGGGGACGAGTTCGATCTCCTCATCCTCGACCTCGGCCTGCCCGGCCGCGACGGCATGGACGTCCTGCGCGAGCTGCGCGCGACCGGCCACCGGCTGCCGGTGCTCATCCTGTCCGCACGCGACGACACGGTCGCCGGGCTCGACCTCGGCGCCGACGACTACATGACCAAGCCGTTTCGCTTCGACGAGCTGCTGGCGCGGGTGCGCGCGCGGCTGCGCACCGAGGGCACGGCCGAGGAGACGATCCTGCGCGCCGGCGACCTCGCGCTCGACCTGCGCACGCGGCGCGCCGCCGTGGCAGGCGCCTCGATCGAGCTCAGCGCGCGCGAGTTCACGATGCTCGAGGTCTTCCTGCGCCACGCCGGCCAGGTGCTCAGCCGCGAGCAGCTCCTGTCCCACGTGTGGGGCTACGACTACGACCCGGGCTCGAACGTCGTCGACGTCTACGTCGGCTACCTGCGCCGCAAGCTGGGCCGCGACCGGATCGAGACCGTGCGCGGCATGGGCTACGCGCTCAGCGTGTCGGGATGACCGACCCCCCAAACGTCGGGTCCGGTCGGATCTCGCGTTGACCGGCGAGTCGACGTCGCGAGCGCGCCGATAGCATCGCGGCCATGTTCGACAAGGTCCTCGTCGCCAACCGGGGCGAGATCGCACTGCGGGTCATCCGCGCGCTGGAAGAGCTCGGGATCGCGTCGGTCGCGGTGTACTCGGAGATCGATCGCGATGCGCTGCACGTGGCGCGCGCCGACGAGGCCTATCTGCTGGGCGGCCCGACCGCGGCCGAGAGCTACCTGAACATCGACAAGCTGCTCGAGGTCGTCCGCGAGTCGGGCGCGCAGGCCGTGCATCCCGGCTACGGGTTCCTGGCCGAGAACGCGCCGTTCGCGAAGGCGTGCGAGGACGCCGGGATCGTGTTCATCGGCCCGCCGGCCAGCGCGATCGAGGCGATGGGCTCCAAGACCCGGGCGCGGGAGATCATGCAGGCGGCCGGGGTGCCGATCGTCCCGGGCACGACCGAGCCGGTCGACACCGTGGACGACGCGCGCGCGCTGATCGCCGCCGAGATCGGCTACCCGGTGGCGATCAAGGCCGCGGGCGGCGGCGGCGGCAAGGGCTTCCGGGTCGCGCTGACCGAGGACGAGCTCGAGAAGGCGTTCGAGGGCGCGGCGCGCGAGGGCGAGAAGTTCTTCTCCGATCCGACCGTCTACATCGAGCGCTACCTGCCCGACCCGCGCCACGTCGAGGTCCAGGTCCTGGCCGACCGCCACGGCAACGTGATCCACCTCGGCGAGCGCGACTGCTCGATCCAGCGCCGCCATCAGAAGCTGATCGAGGAGGCGCCGGCGCCGGTCGTCGACGAGGCGATGCGGGCGCGGATCGGCCAGATCGCCACCGACGCGGCGCGCGCGGTCGATTACGTCGGCGCCGGCACGATCGAGGGCCTCTACCAGGACGGCGAGTACTTCTTCCTGGAGATGAACACGCGCGTGCAGGTCGAGCACTGCGTGACGGAGATGGTCACGGGCGTGGACATCGTCAAGGAGGGCATCCGGGCGGCAGCGGGCGAGCCGCTGAGCGTGGCGCAGGACGACGTGGTCTTGCGTGGGCACGCGATCGAGTGCCGCATCAACGCCGAGAACGCCGCGAAGAACTTCGCTCCGGCGCCCGGGAAGATCGGCGCCTACAAGGAGCCGAGCGGCCCGGGCGTACGGGTGGACTCCGGGGTCGGCGCGGGCGGCGAGGTCTCGCCCATGTACGACCCGATGGTGGCCAAGCTCATCGTGTGGGACGCCGACCGCGAGCAGACCACGCGCCGGATGCTGCGCGCGCTGCACGAGTACGAGATCGAGGGCCTGACCACCCTGATCCCGTTCCACCAAGCGATCATGGCCTCCGAGCAGTGGGCGCGGGCGGAGACGTGCCGCGACCTCATCGAGGACAAGCAGTGGCTGACGTCGCTGGCCGTCGACCAGGCGCCGGTGACCGACGATCACGAGGCCGAGAAGGTCGAGCAGGACTACACGGTCGAGGTCTCCGGCAAGCGCTTCGACGTCAAGGTGATCGGACCCCCGTTCGCCGGTGGCGGCGCCGCGCCCGCGTCCGCGACCAACGGCAGGAAGCCCACCCGCTCGGCCCGCACGCGCTCGGGCGGCGGCGGAGGCGGCGACACCCTCGCCTCGCCGATGCAGGGCAACATCTTCAAGGTCCTCGTCGAGGCGGGCCAGACCGTCGAGGAGGGCGCGCTCGTGGCGATCATCGAGGCGATGAAGATGGAGAACGAGATCACCGCGCACAAGTCCGGCGTGGTGGCCGAGCTGCCGATCAAGGTCGGCGACGCGGTGACGAGCGGCGCGACGCTCGCGGTCATCAAGGACGCCGCGGCCGAGTAGGCGCTGCGCGGCCCGCCAGGCCGCGCCCGGGGTAGGGTTGGCGCATGGACTACGAGGCGATCCGCGGCGGGATGGCGCAGGCGATCCCGTTCAACTCGCACCTCGGGTTGGAGATCGTCGAGGTGGGGGCGGGGCGCGGCGTGGTCCGGCTCCCCGACGCCCAGCGGCTGCGCAACCACGTCGGCTCCCAGCATGCGGGCGCGCTGTTCGCGGCCGGCGAGGCGGCGTCGGGCGCCGCGTTCGCCGGCGCCTTCATCGAGGTCATCGCCGACATCGAGCCGCTCGCCCGCGGCGCGCGCATCGACTACCGCAGGATCGCGCGGGGGCCGATCACCGCGACCGGCCGCCTCGACCAGAGTCACGACGGCCTGCTGACCCGGCTGCGCGACGAGGGCTCCGTCCGCTTCACCGTCAACGTCGAGCTGACCAACGGTGCCGGCGACGTCGTCGCCGACATGGCGGTCGACTGGCACATCACCCAGCGATCATGAGCGCCCGCGCCTGGCTGGCCGAGCCGCACGAGGCCGAGACCGTCGCCCGGCTGCTGATCGCGTTCCGCGACCACCTGGGCAAGCGAGGGGCGCCGACGCCGGCCCACGGCGGACAAGGTGGGTATGCCGCCCCTGCCGGTGGGAGGCAGGTCCCCGAGGGATCTCCCTGGCCGTCGGACAACGCGATCCTGGCCATGGTCGAGCGCCTGAGCGAGGACCTGCAGACCGAGTACCTGCTCGCCGCTCCGGGCGGCGATGCGGCGCCCGCCGGCGTCGTCCAGCTGCGCTACCGCCTCAGCGTGTGGACGGCCGCGCCGGACTGCTGGCTCGAGGACCTGTTCGTCAGCGCGGACGCGCGGCGCCACGGATGCGGCGAGGCGCTCGTGCGGCTGGCGCTCGAACGGGCGGCGCTGCGCGGCTGCCGGCGCATCGAGCTCGACGCCACCGAGGACAATGCCCCCGCCCGCGCGTTGTACGAGCGGCTCGGCTTCTCGGAGCGCTCCAAGGGCGCCCGCTCCCTGTTCTTCGGCCGGGCGATCGAGCCGATGGACTGACAGCGCTAGATGATTGATTCCGCGGCCGTCGTACTTGGATGTGCGCGCATCGTGGATCGGCCGCCCGCCAGACCCGGGAAGTACTGGACGTACGGAAGGGTCTGGCGGGTGGCGATCCGGCGCCGCGAGGCGCGTGCAGCCGAGTGCGAGGTCGTGGAATCAGTCATCTAGGTGTGCAGCGCGCCGGTGCGGATCGCCGTCAGGTTGACGTTGCCGACCAGGGGCAGGCCGAGGACGCCGCGGCAGTGCAGGGTCACGGAGCCGCCGGGCGTCACGAGCGGCGCGACCATCACGATGTTGGCCATGTCGGGCTGTCCGCCGGTCGCCGCGTCGGTGTTGTCGTCGTCGATCGTCGCGCCGTTCTCGACCAGCGGCGTGCCGCGGTCGCGGATCCGGCAGCTGACGAGCCACAGACCGACCTCGCTGGAGGAGAACGCGGTCGCCTGGCCGAGCAGGAGATACGAGCCGGCGGGCAGGTTCAGCGTCGCGCGGGTGTCCTCGACTGGGCCGGCGGCGCCCGCCGTGCCCGTCGTGGTGAAGATGTCGCTCGGGCCGGCCGCGCCCTGCGGGCCGGTCGCACCGGTCTCACCGCGCTCGCCCCGTTCACCGGGCTCGCCCTCTCGCCCCTTCCGCCCTTCGGCCCGGTCGGCCCGGTCGGCCCCTGCGGCCCGGCCGGCCCGCTCAGCCCCTCCGGGCCCGGCGGGCCCGGCACCGCGTCGCCCGACGCGGCGTTGGACGAGGCCAGATCGCGGTAGCGCTTCCACGTCATGCGCGCCTCGCCGCGCCGGCAGCGCCCTTGACGCGCACGACCCGCGCGCGCCGCGTCTTCTTGCGCACGCAGATGCGGGTCTTGACCGTGGCGCTGCCCGATTCGGTGGGCTCCGCCGCGCGCGTCGGCGAGGCGGCCTGGGCGGGCGGGCTCAGCATGAGGGCGGCGACGGCGCAGATCAGCAGGGCGGACAGACGGCGGACACGGGGCATGCCCAATTCAGTCGGCCGCGCCGCGCCGATCTACAGCGGTGGCGCGAACTGCATGATCTCGACCCGGTGGCCCACCGGATCGGCCGTGTAGCCGCGCGGGGAGCCCCAGTGCACCTCGTGCAACGAGAACGAGTGGCCCGCCGCTCGCAGGCGCTCGATCGTCGCCTCGTAGTCGAGCCGGACCACCGCGATGTGCGCCCGCGGCGCCACCACCGGGTCCTCGACGTAGAGCAGGTGGATCGTCTGCTCGCCGTCGCGCACCCAGGCGGCGACGTCCAGCAGCGACGCGGGCGGCGCCACGCGCTCGAAGCCGAGCAGCTCGTAGAAGCCGACCGTCGCCTCGGTCAGCGCGCGCGGCATCTCGATCGCCACGTGGTTGAGCAGGGTCACGTCACCCTGCCGCGGTTGTGCTCGTGGATGCGACGCTGGGCCGCGGTCCGCCGCGCGAGCGGCAGATCGGCGTCCGGCAGCGCCTCCAGGTACGCGCGATCCTCGCGCAGGATCGCCAGGGCGCGCTGGGGATCGAGCACGTCGCCGTGGCCGGGCACGACCCACTCGGCCCGCTCGACCAGCGGCTCGAGCCGCGCCAGCGTCGCCAGGTAGGCGCCGCGCGATCCGCCCTCGCTCAGCATCGGGATCTCCACCGGCGAGAGGTAGTCGCCGCAGACGAGCACGCGCGCCCAGGGGACCCAGAGCGCCATGCCGTCGGGCGTGTGCCCGTCGGCCGGATGCAGCTCGAGCTCGCCGGCGTCGCCCAGCTCGAGATGGCCGGGCACCGGCAGCGCCTCGACCTGTCCGAGCGACAGCGGCCCGGGCCGGACGACGTAGTGGTCGTCGTCGAAGCCGCGCAGCCCGCGCTGGGCCGCGCCCGGCGCGCCGGTCAGCCGCGCCGCGGTCGTCTCCGCGCAACCGAGCGCGGCGCCGGGAAACGCGTAGCGGCCGAGCAGGTGGTCCCAGTCGCCGTGCGTGGCCAGCAGCCCGGAGAACGGGAAGCCGGCCTGCTCGAGCACCGCGGGCAGCACCTCGAGCTCGTCGGGCAGGACCGGCGAGTCGACGACGAAGCCCTCGCCGCCCCCGCGCAGGACCGTGCACGTCGTCTGCCAGACCCGGCTGGTGGCGACGAGCACATCCGGGTGGACGGCGCGGACCCTCACTCCTCGTTGATCAGCTTGAACGCCTCCGCGAGCGTCTTGACCTCGGCCGTCGGCCGCTTGGCGCCCGGCTCGAGCGTCTCCTTGCGGCGGTTGACCCAGACGACCGGGATCTTCTCCTTCAGGCACGGCTCGATGTCGTGGTACAGCGACGACGCGACGTGCACCCAGCCCTTCTTGCCGCCGATGCGGCGCGCGCACTCCTTGAAGTGCGCCGGGTCGGGCTTGTAGGAGCGGACCTGCTGGGCGGTGACGACGAGATCGAAGTCGAGCGGGATGTGCCGGCGCGTCTGGCCGAGCAGCTTGTCGTCGATGTTGGAGATGAGGCCCACGTCGTAGGCCTTCTTGAACTTCGCCAGCTGCGCGTTGGTCTCCTTGAACGGGCGCCAGCGCTGCACGGAGTCGGGCAGGAAGCCCGAGCGCGACGGCTCGAGGTCCCAGCCGATGCGCTTGGCGATCTCGATCGCGGTGCGCCGCAGCACCTCGGCGTAGAGCTCGTAGGAGCCGGACTCGATCTCGCGCGAGATCTCCAGGAACAGGGTCACGACCTCGTCGCGGTCGATCGTGAACCCGTCGCGGGACGCCTCCTTCTCGAAGGCGTCGGCGATCCCTGTCTCCCAGTCGACGAGAGTGCCGTAGACGTCGAAGGTGACGAAGGTGACGTTGGTGGGGAGGGCCATGAGGCCGCGCATTGTCCCAAACCGCCCAAGGCCCGAACCGCAGGGGGCGGCGGCGAACCCATAGAGTCGGGCGCTCCTATGGACCTTCTCGAATATCAGGGCAAGCAACTCTTCGCCCGCCACGGGGTCCCGGTGCCCCGCGGCGGGTACGCCGCCACCGTCGACGAGGCGCTCGACGTCGCCGACGGCATCGGCTATCCCGTCGTGGTCAAGGCGCAGGTGCAGATCGGCGGGCGCGGCAAGGCGGGCGGCATCAAGGTCGCCCAGGACCGCGACGAGGTCGCCACGCACGCCGAGGCGATCCTCGGCATGGACATCCGCGGCCTCACCGTCCACGAGCTGTGGATCGAGGAGGCGAGCGACATCGCCTCCGAGTACTACGCGTCGTTCGTCTTCGATCGCTCGGCCAAGGCCACGCTGGCGATGCTCTCCACCAAGGGCGGCATGGACATCGAGGCCGTCGCCGAGGAGGACCCCGCGGCGATCGCCAAGCTCCACATCGACCCGCTGCTCGGCTTTCAGGACTTCCACGCGCGCCGGCTGTGCTTCGACGCCGGCGTGGACGCAGACGTCGTCCGTGGCGTCAGCGCCATGCTCGCCCGCCTCTACGAGGCCTACGAGGACGAGGAGGCGATGCTCGTCGAGGTCAACCCGCTCATCATCAAGGGCGACCGCTCGGTGGCCGCGCTCGACGCGAAGGTCACGCTCGACGACAACGCGCTGTTCCGCCATCCCGACAACGCCGAGCTGCGCAACGTCTCCAGCGAGGACGAGCAGGAGGTGATGGCCAAGGAGCGCGGGCTGACCTACGTCAAGCTCGACGGCGACATCGGCATCCTCGGCAACGGCGCCGGGCTCGTGATGAGCACGCTCGACGTGGTCGCCCAGGCCGGCGGCCGCCCGGCGAACTTCCTCGACGCGGGCGGCGGCTCCAAGGCCGAGGCGATCACCAGCGCCGTGGAGGTGATCCTCTCCAACCCGCAGGTCAAGGCGGTCCTGTTCAACATCTTCGGCGGCATCACCCGCTGCGACGAGGTGGCCCGGGGGCTCATCGCCGCGTTCGCGCAGATCGGGGTGGGTGGGGCCGGAATTCCGTTCGTGGTGCGGCTGGACGGCACCAACGACGAGGAGGGCCGCGCGCTGCTGGCCGAGGCGAACCTGCCCAACGTGCACACCGAGGCGACGATGGACGGCGCGGCGGCGAAGGTCGTCGAGCTGGCGGGAGGTGCGGCGTAGATGTCGATCCTGGTTGACAACGAGACGCGCCTCTGCGTCTCCGGCATCACCGGCCGCGAGGGCACGTTCCACGCGATGAACAACCGGCGCTACGGCACGAACGTCGTGGCCGGCGTGACCCCCGGCAAGGAGGGCCAGGACGTCGAGGGCGTCCCGGTGTTCAACACGTTCGAGCGCGCCGTCGCCCAGCGGGGCGCGAACACGGCGATGATCTTCGTCCCGCCGCGCTTCGCCGCCGACTCGATCCTCGAGGCGGCGGACGCCGGCATCAAGCTGATCATCGCGATCACCGAGGGCATTCCCGCCCACGACGAGCTGCGGGTCTACACCCAGCTGCAGCGGTCGGGCGACGTGCGTCTGGTCGGGCCCAACTGCCCGGGCATCCTGTCGCCGGGCAAGGCGAACGTCGGCATCATCCCCGCCGCCTTCTTCAAGGAGGGCAACGTCGGCGTGGTGTCGCGCTCGGGCACGCTGACCTACCAGATCGGCAACGAGCTGGCCCAGCGCGGGTTCGGCAACTCGACGATCGTCGGCATCGGCGGCGACCCGGTGCCGGGGTCGAGCTTCATCGACGTCATCGCGCTGTTCGAGCAGGACCCGCAGACGGAGCTCATCGTCATGAGCGGCGAGATCGGCGGCTCGGCCGAGGAGGAGGCCGCCGAGTACATCGCGGCGAACGTCTCCAAGCCGGTGGTCGGCTACATCGCCGGCTTCACCGCGCCGCCCGGGAAGACGATGGGCCATGCCGGCGCGATCGTCTCCGGCACCCAGGGGACCGCGGTGGCGAAGGCCGAGGCGCTCGAGACCCGCGGCGTGCGGGTCGGGCGGACGCCGACGCAGGTCGCCGACATCGCGGTGGAGATCCTGGGCGGCTGATCGGCGCCGGGCCGCGCCCCGGGCGGGGCGCGGCCGGCTTCGATCTGGTTGGTCGAGCGGCGGCGCGCCGCTGGCACGAGCGCGGCGCGCGCGGGCGCCGGTGACGATCCGCACGAATACAACGTTCGTCCAACCTGGGCGGGAACCGTGAAAGCGCGAGCGGCCCGCTCCTACCGTGAGGCCTAGGAAACCAGCGCGCGGTCCTGATGGCGCGCGCGGCGGCAAGGAGGCACATGACGGTCCGTACCGAATCCCCCGGTAGACCGGTAGAAGTCCCGGTAGGAGCAGGGGGAGGTATTGCTAGCGTGGCCCCGAATCCCGGTGGGACGATTTCCACCCCGACGGCGGCTGGTCTGGTGACGGCACGGACTCCATATGGACCTGGAGGCGCAAACGTCTCCGCGACGCTGAGCGATCTCGAGCGCAAGCTGCGCCGGCTCGAGGCCGAGCTGACGGCGGGAGCGCCCGACACCGCGCCGGCGCCGCCGTTCGAGACCTCCCCGGCGCCGCCGTTCGAGACCTCCCCGGCGCCTCCGGTCGAGGCTGAGCCGGCGCCACCGCTCAGGACGCCGCCGGCGCCGCCGTTCGAGACCACCCCCGCGCCGCCCACCGACGTCACCCCACCCCGCCCCGCCACCGGCATGGGCGACGCCGACCGCCTGCTCGCCGAGGCCCGTGCGCGGCTGGGTGGGCTGACCGGACAGGTCGACGAGCTCCTGCGCTTCCGCGAGCAGCTGCAGCGCACCGCGCGCGAGCTCGAGGCCGAGTACAGCCGGGTGCTCGAGCGGATCGGCGCCCCGGCCGCCCCATCGGTCCTCGCCGCCGCGCCGCCTCTGGCCGCGGCACCCGCGCCGCCGCCGACCGCACCGGCCGTGACCCCGCCGCCGCCCGAGCAGCCCGCGGTGCCGGGCATGGGCACCGCCCCGGTCGACGGCGCGCCCGCCACCGCGCCGCCGCCCGCCAGCTCACTCCCGCCCGCCGCGCCCACCACCGCGCGACCGCCCACGCCCGCACCGGCGGCGGCGACCAGCCCATTCCCGCCCGCCGCGTCCACCACCGCGCCACCGCCCACGCCCGCACCGGCGGCGGCCACCGGCCCACTCCCGCCCACCGTGCCATCCCCCATATCCGCCCCGGAGACGGCCGCCGCCCCACCGGGCGCCGGCGGGCACGACGACCTGGTCTTCGAGGGCCCCGTCGTCGTCGACGCCGGGCCGTTCACCGACATCGCCGCCCTCAGCGCGTTCGAGCAGAGGCTCGCGCGCGTGCCGGGCGTCGAGGACGTCTACGTCTCCGGCTTCGAGGGCAACCGGGCGCTGATCGAGCTGCGCGTCGTCACCCCGGTCGCGCTCGTCCGCGAGATCCGCGCCGATCAGGGCGGCGGGTTCGAGGTCGCGGAGGCTGCCGCGGGCCGCCTGCGCATCGATCTCCGTCCGGCCGCCACGGGAGGCTAGGCCGGCCATGCCTCCGCCGCAGCGCGACGATCGCTATCAGCCGCTCGCGCTGATCGGGGTGACGCTGATCGCGCTGCTCGGCTTCGCGGTGTTCTTCCTGTCGTTCCTCGTTGCCCCGCTGGCGATCCTGCTCGTCTTCTACGTGGGCTTCGCCATATTCGACCGCTCACACCGTCGCCGCACCGGCAACGGCAAGTCGGCCACGGCGCCGCCCGAGCGCCGCCCCTCGACGTCCCTCAGCCGCGAGGCCCTAGGCCGCCGCGACGTCCTCGATCAGGCGGACGCGCAGGAGCCCCCGATCCCCCGATGACCCCGAGGCCGTCCCATGACCGATGAGGCACACGCCGCGATGGCCGTGGCGCTCGAGGCCGGCCTGGGCTACACGGGCCTGCGCGGCTTCCAGCCCGACCCCAAGCTCTTCCACTACCTCCCGCCCGCGCTCGCCGCACGCGAGCAGGCAGTGCCGGTGATCCTCGTCGGCGACCGGCTCAAGGTCGCCTGCGCTCGACCCGATCCGGATCTGGGCCTCGTGCGCCGCCGGTTTCCGTACGTCGCCGTCGATATCGTCATCGCGCCCGCAGCCGAGATCGGCCGCGCGCTGCAGCGCGCGGCGGGCACGAGCTGATGCAGACGACGACCGCCCCTGAGCCGAGCCGGAGCTTCTACCGGCGCCTGGCCGCGCACGCCGGCCTGCCGTTCGCGACCCTCGACCCGGCGCATCGCGAGGACCCGGACCACCTGGCGATCAACCCGCTGGCCGCGCGCCTGCTCAGCGAGCAGATCTGCCGCTACCACCGGATGCTGCCGGTCTCCTACGCCAACGGCGTAGTGACGATCGCGACGCCCGAGCCGTTCGACCAGGTCGCCCGCGAGGTCGCCACCGCCCTGACCGGCCGCTCGGTGCGCTTCGTCGTCAGCCCCGAGGAGGACGTGGACCGCGCGATCGACGCGACGTTCGCCGCGATGCCGCTCGACCGCGACGATGCGGTGACCGACCCCGACTACCCGACGCGCATCGGCGACCTGCTCGTGGCGCGCGGGCTGGCCACCGACGAGCAGGTCCGCGCGGCGCTGGCCGAGCAGGAGCGCACCGGCAGCCGCGTCGGCGACATCCTCGTGCACGCGGGCATCATCCACGAGCCCGAGCTCGTCGCCGTCCTCGCCGAGCAGTTCCAGCTCCCGCTCGTCGACCTGTCGGAGTACGACCCGGACCCGGAGGCGCTCGCGCTCATCCCCGAGCCGCTCGCCCGGCACCTGCGCGTCGTGCCCATCGCCGTCGACGACACGACGCTGTACCTGGCCATCGCCGACGTCCTCGACGACGACACCGTGGCGGCGCTGCGCGAGCACACGAACCTCGAGCTGCGCGGCTTCCTCGCCTCGCGCAACTCGATCGACGAGCTGCTGCAGCGCGTCCACGGCGGCGAGTACGTCACCGTCGCCCGCTCGGACCTGCTCGACCGCTTCCCCGAGGAGTCCGCCAACCGCGTCCTGTCGGGCCCGCAGAAGGCGGTCTTCCTCGCGCTGGCGCTGCTCTTCCTGCTGTGCCTGATCCTCGAGCCGAAGCTCACGCTGATCATCACCATGGCGCTGTCGAGTCTCTTCTACCTCTCGACGTCGCTCTACAAGTTCAAGCTCACGTACTCGGCGCTCAGCCACCAGTACGAGGTCGAGGTCACCGACGAGGAGCTGGCCAACCTCGACGAGCGCGACCTGCCGATGTACACGATCCTCATCCCGCTCTACCGCGAGGCGGCGGTCGTGCCGCGGCTCGTGGCCGGCATCGGCGGCCTGGACTATCCGAAGACGAAGCTCGACGTGCGCCTGCTGTGCGAGGAGGACGACGACGAGACCGTGCCGGCGATCGAGGCGATGGACCTGCCGCCGCACTTCAAGACCGTCATCGTGCCCGACGCACAGCCGAAGACGAAGCCGAAGGCCTGCAACTACGGGCTGCTGCAGGCCGACGGCAAGTACGTCGTCATCTTCGACGCCGAGGACCGGCCGGATCCCGACCAGCTGAAGAAGATCGTCATCGCCTTCACGAAGGTCGACCCCGCCGTCACCTGCATCCAGGCCAAGCTCAACTACTTCAACTCCGACCAGAACCTGCTCACGCGCTGGTTCACGACGGAGTACTCGATGCACTTCGACCTCCTGCTGCCCGGCCTGGACGCGCAGGACGTGCCGATCCCGCTCGGCGGCACCAGCAACCACTTCATCACCGATCGCCTGATCGACCTCGCGGCGTGGGATCCGTTCAACGTCACCGAGGACGCCGACCTCGGGATCCGCCTGCACAAGGCCGGCTACAAGACCGCGATGATCGACTCGACCACGCTCGAGGAGGCCAACTCCGAGCTCGGCAACTGGATCCGCCAGCGCTCGCGCTGGATCAAGGGCTACATCCAGACGTGGCTCGTGCACATGCGCCACCCGTTCCGGCTGATGCGCCAGGTCGGGTTCAAGAGCTGGCTGAGCTTCCAGATGGTCGTCGGCGGGACGTTCATCTTCCTGCTCAACCCGATCTTCTGGGCGCTGACCACGCTGTTCTTCTTCACCGAGTCCGACCTCATCCGCCAGATCTTCCCCAGCGTCATCTTCTACGCGGCGGCGTTCCAGCTGTTCATCGGCAACTTCGTGTTCATGTACCTCAACGTCGCCGGATGCGTGCAGCGCGGGTACTTCGACCTGGCGAAGTACGCCCTGCTGTCGCCCCTGTACTGGGGCCTCATGTCGCTGGCGGCCTGGAAGGGCTTCCTGCAGCTCTTCTACCGGCCGTTCTACTGGGAGAAGACCGTCCACGGCCTCGACGCCGGCCACGCGCCGACGACGCCCGGCCCGCACGCGCGCGCCCCGCGGGCGACCGACGCCGGCGCCGCGGCCGCCCTCGCCCCCGCCGCGCCCGTTCCCGATCGCGCCCACGCCGCCTGATGGCCGTCGCCGCACCCCCCGCCGCACCCGCGCACCGCGCCCACATCGCGGGCACGCCGCTCGACGACCGCCCCTACCGGCCCGAGGTCGCGATCCCGGGCCTCCGCCTGGGCCTGCTCATGTTCGCGGTCTTCGCGGCCTTCTACTTCTTCGTCGGCTACAAGGTCACGATCGACAGCCACGTCATCGTCTTCGGCGGGCTCAACCGGCTGACCGACGCCTACCTGGTGTGGTGGAACGATCCGCCCAAGCTCGCGGCGATCGGCTTCCAGTTCCCGCCGCTGACGACGTTCGCCTTCCTGCCACTGACGGTCGTCAAGCCGGTCGCCACCTCGCTGGTCGCGCTGCCGCTGCTGACCTCGCTGTGCGCGGCGGCGGGCATCGTGTGGCTGGATCGCACGCTCGCGCGCTGCGAGATGCCGCTGATCTTCCGCCTGCCGCTCATCGTCGCGTTCGGCATCAACCCGCTGTGGGTCTTCTACGCGGGCAACGGCATGAGCGAGGCCGTCTACCTCGCGATGCTCGCGTTCTGCCTGTACGCGTTCATCTCCTGGTACGAGACGACCGAGCCGCGCTACCTCATCGCCGCCGGCCTCGGCTTCGCCCTGCTCGTGCTCACCCGCTACTCGTTCACGGTGTGGGCGGTGCTCGTGGCGCTGCTGATCGGGGTCGCGCTCGTACGCCGGCGGGCGAGCGCCGTCGAGGTCGAGGGATCGGTGATCGCGTTCTGCGCGCCGGTGGTCTACGCGCTCGCCCTGTGGATCCTGTTCAACGCGCTGATCGTCGGCGAGCCGTTCGGCTGGCTGTCGGACCAGGCGTCGACGCAGGCGGTCAACGCGACCGGCATCGACGTCAGCGGCTCGCTCGGCTTCGACGCGGTCTCGCGCCGCCTGCTCGAGCTCAACGTGGCCGTGTTCCCGCTGGCGTTCGCGGCGGTGCCCGCGCTCGTCATCGCGTTCCTGGGCCAGCGCAACGACATGGCGCTGTGGCTGGCCAGCTTCGTCGTGCTCGGCATCGTGATCATGGGCGCGCACGCGCTGATCGCCCAGGACGAGGGCCTGCTCACGCTGCGCGACGCGATGCCGATGGCGCTGACGTCGCTCGTCGGCGCCGCCTGGGTGTACCGAAGCTACGCCCCGTTCCGGTTAGTGGTGTGGGGCGTGACGCTGGTGCTGCTGATCGTGAACCTGTTCACCGCCTGGAAGGGCATGGAGGACTACCCGTTCCAGTCGCTCGAGCAGGCGTTCACCCGCGCGATCGCGACCGGTGACAGCCAGGAGGGCACGTCGTCCCGTGGCGGCTTCACCGTCGGGATCGACCCCGAGGCGCAGATGGCGCAGTACATCAAGGACCACATCAACGCGAAGAACGCGATCCTCACCGACAACGCGCAGACGTTCGGCGTCATCCTGCTCAACGGCCGCCCGCAGGTGTTCTTCGACCGCATCGACAAGGGCGACGCGAAGTGGACCTCCGTGCTCAACGACCCGTACGGGAAGGTGCGCTACCTGCTGGCCGCGTACAACCCCCGCTCCGGTGACCTGATCACGCGTCACTACCCGGGCCTGAACGCCGGCACGATCCCCGGCATCGTGCCCGTCTACCGCACCGAGCGTTACGTGCTCGCGCAGGTCGCGGCCCGCAACCCGACCGCGCCGGTGCGCCGTCCCGCCGAGTCCCAGAGCGGGACCGACCAGTCCCAGACCTTCGCGCCCGCCGGGTGAGCCCGCCCGACGAAGAGATGCCCGGCCCGGCCGGCGACCCGACCGCGTCGGTGGGCGCGCGCGTCGAGGAGATCATGGCCACGGCGCGGCGCGCGGCCGAGGCCCTCCGCCAGGAGGTCGAGGACGCAACCGCCCGCCGGGCCATGGAGGTGCGCATGGAGGCCGAGCGCGACGCCCGGCGCATCCGCGCGCAGGCCGAGGTGGACGCCGCGCGCCATCTCGACGAGGCGCGCCGCAGCGTGCAGGCCTTCGCCGACGCGCGCGTGCGCCGGATCACCGAGATCACCGACGCGCTGATCGCCGCCGCGCAGGCCATCCCGAGCCGCCTGGCCGAGGCGGCCGAGGTGCGCCGCCAGGTCGACGAGCTCGTCGTCGCGCTGGGCGCGGCGGCCGAGCAGGCCGCGCGCGAGGCGGCGCGCCCGGCCATCCGCCTGTCGGGCCTCGGCGACCGCCCCCACAGGCCGAGCCGCCGGCTGCGCCACCGCGCCCGCCCACGCCGCCGTCCGAGGACGCGCCGTGACCGCGCGCGTCCTGGCCTCGGTGCTCGCGGCGGCGGGCCTCGCGCTCGCCGTCGCCGCCTGCGGCAGCGACGGCGGCGGCGCTACCGGCACGGCGACCGTCGTCACCCGCACCGTGACCCAGCCGCGAGCGACCACGACCCCGGCCCAGCCCAACGCGCCGGGCGTCGGCGGCGCGGGCACCGAGGGCACGCCGGGCGCGGCGTCCACCGACACCGGCGCGGCGGGCGAGACCGGCAGCCTCGGCACGACCGCGATCTTCCGCCCGTTCGCCGCGTCGAGCCCGTGGAACACCACCATCGCCGGCCAGGCCGTCGACCAGGACTCCGACCGCATGATCAGCGAGGCCCAGGAGCGCATCGGCGTGACCGAACGCGGCAACACGATCACCACGCAGCGCCGCCGGATCGACGATCCGCTGTTCATCAACACCACCGCGTGGACCGTGCCGATCGTCGACGAGCAGGGCGGCGTGGCGACCAAGATGGTCTGCCGCCAGATCCCGCCCGACTGCGGCGACGCCCGCGATGTCGACGAGCTGCTGATCCCGCCCGACACGTCGCCGCTGCCCCAGTACGACGGCTGGTTCACCGTGCTCAACCGCCGCGAGGGCGTGGCCTACGACCTGTGGCGCGCCCGGCGCGGCAGCACCGACCGCAACGTCATCTCGTTCCAGTTCATGCGCAAGTGGGCGCTCAACGGCCCCGGCTACCAGCGCCCCAACTCGGTCAGCGCGCGCGGCTCCGGCCTGCCGCTGTTCGCCGGCGTCCTGCTGCCCGAGGAGGTGGCGGCGGGGCGCATCGAGCACGCGCTGGCGATCTCGGTCCCCGGCCCCGCCCAGCGCACCTACGTGCAGCCGGCGTCGGCCACCGACGGCAACGGGCGCACGAGCTCGCTGCCCGAGGGGGCGCGCATCCGCCTGCGCACCGACCGCTTCGACGCGCTGGCGACGCTGCCGACGTGCGGCCCCGGGCGCCTGCGCGACAGCCGCGGCGAGACCCGCACCGACTGCATCGCGCCGCGGACGAACCGCAAGGCGGCGCGCGCGATCCTGGAGGCGTTGCGCAAGTACGGCGCGATCGTCGTCGACCGTTCGCGCACGCCGACGCTGTACGCCAAGCAGAACGCGAATTGGAATCGGCTGCTGCGCGCGTCCGACGGCCGGCTGCTGGCGGCCAACGGCCGCGACCCGCTGCCGCGCAACCTCGCCCGCCTGCGCCACCAGGGCACCCCGCTGCTGCGCGGCAACGAGGTGCAGTTCCTGCGCCTGTCGGACTTCGAGGTCATGCAGCTGCCCGAGCTGCTCAAGGTCCCGCCGCTCGGCTCGACCGCCGTGTCCCCCCAGACGTTCACGCCGGTGGTGCCGTGAGACCCTGCGGGTCCTCACCCACCACGGCTACGACCCTGCGGGAGGTTGCGTCGTGAGCATCCGCCTCGCCATCGCCGCCCTGCTCGCCGGCGTCGCCGCCGCGGTGCTCGTCGCCTGCGGCATCGACACGAGCGACTCGGGCCAGCCCACGGTCGCCGCACCGGAGGGGACGACGCCCACGAGCACGGTGCGCCGCAACGCGCCGCCGCTGCCAGCAGCGCCGGAGAACACGGTGCGCGTGGACGGCATCGAAGGAGGCTTGAGCATCGACGCCACGAACCGCTTCCTCGAGAGCTCGAACGTCCGCGTGGCCCGCATCACCGCCGGCGAGGAGCAGGCGTTCGCCGACCTGTGCGCCGGCCGCGTCGACGTGATCGAGGTGGCGCGCCTGCCCACCGAGGCGGAGGTGCGCGCCTGCAACAACCGGGGCGTCGAGCTGTCCGAGCCGCTGGCGACGGCGGCCGACGCGGAGGTCATCGCCACCAAGAACGAGACCGACGTCGGCGGCGACTGCGTCACCGTCCAGCAGGCTCGCGACATCTTCCGCGCCGGGTCGCCGTACACGTCGTGGGCGCAGCTCGGCTTCTTCGACCTGCCGCTGACCACGACCGGCCGCGAGGACGGCTCGGCCAACTTCGAGTTCTTCGGCCAGGTCGTGCTGGGCGTCGACAACCCGTCGCTGGCCGACGTGCGCGCCGACTACGTGGTCGAGCGCACCGACATGCTCGAGCGCGAGGAGGTCGTCGGCACGCGGCGCGTCGCCGATGCGCAGCGGCGCATCGACGCCTACGAGCAGCGGCTGCGCCGCCAGGTCGACGAGGAGCGCCGGCGCGAGGTCGACGCGGCGGTGCGCCGCGCCGACCGCGAGGTGCTGCGCGAGATCGAGCGCGAGAACCGCCGGCTGGCGCGCAGCGAGGTCACGCTCACCCCGGAGCAGGCGGCCCGGCTCGAGGCCCGCAACCGCGAGCGCAGCAGCCAGGCCAAGCGCCGCGCGGCCGCCCGCGTCAACGCCAAGTTCGACCGCGAGATCCGCGATCGCGTGCGCCGCTTCGCGCGCGGCGTGCTGGCCGAGGCGCAGGCCCCCGGGGTCGTCGGCGGCTTCCGCTTCACCTACTACGAGCTCTTCGAGGACCAACTGCGTCCGCTGGAGATCGACTACGGCGTGGCGGTGACGAAGTCCGGCCAGCCGGTGACGCTCGACGACCTGACCGAGAAGGACCGCAAGCGGATCCTCGCGGCGCGCGGCGCCACCACGGAGACGGTCCCCGAGGTCGGGCCGTCGGCGACCGTCACGACGCCGGAGGGCACCGTCACGACGGTGCCGACAGCCCAGGCGATCCCGGACCTGCCCGCGAGCCAGCTTCCGAAGGAGACGAAGGACGGGGAGGCGATCTACCCCGGGCCGAACTGCGTCTTCCCGTCCCCGATCACGATCACCTCCGGCGCGTATCCGCTGTCGCGGCGCTACTACGTGTTCTCGTCGCGCCAGGCGCTGGCGCGCGAGGAGGTCCGCGCCTACGTGCGCGCGTACCTCAACAGCGCGCAGGGCTGGCCACCGTCAACCGCCTCGTGCCGATCACCGACGCGCAGCTGGCCGAGGAGCTGGCGATCATCGAGAACCGCGGCCGCAAGCCGGCGCCGCAGCCGGCGACGACCACGACGACGCGCACGGTCACGACGCCGTCGGGCACGACGACGGTCCAGACGATGACGACCACGGCGCCCCAGCCCACGCCGGCGACCACGACGCCGCAGCCCAGCGGCATCCCGGGCGTGTCGAGCCGCGGCGGCTGAGCGGCGCGGCGACGGGCCCAAGCCGTGCGGGTCGGCGCGTCGAGCCGCGGCGGCTGAGCGGCGCGCGCACGTCCCGACGGTCGCCCGCGCGGGTTTCGTAGTGTCTTGGGCATGGCCCCTCCGACACCATCTCCTTCGCCCGCGGCGCGCCGTCGCTTGACATCGTCGACGTCGAGGGCCTGCGCGAGGCGGCGGCCCTCGCCTTCGCCGAGGACGCCGCGGGGCTGACCGGCTACGGCACCGCGATCGGCTACCCGCCCCTGCGCGCCTGGATCGCCGAGCAGCACGGCGTCGACCCTCGCAGGTCATCGTCACCAACGGCTCGATGCAGGCCGACGCGTTCCTGTTCGAGATGCTGGTCGAGCGCGGGCGACAGCGTCGTCGTCGAGAAGCCGACCTACGACCGCACGCTGCTGAACCTGCGCAAGTACCGCCGCGCCGACATCCACATGATCGACCTCGAGCCCGACGGGCTCGACGTTGCGGCGCTGCATGAGGCGCTGGACGCCGGCCTGAAGCCGACGCTCGCGCACATCATCCCGAACTTCCAGAACCCGGCCGGCTACACGCTCTCGCGCGAGAAGCGCTCGCAGCTGCTGGCGCTCGCCGCCGAGCACGGCTTCACGATCTTCGAGGACGACCCGTACGTCGCCCTGCGCTTCGCGGGCGAGATGCTGCCGACGATGCTCTCGCTCGACGAGCACGGCTCGGTCGTCTACGCGTCGTCGTTCTCCAAGACCGTCTGCCCGGGGGTGCGGGTCGGCTACCTCGTCGGCCCGGCCGAGCTGATCGCGCGGATCACCGCGCTGGCCACGCACACCTACATCTCGCCGTCGATGGTCGCTCAGGGCATCGTGTACCAGTTCTGCGCCAGCGGGCGCATCCGCGAGTCGATCGAGACCGTGAAGGCGGCGCTGGCCGAGCGCGCCGGCGTGCTGTGCGCCGCGCTCGAGCGCGAGATCCCCGACGCACGCTTCGTCGCCCCGGAGGGCGGCTACTTCCTGTGGGTCGAGCTGCCGGAGGGCACCGACGTGGCGGCGCTGTTCGCCGCGGCGGCCGAGCGCGGCGTGCAGATCGTCAAGGGCACGGACTTCCTGCTCGAGGGCGGCGAGAACACGCTGCGCCTGGCGTACTCGGGGGTCAGGCCGGCCGAGATCGAGGAGGGCGTCGCGCGGCTGGCCCAGGCCTACCGCGCGCTCGCACCGGCCCCGGCCTGACGGTCCCAGCCGCCGGTCGCGGTGTGCGTGACCGGCGGCGGTCCGGACGTTCGTTTGCATCCCTTGCGCCACTCAGCGGCAGCTGATTGCATGCCGGCGCAGTGAGCGCCGCCCTCGAGAGGCTCGGACGCCTGTGCGTGCGCCGCCGCTTCACCGTGCTGGTGTGCTGCGTCCTCGCGGTGATCGGCCTGGCGGTCGCGGCGAGCGTGCTCGGCACGCGAACGAGCGACAACGTCAGCCTGCCCGGCACCGGAACCCAGCGCGCCCAGGACCTCCTGGCCGCGCACTTCCCCAGCGCGACGCAGGCCTCCAGCCCGATCGTCTTCGCCGCCCACCAGGGCCGCGTCGACCGGGGCGCGAACCGCACGGCGGTCGAGGCGGCGATCCGGCGGGTCGACGACGTCGACGGCGTGCAGGCGGTGGGCGACCCGTTCACGCCGGCGACCGTCAGCCCCGATGGGCGCATCGCCTACGCGACGGTCACGCTCGACGGCACCCCCCAGGACCTCACGCGCGACACCGCCGACGCGGTCGTCGCCGCGACGCAGGGCGCCCGCGACCAGCTCACGGTGGCCGTCGGCGGGATCGTCGGCCAGCAGGCCGAGGCCCAGATCGAGGACCCCAGCGAGGCGATCGGCCTGCTCATCGCGGTCATCGTGCTGCTGGTGACGTTCGGCAGCGTGGTGTCGATGGGGCTGCCGCTGGTCACCGGGCTGATCGGCCTCGGGGCCGGGCTGTCGCTGGTGACCGTGCTCGGCCATCTCATCACCGTCCCGACGGTCGGGCCGACGCTCGGCACCATGATCGGGCTCGGCGTCGGCATCGACTACGCGCTGTTCCTCATCACCCGCCACCGCCAGAACCTGGCGGCGGGGATGACCGTCGCCGAGTCGATCCCGCGCACGGTCGCCACCTCCGGCAACGCGGTGGTGTTCGCCGGCGGCACGGTCGTGATCGCGCTGTGCTCGCTCGCGCTGACCGGCATCCCGCTCGTGGCGGCGCTCGGGTACTCGGCGGCGATCGTCGTCGCCATCGCGGTGCTCGCGGCGATCGTGCTGCTGCCGTGCCTGATGGCGATCGCGGGGACCAAGATCAACGCCCTGGCGGTGCCCGGACTGCACCGCCGCGCGCAGCGCAGCGGCGCGAGCGGCTGGCGGCGCTGGGCGGAGGCGGTGGCGCGGCGGCCGTGGCCGGCGCTGGTGGCCGGCGTGGCGATCCTCGCCGCGCTGACGATCCCGCTCTTCTCGCTGCACCTCGGCCAGGCCGACGCCGGGACGGCGGCCCAGGGCACCGAGCAGCGGGTCGCGTTCGACCTGCTGTCGGAGGGCTTCGGGCCGGGCGCCAACGGTCCGCTGCTGATCGTGATCGGTGGCCCACCCACCCCGCCGCCGGACGCCGTGGACGAGCTGCGCACCGCGCTGGGCGACGCGCGCGGCGTGGCCGCGGTGTCGCCGCCGATCCCCGCGCAGGACGGGCAGGCCGTGCTGCTCACCGTCACGCCGACCACCGCGCCGGGCGACCTGGCCACCGAGGGCCTCGTGCGGCGGCTGCGCGCCGACGTCATCGCCCCCAGCGGCCTCGACGCGCAGCTCGGCGGCCAGACCGCGGCCGGGGTGGATCTCGCCGCCGAGATCTCCGACCGCCTGCCGATCGTCATCGCGGTCGTGCTGGCGCTGAGCTTCGTGCTGCTGCTGCTGGCGTTCCGCTCGATCCTCCTGCCGGTCAAGGCGGCGGTCATGAACCTGCTGTCGATCGGCGCCGCCTACGGGGTGGTGACGCTCGTCTTCCAGGAGGGGTTCGCCGGCTCGCTCATCGGCCTGTCGGAGGCGGTGCCGATCGTCAGCTTCGTGCCGCTGATGATGTTCGCGATCCTCTTCGGGCTGTCGATGGACTACGAGGTCTTCCTGCTCAGCGCCTGCCACGAGCGCTGGAACGAGACCCGCGACCCGCGCCGCGCGGTGATCGACGGCATCGCCTCCACCGGGCGCGTCATCACGTCGGCCGCGCTGATCATGGTCAGCGTGTTCGCGGCGTTCATCGGCAACGAGGACCCGACGGTCAAGCAGTTCGGGCTCGGGATGGCGGTCGCGGTGGCCGTGGACGCAACCGTCGTGCGCTGCCTGCTCGTGCCGGCGGTGATGGTGCTGCTCGGCCGCTCGGCCTGGTGGCTGCCGGGCTGGCTGGACCGCCGCCTGCCGCGCCTCTCGATCGAGGGCGAGCCGGCGCCGCCGGCGCCGCCCGCGCCCGCGCCCGCGCCGGTGGCCGCAGGCCAGGCCGACTGATCGTCAGAACGCGGTCGGCCCGACGCCGGTGAACGCGATCACCAGCAGCGCGACGAAGGCGGCGGCGAGCGCGACCAGCGCGGGCAGGTGCTGGCGCTGGACGTGGTCGCGCAGATGGCGCAGGTCCGGCGCGGCGAAGCTCCCAAGCGCTGACCGGCGAGCCAGGTGCTCGACTCGTCCGCGTCGGGCGCCGGCGCCGCGAACGCACCGGTCGCGGGCTCCTCGCGGTCGAAGATCGACTCGAACCCCGGCGCGTCCTCCGGCGCCGCCTCCTCGGCCACCGGCGCCGGCATCTGCAGGACCGGAGCCGGGATCTCGACGGCCTTGGCGTCCTCGCACCACAGCCACACCCGCCCGGAGACGACCTCGGCGCCGGCCACGAACGTCAGGCGCCGCACGCCCTCGGTCAGCTCCTCGGCGCCCCAGCAGCCGTGGACGTCGTGCTCGCCGGCGACCTCGGAGATGAGCATCGGCTCTCCGTCGGGCGCGGCGAGCGGGCGCGCATCGACCTCGAGCACGGCGACCGCGCCGGCGAGCGTCGCGGCGGCGCCCCAGACCTCGAAGGCTTCCTGGAGCGGGGGATGGGAACCGTCGGCGGATGGCAGTGACACGGCGGGTCAGTTCTGCGCGCGCGGGCCGGAATCCTGTCGGCGGCGGACCGTGCAACCGCGCGTGCAGCCGCCGCATCCCCGGTTCACGTCGCCGCCGGACGGCGCCGGTAGCCTGCCCATCGTGGCCCTGCCGCTGAGCCCGCCCGTCGCCCCGCAGCTCGCCCGCTCGCGCACGGCGCTGCCCGAGGGCGAGGGCTGGTCCTACGAGCCCAAGTGGGACGGCTTTCGCGCGATCGCGTTCGTCGACGGCGACGACGTGCACCTGCAGTCGCGCAACGGCAAGCCGCTGAACCGCTACTTCCCCGAGCTGCGCTTCCCGCCCGGCCGCTACGTCGTCGACGGCGAGATCGTCATCCTCAACGACCGCGGCGGCCAGGAGTTCGACCTCCTCGGCCAGCGCATCCACCCGGCGGCGTCGCGCGTGGCGATGCTGGCCGAGAAGACGCCGGCGCGGTTCGTCGCCTTCGACCTGCTGGCGCGCGACGACGCGTCGCTGCTGGAGCGGCCCTTCCGCGAGCGCCGGGCCGCGCTGGAGGCGATCGCCGGCGCCCCGATGGACGTCACGCCGTTCACGCTGGACCCCGCGGCAGCGCAACCGTGGCTGCAGGACGCCGAGGGCGTCGTGGCCAAGGAGCTCGACGCGCCGTACTGCCCGGGCGAGCGCGCCGGCATGGTCAAGATCAAGCGGGTGCGCACGATCGACGCGGTCGTGCTCGGCTGGCGGCCGGGCAAGCTCGAGCGCACGGTCGGCGCGCTGATCCTCGGCCTCTACACGCCGGACGGCCGGCTGCGCGAGGTCGGTCATTCGTCCGGGTTCTCGGCCAAGGAGAAGCGCGAGCTGGTCGATCGCCTGGCGCCGTACGAGACCGGCGAGCGCGGCAGCGGCGAGCCCTCGCGCTGGAATTCGTCCCGCCCACCCCGCGACCTCCAGTGGGTGAAGCTGCGGCCCGAGCTGGTCGTCGAGGTCACGTTCGACCACGTCAGCGGCGGGCGCATCCGCCATGGCGCCAAGGTGGCGCGCTGGCGCGACGACAAGGACCCGACGGAGTGCCGGGTCGACCAGCTCGACCGCTGACACACCGCCGCGCCCGTTGCGACTTGCCACTTTTCGCCCAGACGGGTATGCCTCAGACATGGGCGCACTCGGCATAGCCCTCCTGCTCGCCGGCGTGGTGCTCGTCGTCGCCGAGGCCCACGTCACGTCCGGCGGGCTGCTCGGCGCGATCGGCACCGCGGCGGCGGTGGGCGGCGCGATCCTCGCGATCGACGCCGCCGGCGGCGGGCTCGTGCTCGCGATCGCGGTCGCCGTGGTGCTGGGCGTGGTGCTCGGCGCCTTCGTGCTCGTCGCCGGCGTGCAGGTCGCCCGCTCGGCGGGGCGCAGGCCGCGCAGCGGCCGCGAGGCGCTCGTCGGCCGCACCGGCCGCGCCCGCTCGTCGATCGACCCCGAAGGTCAGGTCCTCGTCGAGGGTGCGCTGTGGCGCGCCCGCAACTGCTTCGACGACGAGACGCTCGAGCCCGGCGACCCGGTGGTCGTCGAGCGCGTCGACGGCCTGACGCTGACCGTCCGCAAAGCCGAACCCTGGGAGGTGGTCTGACGTGGCGGCCGTCATCGTCGTCCTCGTCATCCTCGTCGCCGTGCTCATCGCGCTGGTGGGAACGTCCGTGCGCATCCTGCGCGAGTACGAGCGCGGCGTGGTGTTCCGGCTGGGACGGCTCATCGACCAGCGCGGACCCGGCCTGGTGGTGCTCATTCCGATCATCGACCGGATGGTCCGCATCAGCCTGCGCACCATCACGCTGCGCATCCCGGCCCAGGACCTCATCACGCGCGACAACGTCCCCGCCCGCGTCACCGCGGTCGCCTACTTCCACGTCGTCGACCCCAACCGCGCCGTCGTCGAGGTCGAGAGCTACGAGGCGGCGACGTCGCAGATCGCGCAGACGACGCTGCGCTCCGTGCTCGGCAAGGCCGAGCTCGACACGCTGCTGGCCGAGCGCGAGCGCCTCAACGAGGATCTGCAGGCGATCATCGACCAGCAGACCGAGCCGTGGGGCGTGAAGGTCACGATCGTCGAGATCAAGGACGTCGAGATCCCGGCGACGATGCAGCAGGCCATGGCCCGCCAGGCCGAGGCCGAGCGCGAGCGGCGCGCGAAGGTCATCAACGCCGAAGGCGAGGCGCAGGCGGCGACGCGCCTGGCCGACGCCGCCGACGTGATCGCGCGCAACCCGACGACCCTGCAGCTGCGCTACCTGCAGACGCTGCGCGAGATCGGCAACTCGGAGAGCGCGACGATCGTCTTCCCGATGCCGCTCGACCTGCTCAAGCCGCTGCTCGAAGCCACAGGTGCCGCCGGCGCCGGCGAGCGCCCGAGCCTGGAGCGCGCGCCCGAGCCGGACCCCTTCGCGACGCGCACCGAGCAGGAGGAGGCGGCGGCGAGTGCGCCTCCTCGTCGCCCTTGACCGCCTCGACGGCGCGGCCGTTGCCCGGGGGCTGATCGCGGCCGGGCTGCCCTCGCCCGACGTCTACGACGCCGCCGACGGCCTCGACGCGACGTTCGACGCCCGCCTGCGCGCGGTGTTCGCCGTGGTCGCCGGCGAGCCGCGGCTGGACCGCGACACGATCGACGGCCGGGTGACCGGCGAGATCGCGGTCCGCGCCCGCCAGGCCGGCGTGCCGTGCCACGCGATCGTCGGCACCGACCGCCTCGACCCGTTCGGCAAGCGCATCCTCGACCTCCAGCATGTGCTCCAGGCGCGCGGCGCCGCGCAGCTCGAGGCGGCGGGCACGCGGCTCGCGCGGGCGCTCATGACAGATGTCATGCCAGATTGACGACGCGCGCCACTACCGTGACGCCACCGCGGTCGTCACGGTGTATGGCATGACCAACGCCATCGAACTGCAGCACCTCAGCAAGTCCTACGGGGAGGTGCACGCCGTCCGCGACGTCAGCCTTACCGTGGGCGCCGGCGAGGTCTTCTGCCTGCTCGGCCCCAACGGCGCCGGCAAGACCACCACGGTCGAGATCGCCGAGGGCCAGCGCGTGCCCTCGTCGGGCCGCGTGACCGTGCTGGGCCGTGACCCCGCCCGCGGCGAGCGCGCGCTGCGCGACCGCGTCGGGATCGTCCTCCAGGACACCGCGGTTCCCGTCGACCTGACCGTCGGCGAGATCCTCGAGATGACCGCGCGCTGGTACTCGCGCCCGCGCCGCCCCGACGAGCTGATCGACCTCGTCGAGCTCGACGCCAAGCGCGACACGCGCATCGAGAAGCTGTCCGGCGGCCAGCGCCGCCGCCTGGACCTCGCCCTCGGCCTGGCCGGCTCGCCCGACGTGCTCTTCCTCGACGAGCCGACCACGGGCTTCGACCCGCACGCCCGCCGCGCCGCCTGGTCGACGATCCGCGCGCTGTGCGGCGACGGCACGACCGTCGTGCTCACCACCCACTACATGGACGAGGCGCAGGCGCTGGCCGACCGCGTCGGCGTGATGGTCGGCGGCGAGATCATCGCCTGCGGCCCGCCCGAGGCGCTGGGCGGCCGCGACCAGGCGCCGACCGAGATCCGCTTCGTCCTGCCCGACGGGCTCGACGCCGGCGATCTCCCGGAGCTGCCCGCGCCCTCGGCGGTGTCGCAGGACGCGCGCGGCGTGCTGATCACGACCGACGCCGGGCTCGAGGTCACCCACACGCTGACCGGCTGGGCGCTCGAGCGCGGCCATCGCCTGGAGCGCTTCACGGTCGCCCAGCCCACGCTCGAAGACATCTACCTCGCGCTGACGGAGGCATCGTCATGACCCGTGATATCGCGTTGACGGGCTGGCAGGTCCGCTACGAGCAGCTCGCGTTCTGGCGCAACCGCCGGGCGGCGTTCTTCAGCCTGATGTTCCCGCTGATCTACCTGCTGGTGTTCGGCACGCTGACCCACGGCGCGCACCTCGACGCCCGCGGCGGGCTGGCGATGATCGACTTCTACGTGCCGGGCATCGTCACGTACGCGATCGTGCTGATCGGCTTCAACACGACCGCGCTGAACTTCGCCTACCGCCGCACCAACGGCGTGTTCAAGCGCATCCGGGCGACCCCGCTGCCCTGGGCCTCCTACGTGGTGGGCGCGCTCGCCTCGACGTTCCTCGTCATCGCGCTGTCGGTCGTCGTGATGCTGGTCGTCGGGATCGCGCTCTTCGGCGCCCACGCGAGCCTCGACACGCTGCCCGGCCTGCTGTCGGTCCTGCTGCTCGGCTCGGTGTGCTTCACCGTGCTCGGGGTCGCCGGCTCGCGCCTGGTCAACAAGCCCGAGGGTGGGATGGGCATCCTGATGATCATCACCCTCCCGCTGACGTTCATCTCGAACATCTGGTTCCCGATCGACGGCGCGCCCGGCTGGGTGCAGGACCTCGCCGGCGCGTTCCCGCTCAAGCCGCTGGCCGACGGGGTCGCCACGGCGTTCGACCCGTCGACCGCGGGACCGGGCTTCGCGGGCCACGACCTGCTCGTGCTCGGGCTGTGGACGCTGGCCGGGTGCGCGATGATGGCCAACACCCTGCGTTCGCTGTCGCGCCGTGCCTGACGACTGCCGCCACACCACCGACGACCTGCCGTTCTTCCAGCCCGGAGTCCGGCCCGCCACGCGCAGTGCCCGGCTCATGAAGCTGACCCTGCTGGCGCTGTCGATGGGGTGGCTGGCGATTCCGGTCGTCGATCTCCTGACGGCCCGGGTCGGCGTCGGCCGGACGGCGGGCGCGCTGGCCGCGTTCGCCGTCTGGCTGGCCGTCTACTTCACGGGCGTTGTGGGCCCGATGCGGCTCACGACGCGCGACGCGTTCGCGTGGGCGGGCACGCTGACCGTGATGGCGACCGCGCTGACCTGCCTCGAGCGGTCGTCGTGGGCGACCCTGTACGTCTACTGCGCGGTCGCCGGCGCGATGGCGCTCGACCCCGCGCGCTACGCGATCCGGTGGGTGGTGGGCGTCACCGCGCTGTGCGCCGCGACGTTGACCATCGGCCAGGCTCCGGGCAGCGCGCTCGTCAGCCTCACGGTCACCACGCTGTCGATCGGCTTTCTGATGTTCGCGTTCGGCCGCCTGATCCGCGCCAACCGCGAGCTGCGCGAGGCGCGTGAGGAGCTGGCCGAGCGCGCCGTCGACCAGGAGCGCCTGCGCTTCGCGCGCGACCTGCACGACCTCCTGGGCCACAATCTGTCCGTGATCGCGCTGAAGGCCCAGCTCGCCCGCCGCGTCCTCGACCGCGATCTCGAGCTCGCCCGCCGCGAGATCGCCGACGTCGAGGAGGTCACGCGCACGGCGCTGGCCGAGGTGCGCGAGGCGGTCTCCGGCTACCGGCGCCCGACGCTGGCCAACGAGCTAGCCGGCGCCCGCAGCGCCCTGGACGCCGCGGGCATCGCGTGCACCGTCGAGCACCCGCAGGTCTCGCTGCCGCCCAGTGGCGAGGAGGTCCTGGCCTGGGGCGTGCGCGAGGCGACGACGAACGTCATCCGCCACAGCCGCGCCCACCACTGCCAGATCCGCATCCTCGTCGGGCTCGACGAGGCGGCGCTCGAGGTGACCGACGACGGGCCGGCGCCCACGCACGGCGGGTTCGACGGCACCGGCCTGCGCGGCCTGGCCGAGCGGGCGGCGGCGGCCGGCGGGCGCGTGATCGCCGGGCCGCGCCCCGGCGGCGGGTTCGGTCTCGAGCTGCGGGTACCGCTCGGCCGCACGGCATGATCCGGGTCCTGATCGCCGAGGATCAGACGATGGTGCGCGGCGCCCTGGCGGCGCTGCTGGAGCTCGAGGAGGACCTGGCGATCGTCGCGCAGGTCGCGCGCGCGGACGAGGTGCTCGACGCCGCCCGGCGCGAGCGCCCTGACGTCGCGCTGCTGGACATCGAGATGCCCGGCGGCGACGGTCTCGAGGCCGCCCAGACGCTCGCGTGCGAGCTGCCCGCCATCCGGTCGCTCGTGCTGACGACGTTCGCGCGGCCCGGCTACCTGCGCCGGGCGATGGCGGCCGGCGCCGCCGGTTCGTCCTCAAGACGGCGCCGGCCGAGGAGCTCGCGGTGGCGATCCGGCGGGTGGCGGCGGGCGAGCGGGTCGTCGACCCCGGCCTGGCCGCCGAGGCGCTGAGCGAGGGCGACAGCCCGCTCACCGCCCGCGAGCGCGACGTGCTCGCCGAGGCGCGCAGCGGCGACCCGGTCGCGACGCTCGCCGGCCGCCTGCACCTGTCGGCGGGCACCGTGCGCAACTACCTGTCGTCGGCGATGCGCAAGCTCGACGCGCGCACCCGGGCCGAGGCGGTGCGGGCGGCCGAGGAGAAGGGCTGGCTCTGACCCGCGGGCGTTGCCCGACCCACTAGATTCGGCCCCCTCCCGGTGGCCGACCGCACGCTTTCCACGCTCAGCCTGACCGTGCCCGGCGCCCGCCGGGCGGTCGTCGTCGGGGCGGGCTCGTTCGGCACTGCGGTGGCCGTGCTGCTCGTCCGGGCCGGGCTACGCACGACGCTGCAGACGCGCACGCCCGACCAGGCCGACCGGCTGCGGGCCGACCGCGAGAACCGCACCTACCTGCCGGGGTCGAGCTGCCGCGCGAGCTGCGCGTCGAGTCGGTCACGGCCGGGCTGGCGCGGGCCGACCTCGTCTTCCTGGGCGTTCCGTCGCGCGGGCTCGACGAGGTCATCCGCGGGCTGGCGCGGACAGACCTGGCCCCGCGGGCCGCGATCGTGTCGCTGGCCAAGGGGCTAGTGCCGCCGCACGGCATCGCGCCGACGATCCTGCTGCGCGACGGGTTCGGCGCCGACCGCGTCGCCTGCATCGGCGGGCCCGCGCACGCGCGCGAGATGGTGTCCGACGGCGCCGGGCTCGTCGCCGCCTCGACCTCGCAGGAGCTGGCGGCGACGCTGGCCAGCGTGTTCACGCGGGCCGGGGTCGTCTGCGAGGTCTCCAACGACCCCGTCGGCGTCGAGCTGGCCGGGGCGGCCAAGAACGCCGCCGCGCTGGCGGCGGGCGCCACGCAGGGGCAGGGCTCAACGCCGCCGGCGCCGCGGCCGGCCACATCTTCGCCGAGGTGTGGCGCTACGCCGAGGCGCGGGGCGCGCGGCCCGAGTCGTTCATCGGGCTGGCCGGCACCGGCGACCTCGTCGCCACCGCGCTGGCCGCCCAGAGCCGCAACCGGCGCGCGGGCGAGCTGCTGGCCGCGGGCGTGCCGACGGCCGACATCCCGCAGCGCATCGGCCAGGCGGTGGAATCGCTGGACCTCGTGCCGCTGCTGTCGCGGGCGCTCGGTGCGGCCGGGGTCGAGGCGCCGGTGACCGGCGGGCTGGCCCGGCTCATCGCGGGCGAGCTGCCGCTCGACGGCTGGATCGCGCTGGTGCGCACGACGGCGCCGCCCCCGGCACGCTGGATCCGCCGGCCCCGGCCCGGCTTCTGGGCGCGGCTGCGCGCGCGCTTCAGCCGCGCTGCTGCGCCAGCGTCGTGACGATCGCCTCGTAGACGCCGGCGCCGTGGCCCGCCTCGGCGATCCGCGCGTTGGGCGTGCGGCTCACCTCGGGGCCCAGGGCCGGATCGCGGTCGAGCGCGTTGCCGACGAGCCAGAACGTGCCGGTGACCTCGTGCATGCGCAGGTCCTCGCGCGAGTCGCCGATCGCGATCGTCTCCTCGCGCTCGTAGCCGCGCATCCGCTGGTGGCGGGCCACGCCGTTGACCTTGGCGGCGTCGTGGGGGACGAGGTGGTAGACGCGCACCTGCGGCAGGCCGGACAGCGCCGGCGAGCGGCGATGGGCCACGCCGTTGTCGAGCAGCCGCAGGCCGTGGCGGGCGACGAGCGCGCCGGCCTCGTCGGGGTCGACGAGACCGCGGAACAGGTGCGAGACCTGGCGGCCGCGGTGGTAGGGCTCGTGGTACTCGAGCCGGCCGGCGTAGTGCTCGAGCAGTAGCGCGGGCGCGCCGGTGTCCTCGATCTGGTCGTGGATGGTGCGCTCGCCCTCGGGATCGAAGGCCCCGGTGCACCAGTAGGTGTCGCCGTCGAGCACGAGGCCGGCGCCGGCCTCGAAGACGTACGCGCGCGGGCCGAGCAGGCGGCTGTCCTCGGCCATCTGGGCGGCGCGGCGGCCCGAGACCAGGACGATCTCGACGCCGGCGCGCAGGCACGCCTCGACGGCGCGCACGCCGAGCAGGCTCGGCTCGCCGTCCCCGTCGTGGACGAGCGAGGCGCCGCGGCCCAGCAGGGTGCCGTCGAGGTCGATGTAGGCGCAGCGCAGAGCGGCCACGACTGGACAGTAGAGGACCCACGGCGGCCCGCCTTCCCACCGCAGACTTCAGTACTCGACCTCGATTGCGCCTGAGCGGCGGTCGGTACCCCTAGTCTCGACAGCGTGGACCACGTCGCCTGGCGCCGGCAGCGCTCGTTCGGGGCCGGGGCGTTCGCCGGCGTCCTCGACGGCGCGCCGCTGCGGGTGTCGGTGTGCGTGCCGGCGCGCGACGAGGCGCCGACGATCGCCGGGGTGCTGGCCCCGCTCGTCACGCTGCGCGACGACGGCTTGGTCGCCGACGTCGCGGTCGCCCTGAGCGACTCGCAGGACGGCACCGGGGAGATCGCGCGGGCGGCGGGCGCGCGGATCGTCGACGTGGGCTCGCCGCTGGGTAAGGGCGACGCGATTTGGCGCGCTCAACAGGAGATGACCGGCGATGTCCTCTGCCTGATCGACGCCGACCTCGTCGACGTCGACCGCTCCTGGATCGAGCAGCTCGCGGGCCCGCTGCTGGCGTTGCCGGAGGTCGGGCTCGTCAAGGGCGCGTTCGCCCGGCCACTGAACGCCGACGGCACGCTCGACCCCAGCGGCGGCGGCCGCGTGACCGAGCTGCTGGCCAAGCCGCTGCTGCGCCGCTTCTATCCGCCGCTGACGGTGCTGCGCCAGCCGCTGTCGGGGCAGATCGCGATCCGCCGCGACCTGCTGGCCGCACTGCCGCTCTGGACCGGATACGCGCTCGAGATCGGCGTGCTCATCGAGACGTGGCGGCGGGCGGGGCTGGGGGCGATCGCCGAGGCCGACATCGGCGTGGTGCGCAACCGCCACCAGCGGCTGGCGGACCTGTCGGCCATGGCGGAGGGCATCCTGTGGTGCGTCGCGGCCCAGCTCGCGCGGGAAGGGCGGCTGAGCGGGCCCGAAGGCGCGGCACCGGACGGGGTCGTGGAGCGCCCGCCGGCGAGCGGGGCATGAAGGACCTCGACGCGCTGTTCGCCGCCATGCGCGCGCACGTCACCCAGTTCGGCGGCGCGCCGGAGCTGGCGCTGCGCTCGCCCGCCGGCGAGAACGTGTCGCTGGTCGTGGCGGTGCCGGGCGAGGTGGCGGCGCGGCTGGCGCGCGTGGCGGTCGACGTCGCGGGCGGCGAGCAGCTGGCCTACGCGGCGGGCGCGATGCACCTGACGGTGCTCAACCTCGACCCGTGGCGGCGCGTTGGCGGCGACGCGGAGGCGCTCGTCGCCGGCGCGCTCGATGCCGCGGCCCGCTGCGCGCCGTTCGAGGCGCGGGTCCGCGGCCTGAACCTGGCGCCGTCGATCGTCTTCGCCCAGGTGTTCGGGGACGGCCTGGGGCGGCTGCGCCGGGCGATGGTCGCCGCGCTCGACTCGGTCGCGCCCGGGCGCTTCCTGCCCTGGGGGCCGGCGCTGGCCGGCGAGGACGCCGGCCATGTCACGGTCGTGCGCTTCACCGGGCCGGTGAGCACCGGCCTGCTCGATCGCGTGGCGGCCCGGCGCTCGCTGGAGCTGGGGACCTTCGCGGCGAGCGAGCTCGAGGTCGTGTGGCTGCGCGCCAAGACGCCGCGATCCGGGGACGTCCGGCGGCGATCGTGTATTGGTGCGGGGACGTGATGTCCGAGCTCACCGTGACCACCGCCGCCGGCCCGCTGGCCATCGGGACGACCCCGCTGGTGATGGGCGTGGTCAACGCGACGCCGAACTCGTTCTCGGACGCGGGCGAGCTGCGCACGCTCGAGGCGCGGATCGCGCGGGCGTGCGCGCTGGCCGCCGCGGGGGCGGACATCATCGACGTGGGCGGGCAGTCCGGCGTGACCAACGAGCGCGAGATCCCGGTGGCGGAGGAGATCGCGCGGGTGCTGCCGCTGGTGGAGGCGCTGGCCGCGCGCGGCATGGTCGTCTCGGTCGACACCTACCGGCCCGAGGTGGCGCGGGCGGTGCTCGACGCGGGGGCGGCCATCGTCAACGACACGAGCGGGTTGCTGTACCCGGACGTCGCGCGCGCGTGCGCGGCGGCGGGCGCGGGGCTGGTCGTCATGCACAACCGCGGGCGCCCCAAGCAGCGGCTCACGGATCCCGCCCTCTACGACGACGTGGTGGCCGACGTCGTCGCCTTCCTGCGTGCGCGGATCGCCGTGGCCGCCGATCACGGGCTCGCTCGTGAGCACGTGATCGTCGACCCGGGGCCGGACTTCGCCAAGACGCCGGCGCAGACGGTCGCGGTCCTGCGGCGGCTCGACGAGGTGGCCGCGCTGGGGCGACCGGTGCTGCTGGCGCTCTCGCGCAAGGACTTCCTCGGCGTGATCACGGGACGGCGCCCGCGCGAGCGCCTGGCCGCCACGCTGGCCGCGGTCGCGTTCGTCACCGGCCCTCCGGGGCAGATCCTGCGCGTGCACGACGTCGCCGAGGTCTGCGACCTGCTGTCCGTGCTCGCGGTGCTGCGCGGCGAGGCCGCGCTCGCCGACGACGCCGAGCTCGCCGAGCATCTGCGGCGCGAGCCGCCGGCGGCGTGAGCGGCGCCGAGCCCTGGGCGGAGCTGCTCGCCGCCGGCCGCGCGGACGGGCGGCTCGTGCGCGAGGACTACGAGGGCGCCCGCCGCGCGGTGCTCGAGCCGCCGCCGCCGCTGCATCCTCAGCTGCTGGAGAAGCTGCCGCCCGACGGGCTGTACGCGCACCAGGCCCGCGCGGTGGCGGCGGCGATGACCGGCCCGTTCATCGTCACCACGGGCACCGCCTCGGGCAAGTCGATGTGCTTCAACCTGCCGACGCTCAACCAGCTGCTGACCGTGCCGACGAGCCGGGCGCTCTACCTGTATCCGACCAAGGCGCTCGCGCAGGACCAGTACCGGGCGCTGGTCGCCTTCGGGCTCGGCCGGCGGGTGCGGCCGGCGATCTACGACGGCGACACGCCGCGCGAGGAGCGGCTGGCGATCCGGCGCAGCGCGAACATCGTGCTGACCAACCCGGACATGCTGCACCTGGGGATCCTGTCCAACCACGGGGCCTGGGCGGACTTCTTCACGCGGCTGGACGCGGTGGTGGTGGACGAGGCGCACGTCTACCGCGGCGTGTTCGGCTCGCACGTGGCCAACGTCCTGCGGCGGCTGCGGCGGGTGGCGGGCGCGTACGGGAGCGCACCGCGGTTCATGCTCGCGTCGGCGACGATCGCCAACCCCGTGGAGCTGGCGTCGCGGCTGACCGGGCTCTCCGAGGTGGAGCTGGTCGACGAGGACGGCTCGCCGAGCGCCGCGCGGCGGATGGCGATGTGGAACCCGCCGATCGTCGACGAGGCGCTGGCGCAGCGGCGCTCGGTGCTCGGCGAGGCGGCGGACGTCCTGCGCGATCTCGTGCTGGAGGGCGCGCGGACGATCTGCTTCATCAAGTCGCGGCGGGCGGTAGAGCTCGTGTCGGCGCTGGTCGCCCGCGCGGTCGAGGATCGCGATGCCTCGCTGGCAGGGGTCGTCGAGCCGTACCGGGCGGGCTACACGCCGCAGCAGCGCCGCGACGTGGAGGCGCGGCTGGTGTCGGGGCAGCTGCGCTGCGTGGTGACGACCGATGCGCTGGAGCTCGGCATCGACATCGGTGCGCTGGATGCGTGCGTGGTGGTGACGTTCCCGGGAACGGTCGCGTCGCTGCGGCAGATGTGGGGGCGCGCGGGGCGGCGGCGCACGGGGCTGGCGGTGTACGTGGCGGGCGAGGACGCGCTCGACCAGTACTTCTGCCGGCACCCCGACGAGTTCCTGCAGCGGCCGGTGGAGTCGGCGATCCTCGACGTCGAGAACGAGGAGATCCACCGGGCGCATCTGGTGTGCGCGGCGCACGAGGGGCCGCTGAGCGCCGCCGACGCCGAGGTGCTCGGGCCGTCGTGGCGCTCGCATGCCGATGTGCTTGTGGCGGCGGGCGTGCTGCGGGAGGTCCACGGGGTCTACTCGCTGCGGCGTCCCGACGACTTCCCGGCGGCACGGGTGTCGCTGCGCTCGGCCTCGCCCGATTCGTTTGCCGTGGTCGACGTGTCCTCGGGCGAGCTGCTGGGGACCGTCGAGTCGGCGCGGGCGTTCACCACGACCCACCAGGGCGCGTGTACCTCCACCAGGCGCGGTCGTATGAGGTGATCGAGTTGGACCTGGACGCGCGGCGGGCGCTGGTGCGGCCGTTCGACGGCGACTGGGCACGCAGCCCAAGAAGGAGACGATGACGGAGATCGAGCGGCTGCTGGACCGGCGGGAGGTGCTCGGGGTCGCGTTGTCGTATGGCGTCGTGCGGGTGACCGAGACGGTGATCGCCTACCAGCGCGCACCTCCCGGATCACGCGGTGATCGACCTGCAGGCGCTGGATCTGCCGACGACCGAGTTCGTCACACGCGCGCTGTGGTACGAGCTGCCGCCGGCGATCGTCGAGGTCGAGTTCCCGGTCGAGGTGCTGCTGGGAGCGCTGCACGCCGCCGAGCACGCGCAGATCGCCGTCCTGCCGCTCCTGGCCATGTGCGACCGCTGGGATATCGGCGGGCTCTCCACCAACCTCCATCCGCAGACCGGCCGGCCGACGATCTTCATCTACGACGGCCATCCGGGCGGGGTGGGAATCACCCGGCGCGGCTACGAGATGTTCGAGACGCTCGTCGGCGATGCGCACCGGCTCGTCGGCGAGTGCCCTGCGAGACGGGGTGCCCGTCGTGCGTCCAGTCGCCGAAGTGCGGGAACCTCAACGAGCCGCTGAGCAAGGCGGGGTCCCTGGAGCTGATGGCGCGGATGCTCGAGCGCTGACGCCGCCACCCGGCCCTGTCCCTGTCCCGGTCCGGCCCCGGCCCCGGCCCCGGCCCCGGCCCCGGCCAGCGTCCCGCTTCCCGCTTCCCGCTTCCCGCTTCCGCCAGCGTCCGATTTCCCGCCCGCGCCTCGCGCCGCGCCGGCCCCGCGAAACCTCCAGCGAACCTGGACGGTCGCTGCGCAAACCTGCGCAAAGCTGCCGGCCCCGGCGGTACGAGGCGTGGACGGCCGACCCTGTGAGCGATGCGGTTCGTCGGTCCGGTCGCGAGCGTGGTGGCGGCGGTGGTGGTTGCCGCGGTGATCGCCCCAGGAGCGTCCGCGGAATCGGCGCGGGCGTCCGCCGGCGCCCGCGCGGCCGGTGACGTCGCCTCGGCGGCGATGCTGCACAGCGGCGGCGCCGCGTACTACGGCCCGGCGCGCTCCGGCGGCTCGGCGTACGGCGCGCCGTTGCATCCCGTCGACGCCCGGCCCGTCGCGACCTACCTCCAGATCGCACCGCGAAAGCTGCGCCCCGGCCAGCTGCCCGACGTGCGCTTCCGGGTCCGCCAGCGCGGCGTGAGCACCGTGAACGCGCGCGTGATGGTGCTGACCACCGGCCGAGACGCCCGGCCGGATCCGGTGCTGGACGTGCGGCTGGGCCGCGTCGCCGTCGGCCACACCATCACCGTGCGCTGGCCGAAGAAGGCGGCGCTGGCGGCCGGGCGCTACCGGGTCAGCCTGCACGCCACCGACCCCGCCGGTCGCACGCTCGCCCGTGGCGATCACCCGGGCCAGGCGCTGCTGCGGGTGGTCAAGCCCCCGCCTGCACCCAAGCCCAAGCCCAAACCCGCTCCCGCGCCGACCCCCACGGCCAAGCCCACTCCCACACCGGCCCCCACGCCAGCCCCGGCGCCACCCGTGTTCGGCGCCGACGGCGTATTCCCGGTCGCCGGGCCCCACAGCTTCGGCGGCGAGGACGCCCGCTTCGGCGCCGGCCGCCCGGGCCACACCCACGAGGGCCAGGACGTCACCGCGGCGGCCGGGACCCTGGTCGTCACCCCCACCGCCGGGACGGTGACCGCCGTCGACTACCAGGCCCGCGGGGCCGGCTACTACGTCGTGATGCGCTCGGTCGACGGCCGCGACTTCTTCCTGTGCCACTTCCAGAAGGGCACCGCCGCGGTCTCGATCGGCCAGACCGTCGCCGCCGGCACCCCGATCGCCCGCGTCGGGGCGACCGGCAGCGCGACCGGTCCGCACCTGCACTTCGAGATCTGGGACGGCCCCTGGCGCCAGGGCGGCCACCCGATCGACCCGCTGGCCCAGCTGCGCGCCTGGGACGCCGGATGAAGCGCGACGATTCCCCCGGCCGCCGTCCCCCGCGCCGCCGCCCGGCCACCCACACCTGCCCCGCCTGCGCCGGCACCTGCACCCAGCCCATCCAGCGACCCGCCGACCACGACTGCCGCGCCGCCCGCGCCGCCGCCGCCGCGAAGCGCCGCCGCCGCGACCGCTGAGCCCCCGCCATCCCGCTACCCTTGGCGCCCACGGCGAGATAGCTCAGTTGGTAGAGCACACGACTGAAAATCGTGGTGTCCCCGGTTCGAATCCGGGTCTCGCCATCGCAGGAACGTCCTGCACTCGCGGTGCTTCCTGCGCCGGATCCGCGAGCGGTGAACAGCGCCGATCCGCCGCACCGGCCTTCCCGTCGCAAACCTGAGGGTCGTCAAGGGTCGTGAGGTCCGAGACGGCGTGTGCGGCAGTGGGATTGCGACGCTCGACAGATGCGCCTCGGCCGGTGACCGTGCCCGGCCCAATCCCTCCACTCGCGGGGCCGGGCACGGCGGCTTCGATCCTCTTCCCGGGGCTCTCAGACCGTCCGGTCCAGGTCGAACGAATCGGGCCGCGAACGACCCGACATCGACGCTACGCGGCTCGGTCTTTGTTCTCGGGGACGAACTTGCTCGCGGTGAAGATCGCGCCCTGGGGATCGGCGATCACCGTCACCCGCACCCACGGAGCGTCGAACGGCGCGGCGACCACTGTGCCGCCGAGGCTCGGCCGCCTTCGCGGCGACCGCGTCGGCGTCCTCAACGGCGAAGGTGACGCCCCAGCTCGGCGACATCTCAGGCTGGTCGGCGGGACTCGTGTCGAGGCCCGCGACCGCATTCTCGAACCCCGAAGGGGCGCCCATCTGGGCCATACGCTCGATGGTCCCGGGGTTGAGTCGGTCAAGGAACGCGCCGTAGCCGGGCAGGCTCCACATCTCGGAACCCCCGTCCAGGGCCAGGACCTCCCAGCCGAAGACGGCGGCATAGAACGCCTCAGCCGCGTCGCGGTGACGAGTGTTGAGCACGTTGAAGTTCAGCGATCCGGGCTCGTTGACGACCTGCGCGCCCCGATGCGCGCCCGCCTCCCAGAGGCAGAACACCGCCCCCTCTCGGTCCGCACAGACCGCCATCCGTCCCGCCTGCAACACGTCGAACGGCTCCGCCAGGACCGTCCCGCCCGCGTCGCGGACCTTGGCCGCCGTCTCGTCGGCGCTTTCGACCCACACGTAGCTGTTCCACATCGCGCTCGGCGGCGCGTCGCCCATCGGCGAGCTGATGGCCGCGACATCCCTACCCCCGAGCCGGGCGACGAAGTACCTGCCAGGCGCGTCCGGAGGCATCATGTCCTCAAGCTGCCACCCAAACAGCGCCCCATAGAACTTCGCCGCCGCCTCGGGGTCGGGCTGCGTCGTGTCCACCCAGCACGGCACCCCGGGGATGTACCTGTCTCGATCGCTCATTCGATGCTCCTCCCGATGGCTGGTACCGCCACGCTAGAGACGACATAGGTCATATGTCGTCCGCAATCCAATGATCGCGATCCGCTACGAGCGCACGCGAGCCGCGTGGGCGACGGCGTGGAACTCGAGGACGCGAGCAGTTCGCTGCCCAACTGCCTCACCGCGAGAAGGACCTGCCGCAGAAGGACCTGCCGTTCGTGCGACGCCTGCTCGAGCCACCGCCACGCCGTCCACCGCCATCCAACGCACCAACGGCCCGAACCGGCCGACGGGTGGTACGAGTCACCGCTCGCGCGTCGAAGCTCACACGACCTCCTCCTCGCCGACGGCGATGACCTGCTGCATCGCGCCGCGAAACCGCTCACGCTCGCCCGGCGCGAGCGACAGCACAAGACGATCGAGCGCCTCGGTGGCCGACACCCGAAACACGATGGCAGCCTGCCGCCCCGCCTCGGTCAGGCTCACCCGCAACGCTCGCCGATCCCCCGGCACCGCCGACCGGGCCACCAGACCATTGCGCTCAGCCCGATCCACGAGCCCGGTCAGCGCCGCCTTCTCCACCCCGAAGCACCGCGCGAGCTCAGCCATCCCCCGTGGACCTGCCGCCAGCACACACAGCAACCTGGCCTGCACCGCCGTCAAACCGTGCTGTTCAGACGTCCGCCGGAACACCCCCTGCACCACGTGCGAAAGCCGAATCAACCCCTCCGCGCAGCTGAGATCCCCCAACGCGCCGACAGCCTCACCGTCCGCCGGCGGGCACGACGGCGCCGTACCCAGCAGCACCTCTTCGACCGCATCGTCCATTCCGCGTACAGTACATGAGACATATAGTGAATGTCACGTACCAATCCAACCCGTCGACCTTCCGCTTTGCCCCGACGACCAGGAGGCTTCCATGACGTTCACCGACAGAGAGCTCGATTACATGAGGACCCAGCGGCTCGCGCGCATGGCGACGACCGGCGCAACGGGCGCGCCCCATGTCGTGCCGGTCGGCTTCCGGCTCTCCGAAGACGCCCAGGCGATCGACGTCGGCGGCCACAACCTCGCCCACTCGAAGAAGTACCGCGACCTGCAAGCCAACCCGAAGATCGCGGTCGTCATCGACGATCTCGCCAGCACCGATCCCTGGACCCCACGCGGACTCGAGATCCGCGGAATCGCCGACCTCCGCGATACGGGCGGCACCGAGAAGTTCGCGCCGGCGGCTGGGATGACGCCTGGATCTCGCATCCACCCCCAGCGCATCAACAGCTGGGGCATCAGCGCCCGCGTTCTCGCCGCCCGCCGGACGCAGCGCCCGATCCGTCAGCGCCCAGTAGCAACCCATCCCCCGATCGTCTCGTCATCGCAAGCACCTCGCCCGGCCGCCGAACGTCTCGAGGTTGCCCTCCAGGATGACGGTCGCCCGCCGCCGCTGGGCCTGTTGAGCGACACCTCGCCGACGATCTCGGCGAGATGCCGCCGCACCGGTGGCGGTTCGATCTCGGCCACCCGGTCGAGCAGGTCCGGCAGACCGCTCGCTGCTGCCACGGCGGTCGGCGTCCGGCGATGAGTCGCGCGCGGTCAGCCGGTCTTCATCGATATGACCGCCACGCGCACTGCGCGCCCGCGGCGGCCGGCGACGGGAAACGAAGAGGGCCTGCAGCCCCGCGACCACGAGGAGCACCGAGATGGGCAAGCTGATCGCCACCACACAGGCCACGATCGACGGCGTCATCGACCCCGTCGCCGAGTGGGTGCAGCCGGACGGAGACCACGGCGTTCACTCGTTCGAGCGTCAGGCGAGGTCCGGCGGGCTGGTGCTGGGCCGCAAGACCTACGAGGGACTCGCGGGCTACTGGCCGAGCCAGACCGGCACGTGGGCCGACATGGTCAACGCGCTGCCGAAGTATGTCGGGTCCACCACGCTGTCGGGCGACCTCACGTGGAACGCAACCCTGCTCGAGGGCGACCTCGAGGATGCGATCCGCAAGCTCAAGGACGAGGTCGACGGCGACCTCTTCATGCACGGGAGCGGCGAGTTCGCCTACGCCCTCGCCGAGAAGGGCCTGGTCGACGAGTACGAGATCTACCTCAACCCGCTCGTCTGGGGGAAGGGCAACGTCCACGTGCTCGGCGACCGGGGCACGATCCGGATGAAGCTCGATGACGTCAAGCGCTTCGACTCGGGAGTGGTCCTCCTCACGTACCTCCCGGGGACCTGACCGCCAGACAGCGAGGGCGCCCGCCGGCCGCAACGCCGGCGTGCGCCCAAGCGGCCCCGGCCGCCTACGCCGCGTCGACCGCCTCATCCGGGCAGTCCACGCGCGGGTTCCACATGGCGAACATCCCCGCCGGGTTGTGGCGGTACAGCCAGACGTGCAGGTCGTAGTGGATCGGCATGCCGGGCTCGTGGCCGAGCATCGGTCCGTCGAACGGCAGGTCGAACAGCGACGGGCGGTCCTCGTCGGTGGCGAGGTCCTGGTCGGCGTCGACCTGGAAGTACTCGACCGCGCCCAGGCGCAGATCGCCGTGCCGGTTGGGCTGGTAGACGAGGATCTCCGGCTTGGTGATGTCGAGCCGGCCGTCAGCGACGAGCTCCTCGTTGGCGTAGTGGATGCCCATGCCGCCGTACTTCGGATCATCGGTGCAGTCGCCGGTCGCCCGGTAGCCGGCGGCCTTGGCCACCTCGACGTCGCGGAAGGCGCGGGTGGCCTCGCGGACCCGGCGCAGGTCGGGCGTCATGTCCGATCCGCGCGCCGGCGTCGACCGGTCGTGCCCGGGATGCGCCGTGGCCGGCGCGGTCGCCACCGCGGGCGCGCCGACGACGGCGGCGAGCACGAGCGCCACGACGACGGGGCGGCAGCGTCGAGGTCGAAACGGGAGCATGGTGCCTCCTGTGGGTGTGAGGGACAAGGCGCGAGTGCCGCGCGAACCGCGGCACTCACCTAGAGAGAGGTGCGACGCCCCGCGCCTATTCCATGCCGGTCACGAACGCCGGACGGACGGGCCGCGCCACCCGGCCAGGTCCATCAGCGTCGAGATGCTCATGACGTGTCCGGCGACCACGCACGTGCGCCCGCCCCGCTCGAACACCGCGATGTCGTGGCCGCCGTGGGACGGATCGCGATACAGCGCGACCTCGCGGTCGCCGCGGCGGACGATCCGTGCGCCGTCCGGGCGCGGGAGCGGTGGCCCCGACACGATCGTGTAGGCGAGCCGGTGGGAGGTGTGCTCGTAGAAGACCGTCGTGGTAGCGCGACCGTCGAGCTCGTCGCGGCGCATCCCGGTCGCCTTCCAGTGCAGCTTGGCGCCCCAGTCCGGGAACGGAACGCCGCCGACCGCAGCCCGCAGCACGCGCCCGTCCGCGGCCGGCGCCGCTTGGGTCGCCGGCAGCTTGGCGAGGTCGGCCGCCCGCGCGACGATGGACGGCTCGCCGCTCGGCCCGACGAACACCAGCACGATCACGGCGGCGAGCGCCGCGACGGCGGGGCCGACCCGCAGCAGAAGCCGGCGGCCGAGCACGCGCGCCGGCGCCGGCGCCGCGGCCACACGCTCGTCACCGGCGGCCAGAGCGCCGGCGACGCGCCGCTGGCGGGCGATCAGGCGCTCGGCGTCCGCGATCGCGTGCAGGCGGCGCTGCGCGCGCGCACGGGACCGCTCGGGTACGGTGCCGTCGGCGACCCGGACGAGCAGCGCCCGGTCGCGCTTCGACAGCGCGCGGGGATCGAGGTGCCTGGTCATGGCGCCCCCATTGCGGTCGCCACCTGCTCTCGGGCGCGGTAGAGGCGGCTCATCACGGTGCCGACACGCGTGCGCAGCGACCGCGCCGCCTCCTTGTAGGAGAGGCCGACGACGTCGACCGCGACGATCGTCGCGCGCAGCGGGTCGGACAACTGGGCCATCGCGGCGTACGCGAGCTGCGCCTCCATCGCGAGCTCCGGACCCGCGCGCTCGTCGCTGATCCACTCGAGGTCCTCGGGCGGGGACGGCGCCGTCCCGCGGCGCGCGGTCGAGGCGGCGTGCGCCCCGCAGGTGCGCTGCAGCGCGCGCAGCAGGTACGCGAGGTCACGATCGCGCTGCACGAAGCGCGGACGGCGCAGGACGCGCTCGAACGTCTCCTGCACGAGGTCCTCTGCGTCCTCGCGCGAGCCGCACATCGCGTACGCCGCGCGCACGAGCCGCGGACGGTGCTGCGCCAGGCTGCGGGGTTCCAGGCGCTGACGGTCGATCGGCGCCTCCACACGGTGTCGCACTTGCGTCACGCCCGCCATCACGCGGTTCGAGGGACCGGACCTGGTGGTTATTCCGTGCGCGGCGGCGCAGGCGCGCCGTGTCGTCCGTTGTCGAACACCGCGTCACCCCGAACGCGACGGCCTTGACCGCGGTCGTGCCGATGTCGAGCTCGACGACGACCTGCCTCATCGCCGCTCACCAGCCGCCATCGTCTCATCGCCGCGGCGTACGCTGTCGAGACGATGCCGCTGACGCGCGGTCGCCCCCATCCCGCATTGCAGCGCGTCGTCGGCGCCTACGCGGACTTCGACGAGCACACGGGCGTCCCGCGCGAGACCGGTGAGATCCCGGGCCGCGGCATCGTCGTGATCGTCGACCTCGATGACGGCTGGACCGTGGAGGGCGAGCGCTTCGGCTCGTTCGTCGGCGGCCTCTACGCCCGGCCGGTGCGGGTCCGCCACGAGGGCTCCTACCGGGGCGTGCAGTTCGACCTCGAGCCGCCCGCCGCCGCGGCGCTGCTCGGCGTCCCGGCGGGCGAGCTGCGCGAGCGCGTCGTCGGGCTCGACGATCTGCTGGGCCCCGATGCCGCCCGGCTCGCCGAGCGCCTGGACGACGCGCCCGACGCCGCCGCGCGCTTCGCGGCGCTCGACGACGAGCTCCTGCGGCGGCTGCGGCGCGCGCAGGCCAGCGCCCGGCCGGACGTCGAGCGCGCGTGGGCGCGGCTGTGCGCCACGGGCGGGCGCATCCGCATCGACGCGCTGGCCGGCGAGCTGCGCTGCTCGCGCCGCCACCTCGCCCAGCGCTTCGCGCAGGACGTGGGCGCGCCGCCGAAGGTCGCCGCGCGGCTCATCCGCTTCCAGGCCGTCCGGGAGCGGCTCGGCTCGGTGCCGCTGGCCCGCCTCGCCGCCGAGCACGGGTTCGCCGACCAGGCCCATCTCGCCCGCGAGTTCCGCGCGCTCGCCGGCGTCCCCCCGACGGCGTTCCCATTCGTCCAAGACGGGGGCGACGACGGCGCGTAGCGTGCCGGTCATGTCACAAACCCTCTTTCCCACCCTCTCCTTCCGGGACGCCAGGGCCGCGATCGAGTTCCTCGAGCGCACGCTCGGCGCCGAGCGCGTCGTCGTCTACGACAGCGAGGACGGGCGCGTCGCGCACGCCGAGATCCGCATCGGCCAGAGCACGTTCATGTGCGGCGACGCGCGCCCGGGATCGCCGGCCACGCCGCCCGGGCAGTCGTGCGTACGTCGTCGTCGAAGATGCCGACGCCGCCCACGAGCGCGCGCCGCGCGGCCGGCGCAGATCAGCGAGCTCATCGACACCGACTACGGCTCGCGCGACTTCACCGTGACCGATCCCGAGGGCAACCGCTGGTCGCTCGGCACGTACCCGGGCGCGGGCGCGGCGGGCTGACGACCGCCGCGATCGCCGGCCGCACTCGCGCGATGACACCGGCGACGCTATTCCCGAGCGGCCCTCAACACGACGTATCAACGCGTGTTAGTTTGTCGCTATGGCCGATGACCGCTGCGACCTCCTGTGCCTCGACCTGGAGCTGGCCGAGCGTCTGCGGCAGACCCGCCTGCGAACCGCCGACGCCGAGCTCGCGGCCGCCCGCGCAGCCGCGCTGTCGGACCCGACGCGGCTGATGCTCGCCGCGAGCCTGCGCGAGGGCGGCGAGCTGTGCGTGTGCGACCTGGCCTGGGTGGCCGAGCGCGCCGAGAACCTGGTCTCCCACCACCTGCGCCGGCTGCGCTCCGACGGCCTCGTCCGCTCGCGTCGCGACGGCAAGATGGTCCTCTACTCCCTGACCGAGACCGGCGCGGCGCTGCTGAACGCGGTCCTCGACGCCCCGACCAGGGAGACGGTCGCATGAGCGACGTCTGCTGTGCGCACGACGACGCGCCCGTCGATCCCGCAGCGGCGGTCCAGCGCCTGCGCGACGTCCGCGAGATCCAGCTGTCGCTTCTGGCCGGACTGGCGCTCGCCGCCGGCCTGATCGCCGAGCTCACCAGTGCCGACGCCGTCGGGCTGGTCGCGTTCGCCGTCGCGATCGTCGTCGGCGGGCTGACCTTCATCCCCAGGCCGCGCGGGCGCTGCTGCGCGGCCGCCTCGGCGTCGGGACGCTGATGGCGATCGCCGCGATCGGCGCGATGATCCTCGGCGAGTGGGGCGAGGCCGCCACCCTGGCCTCCTGTTCTCGATCTCCGAGGCGCTGGAGAGCTACGCGCTGACCCGCACCCGGCACGGGCTGCGCGCGCTGCTGGACCTCGTCCCCGCCCGCGCGACGGTCTCGCGCGATGGGATCGAGCAGACGATCGCCCCTGACGACCTGCGCGTCTGCGACCTGGCTGATCGTGCGCCCGGGCGAGCGCGTCGCCACCGACGGGCGCATCGTCTCGAGCCGCTGCGCGCTGGACTTCTCGGCGATCACCGGCGAGTCGGTGCCCGTCGAGCGCGGCCCCGGCGACGAGGTGTTCGCCGCCGCCATCAACGGGGGCGCCGCGCTGGAGGTCGAGGTGACGGCCGCCACGGCGGACAACTCGCTGGCGCGCATCGTGGCGATCGTGGAGGAGGCCCAGGAGCGCAAGGGCGCAAGCCAGCGCCTGGCCGAGCGCATCGCCCGCCCCCTCGTGCCGGCGGTGCTCGTGGCCGCGGCGCTCATCGCGCTGATCGGCAGCCTGGCCGGCGACCCGGGCACGTGGATCGAGCGCTCCCTCGTCGTGCTCGTCGCCGCCGCGCCCTGCGCGTTCGCGATCTCCGTGCCCGTCACCGTCGTGGCGGCGATCGGCGCCGCAACCCGCTCCGGCGTCCTGATCAAGGGCGGCGCCGCGCTGGAGGCGCTCGCGCGCGTGCGGGCCGTCGCGCTGGACAAGACCGGAACCCTGACGCGCAACCGCCCGCAGGTGATCGACACCGTCAGCGCCGACGGGACCGCCCCGCTGGAACTGCTCGCGCTGGCCGCCGCGCTGGAGCGGCGCAGCGAGCACCCGCTGGCCGAGGCGATCGTCGCGGCGGCGGGCGACGGTCCGGTGGCCGACGACGTCGAGGCGATCGCGGGCCACGGCCTCACCGGCCGCCTCGACGGCCGCGAGCTGCGCCTGGGACGCCCCGGGTTCGTCGACCCCGGCCCGTTGCGGGCGCGGGTGGCCGCGCTGCAGGGCGACGGCGCGACCGTCGTGCTCGTCGCGTGCGACGGGCACACGCTCGGGGCGATCGCCGTGCGCGACGAGCTGCGCCCGGACGCCGCCGACGCGGTGGCGGCGCTGGAGCGCATCGGCATGCGCACCGCGATGCTGACCGGCGACAACGAGCGCACCGCGCGCACGCTGGCCGCGCAGGCGGGCATCGAGACCGTCTACGCCGACCTGCGCCCCGCCGACAAGGTGACCGCGGTGGAGCGCCTGCAGGCCCAGCGGCCCGTCGCGATGGTCGGCGACGGCATCAACGACGCGCCCGCCCTGGCCAGCGCGAACGTCGGCATCGCCATGGGCGCGATGGGCACCGACGTCGCCATCGAGGCCGCCGACGTCGCGCTCATGGGCGACGACCTGCGCCACCTCCCCGACACCCTCGTCCACGCCCGCCGGGCCGGACGGATCATGGGCCAGAACCTGCTGCTGTCCGGCGGCATCCTGCTGACGCTCGTCCCGCTGGCCGCTGCCGGCGCGCTCGGCCTGGCCGCCGTCGTCGCGATCCACGAGCTGGCCGAGGTCGTGGTGATCGCCACCGGCATCCGCGCCGGTCGCCGGCGCGCGTTCGGCGTTCACCCGCCGCTCGAGCCGCCGCAGCCGCTGCTGGCGGTCATCCAACCCGCCACGCCCCAGCCGGCCGTGCTGCCGATCGCCGTCGGCGGCCGCGACGGGGCGTGCACGGACGGCTGCTGCCGCGACGACTGACGGCGGCTCAACGCCGCTGCGACCAGGAGCCCTCGCCGACGAGGACGGCGAGCACCGCCAACTCAGCCGCCGTAGAACGTCCGCTCACCGAGGTCGCTCATGTGCAGCGTGGCCTCGTCGGCGCGGCCGTCGGGCGGCTGGGCGACGCCGGCGCCGACGACCTCGGCGACGACGATCGCGTGGTCGCCGCGTTCGATGCGCTCGAGCATCTTGCACTCGAGGTGCGCGATCGGCCCCTCGAGGATCGGCGCGCCGGTCTCGCCGAGCGAGTACGGCAGGGTGCCGATCCGCTGATCGTCGACCTCGGGGGTCTTGAAGAACTGGAACGCGACGTCCTTGTCGCCGCGGCCGAGCACGTTGAGCGCGAAGCAGCCAGCGGCGGAGACGACCTCGTACGAGTTCGTGTCGGCCTTGACGCCGACGACGACCAGCGGCGGCGAGAACGACGCCTGGGTCACCCAGTTGACGGTCGCGGCCGTCACGTCGCCCTGCTCGGTGCGCGCCGTCAGCACGTAGAGCCCGTACGGGATCATCCGCAGCGCGGTCTTCTTCGCGTCCTGATCCATCACCGCCTCCTTCGTTGGTTCGCGCAAGGATGCCACTCGGCCCGGGCCGGAGCCCGGTCGGCGCGCCACGGGCCAGGTCTCGTCCGCGCACGGCCGCGCGTGTGATAGACGACACCCGACGCCCAGCGCCGAAAGGACGGAACATGACGACGTTCAGCGTGGAGACGATCGATCGGCAGCCCGCCGCGGTGGTGCGCGCCGAGGTTCCCATGGAGGAGCTCCGAGCCGTGTTCGACCGCGGCTTCGGCGAGGTCATGCGCGTCACGCAAGCTCAAGGCGTCGCCATCGCCGGCCCGCCGTTCGGCTTCTACCCCAGGATGCCGACCGACACCGTCGCGGTGGTGGTGGGCTTTCCCGTGTCAGCTCCGATCACGCCCGACGGGGACGTCACCGCGTTCGAGCTGCCCGGGGGCCGCGCCGTGACGGGCATCCACATCGGACCGTACGACAGCCTGCCCGCGACCTACCGGGAGCTCACCGAGTGGGCGGCGCAGGAGAGCCACCCGCTCGCCGACCACATGTGGGAGTCCTACCTCACCGACCCGCAGGCCGAGCCGGACCCCGCCACGTGGCAGACCAAGATCACCTGGCCGCTGGCCTGACGCACTCGCTTCCGACCGGGCCTGTCGCGGGCCGCCGCAAGCCCAGTTGGAGAACGAGCACCATCTTGACAACTGTACGGTTGTTTAGTGATATGATGGTCGCATCACCTTCCCTCCCCGCCCCGAAGGACGTTCACCATGGATGTGACCACCGACACCTTCCAGCGCGACGTCATCGAGCGCTCGCACGAGATCCCCGTCGTCGTCGACTTCTGGGCGCAGTGGTGCGGCCCCTGCCGCATGCTCGGGCCCGCGATCGAGGCCGAGGTCGCCCAGCGCGCCGGCCGGCTCGAGCTGGCCAAGGTCAATGTCGAGACCGAGCAGGCGCTGGCCGCGCGCTACGGGGTCCAGAGCATCCCGACCGTCGCGGTGTTCCGCGACGGTGAGCCCGTCACGGGGTTCATCGGCGCCCACCCGGCGAAGGCGATCGGCCGCTTCTTCGACGAGCAGGTGCTCGGCGAGCCCGTCGGCGGCGGCGCGCGCTGATCCCGACCCAACCGCGTCCCGAAGGCAGGCAGACATGACCCAGGCTCGTCCCAAGGAGTTCCGCTTCCCCGTCGCCGTCGGCTGGGACGGGGAGCGGCGCACCACCGCACGCGTCGCCGGCAAGCAACCGCTGGCGATCGCCACGCCGCCCGAGTTCCGCGGCACCGACCCGACGATCTGGAGCCCGGAAGACGCCTTCGTCGCCGCCGCCGCGTCGTGCCTGGCGGTGACGATCGCCGGGCTCGCCGAGCGCGAGCAGCTGGGCCTGCTCGACCTCGCGGTGGAGGCCGACGGCGTCGTCGGCCGCCGCCCCGACGGCCGCTTCGGATTCATCCGTATCGAGCAGACCGTGCGCGTGGAGACCGACGCCGAGCCCGAGCGGGCGCACGCCCTCGTCGCGAAGGCCGAGGAGACGTGCCTGGTCAGCGTCTCGCTCGACCTTCCGGTGGAGACGACCGTCGAGGTCCGCGGGCGGGCCGCGGCCGCATAGCCCCAGCACCGGGGGCGGGCGCTCCCTCGCGCGCGCCGGTAGCGTGTCGCCATCTCGGCGACGCGCAACCCGACGCACAGGGCCGGCGGCCGGTGACCCCCGGCGGCACCGTCGTGGTGGGCTACGACGGCTCGGAGGCGTCGCGAGCGGCGATCACCCACGCGGTCACGATCGCCCGCGGCCGCCCGGTGGTGGTCGTCCACGCCTACGAGGCGGCGCCGCCGGATCTGGCCGGGCGGTGGCGCGCGCTGCTCGAGCCCGACCGCCGGGCGGCCGGACAGGCGGTGCTGGACGGCATCCTCCTGGAAGGCAACGACGAGCTGGCCGACGTCGACTGGGAGGCCCGGCTGGAACCCGGTCGTCCCGCGGAGGCGATCATGCGCGTGGCCGACGAGCTCGACGCGGACGCGATCGTGGTCGGCACGCACGGCCACGGTCGGCTCGAGGCGCTGCTCGGCAGCGTCTCCCACGAGCTTGTGCGCCACTCGACGCGACCGGTGACGGTCCTGCCGCCGCCGTGCGTCGATCGCCTGCGCCGCGCGTGACGGCAGACCGCGCCGGCCGCCGTCAGGCCGACACCGAACGGGCGCGCCGGCGCAGCACCGCCTTGCGCGCCTCCTCGGCGCCGACCACGAGCGGCGGCCACAGCAGCAGGAACAGCCAGTGCCACACGTCGAGCGCCGCGGTGTGGAAGACGTCGTCGAGCCCGGGCACGTAGGCGAGCAGCGCGATCATCGCGATCTCGACGGCGATGCCGGCCAGCAGCAGCCGGTTGGAGAGCAGCCCGACGCGGCGCAGCGACAGGCGGTTGGTGCGCCAGGCCAGGCCGGCGCCGACCTGGGCCATGACGATGCCGGCCATCGTCATCGTGGTGGCGGTCCGGTAGAGGGTGCCGCTGTCGGGCAGCGCCTCCCATGGCCGCCAGCCGGCCAGGACGAACGCGAACAGGAAGCTCGCCATCGCCGCGAGACCCTCGAGCGGGCCGATCCAGCCGAACACCCGCCCGAGGACCGCGCGGTTGAGCAGGTGCTCGCCGCGCGGGCGCGGCGGGTGGGTCATCGTGCCGGGCTCGGCGCGTTCGGTGCCGAGGCCCATCGCGGGGATCTGGTCGGTGCCGAGGTCGATGGCCAGCACCTGCATGACGACCAGCGGCAGCGGGATCGCGCCGCCGGAGATGCCCCACACGAGGAAGGGGACGAGCTCGCCGACGTTGGAGCAGAAGTGGTAGCCGGCGAAGCGGCGGATGTTGTCGTAGACCGCGCGTCCCTCCTCGACGGCGGCGACGACCGACGCGAAGTTGTCGTCGACGAGGATCAGGTCGGCGGCCTCCTGGGCGACCTCGGTGCCGCCGCGGCCCATCGCGATGCCGATGTCCGCGTGCTTGAGCGCAGGCGCGTCGTTGACGCCGTCGCCGGTCATCGCGACGACCTCGCCGTCCGCGCGCAGCAGCTGCGCGAGGCGCAGCTTCTGCTCTGGGTCGATGCGAGCGAAGATGACGTCGCGCTCGGCCAGCCGGCGGCGTAGCTCGGCATCGTCGAGCGCGGCAAGCTCGGCGCCGGTGATCACGTGCACGGCGCCCGCGACGAGACCGATGCCGCGCGCGATCGCCTCGGCGGTCCGGCCGCTGTCGCCGGTGACCATGATGATGCGGATCCCGGCCGCCCGGCAGCGCGCCACCGCGTCGGGCACCTCCGGGCGGGACGGGTCGATCATGCCGACCAGCCCCAGCAGCTCCAGGTCGCGCTCGATCGCGTCCGCGTCCTGGCCGGCGTCGGCGGGCAGCGTGCGGCGGGCGATCGCCAGCACGCGCAGCGCGTCGTGCTCCATCGCCGCCGCGGCGTCCGCCGCCGCGCGGCGCGCCGGCTCGTCGAGCGTCGTGCGCGGCAGCAGCACCTCGGCGGCGCCCTTGACGTAGGCGACGCGGTGCTCGCCCGCCAGGTGGACGCTGGTCATGCGCTTGCGCTCGGAGCTGAACGGCAGCTCGAAGAGCCGCGGCGCGCGGGCGGCCTCCTGCTCGTGGCGCAGCCCACCCTTCTCGGCCAGCACCACCAGCGCCGCCTCGGTGGGGTCGCCCAGCACCGCCCACCCGCTCTCGCCGTGGATCAGCCGCGCGTCGTTGCAGAGCATGCCGGCGCGCAGCAGCTCGGCCAGCGCGGCCGGATCGACCACGGCGCCATCGCGCGTGAAGCGCCCGAACGGCTCATAGCCGGCGCCCTCGACGGCGAGCTCGCCGCCCGGCGTCCAGACGCGCTGCACCGTCATCTGGTTCTCGGTCAGCGTGCCGGTCTTGTCGGTGCAGATCACGGTCGTCTCGCCGAGCGTCTCGACCGACGAGAGATGCCGGACCAGCGCGTTGCGCCGGGCCATCCGCTGCGTGGCCAGCGCCAGCGAGAGCGTCACCGTCGGCAGCAGCCCCTCGGGCACCAGCGCCACGGTCACGCCGATCGCGAACACGAAGCGATCGTTGAGGGTCAGGCCGCCGATCCCCGCCACGACGAAGAAGACCGCGCCGATGGAGACCGCGAGCAGCGCGACGATCCGGGTCAGGTGATCGAGCTCGCGCTCCAGCGGCGTGCGCTCGCGGCGCGCCTGCTGCGCCAGCGTGGCGATGCGGCCGAACCGCGTCGCCATCCCGGTCGCCGTCACCCGCGCCTCCGCGGCGCCGGCGGTCACGTAGGTGCCGGCGGACACGTGCTGCTCGGGAGCGACCGGCGCGGACTCGCCGGTCAGCGTCGACTCGTCGATGCGCAGGTCGCTGGCGACCAGCAGCTCGGCGTCGGCCGCGACCCGATCGCCCGGCGCCAGCAGCAGCACGTCGCCGGGCACGACCTCCTCGCTGGGGATTTCCACCGAATGGCCGTCGCGCCGAACGCGCACGCGCAGCGGCAGCATCCGCCGCAGCGCCGCGACCGCCTGGGCCGCGCGGTGCTCCTGGAAGTACGAGAAGACCGCGTTGATGACGATCACCGCGACGATCGCCACCGTCAGCTCCGGTAGCCCGGCGACCAGCGCAAGCGCCGCTCCCGCCCACAGCAGCAGCGCCAGCAGCTGCACGAAGTTGGCCAGGAACTGCCCGAGGCGCGACGGCCCCTTGGCCTCCGCGATCGCGTTGGGGCCCACCTCGGCGAGCAGCCGGCGTGCCTCGTCGCTGCTCAAGCCGGCGGCTTCGGGCGAGGTCTCGATTGAGGCGGCGCGTTCGATGCTCATGGCGATGACACCAGGCCCGCGTCAGTGTGCCCTGTCGCGCAGCGTCCGCCAATCGGGCGGGGCCAGGAACGCGGTGCACCGCGCCGCCGCGTATGGTGGCGCGACCCCGCCCTCGACCCCAGGAGCCCCACATGGAACGCCGCGACGTCACCGCGCAGATCCTCGAGCTGCCCGCCGACTCCGCCGCGGTCCTGCAAGAGGTCCCGACCCGCGGGTCGTTCGACGCGCTGCCGCCCAGCGATCCCACGATCTACCGCCTCTACGAGGTCCTGCAGGTCTACGGGCCGGCGCTCAAGGAGCTCATCCACGAGGACTTCGGCGACGGCATCATGAGCGCGATCACGTTCAACCTGAACCTCGAGCGGCGCGAGAGCGACGCCGGCCCGCGGGTGTGCATCACGCTCGACGGGAAGTTCCTGCCCTACCAGTGGGGCGGCGGGCCGGGGCGCTGATCGCGCCGCGGACGTATCGTTGAGCGATGGCGCCATTCGGGGTCCCGCAGATCGTCACCGCCGCCGCGGGCGTGGACTCGGTGCTCGACGCCGGCTGCGGCAGCGCGCGGCTGACGCTGGCGCTGGCGCAGGCCGGCGCCGCCGACGTCGTCGGGATCGACACGAGCCACGAGCGTCTCGGGCAGGGCCGGGAGCGGCTCGAGGCGCATCCGCGGGGCGCCCACGTGACGCTGATGGAGGGCGACTTCAACGAGGCGCTGCCGTTCGCGGACGGGCGGTTCGGCGCGGCCGTGAGCCGCCTGGCGCTGATGGCCGCCGCCGACCCCGTCGCCACGCTGCGAGAGCTGCGGCGCGTGACGGCGGCCCGGGGGCCCATCGTCACCGCCGTGTGGGCCCCGGTCGACGAGAACCCGTGGTTTGGGCTTCCCCGCACCGCCGCGGCGACGGTCGTCGGCGCAGACCGGGCGAACTACGCGCGCGTCTTCGGTCGCCTCGGTCGCCCCGAGGAGGCCGCGGAGGCCCATCGCGCCGCCGGGCTCGCGGACGTGCAGGTCGAGACGCTGCGGGAGACGCTCGACGTCGAGGACGCCGCCGCGCTCTGGGCCTGGCTGACGCGCGAGAACGGTCACGTGCGGCGCCTGGACGCGACGCTCAGCGCCTCGCAGCGCGCCGCCGTGCTCGGCGAGCTCGCCCGGCTGGCCGCCGACCACCGCGCGGACGACGGCTCGCTCGCTCTCCCGCGCACCATGACGCTGGTCACGGGCGCCGCCTGACCGACCTTCCGAACCGCAAGCGTGCGGCTCAGTCGCCCGCGGCCGCCGCCGCAACGGGCCGCGGCCCCGAGTAGACCTCGAAGAAGCGGGTCAGCATGGCGTGCGGGACGTTGAGGTTGGCGTCGTGGTCGGTGCGCAGGCAGATCAGGGTCGGTCCGTCGTGCTCGCGGGCGCGGGCGAGGGCATCGTCGAGATCCTCGATCCGATCGACGTACTCGCCGTGGGCGCCCAGGCCCTCGGCCACCAGGTCCCAGCGGATCTCGCCCTGCGCGCAGCCGAACGTCCGGCCGTAGAGGCTCAGCTCGTTGGGCTCCTCCATCGTCCACGAGCCCTCGGCGAAGACGATCACGGTGATCGCCAGGCCCTCGCGAGCCGCGCTCTGCAGCTCCATGACGTTGAAGCCGGCCGCACCGTCGCCGGTGATGCACACGACGTCGCGGTCGGGCGCGCCGAGCTTGGCGCCGACGGCCGACGGGATGCCGGTGCCGAGCATCCCCAGCTCGAGGATGGAGTGGTACGAGCGCGGCCGGGTCGACGGCAGGACGGCGTACGCCCACAGGGAGGTGTTGCCGCCGTCGACCGTGTAGATCGCGTCGCGGCCGAAGAACGCGCCGATCGCGCCGATCGCATGGGCGGGATGGATGCCCGGCCCGGACCACTCGAGGATCGGCGCGGCCAGCTCGAGGCGTACCTGCTCGTCGAGCGCGCGGTAGTCCGCGACCCGTTCCTCCCGCGCCGCGAGCGGGCCCATCGCGCGCAGCCGCGCGGCGATGCCCTCGAGCGCCAGGCGAGCGTCGGCCACGATCCCCAGCCCCAGCGGGCGGGTCACGCCGAGGTGGCGCGGGTCGATGTCGATCTGCACCAGCCGCTCGGGGTCCGGGTCGCCCCAGTACTGGTCGTAGGGCAGGTCGAGGTTGCCGATCCGCGAGCCGGCCACGAGCAGCAGGTCGGCGTCCCGGCGGGCCTGGTCGCCGGCGGGGCCGAACCCGGAGACGTAGTGGGGATGGTCGGCGGGGACCGTCGACCGGCCGGCCATCGTGGTGATCACCGGGCAGCGCAGCAGGTCGACGACCTCCAGCAGCGCCGCGTTGGCCCCGGCGCGGTCGACGCCGGAGCCGGCGATCACCACCGGCCGGCGCGCGGCGGCGAGCCGCGCCGCCGCCTCGTCGAGCTGCGCCGCCGACGGCTGCGGTCCGCCGCCCCGGGACGCCGAGGGCGCGAGCACCGGCGCGGCGGCCTCGTCGCCGGTCGCGTACAGGATCGGCGCCGGCAGCTCGACGTGCACGGGGCCCGGCCGCCCGTTCCACATCTCGCGGAAGGCCAGGCGCAGCACCTCGGGGATGCGCGCCCACTCGAAGATCGGCCCGCCCCACTTGACCGCCGGGCGGAACAGCTCGAGCTGGTCCTGGCCCTGGAACGTCGACGGCGGCGACGGGTAGGCGAGGCCGAGGCGGTGCTGGGAGGTGATCGCCAGCACCGGCACGCCCTCGTGCAGCGCGGTGACGACGCCCGGCACCAGGTTCGCCGCGCCCGGCCCCGGGTTGCCGAGGACGGCGGCGACCTTCCCGGTCGACTTGTACAACCCCTCCGCCATGTGGACGCCGGCCGCCTCGTGGCGCACCGGCACGAGGCGGATGCCGTCGTCGTCGAGTGCGGCGAGCAGCGGATCGATCTCCGGCGAGGGCAGGCCGAACAGGAACTCGATGCCTTCCGCGGCCAACGCGCGAGCGAACAGCTCGCCGCCGGTGATCTCGCTCATGGGGGTACCTCCTACGCCGGGCGCCGAAGCTGCCGACCGTAATCGGCCGCCCGCCCGGCGCCATCCCCCGCCGCTACGGACCCGCGGTCGGTAGTTCGCCCGGGCCGAGCACCTCGACGGCGCGGTCCTCGGCACGCGGGGTCGCGTACTCGACCGGCGTCGACGCGACCGGCGGCGGGCGGACAGTCGCGCCTCACATCGGCCGCGTGCGCGGGAGTAGGCTCGCGCCACCCCGACCTGAAGGGAGAAGCTCGTGTACGTACGAGTCGTCAGGTTCACGGATGCCACCGCCGAGCGCATCGAGCAGCTGGTGGCGAGGATCGAGGAGGCCGAGGGGCCCCCGCCCGACATCCCGACCACCGGGATCCAGATCCTCTTCGACCAATCCCACGGGACCGCCGTGGTCCTGCAGCTCTACGAGTCCGCGGAGGACATGCGCGTGGGCGATCAGGCGTTCGGCGCGATGGATGCCGCGGACACGCCCGGCGCGCGCGCGTCGGTCGACCTGTGCGAGCTCATGATCGAGCGGCACCACGCCGAGGGCTGAGCGCGGCGCTCACTCAGAGGACCCGTCGCCGGCGTTCCGCCGCAGCCGCGGGAAGCGGTGGCGGCCGGCCCAGGCCTCCGGCGCGCCTCGCGCCGCTCCTTCTCGGCGACCTTGACCTTCGCGTCCGCGTAGGACTGCTCGACGAGCACGCGGCCCCCCGACCAGCCGAAGGCCCACAGCACGAGCGCCAGGGCGAAGGCGATGTTCCAGGTCGTGATCGCCAGCTGCTGGCCCAGCGAGTACGCGGTCGCGGTGGCCGCGTCGGTGACGTCGCGCAGGGCGGCGGCGTTCGCCGCCTGGTTGACGCCCACCCCGCCCGGCGTGACCGACACGGTGTTCGCGAGCGAGTTGCCGCCGACGACGGACATGATCGAGTGAAACGAGACCGAGATCCCGTAGCCGGCGAGGAAGATGGCGATCACCCCGAGCTTCGCCAGCCACGCACCCAGCGACGGCAGCGCCACCAGCAGGAGATACGACCGCGGATGGGCGAGGATCGCCGCCCCCTGCTTGGCCTGCTTGACGACGCCGTGCAGCTTGCGCCGGAAGATGCGCACGAGGAGCACGATCAGGACCACGACGCCGGCCGCCACCAGCACGACGAGCCCGGGATCGTCGTGCAGCAGCTTGAGCTGACGATCGAACGTCCCCGAGACCGACGTGAACAGATAGACGTAGACGAACGCGCCCGCCACCGAGAAGAAGATCTTCTGCACGACCATCCCGCCGACGACGCCCGCGAAGTCCGCGCCGGGGATCAAGGCCACGAACATCAGCAGCATGACGAACGTGCCGATGTTCGCCGGGAGGAACCCGTTGAGCGCCACCCCGGTCGCATACGCCGCGAGGATCTGCCGGTACGGCACGAAGGCGTGCGGGAACCCGGCGCGCAGGATGAAGAACCACCCCAGCGCCGTCAGCGTCGTCTGGATCGTCTGCGTCGCCCAGCCGGCGAGCAGGTAGCCCACGCCGATCTCGGTGAGCGCGTCCCAGGTGCTGCGGAGCCAGCCTCTGACGTCGACGCCGAGCAGCTCCAGGACGACGATGGCCAGCGCCAACCCGACGATCCAGGCCAGCACCTTGCGCAGCCGGCGACGGCGCGAGGGATCGCCGAACGGCAGCCACCGGTGACGCACGACCGGCGGGGTGGTGGGCGCGACCATGGGCGTAGCTTCCGCGGCGGGGCGGACGCTGTCCAGTGCAGGCGGCGGCTCAGCCGCCCGAGATGTCGAGCGTCCCGTCGGCCGCGGACGCTGGATGGTGCGGAAACGTCACCGCACCGGACCGCCGAACAGCGTGGCCACGGGGTCGAGCGCCGCGATCAGGGCCGGGATCGCCGCCCGGGTCTCGTCGTAGGCGGCGACGAGCGCCGGGTCGGGCATCACCGGGGGCGTGACGTCGGGGCCGGCCAGCGCGGCCGCAGCACGCTCCGGCGCCGGGCTCAGGCCGAGCGCGAACAGGCCGAGCGCCGCGGCCCCCAGCGCGGTGCCGTCGGTGTCGCCGACGACGTGGATCGGCCGGGCCAGTGCCGCCGCCATCACGTCGCGCCACAGCGCCGCGCCGAACACGCCGCCGGTGACGCGCACCGCGCGGACCGTGCTCACGTCGTCGAGGCGGTCGAGGAGCAGGCGCATCTGCCGGCAGACGCCCTCGACCGCGGCCCGGATCAGGTGCGCGCGCGTGTGGCGGCGGCGCAGGCCCAGGTAGGCGCCGGGGAGGTCGGGGTCCCACAGCGGCGCGCGCTCGGCCAGCAGGTGGGGCAGCATCACGAGCCCCTCGCTGCCCGCGGGGACGGCGGCGGCGAGCTCGAGGACGGCGGCGTCGCCCCCGACGTCGGGGGCGAACGCCTCCCGAGCCCAGCGCACCACGATGCCGCCGTTGCTGATCGCGCCGCCCACCACCCACATCGCGTCGGTCAGCGCGTAGCAGAACAGCGTTTGGTCGCCGTCCACCTGCGGCTCGGAGACCATCATGCGCACGGCGCCGCTCGTCCCCAGGCTCAGGCTCGCCACGCCCGGCGCGGTCGCGCCGGTGCCGAGGTTGCCCAGCGGGCCGTCGGCGGCGCCGAGGACGACGGGCGTGCCGGCGGGCAGGCCGATCCGGGCGGCGGCGCCCGGCGCCAGCGGACGCGTCGCCGTGGTCGCGCGGATCGGCGGCAGGCGGTCCGCGCCGACGCCGGCCACCTCGAGCGCGACCGGGCTCCACGTGCGCGCCGCCAGGTCGAGCAGGCCGGTGCCCGACGCCGACGACAGCTCCGTGACCAGCTCGCCGGTCAGCCACAGCAGGACGTAGTCCTTGAGCCCGGCCCACCACCGCGCGGCCCGCATCGTGGCCGGGTCGTGCTCGGCGAACCACCGGAGCTTGGTCAGCGGCGTCATCGGGTGGACGGGCGCACCGGTCAGCGCGTGCAGGTCCTGCGCGCGGCCGGAGCGGCGCAGCGCCCGGGCCTGATCGCCGGCGCGGGCGTCGGCCCACGTGATGAGCGGCGTCAACGGCCGGCACGCGGCGTCCAGGGCCAGCAGCCCATGCATCGCGGCGCTGACCGAGACGGCCAGCACCTCGGCCGGCGCGGCGGCAGCGACGCACTCGGCCAGCGCCGCGGCCACCGCATCCAGGACCACGGCGGGGTCCTGCACCGCCTGCCCGGGCGCGGGCTCGGCGAGCGGGTACTCGCGGACCGCCACGCGCCGCCAGGGCGCGTTGGTGCCGAACGCCACGGCCTTGACCGCCGTCGTGCCGACGTCGAGCCCGATGACGACCGCGGCCGCGCCGGCGGCGGTCATCGGGCACCGTCCACTCGCGCGCGCATTCGGCGCAACGGCTACTCGGGCGCCCGCGCAACGCCGAAGATTCTCGGCATCACCGGGTAGACGCGGGCCTGCGGCGGGAAGCCGAACCCGCGGCAGCGCTCGACGCGCAGGCCGCTGCGCTCGATGGCGCCGAGGGTGTCGCGGTTCGTCTCGCAGCCGCCCATGAGCCGCCGCCAGACGACCCCGACGACGTCCTGGTAGCGGCCGAAGCCCGGCCGGTACGAGCGCACGTGCTCGTAGAAGCGCAGCTCGCCCCCGGGCCGCAGGACGCGCCGGAACTCGGCGAGTGCCGCATCCTGGTCGGGTACCGAGCACAGCACGCCGGCCACGACGATCGCGTCGGCCGCGTCGTCGGGCAACGGCAGCGATGCCGCGGTCCCGTCGACGACCCGCACCGCGACGGGGGCCGACGGCGCGGCGCGCTGCGCCTGGCCGCGCAGGTACGGCTCGGGCTCGACGGCCACCAGCTCCGCCACGGCCGGCGGGTAGTGCGCGAAGTTGATGCCGTTGCCGGGCCCGACCTCGACGACGGACCCCGACAGCCCGGCTACCAGCTCGCGGCGCAGGAGATCCTCGCCGCGACCCTTGTCCTTGGCGGCGAAGCGGTCGAAGAACCGCGCGAAGAGGGGGTTGTCGACGGCGGCGCCCGCGATGACGTCACCGTACCCGCAATCGTGCGCGAGACGCTCGGGCGAGGACCACGCAGCCGCTCGACGTGCTCGAGTACCGTCAGGGCGGTGAGGTCAACGCCGCGCCCGCCGTCGCTTCTCGTCACGTCCGGCCTCGTCGAGCTCGCCGCCGGCGCGCTGTCCGGCTGGGTCTACACGTTCGTCCACACGCAGCCCGAGCAGGCCCGCGCGCTGGGCATCGAGAGCGGCGACCGGATCCGGCAGTGGCATCTCGACCTGGCCATCCTCGGCACGGCGACCGTGGCGTGCGCGAGGGCCGTGCCCGACGCGCCGCGACCGGTCGCGGCGGCGCTCGGGGTGGGCGCGTGGACGAACGCGATGGCGTTCCTGCCGATGGCCTTCAGGCCGGGCATCGACCGCACCCTGCCGTTCCGCGCCGCGGTGGCGGCGTCGTTCGTCGCCACGAGCGTCGGCTTCACCGGGATGGCGGCGACGGCGATCCGGCGGCGGCGCCGGGGCTGACCGCGGGCGGGACCGGACATGTCAGCGGCCGGCGGGTCCGGCGGGCCAGCGCCCACGCCAGCAGCGCGAGGGCGAGCGCCTGGAGCGCGGGCTGGGCGGGCTGGAACCAGCTGATCGCGCCGGCGCTGCCGAGGGCGACCAGCACGAGCTTGTTGCAGACCGGGCAGCCGACGGCGAAGAACGTCAGCAGCGTGCCCGCGTAGCCGCCGCGGCGCGCGCGGCGATCGTCGGCCACGAGATCGGGCTCGGCGACGTAGGTCGCGGCCAGCAGCCCGGCCAGGATCGATGTGACGGCCAGCGCGGGCCACGCCCACCAGGTCGGCGGGATCTCGCGCCCGAACAGCGGGGTGTCGAGCAGATCGGTGGGCACCGCGATGAGCAGCGCGACCGCCACGCTCGCCGCACCGGCGACGAGCCAGCGCCGCAGAGGCCAGGTCAGCACCCGCCCATGGTGTCACGCGCCGCGGGCAGGCGGCGCCCGAGTGGGGCCACTAGCATCGTGGCGCGATGGCCGCCTCGCCCCTGGACAGCGGTGCTCCAGCGCCCGGCGGCTGGCGGGAGGAGATCGACCGGCTCGACCTCGCCGTCTACGCGGCGATCGCCGCGACGCCCACGCCGCGGCTGGACCATGCGCTGCGCCGGCTGTCGCAGGCGGCCGATCACTCGAAGCTGTGGCTCGCGAGCTCGGCCGCGCTCGCGCTCGCCGGCGGGGCGCGTGGTCGCCGCGCAGCGGTCAACGGCCTGGTCTCGACTGCCGCCACCGCCGCCGTGGTCAACGCGATCCTCAAGCCCGGCAGCGCGCGGCGGCGGCCGGACCGGCTGACGCATGCGGTGCCAGTCGCGCGCCATGTGCGGATGCCGCGCACGCGCTCGTTCCCCTCCGGCCACGCCGCGTCCGCGTTCGCGTTCGCCACCGGCGTCGCCGGCACCGCGCCCGCGGCCGGCGTCCCGCTCAGCGCCCTGGCCGCGCTCGTCGCCTACTCGCGCGTGCACACCGGGGTGCACTACCCGCTGGACGTGGTCGCCGGTGCCGTGACCGGCGCGGCGCTCGCCCCCGTGGCGATCGCGGCGGCCGACCGCCGCCGCGGCCGCCCGCACCGATGAGTTCGGCCGGCTGACCGGGTCTGCATCCACGACCGACCCGAGCGGCGGCGCCCGCGCCGCCAAGGAGGACCACCAGATGCCCGCCATCACGCCCTGCCTGTGGTTCGACACCCAGGCCGAGGAGGCCGCCGAGTTCTACGTCTCGGTCTTCCCCAACTCCCGCATCGCGGAGGTCATGCACTACACCGAGGCCGGCCCGCGCGAAGCCGGCAGCGTCATGGTCGTCTCGTTCGAGCTCGACGGCCGGCCGTTCACCGCGCTCAACGGCGGCCCCGAGTTCACGATCGACGAGGCGATCTCGTTCCAGATCGACTGCGCGACCCAGGACGACGTCGACCGCTACTGGAGCCGGCTGACCGAGGGCGGCGAGGAGGGGCCGTGCGGCTGGGTCAAGGACCGCTTCGGCGTGTCGTGGCAGGTCGTCCCCACGCGCCTCATCGAGCTGGTGCGCGACGGCGATCCCGCGACCGCCGCTCGCGTCACGAGGAAGATGCTGAGCATGAAGAAGCTCGTGATCGCCGAGCTCGAGCAGGCCGCCGCGGTCCCCGCCTGAACCCGCGGCGCGCGGCGGCGCGCGCCACTAGCCTGAGCCGTAAGTGATCGCCGCCCTCGACGACATCGCGCGCGACGCGCTCGTGGGCGCCGGCTACTTCGGCCTGCTCGCGATCATGATCGTCGAGAACCTGTTCCCGCCGATCCCGTCGGAGATCGTGCTGCCGCTGGCCGGCTACGAGGTCTCGCGCGGCGAGCTGTCGTTCGTCGCCACGGTGGCGGTGGCCACGCTCGGATCGCTCGTCGGTGCGCTTCTGCTCTACGCGCTCGGGCGCTGGGGCGGCCGGCCGGCGATCGAGCGCTGGGGACGGCGTCTGCGCGTCGGGCCGCGCGAGCTCGCCCGCGCCGAGTCCTGGTTCACGCGCTGGGGCGACTGGGTCGTGCTCGGGGCGCGGCTCGTGCCCGGCGCGCGGTCGGTCGTCTCGATCCCGGCGGGCACGATGCAGATGCCGATCTGGCGCTTCATGGCGCTGACGACGCTGGGCTCGGCCGCCTGGAACGCCGTGCTGATCGGCGCGGGCTGGGGGCTGGGCCGCAACTGGGACGCGATCTCCGGCTGGGTCGGCAGCGCATCGAAGGTCGTGCTCGTCATCGCGGTCGTCGCGGTGGCCGGGCTGGTCATCGCTCACCGCGTACGGCGCGGGCGGCGCGGTCGGTCGCCGTCGTCGGATCGCTCGGCGCCCTGATCGCCAGCGGCTCGCCTCAGCCGGGAAAGACCTCTTCGCCGGTCTCGTCGTCGGTGACGAAGATGGCGCCGGCCGGGCACGCCCGGGCGGCGGCCAAGATCCGCTCGTCGCTGCCGCGGCCGATCACGACCGCGATGTCGTCGACGGCGAACGCGTCGGGCGCGATCAGCGCGCAGTCGCCGTGTCCGGCGCAGGCCAGGTCGTCGATGTGCGGGGTCAGGCTCATGCTGCGGTCCTTTCGTGACGGTGGGCCTCGAGGCGGCGGCGCAGCGCGGGCAGGGCGTGCGGACGCCCCACGAGCAGCGCGGCGACGGGGCGCCCCGCGGCGGTGAACGTGGCGGTGAAGTCGCGGGCGGCGGGATCGCCGTCGAGCTGCACGCCGTCAGCGCCGTGGGCGTGGCCCAGGTACTGGATGCGCACGCCGTGCTGATCGCTCCAGAAGCTCGGCAGGGGCGCGGGCGCCGCGGACAGCCCGAGCATCGCGCGGGCCGCCGCGACACCCTGGCGGGCCGCCGCCTCCCAGTGCTCGGTGCGCACGTGCGCGCCCAGGCGCGGCTCGAACGGGCGGCTCGCGTCGCCGGCGGCGAAGACGGCGGGCGCGGCGGTCCGCCCGGCCGCGTCGACGAGCACGCCGCCGGGGTCCAGGCCGCTGCCCGCGAGCCACCCGGTGGCGGGCGCGGTGCCGACGGCGACGACGACCGCGTCGCAGCGGATGCGGCGGCCGCCCTCGAGCCGATCGCCCGACCGGGGGCGCCGTGCAGCCGGGCGACGGCGAGCAGCACCTCGATGCCTCCTCGCGATGCAGCGGCGAACCATCCGCCCAGCGCTGGCCGAGAGGCGGCCAGCGGCGCCGCTTCGACGATCGTCACCGCGCCCCGCGTGCGCGGCGCGGCAACCTCCTGGCCGACGAAGCCGCCGATCACCGCGAGGCGGCGGCCCGGGCCGATCGCGGCGCGCAGGCCTGCGCGTCGTCGAGCGTGCGCAGCTCGTGGAGTTGCCGACCGCTGACGCCGGGCAGGGCGCGGCGCGCTGCCGTGGCGATGAGAGCCGGTCGTAGCGGGACGCCGCGGCGGCCGAGCGCCGGGAGCGGGCGTCGAGCGCCGCCGCGCGCTGGCCGAGCAGGAGCTCGATGTCGTGCTCGCGGTACCAGTCGTCGGGCCGGAAGCGCAGCGCGTCCGGGGACAGCTCCCCGGCGAGGAGCTCCTTGGACAGGGGCGGGCGGTCGTACGGCGCGTGGCGCTCGGCGCCGACGACGCGGATCGGGCCGTCGTGGCCACAGCGACGCAGCGTCTCGCCGGCGCGCTGCGCGGCGAGGCCGCCGCCGGCGATGACGATGCCGTCCGCGGCGGAGCCAATGGCGGGGCGCAGGGTCATGCGCCCAGGGTGCGCGCCCACGGTGAGACCGACGTAAGCGGCCGGTCAGAGCGCGCTTACCCGCGCGGCGCAGCGGCGCTCGGCGCGGCCCGCCAGCACTCGCTCACCCTGCGGCCACCGTCGGCTCGGCCCCGTCGGGCGGGCGGTAGCCGGGCAGCTCGACGGTGAACGTCGTGCCGCCGCCCGGCGGCGACTCCACGCGCAGGGCTCCGCCGTGGGCCTCGACGATGGCCCGTGCGATCGCCAGCCCCAGGCCGCTGCCCCCGCTGTCGCGGGCGCGGCCCTCGTCGACTCGGTAGAAGCGCTCGAACACGCGCTCGACGTGCTCGGCCGGGATGCCGGGGCCGGTATCGGACACCGCGATGCACAGCCAGCCGTCGCGGGCTCGCGCGCGCACCTCGACCGCGTCGTCGGGCGTCGTGTGCCCCACCGCGTTGCGGACGAGGTTGCGCAGCACCTGCGTCAGCCGGTCGGGGTCGGCGACCAGGACGCCGCCGACCGGCTGCACCGCGAACCGGCGTGGGCCGAACAGCGGCAGGTCGCGCCGGAGGTCCTCGAAGAAGTCGTCGAGGTCGATCGGCCGCGGCTCGACGAGCCGCCCCGCCTCCGCGCTGGCCAGCGTGAGCAGGTCGGACACCAGCCGGTCCATCTCGTCCAGGCGGCGCAGCAGCGTCGCGGTCGCCTCGTGCCGGCGCGCCGCGCCGGTCTCGCGGTCGAGCAGCTCCACCTGGGCGCGCAGGACGGCCAGCGGCGTGCGCAGCTCGTGGGAGGCGTCGGAGACGAAGTCGCGCTGGCGGGCGAAGGCCCGTTCGAGGCGGTCGAGCATGCGGTCGAACGCGCGGGCCAGGACGCCGACCTCGCCGCCCCGGCCGCCCTCGCCGGTCCGCTTGGACAGGTCGCCCGCATCGACGTCGGCGGCCACGCGCGCCATGTGCCGCAGCGGCCGCGCGATCACCCCGGCGATCGCGATCCCCGCCAGCACGGCCAGGACGAGCGCGAGGGCGCCGACGAGCGCGAACGTGCGCAGGAGGCTGTCCTGCGCGTCCTCGACCGAGGTCAGCGGATCGGCGATGCGCAGGGCTCCCACGGGCCGGCCGTCCTGCTCGATCGCGCGGGTCAGCACGCGCATCCGGCCCGCCTCCTCGACCTGCTGCGTCGACAGCCCCTCGGGCGCCGCGAGCAGGCCGCCGTGCTCGGCGTCGTCGGGATCGTCGTGCTCGGTCTCGTCCTCGATCTCGTGCTCGAGGATGTGCGGGTCGTTGGTCACCGGCCGCCCGCCGGCGGCCTGCACGACGAACACCCGCGACGCCGGGTGATAGCGCTGGGCGGCGATGAAGCTCCGGCCCAGCGCTTCGACGTCGGCCGGCGTGCTCAGCGACCTGCCCGCACGCAGCTGGTCCCACTCGGTCACCTGGGTGCGCAGGTCGCGGTCGATGCCGTCCTGCAGCCGCGCGCCGGTGCCGCGGTACACGGCGAGGAAGCTCAACCCCAGCGCCAGCGCGGTGATGACCGCGATGGCGAGGGCGAGCTGGGCGCGCAGGCCCGAGGGCAGCCTGATCACCGGGGCACGCGCAGCCGGTAGCCGACGTTGCGCACCGTCTCGATCGGCCCGCCGCCGTCGCCGTCGTCGAGCTTGCGCCGCAGGTAGCCGATGTAGACCTCGAGCACCTTCGTCCCCGGATCGAAGTCGAAGCCCCACACCGCGTTGAGGATCTGCTCCCGCGAGAGGACCTGGTCGGGGTGGCGGGCGAGGTAGGCCAGCAGCTCGAACTCGCGCGCGGTCAGGCGGACCTCGCGGCCATCGCGCTCGACCCGGCGGGTGCGCAGGTCGAGCCGGATGTCGCCCACCTCCAGCGCCGCCGCCGCGCGCTGGCCCGGCGCTCGCAGCTGCGCGCGCACGCGCGCCAGCAGCTCCTCGAAGGAGAACGGCTTGGTGACGTAGTCGTTGGCCCCGCGGTCGAGCCCCTCGACCTTCTGCTCGATCGCGCCGCGCGCGGTGAGGATGATCACCGGCAGCTCCGGCCGGCGGGCGCGAATCGCGTCGAGCACCTCGAGGCCGCTCCTGGCCGGCAGCATCACGTCGAGCAGCACGAGCGCGTAGTCGCCGGCCAGCGCCTCGGCCTCCGCAGCCGGGCCGTCGTGGGCGAGCGTCACCGCGTAGCCCTCGGCGCGCAGGCTCTGCTCGATGAAGCCGGCGAGCGTGCGTTCGTCCTCGACGACCAGGATCCGCATGGCCAGCCCATGCTAAGCGCGGATCCGCGGCGCGCCGGGCAGGTAAGAGGCTTCTGACCCGGCGCTTACGACGGTCTTGCCGCGCGGGCGCACGCTGGCGCCATGACCGCGATGAGCGACAAGAAGCGCATCCGCGTCGCCGCGGGCGTCACGGCGATGTTCCTCGCCTCCGTCTCGGCGGCCGGGATCGCCACGCACGCCGCGTCGGTCCAGCCGTCCGCTCCCCCGCCCGCGGCCGCCGCGGTCCCGCCCGCGACGGCCGCGTCCGCTCCGTCGGCCGCCGATCAGCCGACCGTGGCGTGGGACCGCGACGACCACGAGGACCACGACGAGGACGACGAGGACGACGACCACGACGAGCACGGGGAGCACGACGATGACTGACGCCGCCCGCCCCGCGCCGGACCCTGGTCGCCGGCGACCGCGCGCGCCGCGCCCCTCGCTGGGCCACACCATCCTCCGTCTCGCCGCGGTGTCGGTGACGGCCGTCGCGCTCGTGTGGTCGGCGCTGACGGTGAAGGCGCTGGCCGATCGGCACGCCGCGGCCACGGCCACCCGGCCCGCGCGGTCGGCGCCGGCCGCCCCGGCCCCCACCGCCCAGCCCGCCGCGCCCGCCCCGGTCACGACGACGACGTCATGACCGCCCTCGAGCACGACCACCGCTTCGACTGCTTCGGCACGCGGGTCCGGGTGCTCGTCACCGCCGCTTCGCCGCTGGAGGCGCAGGTCGCCGCGGCGCGCGTGCAGCTCCGGCTGCAGGCGCTGCACCGCACCCTCACGCGCTTCGACCCGCGAGTGAGCTCTCGCGCCTGAACGCGGCGGCAGGTGACGACGTCGCGGTCTCGGCGACCCTGCTGAGCGCGGTGCAGGACGCCGTCGCGGCGGCGCGGCGGACGGACGGGCTCGTCGACCCGACGGTCATCGACCTGCTCGAGCGCGGCGGCTACGCCGCCTCGCGCGCCGGGGTCGCTCCCGCGCCGCTCGCGCAGGCGCTGGCCGCCGCCCCACCGCGCCGAATCGCGCTGGCGCGCCCCGGGCGGCGTGGCGGCGCATCGAGGTCGACTCCGCGGCCAGGCGCGTACGGCGGCCCGCGGGCGTGCGGCTGGATCTCGGCGGCACCGCGAAGGGCCGCGCGGTCGACGTCGCCGCGGCGATGCTGGCCGCCATGCCCGCCTTCGCGGTCGACGCCGGCGGCGACGTGCGCCTCGGCGGCCGCGATGCCGTGCCGCGCCGCGTCGAGCTCGCCCACCCGCTGCACGACGGCGTCGCCCATCGCTTCGAGCTGGCTGCCGGCGCGGTCGCCACGAGCGGCCTGAAGACGCGGATCTGGCGCACGCCGGACGGGTTCGCCCACCACCTCATCGACCCCGGCCGCGGCCGCCCGGCGTGGACCGGCGTCATCCAGGCGACCGCGCTCGCCCCCACCGCGCTGGAGGCCGAGACCCTGGCGAAGGCCGCGCTGCTGCGCGGCCCGGTCGCCGGCCGCGCGCTGCTCGCCGCGCACGGTGGGGCGCTCATCCTCGACGACGGCACCATGGTGCTCGCCGGCCGGCCCGCGGCGCTGGCGGCATGACCGGCGATCCGCTGCACCAGGTCTTCTGGCTGGCCAGCCGGGCGACCGGCATCGTCGCCATGGTCCTGCTCGGCCTTTCCGTCGCGCTCGGCCTGGCGATGTCGGGCCGGCTCGGCCGCCGGCCGGGCCTGCCGGCGCAGCTCAAGCGCTTCCACGAGGCCGCGACGCTGGTCATGCTCGGCCTCGTCGCCGCCCACGGCGGATTGCTGCTGGGCGACGGCTTCCTGCGGCCCGGCCTCGAGGGCGTGCTGCTGCCGTTCCAGCTGGGCTACCGCCCGCTGTGGACGGGCCTGGGCATCGTCGGCGGCTGGCTGATGGCGATCCTCGGCCTGAGCTTCTACGTCCGGCACCGGATCGGCACGGCGACCTGGCGCTGGCTGCATCGGTGGACGCTGGCCGTCTACGTCCTCGCCCTGGTGCACGTCGTGGGCGCGGGCACCGACGGGCGGACGGGCTGGATGCTCGCGCTGCTGGTGGCGCTGACCGCCCCGATCGTGTTCGCGCTGACCTACCGGATGCTCCCGCGCGCGGCGCCCCGGCGGTCTCCGGCGCGAGGCGGCGAACCCGGGGGCTCGCCGCCTCGCGCGCTCACCGGAAGCGGCCCGGGAACTGCTTGACGATCCCGCTGGAGAGCGTGTCGGCCATCTCGAGGATGTGGTCCTCGATCGCGTCGTACTCGCGGATGCTGGCCGCGTAGTCGCCGTTGAGCTGCGCGGTGGCCTCGGCCAGCGTCTGGTCGAGATGGGTCTTCATCATCGCCCGCACCGCGCCCTGCGGCCAGTTGCGCGGGTTGGCCGAGCTGAGGAAGTCCGCCACCTGGCGGCCGTTGGCGTACCACGCGTCCTTGGCGGTGGCGATCCGTGCGGCGTCGCCCGACTTCGCCGCCTCCAGCAGCGCGACCGCGCCGGTGATGTGCTCGCGCAGCAGCGTCGTCAGCCGGTTGCCCGCGGCGCGGCCGTAGTACGGCTTGATCGCGTCGCCGATGTCGTCCTGGTTGCGCAGCAGGCGCTCCTCGGTCCTCGGCAGGTCCGGGTTGCCGGCGGCGAAGCTGACGATCGCCATCCGCGTCCACGCGACGTGCTGCTCCCAGAGCTTGCGCATGGCGTCGTGCAGCGCCGCCTGCTTGGCCGTGGCCGCCCGGGGCGCCGGCGCGTGCTGGTGCCCGTGCTCGCCCGCCGCATGACCCGCGGCGACACCGGACACGGCGAGCACGACGAGCACGCTCAGCAGCGCCGCGGCAGCCGCGAGCGTCACGGTGACGCGGCGACCCCGTCCAGCGGCATGATGATCCATGTCTTCTCCTCTTGTAGGACGGCGAGACCGCGCGGTGTATGGCGGGGTTAGTGCGCGCGAGCGCCGCGGCCTTACCCCGAAGATCGGGCCTGGCAAGCTGTGGGGCGGTCATGCCCGCTCCCCGCCGTTCCCTGCGCGAGCTCGCCGAGCGCGTCTCCGACGAGGTCGAGCTCTACCACCGCACGTACTCGACCCTGCTGCGCTCGTCGGGCGAGACCCTGCTGCGCGTCCTCGAGCCGTCGCACCGCGCGATGGAGTCGAGCCTGCACGCCGGGGCGGCGTCGAGCGACCCCGATCTCGGGGCGTTCCTCTACGCCACCCACCGCCTGCCCGACGACGTCTGGCGAGCGCGGCTCGTGGCGATGGGCCAGGACGCGATCGCCTTCCAGCGCGCCGGCCTGGGCGACCTCGAGACCTGGGAGACCGTCGAGGCGCCCGCGCGCCGGCGCCGCTGGCATCGCGACGGCCGCGGGCGGCTCGGCGTGCTCATCGCGTCGGGCTCCGACCTCGACGACCTCATCCCGACGCTCGTCGCCTACCAGATCGAGTGGAACAAGCTGCACGAGCGCGCCGCCGGGCTCGATCTGCCCGCCGCCGTCGACCCCGCCTGGTGCGCCGCGCAGCTCGGCGGGCACGAGGACGACTGGGCGCGGGTGGCCGACGCGTGGGACGGCGACCTGCGCACGTTCCTCGGCGAGGTCGGCGCTCGCGATCTCGACCTGCGCATCCGGATGCTGAGCGCCAGCGAGGTCGGCTACGGCCGGGTGACGCGGCGCTGGTGGTCGCCGATCCTCGAGTACCTGCGCGAGCGCGGCCTGCTCGACCGGCGCCTGTACTTCGTCTCCTCGAACACGCACTCGATGGTGAACCTGCTGACCGGCGCGGCGCGGGCGCACGAGGACGACATCGTGGCCTGGCTGGAGACCGACGGGCCCGCGGACCTGCGCTCCGAGCTCGACAAGCTGCGCTCCGGCCGCACTCGCGGGTCGTGGGACAACCTCCTCTACTACACCGCGCGCCTGTACTTCGACGCCCGGCCCGAGACGGCCCCACCGTGGGACGAGCGCCGCACCCGGGAGCGCCGTCTCGGCGTTGCCCACATCCCCAGCTCGACCGCCGTGCGCGTGTCGGCCCAGGTCTTCGACCCGCGCTGCCTGGACCCCGAGGCGCTCGACCCACGCCTGGCCGACGTCGATGCCGCCCGCCTCGCCGGCTCGGACGCGGTGATCGTCAACATCGACTATCCGCTCGGCGTCGGCGCGTACAACATCCTGCGCGAGATCGGCGAGTCCACCGACATGCTGGCCGGCGTCTACGTGCTCGGCAAGGCGGCGACATTGAACGCCGACGTCGGCGACGTGCTCATCTCCGACGTCGTGCACGACGAGCACTCCGGCTCGACGTACTGGCTCGACAACGCGTTCTCCTTCGCGGACATCGCGCCGTTCCTGCTGTTCGGCTCCGGCCTCGACAACCAGCGCGCGGTGACGGTCAAGTCGACGTTCCTGCAGAACCGCGAGTACCTCGACTTCTACTACCGCGAGGCGTTCACGGTGGTCGAGATGGAGGCTGGGCCGTTCTGCAACGCGGTCTACGAGATCGCCGACCTCGACCGCTACCCGGTGGGCGAGGCGGTCAACTTCGCCAAGCTGCCGATCGACTTCGGCGTCATCCACTACGCGTCGGACACGCCGTACACGCAGGCCCGGACGCTGGGCGCGCGCGGGCTGTCGTACTACGGCATGGACTCCACCTACGCCGCGTCGCTGGCGATCCTGCGCCGGATCATGACGCTCGAGGGCCTGCTGCGCAGCGCGCGCTGACCGCGCGCGGCGATCAGTTCGACGCCGGCGCGAACCCGCTGGCGCGCGGGTCCGAGCCGTGGCGGCCGATGACCATCCAGATGGCGGTCACCGGCTCGTCGCCCTCGTTGCTGAGGCGGTGCGGCGACGTCGACTCGAACCAGATCGAGTCGCCGGGCGCGAGCTCGCGGGTCTCGAAGGCCACGGTGACGCGCAGCGTCCCGGTGAGCACGACGCCGTACTCGCGTCCGGAGTGGCGCATGAGCTGCCCGTCGGGGCTGGACGCGCCGCCGGCGTCGTAGGTCACGAAGAGGAAGTCGACGTTCGGGTCCGCGTTGTGCGTCAGCCGCTCCCAGCGCACCCCGGTGCCGAGGTCGAGCGACTCGCGCGCGCTGGCCCGCACCACCGCGCGCCCGAGGCCGCCGTCGTCGTCGGGCCCCGGCCGGCGCCCGACATCGTGGTCGAACAGCTCGTCGAGCGACATGCCGAGCTCGGTGACGATCGCGTACAGCGTCGCCACCGACGGCCGCGCCCGCCCCGTCTCGATCTGCGAGATCGCGCTGGGCGAGACGTCGAGCCGGCGCGCGAGCTCGCGCACCGAGATCCCGCGCCGCTCGCGCTCGGCGCGCAGGCGCCGCGGAACCTCGTCCTCCAGCACGTCCCCCGTCATCGCTCGCCTCCGTCGACCGGCACGTCGGGACGCCGCCCCGCCAGCGCCTGCAAGCGCGGCAGCAGCGCCAGGAAGTCGAGGTCGCCCAGGCCCCGCGCGCAGGCATCGCGCGTGGCGTCGAGCACCGCGGCGGCGACCGGCAGCGGCACGTCCACGGCGTCCGCCGCCTCCAGGGCCAGCGTGATGTCCTTGCCCAGCAGCTGCGTCGAGAACGTCGGCGTGTAGTCGCGCTCGACCAGCGCCTGGGTCTTGTAGCCGACGAACGGCGACGCCATCGCCGAGCCGTTGATCACGTCGAGCATGTCGGCGCGGTCGAGGCCGCTGGCCTCGCCGAGCGCGATCGTCTCGGCCAGCAGCTGGGTGGTGCCGCCGAGCATCGCGTTGAGCGCGAGCTTCATCACGCGCGCCTGCTCGCCGTCGCCGAGATGGAAGACCTTCGGGCCGATGGCGAGCAGCAGGTCGTGCGCGGCGTCGTAGTCGGCGCGCGCGCCGGAGACCATGATCCCGAGCTGGCCCGCGGTCAGGACGCCGGCGTTGCCGCTGACCGGCGCGCGCAGGTAGCGGACGCCCGCCGCCCGCGCCGCTTGCGCCACGCGCGCCGAGGCGGCGGCGGAGATCGTGCTCATTTCGATCAGCAGGCCGCCGTCGGGTGCGGCGGGGATCAGCCCGTCCGGGCCGAGGCAGACCGCCTCGACGGCGGCATCGTCGGCCAGGAAGGTGATCACCGCCCGCCCGGGCGCCCAGGCCCCGGCGAGGTCGGGCGCGACGGCGGCACCGTGCTCCGCGGCCACCGCCTCGGCCGCGCCGGGCGAGCGGTTCCAGACCGTCAGCCGGTGGCCCTGGCCGGCCAGACGCGCCGCGAGCGCGCGGCCCATGCGGCCGAGCCCGACGACGGCGACGTCCATCAACCCTCCTCGTGGGCGAGGCGCGCGCGCACCTCGCCCGCGATCCGCTCGGCGCCGGGCAGGAAGGCGTCCTCCAGCGTCGGGCTGTAGGGGATCGGCTGGTCGGCGGTCGCGATGCGCCAGACGTCGTCGACGTCGTGCAGCCCGTGCTCGACGGCCAGGGCGACGACCTCGCCCGCCCAGCCGCCGGTGAGCGGGCCCTCCTCGACGACGGCGAGGCGGTTGGTCCGGCTCAGGGCGGCGGCGATCGCGCCGGCGTCCAGCGGACGCAGCGTGCGCAGGTCGAGCACCTCGGCCTCGATGCCGTCGGCGGCCAGCAGCTCCGCCGCGGCCAGGCAGTCGTGGATGCCCTTCATCGCCGACACCAGCGTGACGTCCGTGCCCTCCCGGCGCAAGTGCGCGCGGCCGATGGGCACCGGCTCGATCGCCGCGTCGGCCACCTCCTCCTTGAGCGCGTACAGCCGCTTGTGCTCGAGGACGAGCACCGGGTTGTCGTCGCGGATCGCCGCCTTCAGCAGCCCCTTGGCGTCCGCCGGCGTGCTCGGCGCGACGATCTTCAGCCCCGGGACGCCCTGAAACCACGTCGCCGGCATCTGCGAGTGGATCGCGCCGAAGCGGCCGCCCGCGCCGACCGCCGAGCGCACGACGAGCGGCACGCTGGCCTGCTCGTTGGACAGGTAGAAGAACTTCGCGGACTGGTTGACCAGGCTGTCCATGGCCAGCGCGAGGAAGTCGCCGAACATGATCTCGATGACCGGCCGCAGCCCGCACACGGCGCTGCCGAACGCCGCGCCGGAGATCGCCAGCTCGGAGATCGGCGTGTCGAAGACGCGGTCGGCGCCGAAGCGCTCGTGCAGGCCGCCGGTGGTGGCGAACACGCCGCCCGGCTTGGCCACGTCCTCGCCGAAGAAGACCACGGTGTCGTCGCGCTCGAGCTCCTCGGCGAGCGCGTCGCGGATGGCGGTGCGGAATTCGAGGGTCGCCATCGTCGTCACTCCTTGAACTCACGGGCCGGGGCCCCGGCGGGTGGATAGGGCGCCGCGAGGCCGCGCTCGACCATCGCCTCGAGCTCCCGGTCGACCTCAGCGTCGACCGCGTCGAGCCGCTCGACCTCCACACCCGCGTGCGCGGCGAGCGTCTCGCGGGCGACCTTCAGCGGGTCGCGCTCCTTCCACGCATCGAGCTCGCCGGGCTTGCGATATGCGCCCGGGTCGCTGCGCGAGTGGCCGACGAAGCGGTAGGTGAGCGCCTCGATGAACTGCGGGCCCTCGCCGGCCCGCGCCCGCGCCACCGCCGCACTCGCGGTCTCGCGCACCGTCCACACGTCGTTGCCGTCGATCGTCTGGGCGGGGATCTCCAGCGCCTGGGGCCGGGCCAGGATCTGCCCGGCGGTGACGGTCTCCCACGGCGTGAACTCGCCGTAGAGGTTGTTCTCGCAGACGTAGACGACCGGCAGCGAGAGCACCTTGGCGAAGTTCAGGCACTCGTGGAAGTAGCCGTGGTTCGTCGTCCCGTCGCCGAAGAACGCGACCGCGACGCCGCCGCTGCGCCGCAGCGCCAGCGCCGCGCCCGTCGCTGCGGCGATGCTGCCGCCGATGATGCCGAAGCAGCCGATCAGCCGGTGCTCGAGGTCGACGACGTTCATCGACCCGGCCCGCCCGCCGCAGACGCCGGTCTCCCGCCCGAGCAGCTCGTCGAGCAGCCCCTGCGGCTCGACGCCGAGCGCGAGCGCGTGGCCGTGGCCGCGGTAGGTCCCGGCGGCGCGGTCGGCGTCCTCGAGCACGGAGCAGACGCCGACGGCGACCGCCTCCTCGCCCGAGTACAGATGCGTCGTGCCGTGCACCTCGCCCTTCTGGAACAACGACTGGATCGTGTCCTCGAAACGGCGGATCAAGCGCATGCGCCGATACAGCTCGACGCCGAGGTCGGGGTCGACGCCGCCCTCGCCCGCCGCCGGTCCCGCCACCGCCGCGCGGCTCACGAGCCCACCTCCGCCGTCGCGGGCATGCGACCCGCGCCGTCCGGCTCGGCCGGGGTCGCCGGCGCCGACGCGGCCAGGTCGGCCCCGCGGACGTACTGGCGTCCGGCCACCAGCAGCTCCGCGGCCGGGAAGCGGGTGATGATCTCCGGGCCGTCGGGGGTGACCACCACCTCCTCCTCGATGCGCGCCGCCGAGCGCCCGTCGGTCGCCGCGCAGTAGGTCTCCAGCGCGAAGACCATGCCCACCTCGATCTCGACCGGGTCGTCGAAGGAGTGCAGGCGCGAGATCATCGGCGCCTCGTACAGCCCGACGCCGAGCCCGTGGCCGAACTGCAGGCCGAAGCACGCCTCCTCGTTGGGGAACCCGAGCTCCTGCGCCGTCGGCCACACCGCGGCGATCTGGTCGGTCGTCGCGCCGGGGCGCACCCGCTCGATCGCCAGGTCGAGCCACTCGCGGCACTGCTTGTAGGCGTCGAGCTGGGCCTGGTTGGTTCCACCGACGCTGAACGTCCGGTAGTAGCACGTGCGGTAGCCCATGAACGAGTGGATGATGTCGAAGAACGCCTGGTCGCCCGGCCGCAGCAGCCGGTCGGAGAAGACGTGCGGATGCGGGTTGCAGCGGTCGCCCGAGACGGCGTTGATCGCCTCGACCTGCTCGGAGCCGAGCTCGAACAGCAGCCGCTGCGCCTCGGCGACCACCTCGTGCTCGCGCACCCCCGGGCGCAGGATCTCGTAGATGCGCTCGTAGACGGCGTCGACGATCGCCGCCGCATGGTCGAGCAGCGCGATCTCGTCGACGGTCTTGAGCTTGCGCGCCTCGAGCATCACCGGCTGGGCGTCAGCCGTGGGGATCCCGCGGCGCGCCAGCGAGGCGAGCGTCTCCATGTCGGTCAGGTCGATGCCCAGCGGCTCGCCGGCCAGGCCGTGCTCGTGCAGCACCTCGTGGACGTGGCCGGCCAGCAGGTCGGGCACGCCGGTCTGCTGCGGCATCGCCCCGCGCATGCTCGTCACGCCGGCCCGCCACGACGAGTCCGGCAGCCACGGGGCGTAGAGCTGGTGGTGGCGCGCCGCAGAGCCGAAGTCCCACAGCACCGGATCGCCGGTCCGCGGCAGCAGCACGCAGCGCGCGCTCTTGTCGCGCGCCCACTCGCCGATGTGCGTGCTGGTGACGTAGCGGATGTTGTTCTGGTCGAACAGAAGCACGGCGCCGAGGTCGGACGCCGCGAGCGCGGCGCGCGCACGGGCAAGGCGGTCGGCCCGCAACCGCGGGTAGTCGATGCGCTGCTCCCAGTCGACGGCCATCGTGGCCCCGCGTGATGCGATCATGGTGTCTCTTCGCCTCCGGCGCAGATGGCGTGTCTGGCCTCAAGCGTACACCATTCCCCGACATAGCGTCAAGTGACACTGCACACGTGACGGCGCGCCGTTCGGGCCTCCCGGTAGGCCTTAGTCCAGCGCGCCGATCGGCGATGGCCGCTGCGGCGAGCCCGTCGTCTGCGGCTGCGGCGTGTTCGGCAGCGGCGCGAGCCGCTTGGCCTTGACCTTCGCCAGCTTGCGCCGCAGCCGCACGTACTGCTTCTGCTGGTGCGGCGTGCGCTTGTGGTCGGCGTGGGCGAGGTTCTTGCGCTCGAGCGGGTCGCGCCGGAGATCGTACATCTCCCACTGGCTGCGGACCTTGCCGTTGGGATCCCAGTACTCGGCGATCTTCCAGCGCTCCTCGCGGATGCTGACGACGTGCTGCGGCGGGCGGACGTACGGGGGGCTGGCCTGGCCGGCCTGGAAGTCGTCGAAGGTGAAGACGACGTAGTCCTGCGGCGGCGGGGCCGTGCGCTTGAGCACGTGCTCGGAGTAGTCGACGCCCTGCCAGTCCTCGCGCGCGCTCGACGGCGCGTCGATCAGGCTGGCCAGCGTCGGCAGGAAGTCGACGTGCGAGACCATCGCCTGCGAGGTCGCGGGTCGCTTCCACAGCTGCGGGTTGGAGAAAATGAGCGGGACGCGCAGCGTCTCCTCGTAGAAGTTGAAGTTCTTCTGGCGCATCCCGCCGTGCGCGAGGCCCATCTCGCCGTGGTCGGAGGTCTTGATGACCACGGTGTCGTCGTACAGGTCCTGGCGGACCAGCGTGTTGAGGATGTCGACCAGGTACGCGTCCGAGGCCTTCATGAGGTTGCCGTAGAAGTTCAGGTACGCGCGCTTCTGCTGGCGCGTGGTCAGGCGCCCCGACAGCTGGAACAGCCGCACGAACTGCGCCTGGCAGGTCGGCTTGGTCGACAGGTCCTCGTCGACCGTGGCGGGCAGGTCGATGTCGCCCTCCAGCCACGAGTCGTCGTAGCCGCCGTCGAGGTAGGTCTTCGGGTACAGCAGCACGTCGTGCGGGTTGACCAGCGAGACGATCATGAAGAACGGCTGCAGCTGGGCGGCGGCGGAGCGCAGGAACTGCAGCACGCCCTCCTGGCCGAGCGCCACGTCGCCCTCGCCGTTGATGTAGCGGCCGTCGTGGTCGTAGATGCCGCCGCCTTCCTGGTCGATGTCCTGGTTGGCGCCGCCGTCGGGCGGGTTCCAGCGGTCGAAGCCGTACTGCGCGACGTCCTGCGGGGTGAAGTCGCTGCCGTTGCCCGGCTTGGTGAGGTGCCACTTGCCCTTGTAGACGACGTTGTAGCCGGCCGCCGCCGCCACCGAGGCGATGTTCTTGAAGTCCAGGGGAAGCGGGACCTGCGGGTACTGGTCGTCGGGCATGTCCTCCTCGAGCGTGTACTTCACGCCGTGCTGCGCCGGGAAGTAGCCGGTCAGCAGCGAGGCCCGCGAGGGCGAGCACATGCACGCGTTGCAGAACGCGTTCTCGAACGTCAGCCCGTGGTTCTGCAGCCGCGTCATCCCGGGCAGGTTCACCTTCGCCCAGTCGCGCGGGAAGTGCTGGATCGCCCGGTCCTGGTCGGTGATGAACATGATGATGTTCTTGCCCGCGAACCCCGTGCCGCGGCCCTGCGGCGCTCCGTTCTGCGCGGCGGCGGTCCCGCCGCCCAGCATCACGGTCGGGGCCGCGATCGCAGCGGACTGCAGCAACTCCCTACGGCTCAGCACGGTCTTCACACCCTCCTTGCGTCCGTTCGCGACGATCTGTCATCGACTCCTCCCGGGGGCACCGTAGCAAGCGCGCACCCAACACACCGAAGATCGGTCACAAAGCGCCCAGCTTGATTCGGACCGAGCGCCGGCTCGCGTCTGCACGCACGCGGTCCGCAGGCGGACCGCGTTGGCGGTCCGTCGCCGCCGAGAGGGTCGGCCGATGCGCCACGGATGGATCGCTCTCGCCGCGACGGCCGGCGTGCGCGTCGAGCTGTTCGCCGCGCGCGCCGCCGACCAGGTGCCGCTGGGCTCGGCCACGACGAACGCGACCGGAAACTGGTCGCTGAGCTACGAGCTTCCCGGCGGCACGGCTGCCCTGGTCGCGCGCGCGGGCGGCGGCCGCGTGGCCGGCCGCGCACTGCCGGCGGCGGCGCGGATGATGACCGCCACGCCGGTCAGCCCCGCCGTCCCCGGGGAGCTGCCGATCAACGAGCAGACGACGGTGGGCGCGGCGTTCGCGCTCGCGCGGTTCATCGACGACACCGGCGCCGTGCACGGCCCGTCGCCGGGCCTGGCCAACGCAGCCGCGACGACGACGAACCTCGTCGAGCCGAGCACCGGCAAGCTCAGCTTCACGATCGCCAACTCCCCCAACGGCAACGCGACCGAGGCGCTGGCCACGTTCAACACGCTCGCCGGGATCGTCACGCGGTGCACGACCGGGACCCGGCGCGACTGCGACCGCGTGCTGGCGGCCGCCACGCCGCGCGGGGGGCCGCGACCGGCCGACACCGCCGCCGCGATGCGGGCACTCAACCGCCACCCCACGACCCATCCACGGCGGCTCGTCCGGCTCGCCGCCGAGACGCCGTACCAGCCGATGCTCTCGTCAGCGCCGAAGAGCTGGGTCATCGCGCTCGTCTTCGTCGGGGGCGGGATGAACGCGCCCGGGCGGATGGCCTTCGATTCCAAGGGCAACGTCTGGACCGCCAACAACTTCCAGGCCAACACGACGGCCGCCGGGTTGACGCTGAGCGTGTTCGACCCGATCGGCCAGCCGATCCTCGCCAGCCCGATCGTCGGCGGCGGCCTGCGCGGCGCCGGCTTCGGCACGGTCGTCGACGCCCAGGACCGCGTGTGGGTCGGCAACTACGCCGGCTCGAGCATCTCCGCGTTCGACGCCAACGGAGTGCCGCTGCCGGGAAGCCCGTACACGCAGGGACCGGTCGACAAGCCCCAGGGCATGGCGTTCGACCAGCGCGGCAACCTGTGGACCGCGAGCTTCGGCAACGACAGCGTCGTGGTCTACCCGAACGCCGACCCCGCCGCCGCGTGGGCGCCGATCGCGGTGCCGCGCCCGTTCTCGATCGCCATCGACGGCGACGGCGTGGCCTGGGTCACCGGCAACGCGTTGAGCAAGGGCCCCGGCGTCATCCAGCGCATCAACCCCGACGGCACGCCCGCCGGGGCGCCGATCACCGGCGGCGGACTGCGCTCCCCGCTTGGGATCGCGGTCGACACCGCCGGCAACGCGTGGGCGGCGAACTTCGAGGGCGCGAGCGTCACGCGCGTCGCGCCCGACGGCCAGGCCTCGAAGATCCGCCTGCCCAGCCTCGTCGGGCCGTGGGGCGTCGCGATCGACGGCGACGACAACGTCTGGGTCGCGGGCTTCCTGCACCAGAACGTGACCCTGCTGTGCGGGGTGCGCACCGACCGCTGCCCGCCGGGCACGCGGACGGGAGAGCCGATCTCGCCGCGGGTCGCCGGCTACCGCAGCCGCGGCATGCAGCGCATCACCGCCGTGCAGGTCGACCCGTCGGGCAACGTGTGGCTGGCCAACAACTGGAGCGGCGGCTCACCGCTGCGCGACTTCATCGGCGGCAACGGGCTGGTCGAGCTGGTCGGCGCCGCCGCGCCGGTCAAGGCCCCGCAGATCGGGCCGCCGCAGCAGCCGTGAGCGCCACACCAGCGTCACGATCCCGAAGCAGATCAGGGTCAGCGCCCAGCCGACGACCACGTCGATGACGAAGTGCTCGCCGCCGTAGACGAGCACGAACGCCATCGCCAGCGCGTAGGCGCCGAAGCCGATGCGCGCCCACCACCCCGCCGGCCAGAAGAACAGCAGCAGCATGAACGGGAACGACGCGTGCAGCGACGGCATGGCGGCCACGAGGTTGACGAGCCCCGAGCCGTTCTCGAACAGCGACGCCGCGGCGGGCACGCCGAGGTCGCCCCACACCAGCGGCACCACCCGGTCGACGTGCGGCATCGAGCCGAGCTCGCCGGCCAGCCACGGCGGCTGCGCGGGATACAGCCAGTAGCCCAAGAAGGCGGCGAGGGTGGTCAGGATCGCGAGCGTCGCGTAGCGCCGGTACGTGTGATGGGCCACCTTCCACAGGACGGCGGCCACGATCCACACCACGAAGAAGTGGCTCATGTAGACGACCCAGGCCGCGAAGTCGTACCAGTGCAGGTGATAGGGGTCGAAGAGGTGCTCCTGCAGCCAGACCGTCGGCAGCTCGCCGCCGAACAGCCACCGGTCGAAGTCGAGCTGCGGCTGGATGTACGCCTGCCCGGCGGTGACCGACACCGCGCCGCGCAGGTAGTCGTAGGCCACGAGCAGCCCGAACAGGGGCAGCCACTCGAGCAGCATGGTCCCCCAGCTGCGCCACGCGGCGACGCTGAACGCCGCGATGCCCAGCACCAGCCAGAAGAACATCTTGTCGCGGGCCAGGGGCATGCCCTCGGTCGCGATCGAGACGCCGAGCGCCACGAGATAGACCACGGGCGCGCCGAGCGTGACGACGCGCTCGGGCCAGCGCCGCGGCTGGGCGGCCGCCTCTTCGACCATGGCCATCCACCGAGTATGCCGATCGGTGCGCGCGGCGGTCCAGAGCGAACCGAGCCCGCGGCCGGCGGGCGGAGGGCCAGCGCGCCGGCCAGCGACGGGTGTCGGGCAGGTCGGCGGGCGCGAGTGTGTCCTTCCGAGTGTGGTTAGCCCCGGGATACCGATTTGATACCCGGGGCTAACCACACTCGCGAAGAGACGTGAAGTCCGGCCACTAGGTTGGAGGCGATGCGCCGCAGCTTCAGATCCGCCGCCGCCGGCCTGGCCGCCGCCGCGCTGCTCGCCGCCGCCGGGTGCGGCGGCGACGACGCGTCCTCCACGATCGAGACCGCGCCGGCTACGGCCACCACCCCGACCACGGCGACGACCGCGACGACCGAGGGCCAGACGGTCACGACGCCGCCCGCCCCCGCGATGACGCCACCGGCGACGCCGACCCAGGCGACGGCACCCTCCCCCAGCGCGCCGGATACCGGCGGCGCGGCCGCGCCGGGGACGACCACCACGCCGTCGGCCGGCGGCACCGGCGGGGCGGCGGCCGGCGAGCCGTCGAGCCGGGACACCGGCGGCACGCCCGCGCAGGACCCCGACTGCCGGCCCGGCACCGGTCTCGGCCAGCCGGATCCGCAGTGCGAGCCGCTCACCGGCGAGGACGCGCGCGAGAACGAGGCTGACGCGAACGCGCTACTTCCAGCGAGACGGTCGGCAGCATCGTCGTCGGCGTCCCGCCCACCGGCACCGACGGTGCATACGGCGCGGTGATCACCCGCTGCGGGCACATCCGCAGCAGCGCCCGCGCCACCCGTCCGGGGTCGTCCCGGTCCCCAGCACGATGAGGTCGTGGTCGCCGTCGTCGAGCGTGCGACGCAGCGCCCGCCGCACGCACCGGTGCCGGCACAGCCCCGTGCTCGCCTCCCGCGCCGGTGACCAGATGCCAGCGCACCGCGAGGTCGTCGGGCAGCTCGGCAACCGCCTCGCGGACCAGGCGGTCGCCGTCGGCGACCACGTCGTCGACCAGCGGGAGCGCCAGCATCCCGACGCCCACCCAACTCGGCGGCGGCACCGCGACGTGGACCACCGTCAGCTCCGCCCGCTCGCTGCGCGCCAGCCCGACGGCCCGGCGCAGCCCGGCCGCGGCTTCCTCAGTGTGCTCGTAGCCGACGAGTATCCGTCGCGGCATTCGACGCCGCTCCTCTCCCAGCATTCCCGCTGGTCTCCAGAGCCGATCGTATAGCAGCCACCCGTCCGACGCGCCGCGTCGGTATCGCTACGCCGCGGAGGACGCGGCGTCGGCCAGCGCCGACGCCTTGTCGGTCTTCTCCCACGTGAAGTCCGCGTCGTCGCGGCCGAAGTGGCCGTACGCCGCCGTCTTCTGGTAGATCGGCCGGTGCAGATCGAACTCGCGCGGCAGCACCGAGAGGACGACGTGCTCCCACAGGTCGTCGGCGATCAGCCCCTCCGCGCCCGCCCGGTGTTGGGTGGAGAGCAGCAGCTGATCGTATGGGGTCTTGGCGCTCCTCTAGTGGCTGACCGCCGCTGCCGCGAGCTCCGACACCAGGGCGTCCTCGTAGAAGCGCTCGAGCGCGAACGGCGCGATGAGGTCCGGCGTCCGGTCGGTGGCGACGAGCTCCGCCAGCGTCTTGCCCACGATCGGCGCCGCCTTGAAGCCGTACGTGCCCCAGCCCGCGCTGACGTGGAAATTCTCGACCTCGGTCTTTCCGAGGATCGGAGAGTAGTCGGGGCTGAGATCGCACAGCCCGGCCCACGCCCGCATCAGCCGCGCATGCTCGAGCTGCGGGAAGAGCTCGAGCACGTGCTTGGTCAGGTCCTGCAGGAAGTTCAGCGTGCCCTGCATGCGGTACGTCGTCCACGGCTCGATCTCCGAGCCCATGACGAACTCGCCGCGGTCGGACTGGCTGATGTAGACGTGCATCTGCGACGAGACGATGACCACGTCGAGGAACGGCTTGACCGGCTCGGTCACGCACGCCTGGAGGATGTGCGTGGTGATCGGCATCGGCACGCCCGCCATCTCGCTGATGAGCGTCGACCACCCGGCGGTGCAGTTGAGGACCGTCCCCGCCTCCACCCGTCCCCGGTTGGTCTGGACGCCGGTGATGCGGTCGCCGCTGCGCTCGAGGCCGGTGACCTCGGTGTAGGGGTGAATCTCCGCGCCGCCCTCGTCGACGCCGCGGGCGAAGCCCCAGACGACCGCGTCGTGGCGGATGATGCCGCCGGGCGGGTGGTACAGCGCGCCCATGATCGGATACGTCGTGTCCGGGCCGACGTACATCGTCGGCGCGAGCTCCTGGACCTCGTCGGGCCCGATGACCCGCGTGTCGATGCCGTTGAGCCGGTTGACCTCGGCACGGTTGGCCATGACGAACATCGCCCGGTCGGAGTGGGCGAGCGTCAGGTGGCCGCACTGCGAGAACAGCAGGTTGAAGTTGAGGTCCTCGCCCAGCCCCTCGTAGAGCTTGACGCTCGCGTCGTAGAAGCGCGCGCCCTCCGGCGTCTTGTAGTTCGAGCGCAGGATCGTCGTGTTGCGCCCGGCCGCGCCGGAGCCGATGTAGTTCTTCTCGAGGATCGCGACGTTCGTGATGCCGTGCTGCTTGAGGTAGTACGCGGTCGCCAGCCCGTGCGCGCCGCCGCCGATGATGACGACGTCGTAGCGGCTCTTGAGCTCGGGACGGCGGCGCCACATGCGGCGCTTGCGGAACAGATCACGCATGGGCGGCCTCCTCGGCGGCGGCAGCGATCGCCCGGGCAGCGCGTCGACGCCCACCGGGCGCCCGCCGAGGTGGCGGGCGGCGTCGTCGACGATCTCCCAGAAGTAGGCGCCGTAGGCGCGCCGAACAGGACGAGGTAGCGGTCGGCCGCCTCGCGCGGACGTAGCCCGGCGTGCGGGCCACCGAGCCCGGCCGGAACGCATGGACCGGCGTGACCTTGTCGCGCAGGTCGATCGCGCAGAACCGGGCGAACGTCTCGCGGGCCAGCGGGCCCGCAATGACCATCGCGCCGTAGTTCGCGGTCACGTCGAGCACGTGGACGCCGGCATCGCCGCCCAGGCGGTCGCGGGTCGTCGCCGTCGCGTCGGGGCTCGTGAGCACGAACGCGCGCGATGGCGTGATCGGGCAGTGCCAGCCCTCGTCGGTGCGCTGCGCGGCGCCGAGCGCCGCGTCGGGCACGGCGCCCTGCAGCTCGAGCTTGCCCAGATGCAGAGATCGGCGAAGCCGACCGCCTGCGCGCACGCGGCCGCCTCGGCCTCGGGCGCGCCGAACAGGCGGCGACCTCCCAGCCGCCGCGGACCTGGTACGTCGCACCGGCGGCCGCCGTCTGGTCGGCCATCGGGCTGCGCGCGGGCGAGCCGGCCTCGGGTGACAGGAACGCGAAGCTCACGACCGCAGCACCTCTCCTTCGGGATCGTAGAACGGTTTCGTGGTGATGGTCGCGGCGATGGTCTTCGCCTCGTCCGAGATCGTGATCGACGCACCGTCGGTGGCCAGCGCCACCGGCACCCAGGCCATCCGATCGTCGTGCCGAGCTTCGGCGAGCGCCGGGGCCGTCACCTGGCCGGCGGGCCTGCCGCCGACCACCACGACCGAGCCCTCGGTCGGCACGTCGCCGTTGGAGCACGTGAAGCCGACGAGCGTCGTCTCGGCGGGGTTCTCGGCTGCGTGCTCGAGCGCCCACTTGCCGATGAACTCCTGCTCCTTGTCGAGCTTGACCGCCCACCCCTGGCCGCGCCGTGCGGCGTCGACTCAGAGTCGGTGTCCTGGCCGACGAGGATGTGCATCTTCTGCAGGCGCAGGATCCGCTGCGGCTCGAGGCCGAACGGACGCGCACCCTCCGCGGCGATCGCGTCCCACACGGTCCGCGCCTGCGCCGACGCGCAGTGCAGCTCGTAGCCGACCTCGCCGACGAAGCCGATCCGCATCGCCAGGCAGGGCACGCCCGCCACCGTGATGTGCTGGGCGTCGAGGTACGGGAACCCCTCGTTGGAGCAGTCCGCGTCGGTCAGCCGCGACAGGATCTCGCGGGCCTGCGGCCCGGCGAGGTTCATCGCCGCCACGCCCTGGGTGACATCCGTCAGATGGCAGTCCAGGCCCCAGTCGGCCAGCCACCAGGTGAACCACGACTCGACTGCCGCGGCGCCCGACGACGTCGTCGTCACGTAGAACGTCTCGTCGTCGATGCGGCCGACCGTGCCGTCGTCGGTGATCCGGCCCGCGTCGGAGGTCAGCACGCCGTAGCGGATCCGCCCCGGCTTGAGCGTCGACATCCGGTTCGGGTACAGCCGGTCGAGCAGCTCGCCGGCGTCCGGCCCGCGCACGATCAGCTTGCCGAGCGTCGAGACGTCGATCAGGCCGGCGGTGGTCTGCACCGCCAGCGCCTCGGCCTCGGGGTCGCCGTAGTCGTAGGCGCGGCGCCAGTCGCCCGCCCAGCGGTCGTTGGCGCCGAGCTCGGTGTGGCGGCCGTGCATCGCCGAGCGCTTAGCTGCCTCGAACGGCCGGCCGGCGAGCGCGCCCATCGGCACCGTCGACCACGGCGGCCGCGCGGTGGTCATGCCGACGTCGCCCATCGACAGGCCGGTCACGGCAGCCAGCGCGCGGATCGACGCCACCTGCGACAGCCGGCCCTGCGACGGGCCCATCGTCACCGTCGTGTAGCGCTTGGAGAGCCGATCGAGTCGTAGCCCTCCGCCGCCGCGTACTCGATGTCCTTGACCGTGATGTCCTCGTCGAGGTCGACGAACGCCTTGCCGCCCTTCTTGCCGTCGCGCGCCCGCGCGGCGGGATCGCGACGGGAGCGGGCGCCGCGGCCCTCCACCTGGGCCCGCAGATCGTCGAGTCCCGCGCCGTCGAGCCCGAGGGCGGCGGCCGCCTCGGCGCCCGCCAGGGTCCCCGACAGCTCGGCCGCGTCCGCGTCTCGTGGCCGGCGACCGCGCCGGCGGCGTGGACTCGGCGGCAGCGCATCGGCGACGAAGCGGCCCGCGGTCTGGTCGAACCGGACGCGCGCGCCCGACTGCAGCAGCAGCGACGTGGCCGGCGCCGCGCCGGCGGACACCGCCAGCAGGTCGCACTCGACCCGCTCCTCGCTGCCGCTCACCGCCTGCCCGCGGCTGTCGAGGCGGGCGAGCACGACGCCCTCGACGCCCTTGCTCCCGAGCGCGCGCACGGCGGTCACGCCCTGCAGCACTCGCAGCCCGGCCTCCTGGGCGCGGGCGACCAGCGGGGTCGGCTCGGTGCGCAGGTCGGCGATCGCCGCGACCGGAATGCCGGCCGCGTGCAGCGCCAGCGCCGCGTCGATGCCGTCGTCGCCCACCGTCGACACCACGGCCTGGCGCCCGATCCGCAGGCCGTACAGGGCGGCCATGCGGCGCGCCCCGCGGGCGAGCATGATCCCCGGCAGGTCGTTGTCGGCGAACACCAGCGGCTGCTCGATCGTGCCGGTGGCGGCGACGAACCGCGCGGCGCGGACCTGGTGCAGCGTGCTGTCCTGCCAGACCGGCACGAGCCCGTCGAAGAAGCCGAGCGCCGGGGCGCGGCTGAGGATCTCGACGCCCGCCTCGCGGGCCCGCGCGGCGAGCGCCTGCGCCCGCTCGCGCTCGCCCTCGGCCAGCAGCCGCCCGCCGGGCTCGACGTCGTCGTCGCAGAGGACGACGTCGGCGCCCGCCTCGGCGGCGCGCAGCGCGGCGGCCAGCCCGGCGACCCCGCCGCCCACGACGAGCACGTCGCAGTGACGGCGGCGGTAGTCGGTGCGCCACTCGCGCTCTTCCTGGCGCTTGGCCAGCTTGCCCAGCCCGGCGGCGTTGCGCAGGACCTTCTCGTAGTACGGCCACAGGCGGCGCGGCCGGATGAACGTCTTGTAGTAGAAGCCGGGCGGCGTGAACGGCCCGCCGAACTTGTCGGTGGCCGACATCACGTCGAAGTCCAGCGACGGCCACGCGTTCTGGTGGGCGACCTTCATGCCGGGCACGATCGGCTCGCTGCACGCGCGGATGCCGGGGCGGCCGTCCACGGTCACCAGCGAGCTCGCGCACTGACCGCAGCCGCACAGCTCGCCGCGCGGGCGGTGGTACTTGAACGAGCGCGAGAAGATGCGCTGGCCGGAGGCCATCAGCGCGGAGGCGATCGTGTCGCCCTCGAAGCCGGTCACCGGCTTGCCGTCCCAGGTGAACGGAACGGGGCGCGCGCGGTCGATGCGCTCGCCGGGCTGGACGGGAAGACGCGGCGTACTCATTGGGCGACACCTCCTCCGCCGGGCATGCCGGTGGCCGCATCGACGGCGGTCATCTGGCCCGCGCCGTCGGCGGCGGGGGCGTCGGCCGGCAGCGCCGTCCACTTGACGTCGTTGGTGCGCGTGTCGCGCTCGGCCAGGAACCACGCACGGCAGCCCGAGCGGTGCACCCACCACTCGCGCTGGACGCCCGCGACGTTGCGGCGGAAGTAGTTGTACGCGTTGAGCTCACGTTGGCTCGGACGCGTCTTGGGCCGCGGCGAGACCTCTCCGCCGTAGCCGAAGTCGGTGACCTCGCGGACACCGCAGTTGGGACATGTCAGAAGAAAGGACATGGACTCCTGTCAGGCAGCTCGGGTTGGGTGGCCACGTTGCCGGGCACGCTACGGCGCCGCATACGGAGGCAGCGCCTCTCGATCGGGGGGGTTCTCCGCCCTGGCCGAGCGGTTTTCGGGCAGGCCGGCCCGCGCCACCTGCCCGGTCGGCGGGCAAAGACCCTCCCCGGTGGGGGCGCACCCTCGAGTGGCGCGCGCCTAGCGTTCCGTCAACGGCAACACGACCATCGTCTTCTGAGAGGTGCCCTGAGCATGACGGCGGAGATCATCGACGGTAAGGCGGTCGCCCAGCGCGTCCGCGAGGAGGTCGCCCGCGACGTCGCCGCGCTCGACCGCGCGCCCGGCCTGGCCACGCTGCTGGTCGGCGAAGACCCCGCGTCGGCCATCTACGTCGAGAACAAGCGCAAGCAGTGCGTCGAGGCCGGCATGCGCGACCACCACCAGCACGTGCCCGGGGACATCTCCCAGGACGAGCTCGCGGGGATCATCGAGACGCTGAACGCCGACGCCGACGTCACCGGCATCCTCCTGCAGCTCCCGCTGCCCAGCCATCTCGACGCCGGGCCGCTGATCGCGCGCATCGATCCCGACAAGGACGTCGACGGGCTCACCGAGGTCAGCGCCGGCCGGCTCGTCCAGGACAAGCCGGGGCTGCGGCCGTGCACGCCGGCGGGCGTCATGGAGCTGCTCGACGCCTACGGCGTCGAGCTCGAGGGCGCCGAGGCGGTCGTCGTCGGCCGCTCGCACCTCGTCGGCAAGCCGCAGGCCCAGCTGCTGCTCGCCCGCAACGCCACGGTGACGATGTGCCACTCGCGCACGCGCGACCTGCCCGCCGTCTGCCGCCGCGCCGACGTGCTCGTCGCCGCCGTCGGCAAGGCGAAGCTGCTCGGCGCCGACGCGGTCAAGCCCGGCGCGACGGTCATCGACGTCGGCATCCACCGCACCGACGCGGGGCTGTGCGGCGACGTGGACTTCGAGGCGGTCAAGGAGATCGCGGGCAAGATCACGCCCGTCCCGGGCGGCGTGGGCCCGATGACGATCGCGATGCTGCTGCGCAACACCGTGACCGCCGCGCAGCGGGCGGCGATCACGGCGTAGGCGGGCGCCGAGCTCAGACGTTGATCGACAGGCGCGTCATGCCCTCCAGGGCCTGCACGCGCTGCTCGACCTCCTCCTCGGTCAGCCGGGCTACGCGTTCGGTGCCGAACTCCTCGACGTTGTAGGAGGCCAGCGCGGTGCCGTAGGCCATCGCCGTGCGGTACTCGCCCGGGTTCTTGGCCAGGTAGCCCACGAACCCGCCCGCGAACGTGTCGCCCGCCCCCGTCGGGTCCACGACCGTCTCCAGCGGATACGCCGGCAGGCTGAAGTACTCGTCGTGGGTGATCAGCGCGGCGCCGTACTCGCCCTGCTTGGCCACGATCACGCTCGGTCCCATCCGCAGCACCTCGCGTGCGGCCGAGACGAGGTTCGGCTTCTCGGTGAGCTGGCGCAGCTCGGCGTCGTTGAGGATCACGCAGTCGACCGTCGAGATCGTCTTGACAAGGCTGTCGCGGGCGATCTCGATCCACAGGTTCATCGAGTCCATCGCCACGAAGCGCGCGCCGTCGCACTGCTCGCGCACCGCCCGCTGCACGTCGGGCTGGATGTTGGCCAGAAACAGCGTCTCGGCCTGGCGCGAGGCCTCCGACAGCTTCGGCTCGAACGTCTCGAACACGCCCAGCTGCGTGTCGAGCGTCTCGCGCGTGTTGAGGTCCCAGCCGTACTCGCCGTGCCAGAAGAACGTCTTGCCGCCGGCGACGTGCTCGACGTCCTCGGTCGACGTCCCGCGCAGGGCGAGCGTCGGCATGTCCTCGAAGTCGTCGCCGACCGGCCCGACCGCGCGGACCTCGTCGAAGAACGACGCGGCCAGGGCGAAGTGGGTGGCGGCGCCGCCCAGCATGCGCTCGCGCTCGCCGAACGGCGTCTTCACGCGGTCGTAGGCGATCGATCCAACAACGGTCACGCTCATGTACGGGTCACTTTCACGAGGTAGGCCACCATCACGTCGGACGTCCCGATCTTCAGGTGGTAGGCGTCGGAGAGCCCTTCGACGCGTTCGATCTGCTCCTGGCTCTCCCGGAAGTGCTCGGTGAACGGGAAGAAGGCGAAGTCCACGACCTCGCCGCGCAGCCCGTTCTGCTCCAGCAGATCCTGCGTGCGCTCCTGCGACAGGATCGACAGGAGCATCAGGTACGCCTCGCCGTCGGCGGTGAGCGCCGCGGGCAGCGTGCGGATCAGGTGGTCGACCATGTTGCGGCCCCAGTAGTCGGTGGGGCGATGGGTCGACGTCTGCTGGAACGGGTCGACCGGGGTCTGGAACAGGCTCGCCACCACGGTCTCGTAGCGCTCCTCGGGCACCCACGGGAACAGGTCGACGGCAGCGGCGGTCACGCGCTCGGCCACGCCGTTGCGAAACGCGTTGGTCAGCGTGTCGTCGACCGCGGCGGGGTCCACGTCGATGCCGTGGACGTGCTCGGCGCCGTTGAGCGCGAGCTGGACGGTCTGCAGGCCGGTGCCGCAGCCGACGTCGAGACAGCGCCGGCCCCGGCCGATGCCGTGCTCGAAGAGATGCTGCCAGACCAGGAACGAGCCCTGGGTCGGTGTGAAGGTCGAGCCGTCGACCAGCAGGTCGGGGAACGGCAGCGGGAACAGCGGGCGCCCACCGGCGTCGGTCCACGGCGCGTGGTGGCGGCGCGGCGGGTGGCTGATGCGGTCGTCGCCGGCCTGGGGCTCCTCGCTGCGGTGGCGGCCCGGCTTGGTTGCCTGCAGCCGGGCGCGCGCGGCGGCGATGTGGTCGGGCCCGACGCCGCAGCAGCCGCCGATGATGTCGGCGCCCTCCTCGCGCCAGGCCAGCGCCATCTCGGCGTACTCGTCGCCGCCGATGCCCTCCTGGTACTGCCAGCCGGCGTTGGTGTAGTAGCCCAGGTTCGGGTAGACGCCGAGCGGCAGGTCGGTGAAGTCGCGCAGGAACGACAGCATCCCGGCGACGTGGTCGGGCGGGATGCAGTTGATCAGCACCGCGCCGACGCCCATCTCCTCGAAGCGCCGGGCAGCGCGGCCGAAGGCATCGCCCTCGGGACCGCCCCAGTGCTGGCCGTAGACGCCGCACAGGCCGTGGCGGCAGCGCCGGAACGACAGCCACAGCGGCAGCCCGGTCTCGAGCAGCCGCTCGACGGTCTGGTACAGCGACGAGGACACCAGCGACAGCGTCTCGACGAGGATGAGGTCCGGCGGCGCGTCGGCGAACGCCCGGCCGAGCAGGCGGATGGTCTCGCGGCCCTCGTCGCCGTCGACGTCGGCGTTGAGGGAGAACGCGACCGCGGTCCGGCCCTCCCGGCCGCCGTCGGCCACGGCCTGGCGCGCGACGCGCACGCCGCGGCGCGCGATCTCCAGCCAGTGCACGGGCTCGGAGCTGTCGTCCCACGGGCGCACGCCGCCCTCGCCGACCGCCGAGGCCAGCCCCCACGTGTCGGTGGTGATGACGTCGCAGCCGACGTCGACGTAGCGGCGGTGCACCGCACGCACCTCGGCGGGGGCGTAGGCGAGCGCGCGCACGCCCCACAGCTGCTCGCTGTGCGGGCCCTCCGTGAGGATGTCCTGCGGCAGCTCGGTGGCGATGCCGCCGTCGAGCATGACGCAGCGCTGCTGCGCCAGCGCCTCGCGGATGGCGTCGTAGGCGGACGCGGTCGCGAAGCTCACGCCTGCCCCACCGATGCCACCGGGCCGCATCTTCTCTCCGTCCCTTGAGATCGCACCAACGAGGCCATCATGGCGCCCGCCGGAACCGCGCGACACCACCCGGGGAGAGGGTCTTGCCTGCCCTTTGGGGAGTATGCGCGGCGGCGTCAGCCGTCGCGCTCCGGACGCTGGACGACCTCGAGCACATGGATCACCCGCTCGCTGCGCGCCTCGTGGACGATCAGCCCGGCGCAGGCGAGTGTCGCGACGAGGCAGCCGTTGGCCAGCGTCAGCCAGCGCGCGACCTCGGCGGCGAACACCCCGACCTGGACGATCTGCCAGGTGGCGATGCCGGCGACGATGCCGCCGAGCATCGCCCACAGGTTCAGCGGGTGGCCGAGCACGCGGATCTCCAGCGCGCCGATGAGGCTGCGGTGGTGCAGCAGCGTGGCCAGGAACCACAGCGACGCGGCGATGCCGGCGATGCCGATGCCCAGGCCCACGCCCTCCGCGGCGCGCGGCCCGAAGGCGACCGAGGCCACGACCAGCATCGTGCCGGCGCCGAGGGTGCCGAGGTTGAAGAAGAAGCGTTGGCGGTGGTGCATCGCGTCGTTGCCGTGGAATTACCCGCGACCCGGGAGGCGGCAACGTCGAGTCCCCGGACGAGCCTCCTCGGTCACCGCGATCGCCTCGCCGATCGTCGCCCAGTCGAGGTTGTCGACCGTGTCGCTGGGCCAATGGTAGTTGGCGGGGAACTTCGTGTGGTCCACCGAGGCGAGCCCGGCCACGCGGTAGCCGGCCAGGAGGGCGACGAGCGCGTCGGTGGCCGCCACCGTGCGCAGGCCGCGCGTGATCCCGACGCCGGCGCGTCGTGCCGCGGCGGCCAGCGCCTCGCGCGACGCGTGCGGGTAGTGGCGCATCCGCAGCATCCCCTCGCCCTCCAGCAGGATGAGCGTCGGCCCGCCGACGCACTCCAGGCACAGCACGTCGGTCGTCTCCCTCGGCAGGCGACCGAAGTGGCGGCGCGCGAAGCCGCGCATGCCCTCCATGAACGACTCCTCCGACCCGGTCGACAGCAGCACGACCCGCAGCCCGGGCGCCGGGCGGTCGCGCAGCGCCTGCGCGATGGCCAGCAGGACCGCGACCGAGCTGAGGTTGTCGTTGGCCCCGGGGACCACGGGGCTGCGCCCGATGTCCGCCATCGCCGCCACGGTGCCCAGCGCCAGCAGCGACCCCGCGCGCAGCGCCCCGCGCCGCCCGAGCAGCGCTCCCGCCGCGACGAGCACCGGCCCCAGCCACGTGAGGTACATGATCGGCGCGGTCTGGGTCGAGCGCGCATGCAGCTCGGGGAAGCGGTCGGGGGCGAGCCGCGGCAGCGCCGGGTGGAACACCAGCCCGCTGTGGGCGGCGTCGTGGTGCGCGATGAGCAGCAGGGTGCGCCGCGCCTCCGGCGCGCCGATCTCGGCCACGACGTTGGCCGTGCGCCGCTGGGGCAGCAGCCGGCGAAAGCGCTGCGGCCCGCCGCTGACGTCGTCGTAGATCGCCGCCGCCGCCGCGGCCGCCGCGCCTGCCGCCGCCCGGCGGCCCGTGCGCGTCGCGCCCGCGCCGCGCCGAGCGCGGCCGCCGCAGCCGCCGCGTTGAGCAGGCCGATCGGCCACCAGTAGCCGCCGTGGGCGCGTTCGGCCTCGACCCGCGCGTCCGCGCCCAGCTCGCGCAGGCGGCCGGCCAGCCACTCCGCGGCCGCGCGCTCGCCCACCGAGGCCGACGGCCGGTCCATCGCCGCGAGATGGCGGATATCGGCCTCGAAGCCCCGCGCGCGGTCCGCGAGCGCCAACCGTCGTTTGGGCGGCGTACCGTGGGGCAGGTGCATCGCGACGCACTGTCGCAGACGCACCCCGCCGGGACGATGGGAGGTCAGATGGACAGGATCCGGACCCAGCACAGCACGACGCGGGCCTCCGCGGCGGCGCCGCGTGCGGACCGGGCCGTCGAGGTTCGCCCCGTCGCCGGACGCCGCGATCTCGCCGCGTTCATCGGGCTGCCGTGGCGGCTGTACCGCGGCGTGGACAATTGGGTGCCGCCGCTGCGCGCGGAGCGCCGCCGCCACCTGAGCCGCACCCGCAACCCGTTCTTCGACCACGCCGAGGCCGAGTACCTGCTGGCGTACCGCGACGGCGTCCCGGTCGGGCGCGTCAGCGCCCACGTCGACCGCAACCTCAACGCGGCGCAGGACAACCGCTGGGGGCTGTTCGGCTTCTTCGAGGCCGAGAACGACCCGGCGGTCGCCGGCGCGCTGCTCGACGCCGCGCAGGCGTGGCTGGCCGCGCGCGGATGCGATCGCATGGTCGGGCCCTTCGACTTCTCGACCAACCACGAGGTCGGCGTGCTCGTTTCCGGCTATGAGCTGCGCCCCCAGATCCTCGAGAGCTGGCATCACCCCTATTACCGCGATCTCCTCACCGGCCAGGGCCTGACGAAGGCGATGGACCTGCTCAAGTGGCAGATCATGAGCGCCGACCACGAGGCGGTGCTGCCGGTGGTCTACCAGCTCGCGCAGCGCCTCGAGCCCGACCACGGCATCCGCGTGCGGCGCATGCGCCGGCGCGACTTCGCGGCCGAGCTCGCCCGCTTCCGCGAGGTCTACAACCGCGCGTGGGAGCGCAACTGGGGCTTCGTCCCGCTCACCGACCGCGAGCCTCGACCACATGGCGGCCGAGCTGCGCCCGGTGCTCGACGAGGACTTCGCGCTGGTGGCGGAGACGCACGACGGCGACGTGGCCGGCGTGTCGCTGTCGCTGCTGGACTACAACCGGGTGCTCGCCCGCGTCAACGGACGGCTGCTGCCGCTCGGCTGGCTGACCGCGCTGCGCGAGCGGCGGCACATCGACGAGATCCGTGTCTTCGCGCTCGGCGTCAAGCCCGAGTACCAGCACACGGGCGTGGCCGCCGCGTTCTACGTCGCCGTGTGGGAGACGTGCCTGCGCCGCGGCATCCGCCGCGCGGAGACCGGCTGGATCCTCGAGACGAACGACGCGATGAACCGGGCGATGGAGGCGCTCACCGGCAAGGTCGTCAAGCGCTATCGCGTCTACGAGCGGCCGATCCCCGGCTAGGGCCCGGGCGGGCCGTCGCCGCGGCGCAGCGTCAGGCGCAGGTAGCGCGACGTCGCCTCCGCGCGGTTGGCGGCGTGCAGCTTGCGCAGGATGTTCTTGACGTGGAACTTCACCGTGCCCTCGGAGACGACGAGGCTGCGGGCGATCCCGTTGTTGGTCTCGCCCTTGACCATCAGCTCGAGCACGTCCAGCTCGCGGCGGGTGAGCAGGTCGCGCAGCGCGGTGTCGCCCGGCGCGGGACCGCGGGCGGGCTCGTCGTCGGCCAGCGGCTCGCGGTCGGTGGCCAGCGTCACCGCCCGGTCGGAGAGCTCGCCGGTGCGGGCGTCGGCCCAGCTGGCGACCTGGCGCATCTCCCGGCGCTGGATGCGCAGCCGCCGACGCAGGATCGCCCGCTCAAAGACGAGCGCGAAGCCGCCGGCCAGCGCGCCCAGCGCGTCCCGCTCGATGTCGCCCAGCGGCGCGGGGGCCTCGCGCGCGGAGTCGCGGTCGCCGTGCAGGAAGCCGATCACGCGACCCTCGAGCACGATCGGCGCCGCCACGTACACGTCCCAGCCGAGGATGTCGGCGTAGGCCTGGCGGCCGCGCGGGTCGCTGGCGGCGCGGACCACGAGCTGCGGCCGGCGCCGGCGCAGCACCTCGCCCTCGATCAGCGGATAGTCGATGCGCACCGGCGCGTCCTGGAGGCGCTCGAGCGTCGCCGGCGCGCCGGCCGGGTCGCGCGGCGCGTGCAGCGTCTCGGCGTGCAGCGCCCCGTCCTCGACGCGGGTGAGCAGGACGCGGTCGAGGTCGAGCGCGGCGGCCGCCTCGATCGGCCCGCGCTCGAGGATCTCGCTGACCGGGCCCAGCTCGGCCAGGTGCGCCAGCGCCGTCCACACGCCCTCGAACGCCGCCAGCCGGCGGCGGCAGGCGTCGAGCAGCTCGCCGGTGGCGACGATCTCCTCGCCGACGCTCATCGCGAGTCCGCCCAGGGCGCCGTCCCGTTGGTCGGCCGCTCGCCGGAGCGGCGGACCTCGAGCAGGTAGCCGACGACGACGTCGTGCTCGGAGAGGCTCAGGTGGTAGGCGTCGGAGAGGCTCCTCGACGCGCTCGATCTGCGCGGCGCTCGGCTTGAAGGCCTCCGTGAAGTGGAACAGGTTGTAGTCGACGACGCTCGCCGTCAGCCCGGCGGCGGCGAGCAGCTCCTCGGTGCGGGCCTGCGAGAGGATCGACAGCTGGACGACGTAGGCGACGCCCTCCGGAGCGAGCGCGTGCGGCAGCTTGGCGATCACCTGGTCGAGCGCGTTGCGCCCCCAGTAGTCGCGCGGGCGATGCGTCGCGACCCGCTGGAACGGATCGACCGGCACCTGGTAGAGGCTGGCCACGATGACCTCGTAGCGCTCGGCCGGCACCCACGGGTAGAGGTCGACGTGCTCGACCGACATGCGGTCCGACACGCCGTTGCGGAAGGCGTTCTCGCGCGTGTTGGCCACCGCGCGCTCGTCGATGTCGATGCAGTGGACGTGGGCGGCCCCGTTGAGCGCGAGCTGCACGCCGAGGATCCCCGTGCCCGTCCCGACGTCGAGGCAGCGCTGGTGGGCGCCGATGCCCTCCGCGTAGAGGTAGCGCCAGGCCAGGAAGCTGGCCGGGTGCGGGGCGAAGACGCCGGGGGCGCAGACGAGGTCGGGGAACTTGAGCGGGTAGAGGATCCGCTCGCGGCGGTCGCGCCACTCGGGCGTGGACGCGGGCGGCGGCACGGCGGCGGCCGACGTGGCCCCGGCCGTCCGGCGGCGGCCGGGCCGGGTGTCCACGAGGCACGTGCGCGCCGCGGCGATGTGGCTGGGCGTCACGCCGCAGCAGCCGCCGATGATCTGCGCGCCCTCCTCGCGCCAGCCCAGCGCCAGGCGCGCATACTCGTCGCCGCCGATGCCCTCCTCGGACTGCCAGCCCGCGCTCGTGAGGTAGCCGAGGTTCGGGTAGACGCCGAGCGGCAGGTCGGTGAAGTCGCGCAGGAACGAGATCATCCCGTCGACGTGGTCGGGCGGGATGCAGTTGACGAGCAGCGCGCCGACGCCCATCTCCTCGAAGCGGCGCGCGGCGCGGCCGAAGGTATCGCCCTCGGGGCCGCCCCAGTGCTCGCCGTAGACGCCGCACAGGCCGTGGCGGCAGCGGCGGAACGACAACCAGACCGGCAGGCCCGTGCCGAGCAGGCGCTCGACCGTCTGGTAGAGCGAGGGCCGCACGACCGACAGCGTCTCGACGAGCAGCAGGTCCGGCGCCGCATCGGCGAACACCCGCGACAGCAGGCGGATCGTCTCCTCGCCCTCGCCTGAGTCGACGTCGCCGTTGAGCGAGAACGCGACCGCGGCATCGCCCGCGCCGACCGCTTCGCGAGCCAGCGCGATGGCCCGGCGCGCCACGTCCATCCAGTGCACGTCGCGCGTGGAGTCCCACAGACGGGGCGCGTTGGCCAGCAGCGCGCTGGGCAGGCCCCACGTATCGGTGGAGATCACGTCGCAGCCCGCCTGGACGTAGCGGCGGTGGACGTCGCGGACCGCGTCGGGGTCGTCGACGACGGCGCGCACGCCCCACAGGCGGTCGTCGCTCTCGCGCAGGCCGGGCAGCTCGGTGGCGACCCCGCCGTCGAGCACGACGCAGCGCCCGGCCCGCAGCATCTCGCGCACGCGCTGGTAGGCCGGCGGGCGGCCGAGCTCGGCCTGCGACGCGGTGCTGCTCCCCATGAAGCGCAGTCTATGCTCGCGCCCCATGGTTCCTCACCTCGTGCGCTCGCTCCGGCTGTGGCTGGGCGCGATCGCCGTCGTGGTCGCGATGGGCATCCTCGCGGCTCCGGCGCCGGCCGCGGTCACCCCGGACTTCTACTCGATCAGCGTCAACACGCTGTTCAACGCCGACGGCACGCTGAAGCCCAACGGCGAGGCGCAGCTGTCCGCGCTGCAGGCCACCGGCGTGGCCGCGGCGCGGACGGACGCCTCGTACGCGGCCGTGCAGCCGCTGGGCAGCGGCCCGGGCTTCCCGCCGCAGTTCGACGTGCTCGACCGCATCGCGACCGCGCTGGCCGCGCACCGGCTGCGCTGGCTGCCGACCCTCGGCTACGCGCCGCTGTGGGACCGGCCCGACCCGACGACCGACAAGACGCCGCCGGCCGACCAGGCGAAGTTCGCCGCCTACGCGGCCGCCGTCGTCGGCCGCTACGGGCCCGGCGGCACGTTCTGGGCGGCGCATCCGGAGCTGCCGGCGCTGCCCATGGAGCTCGTCGAGGTGTGGAACGAGCCGAACCTGGCCGCCTACTGGCGTCCGGCGCCGGACCCGGCGCTACGCGCGGCTGTACGCCACGACCCGCGCGGCGATCCACGCGGTCGCCCCGCAGGTGCGGGTCGTCACCGGCGGGCTGAGCCCCTACCAGCAGCCGGTGCGCTTCCTGGCGGCGATGAAGCGCGACCAGCCGCAGATCATGAGCGAGCTCGACGGCGTCGGCTTCCACCCGTATGCGGCGGGCGCGCCGGGGGTGATGGCCCAGATCGCCGCGCTGCGCCAGGGCCTGAACCGGCTCGGCGGGCGGAGCGTCGCCATCGCCGTGACGGAGGTCGGCTGGCCGCTGCCCAACCGCAGCCCGACCCGCAACTTCGCGCTGCCCGACGCCGCGCGCGCGGGCGCGGTGGGCCTCATGGCCGACGCGATCGGCTCCGGCAACTGCCAGGTCTCCGGGATGACGCTGTTCACGTGGACGTCGGCCATGGCCAACCCCGTCGAACAGGAGGACTGGTTCGGCATCCAGCGCCCGAACGTGACGCCCACCAAGGCGGTGCGGGCGTACTCGGGCGCCGTGGGGCGCAACCAGACGCCCGGCCGGGTGGCCACGTGCGGCGGCCAGGCGCGGCAGCGGCTGGCGCTCGGGCTTGCGCTCAGGGCCAAGCAGGGCAAGCAGCGCCGCTGCGTCACCGCGTCGGTCACCTACCGCGGCCTGCCGGTCAACCACGTGCGCGTGGCGATGCACGCCAACCGGCGCACCATCCACCCGCTCACCGACGATCGCGGCCGGGCGCGGCTGTGCTTCCGCGGCACGCCGAAGGTCACGGCGCGGGCCGCGGTGCTCGGCTGGGCGCGCTCGGCGAAGCGAACGATCTAGCGCCCCGCGCCGCGTGCCCCGGTCCGGCGGCTACGCGGCGTTGAGCGCCTGGGCCTCGGGGAGCTGGCGCAGCTTGCGCAGCGCCTGCTCCTCGAGCCGGCGCACCCGGTCGGCGGAGAGCTTGAGCTCGCGCGCGACCTGGTGCATCGTCCGCGCGGGCTGGCCGTCGAGCCCGAAGCGCATCTGGATGACGCGCCGCTCGCCGCCCGGCAGGTTCTCCAGCGCGGAGTCGATCGCGTGGCGGTCGAGCACCGCGGCGGTCTCGTCGAACGGGGTCGGGCTCGCGCGGTCCTCGAGGAAGTCGCCGAGCTCGGCCTCGTCGTCGCCGACCGGGGCGTGCAGCGAGACGGTGCCCGGCAGCTCGCCGCGGACGATCTCGACCTCCTCGACCGTGAGACCGAGCTCCTCGGCCAGCTCCTCGTGGGTGGGGTCACGCGCGTACTTGAGCACGAAGCGCCGCTCGGCGCGCTGGACGCGGTGCAGGCGCTCGGCGATGTGCACCGGCAGGCGGATCGTGCGGCCCTTGTCGGCCAGCGCGCGCGCCAGCGACTGCCGGATCCACCACACCGCGTAGGTGCTGAACTTGAAGCCCTTGCGGTAGTCGAACTTCTCGACCGCGCGGATGAGACCGACGTTGCCCTCCTGGATGAGGTCGAACAGCGTCAGGCCGCGGTCCTGATAGCGCTTGGCCAGCGAGACGACGAGGCGCAGGTTGGCCGTCATCATCCGCTCCTTGGCCTCGAGGTCCCCGCGCTCGATGCGCTTGGCGAGCTCGATCTCCTCCTCCGCGGTCAGCAGCTTGTGGCGTCCGATCTCCTCCAGGTACAGCGTCAGTGCCTCGTCGTGGTCGTACATGAGCCGCAGCTTCGAGGACCACCCTGAGGGCGCTGTGAAGCGAAGGTAAGGCCCGGCTCAGTCCGGCGCGGCGCTCAGCGGATCAGCACGCGCGCGCCGAGCGGCACCCGCGGGTAGAGGTCGATGACGTCGGAGACGTGCATGCGGATGCAGCCGTGCGACGCGCGCGTGCCGATCGACCAGTCCTCGGCGGTGCCGTGGATGCCGACCCCGTCGACGATGCCGAGCCAGCGGGCCTTGAGCGGGTTGTTCGGCGCCCCGCCGGGGATGACCGAGCCGGCCAGCGAGCCGGCCCACGCCGAGTTGGGCACGTGCCAGGCCGGGTCGACCTGCTTGCTCGTGATGCGGTACAGGCCGGCGGGCGTGTCGAGGCCGGCCATGCCGACGGCGATCCCGTAGCTCTTGACCAGCCGCAGGCGCTTGAACAGGCGCAGCCGGAAGCCGCTGCGATCGACGGTGACGATCGTGCCGTTGGCGCGCCGCAGCGAGCGGACGGTCACGGGCGGGTCGAGGCCGACGAGCGCCTCGCGCAGGGCGCCGCGCGCCGCCAGCGGGTCGATCAGCAGCTGGCCGAGCCGGCGGGCCAGGCGGCCCTCGTCGATCGTGAAGCCGCGGCGGGCCGGGCGGACCTTCATGCGGGTCAGGCCGATGGTCAACCGGGCGCTGCGCGGCCGGCGCGTCACGCGGCGGTCGACCCCGGCCACCCAGGCGCGCACGGCCGTGCGCGAGTAGCCGGCGGCGATCGGGACCTGCAGGCCGGCGGAGGCGCCGCCCGCGGCGCGGCGGGCCGGGGGCGCGCTCGCGGCCGACGGGGTGGTGGGCGTGACCGCCGGGACCGGGGCCGGGGTCGGGGCCGGGGCTGGGGCCGTCCCGGCATCGCGCGACGCGTAGTAGGCGCGCCGCGCGGTGCGCAGCGCGTCCAGCCGGACCTTCGCCTGCGCGCCGCCGAGGCGGAAGCGGCGGTGGCCGATGCGCACGGTGACGGGCGCCAGCAGCTTCGGCGTCAGCTGCTGCTCGAGCTTGGCCGCCGCCTGCGTGACCGTGAGGTTCGACAGGTCGACGCCGCCGGCCGTCGTGCCGGGGCCGATGACCGCCGTGTCGTCGGACGTCGCCGCGCCGGCCGGTGCGGCAGCCAGGGCGAGGGCGAGAAGCAGCGGCGCGACGAGGGCGCGGAACATCCATGCGGCGCTCATGCGGCGGCCACTGTAGTCAGCGCGGCGCCGCGATCCTGCAAGTCCGCGATCAGACGCAGGATCGGCGCGCCGGCTTACGACGCGAAGAACTCGTCGATCCAGCGCCACGTCGTCGAGACCGCCGAGCGGCCGGTCAGCACGCCGAGGTGCCCGCCCGGCCCGGTCGCCAGCCGGACCTCGGCCGCGCCGGCCAGCAGGTCGCTCACGTGGTGTACCGCCGCCCGCGGGGCGAGCACGTCGCGGTCGCCCGCCACCGCCAGCACCGGCGCCCGCACGTCGCGCAGGTCGAGCTCGCGCTCACCGAGCTCGAAGCGGCCGTCGGCCAGGTCGTTGACGCGGAAGAAGCGGTGGTAGAGCTGGCCGAACGTCCGCCCCGGGTAGGCGTGCATGCGGTCGGTGAACGCGTCGACCGCCTCCATCTGAGCCAACGACTCGCGGTCGTCGAGGTGGAGCAGCACCGCGAGCGGCTTGGTCAGCTGCTTGTCGAGCGACGTCAGCTGGAACGCGCGCTTGACCAGCGGCGCCGGGGCGCCGCCGAGCAGGCGGTAGATCGGCGACAGCAGCCCGCCGCCGGCGAGATTCGCGACCGGCCGCAGCGGGCTCAGCAGCCGCACGCGGTGCAGATCGAATGGGCTGGCCACGACCGCGACGGCGTTGACCGGCAGCTGCGCGTCGGCCGCGAGCGCGAGCAGCGCCATGATCCCGCCCAGGCACCAGCCCAGCAGCTGCACCGGGGCGCCGCCGCGGTCCGCGCTGACCCGCCGCACCGCCGTCGGGATGACCTCGTCGATCCAATGCTCGAGCCCGAGGTCGCGATCCGACCACCCGATGCGGCCGTACTCGAGCAGGTACGTGGGATGGCCGGCGGCGAGCAGGTGCTCGGCCAGCGAGCAACCGCGGCGCAGGTCGAAGCAGCTGGCCGGGGCGGCCAGCGGCGGCACGAGCAGGACCGGCAGGTCGTGGTGCACCGTGGCCTGCTCGGACGTCAGGTAGCGCAAGACGGTGCGCTGCGGGCCCTGGTCGACGATCGCCGCCGGCGTCGGGCGCAGGTCGGCCAGGCCGCCGCCCACCGTGGCGTCCCACACGTTGGCCGCCGCACCGGCGACGCGCCCCGGGTCGGTGACCCACATGCCTCAGCCGGCGACCAGCATGGCGGCGCCGAGCGCGCCGCCGTCGTCGCCGAGCGCGGCCACGGCCACCGCCGGCGGCCGGTGGTCGTTGAAGAGGTGCGGGTGCATCGCCTCGGCCAGCCGCCGGGCCGCATCGTCGCCGAAGCGCACGCCGAGCCCGCCGCCGAGGACCACCGCCTCGACGTCGAGCAGGTTGATCGCCGACGCGACGCCCGCGCCCAGCGCGGCGTAGGCGCGGTGGAAGAGCTGCTCGGCGAGCTTGTCGCCGTGCTTGAGCGCGCGCTCCCACACCCCGCTGGTCAGCCGGTCGCGGTCGCGCTCCTTCATGATCTTGAACAGGTCGGTGTGCTCGCCGTCGTCGTGGCGCCGGCGGGCCTCGAGCTCCATCGCCTTGCGTCCCGCGTAGGCCTCCATGCAGCCGCGGCGGCCGCACGGGCACGGGGCGCCGCCGCGCCGGACGACGATGTGGCCGATCTCGCCGGCCGCGCCGCGGCCCTGCCACTCCCGGCCGTCGAGGATGAGCCCGCCGCCGACGCCGGTGCCCCAGAACACGCCGAGCACCGATCGGTACGGCCGGCCGGCCCCGAGCTCGAACTCGGCGCGGGTGGCGACCGAGACGTCGTTGCCCAGGGCGATCGTCGCGCCGAGCTCGCGGCCGAGCAGCTCGCCGACCGGAACCGGGCCGCGCCAGTCGGGCAGGTTGCCGGCCTGGGCGATCGTGCCCGCCGCGGCGTCGACGTCGCCGGGCGAGCCGAGCCCGACGCCCGCGAGCTGCGCGGGGTCGACGCCCGCGTCGGCGCACGCGTCGCGCATCGCGCCGGCGAGCGCGTCGATCACGTCCGGCGGCCCGCCGGTCGTCGGCGTGGGCCGGCGGGCGGCGCCGAGGATCTCGTGATCGGCGTCGGCGACGATCGCCTGGATCTTCGTGCCGCCGAGGTCGATCCCGCCGCGCAGCGGAGCGTCAGGCCTTGCCATAGACCGGGATGTGCGCGCCGCTGGTCGGCGACGAGGCGTCGGAGCACAGGAAGCGGATGACCCCGGCGATCTGCTCGGGCTTGACCCAGTTCTCGAACGTGCCGTTCGGGTTGGCCGCGCGGTTGCCGGGCGTGTCGATGATGCTCGGGAGGATCGCGTTGGCGCGGATGCCGTCGTGGCGGTACTCGGCCGACAGCGCGTCCACGAACGCGAGCACCGCGGCCTTGGAGGTCACGTAGCCGGCGGCGCCCGGGAACGGGCGGACGGCGGCGCGGGTCGACACGCAGACGATCGCGCCGCCGCCGCGCTCGAGCAGATGCGGGACGACCGCGGCGCTGACGAGGTACGTCGGGCGCAGGTTCAGGCGGAACTGGGCCTCGAAGTCGGCGATCGGGGTCTCGTGGACGCGCCCGCCCTCGGCGAAGCCGCCGACCAGGTTGACCGCGGCCGCCAGCGGGTGGTCCGCGTCGCTCGCCGCGCGGGCCACGACCTCGGCCACCGACGCCTCGTCGAACAGGTCGGCCTGGACGAGCTCGAGGCCGTCGCGCTGCTCGAGGCGATCGGCCTCGCGCTCCGCGAGCCACGGCACGACGACCCGCCAGCCGTCGTCCAGGAAGCCGCGCGTCACCGCGCTGCCGAGCCCGCCGGTCCCACCCGTGACGATCGCGGTGCGCCCCATGCGCCGGCAATCTACGCGATTCGTCCGCGCCCGCGTCTACGTTTGCGCCATGTTCGTCCGCGATCTCACCGATGGGTGCGAGGTCGACCAGGTGATGCTGGTCCGCGAGGCGGAGTTCCGCCAGAAGCGCGACGGGCGCGAGTTCCTGCAGCTGACGCTCGCCGATCGGACGGGCCGGGTCACCGCGGTCATCTGGGACGGCGCCGCCGAGCTGGGCCACCACGTGCGCCCCGGGGTGGCCGTCCGGGTCATCGGGCGCTTCGGCGCGCACCCCCGCTACGGCGAGGAGATCGTGGTGCGCGCGCTGCGCCGGCCGGCCGAGGGCAGCTACGACCCCGCCGATCTCCTCGACGGGCCACCCAAGCCGGCCGGCCAGATGGAGGAGGAGCTGCGGCGGCTGACGGCGACGGTGCGCGACCCGTTCCTGGCCGAGCTGCTCGACCGGCTCATCGGGCCGTCGGGGCGCTGCTGGCCGGCGTTCCGCGACGCGCCGGCGGCGAAGCGCTATCACCAGGCCTACCGGCACGGGCTGCTCGAGCACTCGCTGACCGTCGCGCAGGCCGTGCACGCGGTGAGCAACACGTTCCCGGGCATCGACCACGACCTCGCGGTGACCGGGGCGCTGCTGCACGACATCGGCAAGCTCGAGGCTTACGTCACCGACGGCCTGCACATCGAGATGACCGACGCCGGCCGGCTGTCGGGCGAGATCGTGCTCGGCTACACGCGGGTGCTGCGGACGATCGGGGCCATCGAGGGCTTCCCGGCCGATCGCGCCGAGGCCCTGCTGCACGTGATCCTCAGCCACCACGGGTCGCTCGAGCACGGCTCGCCGGTGGCGCCGTGCACGCGCGAGGCGACGCTCGTGCACTTCGTCGACAACCTCGGCGGCCGGCTGGGGTCCTTCGACCGGCTCGAGAAGGAGCTGGCCGACGGCCAGACCTGGTCGGGCTACGACCGGGCGCTGGGGGGCAGCGCCCACTTCCCGGCGGTGGGCCTCGCGCCGACGCCGGCCGCGGCCGAGGCCGCTTAGCGCCGCGTCGGGCCCGGCGCCACCTCGCCGCGCTGGACGGCCAGCGCGACCGCGTGCACCCGGTTGCGCGCCTGCAGCTTGCGCACCGCGTTGCGCACGTGCGTGCGCACCGTCTCGGCCGACACGCCGAGCTCGCCGCCGGCCGCCTCCGCGGTCCGCCCCTCGGCCATGAGCTGCATGACCTCGCGCTCGCGCGGCGTGAGCGGCGAGACCCGCGCGGCGGCGCGTTCGGACTCGAGCTGGTCCAGGCGCGGGTCGACGTAGCCGCCGCCGGCGGCGACCTGGGCGATCGCCGCCGCCAGCTCGCGCACCGACCCCGCCTTGAGCACGTAGCCGGCCGCGCCCGCGCCCAGCCCCTCGTGGAGCAGGCCGGGATCGGTCTCCTCGGTGTAGAGGACCACCCGCAGCCCCGGCCGCCGCGCCACGAGCCGGCGCGCGAGGTCGATCCCCGACGCGTCCGGCAGCCCGATGTCGACCAGCACGACGTCCGGCCGGGCGTGGTCGACCACGTCGAGAGCGGCGGCCGCGTTGCCCGCGGTCCCCACGACCTCGAGACCGTCGCCGCCGAGCAGCGTCTCGAGCCCCTCTCTCAGCGCCTCGTGGTCGTCGACGATGGCCAGCCGCGTCACCTCCGCGCGACCATACCCGCAAACAGCGAGAAAAGCGGCGAACCCCGGCTCCTGCGGGGCCCCTATGGTTTGACGCCGATGGCGAAGGACACCGAGAAGCTGATCAGGCAGCTCTCGCTCATCTCCTATCTCATGGCCGAGCGACGCCCGGTGACGGCGACCGAGATCCGCCGCGACGTCGAGGGCTACAGCGGGATGAACGAGGACGCGTTCGCGCGGCGCTTCTACGCCGACCGCGCGGAGCTCGAGTCGCTCGGCATCGCGCTGACGGTGGACAAGCCGGCCGACGGCATCGCCGAGCAGGAGAACTACTCGCTGCGGCCCGAGAACTTCCACCTGCCGGCGATCGAGTTCTCCGACGCCGAGCTGGCCGCGCTGCAGACCGCGCTGGCCCTGCTCGACGGCGAGTTCGCCTACGCGGAGCCGCTGCGGCTCGCGCTCCAGCAGATCTCGTGGGGCCGCCCCAGCCCGCTGCGGGCCCCCGACCAGGGCTCGGTCGCCCTCGGCATCACGGCGTCGGCCGGCGGCCACGAGCTCTCCCAGCGCCTGGCCAAGGTCGAGACGGCGATCTTCCGCCACAAGACGATCACGTTCGACTACTACACGATGGCGCGCGACGAGGTCGGCCATCGCAAGGTCGACCCCTACCACCTGCTCTACCGCGACGGGCAGTTCTATCTGCTCGGCCGCTCGCACGAGCGCGACGCGATCCGCGTGTTCCGGCTGTCGCGCATCCGCGGCAAGGTCGCCTACGCCACGAAGGCCGAGCACGACTTCAAGCGCCCCACCGACTTCGACCCGCGGCCGTACGCCGACCGCGCCGCCTGGCAGACCGGCGAGCCCGTCGGCACCGCGGAGATCTGGATCTCCGAGCGCATCGCCTGGCAGATCGAGCGTCACTTCGGCCGCTACGGCCGGGTCGAGCCGGTCGAGCACGGCGCGATCGTCCTCTACACCGAGTACGCGATCTCGCGGCTCGTCGCGGCCTGGGTGCTCAGCCCTCGCGAGCACGTGCCCGCGTGCTCGGCCCGCCGGAGCTCGCCGACGAGGTCGCCCAGCGCGGCGCGCTGCTGTACGAGCGCCACACGGCCCGTTCGAGCTCGCCGACGCGCGGCGCCTCCGCCCGCCGGCGACGACGCCGAGCCCGCGGGCAAGCGCGAGGCGGCGATCCGGCCCGAGCGCTTCGCCCGCCTCGTGACGCTCGCGTCGGTGCTCATCGAGGCCGGCCGGGCCGGGCGCACGCTGCAGCGCGACGAGGTGCTCGAGCGCCTGCAGGTCTCCGAGTCCGAGCTGCGCGAGGACATCAACGTGCTCAACGTCGTCAACTTCGGCGGCGGCTCCTACGTGCTCTACGCCGAGCTGACCGACGACGGCGAGATCGTGGTCGATCCCGAGCCGTACTCCGACAACTTCGCCCGGCCCGCACGACTGCTGCCGGTCGAGGCCAAGGCGCTGATCGCCGCGATCGACCTGATCGGCGAGCACATCCCCGAGGGCTCGCTGGCCACGGCGCGCGAGAAGATCGTCGCCGCGCTGGGCGAGGACCCGACCGAAGGGGGCCTCGCCATCGCGTCGGCCGACGGCGACGACTCCGACATCGCCCGGGTCGTCTCCGGAGCGATCGCGCAGCGGCGGATGATCGAGATCGAGTACTACAAGGCCAACGAGGACGAGTTCTCCATCCGCACCGTCGAGCCGTACGCGCTGACCAACGGCCGCGAGGGCTGGTACGTCGCCTCGTTCGACCCCAACAGCGGGCTGCGCCACTTCCGCCTGGACCGCATCAAGCACGTGACGGTGCTCGAGGAGCGCTACACGCCGCGGCCCGAGGTCGACCCGGCCGCCGCGGTCGAGGGCTGGCTGCGCACTGGCGAGGTCGAGGAGTCGCGCACCGCGCGCCTGTGGATCGCCCCCGAGCGCGCCCGCTGGGAGCGTGAGCAGCGGCGGGTGACCGAGGAGCTGGCCGACGGCGCGATCGTCGTCGAGCTGCCGTTCAAGGGCATCGACTACCTCGTGCGCGAGGTGCTCAAGGAGGGCGGCGACGCGGTCGTGCTCGAGCCGGCCGACGCCCGCGACGCCGTCCGCGAGGCGGCGGAGCGGCTCGCGCCCGTGCGCTGACGCCCACGCCGCTAGCCTCCCCGCGTTGCCATGCGCCGCCGTGACGAGACCCGCATGCCCGCCGCCGAGCGGCCCGACGTCCTCGCCGGCGATCTCGATACGGTGACCGCGCTCGGCATGGATCCGAAAGGAACGGACCGCTGCTCATGACCGCGTTGAAGGGCCTGATCCTCTCGGGCGGCAAGGGCACCCGCCTGCGCCCGATCACCCACACGAGCGCCAAGCAGCTCGTGCCGGTGGCCAACAAGCCCGTGCTGTTCTACGGCATCGAGGCGATGGCCGCCGCCGGGATCGAGGAGATCGGCATCATCATCGCCCCGGAGACCGGCGACGAGATCCGCGCGGCCGCCGGCGACGGCGCGCAGTTCGGCGTGCGGATCACCTACATCGTCCAGGACGAGCCGGCCGGGCTGGCCCACGCGGTGCTCACCGCCGAGCCGTTCCTGAGCGCCGACCCGTTCGTGATGTACCTCGGCGACAACCTCCTGCAGGGCGGCATCACCGAGCTCGTCGCCCAGTTCGAGTCCAGCCGCCCCGAGGCGCTGATCCTGCTGACCCCGGTGCCCGACCCCCAGCACTACGGCGTCGCCGAGCTGGAGGGCGACCGGGTCGTCGCGCTGGCCGAGAAGCCGCCGGAGCCGAAGACCAACCTCGCGCTCGTCGGCGTCTACCTGTTCTCGCCGGTGATCCACGACGCGGCGCGGGCGATCGAGCCCTCGGCCCGCGGCGAGCTGGAGATCACCGACGCCATCCAGCATCTCGTCGACGAGGGCGCGCGCGTCGAGCCGCACGTCGTGCAGGGCTGGTGGAAGGACACCGGCCGCCTGGACGACATGCTCGAGGCCAACCGGCTGATCCTCGACAACCTGCAGACCCGGGTCGAGGGCGAGCTGATCGAGTCGACCGTCGAGGGCCGGGTGGTGATCGAGCAGGGCGCGGTGCTCGAGCGCTCGGCGGTGCGCGGGCCGGCGATCATCGGGGCCGGCGCGCGGCTGATCGACTGCTACGTCGGGCCCTACTCGGCGATCGCGGAGGACTGCGTCGTGGAGGCGGCCGAGATCGAGCACTCGATCCTGCTGGCCGGCGCGAAGGTGCGCCACCTCGAGGGGCGGATGGAATCGTCGCTGCTGGGGCGCAACGTGACGATCAGCCGCGACGAGGGCCGCCAGCCGCGCGCCTACCGCTTCATGGTGGGCGACAACTCCGAGATCGGGATCCTCTAGTGGTTCGTCTCGGGCGAGGCGACGCGACGTGAAGCTCCTCATCACCGGCGCTGGAGGCATGCTCGGGCATCGCGTGGGCGAGCGGGCGGTCGCGCTGGGCCACGACGTCGCGGCCTGCACGCACGTGGACCTCGACATCGCCGACGAAGCGGCGTGCCTGCGCGTGGTGGAGGACATCGCCCCCGACGCGATCGTCAACTGCGCCGCCTGGACCGACGTCGACGGCGCGGAGAGCGACTTCGACGGCGCGATGGCGGTCAACGGCACCGGCGCCGGCAACATCGCCCGGGCCGGCGCGCAGGCCGACGCGCGCATCGTCCACGTCTCGACCGACTACGTCTTCAACGGCCACAAGGACGAGCCCTGGGTGGAGAGCGATCCGGTCGACCCGCAGTCGGTCTACGGGCTGACCAAGCTGCGCGGCGAGGAGCAGGTCGCCGATGCCACCCCCCGCCACGCGATCGTGCGCACCGCCTGGGTGTTCGGGGTGGGCGGGACGAACTTCGTCGACACGATGCTGCGCCTGGGCGCCGAGCGCGAGGAGGTCAGCGTGGTCACCGACCAGATCGGCTGCCCCACGTGGACCGGCCATCTGTCCGACGCGCTGATCGAGGTGGCCGAGCGCGGCGACTTCGGCATCCACCACATCGCCGGACGGGGCGCGTGCTCGTGGAACGAGCTGGCCCTGGAGATCTTCGACCAGGCGGGTCTGAGCTGCCGCGTGCTGCCGACGACGAGCGAGGCGTTCAAGCGCCCGGCGCCGCGACCGGCCTACAGCGTGCTGGGCAGCGAGCGCCCCGACCCGATCCTCCTGCCGCCGTGGCAGGAGGGCGTTGCCGGACATCTAGCGGAAAGGACGGCCCGATGAGGCTGCTGGTGTGTGGAGGGGCCGGCTTCATCGGCTCGAACTTCGTCCGCCTGCGCGTGCGCGACGAGGGCGACGAGGTGGTCGTGCTCGACAAGCTGACCTACGCGGGGCGGCGCGAGAACCTCGCCGACCTGCCCGAGGTCGAGCTCGTCGTCGGGGCGATCGAGGACGCCGGCGCGGTCGACCGCGCCATCGGCGGCGGCGTCGACGCCATCGTCAACTTCGCCGCGGAGACGCACGTCGACCGGTCGATCGCCGAGCCCGACGCGTTCGTGAAGACCAACGGCCAGGGCACCTACGAGCTGCTCGAGGCCGCGCGCCGCCATGCGGTCGCCCGCTACGTGCAGATCTCCACCGACGAGGTCTACGGCTCGATCGAGGAGGGCTCGTTCACCGAGGCGTCGCCGATCCAGCCGTCGAGCCCCTACAGCGCGTCCAAGGCAGGCGCCGACCTGCTTGTCTCCTCGTACTTCCACACCTACGGCCTGGAGACGGTGATCTGCCGCGGCTCCAACAACTACGGGCCGTACCAGTACCCGGAGAAGCTCATCCCGCTGATGGTCCTCAACGCCCTGCACGGCGACCCGCTGCCGGTCTACGGCGACGGCCTGCAGGTACGCAACTGGCTCTACGTCGAGGACTTCGGCCGCGGCATCGGCCACGTGCTCGAGCACGGCGCGGCGGGCGAGGCCTACAACGTCGGCGGTCCGGACGAGTGCCCGAACATCGAGGTCGTCAACCGCATCGTCGAGCTGACCGGCGCGGATCCCGCGATCGTCGAGTACGTCACCGATCGCCCCGGCCACGACCGCCGCTACAGCCTCGGCTCGGAGAAGGTGCGGGCGCTGGGCTGGGAGGCGCAGGTGCGCTTCGCGGAGGGGCTCGAGCGGACCGTGCGCTGGTACCGCGACAACGCGTGGTGGTGGGAGCCGATCCGCTCCGGCGACTACCGCGAGTACTACGAGCGCCAGTACGGGCGCCGGCTCGGCTGACCGCGCGCTACTGCGCGAGGCCGACGAGCCGCCACGCCTGCCCGTCCTTGCGGAAGCGCAGCGTCTTGACCTCGTTCTGGCCGTCGTACTTCGATGTGACGCGAGCCGTGGCGGTGTCGCCGGTGACCTTGACCGACGTCACGTCGAGGTCGAACGCGTTGGCGTCCTTGAGCTGCTCCTCGACGACACTCTGGCAGTCGTTGTCGCCCTGCTTGAGCTGGTCGGCGACCTCCGGGGCGAAGATCGTCGCGCAGATCTCCTTGGTGTTCTTGTCGGACCCGGCGTTGCTGAGGTCGTCGACGACCTGCGCGACGGCCTTCTGGTCGCCTGTGAAGTCGGCGGCGGAGTCGTTCTTCTTCTGGCCCGAGCAGCCGGCCAGCGCGAGCGCGGCGAGCAAGGCGAGGATGACGGCTGGCGTGAATCGCACGGCCCGGAGCCTATCTACACTGCGCTCGTGAACCGTCCCGTCTCCGTCCCCCGCGGCCGGCACGCGCCGCCGCTGGAGGTGCGCCTCGAGGTTCAGCGTGAGCGGCTGCTCACGGCCGCGGCGGCGGTCTTCGCCGAGCAGGGCTACGCCAAGGCGACCGCCGAGGCGATCAGCCGCGAGGCGGGGATGTCGAAGGCGACCTTCTACGAGCACTTCACGAACAAAGAGGACGCGATCCTCGCGCTGTTCGACGAGTCCGCCGAGCAGCTCGTGGCGCGGATGGCGGCGGCCACCAGCCAGGTGCCCGAGGAGCCGGAGGCGCAGATCCGCGCCGGCGGGCGGGCGTTCCTGGAGACGCTGGCCGAGGACCCGCGGCGGGCGCAGACGCTGCTGGTGGAGATCATCGGCGCGGGGCCGCGCGCCGTGGAGCGGCGCGACGCGATGCTCGAGCGCTTCGCCGCGCTCGTCGAGGCCGAGAACGCCGCCGCGCACCACAAGCACGGCACGCCGCGGTTCCGCTCCGAGCACGACGCGTTCGCGATCGTCGGCGCCGCGGCCGAGCTGTGCTCGCGCCAGCTGCGCCTCGGCCAGCCCGCGGACCTGATGGAGCTCGAGCCGATCATCGAGCGGCTGGCCCTTGGCCTCCTCGAGACGTCGCGCTGAGGGCCGCGGGCCGGCCCCGGACGGTGCCGGCCCGCCCGCTCCAGCCCGAGCCGAGCGCGACGGCGCCCTCGCCGCGCTCGAGGCCCGCATCACCACCTGCCGGGCGTGTCCGCGCCTGGTGGCGTGGCGCGAGGAGGTGGCGCGAGTCAAGCGCGCCGCGTTCGCCGACCAGACCTATTGGGGCCGGCCGGTGCCCGGGTTCGGCGACCCGGCGGCGCGGGTGTTCGTGCTCGGCCTGGCGCCCGCCGCCCACGGCGCCAACCGCACCGGCCGCATCTTCACCGGCGACCGCTCCGGCGACTGGCTGTTCGCCTCGATGCACCGGACCGGGTTCGCCAACCAGCCGACGTCGGTCGCGATCGACGACGGCCTGCAGCTGACCGGCCTGTGGGTCGCCGCCGCCGTGCGCTGCGCGCCGCCGGCCAACCGGCCGACGCCGCAGGAGCGCGACCGCTGCCTGCCCTACGCGGCGCAGGAGCTCGAGCTGATCGACGACGTGCGGGTGATCGTCTGCCTCGGCGCCTTCGCGTGGGACGCCGCGCTGCGGATCCTCGGGCCGGTGCGCCCGCGGCCGAAGTTCGGCCACCTGGCCGAGGCGTCGGTCGCCGGCCACACGCTGCTGGGCTGCTTTCACCCTCCCAGCAGAACACGTTCACCGGCAAGCTCACCGAGCCGATGACCGACGCCGTGTTCGTGCGGGCGCGCGAGCTGGCCGGCCTCGCGCGCTGACCGGCGCCGCACGCGAACTGGTGTTCTGATCGGCGTAGGATGGGTGGGTGGACGCGCTCGCGCACTTCTCCCCTCGTGTCCGCGACTGGTTTCGATCCGCGTTCGCGGCGCCGACCCCCGCGCAGGAGCAGGCGTGGCCGGCGATCGCGTCGGGCGAGCACGTGCTGCTCTCGGCGCCGACGGGGTCGGGCAAGACGCTGGCCGCGTTCCTGTGGGCGCTCGACAAGCTGGCCCAGGAGCCGGGCGACGGCTCGACGCGGCTCGTCTACGTCTCGCCGCTGAAGGCGCTGTCCTACGACATCGAGCGCAACCTGCGCGCGCCGCTGCGCGGGATCGGCGCAGACCTCCGGATCGCCATCCGCACCGGCGACACGCCGCAGCGCGAGCGGGCCGCGATGCGCCGCCATCCGCCCGACGTCCTCATCACGACGCCGGAGTCGCTGTACCTCATCCTCACCTCGCAGGCGCGGGAGATGCTGACCGGCGTCGAGGCGGTGATCGTGGACGAGATCCACGCGGTGGCGTCGACCAAGCGCGGCGCGCACCTGGCCCTGACGCTGGAGCGCCTGGACGAGGCCGCCGGCGGGTCGGTCCAGCGAATCGGGCTGAGCGCGACGCAGAACCCGCTCGAGGAGGTCGGGCGCTTCATGGTCGGGCCGCGACGCCGGTGCCGCGTGGTGGACGCCGGCGTGAGCAAGCCGCTCGACATCCGCATCCAGGTGCCGGTCGAGTCGATGGTCGAGCCCGACGGCGGCGCGGAGCTCGGTGTGGGTGGGGATGGATTCGGGGGCACGGAGGCCACGCGCCGCTCGATCTGGCCGGCGATCTACCCGCAGCTGCTCGAGCTGGTCCGCGCGCACCGCTCGACGATCGTGTTCGTCAACGCCCGCCGGGCGGCGGAGCGGCTCGCGCTGCGCCTCAACGAGCTTGCCGAAGAGGACATCGCGCGCGCCCACCACGGCTCGCTGGCCCGCGAGGAGCGCACCGTCGTCGAAGAGATGCTCAAGGCCGGCGAGCTGCCGTGCCTGGTCGCCACGTCGTCGCTGGAGCTCGGCATCGACATGGGCGCCGTCGACCTCGTGCTGCAGGTCGAGTCGCCGAAGTCGGTCGCCGCCGGGCTGCAGCGCATCGGGCGCGCGGGCCACAATGTCGGCGACGTCTCCAAGGGCCGCATCTTCCCGAAGTTCCGCAGCGACCTGCTCGAGTGCGCGGTCGTCGCGCGGCGCATGCGCGAGGGCCGCATCGAGCCGACCGTCGTGCCGCGCAACGCGCTCGACGTGCTCGCCCAGCAGATCGTCGCGATCGCGGCGAGCGCCCCGGAGGACGGGGCGGTCGCCGTCGACGACCTCCACGCGCTGGTCACCAGCACCCACTCCTACGGCGAGCTGCCGCGCGCGCTGCTGGAGAACGTGCTCGACATGCTCGACGGGCGCTACCCGTCGGCCGAGTTCGGCGAGCTGCGGGCGCGGATCGTGTGGGACCGGGTGGCCGGGACGATCCGCCCGCGCCGCGGCGCCCGCCAGCTGGCGATCACCAACGCGGGCACGATCCCCGACCGCGGGCTGTTCAGCGTGACGCTGCCCGATGGCCGGCGGGTCGGCGAGCTCGACGAGGAGATGGTCTACGAGGCGCGGCCGGGCCAGACCTTCCTGCTCGGCGCGTCGTCGTGGCGCATCGAGGAGATCGGGCGCGACCGGGTCGTCGTGACGCCCGCGCCGGGCGTGCCGGGCGCGGTGCCGTTCTGGAAGGGCGACGGGGTGGGGCGGCCGAAGGAGCTCGGCCTCGCGATCGGGGAGTTCGCCCGCTGGGCGGTCGACCAGCCGGCCGAGGTGCTCGAGCGCGACTACGACCTCGACGCGTTCGCCGCGAAGAACCTGCTCGACTTCCTGCGCGAGCAGCAGGCGGCGACGCGCGTGGTGCCCAGCGACCGGACGGTGGTGGTCGAGCGCTTCCGCGACGAGATCGGCGACTGGCGGCTGTGCGTGCTCTCGCCCTACGGCGGCCGGGTGCACGCGGCGTGGTCGCTGGCGCTGAGCGCGCGGATCCGCGACCAGTTCGGCCTGGAGTCCGACGCGATCTGGTCCGACGACGGCATCATCGTCCACCTGCCCGACGCGGACGAGCCCCCGGGCGCCGATCTCGTGCTCGTCGAGCCCGACGAGGTCGAGGACCTCGTGGTCGCCGAGCTGGGGGCCAGCGCGCTGTTCGGCGCGCGCTTCCGCGAGAACGCCGCCCGGGCGCTGCTGATCCCGCGTGCCTACCCGGGCCGGCGCACGCCGCTGTGGCAGCAGCGCCTGAAGGCGCAGTCGCTGCTGGAAGTGGCCAAGCGCTACGCGGACTTCCCGATCGTGCTCGAGACCTACCGCGAGTGCCTGCGCGACGTGCTCGACCTGCCCGGCCTCGTCGAGCTGCTCAGCGCGCTGCACTGCCGGGAGCTCTCGCTGGTCGAGGTCGAGACCCCGACCGCGTCGCCGTACGCGTCGTCGCTGCTGTTCGACTACGTCGCCACGTACATGTACGAGGGCGACGCGCCCAACGCCGAGCGGCGGGCCGCGGCGCTGTCGCTGGACCGCGACCTGCTGCGCGAGCTGCTCGGCCAGGAGGAGCTGCGCGACCTCATCGACGCCGGCGCGCTGGCGCAGGTCGAGGACGACCTGCAGCACCGCTCGCCGCGCACCCAGGCCGACTCGCGCGACGCGCTGGCCGACGTGCTGCGGCGGCTGGGCGACCTGGCGCCGGACGAGGTGCGCGCCCGGGTCCTGGCCGGGCTGGACGCCGCGGCGATGCTCGACGCGCTGGCCGGCGAGCGGCGCGCCGTGCGCGTGCGGATCGCCGGCGAGGAGCGCTGGATCGCCGCCGACGACGCGGGGCTGTACCGCGACGCGCTCGGCGTCGTGGCGCCGAGCGGGCTGCCGTCGGCGTTCGTGGCCGACGTGCCCGAGGCGCTGCAGCGGCTGGCGGCGCGCTACGCGCGCACGCACGGGCCGTTCACCACGGCCGAGCTGCGGGCGCGCTACCGCGTGGACGCGTCGGCGGCGCTGGCGGCGCTCGAGGCGGCGGGCGAGCTGGTGCGCGGCGAGCTGCGGCCGGGCGGCTCGGAGCGGGAGTGGTGCGACCCCGAGGTGCTGCGGCGGCTGCGGCGCGCGTCGCTGGCGGTGCTGCGCCAGGAGATCGAGCCCGCCGACCAGCGGGCGTTCGCAGCGTTCCTGCCGTCGTGGCAGGGCGTGGACCGTCACCCGGCGGCGGGCGCGGGGATCGACCGCCTGCGCGAGGCGCTCGTGGCGCTGCAGGGGCTGGCGCTGCCGGCCGAGGTGTGGGAGCGCGACGTGCTGCCGCGGCGGACCGGTGCGTACTCGCCGACGTGGCTGGACCAGCTCTGCGCGTCGGGCGAGGTCGTGTGGGTGGGGGCCGGGTCGCTCGGGCGCTCGACCGGGCGCGTGGCGCTGTACTTCCGCGAGGACGCGGAGGCGATCGGCCCGCCGCCGCGCCGAGATGCCGAGACGCCCTCCCAGCCCGAGCACGACGCGGTGCGCGAGCGCATCGCCGCGGCGCCGTGCTTCTTCACCGACCTCCTCGCCGAGCTCGCGCTGTCGCCCGAGCAGGTGCAGGAGGCGCTGTGGGACTTGGTCTGGGCGGGCGAGGTGACCAACGACGCGTGGGCGCCGCTGCGGGCGCCGCGGCTGACGCTCGCGCGGGCGCAGAAGGCGGCCCGCCCGCGGCGCGGCGCTTCGGTGCGCGGCGGCGGGGCGCGACGGCGAATCCGGCCCACCCACCCGGCCGCTGGTCGCTGACCTCGTCGATCTTCCGCGCCGACCCGGAGCCCGGTGCGCGGCGGCGCACCGTGGCCGAGCTGCTGCTCGAGCGCTACGGGATCGTGACGCGCGAACAGGTCCTGGCCGAGGGCGTGCCCGGCGGGTTCTCGACGCTGTACGACTCGCTCTCGGCGCTCGAGACGCTGGGGATCTGCCGGCGCGGCTACTTCGTGGAGGGACTGGGCGGCGCGCAGTTCGCGCTGCCGGGCGCGGTCGAGCGCCTGCGGGCGCAGCGGGCGCCGACCACCGGCTTCGCCGGCGGTGCCCGGGACGCGGCGCCGGTCGTGCTCGCCGCGACCGACCCGGCCCAGCCGTACGGCGCGGCGCTGCCGTGGCCACGGCGCGAGGGCGAGACGGCGTCCCGGGCGCGGCGCGTGCGCGGCGCCTACGTCGTGCTGGCGGGCGCGGAGCCGGTGGTGTTCGTGGAGAAGGGCGGGCGCGGCCTCCAGCTGCTGGCCGGCCCCGACGACCCGCGGGTGCACGGCGCGCTCGCGGCGCTCGCGGAGTTCGTCCGCGGAGGGCGCGCGGGCAAGCTCGCTGGAGAAGGTCGACGGCGAGCCGGTGGTCGGCTCCGCCCTCGAGCCGCTGCTGGTCGAGCTCGGCTTCCGGGCCGGCCCGCGCAAGCTCACGCTGAGCGCGTAGGCGCGACCCCTTGGGACGTTTCGCCCGCTCAGCGGGAGCAACTCCCACGGCGGCGCCGCGCGGCCGCGCCGCCAGGGGCCGGCGCCGCCCGGCGCCTCAGCGCGGGGCGCGCGCGCCCGCGCCGCCGCGTGCCCGACGCTCGCCGCTGGCCCGGCGGCCACCGCCCACGTCCGGCGGCGCTCCTGCGGCGCCGCCACGCCCTCCACGGGCGTCAGCGCAGGCATGGCGCCGCGGCTGTCCTGCCCGCGGACCACGATGCTGGACGCTGACGCGTGTCCCGGGCCGGCGGCCTGCCGCGCCGCCGGCGCGACGTGCTGGGCCACGGCCCGCGTGGATGCTCCGACATGCCATGCCGCCGGCGTCAGGGCCGCCGCGACGAGGAGGGGAGCGCTCCGGACACGCCCCCACCATGCCGGGCGCGCCTTGCGCGAACATCAAGATCCTGTCAAGAACCGCCGAGAGTGGCCTGGACATCTCCTAGGGCACCGTCGAATCCGCCAGCGTCGGCCGCCCCCGGCCGCTAGGGTCCGGCCGGCCGTGCCGCACGTCACCGACGCGATCCTGGAGCTCGACGGGCGCCACGTGTGGCACCCGTACGGCCCGATGCCTGCCGCGACGCCACCGCTCGAGGTGGTCGCCGCCGAGGGCGTCCGCCTGCGGCTGGCCGACGGCCGCGAGCTGATCGACGGCATGGCCTCCTGGTGGTGCGCCGTCCACGGCTACCGCCATCCCGCGCTCGACGCCGCCGCCCGCGACCAGCTCGAGCGCATGGCCCACGTGATGTTCGGCGGCCTCACCCACGAGCCGGCGGTGCGGCTGGCGCAGCGGCTCGTCGACATGACGCCCGCGCCGCTGCAGCACGTGTTCTTCTGCGACTCGGGCTCGGTGGCGGTCGAGGTCGCCCTCAAGCTCTGCCTCCAGGCGCGGCCCGGACGGCGGCGCATGCTCACCGTGCGCGGCGGCTACCACGGCGACACGTTCGCCGCGATGTCGGTCTGCGACCCGGTCGGCGGCATGCACGCGCTGTTCGCCGGCGCGCTGGCCGAGCAGGTCTTCGCCGACCGCCCGCCGCGCGAGCTGGACGACGCCTACGCCGAGCACCTGCGCGGCCTGGTCGGCCGTCACGCGGACGAGCTGGCGGGCGTGATCGTCGAGCCCGTCGTGCAGGGCGCCGGCGGGATGTGGTTCTACGACCCGGCGGTCCTGCGGCTGCTGCGCGACCTGTGCGACGAGCACGATCTGCTGCTGGTGGCCGACGAGATCGCGACCGGCTTCGGGCGCACCGGGACGCTGTTCGCGTGCGAGCACGCGGACGTCGTGCCCGACGTGCTGTGCGTCGGCAAGGCGCTCAGCGGCGGCTACCTGACGCTGGCCGCGACGCTCACCACGACCGCCGTGGCGACGAACCTGGCGGGCGGCGCGCTCATGCACGGGCCGACGTACATGGCCAACCCGCTCGCGTGCTCGGTGGCGCTGGCCTCGACCGGCCTCGTCGCCGGCGGCGGATGGCGCGACGACGTGGCGCGGATCGAGCGGGGACTGCGCGTCGGGCTCGAGCCGGCGCGCGCGGTGGACGGCGTCGCCGACGTGCGCGTCCTCGGCGCCATCGGCGTCATCGAGCTCGATCACGGCGTCGACGTGCCGGCCGCCACCGCGGCGGCGGTCGAGCGCGGCGTGTGGCTGCGCCCGTTTCGCGACCTGATCTACACGATGCCGCCGTACGTCATCGACGACCACGACCTGGCGGCGGTGACCGACGCCATGGTCGCCGCGGCGGGAGCGGAGGCGTGACGAGCCCGGCGCGCCGCGCACCATGAGGGTCGTCGCGGTCGCGGGCACGGACACCGGCGTGGGCAAGACGATCGTCACCGCGGCGCTCGCCGCCCGCGCCCGCGCGCGGGGCGAGCGGGTGGCCGTGGTCAAGCCGGCCCAGACCGGGGTCGGGCCCGGCGAGCCCGGCGACGTCGACGAGGCGCGCCGGCTCAGCGGCGTCGATGACGTCCACGAGCTGCTGCGCCTGACCGACCCGCTCGCGCCGGCCACCGCCGCCGCCCGCGAGGGCCGGCCCGGCCTCGGCGCCCAGGCCGTGGCCGACGCAGTGGCCCGGCTCGAGGACCGCGACCTCGTGCTCGTCGAGGGCGCCGGCGGCCTGCTCGTCCGCTTCGCGCAGGACGGCTCGACGCTGGCCGACGTGGCTCGGCGCCTCGATGCGCCGGTCGTGGTCGTCGCCCGGGCCGGCCTGGGCACGCTCAACCACACCGCGCTGACCTGCGAGGCGCTCGCCGCCCGCGACCTGCGCTGTCCGGGCATCGTCATCGGCTCGTGGCCGGCCGAGCCCGATCTCGCCGCATGCTGCAACCTACGGGACCTGCCCGCGTACGCGGGCCGGCCCGTCCTTGGACGCGTTCCGGAGGGCGCGGGCCGGTTGGACCCGGCCGCGTTCGCCGACGGAGCACGTGAATGGATCACCACGGAGGAACCGCTATGACCGACATCCTCGACGTCGCTCGCGAGCAGGTGCTCGAGCGCGGGGACGGCCTGTCCGAGGCGCAGATCCTCGAGGTCCTGCGCCTGCCCGACGAGCGCGTCGACGCGGCGCTCGCTCTGGCCCACCAGGTGCGGATGCGCTGGTGCGGCCCCGACGTCGAGGTCGAGGGCATCGTCAGCCTGAAGACCGGCGGCTGCCCGGAGGACTGCAGCTTCTGCTCGCAATCCGGGCAGTTCGAGACGCCGGTGCGCGCCGCGCGGCTCGACATCCCGTCGCTGGTGGAGGCGGCGCGCCAGACCGCGGCGACCAGCGCCACCGAGTTCTGCATCGTCGCCGCCGTGCGCGGTCCCGACGAGCGGCTCATGGCCCAGGTGCGCGACGGCATCGACGCGATCCGCGAGGCGGTCGACCTCAACATCGCCTGCTCGCTGGGCATCCTCACCGAGGCCCAGGCCGACGAGCTGTCCGAGATGGGCGTCCACCGCTACAACCACAACCTGGAGACGGCGCGCTCGCACTTCCCGCAGGTCGTCACCACGCACAGCTGGGAGGAGCGGCGCGACACGGTCGAGCTCGTGCGCGAGCGCGGCATGGAGGTCTGCTGCGGTTGCATCATCGGCGTGGGCGAGACGCTCGAGCAGCGCGCCGAGCTCGCCGCCCAGCTCGCTGACGTCGAGCCCGACGAGGTGCCGATGAACTTCCTCGATCCGCGCCCCGGCACGCCGTTTGCCGACCTGCCGCCGGTCGGAGCCTCCGACGCGCTGCGCGCGATCGCCGCGTTCCGGCTGGCGATGCCGCGCACGATCCTGCGCTTCGCGGGCGGGCGCGAGCTGACGCTGGGCGACCTCGGCGCGCGCCAGGGCGTGCTCGGCGGGATCAACGGGGTGATCGTCGGCAACTACCTGACGACGCTCGGCCGCGACCCGCAGGACGACCTCGACCTCCTGGCCGAGCTGTCGATGCCGGTCAAGGAGCTGGTCAAGAGGCTGTGAGCGAGGTCACGCCCACATCGCCCGACCCGAGGCTGGCGAACGCGCCGTACTGCGACGGCTGCGGGCGCCCCGCAGGCGCGGGCGACCACGAGCGCTGCCGGGCGCGCCGCGCGGCGACCGACCCGCCGCGCTGGTGCACGGCATGCGGGCGCAAGCTCGTCGTGCAGGTGCTGCCGGTCGGCTGGACCGCGAGGTGCGTGACGTGCGGGCCGTTGCGCTGACGGACGTCGCCGCCGTGCTCGAGGACCTGCGGTCCACCGGCCTGCTGCGCGAGCTGCGCGAGGTGCAGAGCGCCCCGGGACCGCGCGTGCGCCTCGACGGCCGCGACGTGCTGCTGCTGTGCTCCAACGACTACCTCGGGCTGGCCGGGGACCAGCGGGTCCGCGAGGCGGCGGCGCGGGCGGCGCTCGAGTGGGGCGCGGGCAGCGGGGCGTCGCGCCTGGTCTGCGGCAACATGACGCCGCACCGCGAGCTCGAAGCCGAGCTTGCCGCGTTCAAGGGCACCGAGGCGTGCGTGCTCTTCGGCTCGGGGTTCTTGGCCAACACGGGCGTCGTGGCCGCGCTCGCCGGCCCCGGCGAGGTCGTGCTCTCGGACGCGCTCAACCACGCGTCGATCGTCGACGGCTGCCGGCTCGCGCGCGCGCAGACCATCGTCTACCCGCACGCGGACCTCGACGGACTGGCCGCCGCGCTCGACCGCGCGGACGGACGGCGGGCCACCATCGTCACCGACGCAGTCTTCTCCATGGACGGCGACGTCGCGCCGCTCGAGGGCATCGTCGAGCTCGCCCGCCGCCACGGCGCGCGGATCGTCGTCGACGAGGCCCACGCGACCGGCGTGATCGGGCCGGCGGGCCGCGGCCTGGTCGCCGAGCTCGGCCTCGAGCGCGAGATCGACGTCGTCGTCGGGACGCTGTCGAAGGCGCTGGGCAGCTACGGCGCGTTCGCGTGCGCCGACGCGGAGATGGCCGCGCTGCTCGTCAACACCGCGCGCACGATGATCTTCTCGACCGGGCTGCCCCCGTCGTGCGTCGCCGCGGCCTCCGAGGCGCTGCGGATCCTGCGCGACGAGCCCGCGGTCGTGGGCCGCCTGCACCGCAACGCGCGCGCGCTGCGCGGCGAGCTGGCGGCGCAGGGCTTCGCCGTCGAGCCATCCGACATGCCGATCGTCCCGCTCGTGATCGGCGACCCCGCCGACGCGATGGCACGCTGCCAGGCGGCGCTCGCCCGGGGCGTGTTCGCGCAGGCGATCCGGCCGCCGACCGTGCCCGACGGCACGTCGCGGCTGCGGCTGGTGGCGATGGCGAGCCACACCGAGGCGCAGCTGCGCGACGCGGCGCGGGTGCTGGGCGCGCTCGCGGGCTGAGCCGCGCCTACCCTGGGCAGCGTGCCCGAGGGCGACACGATCCACTACGCGGCGCGCCGCATCCGCCCGATCCTCGCGGGCGTCGTGCCCGACGAGGTGGCCACGCCGCACCCGCGCTTCGCCGCCGACCGCTGGCCCCAGCGGCTCGCCGGCCGCACCGTGACGGACGTCGACGCGCTCGGCAAGCACCTCTTCATCCGCTTCGAGGGCGACCTCGTCATCCACTCCCATCTGCGCATGACCGGCAGCTGGGGCACGTACCGCGACGGGCAGCCATGGCGCCGCGGCCGCCGGCGCGCCTGGTTCGTCGCCCGCGCCCGCGGCGCCGAGGCCGTCCAGTTCGACGGGCCCGTCCTCGAGCTCATGACCGCCGCCCGCGCTCGCGCCGACCAGCGCATCGCCGGCCTCGGCCCCGACATCCTCGCCCCCGACCTCGACGAGGAGCGCTTCCTGCGCCGCCTGCGCGGCGACGACCCGACCCGGCCGATCGGCGACGCCCTGCTCGACCAGCGCACGATCGCCGGCATCGGCAACCTGTGGAAGTGCGAGGGCTGCTTCGCCGCCGGCGTCGATCCCTGGCGCCCGGCCGGCGAGGTGACCGACGCGGAGGCACTGCGGATCGTCCGCGAGACGCGCCCGCGCATGCAGCGCTCGGCCCACGACGGCTTCCAGAAGCGCTTCGAGCAGATCTACGGGCGCGCCGGCCGACCGTGCCCCCGCTGCGGCGCGCCGATCCGCCGCAGCGGCCAGGGCGACGACAACCGGCCGACGTTCTGGTGCCCCGGATGTCAGCGGTGAGGACCCGCCGGGTCGGCCACAAGGGCGCCGACCACATCGCGCCCGGCAACACCGCCGCCTCCTTCGACGCCGCGCTGGCCCACGGCGTGGACATGATCGAGTTCGACGTGCTCTCCGAGCATCCCGACGGCACCGGCGAGCTCTTCTTGGCCCACGACTACGGCGCCCTGCGCGCCGGGACGGCGATGACGCTCGAGCAGGGGCTCGCGCACCTCGCCGACGGCGCGTTCGCCGCGATCGAGCTCGACGTCGACCTCAAGCTGCGCGGCTACGAGCAGCGCGCGGTCGAGGCGCTGCGCCGCCACGGCCTGCTCGACCGTGCGCTCGTCTCGACGATGGAGCTCGACAGCCTGCGCGCGCTGCGCACGCACGAGCCGGGCCTGCGCCTGGGCTGGTCGGTGCCCAAGCTGCGCCGCGACCCCATGCGCTCGCCCTGGCAGCGCCCGCCGGCGCTGGCGATCGGCTACGCCTACCGGGCCGTGCTGCCCCGCCTCGCCGCGGCGGCGATCCGCGGCGGTCGCGCCGACGCGCTCATGGCGCACTGGCGGCTCGTCAGCACCGCGCTCGTGCGCCGCATCCACGCGGCGGGCGGCGAGCTCTACGTCTGGACGGTCGACGACCGCGCCCAGATCGCCCGCTTGGAAGCGCTCGGCGTCGACGGGGTCATCTCCAACGACCCGCGCCTGTTCGACTGAGCGTGAACACGTCAGCCGCGCAGCACGCAGACGGCGGCCGAGTAGCGCTTCGGGTCCGCGCCGGCCGTGCTGCGGTGGCCCCGCTCGGTGATCCGGCGCGAGTGGCGGACCACCTTCGAGCCGAGCTTCCAGCGGAAGTCGACCACGCCGCGCAGCCGCAGCGTCCGGCCCTGACCCGGCGACTGATAGCGGAAGATCTGGCCGGCCTGGCGCGTCGCCCGGCCGCGTCCGATCTTCACGAAGCCGGAGTCGCCGCCGTCGCCGAGGATGTTGTGCCAGAGGCCGTCGGCTGGGTCGCGCCACTGGACGCGGAAGCGCATGTACAGCCGGGCCCGCTTGCGCGGCAGCCCCGGCATCGACGCGCGGATGCCGATCGCATCCGGGTGCTGGGCCGTGTCGCACACGTTCACGGTCGCCCACAGGGGTGTCTTCGTCGGCGTGCGGGCGGCCGACGCGTCGGGGGCGAGCACGAGCGCCAGCGCCACCACGGCGACGAGCATGCGAGCCATCACGACCACCATAGAGAAGCCCGCATGGCATCCTCATCAGGGTGATTGGTCCCACGACCGAGGCGGCCGTGGCGCTGCTGCGCGGCGTTCCCGTGTTCGAGACCCTAGGCGACGACGATCTGCTCCAGATCGCCGAGCTCGCCGTGGCCCGCTCGTTCGCCGGCGGCGACGTCGTCTTCCGGGAGGGCGACACGAGCGACACCTGCTACATCGTCGACGAGGGGCACGCGCGCGCGATCCGCGAGCACCAGGACGGCCGCACGATCACGCTCGCGCACTTCGGCCCCGGCGACATCTTCGGGGAGCTGTCGATGTTCGACGACGAGCGGCGATCGGCCACGGTGGAGGCGCTCGACGACCTGCGGGTCGTCGGCCTCGCCGGCCCCGACTTCCGGCGCCTGCTCCACGCGCACGCGGACATGTCGGCCAAGCTCGTCATCTCGCTCGGCCGCCGGCTGCGCGAGACCAACGAGCGCCTCAGCCGTCAGAGCTTCCAGACCGTCCAAAGCCGGGTCGCCACCGTGCTCGCCGACCTCGTGGGCGACGCCCAGCGCGAGGGCGCCCGCGACCGCGACGTGCTCATCACGGTCACGCAGGCCGACATCGCCCAGCTCGCCGGCTCGTCGCGCGAGTCGGCCAGCCGCTTCCTCGCCGTGCTCGAGCGCGCCGGGGTCATCGCCCAGGGCCGCGGCCGCATCGTCGTCGTCGACCCGGAGGCGCTCGGTGGCTACGTCTACTGAGTTCTCGGCCGGCGGGGTGGTGGTGCGCGGGGCCGAGACGATCGTGATCGTCCCCACCCGCCGCGCCGCCAACGGCCGCGCGGTGCTCGCGCTGCCCAAGGGGCACGTGGACCCGGGCGAGACGCCTCCGCAGGCCGCCACGCGCGAGGTCCGCGAGGAGGCCGGCGTCGAGGCCGAGCTGGTCGAGAAGCTCGGCGACGTGCGCTACTGGTACCAGCGCAGCGGCATGCGGATCGCCAAGGTCGTGTCGTTCTACCTGTTCGACTACCGGGCCGGCGATCCGGCCGATCACGACGCCGAGGTCGAGGTCGCGCGCTGGGTCCCGCTCGAGCAGGCCGCGCGCGAGCTCAGCTACCGCGGCGAGCGCGAGATGGTCCGCCGGGCGCTGCAGCGCGTGCGCGGTTAGACTTGCGGCCCTTGCAGGTCCTGAACTTCTACTCGCGCATCTTCGCCGACCAGCTCAAGCGCGGTCGCAAGACCGCGACGATCCGCCTCGGCGACAAGTCGCACAAGTACCGCAAGAACCAGCTCGTGCTGGTGACGATCGGCTACCAGTACTCGCCGCGCGAGCGGATCTTCGAGGCGGTCATCGACCAGGTCGAGGTCAAGCGCGTCCGGGAGCTCTCGCCCCGCGACATCGAGCACGACAACCCCGAGTTCCGCCGCCACGAGGAGATGATCCACTTCCTCGAGCAGATCTACGGGCGGGCGGTGACGATGGAGGACGAGGTCACCGTCGTGCGCTTCAGCCAGATCGTCGACTCGCCCAGCGAGTTCACCGACCGCAAGCTGGGCATCGGCGGCGCGCAGAACTAGAGAACCCACGGGGGCCCGCCTCCCCGCCGCAGAGCTCAGTACTCGACCTTGGTTGCGCCTGAGCGGCGGTCGGCACCCCTAGCGAGCGGGGATCGACCGGTCCGCCGGGGCGGACGCGGCGAGCGGCACCTGCGGCCCGGCCGCGAGCTGCTCGACCTCGCGCTCGCGATCGCCCTTCTGCATGAGGTTGATGCTGACCAGCAGCAGCAGGTCGATCGCCAGCCCGAACACCGCCCCGAACTGCGACTCGACGAACGCGAAGCTGCGGGTGAGGAAGATCGAGACGAGCAGCGCCCGCTCGAACCAGCGGTAGGCCGCCGCGCGGTCGCCAGTGCGCAGGCGCACGACCCCGATCGCCACGAGGATGCCCGAGGCCGTGCTCGAGGCGAGGCTCAGCCAGTTGATGACCGACAGCTGGCCGATGTCGTCGGACACGGCGCCGTGGACCGCCCCGCCCAGGTGCAGCCCGATCGAGAGCACGAGCTCGAACGTGATGAACAGGCTGCCGGCGCCCCAGATGACGATGATCCACGTGACCAGGCGCGTGAAGGCGCGGGTGTCGGCGAAGCGCAGGTACGCGTCGCGCACGCGCCGCCACGTCCGCTCGGGCCAGCGCGGCGCGCGCATCGGCATCGCCTCGGCCCGCGCGAGCATCTCGCGGATCGGCGGCACGAGCGGGTGGCTCGGGTCGACCATGGCCAGCATCGCCACCGCGCGCTGGCGCTCGCGCTCGTCGAAGTCCTGGCGCGCCGCCTCGGCGACGAGGTCCAGCGCGTTGGACACGAGCTCGGTCTGGTTGAGCCCGCGCCGGCGCTCGAGCGCGCGGATGGTCAGGTACAGGCCGACGAAGATCAGGTAGATCAGCGCCGCCGCCGGCTTGAAGAAGTAGTTGTTGTCGGACGTGATGAACTTGCCCAGCTCGTCGATGAAGAAGCCGAACCCGACACCGCCGACCACCGCCGCGGGCGAGCGGATCGAGCGATTGAGGAAGATGAGCAGCAGCCCGATGGCGAGCGTCATGAAGATGCCGCCGTAGAGCAGGTGCGCGATGTGCAGGCCGCCGCCGCCGAGCTGGGGGTAGTTCGTCGCCCACAGCTGGGTGCGGATGACCAGCACCGTGGCCACGGCGCAGACGAAGAACGTCTGCAGCAGGCGGCCGAAGTCGGCGTCGCGAGTGGGGTGACGCAGCAGCCGGATCCGCATGGCGCAAACCTAGCGCCAGAGCGAGGAGCCTGCCGGTTGGCACTCTTGAGGCGAGAGTGCCAACGCTGCTAGCATCGGCGGCGATTTGGCACTCTCGAAGGCAGAGTGCCAGCGTAACGCCCCAACGGAGGTCCACACATGAAGCTCAAGCCCCTGGGCGATCGGCTGATCGTGCAGGCGATCGAGGAGGAGCAGACGACGGCCAGCGGCCTCGTCCTCCCCGACACCGCCAAGGAGAAGCCCCAGAAGGGCAAGGTCCTGGCCGTCGGCGACGGCAAGTACGACGAGGATGGCGAGAAGCGCATCCCGCTCGACGTCGCCGTGGGCGACGAGGTCCTGTACTCCAAGTACGGCGGGACGGAGATCAAGGTCGACGGCGAGGACCTGCTGGTCCTGCGCGAGTCCGACGTCCTCGCCAAGGTCGAGTCCTAGGAGAAGACGAACCAACATGGCTCACAAGGAACTGAAGTACGACGCCGAGGCGCGCAACGCGCTTCAGGCCGGCGTGGACGCCGTCGCCAACGCGGTGAAGGTCACGCTCGGCCCGAAGGGCCGCTACGTCGTCCTCGACAAGAAGTTCGGCGCCCCCACCATCACGAACGACGGCGTGACCATCGCGCGCGAGATCGAGGTGGAGGACGTCTTCCAGAACCAGGGCGCGCAGCTCGTCCGCGAGGTCGCCACGGCGACCAACGACGTCGCCGGCGACGGCACGACGACCGCGACCGTCCTGGCCCAGGCCATCGTCCGCGAGGGCCTGCGCAACGTGGCCGCCGGCGCGAACCCGCTGGCGCTCAAGCGCGGCATCGAGCTCGCCGTCAACCAGATCGTCGACGCGATCAAGGACATGTCGGTCGAGGTCAGCGGCAAGGACCAGATCGCCCGCGTCGCCACCATCTCGGCCGGCGACGAGGAGATCGGCGACGTCATCGCCGACGCCATCGAGAAGGTCGGCAAGGACGGCGTGGTCAACGTCGAGGAGGGCCAGACGTTCGGCATGGACCTCGAGTTCACCGAGGGCATGCAGTTCGACAAGGGCTACATCTCGCCCTACATGGTCACCGACCAGGACCGCATGGAGGCCGTCCTCGAGGATCCCTACATCCTCATCGCCAACCAGAAGATCGGCTCGGTCCGCGACCTCCTGCCGGTCCTGGAGCAGGTCATCCAGTCGGGCAAGCCGCTGCTGATCATCGCCGAGGACGTCGAGGGCGAGGCCCTGGCGACCCTGGTGGTCAACAAGCTGCGCGGCACGTTCACGGGCGTCGCCGTCAAGGCGCCGGGCTTCGGCGACCGCCGCAAGCGCATGCTCGAGGACATCGCGATCCTGTCGGGCGGCGAGGTCATCACCGAGGACCTCGGCCTCAAGCTCGAGAACACGCAGGTCTCGCAGCTCGGCCGCGCGCGTCGTGTCGTCGTCGCCAAGGACAACACGACGATCGTCGACGGCGCCGGCGACACCGACGCGATCAAGGGCCGGATCAACCAGATCAAGGCCGAGATCGAGACGACCGACTCCGACTTCGATCGCGAGAAGCTCCAGGAGCGCCTCGCGAAGCTGTCGGGCGGCGTCGCCGTGGTCAAGGTCGGCGCGGCCACCGAGACCGAGATGAAGGAGAAGAAGCACCGCGTCGAGGACGCCCTGCAGGCGACCCGCGCGGCGCTCGAGGAGGGCATCGTGCCCGGCGGCGGCGTCGCGCTCCTGCGTGCGTCCGACAAGGTCACCCCCGACGCGTTCGAGGACGACGAGCGCACCGGCGCGAAGATCGTCCTGCGCTCGCTCGAGGAGCCGCTGCGTCAGATCGCGTTCAACGCCGGCCTCGAGGGCTCGGTCGTCGTCAACGACGTCCGCAAGACCAAGGGCAACCAGGGTCTGAACGCGGCGACCGGCGAGATCGTCGACCTGGTCAAGGCCGGCGTCATCGACCCGGCGATGGTGACGCGCTCGGCGCTGCAGAACGCGGCCTCGATCGCCAAGAACATCCTCACGACCGAGGCGATCGTCGCCGAGATCCCCGAGAAGGAGTCCGGGGGCGGCGGCGGCATGCCCGACATGTCGGGGATGATGTAGGCCGCTTCGGCGCAAACGTAACGTCGTCCGGAGGTCCGAGCTTGCGAGGACCGAAGGACGAAAGTCGTCTCGAGGGCCCGGCTCCACGCCGGGCCCTCGTGCGTTCTACTCCACGCATCGAGTGTCGAGTTTCTCGGCATGAGGCCGAGGAACTCGACGGTCGATGCGAGGTCAGCGTCACAGGATCTCCAGCACCCGCTCGACCGGCCGCGCGAGCACGGCCCGGTCGCCGTGGACGACGATCGGCCGCTGCAGCAGCTCGGGCCGGGCGACCATCGCGGCGACGATCGCGTCCTCATCGCCCGCCGCCGCCAGCTCCCGGGCGCCGGCCTCGCGCAGGCGCAGCGCTTCGCTGGGCCGCAGCCCCGCCTTGCGCAGCAGCTCGCGCAGCTCGTCCTCGCGCAGGCCCTCGACGTGGTACTCGACCTTCTCGACCTCCACGCCGCGCTCGGCCAGCAGCGCCGCGAGCTTGCGGCACGTCGTGCACGTTCGCTTCTCGTAGACGGTGACCATCGCGCCGGAGAATATTCCGGCATGCCACCGCGTGCCCACGGAGCGCTGCACGCCCGCGAGGTCGGGGAGATCGTCGGCGTGTCGGGCACCACGATCGGCCAGTGGGCGCGGCGCGGGCTGATCCGCTCCTCGCAGTCGGACGCCGAGCCGCGCGTCTACGGCGTCGAGGACGTGGCCGAGGCCTCGGTCGTCGCCGAGCTGCTCGCGCGCGGCCTGGCCCACGGCGCGATCCACCGCGCGATCGAGCGCCTGCGCGGCAACGGCCCGTGGCCGCTCAGCGACGCGTGGCTGGCCACGACCGACGAACCGCACCCGCGGCTGGTCCTGCGCGACGACGGGGCCAAGTACGCGCTCGACGCCCGCGGCTGGCAGCGGCTGGCGGTCGTGCCGCCGCTCCGCGAGGTGCGCGTGCGCCTGCACCACCGCCCGTGAGATCCCGCGCCGCGCTGTGCGGCTCACAGTGGCGCCCAGCCCTCGTCGCCTCCGTCGTCCACCAGGCCCGGGGGCGGGGCCGCGGCACCCGCGTCAGCGGCGTGCGGTAGCGCCGACCGGCCGTGCGCCGCTCGAACTCGGCGCGGGCTTCACCCAGCCGCCGCCCGTCGCACGCCAGCACCAGCGTCCCGGTGGCCAGCGCCGCGGCGAGCGCGAGCATCCCCTTGTGGCCGATCGGCGATCCCACCGAGGCGGTCAGCTGCCAGGAGTGCCCGGGCGTGCCGATCGGCATCGCCGCGATCCAGAGCTGCGAGGTCGGCACGCACCACGAGACGTCACCCACGTCCGTCGACGCCATGAGCACGCGGCCCGGGCGAAACGGCGCGTCGATGCGCTCGTGCAGCGGGCGGTCATGCAGGTCCGGGGGAGCGTGCGCGGCGCGCAGCGCCGCATCGATCTGGTCCGGCGGGAGGGTGTCGCGGATGGCGCGAGCGAACGCGCGGTCATCCTCGTCGAACGCCGGCGGTCCGACCGCCCGCAGCGATTCCAGCAGCACCGCGGAGATGGCGTCGTTGGGCAGGACGCTCGCGCACGCCCCGTCGAGACGCCACGCGACGGTCGTGCCCGTCATCAGCGCGGCGCCGCGGGCGCAGTCGAAGACGCGGTCGCGCAGCCGGTCGACCTCCTCGCGCGAGGCGGCGCGCACGAGGTAGTCCGAGATCGCGCGGTCGGGCACGACGTTCGGCGCCCCGCCGCCATGGCGGATCGTGTAGTGGATGCGCGCGCCGGGCGGGATGTGCTCGCGCAGGTAGTTCACGCCGACGTTCATCAGCTCCACCGCGTCCAGGGCGCTGCGGCCGTTGTGCGGATCCTCGGCCGCGTGCGCGGTGCGGCCGGCGAAGCGGAAGGCGATCGCGTCCAGCGCGAGCGCCGAGCCGTCCCAGGGCATGCTGAAGTCGCCCGGATGCCAGCAGAGCGCGGCATCGAGCCCGTCGAAGCAGCCCTCCCGCGCCATCACGACCTTCCCGAGGCCGATCTCCTCGGCCGGGCACCCGAAGTACGCGACGTCGAGGGCGATGCCGCGCGCCTCGGCGAGGTCGGCGGCCAGGACCGCGGCCCCCAGCGAGCCGGCGCCGAGCAGGTTGTGCCCGCAGCCGTGCCCGGGGCCGCCCTCGACCAGCGGCGCCCGGTACGGAACGCGGTCCTGCGAGAGCCCGGGCAGCGCGTCGAGCTCGCCGAGCAGGCCGATCGCGGGGCCGCCAGTGCCGATCGACCTGCGCGCGACGAACGCGGTCTCCAGGCCGGCGACACCCGCCTCGATCGCGAATCCGTGGCGCGCGAGGACCGCCCGCTGCGCCGCGGCCGAGGCGTGCTCCTCCAGCGCCGTCTCGGGGTGCGCCCAGATCGCGTCCGCCAGTTCGACGAGCTCCGGCCCCAGGCCGGCCAACCGGTCCAGCACGTCCGCGGCGAGGTCTCGCGTGGTCGGCGCGACCGTCATGCGCCGACCTCCTCGAGCACCGCCGCGTCGAGCGCTGCCGATGCGCGCCGTCTATCTCGATCACCCACGTCGGTCTCCTGTCCACCGGGCCCGGAGCCACCTCGCAGTGCGGGGCCATCCTTTCGGCTGCGAGCGCGGCCGGTGGCGCCGAGAGGCTCGCGACGTCGGCGCCGGGCGAGAGCGTAACGCAGGGTCGTCGCGCACCGGTCGACCCCGTCAGCCGCCGTTGCGCGCCGCCCACGCGCGGGCCATCTGCACCCGCTCGCGCCCGCTCGGATGCGAGTCGAACAGGACGTGCCACCAGCCCGGCGGATCCGGGTCCGCGAGCCCCTTGACCGTGAAGTTGCGAAACAGGCCCTCCATCGCGCGCGGGTCGCGGGTCGCGTTCAGAGCGGTCCAGTCGGCCTCGGCCTCGTAGCGGCGCGACGCCGCGCTCTGCAGCGGCCCGGTGACGAGGTTGAGCACGACGACGACGAAGAGCGCGAGCGGGACCGCGGCCGCCTCGCCCAGCCCGCCGCGCCGCCGCGTGAGCAGCGCGACGATCAGCGCGGTCGGCAGGATCACCAGCGCGAACCAGCCGATCCCCTTGCCGAGATGCCGGCGCACCTGGTGGCCGAGCTCGTGCGCCACGACGACCCGCACCTGCCCGCGCGGGAAGCGCTCGGCCAGCGTGTCCCACAGCACGATGCGCCGGCTCGGGCCGAGCCCCATCGCGTACGCGTTCGGCTGGTCGGTGACGTCGTGGACCTTCTCGATGCGCGCCGGGATGCGCGCGTCGAGCCCCTCGCGCTCGCTCATCTCGCGGCTCTGCGCCTGCACCCACGCCGGGGCGGGATCGAGGCTCGGCGACAGGTACGGCGAGGCGAACGTGAACAGCGCGAAGAGCCCGACGAAGACGATCGCGGCGGGGATCCACCAGCGCTGGCGCAGCAGCCGTGCGAACCCCATCGCGACCAGCAGCGCGAAGCAGACGAACAGGAACGTGCCGCCGAGGCCGGCGAGATCCTCGAAGATCGCCTCGGCGTAGCCGATCTTGACCACGTCGTGGCGCCGCAGCCACCACAGGTCGACGACCGTGAACGGCAGCTGGACGAGCCAGAGGATCGCGAAGCCGAGCATGCCGAGCAGGAAGCCCGTGCCGATCGGCCCCGCCGCCGAGTCGCGCGCGAAGCGGGCGCCGCGCCAGGCGTAGAGCCCGAGGGTGACGAGCAGCGCGACGAGGCCCAGTAGCGCGGTGACCCGCAGGAACGCCTCGAACGACTCGGCCTTCTCCACGGCGCGCGCGCCGAAGGTCTGCTCGACGTCCACCGGCGGCGACAGCAGGTCCGCCGGGACGATCGTGTGCCACAGCTTCGTGCCCGCGTACGCGCCCGCGACGACGAGCACCGCGACGAACGCCACGGCCACCGCCCGCCGCAGGGCCGGCGACTCCCCGCGGCGCTCGTCCACTACAGCGCCTCGGGGCGGTCCGGCCGCCAGGTCCTCACGGGGGGCACAACGGTCGTGGGCGGCGCGACCGGAGGCGCCCAGCCGGGCGGCAACGGGACCGACGGGGCCGGCGGGACGCCCGGGGCCGGGGCGGTGGGCTCGGGCTCGGGCTCGACGAAGCCGGTGGCGAGCGTCGGGCCGCTGTAGGGATAGCGGTCGGTCAGGAGCATCGTGTACGCGTTGACCTGCGCGCCGTAGCGGACGCAGAACGCGTTGAGGTCGCGCAGGCCGGATGGCATCTTCGCGGTGAACAGGGCCACGACCCAGCCGCCGACCGCGCAAACGAGCAGCACGGAACTCAGGGCGCCGCTGACCATCAGCGCGGGGACGACCAGCACGAGGCGAAACAGGGTGACCGCGCGATGCTGGGGCGCCGGCGAGTCGATCTCCAGCTCGTAGGGATACGTCCCGGGGCGGCCGAGGAAGCCCGGGAACGGGTTGGCCGCCAGCCACAGGAACGCCGTGACGTGGGTCTGGTAGCGCAGGTAGGCCGCGACGAACCGGTGCAGCGGCGCCGGCACGCGGCCGGCGAACAGCGCGCAGAGCCAGTTGGCGATCACGACGAACACGACCAGAATCCCCCACAGCGTCAGCCAGACGAGGTGCGGCAGCACGAGCAGCGCACGGAAGAGGACCACCATCCGCCCGCGTCGGCGGTCGTCGTCCAGCTGCGCGCGGACGGGATGGTCGGGCTGCGGGGCGGGCCGGGTCAACGCGGGCGAGCTGTCCGGGTAGCGTGCCGACAGCAGCGCGACGTAGCCGTAGGCCTGCGCCGCGTAGCCGATGCAGTAGAGCGCCAGGTCGCGCAGGCCGCGCGGGCTGCGACCGCGGACCAGGCAGGAGAACCACAACAGCACCATCACCGTCGCCAGGACGCCCGAGGCCTGCAGGGCCAAGCCGGTGGCGGAGTCGCTATCGGCGCCCCACCACGTCGCGCCATCATCGCCGCCGCCCCCGGCGCCGCTGACCAGCACCGCCGTCAGGACCAGCGGCGGCAGCGCCAGCGCCAGCCGCAGCAGGATCGTCCACCGCGGCTGGCGCTCGGGCCCCGCGACCTCGACGTCCACGACGTACTCGCCCGGATCGGGGACGAAGCCCGGGTACGGATCGGCCGCCAGGCTCACGTAGGCGTACACCTGCGACGAGTAGCGCACGTACATCGCGTAGAAGCTGTGCAGGCCGCTCGCGGGGATCCCGGCGAACAGGGCGTAGATCCAGTGAAACGGCAGGACGATCAGCGCGCCGAACCCCCACAGCCACCACCAGATCAGGTGCGGGATGGCCAGGATCAGCCGGAAGCACACCGTGACGCGGTTGCGCTCCAGCGTGTCGTCGCGCAGGACCAGCTGGACGGGGCGGCGACCGGGCTCGGGCATGAAGGCTCGTACCCTCTCATGCCGCCGAGTCGGCCACATCGCCGCCGCCTCGCGCTCGGCCTCCTCCTCGTCCATGGCCAGCGCGACGTGCCGCGTGTTGCCCGACACCCGCGGCTGCTCGCCGACCGCCACGAGGTCGCGGTCGAGCACGCGCGCCAGAGCGACGAGATGGGCGGCGAAGAGAGACGCGCGCAGGCCTTCCGGCTGTTCGACGCCTGGCGAGCGCCTGCGCGAGGGCTGACGGCGCCGCGCGGCTATCCGCCGTCGAGGATCTCGTCGACCTCGCGCTGGGCGATCGCGATGTGGGTCTCCATCGCGGCGCGGGCGCCGTCGCGGTCGCCGGCGTCGATCGCCGCCACGACGGCGCCGTGGCCGGCGCGGGTCGTCTCGAGCACGACGTCCCAGGGCAGCGCGTCGCTGAGCGAGAACGTGCGCTCGCGGGCGTCGGCGACCGCGCTGACCAGGACCGGGTTGCCGCTGGCGTGCGCGACCGCGAGGTGGAAGGCGGTGTCGGCGCGGCGAAAGGCGCGCGGGCCGTCGTCGGGCAGCGCGTCGAGGGCGGCGCGCAGCGCGGCGCGCTCGGCCGGGCCAGCGTGCTCGGCGGCCAGGGCCGCGGCGCCGCCCTCGATCACCGCGCGGAACTGCGCGAGGTGCGCGAGCCTCGTCGCGGCGGGCGGCCAGGCGCGCGCGCAGCGTCGCCTCGTCGGGGTGGTCACGACCGCGCCGCCGTGCGCCCGCGCGTGCGCACGAGGTGACCGGAGCCCTCCAGGCGCGCCAGCGCCTCGCGCAGCGTCACCCGCGATACGCCGAGCTGGGCAGCAAGCTCGCGCTCGGCCGGCAGCCGCTCGCCGGCCACGAACATGCCGGCGTGGATGGCGCGCTCGAGCCGGTCGGCACAGACCTCGTGCGCGGCCGGGACGCGCACCGGCGACAGCGTCGTCGCCGCGGTGAGCGCCTCAGAGATGGTGGGCGTACTCATCGCGCTCCCAGGCGGTGACCCGGCGAAGCTCGGCGTGCCAGCGGTCGAGCTCGTAGCGCTTGACCTGCTCGTAGGTCGCGCACAGCTCGGGGCCGAGCGCCTCGACGATGGTCCGGTCGGCGGCCAGCGCGTCGAGCGCGGCGTCGAGGGTCGTCGGCAGCTCGCGGCCGAGGCGAGCGGCGTCCAGCTCATACGGGTTGCCGGTGACCGGCTCGGGCAGCGTCAGCTCGCGCGCGAGCCCGTCGGTGCCAGCGGCGATCACCGCGGCGACGGCGAGGTGGATGTTCGCGGTGCCGTCGCCCGTGCGCAGCTCGATGCGGGTCGCCTCGCCGCCCTCGGCGGGCACGCGGATGGCGGCGAGCTTGTTGTCGACGCCCCAGTTGACGTGGGTCGGCGCGAGGCTCTCGACGACGAAGCGCCGGTACGCGTTGACCGTCGGGCTGAGGATCGCGGTCAGCGCCGGGAGGTGCGCGAGCACGCCGGCGGCGAAGTGGCGCGCGCTGGCGCTGAGGCCGTCGGGCGCGGTCGGGTCGGCGAACGCGTTGGCCCCGTCCTCGCCGAGGCACGACAGGTGCAGGTGCAGGCCCGAGCCCTCGTCGTCGTCGTGGAGCTGGCCCATGAACGTGGCGAGCAGGCCGTGCTCGGCGGCGACGTCCTTGACGAGCGTCTTGAAGCGGAACGAGCGGTCGGCGGACTCGAGCGCCTCGCCGTGGCGCAGGTTGATCTCGTACTGGCCGCGGCCGTACTCCTGGGTGGCGACGGTCGGTTGCAGGCCGAGGTCGCGGGCCTGGCGCAGGATCGCGCGCACGACGCCGCGCGGATCGGAGATCGGCCCGCACGTGTAGACCGAGGAGTGGCGGGCGGCGTAGGCGCCCCAGGTGCCGGGCTCGACGACGTAGAACTCGAGCTCGGGCGCGACGACCGCGCGCAGTCCGTGCTCGGCCAGGGCAGCGATCGTCTGGCGCAGCGCGTGGCGGGGGTCGAGCGGGAACGGACCGTCGCGGCGGCGCGTGTCGGCCAGGCACCAGGCGATGGTGGGATCGCTGGGCAGCCGGGTCAGCGTGGCGGGGTCCGGGATCACCCAGAAGTCGCGGAAGCCGTGCTCGAAGCCGGCGATGATGTGGTGGCGCAGATCGATGGTCATGATCGCCTCGGTCTGGGCGATGCCGTGCTCGGCCACCGAGTCATAGGCCTCGACCGGGACGTCCTTGCCGCGGCAGATGCCGTGCAGGTCGACGTAGGAGACACGGACGACCTCCACGCCCGCCGCGCGCAGGGACTCGGCGTCAGGCGACGTGGGCAGGACGTCCAGCATGGGGCTCCTCCTCGGCGGCGTCGTGGCCGCTGAGGCCCGCCCCGGCGCGTCGACGGACTCGATCGTCGGCTCCCCGGGCCCCGGCGGTGCACACGGCAGTGGCGCCGGGCAGCGCGGCGCGGACGGCGGCGAGGTCCGCCCCGGCGGCGTCGACGAACGCGAGCGGACGGGTCGCGCCGAGCGCGCCGGGGAGCTCGGCGATCACGCCGTCGCCGGAGCGCACGCGGACCGGGAGATGGCTGGCGAAGGGCGGCAGCGGGTCGAGCGCCATCGGCTTTGACCATAACGGCACTCTGGTCTAGATTCAATACCAATGGCAACCAGCTTCGCTCGTCGCGCGCGGCGGACTTCTATCCGCAGGACGCGAACTGCTGGGCGAGGAGACGGCGGTCGTGCACTTCGGTGCGCTCGCGCTCCAGGCGCGACGCCGGCGGGCTGTCGTTCCTGCTGCCGTTCCCGGCCCACGAGCGCGAGGACGTCGTCGACCGCCTCGACGGCCTGCTGCTGTCCGGCGGCGAGGACCTCGAGCCGGCGCTGTCGGGGGCGCCCGGCGCGCGGATGGCCAGCCCGGACGGGACGCTGGTCGACGGGCTGGTCGCGGTGGCGCACGCCCCGGACGAACTGGTCGAGGCGGGTCGAGGCGCAGCGCGTGGCGAATAGCTTCGCCTGGGGCGACATAAATCGCCACGGGCCGCCCAGCAGCCCCGGCGACCCGGGGACTGCGTCGCGGTCGACGCCGCGGTGCCCCGGCTGGCTGCAGTCGAGTGCGTCGACAACGCCTCGATCCACGAGGCGATGGAGCAACGCGTCCTGCCGCGCGCCGCCCACGACATCCGCTTCTTCGCCGACTTCGCCGTCGAGCGCCTGGCCAAGCCGCCGCGCACGCTGCCCGGCGACGAGCGCAACGCGGTCCGCCGCGACCCGGCCGGCGTCGCCGCCGTCTCAACCCCGTGGAACGCCTCGTTCATGCTCGCCACCTGACGCGTGGGTCCCGCGCTCGCCGCCGGCTGCACCGTCGTGCTCAAGCCGCCGGAGTGGGCGCCGTTGACCTGCTCGCTGCTGGGCGACTTGGCCGACGCCGCGGGCAAGATCGCCGCCTACCAGTCTGACAACTCGGGCCAGGTCTGCCTGGCCGACACGCACCTGCTCGTCGAGCGCTCGATCCTGGACGAGTTCGCCGAGCGCTTCCGTGCGCAGGCCGCCGCGATCGAGGTCGGCGATCCGCGCGACGCCGCCACCACCTACGGCCCGCTCATCCACCCGGTCGCCCTGGAGCTGGCCACCGGCCACGTGGCCCGGGCCGTCGAGCAGGGCGCGCGCCTGGCCTTCGGCAGCGAGTCGCTCGGCGGCCCCTACTACGCGCCGGCCCTGTTCACCGACGTCCCGCCCGGCGCCGACATCCTCCGGCGCGAGGTGTTCGGGCCCGTGCTCACGCTGCAGAGCTTCGAGGACGAGACCGCGGCGATCGCGCTGGCCAACGACACCGACTACGGGCCGCCGCCGCGCTCGTGCTTCCGCTTCGACGCGGAGGCGATCCGCGCCGAGCAGGAGCAGCGCGAGGCGCTCGCGGCAGCGGCGGGCACCGCGGTCAGCTGAGCGCTTCTAGTCCCAGGAGGCGAGCCGGGCGAGGTCGCCGGCGGGCACGTCGCGCGCGGCGAGGATGCACGTCTGGCCGCGCACCTCCCACGTCGCCACGGCCGCGTCCTCGTAGCGCCACAGCGTGACGCCGGTGCCGGCCACCGTCTGGCGGTGCCCGTCGGGGCGGCGAGCGGCGGGGCGTCGACGATCGTGTAGCCGACCCGGCGCCCGCTCGCGTCCTCGTAGAAGACGGTCGTGGCCGCGCGGCCGGCGACCTCGCCGTCGCGCCGGCCGACCGCGTGCCAGCCGTGGCTCTGCGACCAGTCCGGGAACGCCACGTCGCCGACGGCGGCGTCCAGGCGGCCGGTGCCGGCCATCGGCGCGGGCGGCGGCGCCGCGGGCTGGGCGAGCGCGAGGCCGGCGGCCTGCTCGGCCGGCGCCGACCCGCCGCCGGGCAGCGTGAGCACCAGCGCGACGATCACGGCGGCCGCCAGCGCGCCGGCGCCGGCGAGCAGCCCGCCGACGCGGCGGCGGCGCCCCGCGCCGCGTCGCGCTGTGCGACCAGGCGCTCCCGCAGGCCGGCGGGCGCGCTGACCGTGGCCGCCGCCGCGCGGATCGCGGCGCCGATGTCGTCGGTCTCGCCCATGGGCTCCTGGTCGGCAGGACGCCTCACGGCCCCGCTTCCTTCCGCGCGGACGCCGGGGCTACGCCCTGGGCCGCGAGCATGCTCGCAACGCGCTTGCGCGCGCGGTGCAGCCGGGTGGTGACCGTCGCCTCGGGCACGCCCAGCGCGCGGCCCGCCTCCCGGTAGGAGAGCCCGGCGACATCGACGGCGACGAGTGCATCGCGGAACTCGGCGGGCAGCTGCGCGATCGCGCCGAACAGCGCGGTCGTGTCGAGCGCCGCGACGGGGTCCCAGGACGCGCGCGCGTCGGGCGGCTCGAGGTCCTCGGGCCACGGCGCGGACGCCGGACGCCGAGCCGCGGCGCGCAGCCGCGAGATGTGGGTGTTGCGCAGGACGCGCAGCAGGTAGCCGAGGTCGTCGTCGCGCTTGAGCAGCCGCGGGCGAGCGAGGACGCGGGCGAACGTCTCCTGCACGAGGTCCTCGGCGTCCTCGCGGCGGCCGCACATCGCCCACGCGGCTCGGAACAGCCGATCGAGGTGATCGCCCAGGGCCTCCGGGTCCAGCCGGCGAACCGCTCCCACGCCCCCAGAGTACGCCGCACGGCCGCGCCGCGGTGGACAGTTTGCCGATATCAACCATCGCACTCAGCAAGTAACATCGCGGGCATGTCCGCCACTGCCCCGGCGCGGCCCTCCGCGGCCAGCGAAGCGTGGGTCCTCCTCCACGAGCTCGTCGCGTCCCAGCGCGGGCGCGTCATGTGCATCTCCTCCGAGTTCGACCTGGCGCCCGGGCAGATGATGGCGCTGAAGTGGCTCGACCCCGACACCCCGGTCCCGATGCGCGAGCTCGCCTGCGCCATGTCGTGCGACAACTCGAACGTGACCGGCATCATCGACCGCCTCGAAGACCGCGGCCTGGTCGTGCGCCGCGCCGCGCCGCACGACCGCCGGGTCAAGATGCTGGTCGTGACCCCCGAGGGCGCCGAGCTGCGCCGGCGCATCAAGGCGCGCCTGGGCGAGCCGCCGGAGCCGCTCCTGCGCCTCGATCCCGCCGAGCAGCGCACCCTGCGCGACCTCCTGCGCAAGGCGCTGGACCGCTAGGCAACGTCCGCGACCGCGCGCGGGCCGGGCCCGACGTACTTCGCCGTCGGCCGGATCAGGCGACCCTCGCGCTTCTGCTCGAGGATGTGCGCCGACCACCCCGCGACGCGCGCGCAGGTGAACATCGGCGTGAACATCTCGGCCGGGATCTCGGCCATGTCGAGGATCACCGCCGACCAGAACTCGACGTTGGTGGCCAGGACGCGGTCGGGCCGGCGCGCCTCCAGCTCGGCCAGCGCCGCCCGCTCGAGCGCCTCGGCGGTCTCGAACCGGACCGAGCCGAGCTCGCGGGCCGTCCGTCGCAGCACGCGGGCGCGCGGGTCCTCGGCGCGGTACACGCGGTGGCCGAAGCCCATGAGCCGCTCGCCGCGGTCCAGCGCCGCGCGGACCCAGCGGTCGGCGTCGCCCATCGCCTCGACCTCGTCGAGCATCTTCAGCACGCGCGACGGCGCGCCGCCGTGCAGCGGGCCCGACAGCGCGCCCACGCCGGCGCTCAGCGCCGCGGCGACGTCCGCACCGGTCGAAGCGACGACGCGCGCGGTGAACGTCGAGGCGTTCATGCCGTGCTCGGCCGCGGAGATCCAGTAGGCGTCGATCGCCTTGACGTGGTCGGGGTTCGCCTCGCCGCGCCAGCGGATGAGGAAGCGCTCGGGAATCGAGCGCGCCTGGTCGACCTCCTCCTGCGGCACCGGCGGCTGGCCGGCACCGCGGGCGGACTGCGCGACGAACGACAGCGCCATGACCGAGGCGCGGGCGAGCTGGTCGCGCGCCTGCTCGTCGGAGATGTCGATCAGCTCGCCGAAACCCCATTCCGGCGCGAGCATCGCCAGCGCCGCCTGCACGTCGACGCGGGCGCTACCGGAGCGCACGGTCAGCGGCCACGGCTCGGCGGGCGGCAGGCCGGGCTCGAAGCGCCCGTCGACGAGCAGCCCCCACACCTTCTCGTAGGGGACCTGGCCGACCAGGTCTTCGATGTCGACGCCGCGGTAGCGCAGCGCCCCACCCGCCCGGTCGGGCTCGGCGATCTCGGTGGCGAAGGCGACGACGCCCTCCAGGCCGGACTGGACGTCGGTGTCGGTCGACATGGCAGGCTCCTGAGGACTCTTGCGGGGCGAAGGAGAGCGTAGGCTGCGGCGATGGCCGACCCCGATCTGCTGTTTCGCCCCGTCGACGAGCTGGCCGCGCTGGTGCGCTCGGGCGAGGTCTCCGCCCGCGAGCTGGCCGAGCTGTCGCTGCGGCGCATCGAGGCGCTCGACGGGCGGGTCGGGGCATTCGTCGACGTCGACGGCGAACGCGCGCTGGCCGAGGCCGGCGCGGTCGGCGGCGACGATCCGCGCCCCTACGCCGGCGTGCCGATCGCCATCAAGAACAACCGCGCGGTGGCGGGATGGCGGCTGACGATGGCCTGCGACCTCATGGGCGACTTCGTGCCGCCCGCCGACCACAGCGTGGTGCGGCGCCTGCGCGCCGCCGGCTTCGTCGTCGTCGGCACGACGAACCTGCCCGAGTACGGCATCCAGCCGGTCACCGAGCCACGCCGCTTCCCGCCGACCCGCAACCCGTGGGACCTCGACCGCACGCCGGGCGGCTCCTCGGGCGGCTCGGGTGCGGCGGTGGCGGCGGGCATGGTGCCGATCGCCCACGGCAACGACGGCGGCGGCTCGACCCGCATCCCGGCCTCCTGCTGCGGCCTGGTCGGGCTCAAGCCGCAGCGGGGGCGGATCTCGCTGGCGCCCGAGCTCGGCGACCATCCCCTCGTGCAGGACGGCGTGCTGACGCGCACCGTCGGCGAGACCGCGCGGCTGCTCGACATCATGGCCGGCTACGAGCTCGGCGATGCGACGTGGGCGCCGCCCCCGTCCGAGCCGTTCACCCACGCGGTCGAGCGCGAGCCGCGCCGAATGCGCATCGGCGTCGCCGTCAACCCGCCGCTGCCCGACGCGACGGTCGACCCGCTGTGCCTGGCCGCCGTGGCGAGCACGGCGGCGCTGCTCGACGAGCTCGGCCACGAGGTGGTGGAGATCGAGCCGAGCTGGACGAACCCGGCGCTGCTGCCGCTGTTCTCGATCGAGTTCATGGCCGCGATCGCGCTTGGGATCGGCTACTCGGCGCTCATCGCCGGCCGCGAGCCGCGGCGCGAGGACATGCAGGCGCTGAGCTGGCAGATCTTCGATCGGACCCGCACGGTGTCGGGGCTCGAGGCCGCCGGCGCGCACGCCCAGCTGCAGGCGATGATGCGGGCGATCATCGGCGAGCTCGACCCCTACGACGCGGTGCTCACGCCGGCCCTCGCCCAGCGCCCGCTGCCCATCGGCGAGCTCGCGCACGACGACCCGGAGCAGGCGATGGAGGCGTTCGCCGCGGGCGGGCGCTTCACGCCGTTCACCGCGATGCTCAACGCGACCGGCCAGCCCGCGATCTCGCTGCCGGTCGAGCTCGGCTCCGACGGCCTGCCCACCGGGGTGCAGCTCATCGGCCGGCCGGCGCGCGAGGACGTGCTGCTGGGCCTGGGCGCGCAGATCGAGCGCGCGCGGCCGTGGGCGGACCGGCGGGCGCCCGTGTCACGGCTCTGACGCTGGCTCGATCACCCACGGCGCCGGCGCGTGCGCGTCGGGATGATGACCTGCGGCGACGCGGCCCAGCACGTCGGCCATCCGCCGCGGGCGCACGCCGAGGCGCTCGCAGCCGGCGCTGCCGTCCGGCGACACCATCGGCACCTCGAGCACCTCGGCCTCGTCCCAGGTGTACGGCGCGGCCATGCGCAGCGCGGTCTCGGTCAGCCGCAGGGCGGCCCGAGAGACCGGCACCGGCACGGGCAGGACGGGCCGGCCGCGGGCCGCCACGCGAACCATCTCGGCATGGGTGAGCGTCTCGGGGCCGGCGAGCTCCACCCGCGGTGGCGGCGTGGCGGCGCCCAGCGCGGCCACGACGCAGTCGGCCGCGTCCTGGGCCCAGAGCGGCTGGAACCGTGCGCGCCCCAGCCCCGACATGGGGGCGACCGGCAGCAGCGCGAGGCGAGCGTGGAGGCCGAGCCAGCGCCCGCCGCGAGCGTAGATGAGCGACGGCGCGAAGACCGTGGTCGTCAGCGCGGACTCGCGTACGACGCGCTCGGCCAGCGCCTTGGAGCGGTGCAACCGCGTGCGGTGATGGGTGCTCGCGCCCAGCGCGGAGAAGAACACGAACCGCTGCGCGCCCGCTCGCTCGGCCGCTTCGACCATCCGCCACGTGGCGATCGCGTTGAGCTCCTCGATCGACCCGCCGAGCTGGTCGCGCCCCGAAGCCGCGAGGTGGACGACCGCGCCGACGCCGCGCAGCGCGTTGCGAAACGACGGCGGGTCGGTCAGGTCCCCGAGCGCGATCTGCACGCGAACGCGCTCGTCGCCGAGCCGGCGCGGCTCGCGGACGAGGCAGCGGACCGGCACGCCGCGCGCGGTGAGCCGGCGGACGAGCGCCGAGCCGACCTGGCCGGTGGCGCCGGTGACGAGGACAAGCGAGGGGGCCACTACGCGGTCACCACGCTGAGCCGCCCCGTCGGAGCGCCGTCGCGCCAGCGGTCACTCCTGCGGGCCGGCCCGGCCCGCATCCGCGTCGGAGCCGGTGGCCCATGGTCACTAGAGTACGCCGTTCCCGCCAGGACCAGTTGCCCCAACGAGGAACGACTCAGAACCACCATGGCCTACGTCATCGCGGAGCCCTGCATCGGCACGAAGGACAACTCCTGCGTCGAGGTCTGTCCAGTCGACTGCATCCACCCCACGCCCGACGAGCCCGACTACGACAGCGTCGAGCAGCTCCACATCGATCCCGAGGAGTGCATCGACTGCGACGCCTGCGTCGAGGCCTGCCCGGTCGACGCCTGCTTCGCCGAGGACCAGCTCCCGGAGGAGTGGTCGCGCTTCGTGCAGATCAACGCGGCGTACTTCGCGGGCCGCTAGCGCGCCTACGCCGCCCGCGCCAGCCCCAGCGACTGCGGGCCGCTGACCGAGCCGTCCTCGCCGAGGCGCTCGAGCGCCACGATCCGCCGGCCGCAGCGGACCTCGAGGATGAGGTCGTGCGGGCGGTCGTGGACGACGATGTCGCACCCGGGGTGACGGCGCCGCAGCCGGGCGATCGCGCGCGCCTGATCGAGGGTGATCTCCGTCATACCCCCGATCATCGGCCGCGACCTTCAGCGGACGCAGCACGCCCGCTGAAGGTTGTCTAAGGGTCTATCCCGGTAGGAGCGTGGATGCGAGAGGGATGCACCGTGGATGCCAGGGGTCGCTCTCGCGCCGCGGGCCTACCGGGATAGGCCCGCAGCGTTCGCTACGGCGAGAATCAGGCCATCGGCAGCGACATCCCCGCCGGCTGGGGAGCGGCGGCCGGCGGCGCGATGACGTTCAGGGTCGGCAGCGCGATCGGCGAGAGCGCCACCAGGCCGCGCGCCGCCTGGCGCACGCCCTGAGAGGCCGGGTCGTCGGGGTCGGAGAAGACCAGCGGCTGCCCGCTGTCGGAGCTCTCGCGCAGCGGCATCGTCAACGGCACCTGGCCGAGCAGCGGCACGTCGAGCTCGTCGGCCAGCGCCTGGCCGCCCCCCTCGCCGAAGATCGCGTAGCGCTCGCCGGACGGCGTGGCGAAGCCAGCCATGTTCTCGACGACTCCGCAGATCTCGAGGTTGACCTTGGTCGCCATCTCGGCCGAGCGGCGGGCCACCTTCTGCGCGGTCGCCTGCGGCGTGGTGACGATGAGGAACTTCGCCTGCGGCAGCAGCTGGGCGAGCGTCATCGAGACGTCGCCGGTCCCCGGCGGCAGGTCGATGAGCAGGTAGTCCAGCTCGCCCCACGCGACGTCCTGGAGGAACTGCGTCAGCGCCTTGTGGAGCATCGGCCCGCGCCAGACGACCGCGCTGTCCTCCTCGCCGAGGAAGAAGCCGATCGACATGACCTTGATGGCGCCCTCGGTCTCCAGCGGGAGGATCTGGCGCTCGTCCGACACGTTCGGGCGCTGGGCGCCGAGCCCGAACATGCGCGGGATCGAGTAGCCCCAGACGTCGGCGTCGAGGACGCCGACCCGCTTGCCCTCCGCGGCCAGCGCCGCGGCCAGGTTCGCGGTCAGCGTGGACTTGCCGACGCCGCCCTTGCCCGAGCCGATGCAGATGACGTTCTGGACCTCGGCCAGCGCGCCGCTGGGCAGCCCGCCGCCGCGGCCGAGCTTCTGCTGCAGCGCGGCTTTCTGCTGGTCGGAGAGAACGTCGAAGGAGACGTTGACCGCGGCCACGCCCTCGACGCTCTTGACGGCGTTCGTCACGCCCGTCTGGAAGTGGTTGCGGATGGGGCAGCCCGGGGTGGTCAGCGAGACGACGACGTCGACCACGCCGCCCTCATGGATCTCGATCGACCGCACCATGTCGAGCTCGACGATGTTGCGATGGAGCTCCGGATCGATGACCGCCTCGAGCGCCTTTCGGATCTCGTCGTGCGTCATGCGCTGCATTGTCCCAAAGTCGCTGTGCGAATCATGTTCTCCACCGTACAACCACGCCGAAAGGCCGTCGCCACCGGCGTCGCGCGAGCGAGCGAGCGGCCACCCCGCGCACGCGCGGAGTGGCCGCCCTGAACGAAGGACTACGCCAGCGCGGCGACGCGCTCGCTCACCTTGGCGACCGCGGTCGCCCCGGCGAGCTGGGCGGTCTCGACCGCGTTGCCCATGCGCGCGGACACGAGGTCGGCCTGCGCCTTGGCGTTGCGCACGAGCGCATCGGGCGCGGGCGGCGCGGTGCGCACGGCGCCGCGCAGGTGCTCGTGCTGCTCGCGGATCTGGCGCTCGAGCCGCGTGCGGGCCCGCTTGACCTCGCGCTCGAGCTGGGTGCGCGCGGTCGTGCCCCGGCGCTCGAAGCGGCGCAGGTCGGCCTCGACCTGCCGCTGGGCCTTGCGCAGCTGGCGCTCGGCCTTCTCACGGGTGCCGTAGGTCGCGCGCAGCTCGCCGATCGTGCCGGCGAGCTCGTCGCGGGCCGACAGCGCGGCACCGACCGAGGTCAGGACGGCCTTCTCGGCCACGTCGCCGACGCGGTCGAACGTCGTGCGGGTCTCGTGCTCAGCGGCGCGCCGGGTCGCGGTGGCGCGGGCCTGCGTGGTGCGCTTGGCCTGGGTGGTCGTGCGCTTGCGCGCCGTGCTCGCGCGCTTGGCCTGACGCGTCGCGGCGGCCTTCTTCGCGGTGGTCGAGCGCTCGGTCGCCGCCGTCTCACGCTCGGTGGCGGCGGTGTTGCTCTCGACGATCTTCGTGGTGTCGTTGGTGGCGTCGGCGGCCATCTCGGGTTCCTCCGGACTGGGCATCTAGTTAGAAGTAAGCTTGTTCGTACGGGAGCATACCCATCGAACATGTGTTTGTAAACCCGCGAACCGCTCCGGTTACAAACGAGTGTTCGTCTGCTCACCCGCGGCGAACACAGCGGCACGCTCGGGTGTCCAGGCCCGGTCAGCGAGCGCAGACGACCACGGATCGAGCGGCGGCGACGGCGTAGACGGGACGCTACGCCGCCGGCGGCAGCGCCCGCTGGCGCTCCATCCAGGCGTCCGGGTCCTGCAGCTCCGCCCACGTCGGCAGCGCCGCCGGCGAGGCGAACACGCGATGCAGGGCGGCGACGCCCTCGCGCTGCACCACCCGGTCGCAGAAGCGCTTGCCGACCTCGTACTGCTTGAGCTTCATCTCCAGGCCGAGCAGCTTCTCCAGCAGCTTCCACGGCCCGCTGCGGTTGGCGCGCCGCCGCTCGAGCGCCGTGCGCAGCGTGTCGAGGTCCGGCAGCACGTCGCGGCCGACCGCGTCCATCACGTGCTCGGCGTGGCCCTCGACGACCGCCATCGTGGCCTGCAGGCGGTCGATCAGCTCGCGGCGCTCGGGCCCGGCGAGCACCATCACCAGCCCGTCCTCGCGCATCGAGCGCACCATCTCCTGCAGGTCGTCGCGGCTGCGCAGCTTCGCCAGCGCCCCCCAGTCGACGTCGACGTCCACGCTGGCCAGCAGCTCGCGCAGCAGGCCGCCGAGATGGTCCTGCAGCCACGGCACGCTCGTGAACTGCACCGCGTGGGTGACCTCGTGGACGGCGACCCAGTGCACGAGCTGGTGCGCATCGACGTCGAGCTTGTCGGCCGCCTCGAGCAGGTTGGGCGCGACGAAGAGCAGGCGCGTCGGCCGCTCGGCATCGAGCAGGACGAGCTCGTACTGCCCGAGCACGCGCTGGGCGAGCAGGCCGGTGAGCCCGCCGATCTCGGCGGCCAGGACCGCGCCCGCCGCGTTGCGCAGCGGGCCGGCCAGCGGGCCGCTCTGGGGCCCGAGCTTGGCCGCCACGGGAGCGAGGATCTCGCGCATGCCGTCGAGGTTCGCGTCGGCCCACTGCGGCCGGTCGATCGCCTCGGGTCCCGGCAGCGGGCGCGCCGGCTGCAGGCCGGTGTAGGCGACGACGCGCCGCTCGGCATCGTCGGCCATCGCGACGAGGTCGCCCGGCAGCCGCACGCTGGGTGCGATCGGGCCGGCGACCAGGCGCGAGACGCGGCGGGCAAGCGGCCAGTCGATCATCGGCGGGCCGCCAGCGGAGCGGGAATGGTGGACAGCTGGGCCAGCGCATCCTCGGTGAGCGCGGCGACCACCGGCGAATGCGGCTCGAGGTCCAGCGGCGCGGCGAGCGGCTCGTCGAAGGCCGGGAAGGCGACCAGGCCACCGGCCTCGCGGACGATGAGCTGCGCGGCGGCCGCGGCCACCGCCCGGCAGTTCCACAGCGAGACCATGCCGTCCACGCGGCCGGCGGCGAGCTGGCACAGCGAGACGGCGATCGCGCCCACGGCGCGCAGCCGCCGGGCCACCTCGCCCAGGTCGCCCGCCTGCGACAGCCAGCGCGGGTCGGCGGACTCGATCGCCACGACCTCCAGCCGCCCGTCGCGGCTGCGCCGCTGCACCGGCCGCTCGATCAGCGGCTCGCCGTCGAGCAGGGCGCCCTGGCCGCGCCACGCCGACCACGCCTCGCTGGGGCCGAAGTCGTGCACGTAGCCGAACACGACGTCGGCCATCGTCGGTCCGTCGGCGACCGCGATCGACAGCGCGTGGTGGGGCAGCCCGCGCTTGGCGTTCAGCGACCCGTCGATCGGGTCGACCATGACGCGGATCTCCGACTCCGCCCCGAAGCGCACCTCACCGCGCTCCTCGGAGACCACGAGGAAGTCGTGGCCCTGGGCGTGCAGCGCCTCGAGCTCGGCGAAGACGATCTCCTCGGCCGCCGCGTCGAGGACCAGCGTGCGGTCGCCGCCCTCGCCGGTGGTGCCGGTCTCGGCCCGCCGCTCGACCGCCGTCTGCAGCCGCCTGAGCAGGTCGGCGACCGCGGCGGCCGCACGCTCGCACGCCCCGTACCAGTCCGCTGCCAAGACGTGCTCTCGCTGGGTCATCCCCGCCATATCCTTGCAGCGTGCCCGCTGCAGCCCGTCCGCTCACCTCCCAGCAGGCACAGGCGGTGGCGCATCCGGCCGCGCCGCTGCTCGTTCTCGGGGGCGCCGGCACCGGCAAGACGCACGTGCTCGTGGAGCGCTTCGCGCACCTGGCCGCCGACGGCCTGGCGCCCGCCCGCATCCTCGTCCTCGCGCCGACCGCCGCCGGCGCCGGCGCGCTGCGCCGCGCGCTCGAGGACCGCCTCGAGGGCGGCTACGAAGAGCTGTGCGTCTTCACGCCGCACGAGCTGGCGGCCCGGCTGCTGCGCGACGAGCCGCTGGAGAGCGGCCTGGATCCGTGGACGGTCCCCGCCACCGCCGCCGATCGCGTGGCGATGCTGCTCGAGCGCGTCGACGAGCTCACCGTCCGCCGCCACGACTTCCGCGGGCGGCCGGCCGCGCTCGTCGGCGGCTTCGTCGAGCGCATCGACGCGCTGAAGGCCCAGGGCGTCAGCGCCGCCGACTTCGCCGCGTGGGCGCGGCGGCTGCCCGGCGACGACGTCGACGCGCAGGCCCGCGCCGCCCGCGAGCGCGAGTTCGCCGAGGTCTACGCCGCGCACGACCGCATGCTGGCGCAGCGCGGCACACCGGACCTCGGCGACCTGCTGCTCGGCGCGATCGCGCTGCTCGCGCACCGCCTGCACGCGCGCGAGCGCGTGGTCGGCCGCTTCCGCGCGCTGCTGTGCGACGACGTCCACGAGCTGGGCTGGGCGGCGATGGAGCTCGTCCGGCTGGTCGCGGCGGGCACCGCCGGCCAAGCCGGTGGTCGGCGGCACGTGACGGTCACCGGCGACGACGATCAGGCGATCGAGCGTCCCCGCGGCGCCTCCACGAAGAACCTGCGCGACTTCGCCGACGAGCACCCGGGCGGCCTGCTCATCCGCCTCGGGCGCTCGCACCGCTGCCCGCAGCCGGTGCTGACCGCCGCGCGGGCCGTCGTGCTGCCCAACCCCGACCGGATCGGCAAGGAGCTGACCGGCCGCGACGACGGCGGCCTGGTGCGTTTCTGGCGCTGCGCCAACGAGCGCGCGCAGGCCCAGAGCGCGGCGGCCGAGATCGAGCGGCTCATCGCCCGCGAGGCGGTGGTGCCCGAGCGGATCGCCGTGCTCGTGCGCTCGGTGGAGGCCGAGGGTCAGCCCGTGGCCGTCGCGCTCGAGGAGCGGGCCGTGCCGTACCGCGTCGTCGGCGCCGCCGCCTTCTTCGAGCGCGCCGAGGTTCGCGACGTGCTCGCCTGGCTGCGCCTGCTCGCCGACCCGACCGACGCCGGCGCGGTCGTCCGCGCCCTCGCGCGCCCGCCGGTCGAGCTGCGCCAGCTCGATCTCGCCCGCTGCGTGCAGATCGCGCGGCGGCGCAAGCTCGACATGGTCAGCGGCCTGCGCGCCGCCACCGAGTCGCCGCAGGTCACCCCCGAGGCGCGCGAGCGCATCCTCGGCTTCCTGCGCCTCCACGGCGACGCGGCGGCGACCTTCGACAGCGCGCGGCCGGACCTGTTCGTGCACCTGCTGATCGAGCGCCTCGGCCTGCGCCGCCAGCAGCTCTTCGCCGCGCAGGCCGACGTGGTCGAGCGGCTGGTGAACCTGGCCCGGTTCGGCGAGCTGGCCGCGGCGTTCACGCGCCGCGCGCCGCAGGCCACCCCGCGCGAGTTCGCCGCCTACATCACGGCGGTGGCCGAGGCGGGCCTGCCCGAGGAGGAGGCGGTGGCCGACAGCCACCCGCCGGCGGTGCAGATCCTCACGATGCGCCAGGCCCGCGGCATGGAGTTCGACCACGTGTTCGTGCTCGGGCTGGCGGCCGCGCGTATGCCCGGCGCGCGCCGGCGCGCGATGGAGCCGATCCCCGACGAGCTGCTGCGCGAGCCGCTGCCGCCCGACTCGCGGGCCACCCACGTCGCCGAGATGCGGCGCACGCTGCACGTGGCGATGACCCGCGCCCGGAGGTCCCTGACGCTCACCTACGCGCAGCCCGGCCCACCCTCGCCGTTCGTCGAGGAGGCGCGCGCCGCGGTCGGCGGGCGCTGGGAGGACCGCGAGGAGGAGCTGTTCGGTCCGGCCGAGACCCTGCACTCGACGTTTCGAATGATGCGCGACGAGCTGCTCGACCAGGTGCAGATCGTCGGCGGGCGGCTGAGCGAGCTGCGCTTCGACACCGACCTCGACGTCTCGCACGCGGTGGTGCGGCTCATGGAGCTCGTCAAGCTCAGCGCGCTGCTGCGGCTGCCGCCCGGCCGGTCGGTGGGCGACGCGCTGGGCGACGTCAACCAGCGGCTGCTGGCGGCGGTGACGAGCGAGCAGCGCGACATCTTCCAGACCAGCGCGCTCGACGACCTGCTGCTGGACGCCGAGCGCGGGGCGCGCCAGCGGGCGCAGACGGTGGCGCGGCGCTCGGAGCCGTCGCTGGAGGCGTTCCTGCCCACGCGCGGCGACGGGCTCGTGCTCAGCGCGTCGGACATCGAGACGTACCGCACCTGTCCGCTGAAGTACAAGTTCTCGCGGGTCTTCCGCATCCCGCAGGAGCCGACGCTCAACCAGCGCTTCGGCATCCTCGTCCACCAGGTGCTCGAGCGCTGGCACGCCGGCGGGGCGGCCGGCGGCCTGCTCGAGCTGCACAACCTGCTCGACGCCGGCTGGCGGCGCGGCGGGTTCGGCGACTCCGAGGAGGAGCGCCAGCTGCGCCAGAAGGCGGCCTCGTCGCTGGGCCGCTACCTCGAGCGCTGCCGCGACGAGAGCGGCGAGCCGGTGTGGTTCGAGCGCTCGTTCGCGTTCAAGCTGGGCCCCCACCTGCTGCGCGGCCGGGTCGACCGCGTCGACCGGCTGGCCGGGGGCGGCTACGAGCTGATCGACTACAAGACCGGCCGGCCCAAGAGCGCCGCGGCGCTGCGCGAGGACGTCCAGCTCTCGCTGTACGCGGTGGGCGCGCGGGAGGCGTGGGACCTCGAGGCCGCCCAGCAGGCCTACCTGTACGTCCTCGACGACGAGAAGGTCCAGGTGCCGACCGAGGAGATCGACCCGACGTGGATCCGCGAGACGGTCTTCGAGGTCGCGGAGGGCATCCTCGGGCAGGGCTTCGAGCCGCAGCCGTCGTTCTCGGCGTGCTCGACGTGCGACTACCGGATCGCCTGTCCGGCGGCGGAGAAGTGACGCGGTCGCCGCGCCACCCCGCACGCGGCGGGACCCCGTGCGTTCACTCGTCGTCGGGGCCGCGCTGGCGCAGGAAGCGCTGGAACTCGCGGGCGATGACGTCGCCGGAGGGCAGCTCGGACGGATCGACCGGCTCCTCCTCTTCCTCGGCCGCCTTCTCGAGGCGCTCCACGAACGCCTGGACGTCCGGGTCCGACTGCACGGCGAGCGAGACCTGGCGTTCGTAGTCGGCGGCAGCGGATTCGAGCTCGGACGCGTCGACGGTCACGCCGACCAGGCCCTCGAGCTTGCGCACGAGCGCGAGCGCGGCCTTCGGGTTCGGCGCCGCGGCGACGTAGTGGGGAACCGTCGCCCACAGGCTGGCCGACGGCAGCCCCGCCTCCGAGCAGGCGGTGTGCAGCACGCCGGTGATGCCGGTCGGTCCCTCGTAGGAGGACGGATGCAGATCGCTGCGCGCCTGCAGGCGCTCGTCGGTCGCGAAGCCGGTGATGCCGACCGGACGCGAGTGCGGCACGTCGGCGAGCAGGGCGCCGAGCGTGACCACGAGCTGCGTGCCGAGCGTCTCCGCCAGCTCGACGATGATCTGGCAGAACGTGCGCCAGCGCATCGAGGGCTCCGGGCCGCTGAGCAGGATCAGGTCGCGCGGGGCGCGCGGGACCCGCGCCTCCCAGATCTCGACCGACGGCCACTGCACCTGGCGATGGCGGCCCTCGACGAGCTCGATGCGCGGGCGCGTGGCCTGGAAGTCGTAGAACTCCTCGGGATCGATCTGGGCGAACCGCGTGGCGCCGAGCGACGCGCCGACGAACGTCAGGGCCGCCGAGGCGGCGTCGCCGGCGTCATTCCATCCCTTGAAGGCGCAGACGAGAGCTGGGGCGCGCAGGCCGTCCGGACGACAGTCCCAGGTGAGCGGCTGCATCCGGTTCACGGTACATGATGCCCCGGTGCCCGCCGCGCCCCTCACGCCCGCCGCCATCGCCACGCTGCGCCCCGGCCAGGAGGTCGACGCCGTCTACGCCTGCACGCGCAAGGACCGCCTCGTCGCGCGCTCCGGCACGGCGTACCTGGCGCTCGAGCTGCGCGACGCGTCGGGCGCCATCGCGGGGCGCGCGTTCCGCGACGCCGACGTCCTCGCCGGCCGATTCGAGCGCGGCGACCTCGTGCGCGTCGCGGGGCGGGTCGAGCGCTTTCGCGACGAGCTGCAGATCGAGGTGCGGGCGATCGCGCGGGCCGAGGGGGCCGAAGCCGACCCGGCTCGCTTCCTGCCCGTCGCCTACCGCGACCTCGACGAGCTCGACGGCTTCCTCGAGGCGCTGGCCGGCGAGGTGCGCGACCCCGGGTTCTCGGCGCTGCTGGCCGGCCTGCTGGGCGATGTCGAGCTGCGCGCGGCGTGGCGGCGGGCGCCGTGCTCACGCAACGGCCACCACGCCTACCTGGGCGGCCTGCTGGAGCACACGGTCGCGGTCGGCACGCTCGCGCTCGAGACCTGCCAGCTGCACCCGCGCCTGGACCAGAACCTGCTGCTGACCGCCGCGCTCGTGCACGACCTCGGCCGTACGCGCGAGTTCACCTACGGCGCGGAGATCGGGCTGACCGACGAGGGCCGGCTGCTCGGGCACATCGAGCTCGGGCTGGCGCTGCTCGACGAGCGCGGCCGCCGCGTGCTCGACGATCCGCGCCGGATCGCGCTCGCCCACTGCGTGCTGACCCACCACGGCGCCGACACCGCCCCCGGCCGGCGCTTCGGCTCGGCCGAGGCGATCGCGCTGCACCGGCTCAACGCCGTGGACGCGGCGATCAAGGGCGCCATCGAGCACGGGATCGCGCCGGCGGCGGCCGGCTGACGGGCGCGACGACGTCGGCGCCCGATGCCCCGGCCGGTCAGAGGCCGAAGGTCAGACGCACGACGGTCCCGTGCCCCTCGGGGTTGTCGGCGATCTCGAGCCGGTCGGCGAGGATCGCCATCAGCGGCGTGCCGAGACCGACGCCCGGGCTCTCGGATCGCGGGCGCAGGCCCTCGCCGTCGTCGGCGACCTCCACGCACAGCGACCGGCCGCGCCGCGCCGCGCGCACGGCGACGCTCCCGGCCCGTCCGCGGCGGTACGCGTGCACGACCGCGTTCGTGCACGCCTCGCTCACCGCGAGGGCCACCTTGCGCCGCAGGCGCTCGGACGCGCCCGCCTCGCACGCGAAGCGCGTCACGCCGTGGCGCAGACGCGCGATGTTCTCCGCGGCAGCGGGAAGACGCTCCTCGTAGGGGCGTTCGACGTCGTCGATCGGAGCACTCACTCTGGCGGCCGAGGGTAGGGGTCGTGTCCGACGCCTACCCCGTTCGCGGCCGATTCATGGGGTGGCCGGTCCGGAGGGCGGCTGCGGCGGCTGCAGGATCGCCGGGCCCTCTTCGGCCCGCTCGCGGATCTCGCGGCGGTACTCCAGGTACTCGCGCAGGGCGATCTGCAGGGTGGCGGCGATGGGAATCGCCAGCAGCGCGCCGATGATCCCGAACAGCGTCGAGCCGAACAGCACGGCGACCAGCACGCCGAACGGATGGACGTCGACCGCCCGGCGCTGGATCTGGGGCTGGATGACGCTGTTCTCCACCTGCTGGTAGACGATCGCCCAGATCACCCAGATGATCGTGACGGTCGGGAAGTCCTGGAACAGCGTCACGAGCGCCACGAGCACCGCGCCGATCGTCGCGCCCACGAGCGGGACGAGATCGAGGACGCCGACCATGACCGCCAGCGGGGCGGCGAACGGCACGCCCATGATCGTCAGCACGATGAACGTCGTCACCCCGGCGATGGTCGCCTGCGCCACCGCGCCCGCGACGTACGAGGCCACCGCCTGGCCGACGCGGGCGAACGCGCGTTCGAGGCGCCCGCGATGCTCCACGGGCTGCATGGCGACGATCCGTTGGACCCATAACGGACCGCTGGCGACGAGGAAGATGCTCAGGATGAGGATCGTCACCAACGCGAAGATCGAGTTGACCAGGCTCACGCCGAGATCGCCGAGCGCGCTGGCCGCATCGCCGATCCGGTTGGGCAGCTTCTCCGCCTCCTGCTTGATCTTGGTGACGATGCCGTAGTCGTCGTCGAGCTTGCGCAGCTGCTCGTTGTTGTTGACGTACTGCTGGATGTCCTGGGCGTACTGGGGCGCCTTCTGGGCGAGATCGGTCCCCTCCCGGACGATCGGCGGGACGATGATGGCCAGCAGCAGCGACGGGATCAGGATGAGGCCCAGGTACGTGGCCACGATCGCCAGCTTGCGCGGCATGAACCGGCTGAGGATGTTCACCGGCCCGGTGAGCGCGATGGCCAAGAACCCGGCGATGAAGATCCAGCTCAGCGGCTTGCGCAGGAGCCAGATCACGTACAGCGTGATGACGATGACCACGACGATGAGGACGACCCGCACGATCGCAGCGGCGGCTGGCTCTCGTCTCGACACGCCCGCGAGTATCGGCGGCGCACCGGACGATCCGTTGCCGCCCTCGCGCACGGCGCGACGCGCGGCATACTTGGTGACGTGTCCACCGCCACGTCGCTCGAACAGGCCCTCGAGCCGATCCGCGCCGATCCCGGCCGCGCCGCCGTGATGTTCGACGTGGACGGCACGCTGGCGCCGATCGTGCGCCACGCCGAAGACGCCCACGTGCCCGAGCCGACGCGCGCGCTGCTCATCGCGGTCTCGAGCAAGTACCCCGTCACGGCCTGCGTGAGCGGCCGGCGCGCGGCGACCGCGCGGCGGATCGTGTCAATCGGCTCGATCTCGTACATCGGCAACCACGGCGGCGAGCTGCTGCGCGCCGGGCGCACGGAGCCCGAGCTCGATCCCGCGTTCGCCGCCGCGGGCGCGCGGGTGCGCACGTTCCGCGACGAGGTGTGGCGCGACGCGCGCCTGCCGCGCCTGCGCGTGCGCGCGGAGGACAAGGGGGAGATCGCCGCCTTCCACTGGCGCGGCGCGCCCGACGAGGCGGCGGCCGAGGCCGCTGTGCGGGAGATCGCGACCCGCGCGCAGGCCGCCGGCCTGGTCGCGCACTGGGGCCGCAAGGTCCTCGAGGTGCGCCCGCCGGTGCACGTCGACAAGGGCGCCGGGATCGCGCGCCTGCTCGGCGATGCCCGGGTCGGGGTCGACACCGCCCTCTACGTCGGCGACGACACCACCGACCTCGACGCCTTCCGCGGGCTGCGGGCGCTCGTCGCGCAGCGCCGGCTGGGGTCGGCGCTGTGCGTGGGGGTGCGGTCCGACGAGACGCCGCCCGAGCTCGAGCGCGAGGCCGACCTGCTCGTCGACGGGCCGGCCGGTGTCCGCAGCGTGCTCGAGGCGCTGCTCTGAAGTTCACGGACTTCCTCAAGGCGACGGTGTTCATCAGCGCGGGGGCGGCGACCGCGCTGGCCGCGGTGACGGTGGCCGGAGCGGCGAACCGCTCGGAGAGCCTGCTCGTGCCGATCATCGCCGCGTGGTGGGTGCTCGCGACGCTGTACGGGCTGTGGCTGGGGCGCAAGCACGAGACGTCGCCGCCGATCGCCAAGCTGCTGGCCGACGCGCGCAGCGCGACCGTGCTGCCCGAGGTGCGGCCCGGGCTGATCCTGCTCAACCGGCTGTGGCCGCTGCTGGTGTCGACGATCGCCGCCGGCGTGCTCGCCTTCCTGGCCCCCCAGGTCGCGGGGATCGCCTGCGGGTTCGCGATCATCTGGGCGCTGGCCTGGCGCCATCAGGAGAAGGCGGTGACCGCGATCGAGGAGCGCGACGGGGTCGAGTTCTTCGTCGAGCGCACCTCGCCGTTTCAGCCGATCAAGCTCGTGCGCGTCCAGGGCTTCCGGCGCGACATCGCGCCGGTCGTGTGATGGCGCGCGCGGCCCTGTCGGCGGCGCAGGCGCGGCGGGTGGCGCTGGCCGCCCAGGGCTTCGACCGTCCGCGACCGTCTGCGCCCGCGGGCGCCCGGACGATGCTGCAGACGGTGCAGCGCCTGGGCGTGCTGCAGATCGACTCGGTCAACGTGCTGGCGCGGGCGCACTACCTGCCGCTGTTCAGCCGCCTCGGCCCCTACGACCGCGATCGCCTGGACCAGGCGTCGTGGCGGGCGCCGCGGCGGCTGTTCGAGTACTGGGGCCACGAGGCGTCGCTGCTGCCGGTCGCGCTGCAGCCGCTGCTGCGCTGGCGGATGGCGCGGGCGGCCGACGACGCCTGGGGCGGCATGCGGCGGGTGGCCACCGAGCAGCCGCAGCTCGTGGCGCGGGTGCTCGAGGACGTGCGCGCGCACGGGCCGATCTCGGCTGCGCAGCTCGCCGCCGACGAGCGGCCGCGGCGGGCGGGGCCGTGGTGGGACTGGTCGGACGTCAAGCGGGCGATCGAGTGGCTGTTCTGGAGCGGGCAGGTGACCTCGGCGCGGCGGCGGGGATTCGAGCGGCTCTACGACCTGCCCGAGCGCGTGCTGCCGCGCGCCGTCGTGTCGGCTCCGACGCCGGACGAGGCCGACGCGCACCGGGCGCTGGTGCGGATCGCGGCGCGAGCGCTCGGGATCGCCGCCGAGCGCGACCTGCGCGACTACTTCCGCCTGCCGGTGGCGGGCGCGCGGCGCGCGGTGGCCGAGCTGGTCGAGGCGGGCGAGCTGCTGGCGGTGGCGGTCGAGGGCTGGCGCGCGCCGGCCTACCTCGACCCCGGCGCGCGCGTGCCGCGCCGCGTGCACGCGCGGGCGCTCGTCGGCCCGTTCGACCCGCTGGTGTGGGAGCGCTCGCGGGTACAGCGGCTGTTTCACTTCCACTTCCGGCTGGAGATCTACGTCCCGGCGGACCGGCGCAGGCACGGCTACTACGTGCTGCCGTTCCTGCTCGGCGACCGGCTCGTGGCGCGGGTCGACCTCAAGGCCGATCGGGCGGCGGGAGCGCTGCTGGTGCAGGCGGCGTGGGCGGAGGCGGGCGCGCCGCGCGAGACGGCCGGCGAGCTGGCGACGGAGCTCTCGACGATGGCGCGGTGGCTGGGCCTGGACGGGGTCGTGGTGCGCGAGCGCGGGGATCTGGCCCGCGCGCTGGCGGCGGCCGTGCGCGGGAGCGGCTGACGTGGTGGACGTCCTCTACGTCTCGCTCGCCTCCACCGCCGGCCTGCGGGCGGCGGACGCCGAGCTCGCCGGCGCGCTCGAGCGCGCGGGGGCGTCGGTGGCGCTGGTGGCGCCGCGCCCCCCGCGACCGGTGCGGACGTTCGCGCTCACCGACCTCGCCTGGGCGCGGGCGGCGCGCGTGGCGGCGCAGCGCGGCCTCGCCGAGCACCGGCCCCGGGCGCTGCTGTACGGCGCGATGGGCGCGGCGCTGCTGTGGCCCCGGCCGGGGGCGATCCGCCTGGACGCGCCGATGGCGGCCAACCGGCCCGGCCGTCACGGGCTGTGGCAGCGGCGGGCCGAGCGCCGGCGGCTGCGCGAGGCGCCGCTGCTGGTGACGGTGAGCGCGCTGACGCTGGCCGAGACCCCGCGGCCACACCCGCGCGCGGTGGTCGTGCCGATCGCCGTGGCCCCGTCGGGGCCGGCGGAGCGCCAGCGCGACATCGCCGCGCTGACCTACGCGGCCAACCCGCACAAGAAGGGGCTCGACCGCGTCCTGGCGGCGTGGGCGCGCGCGCGGCGGCCGGGCGAGGAGCTGTGGGTGGCGGGGGTGGAGCCGGGCGCGCCGGTCGAGGGCGTGCGCTGGGCGGGACGGCTCGCGCCGGCCGGCTACCGCGCACTGGTCCGGCGCGCGCGGGTCTTCGTCGCCGCACCGCGCCGCGAGGACTACGGCATCGCCCAGCTCGAGGCGCTCGCGGACGGCTGCGTGCTCGTGACCACGCCGGCGCCCGGGCCGTACGAGGCGCTGGCGGTCGCGCGCGGGCTCGACCCGCGGCTCGTGGGCGAGGACCTGGCGGGCGCGATCCGCACCGCGCTCGACGACCCGGCGGCCGGGTACGCGGTGCGAGCCGCCGCGGCGCTCGAGCGCTTCTCGCCGGCGGCGGTCGACGAGACGGTCGCACAGGATCTGCTGCCGGCCCTGCTCGGCGATCGAGCCGCCTGCGAACGCCGTCGACCGTCGACGTTCTCGGGCTGAGGCCGAGAAACTCGACGCTCGATGTGCGAGATGAAGCGCCGTTCAGCGGGCGCGCTTGCGCAGCGGCGCGAACTGCGCCCACGGCAGCGTGTTGGCCACGTCCTCGCGCGCCAGCCACGCCCGCCGCGCGGTGGCGACCCCCCAGCGCACGTTGGACAGCGTGTTGGCCCCGTGCGCGTCGGAGTTCACGAGGATCCGCACGCCGGCATCCCGCGCCGCGCGCGCGTGGACGTCGTTGAGGTCGCGGCGGTCCGGCGCCGAGTTGATCTCGATCATCGTCCCCGTCCGCCCCGCCGCCTCGATCAGCGCGTCGACGTCGACCGCGTACGGCGCGCGGGACTCGATCTTGCGCCCCGTCGGATGGCCGATCGCGTCGATAGACGGATGCTCGCACGCGGCGACCATCCGCTTGGTCATCTCCGTCGCGCCGATCCCGAAGCTCGTGTGCACCGAGCCGATCACCCAGTCCAGCGCGGCGAGCAGGTCGTCGGCGTAGTCGGGCGTGCCGTCGGGCAGGATGTTGACCTCGCTGCCGGCCAGCACCTCGATGCCCTCCAGGCGCGCGTTGACCTCGGCGACCCGCTCGATCTGCGCACGCAGCTCGTCGGGTGAGACGTCGTTGCCGAACCCGTGCGTCGCCGAGTGGTCGGTGATCGCGATGTACTCGTAGCCGCGCTCGCGTGCCGCGACCGCCATCTGCTCGATCGTGTTGCGCCCGTCGCTGGCGGTCGTGTGCAGGTGCAGGTCGCCGCGCAGGTCGCCCAGCTCGACCAGCCGCTGCGGCAGCCCGCCGTCGGCCGCGGCCCGCAGCTCGCCGCGCCCCTCGCGCAGCTCTGGCGGGATCCACGCGAGCCCGAGCCGCTCGTAGACGCCCGCCTCGGTCGGGCAGCGCAGCGTCTCGCCGGTCTCGTCGTCGAGGATCCCGTACTCGCTGACGTGCAGCCCGCGCCGGACCGCCGCCTCGCGCAGCGCGACGTTGTGGGCCGCCGAGCCGGTGAAGTGCTGAAGCAGGTTGCCGAACTGCTCGGGCTCGGCCACGCGCAGGTCGACGGGCATCCCGTTGTGCGTCCGCCCCCGCCCCGTGTTGGGCCCGGCCACCGACGCCGACTCGATCACGTCGAGCTCGCCCAGCGCGGCCGCCAGCGCGGCCGGGTCGCTCGCGGTGGCAACGATGTCGAGGTCCTTGACCGAGTCGGCCAGCCGCCGGACGCCGCCGGCGAGCTCGACCCGGTCGGCCGCCGGATGCGCGCGCAGCTCGTCGCGGATCTGCTCGGCGAGCCCCAGCGCGCGCGGCAGCAGCACGCGCGGCGCGGGCTGGTCGCCCAGGCCGGCGTCCAGCGCCGCGATGACCGTGCGCTCGAACTTGGGCCCGAACCCGCGGATGCCGCGCAGCTTCTGCGCCTCGGCCGCCTCGCGCAGCGCGTCGAGCGAGTCGACGCCCAGCTCGTCGAACAGCATCCGCGCGCGCTTCGGCCCCAGGCCGGGCAGGCGCGTGAGATCCATGAGACCGGGCGGGAAGCGGGCGCGCAGCTTCTCGGCCGCCGGGATCGTGCCGGTCGCCAGCAGCGCGAGGATCTTCTCCTCGAGCGTCTTGCCGATCCCCGGCAGCTCGGTGACCCGTCCCTCACGGGCGAGCCCGCTCACCGACATCGGCGCGTCGCGGACCGCCCGCGCCGCCGTCCGGTAGGCGAGCACGCGGTGGATGACCGCCCCGTCGAGCTCGTAGAGGTCGCCGAGCTCGTCGAGCGCGGCGGCGATCGCGAGGTTGGAGAAGTCCGGCACGGAGAGTCTCACCTACAGTAACCCGCTCGCATGCACGGTCCCCCCTCCGGCCCGCCGTGGCTCGTCCTGCCCACGTACGACGAGGCGCCGAACATCGAGGCGATCGTCCGCGCCGCCCACGCCGTGCTGGCGCAGGCCGCGCCGCAGGGCTTTCGCATCCTCGTCGTCGACGACGACTCCCCCGACGGGACGGGCGCGATCGCCGACCGCCTCGCCGCCGAGCTGCCCGAGGTCGAGGTGCGCCACCGGCGCGTGCGCGAGGGCCTCGGCCCCGCCTACCTGGCCGGCTTCGACGACGCGCTGCGCGGCGGCGCGGGCTACGTGCTCGAGATGGACGCCGACTTCTCCCACGACCCGGCCGATCTCGCCCGCCTGCTCGACGTCGTGCGCGGCGGCCGCGCCGACCTGGCGCTCGGCTCGCGCTACGTCGACGGCGGCGGCGTGCGCGACTGGAGCCTGCTGCGCCGGGTCGTCTCGCGCGGCGGCTCGATCTACGCCGCGGTGATGCTGTCGTTGCCCCAGCGCGACCTCACCGGTGGCTTCAAGTGCTTCCGGCGCGAGGTGCTCGAGGCCATCGACCTGCCCAGCGTGCGCTCGAAGGGCTACGCCTTCCAGGTCGAGCTGACCTACCGCGCCGTCCGCGCCGGGTTCCGGGTCGCGGAGGTGCCGATCGTGTTCCGCGACCGCCTTCGCGGGGAATCGAAGATGAGCTGGCGCATCGCCACCGAGGCGGCGTGGCTGGTGCCCCAGCTGCGCCGCCGCCGCTGAGATCGTCGGCGCTTCATTTTGTATAGTGTCAGGTCAGCCCACGTACGAGGAGAAATCAGATGGCAGCCCTCCAGGACGTCACCGACGCGAACTTCCAGGCCGAGGTCATCGAGGCCAGCGAGCCCGTGCTGGTCGACTTCTGGGCGCCCTGGTGCGGGCCGTGCCGGGTCGTCGGCCCGGTGCTCGAGGAGATCGCACAGGAGCGCAACCTGCGCGTCGTCAAGCTCAACGTCGACGACAACCAGGAGACCGCGGCCAAGTACCAGGTCCTCTCGATCCCGACGATGATCCTGTTCAAGAACGGCGACGTCGCCACGAAGATCATCGGCGCCTACCCCAAGCGCAAGATCGAGAAGGACCTCGAGCCGGCGCTCGCGTAGCGCGGGTCAGGCGCGCGCAGGCGCACCGTCGACCCAGTGGTCGATCAGCGTGCGCGCGATGGCCAGCCGCGGCGGGAGCGCCAGCGAGCCGGCCCGTAGCTCGCCGCGGCCGAACCAGCGGATGTCCTGCAGCTCACCGTCGGCGGCGACCGGCTCGCCGCCGGCGTAGCGGCACGTGAAGCCGAGCATGAGCGACGCCAGGAAGGGCCAGGGCTGCGACGAGTGGTACGTGACGTCCTCGACGCGCACGCCCGCCTCCTCCCACACCTCGCGGGTGACGGCCTCCTCGAGCGCCTCGCCCGGCTCGACGAACCCGGCCAGCGCGCTGTAGCGCCCCGCCGGCCACGCCGCCTGGCGCCCCAGCAGCGCGCGGTCGCCGTCCATGACGAGCATGATCACCACCGGGTCGGTGCGCGGATGGTGCTGCGCGCCGCACGCCGGGCAGACGCGCACGAACCCGCCCTCGCCCGGCTCGCTCGGCGCGCCGCAGTTCGCGCAGAAGCGGTGGCGGCGATGCCAGTTGCCCATCGCGACGGCGAACGCGATCAACCCGCCCTCGGCCTGGCTGAGCACCGGCGCGAGATCGCGCAGGCTGCCGGCGCGGCCCGCGGCCGGCGCCGCCTGCGCCTCGATCGCGAACAGCGGCGCGCCGCCGCGCACGCCGAGCAGGACGGGCGCGGTGCCCGCGAGCGGATCGACGTCGCGCGCGCCCACGAACCGCGGGCGCGCGCCGGCGTCCTCGAGGTCGTCGACCCAGCCATCGGCGGGCGCCGGCCGCACCTCGCCGGCGACGACGATGTCGCCGCCGACGGTGACGAGCGCCCGGGCGGCCGGATCGGCCAACGCGCGCTCGAGCCACGCGGGATCAGTGCGGTGCGCGGCGGCCCGGTCGAGGTCCGCGCCGGCGAAGGTGTTGGTCGGCGCCACCCCGCCAGCTTGGCATGCCCCGGCTCGGGGTGCCGACCGCCGCGCAGGCGCAGCCAAGGTCGAGTACTGACGTCCTGCGGCGGAGAGGCCGGGGCCCCCGTGGATTCTCTACTTCTGGTGGACGACGTACACGTCGCAGGGAGCGTTGCGCACGACGGGATCGCTGACGCTCTGGCCCAACAGCCGCGCCACCATGCCCACCTGGCGACTGCCGATGACGATCAGGTCCGCGTCGCGCTCCTTGGCCACCTCGACGATGCCCTCGTCCGGATGGCCGACCGCGACGACGGACTCGGCCTGCACGCCGCGCCCACTCACGAGCGCCTGTGCCTCGTCGAGCTCCGCCGCGCGCTGCTCCGGCGGATCGGTCGGATCGATCCCGCCGGTACGCGCGATCCCCTGCATGACCGGTGCGACGCTGACGAGGATCAGCTTCGCGTCGAACGCCTGGGTCAGATCGGCCGCACGCTCCAGGGCCGCCCGTGCGGAGTCACTTGCGTCGTAGGCGACGACGATCGTCTTCACCGCGAACCTCCTCGATGGAAAGCAGAGCCCAGCGGGAGCGACGCTACCACCCGGCAACGCCCGCGACTAGGCCAATTGGTTCAAACCCGCGCGACGGCGATGCGCAGCTCGCGGCCCTCGATCGTGGCGGCGTCGCCCGCCTCGGAGCCGTCGTAGACCACGGAGCGGGCCAGCGTCTCGCCGCTCACGTACCGCTCGAAGGCCCGCGCCGCGTCCAGCAGCTCGACGTCGCCGCCGAGCGTCAGCTCGATGCGGTCCTCGACCTCGAGCCCCGCGCGCTTGCGGGTCTCCTGCACCGCGCGCACCACCTCACGCGCGAGGCCCTCCATCCGCAGCTCCTGGTCGAGTCCCAGGTCGAGCGCCACGGCGTGCGAGCCCTCGCGCTCGAGCTGATAGCCCGCCAGCGGCTGCATCGCGAGCTGCAGGTCGTCGCCGGTCAGCTCGTGCTCGGCGCCGTCGACCGCGATGCCGACCGTGCGCCCCTCGCGCAGCGCGGCCGCCACATGCGCGGGGTCCAGCGCGGCAATCGCCCCGGCCGCCTGGGGCATGTGCTTGCCGAAGCGCGGGCCGAGCGTGCGGTAGTTGGCCTTGACCTCGTAGGAGCCGAGCTCGTCGGCGGTGTCGACGAACCGCAGCGCCTTGACGTTGAGCTCGTCGGCGACGACGTCGGCGAGGCGCTCGATCGCGGCACGCTCGCGGCCGGCCGCGACGATGACCGCCTCGCGCAGCGGCTGGCGGATCTTGACCTTCGCCTGCGCGCGCGCCGACAGGCCCAGCCGGACGGTCTCGCGCGCGATCGCCATCGCCACCTCGAGCTCGAGGTCGCGCGGGCGGGCGGGATCCGGCTTCGGCCACTCGGTCAGATGCACCGACGGCTCGCCGCCGTCGAGGCCCTCGTAGAGCTCGTCGGCGACGAACGGCGTGAACGGCGCCAGCAGCTTGGCCACGGTCACCAGGCATTCGCGCAGCGTGTCGAACGCGGCCTGCTCGCCCTCCCAGAAGCGCCGGCGCGAGCGGCGCACGTACCAGTTGGAGAGGTCGTCGACGAACGCCGCGATCGCGCGCCCGGCGGTGGTCGCGTCGTAGGCGTCCATGTGCTGCGTGACGTCGGCGATCGCCGCGCTCAGCCGCGACAGGATCCAGCGATCGAGCTCGGTGGGCGCGCTGGGCCGCTCGACGCGGTAGCGGTCGTAAAACGCGTACGTGTTCCACAGCTGGCGCAGGAACCCGCGCATCTGCTCGCCGATCGCTTCCAGCGAGAAGCGGTAGCCGTCCCACGGCTGCTTGGAGGTGAAGAAGTACCAGCGCAGGGCGTCGGCGCCGAACTCGTCGAGCACGTCCCAGGGCACGACGACGTTGCCGCGCGACTTGCTCATCTTCTGGCCCTGGTCGTCGGTGATCAGCCCGAGGCAGACGACGTTGCGAAACGAGGACCGGTCGAACAGCAGCGTCGACACCGCGACGAGCGAGTAGAACCAGCCGCGGGTCTGGTCGAGCGCCTCGCAGATGTAGTCGGCGGGGAAGCGGTCCTCGAAGACGTCCTCGTTCTCGAAGGGAGCGTGCCACTGGGCGAACGGCATCGCGCCCGAGTCGAACCACACGTCGATGACCTCGGGCACGCGCTGCATCCGCCGGTGGCAGTGCGGACACGGGAAGCCGACCTCGTCGACGTAGGGCCGGTGGGGATCCTCGAGGCGCACACCGGAGAGCTCCTCGAGCTCGGCGAAGGAGCCCACGCAGTGCAGGTGGCCCTCCTCGCAGCGCCAGATCGGCAGCGGGGTGCCCCAGTAGCGCTCCCGCGACAGCGCCCAGTCGACGTTGTTCTCCAGCCAGTTGCCGAAGCGCCCGTGCTTGATGTGCTCCGGATGCCAGTTGATCGTCTCGTTGGCGGCCAGCAGCTCGTCGCGGATGCGCGACGTCGCGATGTACCAGGACGGCTTGGCGTAGTAGAGCAGCGGCGTCCCGCAGCGCCAGCAGTGCGGGTAGGCGTGCTGGTAGGGCTCGGCGCGCAGCAGGCGGCCGCGGCTGCGCAGGTCCTCGACGAGGTCGGGGTCGGCGTCCTTGACGAAGCGCCCGGCGTAGCGGCCGACGCGCTCGTCGTAGGTGCCGTCGAGCTTGACCGGGTTGACGACGTTCAGGCCGTAGCGGCGCCCGAGCGCGTAGTCGTCCTCGCCGAACGCGATCGCGGTGTGGACCAGGCCGGTGCCGTCGTTGGCGGTGACGAAGTCGCCCAGCAGCACGGTGTGGCCGCGCTCGCCGTACTCGGCGCCCTTGATGTAGCCGAACGGCGGCTCGTAGCGCACGCCGTCCAGCGCGGCGCCCGGGAAGCGCTCGAGGATCTGCACGTCCTCGCCGAGCACGCGCTCGACCAGCTCCTCGGCCAGGATCGCGATGCCCTGCGGGTAGCGGGCGCGGACGTAGGTCAGCTCGGGATGCGCGGCGACGGCGGCGTTGGAGACCAGCGTCCACGGCGTCGTGGTCCACACGAGCAGGTCGTCGCCGCGCTGCGCGGGCCCGCCGTCCTCGGTCACGGCGAAGCGCACGTAGACCGACGGGTCCTCGACGTCGCGGTAGCCGAGCGCGACCTCGTGGCTGGACAGCGCGGTGCCGCAGCGCGGGCAGTACGGCACGACCTTGTGGCCCTCGTAGAGCAGCTCCTTGTCGAAGATCTGGCGCAGCGCCCACCACACCGACTCGATGTACGTGGCGTCGAGCGTGCGGTAGGCGTGCTCGAGGTCGATCCAGAAGCCGATGCGCTCGGTCAGCGCGTTCCAGTCCTCGAGGAACGTGAAGACCGACTCGCGGCACTTCTGGTTGAACTCGGCGATGCCGTAGGCCTCGATCTCCTGCTTGGTCGTGATGCCGAGCTGCTGCTCGACGGCGATCTCGACCGGGAGGCCGTGCGTGTCCCAGCCGCCCTTGCGGTCGACCCGGAAGCCCTGCATCGTCTTGTAGCGCGGGTAGATGTCCTTGAACACGCGCGCCAGCACGTGATGGACGCCGGGCCGCCCGTTGGCGGTCGGCGGCCCCTCGTAGAAGACGTAGGCCGCCGCGCCCGCGCGGCGGCGAACCGACTCGCGGAAGACGTCGCGCTCGCGCCAGCGGGTGAGCACGCGCTCCTCGAGCGCGGGGAAGGAGACGTTGGGATCGACCGGCATGGACGGTCGATTCTAGGCGGCCCGGCCGCCCGCGCCGAGCCGCTCGGCCCGCAGTACGAGCAGGAGCTCGAAGCGCGCCTGGGGGTCCTCGAGCGCGTCGCCGAGCGCCTCGCGCAGCTGGCCGAGGCGGTAGCGGACCGTCTGCGGATGGACGTGCAGACGGCGGGCGACGGCGGGAGCGCTGCCCTGCAGCTCCAGCCACGCGAGCAGGGTGTCGGACAGGCGGGCCCGCGCGGCCGGCGCGGCGTGGGCGAGCGGGGCGAGGCGGCGGGCCGCGAGGTCGGCCAGCGGTGCGCGGCCGGCGTCGAGCGCGAGGTCCGCGAGGTGGTCGTCGACGCGCAGCGGCGCGTCCGCCGGTGTCGGGTAGAGCTCGAGCAGGCGGCCGGCGAGTCGCAGCGAGTCGCCGGCCGCCAGCGGCTCGACCGCCGGCCCGATCGCAGCGCCGCGGCCGGCGAGGACGCCGCCCAGGCGCTCCGCGCGGCCGGGGCCGCCCGGGTCGGGCACGAGCAGGCACGGCACGCCGGCGGCCGTGCCGGGCAGCACGTCGGGGCCCAGCCGGCGGGCGAGCGCGTCCGCGTCGCTGGGCCGCGTCAGCGCGACCGCGGCCAGCGTGCGCGGCAGCGTCCAGGCGGCGCGGGCGGCGGCGCTCTCGACGAGGTCGCGGTCGGCGCCGTCGGGGTCGAGCAGCAGCTCCAGCAGCCGGGTGCGCCGGCGGCTGTGCTCGCCGGCCGCCGCGGACTGCGCCTCGGCGTAGCCCTCGACCGACTGGGCGGCGAGCTCGTCGATGTAGGCGAAGATCGCCTCGGCCAGGATCGGCAGCGACGCGGCGGGCAGCTCGGCGGCGGCCGCCGCCTCGGCCAGGTGTCGCCACGCGAGCCGGGCGCCGAGCCGGTAGGCGGCCTGGAGCGAGTCGAGGCTGCGCCCCGCGCGCATCTCGCCGCGGCCGAGGGCACGGTAGACGCCGGTGTCGTCGATGCGCAGAGCCGGGTTCTCGATGAGCGCGACGAAGCGCTCGAGCGCCTCCGCGACGCCCTCGCGCAGCGCGCGCCCGAACGCTCCCTCGATCGGCCGCTTGTACTCGGAGATCGACTCGGCGATGGCCCGCGTGATCGCCTCGCTGAGCTCCGGCAGCGCCGGGCGCAGGACGGCGGCAAGGGAGGGCGGGAGGTCCTCCCAGGGCCGGTCGCGGGCCTGCAGCAGCTGCGGCATTTGGCATCAGTGTCACAAAAACACGGCGTGACACGTGCCGCGACCGGGAAGAGTCGTGGCCGCGCGGCGCGTACTGTGGGAGCCATGCCGATCCTGCCCGACGTCTCCGCCCGCCCGCTGTGGCGCGGCCGTACGCACGCCTGGGCGTTCGTCGCCGCGGTGGCCGGAGGCGTCGCGCTGGTGGCGCTGGCGCCCGACGGGCGCGCCCGGATGGCGCTGGGCATCTATGCGCTCTCGGTCGCCGGGCTGTTCGGGGTCAGCGCCCTGTACCACCGGGTGCCGTGGCGCTCGGCCGCGGCGCGCGCGTGGATGCGGCGCGCCGACCACGCGATGATCTTCGTGCTGATCGCGGGGACCTACACGCCGTTCGCGCTGCTGGTGCTCAAGGGCCCGACCGCCACCGCGATCCTCGTCGCGATCTGGGCGGGCGCGGTCGCGGGCATCGTGCTCAAGCTGGTCTGGATCCACGCGCCCAAGTGGCTGGGCGCGAGCGCGTACGTGGCCCTCGGTTGGGTGGCGCTCGCTGCGTTGCCCGAGCTGCTCGACCACGCGGGCGTCACCGCGACCGCGCTGCTGATGGCCGGCGGGCTGCTCTACACGGCGGGCGCGGTCGTCTATGCGCTGCGCCGGCCCGACCCGATCCCGGCGGTGTTCGGCTACCACGAGGTCTTCCACGCGCTGGTGATCGCGGCCGCCGCGCTGCAGTTCGGGGTCGTCGCCGCCGTCGCGCTGTAGACCGGAGCCTCGACCTCCCGGGCTCACCCGGCTGCGGGCGCGATGGTCACGAGCGTCCCGTGGATCGCGGTGCTCTCGCCCATGTCGGCCTTCTCGCCGGCGGTGAGGACGTTGACGTTGGCGCCGGCCGGCTCGCGCTTGGGCCAGCGGCCCTTCGGCGCGTAGGCGACGCCGCGGGGCACGCCGTCGTCGAGCGCGAGCGTGAGCGTGAGCGAGCCAGCGGGCCCGGTGATCGTCACGGGGTCGCCGGCCTGCAGGCCGCGGCCCACCGCCTCGGCCGGATGCAGCGCGACCGTCGCGGGCCCCATCTGGCGGGCCACCTTGGGATCGTTGGCGTAGCTGTCGTTGAGCGTCCACTCCGAGGCGGGGCTGAGCAGCCGCAGCGCGCCGTCCGGCGGACGGGGATCGATGAGCGGGAGCGCGGTGCGCGGCAGGCCGGCCGCCTCGGCTCGCGCGCTGGCCAGCTCGACGCGCCGGCTCGGGGTCGGGAACGCGCCGTCGGCGAACGGGATCTCCGGCTCGGCGCTCGGCCAGATCGTCCCGGCGGAGCGCAGCTCGGCGAGGTCGAGGCCCGCGCCCTCCAGCAGCGTCGTGATCATCGCGTCGTCGGACTCGTGCAGCGGCGCGTCCTCGAAGCCCATGGCCGCGGCCAGCCGGCGGAAGATCTCGGTGTTGGGCAGCGCCGCGCCGGGCGGGTCGGTCGCCCGCTGCTGGATGGACACGCTGCGATGGAAGTAGGAGGCCACGAGGTCGTCGAACTCGAGGAAGCTCGCGGCGGGCAGGACGACGTCGGCCAGGTCGGTCGTGTCGGTGGCGAAGAGGTCGATCGCGACGGTGAACAGATCCTCGCGACCCAGCGCGGCGCGCAGTTGCGCCTGGCGCGGGTTGGACGCGGCGATGTTGATGTTCCAGCAGACGAGCGCTCCTGCGCGCGCCGGGTCGGCGAGGACGTCGGCGAGGTCCATGTGGCTGACCGGCGGCGGCGCCGGCGGCGTGTTGCGCATGCCGTCCCCGGCGAGCCAGCCATCGTCGAGGCCGCGGTTGTCGGCGCCGTTGAGGTAGAGGAAGCCGGTTCCGGGACGCCCGAGATTGCCGGTCGCGGGCGGCAGCGCGGCGACCGCGCGCACGATGTTGCCGCCGAGCGCCTGGCGCTGCACGCCCTGACCGATCCACAGCAGCGACGGGCCGGCGGCGTAGGCGCGCGCGGCACGCTCGATGTCCTCGACGGCGACGCCGGTGGTGGGCGCCGCCCACTCGGGCGTCGAGGCTAGGACGTGGGGGAGCAGCTCGTCCCAGCCGATCGCGTGCGCCGCGAGGTACGCCTCGTCGAGCAGGCCGTCGCGGTGGGCGACGTGCAGCATGGCGAAGGCGAGCGCCGCGTCGGTGCCGGGAAACGGCTGCAAGTGCAGGTCGGCGGCGCGGGCGGTCTCGGTGCGGATCGGGTCGACCACGATCGTCGTGGCTTCGCTCTCGGGCAGCCAGTGCTCGTACTGGTGCGGACCGGTGACCGCCGGGTTGGCCCCCCAGACGAGGATGCACTCGCTGTCGCCCGCGGTACGGGGGTCGAAGCCGTCAACCGATGTGCCGTAGACCAAGTCGAGCGCGACGTGGCCCGCGTTGTTGCAGACGGTGTCCGGGTCGACCTCGGTCGCCCCGAGGCGACGGAAGAAGCGCAGCGGGAACGTGTAGGCCAGCAGCGAGAACGTGCCGGTGTAGTGGGCGTTGAGGATCGCCGGTGCGCCCTGGCGGTCGGCTACGGCGTGCAGGCGGGCGGCGATCAGCGCCAGCGCGTCGTCCCACGAGACCGGCTCGAACGCGCCCGAGCCCTTGGGTCCGGTGCGGCGCAGCGGCGTGGTCAGCCGCGCCTGCGGGTCGAGGAAGGCGCCGTTGTAGGCGGCGGTGCACTTGCGGCACAGCTGGCCGCGGCTGACCGGGTGCGCGCGGTCGCCGCGGACGCGAATGCGCCCATCGCGGCGGAGGACCTCGATGCCGCAGGCGTCGTAGCAGTCGCGCGGGCAGGTGGTGCGCACGATCTCGACGGAGGCGCCGGCCATGGCAACCATCTTCGCGCGCCGCCGCCGTCGCGTCTACCTACGCCGCGAGCTTGCGGCAGATCTCGGCGAGCGAGCGCTTCTCCTCCTCGTCGAGGACGCTGAACGCCGCGGTCACCCGCTGGGTGTGCTCGGGGAACAGGCGATCGACGAGCTCGCGGCCCGCCGGGGTGAGCAGCACGGACGCCGCGCGGCGGTCGCAGAGCAGCCGACGCCGGATGACCAGGCCGCGGCCCTCGAGCGTGGTCACCACCTCCGTCGCGTTCGCCTTCGACGTGCGCAGCCGGGTGCGCAGCGCGCGCAGCTCGAGCTCGCCGCCCGCGGTGGTCAGCACGACGAGCACCGAGAAGCCGGTGGCCGACAGCCCCTCGCGCTCGAGATCGGCCGACAGCCGCCGTCGCACCTGCGCCTCCGCCCGGATCAACGACTCGAGCGCCCGGTGCGCCAGCGGGTCGACGGGATGGAGGGTCATCGCGCGCGAGAAGCTATCCCGCGGCGCGGACGGCTCAGCGCGACATCGCCCGCAGCAGCGCGCCGAGCTCGTCGTCGACGCTCGGCTGCGGCCGGCCGGCGAGCCGGTCCAGCAGCGCGTCGCGCGCGGCCAGCGGCGCGTCGCCCAGCCGCGCCACGGTCGAGGCGCCCGTATCCGGCAGCGCCCCGCGAAAGTCGAGCACCTCGACGCCCGGCGCGTGGCGCCGCGCCGCGAACACCAGCCGCCCGAGCGTGTCGAGCTCCGCGCGGCGGCCGGCCAGCACGAGCGCGGTCGGCGCCAGCGCGCGCACGGCCCGGGACACGCGGTCATGGTCGAGGTCGGCGCTCAGCGCGAGCGTGCGCACCCCGCTGCGGCGCAGCATCAGCTCGAGCGCCTGGACGTGCAGCGCGTCGAGGTCGAGCGGACCCGCCGCGTCGAAGATCAGCACGCCGTCGGCCCGGTGGGCGGGCGGCGCGACCCGCTGGTGCGCGGCCAGCCACCCGGTCGCGTAGCGCCACGAGAACCCGAGCTCGGGCGAGCGTGCGGCCGGGTCGTCGCCGCCGGCCAGCGACTCGACCGCCACGAGCAGGACCTCCTCGACCGTGCGCTCGACCGACCGGACCGCGAGGCTCTCCTCCAGCAGCCGGTCCGCGCGCACCTCGTCGAAGCGCGCGAACGCGTCGGCGAGCCGCACCGGCGACGCCGGCCCCTCGCCGCGCTGACGGGCGATCGAGATCGCCGACGAGATGTTGTGCGTCTCGGCGAAGGCTTGGCGCAGCGCCTCGATCTCGGCCAGATCGAACTGGCGGTGGCCGCCCTGCGTGCGCCGCGGGCACGGGAAGCCGAACCGCCGCTCCCACGAGCGCAGGGTGTTCGGGCTGACGCCCAGCATGGCCGCTGCCGCATTCGTGCGCACGACGCTCATGGGCAGAGTTGTCGAGCCTTGGGCAGCTTTGCGCAAGGTGCGCAAGCCCGCCTGCACCGCGCAAGGTCGCGTGCGCCGGCAGGACTGGACGGGCCTACGGCGACGCCGGGCCGCCGCGCTCCAGCGAGGCGAGGAAGGCGTCGATCTGCTCGCGGCTGAACCGCCGCTGGCCGCCCGGCGTGCGGTAGCCGCGCAGGGCGCCGCTGTCGGACCAGCGCCGCACGGTGCTGACGGACACCCCCAGGGCGCGGGCCGCCTGGGACGCCGAGAGGCCAAGGCGGTTGGCCGCCGCCGGGGACGTGCTCATGGCGGGCTTTTCGCCCGTGGCGCCGGCGATGACAAGCGAGCGTGCGTCTTTGCGCAGGTTCGCCGCCGCGATCCTCACCGCCGCCTACCATCCCCTCACCTCCGGCGGGCCACTCTCGACCGGGATGCGAACCATGGGTTTCCTCGACGACGTCGATCTGTCGCTGCGCCTCTCCGCCGAGCAGGAGGCCGCCGAGCTCGAGCGCCTCGGCCGCCGGCTCCTCCAGCTGCGGCTGACCGCCGGCGGCCTGCTCGGATCCCGCCGGCTGGGCCCGCCGCTGTGCGTGTTGATGGAGGGCTGGGACGCCGCCGGCAAGGGCGGTGCGATCAAGCGGCTCGTCGCACCGCTGGACGCCCGCCACGTCCGCGTCGCCACGTTCGGCGCGCCGACCCCCGACGAGCAGCGCCACCACTTCCTGCACCGCTTCGTCGCGGCGCTGCCCGGTTGGGGCGGCATGGCCGTCATGGACCGCACGTGGTACGGCCGCGTGCTCGTCGAGCGCGTCGAGGGCTACGCGACGACGGCCGAGTGGACGCGCGCCTACGGGGAGATCGAGCAGTTCGAGCGCATCCACGCCGAGGAGGGCATGATCTTCCTGAAGATCTGGCTGCACATCTCCGACGCCGAGCAGCTCAAGCGCTTCGAGAAGCGCGGCCGCGACCCGCTGAAGTCGTGGAAGCTCACCGACGAGGACTGGCGCAACCGCGAGAAGCGCGCCGCCTACCTCGCCGCGTGCGAGGACATGTTCGAGCACACCTCGTCGGGTTGGGCGCCGTGGCGGATCGTCGCGGCCGAGTCGAAGTCCTACGCGCGCGTGGAGGTCATGCGCCTCGCGGTCGACGCGCTCGAGGACGGGCTGCGCCGGGCCGACGTGCCCATCCCCGAGCCGGTCTGAGGCGGCCGTCCTACGATCGACGCCATGCGACGCCGCCTTGCGCCGCTCGCGGCGGCCGCGGCCGTCATCGCCGCTGGGTGCGGGGAGGAGACGGCCACGCTCGCGCCCGCGTGCACCGACAGCGCGCAGGCGGTCGTCGCCGCGCTCGAGCGGGCCCCGGCCCCGGTCCGGCTGGCCGGCGGCACGCCGCTGTCGGACTGCGTCGACCAGGCGCGCACCGACATCGAGCTGCAGAGCCTGGGCACGGTGCTGACGACCGCCGCCGATCGCCTGTCGACGAGCGCCGCGCCCTGGCGCTCGGGTATCTGGTCGGCGCCGCCCACCGCGGCGCCCGCCACAACAGCACCGTGGCGACGCTCGTGCGCCGCCTGGAGAACACGGCGCAGCCGCTGGCCGGCGATCCCGAGCTCGCGCGCGGGCGCACGGCGGGGGAGGCAACCGGATGAAGCTGCGCCTGTACCACCACCGCGACGGCGCGCGCGTCGCCTACCGCGAGGCGGGCACCGGGCCCGGCCTGGCGATCCTGCACTCGGCGATGCTCTCGCACCGCGAGTGGGAGCCGGTCGTCGAGTACCTCAGCGACCGCTACCGCGTCGTGCTGCCCGACCTGCCGCTCCACGGCGACTCTGAGGACCGTCCGCGCCACCCCTACACGCTCGAGTGGCTGGCCGAGGTCATGGCCGGCTTCGTGCGCGAGACCTGCGGCCCGCGCCCGCTGGCCGCCGGGCACGAGCTGGGCGCCGAGCTGCTGCTGCGGGCCGTTGCGAGTGGCGCCCTGCAGCCGGCCAAGCTGGTGCTCATGGGCTGCTCGCTGCACCGGACCGCGCCGCCGCGCCGCGCCTGGCGCCTGGCCGCCCGCGCGGGCGCCGTGCCGCTCCTGGACCGCACCGTGGCCCACGGCGCCCGGCTCGTGCTGCGCCCCGAGGCCGGCGTCCGCCTGTCGGCGCAGGGCAACCCGGCCGCGCGCGACCTCGTCCGCCACGCCGTCGCCGACGTGGGCGGCAACGCCAACCTCGCGCGCTCGTGGGCGAAGTTCGCGCGCTCGTGGCCGCCGCGCTCGCCGCGCCGCGAGGCGCTCGACGAGCTCGCGGCGGTCGCCTGTCCGACGCTTCTGCTGTGGGCGGGCGAGGACCGGCTGCACCCGCTGCAGATCGCCGAGGAGGCGGTCGACGTGCTGCCGGACGGCCAGCTGCGGATCCTGCCCGAGTCCGGCTTCCTCATGGCCTACGACGACCCCGCCGGCGCGGCCCGGGAGCTGGGCGCCTTCCTGGTCTAACGTCCAGGCATCATGAGCACGACAACAGAGCAGACGCTTTGGGGCGGCGAGACCGCCAAGGCGATCGAGAACTTCCCCGTGTCCGGCGAGCGCGTCCCCGCGTCGGTCATCCACTGGCTCGGGCGCATCAAGGCGGCCGCGGCCCGCGCGAACACCGAGCTGGGCGGGCTCGACGCCGCCGTCGCCGGGCGCATCGCCGACGCGGGCGACCGGGTGGGCGCCGGCGAGTTCGACGCCCAGTTCCCGATCGACGTCTTCCAGACCGGCTCGGGCACCTCGTCGAACATGAACGCCAACGAGGTCATCGCGAACCTCGCCGGCGACGGCGCCCACCCCAACGACCACGTCAACATGGGGCAGTCGTCCAACGACGTCTTCCCGAGCGCGGTGCACCTCGCCGCACTCGACCAGGCCACCAACCAGCTGCTGCCGGCGCTCGAGCGCCTCGAGAGCGCGCTCCAGGTCAAGGCCGACGAGTTCGCCGACATCGTCAAGTCGGGCCGCACCCACCTCATGGACGCCGTGCCGGTCACGCTGGGTCAGGAGTTCTCCGGCTTCGCCGCGCAGGTCCGCCTCGGTGCGCGGCGCGTGCGCAACGCGCTGCCGCAGGTCGCCCAGATCCCGCTCGGCGGCACCGCGACCGGAACCGGCCTCAACACGCATCCGAAGTTCGCCGAGCTCGTGCGGGCCAAGCTCGCCCAGTCCAGCGGCCTGGACATCCGCGGCCCCGAGGACCCGTTCGAGGCGCAGGGCAACCGCGACGCGCTCGTCGAGCTGTCGGGCGCGCTGAAGGTCGTCGCCGTCTCGCTGACCAAGATCGCGGGCGACCTCGCGCTGATGGGCTCGGGCCCGCGCGCCGGCATCGGCGAGCTCTTCCTGCCCGAGCTCCAGAAGGGCTCGTCGATCATGCCGGGCAAGGTCAACCCGGTCCTGCCCGAGGTCGTGCTCCAGGTCGCCGCGCAGGTCATCGGCAACGACACCGCGATCACGATCGGCGGCATGCAGGGCCAGTTCGAGCTCAACGTGCGCATCCCGCTGATCGCGCGCAACCTGCTCGGCTCGATCCACCTGCTGTCGACCGCCTCGCAGCTGTTCGCCGAGAAGTGCATCGACGGCATCCGGGCCAACGAGGCCGGCTGCCGGCGCTCCGCGGAGTCGACGCTCGCGGCGGCGACCGCGCTGAACCCGCACATCGGCTACGACAAGGCCGGCCAGATCGTCAAGGCGGCGGCCGAGTCGGGGCGGATGCTGCGCGAGGTCGCGCTCGAGCACGGGGTCGACGAGACCACCTACGAGACCGCGATGGACCTGCGCAAGATGGCGCGCGGGTCGGCCGCCCACCCGGACGCCGGCTAGGCCGGAGTGCCGCGCGCACTCGTCCTCGAGCACGACGCGCACGTGCCGGCCGGCCTGCTCGCCGAGTGGGCCGTCGCGCGCAGCTGGACGCTCGCCACGGTCCGGCTGCACGCCGGCGAGCGCCCGCCCGCCTCGCTGGACGGCTACCACCGCGTCGTCTCGCTGGGCTCGGAGGCCTCGGCCGACGACGAGTCCGTCCGGTGGCAGGCCGAGGAGCGCCGCGCGCTCGCGACCGCCGTCGAGGCGGACGTGCCGGTGCTCGGCATCTGCTTCGGTGGCCAGTCGCTGGCCCTCGCGCTCGGCGGCGGCGTGCGCCGGGCGGCACGGCCCGAGATCGCCGACTGGACGCCGATCGAGACCGCGAACCCGGGGCTGATCGGCCCCGGGCCGTGGTTCACGTGGCACGACGACGAGATGCTGCCACCCGAGGGCGCCGAGATCCTCGCGCGCAACCACAGCGGCGTGCAGGCCTGGCGGCTGGGCCCGCACGTCGCGCTGCAGTTCCATCCGGAGACCAGCCTCGAGCTCGTCGACATGTGGCTGGGCATGGCCGACGAGCCCCGGATCCCGGCCGACCTGCGCGAGCGGACCGTCGAGCTGGGCCCGGCGCTCCGCGAGCGCGCGTTCGCGCTCTTCGATGCCGTGCTGGCCGGGACCGCGACCCGCGGCGAAGGCCTGGGTGCCGATCGGCGGACCGCAGCCTCAGCCCGATAGCGCGTCGGGACGACCTCTCACCAAGACGGAGACGAACCATGCCTCGAAAACCGCCCGACGGCCAAGCTCTGCGTCAGACCGCTGCGTCGTCCGTCGTGGAAGGGGAGATCACGCCGACGGTGCGCCTGGTCCGGCTGCTGATCGCTGCCTCAGTAGTGGGCGCGGTGGTCGCGGGCGTCACGCGCGGCCTCGCCAGCACCGCGGCGGGCACGACTGCCGTGGTCGACGGCCTGTATCTGACCCAGACGGCGTTGGCGGCGATCCTGATCGTGCTCGGCAGCCTGGTCGAGGGCTTCGGATTCGGGCTGTCGCTCGGCACGCGCTGGCCCTACACGCGCAACATCCTCGTCCTCATGGTCCAGGGGGATCCGGAGGCGGCCCACCGCGTGGTGGCCACGCTCGTGGGGCTCATCGGCGTGGCCCTGGTGATCCTCGAGCCCACCTCGGCCACGATCAGCGGTCTGGCGCTCGTCGCCGCCACCGCCCTGCTCGGGATCGGGACGCTGTACGTGCTGGCCGGGCGAATGCCATCGTTCGTGCACGGAGTTCACGGCCTGTTGGCCTACGGCGTGTTTCTCGCGTATCTGAGCACGCTGTTCGCCCACGACCACGATTTCTGGTCCTACCTCGGGTCCTCGCGGGGCCTTCTCGCGGTGTTGCTGGCGGTGCTCCTCGGCGGGATGACCACCGGTCAGCGCGGCTTCGGCCAGCCCATCGAGGCCTTCTCCTGGCCGCGGCGCGCCTCGCAGTGGGTCATGATCGCGCATCTGTTCGCCGCCCTCTCGGTGATCAGCGCGCTGGGGTCGCTCATGCCGGCCTATCGAGTGGCGTTCACCATCGCGCTCGTCCAGGTCGCCGTGGGCTTCCTGCTCTTCCACGCCGTGAACCTGAGGCCAGCCAGCCCCGGCATCCTGGTGGCCTTCCACCAGTGCATGGTGCTCGGCATCACCGTGGCGATCATGGCGGAGTGACCGCTGAGCAGGCCGCGAGACCAAGGGTCCGTCGACTGAGCCTGGTGGCGCTCGTGCACCTGGACGCGGCGTCGCCCGACGACGTGTGACCGGCCGGCGTGGACGCTCAGACGTTCATCGCGATGTACTTGGTCTCGAGGTACTCCTCGAGCCCCTCGGGCCCACCCTCGCGGCCGAACCCGGACGCCTTGACGCCGCCGAACGGCGCGCCGGCGTTGGAGACCATGCCCTGGTTGAGGCCGATCATGCCCGTGTCGAGCGCCTCGCAGACGCGGAACGCGCGGTTGAGGTCCTGCGTGAACACGTAGGCGACGAGGCCGTACTCGGTGTCGTTGGCCTTCTCGATCGCCTCCTCGTCGGAGGAGAACGTGATCACCGGCGCCACCGGGCCGAAGATCTCCTGGCGCAGGATCGTCGCGTCCTGCGGGATGTCGGCGAGGACCGTCGGCGCGTAGAAGTAGCCGGGCCCGTCGACCCGCGCGCCGCCGCACACCGCCCGCGCGCCCTTGCCCACCGCGTCCTCGACGAGCTCGGCGACCTTCGCGCGCTGCGCCTCGTCGATCAGCGGGCCGACCTTGACGCCGTCCTCGGTGCCGCGGCCGACCTTCAGGGCGCCGATCGCGTTGGCCAGGCGCTGCGTGAAGTCCGCCGCCACCGACTCGTGGACGTAGATGCGGTTCGCGCTCGTGCACGCCTCGCCGCCGTTGCGCATCTTGGCCAGGAGCGCACCGTCGACCGCCCGGTCGAGGTCGGCGTCGGCGAAGACGAGCAGCGGGGCGTTGCCGCCGAGCTCCATCGACACCTTGAGCACCTGCTCGGCGGACTGCTCGATGAGCTTGCGTCCGACCTCGGTCGAGCCCGTGAACGACAGCTTGCGCACCCGCGGGTCGCGGATCAGCGGCTCCATGATCGTGCCCGACGACTTCGCCGTGACGACGTTGAGCACGCCACCCGGCAGGCCCGCCTCCTCGAGGATCCCCGCCAGCGCGAGCATCGACAGCGGCGTCTGCTTGGCCGGCTTGACGACCATCGTGCAGCCGGCGGCGATCGCCGGGCCGATCTTGCGCGTGCCCATGGCCAGCGGGAAGTTCCACGGCGTGATGAACAGGCAGGGACCGATGGGCTGCTGCATCGTCAGCACGCGCCCGGCCCCCGTCTCGTTGACGGTGAAGCGGCCGTTGATGCGCACCGCCTCCTCGGCGTACCAGCGGAAGAAGTTCGCCGCGTAGGCGATCTCGCCCTTGGACTCGGCCACCGGCTTGCCCATCTCGAGCGTCATCAGGAGCGCCAGCTCGTCGGTGCGCTCGGTGATCAGGTCGTAGGCCCGGCGCAGGATGTCGGAGCGCTCGCGCGGGGCCACGCCGCGGAACGTCTCGAACGTCTCGTCGGCCGCGGCCAGCGCCGCCTTCGCGTCGTCGACCTGCGCGTCGGCCACCTCGCACAGCGTCGCGCCCGTCGCCGGGTCCTCGACCGCCAGCGTGCCGCCGCCGCGGGCATCCACCCAACGGCCGCCGATGAACAGCTGCTTGCCGACCGCGTCCAGTACCGCGCTCTCGGACGTCGTCTCCGTCGCCGCCATGTCTACGTCACCACCGTTTCGGTTCCCAGTTCCTCGATCGCCACGTCGATCGAATAGTCGATCGGCACGACGATCATCGAAGGCACGTCAAGCGTCAGCGCGTGGCGCAGGTGCTCGCCGAAGTCCTCGGTCGAGGCGCAGCGCCACGCGGGCAGGCCGAACGCCTCGGCGAGCTTCACGAAGTCGGGGTTCGTGAAGTCGGTGCCGAAGTGCCGACCGAACTTCTTGTCCTGCTTCCACACGATCGAGCCGTACTGCCGGTTCTCCCACACGATGTTGACCACCGGCGTGCGCAGGCGCGTCGCCGTCTCGAGCTCCTGGAAGTTCATCAGCGCGCCGCCGTCGCCGTTGACCGTGACGACGTGGCGGTCGGGGTGCACGAGCTTGGCCGCGATGCCGCACGGGATGGCGAACCCCATCCCGGCCAGGCCGTTGGCGATCATCACCGTGTTCGGCTCGTGGGCCGGGAACATCCGGCCGATCCACAGCTTGTGCAGGCCGACGTCCGACACGAGGATGTCCGTGCGGCCGAGCGCCTCGCGCAGCTCCCAGAGCACGCGCGGCGGCTGCATCGGGAACGCGTCGTCCGTTCGCGCCGCCTCGAAGCGACCGAGGACGACGTCGCGCAAGCGGTCCGAGCCTCCGCTGTGCGGGACATGCCGGCATTCCTCGGCGAGCCGGCTGAGCACGTGGTAGATGTCGCCGACCAGCTCGACCTCGGGGGTGAAGTACTCGTCGATCTCGGCCTGCTCGGAGTCGATGACGACGATGCGCTTGTCGCGAGCCGGGTTCCAGTGCTTGGGCGCGTGCTCGACGAGGTCGTAGCCGATCGCGATGACCACGTCGGCGTCCTCGAAGCCGGCCATCGCGTAGTCGCGCGACTGCAGCCCGACGGTGCCCAGCGCACGCGGGTCGGTGTAGTCGAGCACGCCCTTGCCCATGAACGTCTCGGCCACCGAGATGCCGGTCGCGCGGGCGAATTCGCGCAGCGCGGGCGCGGCGCCCGCGCGCACGACGCCGTTGCCGGCCAGCGCCACGGGGTTCAGCGCCGAGCGGATCACATCGGCCGCCTTGAGCAGCTCGCGCGCGCCCGGCTCGGGCAGCACCGGCCGGCGGCGCGGCAGCGGCGTGCCGTCGACCGCCTGCGCCATCACGTCCTCGGGCAGCTCGAGGTGCGTGGCACCCGGCTTCTCGGACTCGGCGACCTTGAACGCCTTGCGCACGACCTCCGGGATGATGTCCGGGGCCATCAGCCGCGCGTTCCACTTCGTGATCGGCCGCATGACCTCGACGAGGTCGATGTACTGGTGGGACTCCTTGTGCATGCGCTCGAGGTCGCCCTGACCGGTGAGGGCGACGAGCGGCGCGCGGTCGAGGGAGGCGTCGGCGACCGCGGTGACGAGGTTCAGCGCGCCCGGCCCGAGCGTGCCGAGACAGACGCCGGCGCGGCCGGTGAGCCGGCCGGCCATGTCGGCCATGTAGGCGCCCCCCTGCTCGTGGCGAACGGGGACGAACGTGATCGACGAGTCCTCCAGCGACTCGTTGAGGTCCAGCGTCTCCTCGCCCGGGATGCCGAACACATGGGTGACGCCCTCCGCCTCCAGGCACTCGACGAACAGGTCCGAGGCGCGCCGCTTGATCACTGCCCTGACCCTAGAGTACGCGCACGGGGGCCCGCCTCCCCGCCGCAGGCTGCAGCAGCGCCTGTGTGGATCAGAGCGGCGGTCGATACCCCTAGCGTGTGGACCGCAACTCCGATCTCCCGCCAGAGTTCTCAGCCGATGATGCGACGGATCGCCTCCGCCCTGCTCCTCGCCGGCGCGTTCGCCGCCGTCCCCGCCGGGGCGGCGTCCGCGCTGACGATCCGCGGAGCCGGCTTCGGCCACGGGGTCGGGATGAGCCAGTACGGCGCGGCCGGCTTCGCCGAGCACGGGTACACGCACGCGCAGATCCTCGCCCACTACTTCCCCGGCACCGAGATCGGCCGCGTCGGCACCGACACCGTGGTGCGAGTGCTGCTGGCGTCGCCGCAGACCGCGACGTTCACCGGCGCGACGAACGCCGGCACCGTCAAGCTCGACCCCGACCAGCGCTACGGCGCGCGCTCGGCATCCAGCGGCCGGGTCGACCTGCTCGACGCGCGCGGGCGCGTGATGGCCACGTTCGACGCGCCGCTGCGCGCGACGAACCGGGCCGACGGCCCGGTGACGCTGCTGGGCACCGCGGGCAACGGCGTGCGCGACGGCGCCTACCGCGGCTGGCTGGAGTTCCGCCCCGGCGCGATGGGCGAGGTGCTGGCCGTCAACGCCGTCGGCCTCGAGCAGTACGTGGCCGGCGTGATCGCCAACGAGGCGATCCCGTCGTGGCCGCTGGAGGCGCTCGAGTCGCAGGCCGTCGCCAGCCGCGGCTACGCGCTGACGACGCTGCGCACCGAGGAGCGCGGCTGGGACCTCTACCCGGACACGCGCTCGCAGGTCTACCGCGGCGTGACCGGCGAGAACCCGAACACGAACCGCGCGGTCAACGCCACGGCCGGCGAGGTCGTCACCTACGGCGGGCAGCCGATCACCACGTTCTACTTCTCGACCTCGGGCGGCGAGACCGAGAACATCGAGAACGTGTGGGCCGGCTCGCCGCCCAAGCCGTACTACGTCGGCGTCGACGACCCCTACGACGACGGTTCGCCGTACCACCGCTGGGGGCCGATCCGCCTGTCACGGGCCCAGGCGCAGGCGAAGCTCGGTGGCCTCGTCAAGGGCTCGTTCGTGAGCATCAAGGTGACCAAGCGAGGCGCGTCGCCGCGGGTGGTCAAGGCCGCGGTGATCGGCACCCGCGGGCGCACGACGGTGAGCGGCGCCACGCTGAAGGCGCGCTTCGGGCTGCGCGACACGTGGATGACGTTCGACTCCCGCAGCGCCGACGTCGGCGGCAAGCCGTCGCCGGATCCCGCCACCGCTCCGCTGCCCGGGCCGGACCCGCCGCCCACCGGCGGCGCGTCCGTCAGCCGCTGAAGACGCGCGTCAGCGTCTCCGCCACGCAGACCGGCTTGTCGGCGCCCTCGGTCTCGAACGTGCAGGTCGTGGCGAGCTGGATGCCGCCCGGCACGTCCTCGACGCCGGCGATCGAGCAGCGCATGCGCACCTTCGAACCGACCTTCAGCGGCGACGGGAAGCGCACGCGGTTGGCGCCGTAGTTGAGCGCGAACGCGACGTTCTCGATCGTGTAGAGCTCGTTGGCCAGGCGGGGCATGAGCGACAGCGTGTAGAAGCCGTGGGCGATCGTCCCACCGAACGGCGTGTCCTTGGCCCGCTCGACGTCCACGTGGATCCACTGGTGGTCTCCGGTGGCGTCGGCGAACTTGTCGATGTCGTCCTGGGTGACCTCGATCCAGTCGCTGACGCCGAGCTCCTGGCCGACACGTGCCTTGATGTCGTCGATTCCGGTGAGAATGATCATGGCGGTCATCCTGCCATGCTGCCCGTCATGGCCGACGCTCCTCTGCTGGCGGTCGACGGACCGTCGCTGATCTACCGCGCCTTCTTCGCGCTGCCCGACTCGATCACCGACGCCGACGGCCACCCCGTCAACGCGCTGCTGGGCATGGCGAACCTGATCCTGCAGGCGGTCGAGCAGCATGCGCCGCGGGCGGTCGTGCTGTGCTGGGGAGCCGAGGCGGCGACCTACCGGGTCGAGCTGCTGGGCAGCTACCACGCGGACCGGCCGCCGGTGCCCGACGACCTCGCCCGCCAGCTGGAGTGGGCGGGCGCGTTCTTCGGCGCGTTCGGCTGGCACTCGCTCGTCCACGACACGCTCGAGGCCGACGACCTGCTCGGCTCGCTGGCCTCCGTCGAGGTCGAGGCGGGCGGGCGGGCGCTGCTGTTCACCGGCGATCGCGACATGTTCCAGTGCGTGGGCGACCGCGTGGCGGTGCTGTGGCCGGGGGGCGGCAAGACGGGTCCCGAGCTCATCGACGCGGCCGGCGTGCGCAAGCGCTACGGCATCCCGCCGGAGCTCGTGCCGGACTTCATCGCCCTGCGCGGCGACCCGTCGGACTCGATCCCGGGCGGCAAGGGGATCGGCGAGAAGACGGCCAAGGAGCTGCTGCTCAACTACGGCACGCTCGAGGGCGCGATCGCCAACGCCGTGCGGGAGCGTCCGCGCGTGCAGGCGGCGCTGCGCGACCAGGCCGAGGAGCTGCGCGCGTTCAAGGAGATCGCGACGCTCGCCCACGTTCCCGTCGAGCGGCCGGCCGACCAGCCGACGCAGTGGGCGGCGGCCGCGGCCGCCGCCCGCGAGCGCGGGATGAACCGGCTGGCCGAGCGGCTCGAGGCGAAGCTCGCCTAGAGCGTGGCCAGGTCGCGGACCTGGGTCAGGCGCAGGCTGTTGCCGGACGGGTCGCGGAAGCCCGCGTCGATGCCGTACGGGCGCTCCTCCGGCGCCTCGGTGAACTCGACGCCGCGGGCCCGCAGCTCCTCGTAGGAGGCGCGGCAGTCGTCGGTGGTCAGGAACACGGTGCCGGCGAAGCCCTTCGACATCAGGTCGCGGACCTGCTGCGCCGTCTCGGCATCCATGATCGGCGGTCCGGGGATCGCCATGAGGACCACGTCGACGTCCGGCTGGCCGACCGGCCCGACGGTGAGCCAGCGGAAGTCGCCCATCTCGGCGAGCGTGACGTCGACCCGGGTCTCGAAGCCGAGCTTCTCGGTGTAGAACTTCAGCGCCTCGTCCTGGTCGTGGACCCAGAGATGGGCGGTGGCGATGCGGATCATGGCGGGCCTCCCGGCGGGGGGTGGATGGGGTCGCCGGGGACGCTAGTCCGGGCCGGGAGCCCTGTCTTCTCCAGATGTGCGGTGTTGCGGGCGACCGTAGAACCGGACGACGCAGGCGGGCAGGCGCGCGTACTGCGCGGCGGGCGGATGGCGGTCGCGGTAGACGGTCGGCGAGACGCCGAAGGTGTGCGTGAAGCTCGACGTGAACGAGCCGACGCTGCGCAGCCCGATCGAGAAGCAGATGTCGGCGACCGAGCGATCGGTGGTGCGCAGCAGGGCGGCGGCGCGCTCGAGGCGGCGGGTGAGCAGGTACGCGTGCGGCGACTCGCCGAACGCGCGCCGGAACTCGCGGCTGAAGTGCGCGCGCGACAGGCCGGCCGCGCCGGCCAGGTCCTCGACGGTCAGCGGCTCGAGGTAGCGGGCGTCCGCGAGGTCCTTGGCGCGCAGGAGATGGCGGGCGGGCGGGACGAACGCCATGTCGTTCAGTATTGCGGCGTGGCGGTCAGCCTCTGGATGGACACGCTCGGCGAGCCCGTCGTCCCCCGGGCCCCGGTCGCCGGGGACGTCGACACCGACGTCGCGATCGTCGGCGCCGGGTTCATCGGCCTGTGGACCGCGTACAGCCTCGCGCGCGCCGACCCGTCGATGCGCATCGTCGTGATCGAGGCCCGGCACGCGGGCTACGGCGCGGCCGGGCGCAACGCCGGGTTCGTCTCGGCGGGCATCTCGGGCGAGGCGCGGGTGTACGCCCGCCGGCACGGCATGGACGCCGTCGTCCGCGCGGAGCGGACGATGATCGAGGCCGTCGACGAGGTCGGCCGCGTCGTCGCCGAGGAGGAGATCGACTGCGGGTGGGTGAAGAGCGGCGCTCTGCGCGTGGCGACGAGCGCGCCGCAGCTCGAGCGGCTCGTCGCGGGGCTCGAAGGCCGGCGCGCACGGGGGATCGGCGAGAGCGACATGCGCCGGCTCAGCGCCCGCGAGGTCGGCGAGCGGCTGCGGATCCCGGGCGTTCTGGGCGGCACGTACACGCCGCACTGCGCGCGCGTGCACCCCGGCCGGCTCGTGCGCGGGCTCGCGGCGGCGTGCGAGCGGCGCGGGGTGACGCTGTACGAGCGCAGCCCGGCGAGGACCGTCGCGGGCGGCCGGGTCGAGTGCCCGGGCGGCGTCGTGCGCGCCGAGATGGTCGTGCGCGCCACCGAGTCCTACAGCGTCCGACTGCCGGGATGCCGCCGGGCGTTCCTGCCGATGTCCAGCCACATGCTCGCGACCGAGCCGCTCGGCGACGAGGCGTGGGAGCAGATCGGATGGTCGGGCTGCGAGCCGGTCGCCGATCAGCACCACCTCTTCGCCTACGCGCAGCGGACGGTCGACTGGCGGATCGCGCTGGGCGGGCGCGGGGCGCCGTACCGGCCGGGCAGCCGGATCCGCGAGGCCGACGAGGTGCGTCCCGAGGTCCACGGCCGCATCGAGCAGGAGCTGCGCCGGTGGTTCCCGGCCGCGTCGAGCGCGGCGATCACCCACCGCTGGGGCGGGTCGCTCGGCGTCCCACGCGACTGGTCGATGGGCATCGGCTGCGACCGCGCCGCCGGGCTCGCGTGGGCGGGCGGGCTGAGCGGCCACGGCGTGGTGGCCGCGAACGTCTGCGGGCGCACGCTCGCCGACCTCATCCGGGGCGAGCAGACGGCGCTGACCGCGCTGCCCTGGGTCGGCCACGTCAGCCCGCCGTGGGAGCCCGAGCCGCTGCGGCTGCTCGGCGCGCGCGGAGTCGCCGCGGTCCTGGCCAGCGCGGACCGCCACGAGGACGCGACGCAGCGCACCGCGCGGCGGGCGAGGCTCGTGGCGCGCTGGACGCCGGGACGCTGAGGGCCTAGCCCGGGAGGAGCGTGGATGCCAGAGGGATGCCGCGTGGATGCCGGGGGTCGTCCGGCCGCGAAACCAATGCTGGTGGCCTTCGTGAGCGGCCGGACGACGTCCGGCGCCGCGCGGCGCCCTCTGGCGCCGCGGGCCTACCGGGATAGGTCCTGAGGGCGGACCGACCGCCCCGCGGCTACGGCGTGAACTTGACCGTGATCACGTCGCCGTCGGCCATCACGTAGTCGCGGCCCTCCAGGCGCAGCACGCCGCGCTCGCGCGCGCCCGCGTAGCCGCCGGCCTCGACGAGCGCCTCCCAGTTGATGACCTCGGCGCGGACGAAGCCCCTCTGGATGTCGGTGTGGATCTCGCCCGCCGCGTGCCACGCGGTCAGCCCCTCGCGCAGATGCCACGACTGCGCCGGCTTGTCCTCGCCGGCGGTGAAGAACGCGATCAGGTGCAGCAGCGCGAACGCGCCGCCGACCACGCGCTCGAGCCCGGACTCGGCGAGGCCGAGGTCCGCGCGCATCGCCGCGGCGTCCGCGTCGTCGAGCTCCGACAGCTCGGCCTCCAGGCGCGACGACACCGCGACCGCGACCGCACCCTGCGCCGCGGCGTGCGCGGCGATCTCCGCTGGCACCTCGTCGTCGCCCTCGTCGACGTTCGCCACGAACAGCACCGGCTTGGCCGTCAGCGAGCCCAGGTCGCGCTGCGCGTTCGGCGCCTCCTCGGGCGGCGGGACCGAGCGCGCGGGCCGGCCCTCCTGCAGCGCCGCGATCAGCTCGCGCAGCCACGCCTCCTCGGCGATCGCCGCGCGGTCGCCGCCGCGCGCCGCGCGCACGACGCGCTCGTAGCGGCGCTCGGCCTGCTCGAGGTCGGCCATGATCAGCTCGGTCTCGATCACCTCGATGTCGCGCAGCGGGTCGACCTCGCCATCGGGATGGACGACGTTCGGGTCGCGATGCGCGCGCACGACGTGGACGATCGCGTCGGTCTCGCGGATGTTGGCCAGGAACTTGTTGCCCAGGCCCTCGCCCTTGTGCGCGCCGGCGACCAGGCCGGCGATGTCGTGGAAGTCGATCGTGTCGTAGACGACGTTCGACGCGCCGATCGTCTCGGCCACCCGATCGAGCCGCACGTCGCGCACCGGCACGACGGCGACGTTGGGCTCGATCGTCGTGAACGGGTAGTTCGCGGCCTCCGCGCCGGCCCGAGTCAGCGCGTTGAACAGCGAGGACTTGCCCGCGTTGGGCATGCCGACGATCCCGACCCTCATCGCGCGAGCCCCCCGATCGCCGTGCCCAGCAGCGCGCCCGCGGCGATGTCCGACGGGTAGTGCACGCCGAGGTAGACCCGCGACCAGCCCATGACCGCCGCCGCGGCGAGCAGCGGGCCGCGCGGCAGCAGCCCGGCGTACGCCCGGACGGCCGCGAACGAGGACGCGGCGTGCGCGCTGGGAAACGACAGCGCCGTCGGCGTCGCCACGAGCGCCGGGAGATCCTCGAACGCGGGGCGACGACGGCGCACCACCGCCTTGATCGCGGTGTTCAGCGCGTACGTGAAGGCGACCACCAGCGCGCCGCGGCACCAGCGCGCGCGGCGCGAACGGTCGACCAGCGCGCCGCCGGCGCCCAGCGCCAGCCACAGCGCCGCGTGCTCGCCGGACCGCGAGAACGCGCGCACCGCCGGGGTCAGCGCGGGGTGGTGGCCGTGCGCGCGCACCACCCGGTACAGCCGCAGGTCGAGCCGCGCGATGCGCCGGGCCACCGGCCCGGCGGCCAGCCGGCGTCGCAGCGAGCGGCGCGCGCCGGGATCGATGGGTGCGGTGGCAGACATCGGCGACCGGCCACGATAGGTGAGACTGCCGCAGGTGCGCGTCGCGCTCGTCGCCAACCGATCCTCGGGCTCCGGCACCGACGTGGACGCCGTGGCCGCGGCACTGCGGGCCCGCGGCGCCGAGGTGACGCCGTTCGACATCGCTGACCTCGATGGGGCGAGGGACGCGATCGTCGCGGCGCTGTGGCCGCAGGGCGCCGGCGCGGGCCGGGCGGGCGGAGCGCGAACCCAAGACCCCGGCGCAGCCGGGACAGGCGGCGCACGAGCCGAGGACGCAGGCGCGGCGCGAACCGCGGACGCGCACGATGCCGGCGGGGCACGGCTCGTCGTCGCGGGTGGCGACGGCTCGATCGCGCCGGTCGCCGCGCTCGCCTCTGTACTGGAGGTGCCGCTCGCCGTGGTCGCGTCCGGCACCGCCAACGACTTCGCGCGCGAGCTGGGCCTGCCGCGCGACCCGCGCGACGCGTGCGCGCTGGCCGCGGACCCCGCCGCCCGGACGCTGACGCTGCAGCTCGCCCGGGCCGGCGCGCGGCCGTTCGTCAACGCCGCGAGCTGCGGCCTGTCCGTCGTCGCCGCCCACCGAGCCACGCCCCTGAAGCCCCGGCTCGGGCCGCTCGCCTACGCCGCGGGCGCGCTGCGCGCAGGGCTCACCGGCCATCCCATCGCGGCCCGCGTCGACGACGACGCCGGCCGGGCCGTCTTCGACGGCCACGCCTGGCAGGTGATCGTCGGGGCGACCGGCGCGTTCGGCGGCGGCAGCGGGATCGCCGAGGCCGACCCGCGCGACCACCTGCTCGACGTCGTGGTCGTCACCGCGGGCTCGCGCCTGGGCCTGGTCCGCCGTGCGTTCGGCCTGCGCACCGGGCGGATCGTCCGCCAGCGCGGCGTCGTGCACGCCCGCTCGCGCGCGCTGACGATCGCGACCCCGGCCGGCACGCGATGGAACATCGACGGCGAGGTCGCCGATCCTCCGGCGTCCTCGTTCGCCAACCGCGACGAGCAGTACGAGGTGGTGGTGCCGTGAGTCCGGTCGACTGGCGCCCCCACGCCGCCTGGGCCGGCGGCCTGGCCGTCGCCGCCGGGACCTGGTACGCGATGGGCTCGCTCGCCCACCGTCGCGAGCAGCGCCACGGCTACGAGCTGCAGGGCCCCGAGCTGGAGGTCGGCGCGCCGGACTTCCTGCGGGCCGCGGAGGCGCTGACCAGCGCCCCGATCTCCGGCGGCAACGACCTCGAGGTGCTCATCAACGGCGATCGCATCTTCCCGGTCTTCCTCGACACCATCCGCGCGGCGCGGCGCACCGTGAACCTCGAGACGTACGTCTACTGGCGCGGCGACATCGCCGCCGACGTCGCCGGCTGCCTGGTCGACAAGGCGCGCGAGGGCGTCGAGGTCAACGTGATCCTCGACGCGGTCGGGGCGGCGAAGATGGAGGCCGACCTGGTCGACCGGATGCGCGAGGCCGGCGTCTGCGTCGCGCGGTTTCGCCCGCCGCGCCCGTACGCGCTGCAGCGGCTGAACAACCGCACCCACCGCAAGCTGCTGATCGTCGACGGCGAGGTCGGGATGATCGGCGGGGTCGGCATCGCCGAGGAGTGGACCGGCGACGCGCAGGACCCCGACCACTGGCGCGACACCCACGTCCGCGTGCGCGGGCCGGTCGTCCGCGGCCTGCAGGGCGCGTTCGCCGAGAACTGGCTGGAGGCCACCGGGGATGTGCTCGTCGGCGACGCCTACCTGCCGGACCTCCAGCCGCGGCAGAACGGCGGCCCGATGCAGCTCGTGCGCTCGCGCGCGACCGTCGGCGACACGAACATCGAGGCGCTGTACTTCCTGGCCATCGCCTGCGCGCGCGAGTCGCTCGACCTCACCGCTGCGTACTTCGCGCCGCGCCCCGCGTTCGTCGACGCGCTGTGCGACGCCGCCGCGCAACGCGGCGTCCGCGTGCGCGTCCTCGTCCCCGGGCGCCACATCGACAAGGAGCTCGTGCGCGTCGCCGGGCGCAGCGAGTACGACCGCCTGCTCGAGGCCGGCGTCGAGCTCTACGAGTACCAGCCGACGATGCTGCACGCCAAGACGCTGTGCATCGACGGCGCGTGGGCGTCGGTCGGCTCCGTGAACTTCGACAACCGCTCGTTCCAGGCCAGCGACGAGGCCACCCTGTGCGTCCAGTCCCAGCGTGGCCCGGCAGCTCACCGAGGCGTTCGAGGCCGACCTCGAGGTCTCCGAGCGGATGCGGCCGGGTCGCTGGGCGCGCCGCCCGCTGCGCCAGCGGGCGGCCGAGCGCGCGACGAAGCTCATCCGGCGCGAGCTGTAGCCACCCGCCCCACCGCCGCCCCGGGGCCTTACCGGCCGAAGCCGACCTTGTGCTCGTCGTTCTCGGTGCGCACCCAGAGGACGTGATGGAGGTTCAGGCGCACGCTGCCGTCCGCGGTCTTGAGGTCGTGCCATCCCTCGCCGCCGAGCGCGGCGAGCAGCGCGTCGAGGTCGGACTGCTCGACGCGCAGCCCGAGCGGCGGGCTGGCCTTGAAGCCGATGGATGCCTGGACCATGGTCAATGCTCCTTCGCGGGCTGGACGATCTCGGTGAGCACGCCGCCCGACCAGGCGGGGTGGACGAAGGCGACGCGCGAGTCGCGGATGCCGACGCGCGGCTGCTCGTCGATGAGCCGGGCCCCGGACGCCTTGAGCGCCGCCAGCGCCTGCTCGACGTCCGCGGTCTGGTAGGCGACGTGGTGCAGGCCGGGCCCCTTGCGGGCGAGGAACTTGCCCACCGGCGTGTCCGGCGAGAGCGGCGCCAGCAGCTCCACGTGGTTCTCGCCGACGTCGAGGAGCACCGCCTCGACGCCCTGCGACTCGATGGTCTCGCGGTGGACGAGCGCCATGCCGAGGTCGCGCTCGTAGAGGGCGATGGCGGCGTCGAGGTCCTCGACGGCCACGCCGATGTGGTCGATGCGGGCGAACATGCGCCGCGGAGTCTAGGGACGCCCGGGCCGACCACGGTGTCGTCCCGGCCGCGGCGAGGGCGCTCCCGGGGCGCGTCAGGTCACGCGCTCGAGGCGCTCGCTCGGCCAGACCCCGCGGCCGACCTTTGCGCACGGACGGCCCTCGACCTCCACGACGTCGGCCGTGAAGTCGTTCTGGCCGCGGATGAGCGACGAGCCGACCCCGTAGGCGTCCACCGGCACGCCCGCCGCCTCGAAGCGCCGGATGCGCTCGGCGTCGAAGCCGCCCGACACGACGATCCGCACGTGCTCGTGGCCGTGCTCGTCGAGCGCCGCGCGCACCTTCTCGACGAGCCGCGCCTGAACCCCTCGCAGGCCGGTGTCCGCCAGCGAGCGATCGACGAGCGCCTCGCTCGTGTCCAGCCGCACCCCCCACAGCCGCGGACCGAGCGCGTCGGCCACCGCGAGCGACGTGCACACCGAGTCGTTCTCGAAGTCGACGAGCACGGTGATGTTCATGTCGCCGGCGAAGCGGTCCGCGAACGCCCGCGCCGCCGCGACCGTGTCGCCGCCGTAGGCCGCGATCAGCCCGTGCGGCACCGTCCCGACGCCGCGCCCGCCCCACCACGACGCCTGCGCGTCGGTCGACACGCCGATCGCTCCGGCCACGTGCGCGGCCCACCCGTCGCCGGTCTGCACGAGCCAGTGGTCGTGGCGAGCCGGGAAGTAGAGGATCTCCTTGCCGCGCGCCGCCTCGACGACCTCGGCCACGTTGCGCATGATCAGCGTCCGCCGGGCCAGGCAGCCGAGGTAGACCGTCTCGAGATGCGCGAACAGCGCATAGTCGCCGCGGATCGTCATGACCGCCTCGCGCGGCACGATCGGGTCGCCCTCGTACAGCGCGCGCACCTCGAGGCGGTCCCAGCCGCCGATCCACTCCCCGCCCGCCCCGCGCTCGCCCGAGCACTCGCGCAGGATCGCGATCGCCTCGTCGATGCCGCCGAGGATCGATTCGCGCTTCTGGAAGACCTGCATGAGCACCTGGGGGCGGTGGCCCTCGTGCTCGAGCAGCTCCTTGGTCAGGTTGAAGTACTGGTCGGAGTAGTAGCCCTCGCGGATCCGGGCGATCGGCAGCCGGAAGACGGCAGAGGACAGTCGCGTGCGGGCCACGCGAGCGCTCCTACCCGAGAAGGCGGACCGTCACGTCGCGGAAGAACCGCGCGGCGTGGCCGAGGTCGCGGACGTCGATGCGCTCGTCGGCGGAGTGCATCAGCGGCGCGGTCTTCATCACGGTCATGTGCTTGTGCGGGAAGAAGCCGTACGCGACGACGTCGGGGAACGCCGTGCGAAACGACCGCGAGTCGCTGAAGCCGGTGAGGATCGTCGGGACGACCGTCGTCTCGGGGTCATGCTCGCCGATCCACGCGCGGATGGCGTCCATGAGCGGCGACTGCACCGGCGACGCGTTGCCGGCGACCTGCTCGGTCCACTCCAGGCGGTAGCCGCCCGGACCGAGGACGTCGAGCACGCGCCGCTCGGCCAGGTCGCGGCCGTGGCCGGGCGGCACGCGGCAGTCGACGTCGACCGTCGCGACGGCCGGGATGACGTTGACCTTCTCCGACGCCCGGATGCGGGTCGGGGCCAGCGTCACGCCGAGCATCGGCTCGACGAGCACCGCGAGCCCCGGATCGCGGGAGCGCAGCGACTCCAGCGCCGCGGCCGGGTCGGACGCGTCGAAGCCCAGCCCCTCCAGCAGTCCGCGCGGACCATCCGTGAGATCGAAGGCCGGCGTGCGGTCGCGCAGCCGCTCGAGGATCGGCACCATCTTCAGCAGCGCGTTGTCGCCGATCTTCGGCATCGAGGCGTGGCCGGCCACGCCGTCCGTGCTCACGCGAAAGCGGAAGACGCCCTTCTCGGCGACGCAGACGCCGATGTGGCGCCGGCCCTCGAACGGGACGATCGCGCCCGCGCCCTCGTTGAGCAGGTAGTCGCAGCGCACCTTGTCGGCGTGCTCGGAGCAGATCCACTGCGCCCCGTCCTCGCCGCCGGTCTCCTCGTCGACGAGCACGACGATCAGCAGCTCGCCCCGCGCCGGGCGCCAGCCCGTGCTCGCCAGCGAGATGCCCGCGGCGACCTCGGCCGCGGTCTGGCTCTTCATGTCGATCGCGCCGCGGCCCCACAGGCAGCCGTCGGCGATGTCGCCCGACCAGGGGCCGTGGCGCCAGTGCTCCGGGTCGGCGTAGACGGTGTCGACGTGCGACAGCAGGCACAGCGTCGGACCGTCCGCGGCGCCGCGCAGACGGGCAACGAGGTTCGGGCGCTCCGGCGTGCGGCCGAGCAGCTCGACCTCGAAGCCGGCCCGGCTCAGCAGCGCTGCCAGGTGCTCCTGGGCGCGCAGCTCGTTTCCGGGCGGGTTGACCGTGTCGAAGCGCAGGAGGCGCTGGAGCAGGTCCGTCGTCGCGTCCTGGAGGTCCGCCATCGGCGGGATGCTATTCATCGCGATACTTGCGCATGATGGAAGGTCAGCTCTTCCCAACCGCCGATGAGCCGCCGCCGTCCGCGGCGCCCGCCGCGGACCCGTCCGCGCCGCTGCCGGCGCGCATGCGCCCGACCACGCTCGACGAGGTGGTCGGCCAGGCGCACCTGCTCGGCCCCGGCTCGGCGCTGCGCCGGGCCATCGAGGAGGGCCGCCCGCACTCGATGCTGCTCTACGGTCCGCCCGGCAGCGGCAAGACGACGCTCGCGCGGATCGTGGCCACCAGCGCGAACGCCGCGTTCGAGGAGCTCAGCGCCGTCCAGGTCGGCCGCCCGGAGATCCGGGGCGTCATCGAGCGCGCGGCGCACCGCCGGCAGTCGGGGCAGCGAACCGTGTTCTTCCTCGACGAGATCCACCGCTTCAACAAGGCCCAGCAGGACGCGCTGCTGCCGGCGGTCGAGGAGGGGCTGGTGACGCTCATCGGCGCGACCACCGAGAACCCCTACTTCGAGGTCAACTCGGCGCTGCTCAGCCGGATGGCGGTCTACGAGCTGGTGCCGCTGTCGGCCGACGACGTCGCGGTGCTGCTGCGGCGAGTCGGCGCGTCGATCGACGACGACGCGCTGGCCTTCCTGGCCGAGCGCTCGGGCGGTGACGCGCGGACGGCGCTGGGCGCGCTCGAGCTGGCGGCGTCGACCGTCGGGCACGTGACGCTCGCCGCCGCCGAGGACGCGCTGCAGCGGCGGGCGATCCGCTACGACCGCGCCGGCGACCAGCACTACGACCTCGCCTCGGCGTGGATCAAGGCGACCCGCGGCTCCGATCCCGACGCCTCGCTCTACTACCTCGCGGTGATGCTCGAGGGCGGCGAGGATCCGCGGTTCATCGTGCGCCGGATGGTGATCTTCGCCTCGGAGGACGTCGGCAACGCGGACCCGCAGGCGTTGCAGGTCGCGGTCGCCGCTGCGGCCGCGGTGGAGCACGTCGGCATGCCCGAGGCGCACTACGCGCTCGCGCAGGCGGCGGTGTACCTCGCGCTGGCGCCGAAGTCGAACGCCGCCGGGCAGGCGCTGCACGCCGCCCGGGCGCTGGTGCGCGAGCACGGCGTCGCGCCGCCTCCGCCGTACCTTCGCTCGAATCCACCCCCACCCACCCGCGGCGGGGAGGGCTACGACTACCCGCACGACAACCCCGGCCACCTCACGCGCCAGGAGCTCATGCCGGCGAAGGTGGCGGGACGGCGCTTCTACGTGCCCGGCGAGCACGAGCGCGAGATGGCGCGGCGGCTGGAGGAGATCGAGCGCGGCCGCGGCCGGGGCGACTGAATCCGGGTCAGGGCAGACGGTGACGCACGCCGGCGAAGCGGGCGAAGTCGCGGTCGTACGAGACGATCTCGGCTCCGTGCTCGACGGCCAGGGCCGCGAGATGGGCGTCGGTCGTCAGGTTGCCCGCGGTTCCGCTCTCGCGCAGCAATGACCTCAGCACCTCGACGTGGCGCACCCCGGGATGAGCGATGATCGCCACCGGGGAGGAGAGCCACGCATCGACCTGGGACAGCGCCTCGTCGACCGTCATGGGGTGGGCCAGCAGCGACGGATGGGTGCCGATCCGTACGAAGGCCAGGAGGACCACCCAAGCCAGGGCGACCGTCTCGGCGCCCCGCAGCGCTCCGTCAAGCCACGCGAGGCTCGCTTCGTGGTGCGCGCTGCGACGGTCGACGGCGTACAGCAGCACGTTCGCGTCGACGATCACCATGCCGGCTCAGCGTCCCTGCGCCAGGCGCCGGACCAGCTCGTCGTCCTCGAGGTCGGCGGCGAGCGTCAGCGACTTCGTCAGATCGACTCGGGCGGGACCGAGATCCCGCGGTGTCGTGTATGCGGTCCGAGTCGCGGCCGAGCCGCGCAAGCCGGCGCGGATCGCGTCGTTGAGCGCCTCCTTGAACGAGAGGCCGCGCTCGCGCATCGCGCGCTCGATCAACGCCCGCGTGTCCGAGTCCAGCGTCACCGTGGTGCGCATTGCTGCATCATATCGTCAGCTTTGATGATGCGTTGATGCGGACGCCGGCGGCCTGCGTATGTTCTGGCCATGACCGCGGACGCCCCTCCGGACGTCGCCGCGCTCGTCGCGTCGAGCGCCCAGGTCCAGCCGCTCTGGGCCGCCCTGCGGCTGCCCGACCGCGCGCGCTACCTGCGCCGCGCCGCGCAGGCGGTCATCGACGAGCTCGACGAGCTGGCCGACGTGCTCGGCCAGGAGGGCGGGCGCACGCGCGCCGAGGTCGTCGCGCTCGAGCTGCTGCCCGCGGTGGACGCGCTGCGCTGGCTCGCCGACGGAGGGGTCCGCGCGCTGCGTGAGCGCCGCCTCGCGGTGCCCCGGGCCAGCAGCCCGACCACCCGCGCCCGGCGCATCTACGAGCCGCTCGGCGTGGTGGCGATCATCGGCGCCGGCGACGCGCCGTTCGCCCAGCCGCTGTGGCAGATCGGCGCCGCGCTGCTGGCCGGCGACGGCGTCGTGCTCAAGCCCTCGCCGCGGGCCGAGGTGGCGGGAGCGCGGATCGCGCGGCTGTTCGTGCGCGCCGGCCTGCCGGAGGGGCTGCTCGCGCTGGCGTCGGGCGGCGACGACGTGGGCCGGGCCCTCGTCGCGACGCCGGGGATCGCCAAGGTCGCGTTCACCGGCACGCGCAGCGCCGGACACGACGTCGCGCTCGGCTGCGCGCAGGCCGGCGTGCCGGTGGCGCTGGAGACGTCGGGGGTCGGCGCGGCGCTCGTGCTCGCCGACGCGGGCATCGCGCGGGCGGCGCGCGGCACGGTCAACGCCGCGTTCGCCGCCGGCGGGCGCACCCGCGGCGCGCTGCGCCGGGTCTTCGTCGCCGAGGCCGTCCACGGCGAGTGGCTGGCCGCGGTCTGCGCGGCGGCGCGAGCCCTCCCGCCGGTCGAGGATCCGGGCCAGGTCCCCGCGCTCGTCGAGGAGGCGGTCACGGCGGGCGCTCGGGTGGTGGCCGGCGGCCCGGGCTCCGGCCGGTGGCGGCCGGTCGTGCTCGACGGCGTCACCGACGCGATGCGCGCCGGAACCGAGCCCGCCGACGGGCCGCTGCTGGCGGTCACGCCCGTCGCGGCGACCGACGACGCGATCGCCGCGGTGCGGCGCCTGCCGACCGGGCCGGGCATCTCGGTGTGGACGGCCGACCGCTACGCGGGCGAGCGCATCGCCCGCACGCTCGACACCGGCGCGACCTGGCTCAACGACCACCGCATCGTGCCCGCCCTGCCCGCCGCGCCCTGGGGCGGCGCCGGCGGCGAGGACGCGCTGCGCGACTTCGCCTCGGCCCGGGCGATCACGTGGGAGCCGCCGGTCGGCGGGGCCCTGTGGTGGGGACCGTACGACGCCACCGTCGAGCGCGCGGGGCGCGCGGTGGCCGGCCTGCGCTCGGTCCGCGACCGCGACCGCGAGCGCGCCCTGCGCGACGGCCCGATCGCCCTGGGCCGCGTCATCGGCCGCGCACTGCGCCGGCGATAGGCGGCGCGATCCGGCCGGTACCCTGACCCCATGCCTGCCGCCGCCTACGCCGGGAAGCCGTGCGTCTGCCAGTTCCGTCGCGGCACGTGCGACCAGACGTGCGTGCGCGACATGCTCGACACCCCCTTCTACATCGCGTGCTTGAAGCTGCGCAACCGGCGCTGCCTCGTCGTCGGCGGCGGCGAGGTCGGCCTCGAGAAGGTCGAGGGCCTGCTCGCCTGCGACGGCGACGTCACGGTCATCGCCCCCGAGGTCGAGCCGGAGCTGGAGCGGCTCGCGCGCGAAGGCTCGATCATCTGGGAACGGCGCGAATACGCCGGGGCGCAGGACCTCGACGGCGTGTTCATGGTGATCGCCGCCACCGACGACACCGACACGAACATCCGCGTCTACGACGACGCCGACGCGCGCGCGATGCTCGTCAACGTCGTCGACGTCCCGCCGCTGTGCAACTTCATCCTCCCGGCGATCGTCCGCAGCGGCCCGCTGGCCATCGCGATCTCGACCGCCGGCTCCTCCCCCGCGCTGGCCAAGCGCATGAAGCGCCAGATCGCCGAGCAGTACGGCGAGCCGTACGCGCGCCTGGCGGTCATGCTCAACGACGCCCGCGGCTGGGCGAAGGCGACGCTGCCGACCTACCAGGACCGCAAGGCGTTCTTCGAGGGCATCGTCAACGGCGACCCGGACCCGATCGAGCTGCTCGAGCGCGGCGACGAGCGCGCGGTGCTCGACCTCATCCGCTCGGCCCAGCACAGCGTGGTGTAGCACCGGTGGGCGAGCTGACCCACCTCGACGAGCGCGGCCAGGCCCGGATGGTCGACGTGGGCGGCAAGGACGTCACGCAGCGGCGGGCCGTCGCCCGCGCGCTCGTGCGGATGAGCCCGGCCACCGCCGCGGCGATCGCCACCGGCGACGCGCCGAAGGGCGACGTGCTCGCCACCGCCCGCATCGCCGGCATCCAGGCGGCCAAGCGCACGAGCGAGCTGATCCCGCTCTGCCATCCGCTGGCGCTGGAGAAGGTGACCGTGGACGCCGAGGTCGACGCCGCCGAGGGGCTCGTCACCGTCACGGCCGAGGCCCGCGTCACCGCCCGCACCGGGGTCGAGATGGAGGCGCTGACCGCCGCCAGCGTCGCCGCGCTGACCGTCTACGACATGGTCAAGGGCATCGAGCGCGGGGTCGAGATCGCCTCGGTCGCGCTGCTGGCCAAGACCGGCGGCAAGTCCGCCTACGCGCGCGACGATTAGCCTTCGCGCGCGTATGCGCTGCGCCGTCCTGACCGTCTCGACCGGCGTCGCCCGCCAGCGGCGGGAGGACACCAGCGGCGAGCTGCTCGCGCGCCGCGCCGAGGAGGCGGGCGCCGACGTGGCCGCGATGGAGGTCGTGCCCGACGACTTCGGCCTCATCGGGGACCGCCTGTCCCACTACGTCGACGAGGGCTTCGAGCTGGTGTTCACGACCGGCGGCACCGGGCTCACCCCCGACGACGTGACCCCCGAGGCGACGCGCGCCGTCATCGACCGCGAGGTGCCCGGCCTGGCCGAGGCGATGCGCGCCGAGTCGCTGCGCCGCACGCCGATGGGCGCGCTGTCGCGCGGGCTGGCCGGCGTGGCGGGCGGCACGCTGATCGTCAACTTCCCCGGCAGCCCGAAGGCGATCGACGAGGTCTTCGGCGTGGTCGCCCCGGTCCTCCAGCACGCGGTCGCCACCATCCGCGGTGACCACGGCCATTGAGCTCGACGGCGTCGGGCGCTCCTACGGCGAGCGGGCGGCGCTCGCCGGCGTCTCGCTGACGCTCGAGGAGGGCCGTACGCTCGTCGTCTTCGGCCCCAACGGGGCGGGCAAGTCGACGCTCCTGCGCGTCCTGGCCACCCTGCTGCGACCGACGACCGGGACGGTGCGGGTTCTCGGCGAACCGCTGCCCGACCGCGCGTGGGCGGTTCGCGGCCGGGTCGGGCTGCTGGGCCACGACCCGCTGCTGTACCGCCAGCTCAGCGCCCGCGAGAACCTGCGCTACCACGCTCGCCTGCACGACCTGCCCGGCGAGCGGGTCACCGAGCTGCTCGACGCGGTCGGCCTGACCCGGCGCGCGGACGAGCCCGTCGCGCTGCTGTCGCGCGGCATGGTGCAGCGGGTCGCGGTGGCGCGGGCGGTGCTGCACGACCCGCAGCTGCTGCTGCTCGACGAGCCGCGGGCCAACCTCGACCCCGCGGCGGCCGAGCTGCTCGAGCCGCTGTTGAGACAGAGCCCCACCCACCCCCGCGGCCGGACCCGGGTGATCACGAGCCACGATCCCGCCGGCGGGCTGGCCGAGGCCGACGTCGCGCTCGGGCTGCGCGGCGGCCGGGTCGTGCTCGCCGGCCCGGCCGCCGAGATCACGCCCGAGCAGATCGGGGCGCTGTACCGGTGAGGGTCGCGCTCGCCGTCCTGCGCAAGGAGCTGCGCCTCGAGCTGCGCACGCTCGAGTCGGTGCCGGGCATGGCGCTGTTCTCGGTCACGACGTTCGTGGTCTTCCACTTCGCGCTGCACCGCGAGCAGGTCGAGGGCGACCTCGCGGCGGGCATCCTCGTCGTGACGCTGCTGTTCGCCGGGATGCTCGGCCTCAACCGCCTCTACGTCGCCGACGAGGAGCAGGGCGGCTTCGACGCGTTCCTGCTCGCGCCGGTCGATCGGACGTGGCTGTTCGTGGCCAAGGCGACCGCGCTGTTCGTCTACCTCGTCGTGTTCGAGATCGTCGCCGTCCCCGCGTTCGCGCTGCTGCTGCTCGGCCCGGGGATCGGGCAGGCGCTGCCCGAGCTCCTCGGCATCCTGCTGCTCGCCGACCTCGGCTTCGCGATCGTCGCCGCGCTCGTCGGCGCGCTCGCCGTGCGCACCCGCGCGCGCGACCTCGTCGGCCCGATGATCGCGCTGCCGCTGCTCGTCCCGGTCGTCATCGGCGCGGCGCGCGCGATCGAGCCGCTGCTGCTCGAGGCGGGGGCCGAGCCGGTGCCCGTGCGCTGGCTGCTGATCCTCGGTCTGTACGATCTGGTCTTCGGGCTGCTCGCCGTAGCGGTCTTCGACCCGTTGTTGGAGGACTGAACCTCTCATGTACGGCAAGGGGCTGCGTGCCCTCTCCGTCGCCACGCTCATCACCCTGACCGGCGCCTTGGCGCTCGTCTTCTTCTACGCGTCCAACGACGCCGACCAGGGCTTCGTGCAGAAGATCTTCTACCTGCACGTGCCGATGGCGATCGTCGCGCTGTGCGGCTTCGTCGCCGCCGGGATCTTCGCGATCCAGCATCTGCGCACGCGCGACGCGCGCCACGACCTGCGCTCGTACGTCGCGATCCACATCTCGCTGATCCTGGCCGCCGGCGTGCTCGTCACCGGGTCGATCTGGGCGCGCGCGTCGTGGGGCCACTGGTGGGTGTGGGACGAGCCGACCCTCGTGTCGTTCTTGATCGTCTTCCTGCTCTACGCGACGTACCAGCCGCTGCGCTTCTCGATCGAGGACCCCGAGCGCCAGGCCCGCTACGCCAGCGTCTTCGCGGTCATCGCCGGGGCGTTCGTGCCGTTGAACTTCCTCGCGGTCCGGCTCGCGCAGGCCTACAGCCATCCGCGCGTGCTGAGCGCGACCGGCGGGTCGATGCCCGGCGACATGCGCCTGACGTTCCTGATCGCCGTGCTCGGCATGGCGCTGCTGTTCGTCACGCTGTGGAAGTTCGAGATGGCGGCCAAGCACGCGCGGGCGAACCTGCGCTCGCTGCGCCGCAAGCTCGGCGTCGAAGAGGTCCCCGTCGCGCGGCGCACTGCCGCCCCATCGCTCTGATGCCCGCGCTGCCGCTCGACGAGGCCGGCAAGTACGTCGCCGCCGCCTACCTGGTCTTCCTCGCGCTGATCCTCGTCTACGTCGTGATCATGGGCGCGCGGCTGGCGCGCATCGAGCGCGAGGTCGCCGCGCTCGACGAGGTCGCGCCCGAGCGCGAGGTCGCGCCGGCGGAGGAGCGCGCGCTTGACCGCTGAGGTCCTCTGCCTCGGCGTGTCGTTCAAGACTGCGCCCGTGGCGCTGCGCGAGCGCCTGGCGATGACGAACACCGGCGCGACGGCGTTCCTGGGCGAGACGATCGAGGTGGCCAGCGTCCACGAGGCCGCGGTCATCTCGACCTGCAACCGCACCGAGGTCTACCTCGTCGCACCGAACCCCGTCGCGGCCGAGAGCGCCGTGCTCGGGCTGCTGGCCAACCGCGCGGGCATCCGCCCGACCGAGCTCGCCGAGGTCATCTACGCGCCGCGCAACTGCGACGCCGCCCGTCAGCTCTACCGCGTGGCCGCCGGCCTGGAGTCGATGATCGTCGGCGAGGCCGAGGTGCAGGGCCAGGTGCGCCGGGCGCACGAGCTCGCCCGCAGCGCCGGCACCACCGGGCCGATGCTCAACCGCCTGTTCGGCGCCGCCGTCCAGACGGGCAAGCGGGTGCGCTCGGAGACCGCGATCTCCGAGGGTCGCGCGAGCGTGTCGTCGGTCGCCGTCCGCCTGGCGCAGGAGGTCATCGGCAGCCTGCACTCGCGCCACGTCGTGGTGGTCGGGGCCGGGGAGACGAGCGAGCTGACCGCGCAGGCGCTGGCCGAGCAGGGCGTCGCCACCGTGTTCCTGGCCAACCGCCGGGCCGACCGTGCGCGCTCGATCGCCGCCCGCTTCGGCGGCCAGGTCGTCTCGCTCGACGAGCTGCCGGACCAGCTCGCCCGCGCCGACATCGTGGTCGCCTCGACCGCCTCCCCGCACCCGATCATCGAGGCCGGCGACCTGGAGCTCGTCATGGCGCAGCGCTCCGGCCGGCCGCTGCTGCTGATCGACATCGCGGTCCCGCGCGACATCGACCCGGCCTGCGGCGACCTCGGCGACGTCACGCTCTACGACATCGACGACCTGCAGACCGTGGTGGCCCGCACGATGTCGTCGCGCTCGGTCGAGGCCCGGGGCGCCGAGCAGATCGTCGAGGAGGAGATCCGCCGCTTCGCGCGCTGGATAAGGCCAGCAGGACGTGCTGCCGACGGTCGCCGCGCTGCGCGAGCACGGGCGCGCGATCGTCGAGCAGGTGCTCGCGGAGAACCGCGGGCGCTGGGAGGCCGCGACCGAGCGCGACCTGGCGCGCGTGGATGCGGTCGCCCGCGCGGTGATGCAGCGGCTGCTGCACGAGCCGACGATCCGCGTGCGCGAGAGCGGGCACGGACGGGTCGCACTGGTGCGTGAGCTGTTCGGCATCGTGGAGGACCCAGCCGCGCCGGCCGACGAGGACACCGAGCCGCAGCGCGACAACGTCCGCCGGCTGCGCGGCACGTGAGGCGCCGCGCGCGCACCCCCGCGGCGGCGCCGTGAGGATCGCGACGCGCGGCAGCGCGCTCGCGCTGGCCCAGGCGCGCCACGTCGCCGAGCTGCTGGGCGGCGGCCAGCTCGTCGAGGTGGTCACCCGCGGCGACCGGCGCCGGGACGTCGACGACAAGCGCGAGTGGGTGGCGGAGATCGAGGACGCGCTCGCGCGCGGCGAGGCCGACCTGGCCGTGCACTCGGCCAAGGACGTGCCCGCGCAGCTGCCCGACGGGTTCGTCGTCGCGGGCGTGCCGGCGCGGGCGTCGGCGTTCGACGCGCTGTGCGGGGCGCCGGGACTGGATGCGCTGGCGCCGGGAGCGCGGGTCGGGACGAGCTCGCTGCGCCGGGCGGCGGCCTTGCGCGCGCTGCGACCCAACCTCGACGTGGTGGAGCTGCGCGGCAACGTCGACACCCGGCTGCGCAAGCTCGCGGCGGGCGAGTGCGACGCGGCGGTGCTGGCCGAGGCGGGGCTGCACCGGCTGGGGCGGGCCGACGCGATCGGCGCGGTGCTGCGCGAGATCGTGCCCGCGGCGGGCCAGGGCGCGCTGCTGATCGAGGCGCGCACGGACGACCGCGCGGCGCGCGCGGCGGCGGGCGCGATCAGCGATGCGGTCGCGGAGCGGACGCTCGCGGCGGAACGCAGCGTGGTGCGGGCGCTGGGCGCGGACTGCCACACGCCGATGGGGGCGCACTGCGCGGCGCTCGACGGCGGTGGGCTGCGGCTGCGCGCGTTCGTCGGCGCGGTCGACGGCTCGGCCTGGGTGCGCGACGAGCTCGACGGCGACGAGCCGGCGGCGCTCGGCGCGGCGGTGGCGCAGCGGCTGCTGGCGGCGGGGGCGGGCGAGCTCTTGCGCGCATGATCGGCGACCGTCGCTCAGCGCGTGACGGCGAGCGGTCGCCGCGATGACGGGCCGCGTCTACCTCGTCGGCGCCGGCCCGGGCGATCCTGGGCTGCTGACCGTGCGCGCGCGGGAGCTGCTCGAGGCCGCCGACGTCGTGCTCACCGACAAGCTCGTTCCGCCCGGGGTGCTGGACGGGCTCGCCGCCGAGGTGGTCGACGTCGGCAAGACCGGCGGCGGCGACCAGGTGCCCCAGGACGAGACGAACCGCCTGCTCGTCGAGCACGCCCGGGCCGGGCGGACGGTGGTGCGCCTCAAGGGCGGCGACCCGTTCGTGTTCGGCCGCGGCGGCGAGGAGGCGCAGCGGCTGCGCGCGGCGGGCATCCCGTTCGAGGTGGTGCCCGGCGTGACCGCCGGGGTGGCGGCGCCGGCGTACGCGGGCATCCCGGTCACGCAGCGCGGGCTCGCCGCCGCAGTCGCGTTCGTCACCGGGCACGAGGATCCGGCGAAGGGCGAGACGCAGATCGACTGGCCCGGGCTGGCCGCCTTTCCCGGGACGCTCGTCTTCTACATGGGCGTGCGGGCGCTGCCGCGCATCGCCGAGCAGCTCGTCGCCGGCGGACGAGCGGCCGACGAGCCGGTGGCGGTGGTCGAGCGCGGGACGCTGCCCGGGCAGCGCAGCGTCGCGGGGACCCTGGCGACGATCGCGGCGCTGGCCGCCGGCGCCGGGATCCGCGCGCCCGCGGTGACGGTCGTGGGCGCGGTCGCCGCGCTGGGAGCAGAGCTCGAGTGGCTCGCGGCGGCTCGGCCGCTGACCGGCCGGACGGTCGCCGTGACGCGGGCGCGCGCCCAGGCGAGCGCGCTGGCCGGGCGGCTGCGGGCGCTCGGCGCGGAGGTCGTCGAGGCGCCCGCCATCGCGATCGAGCCGCTGGCGGCGACGCTGCCGGACGTCTCGGCCTACGACGTGCTGTGCGTGACGAGTCCCAACGGCGCGGCGCGCCTGCTGTCGGAGGTGCGCGACGCGCGGGCGCTGGCGGGGCCGGTGATCGCGGCGATCGGGCCGGGCACGGCGCGCGCGCTGCGCGCGGGCGGGATCGAGCCGGACGTCGTGCCGCAGCGGGCGATCGCCGAGGCGCTGGTCGAGGCGCTCGCGGACGTGCCGGTGCGGCGGGCGCTGATCGCCCGCGCACAGGAGGCGCGGGACGTGCTCGAGGCGGCGCTGCGGGCGCGCGGCGCCGAGGTCGACGTGGTGGCCCTGTACCGGACGGTCGCTGCGCCGCTGGACGACGCCGCCCGCGCGGCCGTCGACGGCGCGGACTACGTGACGTTCACCTCGGCGTCCTCGGTCCGCCACATCGTGGCGGCCGGCGCGACGCTGCGCGGGCCGCGGCTCGTCTCGATCGGGCCGGTGACGAGCGCGGAGCTCCGCGCCCATGGCCTGGAGGCCGACGTCGAGGCCGCCGAGCACACCCCGGACGGGCTGGTGGCGGCGCTCGTGGCGGACGCCGCCGGCGGACGCTAAGCGCGGGCGGTCGACGCCGGATCGGCCGCCGCTCTGGCCCTCGCCGTCCGCCCGGACGGCCCCCTGACCGCGGGCCAGCGGGCGCCGGATCAGCCGTCGCTCTGACCCTCGCCGTCGGGGATGCCCGGCATGGCGTCGTCGCCGCGGCGCGGCTCGCCCTCGCCTTCGGGCTCGGCCTCGTCGACCCCGAGCGGAAGGTCGGAGTCCTCGTCGGGCGGGGCCCGCTGGGAGCGTCTTCGGCGCACATCGCGAGGCGTCTACCCTTCGCGCGCGTGTTCGTCACGTTCCTGAGCGACTACGGTGAGCAGGACGAGTTCGTCGGCGTCTGCCACGGCGTCCTGGCCCGGCTGGCGCCGGCCGCCGCGGTCATCGACGTCACCCATGGGGTGCCGCGCCACGACGTGCGCCACGGGGCGCTGGTGCTGCGCAACGCACTGCCGTACATGCCGGCCGGCGTGCATCTGGCGGTGGTCGATCCGGGGGTCGGCGGGGCGCGGCGCGCCGTCGCGCTCGCCTGCGCGCAGGAGGAGCGCACGCTCGTCGGGCCCGACAACGGGCTGCTGATGCTGGCCGCGGAGCGCTTCGGCGGGATCGTCGAAGCGGTCGACATCTCGCGCTCGCCGTGGCGGCTGGAGCCGGTGTCGGCCACGTTCCACGGGCGCGACATCTTCGCGCCGGTGGCGGCGGCGCTGGCGCGCGGGGAGCCGCTGGCCGGCGCCGGCGAGCCCTGCGCGGTCGAGGAGCTCGAGCCGCTCGTGCTGCCCACCGCGCAGCCGCGGCCGGACGGGCTCGCCGTCCACGTGCTGCTCGCCGACCGCTTCGGCAACGTGATCCTCGACGCCACCCACGACGACCTCACCGCGATCGGGCTGCGGCTGGGTGCGCAGGTCGCGGTCGTGGCCGACGGGCGCCGCCACCGCGGCCGCTTCGCCTCGACGTTCGCCGACGTGGACGAGGGCGACCTGCTGCTCTACGAGGACGCGCAGCCAGCTCGCGCTGGCGGTCAACCGCGGGTCGGCGCTGCGCGAGCTGCGGCTGCGCCGCGACGCCGAGCTGGTGCTGCGCACGTGCTGACGACGGGCCGCCTGGGGACGCCGCGGGTCCATCTGCGCACGATCGACTCGACGAACCGGTACGCGCGGGCGCTGGCCGAGGCCGGCGCGCCGCACGGAACGCTGGTCACCGCGACGGCGCAGACCGCGGGGCGCGGACGGCAGGGACGCAGCTGGAGCGCGCCGCCGGGACGGGCGCTCGTGCTGTCGATCGTGCTGCGCGACCCGCCGCCGCTGCTGCCGTTGATCGCCGCCGCCGCCGTCGCCGACGTGGCGGGGGACGACGCGCTCGTGAAGTGGCCCAACGACGTGCTCCTCGGCGGCCGCAAGGTGGCGGGGATCCTCGCCGAGGGCCGGCCGCAGGAGCGCTGGGCCGTGCTCGGCATGGGAGTCAACGTCGCGGTGCGCCCGGCGGACCTGCCGCCGGAGCTGCGCGAGACAGCCGGCACGCTCGGCTCGCCGGCGCGCGAGCTGGAGCCCACGCTGGAGCGGCTGCTCACCGCGCTGGAGCGCTGGCTGGTCGCGCCCGACGCCGAGGTGCTCGCCACGCTGCGCGCCCGCGACGCGCTCGCCGGCCGGCCGGTGCGCTGGCACGGCGGCACGGGCACCGCCCGCGGCATCGACGACGAGGACGGCTGCTCGTGGAGCGACCGAGCGGCGAACGCGTCGCGCTCGACGCCGGCGAGGTGCATCTGGCGCACGAGTGAGCGCACGTCGGGCGCGCGCGTGCCGGCCCCTGCGACGCCAGCCTCCGCCGTCCCGGACCGGGACGCCCGCGCTACGCCGCGGCGGCGGGGCGGTCGTCGTCGGACGGCTCGCCGTCCGTGGCGGGCGGCTCGGCGTCCTTCGGCTTCGTGGTCCGGCGGCGAGTCGCCGGCGTCTTCGCCGGCGACGCCTTCGCGGTCGTCGCCCGGCGACGCGGCGCGGGCTTCTTCGCCGCCTGGTCCTCGGCCGGCGACTCAGCGGCCGCCGGCTCCGCGGCCGCAGCGCTCGCCGACTTCGCCGTCGTCGTACGGCGGCGCGTGGCCGGCTTCTTGGCCGGCTCCGCCGCGGCCGCAGCACCCGCCGACTTCGCCGCCGTCGCACGACGACGCGTCGCCGGCTTCTTCGCGGGCTCCGCCACCTCGGCGCCCGGCGGCTCCCCAGCCGCAGCACCCGCCGACTTCGCCGCCGTCGCACGGCGGCGCGTCGCCAGCTTCGTCGCGACCGAGGTCTCCGCCGGGGCTTCGGCGGCGGGCGCCGTTTCGGCCGCCGCAGCCTTCGCGGTCGTCCGACGGCGGGTCGCCGGCGTCTTGGCGGCGGTGGACTTCGCCGTCGCCGCACGACGCGGCGCAGGCTTCTTGACCGGCTCCGCCGCCTCGGCCGCCGGCGGCTCCCCAGCCGCAGCACCCGCCGACTTCGCCGCCGTCGTACGGCGACGCGGCGCGGGCTTCTTGACCGGCGCGTCCTCGCTCGTCGTCGCGACCGAGGTCTCCGCCGGGGCTTCGGCGGCGGGCGCCGTTTCGGCCGCCGCGGCCTTCGCGGTCGTCCGACGACGGGTCGCCGGCGTCTTGGCGGCGGTGGGCTTCGCCGTCGTGGTCCGCCGGCGCGGGGTCGGCTTCTCCTCGGCGCTGGGCTGATCGGCGGGCGGTGCGGCGGCCTCGGCCGCGGACGCCGTCGTGGTCCGCCGGCGCGTGGAGGGTTTCTTCGCCGGCTGGGCGGCTTCGGTCTCCGGTGCATCCGCCTCGGCGTCGGCGACCTTGACCGTCGCGCGGCGCGTGGTCGGCTTCTTCGCGGGTTCGGGCAGCGAGCCGGCGTCGGGGGTCGCAACGCCCGCCTCGATCTCCGCCACGGCGGGCTTCTTCGCCGCCGTCGTGCGACGCGTGGCCGGCTTCTTCGCGGTCGTGGTGCGGCGCCGCGGCGTGGGCTTCTTCGCCGGCGCGGCCTCGGCGTCGGCCGCCTGGTCGCCGCCGCGCGCCTCCCGCACCGCCGCCGCGGCCGCGGCGATCTCCGCAAGCGCGGCAGCGTCGGACTCCCCGGCGACGGCGGCGGGCTGAGCCGGCGTGGCGGCCTCGGCGCCGGCGGTCGGCTCGGTCTCCTCGGCGCTCGCCCGGTCGCCGGTGGGCTCGGCGGAAGCGATCGGCTCGGCAGACGCCCGGCCGTCGCCGGTGGGCTCGCCGGACGCGGTCTCGGAGGAGGCCTCGCCATCGCCGGAGAGCTCGACCGCGACGGCCGCCTCCTCGTCCGCCTCGAGCTCGTCGTCGTCCAGCGCGGTCGTCGTCTCCAGCGCCTCCGTGGTCTCGAGCACGGCGTCCTCGCCCTTGCGCCGCCGGCGCCGGTTGCCCCGCGTCCGCTTCTTGGGGAAGTTGCGCAGCAGGTCGCGCGCCAGCGAGTTCGGCTTGCGCGACAGACGCGTCCGCGCGCCGCGCAGCACCTCCTCGGCCTCGGGCGTGTGCGCCAGCGCCGCGGCCAGCAGCGCGGCGCTCAGCCGCCGGTCCTGCTTGCGCGAGGCGTGCACGAGCCGCCGCGCGTTGCGCGCGTGCGCCCCGCCCGACGAGTTCACCAGCAGCCCGAGCAGGCGCTTGGTCTCCGGCCAGCGCTGGACCGCGTACTCCTCGTGGACGTCGCGGGTGTACTCGGCCATCCGCCAGATCCACGCGTTGGCCTGGTCGCGGCGGCCGATGCGCTTCTCGGCCAGGGCCTGCAGGCACACCTTGACCGCCTCGCGGCGCTCGTCGCGCGACCACTGGCCGATCTCGTCGATGGCCAGGTCGAACGCCTCGGCATCCTTGGCCGCCGCGATCTCCTGCAGCGCCCGGATGCGCAGTTGCGAGGACTTGTTGCGCTGCACCGCGGTGAGCAGGAACCGGCGCTTGAGCTCGCCGGAGCGGTCGAAGTGCAGCATCGCCCGCGCCCGCCGCCAGCCCGACGGCTGCACCCGCGCGCCGGCCAGCGCCGCCCAGACGTGCTGCTCGCCCCAGTCGAGATGCTCGACGGCGATCCGCCACAGCTCGCGCTCGAAGACCTGCGCCCGCCGCTCCGGATCGGCGGTGACCGGCAGCACCCGCCGCTCGACGCGCACCCGTCGGCCGCGGCCCCGGCGCACCGGCCCGACGACGATCGCGCCGCCGCGGTACACGTCGCGGTCCAGCAGCGAGTGCAGCGTCACGACCGGGTCGTCGTGCTTGGTCGCGGGATGGACGAAGTCGACGACGATCCCCGACTCCTTGCCGGGGTGGCGGCGCGTCACGCGGCCGACGCGCTGCTGGTAGATGCGCTTGGACGCCGTCGGCGCGAGGTGCATGCACACCGTCGCGCGCGGCGAGTTCCAGCCCTCGGCCAGCAGCTGGGCGTTGACGAGCACGTCGATGTCGCCGCGCTCGTAGCGCGAGAGGATGTTCGCGAGCTCGCGCTTGGGCGTCTCGCCCGACACGGCCATCGCCTTCAGCCCCTCGTCGCGGAACGCCTCGGCAACGTTGTAGGCGTGACGCACCCCGGCGGCATAGACGACGCCGGGCACGCCGTTGAAGCGCGTCTTGTAGAGGTTGGCCACCGCCAGGTTGAACGGCAGCTGGTCCAGCAGCTCGGCCAGCATCTCCTGGTCGAACTCGACGTCCACGTCGCCGCGGCGCAGCGGCACCTTGGCGATCGACCGCACGCCCGCTCCCGGCGGGATGCGGATGCAGCGCAGCGGCGCGATCACGCCGCGCCGCGCCGCCTGCGCGAGATCGAAGCGCGACGTCTGCGTCGGGAACAGATCGGTGACGTGGCGGGCGATCAGGGCGCCCGTCGCGGTCATGCCGACGAAGATCGGCCCGGTCCAGTCGCGGATGGCCGAGGAGGTCTTCTCGCCCAGCGCCGTGTGCGCCTCGTCGCAGATGACGATCGTGTAGGCCGACGAGATCCGGCCCGCGTTGCGCACGAACCACTGGTAGGTCTCGACCGTGACCGGCCCGTTGCGGGGCTCGCGGTCGCCCTGCATCAGCGGACCGTGGATGCGGTCCCGGTAGCCGCGGTCGCGCAGCTCGCCGAGGAACTGGTCGACGAGGTTGCGGCGGTGCGTGAGGATCAGCACGCCGCCGGTGCGCGACGCCTCGACGAACCCGAGCGCAGCGACCGTCTTGCCGGCGCCCGTCGCGTGCTCGAACCAGAAGCGCTTGTGCGCGTTGGGATCCTCCGGCTGCTCGGCGAGCTGCTCCCAGTCGCTGGCCCGCGGCTCGTCCCAGTCCTGCGGCTCCTCGTCCTCGGGCAGCTCCTCGTCGATCTCCTCCTCGCCGGGCACCGCGGGCGAGCCGGCGTACGCCTCTTCCAGCCCGGGGGCCACGACCAGGCTCCCGTTGCCGCCGTGCCCGTTCGACGACGCCGAGCCGTTGGGCCCCAGCGCCGCCGCCAGCAGCGCCGTCAGCGTGCCCGACAGCGCGTCGACCTGGTGGGGGTTGAGCAGCGTGCCGTCGGCCAGGTGCGGCTCCTCCTCGCTGAGCAGCCGCTCGAGCCCGAGCAGCAGCGAGTACGCGCGCCGCCACTCCGGCGACGGGTAGTCGAGCCCCTGGGCGATCTCGGCCAGCGCCGCATCGAGCGCGCGCCGGCGGGCGCTGCCGCCACCGAGCGCGACCGCAGCGTCCTCGCCCTCGTGGACGAAGCGCTCACGGGTGAACTGCTCGGCGCGTGCGATGTCGGCCGCCGGAGGAAGGGGCGCGGCCACCACGGCCGCCGCTGGCGTGATCTCGGCCAAAAGGCTCTGACGATGGACGTGGGCCGATCGCGTCGTTTCAGACGAAGCTTCGACCCGAGGGAACCGGGACCCACCCGGACGACAGCTGCGAGGGCAACCTCCCAGGAGGCCCTCGCGAATGGGTACGGTCAAGGATACCGCATGCCCGGGTCAGATGGCCCCGGTCCGCGGCCTCGGCATTACCCTGCATGCCGACATGCGCCGACTGGTCTTCGCGCTCATCGGCCTCGGCATCGTCGCGATCGTCGTCATCGGGCTGATCCAGTCCTCGGGCGGCGGCGACACGCCGCAGACTCAGACGATCTCCGCCGACCAGGCGCAGTCGCGGCTGGCCGGATCGCCGGCGCCGCTGGCCGCGCTGCACGCCCAGGCCAACCAGCTCCTGTCCGGCGGCCAGAAGGCGTTCGACCGGCGGCTGCGCGAGCTGCGCGGCCACCCGGTCGTCGTCAACGGCTGGGCCTCGTGGTGCGGCCCATGTCGGGCCGAGGTCCCCTTCCTGCAGCGCACGTCGGTCGACATGGGCCGGCAGGTCGCGTTCCTCGGCCTCAACACCGACGACAACGCCGGCGACGCGCGCGGCTTCCTCGAGAAGCTCCCGGTGTCGTACCCGAGCTACACGCTGCCGCGGATCCCGGCCGGCGAGCTGGACGCGATCCGCGGCCTGCCGTTCATGGTCTTCTACGACGAGCATGGCGAGCTGCAGTACCTGCACCAGGGCGGCTACCGCAGCGAAGCGCAGCTGCGCGAGGACGTTCGCCGCTACGCGCTCGGAAAGACCGCGCAGGGGTAGCCGAGTGGTTCGTGTCGATGATCGCGGGGCGGGCCACTAGCGTGCCCGAGATCCGCGTCGACCCGCTGACCGGCCTGCGCACGATCGTCGCCGCCGATCGCGCCACGCGACCCGGCGGCGCCATCACCGTACCGGCGGCGGCGCCGGTCGACCCCGAGACCGACCCGTTCCTCGAGGGCCACGAGGACCGCACGCCGCCCGAGGTGTTCGCGATACGCCCCGCCCGGGGCACGGACGGCGCGCGCGACACGCCGGGCTGGACCGTGCGGGTGGTGCCCAACCTCTACCCGGCGCTCGACCCGGCGAGCCCGCTGCCCGAGCGCGACGCGCAGCCCGACCTCTACACCGCCGTCGCCGCGACCGGCGGCCACGAGGTGATCGTCAACGCGCCGCAGGCCGTCGGCACCATCGCCGAGCTCGGCCTGGCCCAGTTCCAGGCCGCCGTCGCCGTCTGGCGGACGCGCATGCGCCACCACGTCGAGGCGGGCGCGAGCTGCGTCCATCTCATCGTCAACGAGGGGCGCGAGGCCGGCGCGTCGCTGCCGCACACGCACGCGCAGCTGTACGCGCTGGACTTCGTGCCCGCCGCGATCGCCCGCGAGCGCGAGCGCTTCACCGCCTACGCGACGCGCACGATGGGCGCCAACCTGCTCGCCGACCTCGTGCAGGAGGAGGTCCGCCGCCGCGAGCGCATCGTGGCGATCGACGACGAGGCGGTGTGCATGGCCCCGTACGCGGCCCGCGCGCCCTACCAGCTGCTGATCGCCCCGCGCCGGCCGGTCGCGCGCTTCGAGGACGAGGGCCCGACGGCGGCGGCGCTGCTGCACGACGTGCTCGGCCGCCTGGCGCGGCACCTCGGCGCGAGCCCGCCGCTGAACCTCTGGGTGCGCACCGCGCCGCGCGGCGCCGACCACTTCTGCTGGCGCATCGACGTGCTGCCGCACCTAGCCCACCTCGCCGGATTGGAGCTTGGCGCTGGCGTGGGATTGAACATCGTCGCGCCCGAGCGCGCCGCCGCCGAGCTGCGCGACGCTTGACCTTCCTCGTCGCCGCCGTCATCGCCGTGTCGACGGCGGCCGGGATCGCCGCCGAATCGCGGCTGCCGGGCGGTGGCGGCGCCATCGCCCGGGCCATCGCGCGGGTCCTGTTCTACGGCGTCATGCCGTTCGTGACGTTCTTCGTCATGGCGCGCTTCCACCTCGACGCGGGCAGTGGCTTGGGCCTGCTGGCCGCCTACGCCGCGCTGGCCATCGTGGGCGTGCTGGCCTGGACGATCGGCCGCCGCGTGCTGCACCTCGCCCCGCCGGCGCTCGGCGCGCTGATCGTCGTCTGCATCCTCGGCAACACCGCGTTCGTCGGCGTCCCGCTGGCCGGCGCGATCTTCGGCCCGGACGCGATCGGGCCCGCGATCGCGTTCGACTCGCTCGTCTCGGGCCCGACGTTCTACGTGGTGGCGGTGAGCGTCGCCGCGGCGCTCGGGGGCGCGGTGGCGCCGTCGCGGCGGGCCCGGCTCGTGGCCCTCGCGCGCAACCCGCCGCTCATCGCGGTGATCGCCGGCCTGGCCGCGCCCGACGTGCTCGCCCCCGACGTGCTGGTCGACGCCGCCCACGTCCTCATCTACGCCGCGGTCCCGGCGGGGTTCTTCATGATCGGCCTCACGCTCGGCGCCGAGGCCGAGGTGGGCGTCCTGCGCTTCCCGCCCGCGCTCACGGCGCCGGTGGCGACGGCGATCGTCCTGCGCCTGGCCGTGGCGCCGCTGCTGGTGATCGGGTTCTCGACCCTGATCGCCGGCGTGCCCGACGCCTACCTGCTGCAGGCGGCGATGCCGGCCGGGGTGAACTCGGTCGTCGTCGCGCACGCGTACGGGCTCGACCTGCGGATCGCCGCTTCCGCCGTCGCATGGACGACGATGATCGTCGTGGTCGCCGGCATGATCGTCGCGTCGGTGCTGTGAGAGCGCTCGTGCAGCGGGTGTCGCACGCCGCCGTGCGCGTGGACGGCGAGACGGTCGCGGCGATCGGCCCGGGCCTGCTCGTGCTGCTCGGCGTCGGCCACGACGACGACGAGACGGCCGCCGACAAGCTGGCCGGCAAGGTCCTGCGGCTGCGCATCTTCGCCGACGCGCAGGGGCGCATGAACGAGCCGCTGGGCGACCGCGAGGTGCTGTGCGTCAGCCAGTTCACGCTGATGGCCGACACGCGCAAGGGCAACCGGCCGAGCTTCGTCGCCGCGGCCGAGCCGCAGCGCGCCGACGCGCTCTACCGCCGGTTCTGCGAGCAGACGGGCGCCCAGCGCGGCGTGTTCGGCGCGCACATGGAGGTCGAGCTCGTCAACGACGGACCGGTGACGATCATGCTGGAGGCGTGACGAGTTGCGCTTTGCGTCCGCCCCTCGCACACAGAGCGCAACTCGCGAGTAGGCTCCCGCCCGTCATGCCGCCCGAACGCCGCTTCGTCCCCCGCTTCGCCGCCGAGCCACCCCAGGCCGTCGCCCCCTACGGCCGCTGGGCCGACCGCCTCGCCGAGGAGCTGCGCGGCGTGCTCGACGAGCCCTTCGGCGAGATCGCCTGGTTCCCCGACCGCACCTGGCACGGCCGCACGTACATCCCGGCCACCGCGCGCACACCCGACGGCCGCGAGGTCTTCGGCGTCGTGTCGTTCCGGCCCGCGACCGGCGACGGCGAGCCGGACGCCCTGCGCGCACTCGCCGACGTCACCGACGAGACAGCCGAGAACAACCCGGACTGGCAGCTCGACCTCTGCGACGAGGTCGTCGGCGGCTGGCGCGGCGAGGGCGGCGAGACCGCGGCGATGACGCTCGTGTGGGGCGTCCCACTCGTCCCCGGCGGCGCCGTCGCCACCGCCGAGCTCGACGACGTCTGCGTCGATCAGTGCGTCCTGACCGGCGACGGGCGCTTCACGCTGCTGGCGCCCGATGACATCGGCGGCGATTTCCTGGAGGTCGCGCTGTTCAACGCAGGAGGCGACGAGCTCGCCCGCGAATCCTTGTACGACGAGGAGGACTGACGACCGTGCCGTGCGGGTAGGCGAGACGCGCGTCGAGTTACCGGCGCGGCACGGAGAACGAAGGTCTAGCGTTCAAACAGACCCATCTGGAGGGAGGTCGGGGACGCAGGTCATGGCGAACATAGCGACGGCCCGTGGCCGGGCCGGCTCATGAGCGTCTCTCAGCTCGAGATCGCCGAAGCCAGCCCGGTCGACGGGTGGACCGAGGAGATCGCGGCCCGTTCGCCGTGGCAGCTGTTCTGGCGGCGGTTTCGTCAGGACCGCGTCGCGGTCGTCGCGCTCGTCTTCATCGTCCTGCTGATCCTGGCCGCGATCTTCGCGTCGCCGCTGCGCTCGCTGCTGGGGGCGCCGGATCCCGCCCAGCAGAACACGGCCGCGCTCGACGAGTTCGGCCTGCCCGCCGGTCCCAGCTCGGCGCACATCTTCGGCGTCGACTCGCTCGGGCGCGACGTGCTCGCCCGCACGCTGCAGGGCGCGCAGGTCTCGCTCGAGGTCGCGATCGTCTCCACCGGCATCGCCGTGTTCATCGGCGTCGTGTTCGGGCTGCTCGCCGGCTACTACCGCAGCTGGCCCGACACCGTGCTCTCGCGGGCCGCGGACGTGCTGCTCGCGTTCCCGATCCTGCTGCTCGGCCTCGGCCTGGCGGCGGCCTGCTCGGGGGCGAACGGCTGCATCAACGGCTGGATCCAGCCGGGCGTCAGCGTGGTGGTCTTCGTGATCGCGTTCGCGAGCTGGACCTACGTCTTCCGCATCATCCGCGGGCAGACGCTGTCGCTGCGCGAGAAGGAATTCGTGCAATCGGCCAAGGCCGCGGGCGCGTCGAACCGGCGCATCATCTTCCGCGAGATCCTGCCGAACCTGGTCGCCCCGATCATCGTCTACACGACGCTGCTGATCCCGACCAACATCCTCTTCGAAGCCTCCCTGTCGTTCCTCGGCGTCGGCGTGCAACCCCCGCGCGCCAGCTGGGGGTCGATGATCGCCGACGCGGTGAACATCTTCGAGTCCGCGTGGTGGTACATGTTCTTCCCAGGGATGGCGCTCCTGCTCACGGTCCTCGCCTTCAACCTCGTGGGCGACGGCCTCCAGGATGCCCTGAACCCGAGAAGCGACCGATGACGCACGGATGCCATCACCGGTCCTGTCGCACCCAACAGAAAGGACCTCACGTGTACCGGTCTTCCGTTCGGGCCGCCGCCGGCCTGATCGCGATGCTCGCGCTCGTGCTGCTCGTCGCCGCCTGCGGCGGCAACGGCGGCAGCAGCACCAGTGCCTCCACCGCGGGCGGCGGCACTACCACCACCAGCGGCGGCGGCTCCGGTGAAGTGGGTCAGCCCGTCACCGCCCCGCCCGACAACGCCAAGAGCGGCGGGACGCTGACCGTGCTCTCCGCCGGCGACGTCGACTACATCGACCCCGGCCTGGCGTACTACTCGTTCTCCTACCAGGCGCTGCAGCCCACGCTGGCGCCGCTGTACTCCTACGCCCCCGGCGATCCGTCCACGCCGATGCCGATCCTCGCCGACGGCGATCCGCAGATCTCCAACGACGGCAAGACGATCACGGTCAAGATCAAGACCGGCTTCAAGTTCAGCCCGCCGGTGGATCGCGCGGTCACCTCCAAGGACGTCAAGTACGCCATGGAGCGGGCCTTCACCAAGCAGGTGCCCAACGGCTACATGTCGGCGTACTTCGGCAACATCGAGGGCGTCAAGGCCTTCCAGGACGGCAAGGCCAAGGACGTCTCGGGCATCGAGACGCCCGACGACCAGACGATCGTCTTCAAGCTGACCAGGGGCGGCCCGGTCGTCGGCGCGCTCGTGCTGCCGGTCACCTCGCCGGTCCCCGAGGAGTACGCGAAGAAGTACGACGCGCAGAACCCGTCGACGTACGGTCAGCACCAGGTCTCGGCCGGCCCGTACATGCTCGAGAGCTACAAGCCGACGCGGTCGATCACGCTCGTGCGCAACCCGAGCTGGGACAAGGACGCGACGGGCGATCCGCGGCCGGCGTACCTGGACCGCGTCGAGTTCCAGGAGGGCAACGAGGATCCCAACGTCGCGTCGCGTCGCATCCTCGACGGCGAGTCGCTGGTCTCCGGCGACTTCCCGCCGCCTCCGGCCCTGGTGAAGTCGACCGTGCAGGGCGCCAAGAAGGACCAGATCCAGTTCAACCCGGGCGCCGGCACCCGCTGGGTCTCGATGAACACGCAGATGAAGCCGTTCGACGACGTCAACGTGCGCAAGGCCGTGCTGGCGGTGTTCGACCGCAATGCGATGCGCCTGACGCGCGGCGGCCCGCTGATCGGCGACATCGCCACGCACATGCTCTATCCGGGCGTGCCCGGCTTCGAGGAGGCCGGCGGCATGAAGGGGCCGGGCAACGACTTCCTGGCCAACCCCAGCGGCGACCCGCAGCTGGCAGCCGACTACATGAAGAAGGCCGGCTTCGCCGACGGCAAGTACAGCGGCCCGCCGATCCTCATGGTCGCCGACAACAGCGGCGTCGGCGCGCAGGGCGCACTGGTCGCCCAGCAGCAGTTCGAGAAGCTCGGCTTCAAGGTGACGCTGCGCCAGGTCACGCACGACACGATGTACACGAAGTACTGCAACGTGCCGAAGGCCAACGTGCAGGTGTGCCCGAACGTCGGCTGGATCCGCGACTTCGCGGACCCGCAGCCGGTGCTCGACCCGACGTTCAACGGCAAGAACATCGTGCCGCAGAACAACTCGAACTGGCCGCAGCTGGACGACCCGCAGATCAACGCGGCGATGGACAAGGCCGAGCAGATCACCGATCCGGGCGAGCGGGCCAAAGCATGGGCCGACATCGACAAGATGATCACCGCCCAGGCGCCGCTGGTGCCGTGGCTGTGGGACAAGTTCCCGACCATCCAGTCCGCCAACGTGGCCGGGGTCAACGCCCTGTGGAACGAGGGCTCCTACGACCTCGCGTACACGTCGCTGAAGTGAGGCACCGCGACCGTCCCGCCGGCCGTGCGGCCGGCGGGGCGCCGCGTCCCGACCACGTCCCATGACTCGCTACGTCATTCGCCGGCTGCTCTGGGTGGTCGTGCTGCTCTTCCTGGTCAGCGCGCTCACCTTCGTGATCTTCTTCGTGCTGCCGTCGACCGACCCAGCCGCGCTGCGCGCCGGCAAGACGCGCGACCCCGAGGTCATCAACGCGATCCGCGAGCAGCTCGGGCTCAACAAGCCGAAGATCGAGCAGTTCTGGATCTACCTGAAGGGCATCGTCCTGCACTTCGACTTCGGCCACTCGTACCTCAACAACCTCAACGTCCGCGACGAGATCCTGTCGCGGCTGCCGGCCACGATCTCGCTCTCGCTCGGCGCGCTCGTCATCTGGCTGTTCGTCGGCATCAGCGTGGGGATCATCTCGGCGGTGCGCCGGCGCTCGCTGATGGACCGCGCGGCGATGGGCACGACGCTGGTCATGATCTCGGCGCCCGTCTACTGGCTCGGGCTCGTCTCGCTGCTGCTGTTCTCGCAGGGCATCGGCGTGATTCCGATCTTCCCGGGCTCCGGCTCGTACACCCCCCTCTCCGAGGACCCCTGGAAGTGGTTCACGTCGCTGATCCTGCCGTGGCTCGTGCTGTCGGCGGCGTTCGCCGCGATCTACGCCCGGATCCTGCGCGCGAACATGATCGAGACGCTGTCGGAGGACTACATACGCACCGCCCGCGCCAAGGGGCTCAGCGAGCGCCGCATCGTGCTCGGGCACGCGCTGCGCAGCGCGATCACCCCGATCGTCACGCTCGCCGGCCTGGATCTCGGCGTCCTGCTCGGCGGCGCGATCCTGACCGAGACCGTGTTCAACATCCCCGGCGTCGGCCGCCTCTCCTACGACGCGATCATCCACGGCGACCTGCCGACCGTGCAGGGCACCGTGCTGTTCGGCGCGTTCTTCATCGTGATCCTCAACCTCGTCGTGGACATCGCCTACGCCTATCTCGACCCGCGGGTGCGCTACACGTGAGCCCGCTGCTGGAGATCGAGGACCTCCGCGTCTCCTTCCGTACCGAGGACGGCGTCGTCGGCGCCGTCGACGGCGTCTCGCTGTCGGTGGACCGCGACCGCACGCTCGGCATCGTCGGCGAGTCGGGCTCGGGCAAGAGCGTCACCGGCCTGACGGTCATGGGCCTGACGCGCGGGCGCAGCACGACGATCTCCGGGTCGGTGCGCTTCGACGGCCGCGAGCTGACGACGGCGTCGGACGCCGAGCTGCGCACGGTGCGCGGCAACGACATCGCGATGATCTTCCAGGACCCGCTGTCGTCGCTGCACCCGTTCTACACCGTCGGGCGCCAGCTCACCGAGGCCGTCCGCGCCCACCGCGACGTCGGCCAGGGCGAAGCGCACGACCGCGCCGTCGAGCTCATGCGGCTCGTCGGCATCCCGGAGCCCGAGCAGCGCATGCGCGCCTACCCGCACGAGTTCTCCGGCGGCATGCGCCAACGGGCGATGATCGCGATGGCGCTCGTCAACGACCCGCGGCTGCTGATCGCCGACGAGCCGACGACCGCGCTCGACGTCACGGTCCAGGCGCAGATCCTCGAGCTCATCGGCGAGCTGCAGAAGCGGCTGGGCATGGCGGTCATCATCGTCACCCACGACCTGGGCGTGGTCGCCGAGATCGCCGACGACGTCGCGGTCATGTACGCGGGCCGGATCGTCGAGCAGGCGCCCAAGGAGGGGTTGTTCGGGGCGCCGCGCCACCCGTACACGTGGGGCCTGCTGGGCTCCATCCCGCGGCTGACCGCCCCACGCGACGAGGCGCTGGTGCCGATCGCCGGGCGTCCACCGAGCCTGATCCACCCGCCGTCGGGCTGCCGCTTCCACCCGCGCTGCCCGTACGTGCGCCCGCATCACACGCGCATCGATCCGCAACTCGAGCCGACGGGCGATCCCGACCATGACGTCGCCTGCCTGCTGCCCGATCCGGTGCGCCGGGCGCTGTGGGCCAAGCTCGCCGCCGGCGCGACGCCGCAGGAGGCGCGCGCGACCGAGGACGAGATGATGGGGCCGCCGACCGAGACGGAGACCGAGACGCAGGCGGGGCGGCCGTGAGCGCCGACGTCCTGCTCGAGGTCCGCGACCTGATCAAGCACTTCCCGATCACGCGCGGGATCGTCTTCCAGCGCCAGGTCGCCGCGGTGCACGCCGTCGACGGCGTGTCGCTGGCGGTCCATCGCGGCGAGACGCTCGGTCTGGTCGGCGAGACCGGCTGCGGCAAGAGCACCACCGCGCGCACGATGGTCCGCCTGCTGGACCCGACGAGCGGCACGATCCACTACGAGGGCGAGGACATCACCCACGTCAAGGGCCGGCGCCTCAAGCAGCTGCGCCGCGAGCTGCAGATCATCTTCCAGGATCCCTACTCGTCGCTGAACCCGCGCAAGACGGTCGGCTCGATCATCGCCGATCCGCTGGTCATCCACGGCATGCTGTCGGGCAAGAGCGAACGCAAGCGCCGGGTGCAGGAGCTGATGGACCTCGTCGGCCTCAACTCCGAGCATTACAACCGCTACCCGCACGAGTTCTCGGGCGGCCAGCGCCAGCGCATCGGCGTCGCCCGCGCGCTGGCGCTCGAGCCGAAGCTGATCGTCGCCGACGAGCCGGTCTCCGCGCTGGACGTGTCGATCCAGGCGCAGATCCTCAACCTGCTGCGCCGCCTGCAGAGCGAGCTTGGCCTGACGATCGTCTTCATCGCCCACGATCTGTCGGTCGTGCGCCACATGTGCGACCGCGTGGCGGTGATGTACCTCGGCCAGGTCGTGGAGCTCGCCGACTCCGACACGCTGTACCAGCACCCGCGCCACCCGTACACCGGAGCGCTGCTGTCGGCCGTGCCGGTGGCCGACGTGGTGGCCGCCACGACCAAGCAGCGCCAGGTGCTCAGCGGCGACGTGCCCAGCCCGGTCCACCCGCCGCCGGCGTGCCGCTTCCACACCCGCTGCTGGAAGGCCCAGCCGGTCTGCCGCGAGACGACCCCCGAGCTCGAGCCCAAGCCCGGCGGCTCGATCGCCGCCTGCCACTTCCCCCTCACCGACGAGGAGGCGGCCGAGCGGATCCCGACGGTGTCGGCGGCCGGGCCGGTGGAGCCGTCAGCCTGAGGGAGTGACCGCCGCGGCCCTCGGCCGCCCGTGGCCTGGATCGGTCATCGACGCGTCGGCCGTCGCTGGAGGAGATCGACGCGCGCGTCACCGGGCGGGGTCGATCCGGCCTGCGCACGGACACCGTCCTGAGCGCACTGCGCGACGCCCGCGAGCAGTGATCGGGTGCCGGTCGTCGATGCGTCGGTGCTCGTCGAGTACCTCGCCGGCGGCGAGCACGCCGAGGTGGCGCGCCGCCGCATCCTGAGCGCGGGCGAGGAGCTCTGGGCGCCGCATCTCGTCGACGCCGAGGTCGGCCATGTCCTGCGCCGGGCGGTGATGGTCGGGGAGCTCAGCGCGGCCGGCGCCCGCGACGCGCTCGGCGACCTGGCCGACATGCCGCTGAAGCGAGCTTCGCACGTGGGCCTGCTCGGGCGCGCTTGGGCGCTGCGGTCCCACATGACCTTCTACGACGCGCTGTACGTCACGCTGGCCGAGCGGCTCGACATGGCCATCGTCACCCTCGACGCCCGGCTCGCCACCGCCCCGGGCATCCGGGCGCCCGTCGACGTCCTGGCCCGCGGCTGACGTCGCCCGGTCGCTGCTACCGTGCCGATCGTGCGGTGGGGCGGGATGCTGGCGACGCTGATGGCGGTGTGCACCCTCGGCGCGGTCGCGCCGGCGGCAGCCGTCGCGGACTGCACGGACATCCGCTGGGAGGTGCGCTGGTCGCCGGACCTCAGCGGCGCGACCGGCGGGTCGCTCATCAGCGTCCCGGTCTGCTACGACGGCCGCACCGGCGCCCCCGCGCCGGCCAAGAGGACGAAGCGGCAGCGCCGCGAGCCGACCCGGGCCCAGTACCGCGCGCTGCGGTTCGTGCCGTCGGCCGAGGTGAGCCGCAAGGTGCAGGAGCGGATGATCGAGCAGCAGGCGGTCGGCGACGACGCCGCGGCGGTCACCGCGTTCTTCCGCAGCGATCAGGCCATGCGCCAGTTCCGTGCGGCGGTCCGCCGGACGGGCTGGTCGACGCGCGACCTCGGCGACATGTACGCGTACGCCTACACCCAGATGTGGCTGCTGGTCAACGAGCAGACGCGGATCAGCACGCCGGTGCAGAAGGCGGTGCGCGCGGACCTGCGTCGGCGGCTCGCGCTCGACCGCCGCGTGCGCCGGCAGTCCGACGCCGCGCAGCAGGAGACCGCCGAGTGGCTGGGCTCGTGGACGGTCGTCGCGGTGGGCGGCTACAACACGCAGCGCGAGCAGGGCGGACAGGAGGCGGGCGACGCGTGGCGCGACCACATGCGCGAGCGGCTCGACTCGGTCGACATCTTCGACCAGGACCTCACGCAGGTGCGGCTGACGCGCAAGGGCGTCGTGAAGCGCTGAGTGCCCCCGGCAGGAGTCGAACCTGCGCACCCGCTTTAGGAGAGCGGTGCTCTATCCACTGAGCTACGAGGGCGTGGCCGCCCAGGGTAGTTCAGCTTCTGTCCGGGCGGTCGGGGTAGACCTCGTCGATCGTGGTCAGCGCCGCGTACGGCGCGCCGGCCGCGGCCTCGATGCGCTGCGCCCCGCCGGCGAGGCGGTCGAGCACGCAGACGACGCCCACGATCCGGTGGCCCGCCTCCTGCAGCGCCGCGATGGCGGCGATCGTCGAGCCGCCCGTCGTGACGACGTCCTCGACCACCACGCAGCGGTCGTCGGGGTCCAGCGGGGGACCCTCGATGCGCCGGTGCAGGCCGTGGCCCTTGGCCTCCTTGCGCACGAAGAACGCCTTGGCCTGCGCGCCGCCGGCCAGCGCCGCGCAGGCGACCGGGTCGGCGCCCATCGTCATCCCGCCCACCGCGGTGGCGTTCCATGCGCGCACACGCGCCGCCACCAGCTCGCCCAGCGCGCGGACGCCGGCCGGGCGCAGGATCGCCCGCGTGGCGTCGCTGTAGTACTTCGCGGTCGCGCCGCTGGTGAGCACGACGTCGCCGACGACCAGTGCGTGCTCGCGCAGCTGGGCGACGAGGACGGCGTGGGCGTCGCTCACCGGTAGTAGACGTCCACCGGCGTGCCGATCCGCACCCAGCTGTAGATGAACGACGCGTTGGGGACCGGCACCCGCAGGCAGCCGTGGCTCGCCGGATACACCGGGACCTCCGCGTAGCCGTGGATCGCGTAGCCGCGGATGAAGTAGTTGGAGTGCACCATGCCCTTCGCGTTCGTCCCCGGGGTCTTCATGTAGACCCTGAAGTGGCCGAGAACAGTCGGCGTCGAGGGCTTGCCCGACGAGGTCGGGTAGATCCGGTAGACCTTGCCGCCCGGGTCGATCAGCGCCAGGACCTGGTGGGTCAGGTCGGCCTCGACGTGCCGGCCGTGCCCGGGGTAGCGGACCTTGAACGCGCCCTGGCCTCGCGCGATGCGGACGAACACCGACCTGTCGGCCGACGAGGTGCGGGCCATGCCGTTGAGCTTGCGGTAGGCGAGCACCGCGCGACCGGTCGCGTCGTCGAAGCGGCCGGTGCGCGCCACCGAGTAGTGCAGGCCGGCGAGCTTGCGCTGCAGCCAGCGCACGGACGCCCCGCGCGACCCCGGCGAGGCGTGGGGGACGATGACGTCGACGTGCCGCGTGCGCGCCCGCGCCGCGCCGACCTCGGCGCTGGCCTGGTGGACGGCGCGCACGCTGAGGCGCCCACCCGACTTCGGCGTGTAGCCGACGAGGAACGCGCCGTTGTCGCCGGCGCGGGCCTGCACCGAGCGCAGCGTGTGCCGGCCCCGCTTGATCGTCACGGTGACCTTCTGGCCGCGGACCGCGGGACTGAGCGTGCCGCGGACGCGCAGCTTGCGGTGCGCGAGCGTCTCGGCGTCGACCGTGAGCGACAGCTTGCCCGCCGCCGGAGCCGGCGCGGGCGGCGGCGGCGTGGGGGTCGGAGCCGGCGCCGGCGTGGGGGCCGGTGTCGGGACCGGCGCGGGCGGTGGCACCGGCGTGGTCGGCGTCGGCTCCTGGGCCGCGGCCGCGGCGGGGACGAAGAGCAGGCCGATCACGGCAAGTGAGACAGGGCGCATTGGCGGCGAGTCTAGTGGTTCGTCTCGTAGCCATCGGCCGGAAAGGGGGGTCGGCGGCGCCGCCAGGCAAGGACGCAGACCCGAAGGAATCCCTCTGGGATTTCGAGTGGTCGAGGACGCAGCCTGGCGGTGATCGACGGCCCGCATTTCGGGTCGATGGTTGCGGGACGGGCCACGAGACGCTCAGGCCGGGGTCGCGGGCGGCACGGTCCGCCGGCCGCGGCGGACGATCGGCAGCAGGACCGCCGAGATCGCCGCGAGCGCGCCCGCCATCAGGACCGGCACCTGCCAGCCCCAGTCGAGCGCCGTCGACAGCGCGATGCAGTTGTTCAGGCAGTGCAGCACGATGCACGGCAGCAGCGAGCCGGTCTTCCAGTACACGAGACACAGCACGGTGCCCAGCAGCGCCAGCGGCACCAGGAAGCCGATCGGCGAGCCGGACGCATGGACCACGCCGAACATCGCCCCGGTGGCCACCGCGGCCCAGCCGAGCGGCAGCTTCGAGCGCATCGCGTTGAAGACGAACCCGCGGAAGAACAGCTCCTCGACGATCGGCGCGACCACCACCGCGAAGACGGCCAGCCCGGCCACGGTCGCGGGCGTCGGATCCTCGACGAGCTGGGTGGTGATGGTGTCCTGCTCGTTCTGGATGCCGAGCGCGTTGAGCCAGATCAGGCTGCCGGCGAGGTAGACGACGTAGGCGAGCAGCGTCCAGCCCACCGCCGGCCACAGGCGCGTGGGGCGCAGGCCGAAGCTGCTCGGGCTCACCGGCCCCGCCCGGCGGGCGAACAGGATGGCCGCACCGACCAGGCACGCATCGAACACGAGGTTGGCGGCCAGGTCGTAGCCGATCGGCGCGTCGCCGCTCGAGTAGCCGCTGGCGCTCGCCAGCAACAAGACGATCCCGCCGAGCAAGCTGCCGCTCAGCCACCCGGCGACGAGGGCGGCGAAGGCCGACCACAGCGGCCAGACCGGCCGCGGAGGCTCCGGCGGCCGGGCCCCGCCGGCACCCGACGGCTCCGGCGCCACGGGCGGCGCGAAGCCGCGATGCGTCTGCTCGGGATGGTCGGTCACGCGCTCAGGTTAGGGCGAGCAGGCCGCGCAGGTCCGCGATGACCGTCACGCCCTCGGGCAGCGGGTCCGCGGGCGGGCCGTCGCGGGCGACGAGAACAGGCCGCACGCCGACGGCCAGCGCGCCGGCGACGTCCTCGTCCGGCGTGTCCCCGGCGTGCAGCGCCCCCACGGCCGGCGCGTCCAGCGCCGCAAGCGCCGCCGCGAAGGGCCGCGGGTCCGGCTTGCCCGCGCCGAGCTCCGCCGAGGTGACCACCGCATCCACCCGCTCGGCGAGCCCCGTCGCCGCCAGCACGTCGTGCAGCGAGACGTCCCAGTTCGAGACGACCGCCAACGCGTGGCCGCGCGCACGCAGCGCGTCGAGGACCTCGACCGTCTCCGGGTAGGGCTCGAAGTGGATCGCGTCGACCAGCGTCACCGTCATCGCGTCGACGGGGATCTCGCGCGCGGCCGGTGGCAGCGCCTGCGCCAGCACGATCGCGCAGTCGCGCCGCAGCGCCGCCAGCCCCGCGCGATCCGCGGCTCGATCGTGCTCGCGCCGGTAGTAGATGATCTCCGCTCGCATCCCGGCGAGCGCCTGCGCCTCGGTCACCTCCACCCCATGGCGCTCGGCCAGCAGCGCGCGCAGCCGGGGCGCCGGCGGCTGGAGGCGCACGAGCGTGCCGAGCGCGTCGAGCAGGACGGTCATGCGACGAAGTGCCACGTCGCGAACTGGGCGGTGCATGCCGCCAGCATGACGGCGCTGACGGCGAGCGCCGGAGCGCGCGCCCGCGGATGGCGAGCCAGCAGCCAGCCCAGCCACATCCACAGCGGGAAGACGACGAGCACGAAGCGCGGCAGCGACATCAGCGGCTGCGGCGCCACCGGATAGGAGAGCGGCACGGCCAGCGAGGCGAGCGCGTAGGCGGCGTAGGCGGGCGGCAGCCGGCGGGCGGCGCCGACGAGCGCAACCGCCACCAGCGGGACCCAGGCGAAGAGGGCGATGTTGATGCGCGCGATCGCGAACGGGTCGCCGCCCGCGATCGGGAAGTACACGTGCGACGTCGAGCCCGACACGAGCTGGCGCACCCCCGCCCACGCCGCCACCGCCCCGTCCCACACGCCGCCCAGCGGACCGCCCCACTCCCGAAACCAGACCCGCTGCGCGTCGAACGGCGCGTGCCAATCGTGCCCGGTCAGCCCCAGCCACAGCGGGAACGCGGCCAGGCCGAGCGGCACGAGCGCGAGCCAGGCCAGCTGGCGCGGGCGCGCGCTGTGCCAGCCGAGCAGCACGAGCGCGACGAGCACCAGCACCCCGGTCGAGCGGGTCGCCGCCGCCAGCGCACCGAGCACGCCGGCCCACGCCCAGCGATCCCGCCGCGCCGCGAGCACCGCCCCCACCGACAGCGCCAGGAACAACGACTCGCTGTAGACGGCCGAGAAGAAGAACGCCATCGGCGAGAACGCCAGGGCCAGCACCGTCCAGCGCGCCGCCTCGATCCCGAGCTCCAGCCGCGTGAGCGCGTGCAGCGCGACGAGCGCGGCGAGAAAGCACGCGGTCGACAGCACGATGGCCGCCGCCACCGAGCCGCCGAGCCCGCGCACGAGCAGCGGGTACAGCGGGAAGAACGCCGTCGCTGTCACCTCGTCGTAGCCGCCGCGGGCGATCGCCAGGTACCAGACCGCGTCCCAGCGCGCGGCCGGCGCGACCAGCACGCCGCCGGTGAGCCCCGCCGGATCGAAGCCGTCGGCCCGGCTGCTCAGCCCCCAGAGCCCGACGGCGCCCATGCCGCTGGCCCACACGACCAGGCGCGACGCCCATGTCGCCTGCCACGCCGCCCGCAGCGCCACGCCGTCGAGGACCGCACGCGGCCCGGCGCGGGCCCAGCGCGGCGTGGTCGTCGTCGGGCCGGCCATGGCCTTCGATGGTGGCAGGCCCCGCGGCCGAGCCTGCCGGCGGAGGGGAATTCCCGCCCGCCTAGAATGGTGCGTCGAGCGAGCCTCCGCGCCTGCTCGACTGCGTTATGTCACGCCGTGATCGCCAGCGGCGCCGCAGCCGTCACCAGCACGGAGCGGGCCGCATCGTCCTGCTGGGAGCGAGCGTCGTCCTCGCGGCGCTCACGCTCGGCGTAGCCGGGCTCGTCGGCTGGGTCGTGAGCGTCGCGAACTCCGCCCCCGCGATCGAGGAGCTCAAGCCGGTCAATCCCGGATCGAGCTCGGTCGTCTACGCCGCCGACGGCACGCGCCTGGGCTTCATCCAGTCCGACATCCTGCGCACCCAGGTCCGCTACGCCGACATCCCGCAGACGATGAAGGACGCCACGATCGCCATCGAGGACAAGCGCTTCTGGGAGCACACGGGCGTCGACTTCGAGGGCATCGTCCGCTCCGGCTTCAAGAACGTCACCACCGGCAAGACCGTTCAGGGCGGCTCGACGCTGACCATGCAGCTCGTGCGCAACCTCTACACGGGCGAGCGGGCGCGCGACGGCATCGAGGGCTACAAGCGCAAGATCCGCGAGGCCAAGCTCGCCGAGGAGCTCGAGAACGTCCATTCGAAGGAGTGGATCCTCGGCAAGTACCTCAACAACATCCCCTACGGCACGGTCGGCGGCCAGGAGGCGCTCGGCGTCCAGGCCGCGTCGCGCGTGTTCTTCAACAAGCCGGCCAAGGACCTCACCCTGTCGGAGTCCGCGCTGCTCGCGGGCCTGCCCCAGGCGCCGTCGCTCTACAACCCGTTCCTGGACGAGGCGGCGGCCACCAAGCGCCGCAACGAGGTCCTCGACGCGATGGCCTCCGAGCAGATGATCACGCCGGCCCAGGCCGCCCGCGCCAAGGCGAAGGGGCTCGGCGTCGAGCGCTCGGACTTCTACACCGAGCGGCGCGAGCAGTTCTTCTTCGACTTCGTGCGCTCCGAGCTGATCGAGAAGTACGGCGTCAACGAGGTTCGCAAGGGCGGCCTGACCATCCACACCACGCTCGACCTCGACATGCAGAAGAAGGCGCGGTCGGCGATGACGGGCGTCCTCAACCAGCCCGGCGACCCGTCGTCGGCGATCGTGACCATCGACCAGAGCAACGGCTACATCAAGGCGATGGCGTCGACCGCCAGCTACAAGGACACGAAGTTCAACCTCGCCGCCCAGGGCCACCGCCAGCCGGGCTCGACGTTCAAGATCATGGTGCTGATGACCGCGCTGCGCCGCGGCGTCGACCCGAACAAGACGACGTACGTCTCCAAGCCGCTGAAGTTCACCGACCCGCAGTGGGGGCCGATCGACGTCTCGACGTACTCCAACAGCTACCTGGGCTCGGTGAACCTCGTCCGCGCCACGCTCGCCTCCGACAACTCGGTCTACCAGCAGCTCGACCTCGACCTGGGGCCCGACCAGGTCAAGAAGACGGCCAAGGACATGGGCATCAAGTCCAAGCTCAACGGCTATCCGGCCGAGGGCCTGGGCGGCCTGGAGTACGGCGTGTCGCCGCTGGAGATGGCCAACGCCTACGCGACGATCGCCGACGGCGGCTACCGCAATCGCCCCATCGCCGTGACGAAGGTGGTCTTCCCCGACGGCCGGACCGACAACCTCGGCAAGCCCAAGCGCAAGAAGATGTTCTCCGACGGCGTCACCCACGAGGCGACGAAGATCCTGCAGCAGAACATCCAGGGCGGCACCGGCACCGCGGCGAACATCGGCTGCCCCGCCGGGGGCAAGACCGGCACGACCGACAACTTCCGCGACGCCTGGTTCGTCGGGTTCACGCCCAAGCTGACCACCGCCGTGTGGGTCGGCTATCCCAACAAGCAGGTCGAGATGTTCAGCGTCCACGGCATCGCGGTCGCCGGCGGCACCTTCCCGGCGCAGATCTGGGGCGCGTACATGAAGCAGGTCAAGGGCGGGTTCTGCGGCGACTTCAAGCAGCCGTCGGAGCCGTTCGAGGCCGAGCCGTTCTTCGGGAAGTACGCGACGACCGGTGCGCCGGGCTCGAGCGCGGCGGGCACGTCCGGCGCCGGCGGCGCGCAATCCTTCGAGACGGGCGGCACGCAGCCGGACAGCACCGGTGGCGCCACCGGCGGCTACAGCCCCGACCTGTACGAGACCCCGCCGCAGCCGGCGCCCACGACCCAGGCCCCCACGCCGACGCCGACGCCGGACCCCGCGCCCGACCCCGGCGGGGCGCCCGCCACCCCATAGGCGGCCCGGGCGGCTACTCTCCGTAGGCGAATGGCCAAGGAAGAGAAGGTCGAATTCGAGGGCGAGGTCGTCGAAGCGCTGCCGAACGCGATGTTCCGCGTGCAGCTCGACAACGGTCACACGGTCCTCGGCCACGTCGCGGGCAAGATGCGCCGCTTCCGGATCCGCATCCTCCCGGGTGACCGGGTCCGCGTCGAGCTGTCGCCGTACGACCTCGACCGCGCCCGCATCGTCTACCGCCACCGCTGACGCCATGCCGTCGCGCGGCGAGTTCGCGCTGATCGACGCGATGCGAGAGCAGCTCGGGGCACCCGCGGGCGATCGCGTCCTGCGCGGCTCCGGTGACGACGCCGCGGTCGTACGGGCGCGGGCGTACGCGGTGACGTCGATCGACACGATGGTCGAAGGCGTGCACTTCCGCCTCGACGTGACGAGCCCGCGCGACGCGGGCCACCGGGCGATGGCGGGCGCGCTGTCGGACCTGGCGGCGATGGGCGCCGATCCCGGCGAGGCCTACGTGGCGCTCGTGCTCCCCCAGGCGCTCTCCGACGAGGACGTCCTGGCGCTGGCGCGCGGCGCCGGCGACCTGGCGGCGCGCCACGGCTGCGCGGTGGTCGGCGGCGACGTGACGAGCGGTCCCGTCCTGGTGATCGCGGTCACCGTGGTCGGGTGGGCCGACGACCCCGGCGACCTCGTGGGCCGCGACGGCGCGCGACCCGGAGACCTGATCGGCGTGACCGGGACGCTCGGCGGCTCGGCGGCGGGGCTGGCGATCCTCGAGGGCCGCGCCGCCGGCCCCGACGCGCTGCGGGCCGACTACCTGCGCCCGCAGCCGCGGATCGCGGCCGGGCGGGCGCTGGCCGCGCTCGGCGCGCACGCGATGATCGACATCTCCGACGGCGTGGCCTCCGATGCCCGCCACGTCGGCGAGGCGTCGGGCTGCCGGTTGCGCATCGAGCTCGAGGCGCTGCCGCTGGCCCCGGGCGTCGCCGAGGTCGCCGCCGCGCTGGGGCGCGACCCGGACGCGCTGGCGGCCACGGGGGGCGAGGACTACGAGCTGCTGGCCTGCGTGCCGGCGCCGGCGCGCGCGCAGGCCGAGGCGGCGGGGCTGCGGTGGATCGGCCACGTGGCCGCCGGCACGCCCGGGGTGGAGCTGCTGCGCGACGGGCGGCCCGTGGCGCTGCGCGGCTACGAGCACCGCCGCTGACTCACGCCGCGCCGGCTCGTGCGATCCGGCGCGCCGGCACCACCTTCGACAGCCGCGCCGACACCACGATCCGCTGCGCCGCGCTGTACAGCGGATGGCAGGCGGTCAGCACCACCCGCTCGTAGCCGACCGGCCGGATCACCGACACGTCGCCGGGCTCGACGATCCGCCGCGACTCCACCCGGTAGGTGAAGTCGCCGTAGGGCATCTCGAGGTGGACCTCGTCGCCGCGGTCGAGGTCGTCGAGGTTGCGAAACGGCGCCAGGTACGTCGTCCGGTGGCCCGCGATCGCCGTCGTCCCGCCGACGCCCGGCAGCGGCGTGTCCGGATAGACGCCCGGCCCCTTGCGCAGGTCCGCCGGCTCGTCGCCGGCGACGATCACGAAGCGCTGGCCGAGCGTCGGCAGCACGATCCGCCCGAGCGCGTCGCCCTCGGCCGTCGTGCGGCGCAGCTCGCGTGCCGCGTAGGCCAGGCGCCGCTCGGTGTTGGGCAGCGAGCGCAGCGCCCGCTGCTGGAGCGGCGTCGGCCCGGCCGCCGACAGCCGGTCCAGCTGCGCACGCAGCTCGCTCTGGTTGCGCTGCGCGATGATCGCCGACACCGGCTCCTGCCACAGCACGGTCACCAGCGCGTCGGCGACGAGCGCCACGCCCGCGACGATCAGCACCGTCGAGGCGAAGCGCAGCGCGCGCCTCATCGCCGCAGCGTCGAGTCGGTGCCGCCCAGCGAGCCCGGGCCCGCGTAGCCGATCGGCCCGCGCGAGCGCACCTCCGACGCCAGCAGGCCGTGGACGCGCCGCGCGTGCGGGCGGCGACGATGAGCGCGGCGAGCGCGCAGCCGGCGACCAGGCTCCAGAACACGAGCGCCAGGATGCCGATGTGGCCGCCGGCGACGAGCAGGGTCGCCATCCACACCAGGTCGAGCGGCCCGGCGTGCAGCGCGGTCGCGTAGGCCAGGACGCCGAGCCCGAACGGGATCAGAGCCGCCACCACGAGCCCGATCCGCACCGGGCGCGCGACCCGCACCTCGGGCGCGTTGGCCAGCAGCCACAGGTGCGCGGCGGGAACGAGGAAGAGCGCGGTGTACGGGTTGACGAGCCACGCGATCCCGGTGAGCAGCAGCGTCAGCAGGCCGATCGCGATCGCCGCGCCGGTGACGTCGGCACCGCCGAGCGCGAGCCGCCGCGCGGTCAGCGGCCACAGCAGCACGAACGCGAGCACGAGCACGGCACCGCCGGCGACCAGCGCGGCGATCGAGACCGGGATCACGCCCGGCTTGACCGGCGCGCCCGGCGCGGTGACGAGGCCGAGCAGCCGCAGGATCACGAGCGTCAGGCCGGACAGCAGGAACGGTCCGCCGGTCGCCGCCGTCCAGCCCAGCCAGCGCAGCACCGGCTCCCCACGGCGGCGCACGCGCGCGAGCCCGTCGACGGCGGCCATCAGCACCGGCAGCAGCAGCGTGCCCACGAGCAGGCGCACCGCCCAGTCGGCGAGCACCTGGTTGCGCAGCACGATCGCCGGGCGCGGCTCGGTCGGGACGATCTCCGGTCCGTCGTCGAGCGCGGTGATCGAGCGCAGCACCGCCCGGCCGAGCGCCTCCAGCCGCGGCGGGCTGACGCCCTCGCCCGCCCGGGGGCCGAGCTCGCCCGACGCGCCGACGAGCACCGCCGGCACGCCCTGTTCGTTGACCACCCCCTGCTCGGAGATCGTGACCGGGAAGGCCAGCCGCACGAGCTGCATGAGCGGCCCGCTCGAGCCCGGCGGCGCGGTCTCCACCCGGACCGCCTGCTCGACGGTGCGCAACAGCCGCTGCGGCGCGATGCCCTGGGCGTTCGACCAGCCGACGACCTGCGGCGTGTCGACGTCGTCGCCGCCGAGGTCGCCGAGCACGATCACCGCGTCGACCGGGCCGTGGACGCTGCGCGCCCAGTCCGCCGCGCCCGCGGCGCCGCCGCTGCCGCCGCTGGTGGAGACCAGCGTCAGCGTGCGGCGGGTGGCGCGGCCGGCGTAGAGGCGGGCGAGCTCGAGCAGCGCCGCGGTGCCCGACAGCTCGGCCTTGGCGGGCGACGAGGCCGCGTCGCGGTGGGCGAGCACGACGATGCGCCGGTTGACCCGCCCCGTCCGCTCGCCCACGACGGTGCGCAGCGTGCGCTCGCCGTCGATCGTCTGCGCCTCGGTGTCGCTGGCCGAGACCCTGAAGCCCGACGACGCGAACGTCTGGGCGACGGTGTCGGCCAGCGCGCGGTCGCCCTCGCTGCCGGGCCGGCGGTCGGGGTAGCGCGCGGCGAGCGCCTCGAGGAGCGCGGCGGCGCGCGGCCCGTCGAACGCGTCGGGGGGCAACGTCGTCGTGATCGGGCCCGGACGCGTCTGCAGCGCGAACGCGACGACGACCAGCGCGACGAGCGCCGGCAGGAACCCGACGCGATAGATCCGCAGATCGAGCATGCGACTTGGCATATTGACCACCAAGACGCATGGACCGCTCACCCCGCATCCTGTTGGTCGACGACGAGCAGTCGATCCAGACCCTGCTCTCGTATCCGCTGCGCAAGGACGGCTACGAGGTCGTGCAGGCGACCGACGGCCGCCAGGCGCTCGACCGCTTCGAGGAGGGCCCGTTCGATCTCGTCGTGCTCGACGTCATGATGCCGCAGGTGGACGGGCTCGAGGTCTGCCGCCGCCTGCGCGCGCGCTCGACGGTTCCGATCATCATGCTCACCGCGAAGGCCGAGGAGGTCGACAAGGTGATCGGGCTCGAGCTCGGTGCCGACGACTACATCACCAAGCCGTTCTCGATGCGCGAGTTCCGCTCGCGCGTGCGCGCCGCCCTGCGCCGGGGAGCGATGAGCCGCGCCGAGGAGATCGCCGACGACGCCCCGCTGCGCATCGCCGGCCTGGAGATCGACTTCGCCCGACGGTCGGTGACCGTGCGCGGCGAGAGCGTCGACCTGACCTTCGTCGAGTTCGAGATCCTCACCGCGCTGGCGCGCAACCCGGGCCGGGTGTTCACCCGCGACATGCTGCTGACGCGGATCTGGGGCGACTCCGCGTTCCGCGACCAGCGCACGATCGACGTCCATATCCGCCACCTGCGCGAGAAGCTCGAGCTCGATGCCAAGGACCCCGAGTATCTCTTCACCGTGCGCGGCGTCGGCTACCGCTTCCGCGACAAGGGGCGTTGATCCCCCGGTCGATCCGCAGTCGCCTGGCCCTGGCGTTCCTGTTGATCGCCCTGGTGTCGGTCGGGGTCGTGATGCTCTACGTCCTGCCCTCGCTGCAGGACCGCCTGCAGGAGCAGAAGCTCGACTCGCTCAGCCGCGCGGCGGTGACGTACACCCGGCCGCTGCGCCAGGCGATCGGCTCCAACGAGGACGAGAAGCAGGTCGACCGCGAGGTTCGCACCGCCGCCGACCAGGCCAACGCGCGCGTGTCGCTGCTGGGCGTGACGCGCGGGACCGAGGGAATCGGCACGTACCTGATCTCCGACTCGACCGAGGAGATCGACGTCTCGGACCTCTCGTTCGACGTCGCGCTGGAGGCGGTGCGCACGGGCAAGCTCGCGACCGGCACCGAGGCCAGCAACCACGGCCGCCTCGGCCAGGCCGCGCAGCCCCTGCGCTACAACCACAAGATCGCGCGGGTCGTCGTGTTCTCGTCGCCGCTGAGCGACGTGACCGACACGGTGACGCTGATCCGCCAGCGCATCCTCGTGGCCGGCGCGGCGGCGGTGCTCGCCGCGGTGCTCGTCGGCCTGCTGATCTCGCGCGCGCTGGCACGGCGCATCCGGCGGCTGGAGCGCGCGGCCCGCCGGGTGGCCGAGGGCGACTTCACCGCGCGCTTCCCGATCGACTCGCGCGACGAGCTGGGCCAGCTCGCCCGCGCCCTGGACGACATGCAGCGCCAGCTCGCCCAGCTCGACAGCGCGCGCAAGCAGTTCATCGCCACCGCGTCGCACGAGCTGCGCACGCCGATCTTCTCGCTGTCGGGGTTCGTGGAGCTCCTGCTCGACGAGGACCTCGACGAGGAGACGCGCCAGGCGTTCCTGGTTCAGGTGCGCGACCAGGTGGCGCGGCTGCGCACGCTGACGACCGAGCTGCTCGACCTGTCGCGCCTGGAGGCGGGCTCGCTCGAGCTGCGCCCGGAGACCACCGATGTGGCGGTGCTCGCGCGCGCGGTCACGTCGGAGTTCCTGCCGGCGCTGTCGTCGCGCGGCTCGCATCTCGAGCTGCGCCTGCCCGCCGGCGAGATCACCGCCGTGTGCGATCCCGAGCGCGTGGCCCAGGTGCTGCGGATCCTCATCGACAACGCGCTCGTGCACACGCCGGCGGGCACCGGCATCGTGGTCGCCGCCTCGCGGACGAACGGGTCGGTCGCGCTGGCGGTGCGCGACACCGGCCCCGGGATCCGCCATTCCGACGTCGAGCGCATCTTCGAGCCGTTCTTCACCGCCGGCGACGCCCAGGGCTCCGGGCTCGGGCTGGCGATCGCCCACGAGCTCGCCGACCGCATGGACGGGCGGCTGACGGTCGAGTCGCGGCCGGGCCGCACGACGTTCTCGTTCGAGCTGCCGTCGTGAGGGCGCCCGCGGTGGCCGCCCCGCCCCAGGCCGCGGCGAGCGAGTACTTTCCCCGTCTGTGCTCCAACCGGTCAACGTCGGAACCAAGTCGCTTGCCGACTACACCCACATCGTCGGACGCGACTTCGCCGAGGAGCTGCGTGCGCTGGCCGAGCCCCTGAAGGGGCTGCGCGTCGCGCACCTGTCGGCGACCGCGTTCGGCGGCGGCGTCTCGGAGATCCTCTACACGCTGATTCCGCTAATGAAGGACGCCGGCCTCGACGTCGAGTGGCAGGTGATCTACGGGCGCGAGGAGTTCTTCAACGCGACCAAGCTCATGCACAACGCGCTGCAGGGCAACCCGCAGGACCTCTCCGAGGACGAATGGGGCGTGTGGGAGCAGTACAACCACATGAACGCGCGCGAGCTGTCGCCGGGGTGGGACGTGTGCATCGTCCACGACCCGCAGCCCGCGGCGCTGTACTCGCTCGTGCCCGAGAAGGCGAACGGCTGGGTGTGGCGCTGCCACATCGATCTCTCGACCCCCAACCCGGCGACCCTCCAGCGACTGCTGCCGTGGGTGGCGGACTACCCCGAGACGCTGTTCCACATGGAGCAGTACGTGCCGGCGGGCATGAACGGCCGGGCGCACATCGTGCCGCCCGCGATCGACCCCTTGGCCCCGAAGAACATGGCGCTGTCGCCCGACGACGCCGCGTACGTGTGCAACCAGTTCGGCATCGACATCGACCGCCCGATGATCTGCCAGGTGTCGCGGTTCGACCCGTGGAAGGATCCGCTCGGCGTGATCGACGCCTACCGGCTCGTGCGCGAGGAGGTGCCCGACGTGCAGCTCGCGCTCGTCGGCTCGATGGCGTCCGACGACCCGGAGGGCTGGGACTTCTTCAACGCGACGATCGCGCACGCCGGCGGCGACCCGGACATCCACATCCTCAACAACTTCAACAACGTCGGCGCGATCGAGGTCAACGCGTTCCAGTCGCACGCCGACGTCGTGCTGCAGAAGTCGATCCGCGAGGGCTTCGGGCTGACGGTGACCGAGGCGCTGTGGAAGGGCAAGCCGTTCATCGGCGGCGACGTGGGCGGGATCCCGCTGCAGGTCGACAACGGGGTGTCGGGCTACCGGGTCAGCGACGTCGAGACGTGCGCGGCGCGCTGCGTCGACATCCTGCGCGACCCGGCGTTGGGCAAGGCGCTCGGCCGGCGGGGCAAGGAGCACGTGCGCCGCCAGTTCCTCATGCCGCGCTACCTGCGCGATTACCTGCGGCTGTTTGGGGAGATGCCAACGTCGTGACGCCCGACCGCGCGCCGCTCGTGCTCGTGTCGAACCGGGGGCCGGTGACCTTCGGCGAGGACGGCTCGGTCAAGCGGGGCGGCGGCGGGCTGGTGACGGCGTTGACGGGCCTGGCCTCGCACCGGGACGCGGTGTGGATCGCCTCGACGATGACCGAGGGCGACGCGCAGCGCTCGCGCGAGTCCGACGGCCGGCCGTTCACGGTCGAGTCTCCCGCGGGCGGCCAGTACCAGGTGCGCTTCGTCGAGAGCGATCCCGAGGCCTACGACCGCTTCTACAACATCTTCGCGAACCCGATGCTGTGGTTCATCCAGCACTACCTGTGGGACCTGTCCAACGCGCCGGACATCCGCCGCCACGAGGTCGAGGCGTTCGAGTACGGCTACAACGTGGTCAACGAGGACCTGGCGTCGGCGGTCATCGACGAGATCGCCGAGCGCGCCGAGCCGGTCGTCATGGTCCACGACTACCACCTCTACACGCTGCCCGGGCTCGTCCGCCGCGCCCGGCCCGACGCGTTCCTGCACCACTTCGTCCACATCCCGTGGACGCAGCCCGACGCGTGGCGGGTGCTGCCCTCGCGCATCCGCGAGGAGATCTACGAGGGGCTGCTGGCCAACGACATCGTCGGGTTCCACACCCAGGCCTACCGGCGCAATTTCCTGCAGTGCTGCCGCGACCTGATGGGGCTGAAGGTCGACTTCGACTCGGGCGTCGTGCGCAACTCCGGCGGCCACGACGTGTGGGTGCGCGCGTACCCGCTGCCGATCGACGCCGCCGCCATCCGGCGGGTCGCGCAGTCCTCGCGCACCCAGGACTTCGAGCGCGAGCTGCTGCGCCGGCGGCGCGATCACCTGATCCTGCGCGTGGATCGCGCGGACCTGTCGAAGAACGTCCTGCGCGGGTTCTCCGGGTTCGACCTGTTCCTCGAGCAGCATCCCGACTTCCGCGAGAAGGTGACGTTCGTGGCGCAGCTGATGCCGTCGCGGACGGACGTGCCGGAGTACGCGGAGTACCTGGAGCGGATCGAGGCGCTCGTGGCGGTGGTCAACCACCGGCACGGGACGCCGGACTGGATGCCGATCCAGCTGAAGCTGCGCGATGACCTGGAGGAGGCGGCCGCGGCCTACAAGCACTACGACGTGCTGCTCGTCAACGCGATGTTCGACGGGATGAACCTCGTGGCCAAGGAGGGCCCGGTCGTCAACGAGCACAACGGGGTGTCGGTGCTGAGCGAGAACACCGGCGCGCACGAGGAGCTGGGCGAGTTCGCGCTGAGCGTCAACCCGTTCGACATCCAGGAGCTGGCCGACTCGATCCACGCGGCGCTGACGATGCGACCCGAGGAGCGCGCGCGCCGGGCCGACGGGCTGCGCGACATCGTCACGGGGCGCAACCCGGGCGACTGGATCGACGAGCAGCTGGCGGACATCCGGCGCAAGCGGGAGTCGCAGACAGCGACGCCGTAGCCGGCAGCGCCCGTACGGCCCCGCCGTTCTCGCACGGCCCCCGCGGTCCACACAGCCGCACGGCCCAGAGCCGCACAGCCAGCACGGCCCACACACCCGCACGGCCCCGCGCACCCCGCACGGCCCCGCGCACCCCGCACGGCCCCGCGCACCCCGCACGATCCAGCGGCCTCGCCTGCACGATCCCGCGCGCCACCCGCGCGGTCCGCCCACCCCGTACGGCCCGCGCCACCCGCACGCCGCACGCCGCACGCCGCACGCCGCACGCCGCACGCCGGGCGGCCTCGCTTACCCGAACACGAACTCGGCCGGTCCCCGGTCGGGCGGGGGCGGACTCGGCGCGGGGGCCGGCGGACTCGGCGCGGGAATCGGCGGAGCGGGGCGCGCAGGTGCCGCCGCAGCGGGCGCCACCGTCTGCGGAGCCGCCCGCACCGCGGGTGCCGCCGCTGCGGGCTGCCGCCGTCGCGCCGCGGCTCTGCGCCGCCGTGCTCGCACCCGCTGCCTGGCGGCCGCCCGCCGGCGCGCCCGCGCCTCGGCTCGCTGCGCCGCACGCGCCCGCGACGGGTGCGCGGGACGCGCCCGGCGCTCGCGCGCTCGCTCCGTACGGGTCGCCGCGCTCTGGGCGCCGTCTCGGCCCTCTTGGGTGCCGCCTCGGCCGGGTTCTCGTTCAGCGCGGCAGTGGGCGGTGGCGGGTCCGGCACGACCGGGACCGCCGTCGACGGAGGGAGCTCGGTCTCCCCCGGAGCAAGACGCGGCCACGCGACGATGACGGCGACGAGCGCCACGACGGTAAGTGCCGCGGCGACGTTGCCCCACCGGATGCGCTGAGCGAGCGGCTCCACGGTCTGATGAGGCGTGCGGCGCCCGAAGTTCGCCCCCAGACGCTGCTATCTTCATCCGCCGCACATGGCTCAGCCTCAGCCGACATACGACCTCATGCTCCTGCTCGACCTCGAATCCACCGAGGACGACCGCGCCAAGGCGCTGGCCGACGCCGAGCGCATCATCGCCGGCGGCGGGGAGCTGATCGGAGTCCACGAGTGGGGCGTGCGCGAGCTCGCGTACGAGATCCGCCACCAGGACACGGCCGACTACCGGCTGTTCCAGTTCCACGTCACGGACAACGCGATGCTGGAGGAGCTCGACCGCACGCTGTCGATCGCCGACGGCGTCCTGCGCTATCGCGTCATCCGTCTCGCCCCGGGCACGCCGGAGCCGCCGGACCCCGGCGCCTCGAGCCCGGTCGAGGCGGACTACGAGCCCGCGCTGTAGCCGGCGCTCCACTCCCCCCTTCAGCGGCTCGGCGCCGCGCCACGTCTGGCCGACCGTCCGCGCGGTCCATGCGGCGCGCATGGTCGCAAACCACGCGTCGCTCGATGACGCCCATCCGCCGCAGCGGACCGGTGCGCAGCGAATGCCGTCGGCCGACGCGCGCTTCCTCACGCCTTCGCAACGTTTCCGCGCACGTTCCGTGCACTTCCCGGGCTGCCGCCGACCCCCGCGCTAGGCTCGCCGCAAGTTCGTTCGATGCCGAAAGGAGGCGACCGCAATGGCCGCCACCAACATCAACCGGGTGATCATCACCGGCAACCTCACACGCGACCCCGAGCTTCGCGCGCTCCCCAGCGGAATGTCGGTGTGCAGCCTGCGGATCGCCTCGAACACACGCCGCAAGGACAGCCAGAGCGGCGACTGGGTGGACAAGCCGAACTACTTCTCGGTCACGATCTGGGGCCGTCAGGGCGAGAACGCCGCGCAGTACCTCTCGAAGGGCCGACCGGTCGCGATCGACGGCCGCCTCGAGTGGCGCGAGTACCAGGACAAGCAGGGCAACCAGCGCGAGGCGATCGAGATCGTCGCCGACAACGTCCAGTTCCTCGGCAGCCCCGGCGGAGAGGGCGGCAACGGCGGCGGCTTCACCCCGCGCAGCGACGTGCCGGTCTCGACGGACGACTTCGCGCCCGTCGGCGGCGGCTCGAGCGCCCCGGCCGACGACGACATCCCGTTCTGATCCGCTCCCGCTGAAGCGAACACCGCCCCAGACCCTGCGGCGGTGTTCGAGCGTGGGCTGCCGCCCGCGGGCCCGTATGGCACACGGACCGGACGGATCGGCCCTGGACGACCCATCTGCCTACAATGTGGCCTTCGGTCGCGCGACCACGGTGTCGCGTGCGCGCGACGCTGAAGACTTCGACGTAGACGAGAGGCTCGACCAACTTGGCAAAAGCACGTGGCCGCGGGAAGCCCACCCGCCGGCGTGACAAGAAGGGCGGACCCGGCAGCGGCCGCCACAAGCCCTGCCCGTTCTGTCGCGACAAGATCGAGCAGGTCGACTACAAGGACATCTCGACGCTGCGGAAGTTCGTCTCCGAGAAGGGGAAGATCCGCTCGCGGCGCATCACCGGCGCCTGCCGCCGCCACCAGAGCCAGATCGCTACCGCGGTGAAGCGCGCGCGCGAGCTGGCGCTGCTGCCGTACGTCGATCCCACCGGCGGGCGCGAGGACGAGCGCGGCGGCCGCCGCGGCCGCGAGGAGCGCTAGCCATGCCGGAGGCCATCCTGCTGAAGGACATCGAGGGCGTCGGCGAGCGCGGCACGGTCGTCGAGGTCTCCAAGGGCTACCTGCGCAACTTCCTGATCCCGCGCAAGCTCGCCCAACCGGCGACGAAGGGCGCCATCCAGGCGGCCCAGGTGCGCATGGCGCAGCTCGAGAGAGCCAAGGCCGAGGCGATCGAGCGCGCGAAGGAGAACGCGGCGACGCTCTCCCGGACGGTCCTGACGATCGCCCAGCAGGCCGGCGACGACGGCCGCCTGTTCGGTTCGGTCACGTCGCAGGACATCGCGGACGCCATCCGCGACGCCCGCGGCCTGAAGGTCGACAAGCGCAAGATCAACCTCGAGGAGCCCATCAAGCACGTGGGCACCTACATGGTCGACGTGGAGATCGCCGAGGGTGCGACGGCCTCCGTGAAGACCATGGTCGTCGAGTCCAAGTAGTCCGCCGGTGTGCCGGCGCCGCCGCAGCCGGCGGCGGTGCCCGTTCGCGCGTCGATCCAGCCAAGCGGCGCCGGCGGCAGCGCTCGTCCGCGTCGTCGACCGGCCACGCGGCGCCGGCGGCAGCGCTCGTCCGCGTCGTCGACCGGCCACGCGGCGCCGGCGGCAGCGCTCGTCCGCGTCGTCGACCCGGCCACGACCGCCGCGGGCTCGCGCGGCCGTGACGCGCGGCGCGCCCTGATCCTGGCCCGCCGACCGCAGGTGTGTGGCCGCACGCGCCCACTGGCGTGCACGGACAGCCGAACATCGGGCAAGCCACGGAAGGCAGCCGGAACGGCGGCGCAGCCGATCTGCCCGGCTGCGCGCCAGCGCCACTTCGTCACACACCACCACCGGTTCGACACGGCCCGCCACCAGTTCGTCACAACTCCCCGCTCTGTGCGGCAACTTCACGTGCGGTCCGAGTGAGGCCGTTGCTAGCTTCGAGCCGCTGCATGGCCACGCCCTCTGAGACCGCACTCGCCCCGCCCACGCCGCCGCTCAACGGCGGCGGCCCGCCGCACAACCTGGAGGCCGAGCAGTCGGTGCTCGGCGCGATCCTCCTGTCCGACCGCGCGCTGTACGCGCTCGTCATCGAGGAGGGCCTGCGACCCGAGGACTTCTACCGCGAGCGCCACCGCGTCATCTACGCGGCGATGCTCGAGCTCTACAACACCAACGAGCCCATCGACCCGCTCACGGTGACCGAGGCGCTGCGCCAGTCGGGCCGGCTCGACGACGCCGGCGGCGCCGAGGCCATCGACGCGCTCACCGGCTCGGTCCCGCTCGTCGGCCACGCCCGCCGCTACGCGCAGATCGTCAAGGAGAACGCGCTGCTGCGCCGCCTCCTGACGACCACGTACGAGATCCAGGCTTCGGTCACCGAGCGCCGACTCGCCCCCCGCGACCTCGTCGAGCAGGCCGAGAAGGCGATGCTCGAGGTCGCCCACGACGACAAGCAGCAGGACTTCCGCAGCATCGACGAGATCCTCCACGACGAGCTCGACAAGATGCAGCGCCTGTCCGCCGAGGGCACCGCGCTGACCGGCACGCCCTCGGGCTTCAAGGACCTCGACGAGATCACCGGCGGCTTCCAGCCCGGCAACCTGATCATCCTGGCCGCCAGGCCGAGCATGGGGAAGTGTCTCGGCGCCGATGCGCTCGTCTACGACGCGCAGACCGGCGCACGGCGCCGGATCGCCGATGTCGTCGCTGAAGGCGAGACAGGACGAGAGACCTGGGTGGCATGCGTTGGCTCGGACCTCAAGCTGCGCCCGGCGCGGGTTTCCGCGTTTCTTCGCAGCGGGACGCAGCCGATCTGGCGCCTCACGACGCGCCTTGGCCGGCGCCTCGAGGCTACCGCGACCCACCCGCTCCTCACGATGCACGGCTGGCGGGCACTCGGAGAACTGCAGCCCGGCGACCGGTTGGCCGTTCCCCGCATGCTGCCGCAGACGGAGCGCACCAGGTCTCTGCCCGACCATGAGATCGTGATGCTGGCGGCGCTCATCGCCGACGGCAACCTCACGAGCCGCACGCCTCGCTTCACGTACGGCCCAGACTCGCCGGTGCTCGAGACGGTGGAGCGAGCGGCTCGAGCCTTCGGCGTACGGCTCCAACACGACGGTCGTGGCACGGTGTCCATCAGCGCCGGCCGTGGCCGCGGCAATCCGGTCACCGACCTCTGCCGTATCCATGACATCTGGGGTAGGCGCTCGGAGAACAAGCGCATCCCCGACGCGATCTTCGGCCTCGACAACCAGGCCATCGCGCGCTTTCTGGGTGTGCTGTTCGCCTGCGACGGCCATGTGCACACGAGCGACCGCCTCTGTCCGGTCGCCTACACGACGATCAGCGAGGACCTTGCTCGAGGCGTGCAGCACCTGTTGCTCCGGCTGGGCGTCGTGGCCTCGATCCGGGCCCTCGAACGGCCGGCGTCCCAGGGCACGGGCAAGGTCGCACACGAGGTGCGGATCACCGGTCAGGATCAGCTGCGGCGGTTCTGCAGCGTCGCCCCGATTACCGGCAAGGAAGTCCAGGTCGAGCGCGCAAACGACAGGCTCACACAGGTTCGAGGACGCGCGTACCACGACACGATGCCGGGGGCGTGGAGCCAGCTCATCGCGGTCAAGCGCAACCGCACCTGGCGTGAGCCCACTGTCACGACCGGGCGACCCGCCACCCACGACTGGCACGTGGACAAGCGCGAGATGTCACGTCACCTCCTCGCGGAGATCGCTCCGTGGGCAGCCGATCCCGCCCTCGACATCCTCGCGACGTCGGACGTCTGGTGGGACGAGGTGCTGTCGATTGAATACGTCGGCGAGGAGGAGACGTACGACCTGACGGTACCCGGCGATCACAACTTCGTTGCCGACGACGTCATCGTCCACAACAGCGCCCTCGTCACCAACATCGCCGAGAACGCGGCGATCGACCACGGAAGGCCGGTCGCGCTGTTCAGCCTCGAGATGTCCGAGACGGAGCTCGCGCAGCGGTTCGTCGCGTCGCAGGGGCGGATCTTCGGCGACAAGCTGCGCAAGGGACGCGTGCAGGACTCCGAGTGGCCGAAGATCCTCAAGGCGACGAAGAAGCTCAGCACGGCGCCGCTCTACGTCGACGACTCGTCGGACATCGGCATCCTCGACATCCGTGCCAAGGCGCGCCGGCTGCACCAGCAGGCGCACGGCGGCCTCGGGCTGATCATCATCGACTACCTGCAGCTGATGCGGCCGGACGCCGGGACGGACAACCGCGTCGAGCAGGTCGGGCAGATGTCACGCGGCCTGAAGATCCTCGCCCGGGAGCTGAGCGTTCCGGTGATCGCGCTGTCCCAGCTCTCGCGCGCAGTCGAGCAGCGCCACGACAAGAAGCCGATCTTGAGCGATCTGCGCGAATCCGGGCAAATCGAGCAGGACGCCGACCTCGTCATGTTCATCTATCGCGACGAGTACTACGAGAAGGACGAGTCCGAGCACCAGGGGCTCGCGGACATCCTGATCGCCAAGCACCGCAACGGCGGGCTCGGGGACGTGACGCTGACCTTCCGCAAGGAGTACCCGAAGTTCCTCAACTACGCCGGGGACCGGTACTCGTGAGGGCCGCCGGTCAGCGCGCGACCCTGGCCGCGGGGTGTGGCGCATGAGCGGGCCCGACGCGCTCGCGCCGTGCCCGTTCGGCCTCTGCGACGGGTCGGGGTTCGTCGTGGACGAGGCGACGAACACGGCCAGCGACTGCCGCTGCCGGCCACTGCAGCTCGCCAATGCGCGGGCGCGCAGCCTCGAGGCGCGCATTCCGCGCAAGTACCGCGACGTCGCGTTCGACCGCTGGCCGGTGACCGCGATCAGCCCGCCCGTGGTCGAGGAGGTGCGGCGCTACTGCCGCCGGATCGCCGACAACCTCGACGAGGGACGGGGCATGTGGCTGGTCGGCGATTCGGGGACCGGCAAGACCACGCTCGCGATGCTCGTCTCCAAGGCGGCGATCGAGGCCAGGCGGACCACCGCGATCTACTCCATGCCGCGGTTGATGGCGGTGCTGCGCGAGGCGATCGACACCGAGGAGGGCCTGCTCGGGCTGCTCGACCGCCTGGCCACCGTCGACCTGCTGCACGTCGACGACCTCGGCGCCGAGCACCGCACGGACTGGGTGCTCGAGCAGATCTACTCGATCGTCAACACGCGCTACGAGGACCAGCGGTCGATCGTCATCACCACGAACAACATGCCCGACGAGCTCGAGGAGCAGATCGGCCGGCGGACGGTGTCGCGGCTCATCGAGATGTGCGGCGATCCGCTGCCGCTGTTCGGGACCGACAACCGGGCCGAGTACCGGTCCGATCGCGACGTGGCGTGAGCCGAGCCACCCCTACACTCCGAGGGACATGCCAGGCATCGTGATCGTCGGCGCCCAGTGGGGCGACGAGGGCAAGGGCAAGGTGGTCGATCTGCTCGCCGAGCGCGCCGACGCGGTCGTGCGCTTCCAGGGCGGCAACAACGCGGGCCACACCATCATCCGCGACGGGGAGACGTTCAAGTTCCATCTCATCCCGAGCGGGATCCTGTACCCGGGCAAGCGCTGCGTCATCGGCAACGGCGTGGTGATCGACCCCAAGGTGCTCACGGACGAGATCGACAGCCTGCGCACGCGCGGCATCGACACGAGCGGCCTGCGCGTGTCCGCCAACGCGCACCTGATCATGCCCTACCACCTGCTGCTCGACCACGCCGGCGAAGCGCGGCTCGGCAAGCTGCAGATCGGCACCACGCGCCGGGGCATCGGCCCCTGCTACGCCGACAAGGCGGCGCGGCTGGGCATCCGCGTGCAGGACCTGCTCGACGAGAAGATCCTCAAGAAGAAGATCACCGCCGCGCTGGAGCCCAAGCGGCTGGCGCTGCGGCCGTACGCGAAGGATCCGGCGCTCGATCTCCACGCGATGACCGAGGAGTACCTGACCTACGGCCATCGCCTCGAGCAGTACATCGCCGATACGGCGAGCCTCGTGTGGGACCTGCTCGACGGCGGCAGCAACGTCATCTTCGAGGGCGCGCAGGGCGCGATGCTCGACATCGATCACGGCACGTATCCGTTCGTCACGAGCTCGAACCCCGTGTCGGGCGCGGCCTGCGTCGGCGCCGGCGTCGGCCCCAAGGACATCGACGAGATCTGGGGCATCGCCAAGGCCTACGCGACCCGCGTCGGCGCCGGCCCGTTCCCCACCGAGCTCGACGACGAGGTGGGCGCCGAGATCCGCGAGCGCGGCGGCGAGTTCGGCACGACGACCGGCCGCCCGCGCCGCACGGGCTGGCTCGACCTCGTCGCGCTGCGCTACGCCGCCCGCATCAACTCGCTGACCGCGCTGGCCATCACCAAGCTCGACGTGCTCTCCGGCTTCGACCGCCTGTACGTCTGCACCCGCTACCGCGGTCACGAGGGCGCGATCTTCGACCACGTGCCCTACCACCAGTCCGTCCTGCACCACGCGACGGCCGAGTACGAGGAGCTGCCGGGCTGGCGCGAGGACATCGGCGAGGCGCGGACCGAGAGCGACCTGCCCGCGGGCGCGCGCGAGTACCTCGAGTTCGTCTCGGAGTTCGTCGGCGTGCCGATCGCGGTGGTCGGCGTCGGGCCGGGTCGCGAGCAGATCGTGTGGATGCCCGCCGGCGCCGAGTCGGTCGCCGCCCCCGCCGCGGCGAGCTGAGTCAGGCCGGCGCCTCGCCGCGGCGCAGGACCCGCAACGCGAGCGCCGCGCCCGACAGCATCAGCAGCGCGATGAAGCTGATCTGCACCGAGACGATGCCCTCCTGCGACCAGTAGACGTCGTCGAGCTTGAGCAGCAACGCGGACTCGTCGAGCGTCAGCGCCGCGCCCGCGCCGAACGGCACCGCCAGCCACCCCTCCGTCGTCTCGTCGTCGGTCAGGACCGACGCGGCGCCGGCGAGCATCAGCAGCGCGATCCCCGGGACGAAGTGGTGGACGTGCTGCGACCCCACCGCGAGGTTGCGAAACGGCCCGAGCCGCCCGCGCGTACGGATGATCCACGTCGACGCCCGCACCAGCCCGAAGACCAGCGTGAACGAGCCCAGCAGGTTCAGCAGCCGCCGCTCCATGGGCGACGCCGCGCGGTAGCCGCGAACGGCGACGGACGCCGTCTCGCGCGCCGCCGCGCCCGGCGGCAGCCGCTGCGGCGAGCGCCGCACCACCCGCCGCAGCTCGTCCGCGCCCACCGCGGCGGTCAGGACGAACGCGAGGACGCCGAGGACTTGCGTCGGCCGCTCGGCGCGCAGCCGCCGCCGGCGCGCCCACGGCGGCTCGATCGCTCCGGGCAGGCTGCGGCGACGGCGGGCCATCCATCGTCAGGGTAACCGGGACGCCGTGACTCACCCGGCGACGAACGAGATAGGCTGCCGTCGCTGTGCGAGCGCGACGGATCGCCTCCATCACCATGATGGTCGTCGTCGCGATCTGCCTGATCGCGACGATCGCGCTCGCCTACACGCGGACCACGGTCCTCGACTCCGAGCAGTTCGCCGCGCGTGCCACGAGCACGCTCGACGAGGCGGCCGTCCGCGACCTCGTCGCCGCGCGGATCACCGACGAGGTGGTGCTGAAGGCCAACCGCGACCTGGTCGCCGCCCGTCCGCTCATCCAGTCGGCCGCCAGCGCGATCGTCGGCTCGCGGCCCTTCAAGAGCCTGTTCCACCGTGCCGCGCTCGACCTGCACCGGACGGTCTTCACGCACGACCAGAACACCGCCACGCTGACGATCGTCGACGTCGGCGTGCTGCTGGCCGCCGCGGTCAAGCAGCTCGCCCCCAAGGTCGGCGGGCAGATCCCCGGCTCGCTGGACGTCCAGATCGACACCGGCCAGATGGGCGAGGACTCGCTGCAGCTGTCGGACGTCGCCGACGGCGTCGAGGGCCTCGCCTGGCTGTTCGGCGCCGCCACCGTGCTGCTGCTCGCCGGCGCGATCCTCCTCGAGCCCGACCGCCGGCGCGCCGTCGTGCACGCGGGAATCGCCGTCGCCGGGGCCGGGGCGGTGCTCGTGCTCGCCTACCAGATCGGCCGTGGCATCGTGCTCGACCGCTTCAGCGTGCCCGACGAGCGCGCCGGGGCCGCCGTCGTGTGGGACGCGTTCCTCCAGGACCTGCGCACGTGGTCGCTGATCCTGGTGGGCGTCGGCACGGTTGCCGCCGCCGCGGCCGCGGCGCAGTTGCGGCCGGTCGACGTGCGCGGGCCGCTGCGGCGCGCCTGGGACGTCGCCACGACCGTGCCGCAGACGCCGTGGCGACGAGCCGGCCGCGCGCTGGTGTTGATCGTCGTCGGCGCGCTGATGATCGCCTGGCGCCAGTGGCTGCTCGACGTCGCGTTGATCCTGCTCGGCGTCTACGTCCTCTACCAGGGCGTCGAGGAGCTGCTGCGGATGCTCGCCGAGCACGCCGAGCGTCGGCGGCCGGCCGCTCCCAACGAGCCTGCGCCACCACCGGATGCGCCCCGCGACTACGGCGGCCGGCGGCGGCCCGGTCCGTGGCTGGCCGGCGGCGTCGCCGGGCTGCTCGTCGTGATCCTGCTCGGCGCGCTGCTGGCCTCCGGCGGCACCCAGGCGGCGAGATCCGGGGCCGAGATCGACGCCTGCAACAGGCACGCCGAGCTCTGCGACCGCACCATCGACCAGGTCGTCTTCCCGGGCACCCACAACTCGATGTCCGCCCAGACCTATGCGAACTGGCTCTTTCCCCAGCAGGAGAAGGGCATCGGCACGCAGCTCGACGATGGCATCCGCGCGCTGCTCATCGACGACCACTACGGCCAGCAGGTCGGCGACGACGTCCGCACCGACCTCGACCTGCGCAAGGAGGGGGCCACCCTCCGAGAGACGCTGGGCTCCGCGGCCTACGACGCCGCCATGCGCATCCGCGATCGCCTGTTCGGCGGCATCAAGCCGGACACGCCACGCACGTCGTGGCTGTGCCACGGCTTCTGCGAGATCGGCCACATCCCGCTCACCCAGGGCCTGACCGAGATCCGCGACTTCCTCGTGCGCCACCCGGACGAGGTGCTCATCGTCGTCGTCGAGGACAAGGTCGTCACCGCGCCCGACTTCGCCAAGGCCGTTGACGAGACCGGCCTCAAGCCCTACGTCTACACCGGCCGCGTGGGCCCGCCGTGGCCGACGCTGCGTGAGCTCATCGAATCCGGCCAGCGGATGATCGTGTTCGGCGAGGAGCACGGCGGCGACCCGAAGGTGCCCTGGTACCACCCGGCGTTCGAGTCGATGCAGGAGACTCCCTACCACGCGGAGAAACCGTCGGAGCTGACATGTGCGATCAACCGCGGCGGGACGGAGGGATCGCTGTTCCTCCTCAACAACTGGATCGACACCTCGCCTGCGCCGCGACCGAGCAACGCGGCCAAGGTCAACGCCTATGACACGCTGCTGCGCCGCGCGCGCGAGTGCGAGAAGGAGCGCGGACTGCTGCCGAACATCATCGCGGTCGACTTCTACAAGACGGGAGACGTGTTCGGGGTCGCCGACACGCTGAACGGCGTCGGACGCGACCAGTAGGCACCCGCCCTGTGCGCCGTCCCCGCCACCTTTTGCTATGACCGCGATCATCGTCAGCGTCGACCTCGTCCACACCGGAGCCGAGCCCGACCGCGCAGCGGCGTTCGTGGTCCTGCTCGCGTTCCTGTGCTCGTTCGGCTTCATCCGCACGAGCGCACGCCTGACGCGCAGCGTGTCGTGGTGGCCGGGCGGCGTGGAGACCGAGGGCGGCGTGCACCTGCACCACCTGGTCTGGGGCATCATCCTGCTGCTCGTCTCGGGGTTCGTCGCGTTTGCGACCAACCTCGAGAGCCCCTGGTGGCAGATCACCGCGGTCGGCTTCGGCGTCGGCGCCGGCTTCACCCTCGACGAGTTCGCGCTCTGGGTGCGCCTGCAGGACGTCTACTGGTCGCAGGAGGGCCGCGCGTCGCTGGATGCCGTGATCATGGCCGCGGTGTTCGCCGCGCTCGTCGTGATCGGGGTCCAGCCCTGGGGCCTGGACGAGTCCAGCTCGATCCTCGGCACCGGCGCGTGGGTGGTCATCATGCTCGTGCTGGCCGGCCTCAGCTTCATGAAGGGGCGGATCATGCTCGGGCTCGTGGCGATCTTCGTGCCGATCGTCGGCCTGTGGGGCGCCGTGCGCCTGGCCCGGCCGAGCTCGCCGTGGGCGCAGCGCTACGGCGAGGAGAAGCTGACGCGCGCGCAGGAGCGCTTCCGCCCCGACCGGCCGGGCGCACGGCTGGGCCGGGACTTCCTCAACCTGATCGGCGGAGCACCGAGCCTCCCGGACCCCGAGCCGCCGAAGCGGGGCGGCGACCCACGTTGACCCAGGCGGGCCCGGCTCGTCGGTCTCACCGCCTACGCGGCGAACAGCCAACCATCGTAGTGACGTAATGTCAGGTAGGCTCCGGGCCTCCCACCGAAAGGATCTCGTGGCATGGGCATGATCGGTTGGACCTCCGTACGGGGCGGCGTCGGCGCGGCAGCCGCCGCGGCGCTGCTGGCGCTGCCCGCGGTCGCTTCCGGACAGGGAGCGCCGGCAACCGTCGGCGTTGCGTCGCCCAACTGCGGACCCGTGCAGTACGGCGGACCGGGCACGCCCAGCGGCGTGATCGTCTCCGACCTGCCGATGGTCGGCGACTCGGCCCAACGGTCGAGCCAGATGGTGACGGCGGATCTGCTCGCGCTCGAGCAGGCCGGCTGGCGAGCCGGGTCGGTCCCGGTCGGCTTCCAGGCGTGCAACGACGCCTCCCCGACGACCGGCACGTGGGACGCCGACATGTGCCGCGCCAATGCCCAGGCCTACGCCGCCACGCCGACGGTGCTGGGCGTGGTGGGCACGTACAACTCGGGCTGCGCCGCGGCGATGATCCCGATCCTCAACCAGGCCTCCACGCCGATGGTCTCGCCCGGGAACACGTTGATCTGCCTGACCGAGCCGGCGCGCGGCTGCGGTGACGGCATGCCCGGCAGCCTGTACCCGACCGGCGTGCGCAGCTATGTCCGGGTGATCCCCAACGACGCCTACCAAGGCGCCGGGCTGGCGTCGTTTGCTTCTCGACTGCACGTGCGGCGGCCGTTCCTGCTCTACGCGGCGCACGACGCGACGAGCACCGGGCAGGCCCGCACCTACCGCGGCGCAGCGCGGGCGCTGGGCCAGCGCCTGGCCGGCGTGCGCGCCTGGAACCCGCAGGCCTCCGACTATCGCCGGCTCATGCGCAAGGTCAAGCGGGCGCGACCGGACGCCATCGTGCTGGCCGGGCTCATCGACCAGAACGGCGCGCGCCTGATCCGCGACAAGGTCAAGGTGGTGGGCGGCAACCGGCACGTGCCGCTGTTGGCGTTCGACGGCTTCGCCCAGCAGGAGACGATCCGCGCCGCGGGACGCGCCTCGCGCGGCATGTACGCGAGCGTGCCGGGCGTCGATCCCAGCCAGCTGCCGGGACGCGGCGCAGCGTTCACGCGGGAGCTGGCCACGAAGGTGGCCCCGGCGCCGGTGGAGCTCTTCGCCCCCTACGCGGGGCAGGCGACCGCGGTGCTGCTCAGCGCACTCGAGCAGGCCGGCGGATCGCGCGGCGCGGCGGCCGCCGCCCTGGTCAGCACCCAGGTGACCGACGGCGTGCTCGGCAGCTTCGGGTTCACGGCCCGCGGCGACTCGACGCTTGGCCAGGTCACGGTCTACCGCGCCGCAGCGACGATGCGCCCGGCCCGGCTGGTGACGCCGCGCGCGCGGGTCGTGCGGGCCGCTCGGCTCGGCTAGAAGGAAGGGACGTTCGAGGCGAGAGGGTTGCCGGGGCCAGGTCCGGCGCCCTCTCGGCCGGACCGACCTGCGTGAGCGGGTACCCGGCGCAATACCGTTTGACGGAGAGCTCGTGCCAGACCCGCCCGGGTGCGCCAGGCGCTCGGAGCCGTCTTCGGTGACGCCCCGCGACGGCGGCCAATGGCAGCGAGCGCGACGAGACGGCGCCGGAACCGTGATCGCCAACCGAGGCCAGCCAACACCGCGTGGCGGCGGAGACCGCGACAGTGCGGCGTTGTCGGTCGCGCATCTGTCGAAGCGGTTCGGGGAGCGCGTGGCGTTCGAGGACGTCTCGTTCGAGGTCGCCTACGGCGAGGTGTTCGGCTTCCTGGGACCCAACGGCGCCGGGAAGAGCACGACGGTGCGGACGCTGGGGACGTTGCTCGCGCCGAACGCGGGCAACGCGACGGTGGCCGGCCTTGCGCTCACGCCGGCCAACGGGGTGGAGATCCGCCGCCGGATCGCGATCATGCCGGAGTCCCCGGGTCTGTACGAGCGCTTGAGCGTGGCGGAGAACCTGGCATGCTTCGCCGACCTCTACGAGATCCCCGACCCGAAGGCCCGCATCGCGTGGGCGTTGGACGCGGTCAGGCTGACCGACCGGGCCCGTGATCCCTGCGGCGCCCTCTCCAAGGGGCTGCGCCAGCGCGTGGGGCTCGCCCGCGCGCTGCTCAGCGACCCCGAGGTCCTGTTCCTGGACGAGCCGACCGCCGGGCTGGACCCGGTCGCCAGCCGCGAGGTCCACGAGCTCATCGGCGCCCTTCGGGACGCAGGGGTGACGATCTTCCTGACGACACACCGTCTGGAAGAGGCCGAGCGGCTGTGTGACCGAGTCGCGATCCTCAACGGCACGCTGCGGACGATCGGCACTCCCGCCGAGCTGCGCGATCGGCTCTTCGCCAAGACGCTCACGATCGTCACGGTCACCCCGCTGCGTGATCCCGACGGGGTGTTCGGCGGCGTTCCCGGCGTGAAGGGCTGGCGCCAAGCCGCAGACGGCAGCTACGTCGTCAGCGTGACCGACCCGACCATCGCCGCTCCGGCGATCGCCCGCGCACTCGTGGCCGCGGGCGCCGATGTCCTGAGCATGCACGAGTCCTATCACTCGCTCGAAGACGTCTACCTCCAGCTCGTCGACGAGGACCGCGAGGCGTGGCGACCATGAGCAGATCCATCAGCCCCAGGCGGGTCCGGGCCATCTTCACCAAGGAGCTGACGGAGTACCGCCGCAACCGGTCCATCGTCTCCACCATGGCGATCATCCCGGTGATCTTCGTGCTCGCTCCGCTCATCCAGATCTTCTCCTCGCCCGCGAGCTCGCTCGCCGGCGGGGACCGGCTGCTCTACATGCTGGGCATCCCGGCGATCGTCCCGGCGGTGGTGGCCGCCTATACGGTGGTCGGCGAGCGCCAGCAGGGGACCCTCGAGCCCGTCCTGACGACGCCGATCCGCCGGGAGGAGCTCCTGCTCGGCAAGGCGCTCGCCGCGCTGGTCCCCTCGCTCGGCGTCTCCTACGCGGTCTACGGCGTGGTGCTCGCGATCATCGAGCTGTTCGCTTCCCCCGCGGTCGCGTCGGCCGTGGTGCGCGGTCCGGAGATCGTCGCCCAGGTCGTCTTCACGCCGCTGGTCGCCGCATGGTCGATCTGGCTCGGCATCGCCATCTCGACCCGGGCCAGCGACATCCGGGTCGCGCAACAGCTCAGCATGCTCGTCAGCCTCCCGTCGTTCGCGGTGGCCGCGCTCATCGCCTTCGACGCCATCCACCCGAGCCTCGGTCTCGCGCTCGCCCTCGGCGCGGCGCTCGTGATCCTCGACGGGCGCGGCTGGCGCGTCACCTCAGCCGCATTCGACCGCGAACGGCTCATCACCAACGCCAAGGCGTGACCGCGACCACCCCGCTCTTGGACGCCGGCAGGCCGCTGGGTCATCGGCCGCGGTCGCGATGGACCGCGGCCCGGGACTCGACGCACCGCCGATCACGCGCGTGGGTCTCCGTGGGTCTCTCCTGCTGCCTGGCGGTGATACGGGTCGTTGAGGTCGAGGAGCAGCGCCTTGAGTTGGGCGAAGCGCTTGGGGCCGAGCCGTTCGGCCCAAGCCGTCTCGATCTCTTCGACGGCGTCACGAATGACGCGGATCGCGGCTTGGCCGCGCTTGGTGACGGCGATCCTCTTGCCGCGCTGGTCGTGGGGGTCGGGCCGGCGCTCGATGTAGCCGAGTTGCTCGAGTTGGCCGAGCAGGTAGTTGAGGGCCTGCCTGCTGATCTGCAGCCGCGCGGCGAGCTCCGAGGGCCTGGTGTCGTGGGGTCCCGGCCACTGAAAGACGATCAGGTGGGCGCGGTCGAAGTCGGTGAAGCCGTGTTCCTGGAGGCGCTCGAACATGCGTCGGTGGACCGCGTCGACCGGCATCCGCAGCAGCGCGCCGATCATCGGTGGCCCGAACGGGCTCTCGTCCGATGATGTAAAGAGATTTGACGGTTCGGCGGCGCCCATGTACAGTCAAGTGACTTTATCATCCGAGCGCAGGAGGACGCGATGTCGCCGCGCACAACGGAGGAGATCCGGATCGGCGAGCTGACCATTCGCCCCCGGATCGAGGGGGATGAGTCGGCCGGAACCGTGGCGATCCACGAGTTCGACGTTCCGGCCGGCTCCGGCTTGCCGCTCCCTCACAGCCACGACGCCTACGAGGAGACGATCTACGGGCTCGCCGGCACCATCACCTTCACGATCGAAGGTACCCCGACCGACATCGGACCCGGCCAGGCCGTCTGCATCGCCCGCGGCATGATCCACTCTTTCGCCAACACCGGGGAGGTCGACGCCACGGCGCTGGCGATCGTCACCCCCGGCATCCTCGGCGCCGCCTACTTCCGCGAGGTGAGGGCGGTCATCGACGCCGCCGATGGCGGGCCGCCCGACCTCGCCGCCATCGGCCAGGTGATGCGACGCCACGGGCTGACCCCGGCCCCCGCCGCCGATCCCGAGGGGCGGGCATGACCAGCACCATCGAGCCGCCCGCGCCGATCGCGCTGGACCCTGACCGAGGCGAGGCCGGCGAGCGCCGTCGGACAGCCGGCCGAGGAGCGTCCGGGCCAGCCACGTCGAAGTGGCTGAGCGACCGGCGGCGCGTTCTTCGACGCATCGCCGGCGACCGAACACCCGTGGGAAGGGGCGCTCGCAACCGATGGGCCGTGTAGGAATCGAACCTACAACCTTGGGATTAAGAGTCCCCTGCTCTGCCAATTGAGCTAACGGCCCGCGGAGCGCGCAGTTTAGCCGCTGGCGCTCGTCGCACCGTCTGTCGCCGCGCCGCCGGCGGCGTTGGACTTCACCTCTTCGAGGCTCTGCTTGAGCGTGTCGCGTTGGGCCTTGGGGGCGAGGTCGACCGCCTTCTGGGCGGCGAGGTCGCCCTTGCGCGTCTGGCCGGCGGCGTAGGCGTACTGCGCCAGCTGGGCGTAGAGCCCATAGGACTCCGGCTGGCTGTCGATGACGTACTCCTGCGCCGCGACCGCCTTCTGGGCGTTGTTGAGCCCGCCCGGCTGGACGTAGACCTGCACCATGATGGCGGCGACGTTGCCGTCGACCTTGTTCGGGGCAAGCGCGAGGTACTTCTGCCAGGAGCGATCCGCGGCGCGCAGGTCGGCCTGCGCCTTCTCGGTGTACGAGCCGGTCGCCTGGTCGTAGCTCTCGCCGGTGCCGGCCAGCTGCGCCTGCGCTCGCGCCAGGGCGGCCCATGCCGCGGCGTCGGCCGGCGCCGCCTGGACGCGCTCCTGCGCCCGCTCGACCGCCTTCTCGTAGGTATCGCCGCCACCGCCGCCTCCGCCGGAGAAGGCGTCGAGCAGGCCGCCGCTCGTGGCCCCGCCGATCCCGAACAGGATCAGGCCGCCCCCCATCAGGACGGCAAGCGTCACGTAGATGACCTGGACGGTGCGACGCCGTCCACGGCCGCGGAGATCAAACAGCATGAGCGTCCTCGGGGTCGACGACCTCCACCTCGTCCTTCGGGGCGAAGATCGAAGCGAGCAGGATACTCAGCTCGTAGAGGATGATCAGCGGCACCATGTCGATGAGCATCGACACCGGGTCGGTGCCGGGCAGGAGCATCGCCACGACGGCGATCGCCACGAGCGCGTAGCGGCGGTTCTTGCGCAGCTGCTGGACGGTGATGACCCGCAGCCGGGTGAGCGCGAGGATGCCGACCGGGACCTGGAAGACGAGCCCCATCGCCATCAAGGTCATCGCGACGAACTTGTAGTAGTCGCGCGCCTGGACGAGCACGTTGAACTCGTCCGTGTTGAAGTTCTGCAGGAACCGCACCGCGGCCGGGAGCACGAGGAAGTAGCCGAAGGCGACGCCGCACACGAACAGCACCGGCACCAGCAGCAGCAGGGGTAAGGCGACCCTGCGCTCCTGCGGCGTGAACGCGGGCACGACGAACGCGTACGCCTGGTAGAGGATCAGTGGCATGGCCAGGATGAGCGAGAACATCCCGGACACCATCAGGGTCATCATGAACGGCTCGCCGATGCCCAGGGTCACCGGCTTGTTGCCTTCGACGTGGTCGGGCAGCGCCTTGATCGTGGCGTCCATCTGCGCGACGCGCTGGGCCATCGCGGCGCGCGTGGCCCGCGACAGGCCGGAGCTGGGCTTCGCCAGCTCGGCGGCGAGCGCGCGGTCCGAGAGCGCCAGCGCGCGCAGCCCCTTCTGCGTCGCCGAGATCTCCCCCAGCGGCCCCTGGCCCTTGGCGATGTGCTTCTGGGTCTGGGACTCCAGCGGATGGTTGATGATCGTCAGCAGCCGGTTGTTCTGCCAGAAGCAGAAGCCGAACATCACCACCACGGCAATCACGCAGATGATCAGCCGCGAGCGAAGCTCGTCGAGATGGTCGACGAGGCTCAGCCGGTCGTCGTGGCCGATCGGTCGGCGAAGCGCCGTCGAGGCCACGGAACCGTCAGGAGCGCGGCTCGACCGGCGCGGCGGCCGACGTGCCCTCGCGGGCGGGCGGCGTGGCGACAGGCGGCTCGGCCGGAGCGGCGGAGGCGGCCGTCAGGGTCGCCTGGTCGGCGGGCGCCTCGTCGCGATCGTTGTCTTTGCCGGTGATCGAGTCCTTGAACTCGCGCATTCCGGTACCGAGCGACTTGCCCAGGCCGGGTAGCCGCTTGGGCCCGAAGATCAGCAGCACGATCAGCAGGACGATGCCGATCTCCAGCGGCCCGATCTGGTTGAACATGTCCGACAGGGTAGCGATCGGACGGGGGCGAGGCTAGGGCGAACCGCGCAACGAGCCGAAGCGCGCGCGGCGGCCTTTCATACCGAATTCCGTTCAAGTCGCGCGCGCGCACGGTCGATGTACGGAGCATGAGCGCCCAGCCCGACCACCGGCATCACGTCCGCCGCATCGTGCTGCCCAGCGGGAAGACGATCGAGGTCGTCTACTTCCCGGGTCACGGCTCGGCAGATTCTTCGCTCACCGACCTCCACGTCTGCGGGACCTGCAACAGCGATCTCGTCTATCCGGTCGAGTGGCACGAGGCCGGCCCGGCGCATTGGCGGGTCGTGCTGCGCTGCCCCAACTGCGAGTGGACCGGGACCGGCGTCTTCGAGCAAGAAGTGGTCGAGATCTTCGACGAGGAGCTCGACCGCGGCACCGAGGCGCTCGTCCGCGACCTCAAGCGCCTGGTGCAGGCCAACCTCGAGGACCAGGTCGAGCGCTTCATCGACGCGCTGTACGACGACCACATCACCCCGGACGACTTCTGAGTCGCACGCGCCCGGTGGCGTGCTGTGGAGGCCGGTCGAGCGTGACCAGCCGCGGACGGCGAGCGGCGCCGGCGCTCAGCTGTAGCGCTCGACCACGCTGTCGGCGACCAGCCGCAGCGCGTCGTCCTCGTAGGGCAGCTCGCGCTTGGCCTCGGCCACCATCTCGATCGCTCGCCCGCGGGCCCGGCCGAGCGCGCCGGTCGCCGCGATCCGGTCGCACAGCGCCTCGGCCTCCCGCGGCGTCGCCGGCCGCGCGTCGCGCAGCGACGGGTCTCGCTCCCGCGCGAGGATGAACGGGAGCGTGAGCGTGCCGTCGAGCAGGTCGGTGCCGCGCGGCTTGCCGGTCCGCTCGACGGGACCGGACACGTCGAGCACGTCGTCGAGCAGCTGGAAGGCCAGGCCGATGCGGCGCCCGAAGCCGCCGAGCGCCTCCGCCGGCGCGCCGGCCTCCAACGCGCCGAGCCGGCACGCCGCCTCGAACAGCCGCGCGGTCTTCAGCTCGCAGCGCAGCAGGTAGCGCTCCACGCTGACGCCGGCGTTGAAGGCGTCCTCGCGCTGCAGGAGCTCGCCCGCGGCCAGGGCCGAGCTCGCGTCCGACAGCACCCGCAGCTCGTCCGGGCGCCGGTTGGCCACCAGCTCGGCGAAGGCGCGGGCGAACAGGTAGTCGCCCGTCGCGATGGCCCCGCCTCGGCCGGCCGCCGCCCACACCGTCTGGCGCCCACGCCGCAGCGGCGCGGCGTCGAGCACGTCGTCGTGGACGAGCGTGGCCGAATGCACGAGCTCGACGGCCACCGCGGCGCGGACGAGGCCCTCGCCGCCGGCGGCGTCCTCGCCGGCCGCGAGCAGCACCAGGAGCGGCCGCAGCCGCTTGCCGCCCGCGGCGATGGTGTCGCCCGCGAGCCGGTCGAGCGGCGGCGCGGCCTGCGCCGCGATCGCCCGCAGCCGCTGCTCGACGCGCTCGAGCTGGTCGCGCAGGCCGTTGCCGCGGCTGGCGAGGACCGCATCGACGTCCGCGCTGACGGGGGCGCTCACCCGGCCACCTCGCCGACGTGGATGGCGATGATGCCGCCCGCGGTGAGGATCCAGCGCAGGTTGCGCAGCCCGGCGCGCTCCATGGCGCCCGCGAGCGCCTCGGGCGCGGGAAAGCGCCTGACCGAGCTGGGCAGGTACGAGTAGGCGTCGGGGTCGCCGGCGAGCCGGCCCACGAGCGGCACGAGGCGATCGAACCACACCGAGAAGAACGTCGACAGCGGCGGGCGAGCGGGCGTGGTGATCTCGAGGACCACGACACGGCCGCCGGGCCGCACGACGCGCGCCATCTCCCGCAGCCCCTGGTCGAGATCGGCGAAGTTGCGCGCGCCGAAGCCGACCGTCGCCGCGTCGAACGCCCCGTCGGGATAGCGCAGCGCCAGCGCGTCGCCCTGCTCGAACGCGATGCCGGGAGCCTTGGCGCGCGCCCGCTCGAGCATCGCCTCCGAGAAGTCGGTGCCCACGACCTCCGCGCCGCGCGCCGCCGCCTCGATGGCCAGGTCACCGGTCCCGGTCGCGACGTCGAGGACCCGGGACCCCGGCCCGACGGCGGCCAGGTCGACCGCGCGCCGGCGCCAGCGATGGTGCAGGCCCGCGGTCATGACCGAGTTCATCACGTCGTAGACGCCGGCGATGCGGTCGAACATCGCCCGGACCTGACCCTCGGGAAGGGTCCCGGAGGCCATCGCCGACCCCTCCTACTTCAGGGTCGAGAGGAAGGCGACCATGTTGTTGAACTTGTCCTGCGGCAGATCCTTGAACGACGGCATCGGCGAGGTTGGGTTGATCAGCGTCCGGGCGATCGCCTGCTCCGGCAGCCGCGACGCGATGTCGGTCAGCGGCGGCCCCGGGCCGGCGTTGCCGTTCTCCCCGATCTTGTGGCAGGCCAGGCAGCCCGACTGCGCCACCACGGCCTTGCCCGCGTTGTACTGCGCGAGCGTCTTGCCCCCCGCCGCCTGGATCGCCGGCGGCGTCTCCATCTCGATCTGCGTCGGCGATCCGGCGTTGGCGCCGAGGTACGTCAGGTAGGCCATCGCGCAGATGACGAAGATGCCCGTCGCCGTCGCGATCGGCCGGCGCTCGGGCCGGCGTTCCGGCCCACGGTCGAAGAACGGCAGCAGGAACAGGATGATCAGGCAGATCGTCGGGATGCCGATCGTCGCCAGCTGGACCAGATAGTCCGGCTTGATGATCCGCAGCAGCTCGAAGAGGAAGAAGAAGTACCACTCCGGCCGCGGGACGTAGGTGGTGGTCGTCGGGTCCGCCTTGGGGCCGAGCTCGGCGCCCAGGACGATCGACATCGTGATGATCACCGCCATCACGACCACCGCCATGATCGCGTCCTTGGCGACGGCGTAGGGGAAGAACGGCTTGCCCTGCGCCTTCAGCTGCGCGTATTCGCGGAGGTAGGCCTCCTTCTCCTGGCGATTCACTTGGGCTCCTTGCGAAGCTCAGGATCGCTGTTGGCCTTCAGCCACGGCGGCGCCGTCGTGCCGAGCTTGGCCACCAGATACAGGTGGGCGCCGATCAGCGCGGCGATGAGACCGGGGACGAGCAGCATGTGTATCGAGTAGAAGCGCGACAAGGTGGTGGCGCTGAAGTCGGGTCCGGCCAACAGGAAGTCGTTGAGATACGGGCCGATCAGCGGGCCGGTGCCGTTGATGTTCACGCCGACGATCGTGGCCCAGTAGGACCGCTGGTCGAACGGCAGCAGGTAGCCCGTGAACGACATGAGCATCGTCAGCACGAGCAGCACGGCGCCGATGACCCAGTTGAGCTCCCGCGGATACTTGTAGGCCCCGAAGAAGAACGTTCGACCCATGTGCAGGAACACGAGGATCACCATCACCGACGAGCCCCACTTGTGCATGCCGCGCACGAACTCGCCGAGGAAGGCCTCGTTGGTGATGTACCGCGCCGACTCGTAGGCGTTCGTGGGCGACGGGTCGTAGTACATCGCCAGGAACACGCCGGTCACCGCCTGGTTGAGGAAGGCGAACATCGTCGCCGACCCCAGCGTGTAGAACCAGTTGGTCCCCTTGGGGACCTTGCGGAACATCATCCACCGGGCGGCACCCGACAGCGACGTGCGCTCGTCGACCCAGCCGACGGCGGTGATGCCGGCCTCCTTGGCGCTGTCGAGCCCGCTCGGCCGCTGCTCACCCGGCGGGCGGGGCTGCGGCTTGAGCGAGTCGGGGAGCGGTGGAGCGGGGAGCTTCAGCTTCATGAGGGGGGCGGGAGCTTGCGGGCCGTGGGCCGGGACGGATACAGGTACTGGCCGATGCCGTCGAGCGGCTGGCCGGGATAGCGCGGCGAGAAGCGGCGCAGCTCGGAGTTCACGGAGTAGCGCGGGCCGATCTCGACCTGGCCGTCGCGGATCCGCGTGTAGAAGCGGTCGAGCGGACGGACCGGCGGCCCGCCGGTGCGCTTGCCCTGGAAGTCGTAGACGCCGCCGTGGCACGGGCAGATGAAGCGCGCGGACGCCGGCACGAAGCGGACCGGGCAGCCGAGGTGCATGCACCGCGTGGAGATCGCGATGAAGCCGTCGTACTCGTCCTTCTGCGGACCGTCGATCGCCTCGTTGTGCTTGCGGATGTAGGCGGTGGTCTTGCCGACCTCGCCGATCCCGGGCGTCTCGGTGATCGTCTTGGGGATGTAGGTCTGGTCGTTGAAGTCGTCCGGCGGACCGACGGCCTCCCAACGCTCCTCGACCTTCTCGAACACCGGTCCGACGGCGAACCCGAGGGCCGGGAGCGCGAACGCGCCCGCGGCCACCGCGCCCGCGATGTGGGTGGTGCTCGTCATGAACCGCCGCCGGGTGACGGTCTCCCCCTCGAAGGCGCCGGGGATCTGCCGATCGGCGGTGTTCTTGCTCTTGGTCTTTCTGCGGTCTTTAGCCACGGCGTTTCGGGATCGTACTTCTTCGTGGGGGTTCAACGGCTTCTGCTCGCATCTGCACGCCCCCACCCGACCGCTCGCGCGCCGGCCCGCCAGGCGGCCGCCGCGGCGGCCGGATCACCGACCGCGTGCGCCTCGGCGCACCGCGCGATGACCTCCGCGAGGACGTCGACCGACTCGAGATCGCCGAGGCGAGCGAGGCGGTCGAGGCCGAGAGCATAGAGGCGGTCGCCCGCGAGCAGCGCCAGGTCGGCGTCCTCCTGGGAGACCGTGGCCGAGACGTGGTAGTGCAGCAGGTACGCCTCGTGGATGGCCTCGACCAGGAGGGCAACCTCGTCCTCGTGCCCAGCGCTGCGCGGACCGGACGCCGCGAGCCGCGCGACGTCGGCGTCCTCGGTCACCGGATCGGTGCGCAGCGCGTCCGCGAGCAGACCGCCCTCCGCCTCGAGCACCGCCGCGAGCCGTGCGCTCATCGAGGTGCCCCCTGCCGGGCCGCGACCGTCGCGGATGAGGACCCGCAGGATCTCATCGAGGTGCCCCCTGCCGGGCCGCGACCGTCGCGGATGAGGACCCGCAGGGTCTCATCGAGGTGCCCTGCCGGGCCCCGCACGGTCTCATCAGACCTCCTCGAACGCGGCGGCCGCCGCGGCGACGGTGCGCGCGACGTGCTCGTCGGTGTGCGCGAGCGAGGGGAACCACGCCTCGTACTGCGAGGGCGGCGGGTAGACGCCGCGGGCCAGCAGGGCGCGGCACCAGCGGCCGTAGGCGGCGTGGTCGCAGGCCTGCGCACCGGCGAGGTCGTGCACGGGCTCGGCGGAGAAGAAGATCGTCAGCAGGCCGCACGTGCTCTGGACCTGGACGGGGCGGTCGCCCGCCGCTCGGCGCAGGCCCTCAACCAGGGCCTCCGTCGTCGCCGCCAGGCGCGTGTAGGCGGCATCGTCGAGCAGGTCGAGGGTGGCCAGGCCCGCGGCCACCGCCAGTGGATTGCCCGACAGCGTGCCCGCCTGGTAGACGTCGCCGGCCGGCGCGATGCGCTCCATCAGCGACCGCTTGCCGCCGTAGGCGGCGGCGGGGAGCCCACCGCCGATCACCTTGCCCATCACGACGAGGTCGGGCAGGACTCCCCGCCGCTCCTGGGCGCCGCCGCCCGCGACGCGGAAGCCGGTGATGACCTCGTCGAAGACCAGCAGGGCGCCCGTCGCCGTGGCCTGCTCGCGCAGGAGGTCGAGGAAGCCGTCGGCCGGCGGGACGAGGCCCATGTTGGCCGGCACCGGCTCGGCCAGCAGCGCGGCGAGCTCGTGCTCGGCACACGCGGCGCGGACGGCGTCGGCGTCGTTCCACGGCACGACGATGGTCTGGGCAGCGACCGCGGCCGGCACGCCCGGGCTGGCGGGCAGGCCCTGCGTGGCCAGGCCCGATCCCGCCTCGACGAGCAGGCCGTCGACGTGGCCGTGGTAGGCGCCGGCGAACTTCAGCACCTTCTCGCGCCCGGTGGCGGCGCGAGCGAGCCGGATCGCGCTCATCGACGCCTCGGTGCCCGACGACGTCATCCGCAGCATCTCGACGGCCGGCATGCGGCGTGAGACCTCCGTCGCCAGCTCCACCTCGGCGGCGGTCGGCGCACCGAAGCTGGTGCCGCTCGCCGCCGCGCTCGTCACGGCCGCGACGATCGCGGGGTGTGCGTGTCCGTGGATGAGCGGCCCCCACGACATGACCCAGTCGACGTAGCGGTTGCCATCGACGTCGAGCAGCTCGGCGCCCTCGCCGCGCACGACGAACAGCGGATCGCGCCCGATCGCCTTCATCGCGCGCACCGGCGAGTTCACGCCACCGGGCAGGACGGCGAGCGCCCGGGCGTAGAGCTCGGCCGACTTCGTGTCTGTGAGCGAGGATGGACCCACTAGATGAGTGATTTCGCGGCCCGCTTGCTCGCGGGGGTCGTGGAATCGGTCATCTACACGCCCGCGTGCTCCCGCTCCCACCGCTTGAAGTCGTCGGTGAAGTAGAGCAGGCGGATCTTCTTGAACTCGGTCGACGAGTACAGCACGGCGCGGTCCTCGATGCAGTCGATCTCGGCCTCGATCGCGTCGAGGATGGCGTCGCACTCCTCCTTCGAGCGGCCGTGGGCCATCGTGAACAGCGCGTAGGGCCAGTCGGGGTACGTCGGCCGCTGATAGCAGTGCGAGATGCCGCGGAAGGCGGCCATGCGCGGGCCGACGTCGGCGATGCGGTCCTCGGGGACCTGCCAGACGCCCATGCCGTTGGCGGAGAAGCCGGCGCGACGGTGGAAGAGGATCGCCGCCACGCGCCGCAGCAGACCGCGCTCCTGCATCCCCGCCAGGGGGTCGAGCAGCCGGTCCTGGGTGATGCCGAGCTCCTGCGCGGCCGCCGCGTACGGCTCGCGGACGATCGGCATGTCGCCCTGGGTGGCGCGCACGACGGCCCGGTCGAACTCGTCGAACGGGACCTTCAGTGCCGGCGCCGGCGCGACCGCCTCGCCCGGGGAGGCCAGCGACTTCGTGTCGCCCGCCATCTCGAGGTCCATGCGGATCTTGAACAGCGTGAGCGTCGGCAGCTGGCGGATCGACTCGGCGCCGGTCAGCTCCGCCAGCACGTCGAGCGTGCCCTGCAGGCCGAGCTTGGAGTCCTCCTCGACCGCGATCGTGAACCACATGTTGAACTCGTGGTTGCGCAGGTAGTTGTGCGACACGCCGGGGTGGCTGTTGACGATCTTGGCGGGCCGCCAGGGATGCTCCGCGTCGACCTTGGCCGCAACCAGCATCGAGCCGTAGCCGAACGCCCGCGTGTCGTAGATCGGGGTGACCTGGCGGATGATCCGGTCGGTCACGAGCTCGGCGACGCGGGCGATCGCCTCGTCCTCGGTCATGCCGGCCTCTTCGGCGACACGGGCGTACGGGCGCGGCACGAGCGGGAACCGGCCCTGCATCGCGTTGAGCAGCTTCTTGTCGGCCTCGGAGAGTGGGACGGCGGCCCCGTCCTTGCGCGACCGGATCTTCAGGTTTCCAGCCATCGTGCGGCGTCCTTCGCGAAGTAGGTGATGACGATGTCCGCACCGGCGCGGCGGATGGCCGTGAGCGTCTCCAGCGCGAGAGCGCGGTCGTCCATGGTCGAGGTCTTGATCATGGCGTACTCCCCGCTGACCTGGTAGGCGGCGACGGGCATCCTGGTCTCCTGCTTGACCCGCCAGATGAGATCGAGCGCGGAGATCGCCGGCTTGACCATGATCACGTCGGCCCCCTCGTCGACGTCGAGGAGCGCCTCGCGCAGCGCCTCGTCGCCGTTGGCGGGGTCCATCTGGTAGCCGCGGCGGTCGCCGAACGCCGGCGTGGAGTCGGCGGCGTCGCGGAACGGCGAGTAGAAGGCCGAGGCGTGCTTGGCGCTGTAGGCCATGATCGCGGTGTCGGCGAAGCCCTCGCCGTCGAGCTCGGCGCGGATGGCGCCGACGCGCCCGTCCATCATGTCGCTGGGGGCGACGAGGTCGGCGCCGGCGCGCGCGTGGGAGACGGCGGTGCGCGCGAGCAGGTCGAGCGAGCGGTCGTTGTCGACGCTGCACCGACCACCGGCTTCGCCGGCGGTGCCCGTCGCGAGCACCCCGCAGTGGCCGTGGCTCGTGTACTCGCAGAGGCAGACGTCGGTGACGACGGTGACGTCGCGGTGGGCCGCCTTGATCGCGCGGATGGCGAGCTGGACGGCGCCCTCGTCGTCCCACGCCTCCGAGCCCTGCTCGTCCTTGGCCGCGGGGATGCCGAAGAGGATGACGCCGCCGAGCCCGAGCGCGGCGGCCTCGCCGGCCTCGGCGGTGGCGGACTCGATCGAGTGGCGTGACACGCCGGGCATCGCGCCGATCGGGCGGGGCGCGTCGAGGCCGGCCTCGACGAAGATCGGCAGGATGAGCTGGCGCGGGCGGACCTCCGTCTCGCGGACGAGATCGCGGAGCACCGAGGTCCGACGCAGCCGTCGCAGGCGGGTCTGAGGAAACGCCATGGACGCAGCGTAGTCCGCGGGTCCGCCCCGTCGCGGCTGCGGGCTCGCGGCGCCTCTGTCGAGTTGACCTCCATAGGCGACGTCAACGCGACACGACCGCCGGCAGTGCTCGCCGCGGCGGTCCGCGCCGAGCGCCATGCGCGCCGCTCAGACCTCCTCCGCAGTGATCGCGTACAGATCGTGGTCGCGCCATCCGCCGGCCAGCCGCAGGTACCGCGGCGCGTGCCCCTCGAGCCGGAACCCGTTCTTGCGCAGCACCCGCGCCGAGCGCTCGTTGTGGGGCATCACCGCCGCCTGCACCCGGTGCAGGCGCGCCGGGCCGAACGCGAAGCGCAGCGCCAGGCGCACCGCCTCGGTCGCGTAGCCGCGGCCGTTGACGGCCTGGTCGACGAAGTAGCCGAGCGTCGCGTTGTCCCACGCGCCGCGGACGATGTTCGCCAGCCCGATCCGGCCGCGCAGGCGCCGGGTCGAGCGCTCCACGATCGCGAACGCGTACATCCGGTCGGCCATCCACTCCTCGCGGTCGCGCACGATCTCGGCGCGCTGGCCCGCCGCCGTGAAGAACCCCTCCGACCGCCGGGGCTCGAACGGCGTGTTGAAGTCACGCGTGCGCAGGCGCAGGTCGAGCAGCTCGGCGACGTCGTCCAGCGCGAAGGCGCGGATCGTCACCAGCTTGCCATCGAGGTGGTCGGGCAGCCTCACGCGGCGAATCTTCGCAACGCGAGCCGGGCGAGGGCGCCGTAGGCGAGCGTCAGGCCCACGAGATGCAGCGCCGGCCAGAGCAGCCCGGGGCTGGCCGCGTTGATCGCCGCGTCGAGCGCGTCCAGCGTCGGCTTGAACGGGAACGCGGCGTTGACGACCCGGATGACGCCGTACAGGCCCGGCGCGACCGCGCCGCTGGGCACCAGCGCGAGGAAGGCCAGCGGCAGCGCCAGCATGAGCCCGAGCAGCGACGCGGCGCGCACCTCGCGGGCCACCGCGCCGATGGCCACGCCGAGCGCGCTGCAGCCCAGCCCGCCGGCCGCCGCGGCGATCACCCACTGCCCCGCGCGGCTCCAGTCGACCCCGGTGAACGCGCCGATGCCGCAGACCATCACCAGCGCGACCAGGGCCGAGCACGCCGCGGCGAGCAGGATCTTCTCGAGCAGCAGCAGCGCCGGCGAGACGACCCGCACGAGCCGTCCGTAGGCTTGCTCCTCGCGCTCGAGCGCCAGCACGCCGCTGGCCAGCAGGACCGCGACGAACAGCAGCGACACGGCGATCGCCAGCGCGACGGCGAAGTCGTCCAGCGGCGTGCGCGAGCCCTCGAGCAGCGTGCGCTTGACGGTGATCGGCCGGCTGACCGCCTTCAGCGCCGGCGTGGCGAACTCCAGCCCGATGAGCGCCTGGTTGGCGAAGTTGTCGACCTGCTCGAGCCCCGGCCGCGCCGGATGGTCTTCGGGCAGTTGGGCGAGCGCCTGCTGGACGAGCTGCTTGGCTCTGTGCAGGCCGAGCAGGCTCTCGCTGCCCAGCGGGGTGGTGATCGGCCCGCCGTCCTGGAGCACGCGCAGGTCCTGGAGCGCGACGTCGCGGATCGTGTCCGACAGCTTGGCGTTGGCGCGCGCGAGCTCGGCGTCGATCGTCGACTGCACGAAGGACTGCTTGAGGGCGTCGCCGTTGTAGATGACCTCGACCTGCGCTTGGCCGAGGCCGCCGTTGAGCCGGTCCACGGTGTTGGCCGGGATGATCAGCGCGGCGAGCGCCTCCCCGTCCTCGACCTTGTCGCGCGCCTGCTGGCGCGAGTGGACGACCACTGGGTCGATCGCGTCGAAGAACTGCTCGGCATAGCCGGCGAAGTCGACGTCCTTGCCGCCGATGTTCGTCACGGTCTGGCCGACCGGCACCTCGTTGAGGAACGCCACCTTCGGCTTGTCGGGGCCCTTGGACAGCGCGAGGCCGATGAGCAGCGCGATCGCGATCGGGTACAGCACGAGCAGCGCGACGAGCAGCTTCGAGCGCCGCAGGATCTGCAGGTCCTTGACCAGCAGCCACCGCATCACCGGAGATCCCCGGCCGAGGGCCCGCTGTGTCGCTGTCTGGCCACGGCCGGCACGCGTCGCGACCGCCCTCAGTGGCCCTGCTCGCGCAGGAACCGCACGAACGCGCCCTCGAAGTCCGTGCGCTCCTCGTTCGACCGACGGAGGCCTCCTTCGTCGGTATCGTCGGTGGACCGCTCGGCCCGCCGCAGCCCGTCGGGCGTGCCGTCGAAGAGCACCTCGCCGTCGGCCAGGACCAGCACGCGGTCGGCCCAGCGGTCGGCCTCGGCGACGTTGTGGGTGGTGAAGATCACCGCGGTGCCCTGGCGACGGGCGAGATCGTCGACGAACGCCCACAGCCGCTCGCGCTGGCGCGGGTCAAGCGACGACGACGGCTCGTCGAGCAGCAGCACCGGCGGATCGGCGAGCAGGCCGACCGCGATGTTGACCCGCTGGCGGTTGCCGCCCGACAGGGTGCCGAGCTCGTCGCCGGCGCGGTCGCCCAGGCCGGTCTGCTCCAGCATCCGCTCGACCACCGCGTCGGGATCGCCGACCTTCTCCAGCCGGGCGAACAGGCGCAGGTTCTCGCGCACTGAGAGCTTGCGGTAGACCGCGGGCTGCTGGGGCACCCAGCCGATCTCGCGCGGCGGCCGGCTGACCTCGCCCTCGTCGGGGCGCAGGATGCCGGCCAGGATCGACAGCAGCGTCGTCTTGCCCGCGCCGTTGGGGCCGATGATCGCGAGCTTCTCGCCGGGCGAAACCCCGAAGGAGACGCCGCGCAGCGCGACACGTGCGCCGAACCGCTTCGTCACGCCGCGGGCCTCGGTGATCACCGGCGGCAGGCTAGATGATTGATTCCCCGGTCGTCGTGATCGGATGTGCGTGCATCGTGAGCTGGCCCACCCACCCTCGCCGCCCGCCAGACCCGTTTAGTACTGGACGTACGGAAGGGTCTGGCGGGTGGCGATCCGGCGCCGCCACCGCCGGCGAAGCCGGTGGTCGTAGGCGCGTGCAGCCGAGTGCGACGGTCGGTGGAATCGATCATCCAGTGGTTCGCATCCGCGATGATCCCCGGCCATGGCCACCGACGCGAGGATCCTGTTCGTCGGCGATGTCGTCGGCGGGCTCGGGCGCCGGACGCTGCTGAAGCTGCTGCCCGACCTCGTCGAACGCCACCGCCCGACGTTCGTCGTGGTCAACGGCGAGAACGCGGCGGGCGGGCTCGGCATCACGCCGAAGATCGCCGACGAGCTCTTCGCGGCCGGTGTCGACGCGATCACGCTGGGCAACCACGCCTACCGCCGGCGCGAGATCCTGCCCTACCTCGATCGCGAGCAGCGGATCCTGCGCCCCGCCAACTACCTGCGCGCCCAGCCCGGGCGCGGCGCCACGGTCGTTCAGCGCGACGGGCTGCGCCTCGGGGTGCTGAACCTGTCGGGCAACGTCTTCCTGCAGGCCGGTCGCGCGCTGTTCCCCGAGGCCGACTCGGCGGTCGAGGACCTGCGCGCGCGCGCCGATCACATCCTCGTCGACGTCCATGCCGAGGCGACGAGCGAGAAGGTCGGCCTCGGGTGGTACCTCGACGGGCGGGTGACGGCGGTCGTCGGGACCCACACCCACGTGCCGACCGCCGACGCCCGCGTGCTGCCGGGCGGCACCGCCTACATCACCGACGTCGGGATGACCGGCCCGCGCGGCGGCGTGATCGGGGTGCGCAAGGAGCAGGCGATCGAGGCGATGCGCACCCAGATGCCGATCCGTGTCGAGACCTCCGAGGACGACCCGTGGCTCATGGCCGTCCTCGTCACCTGCGACGGCGCGATGCGAGCGCGGGCGATCGAGCAGATCCTGCTGCCCGCGTCGCCGCCGTGACCGCGTCGCTCAGCGGGGCTCGCCGACCGCGTAGGCGTCGAAGTCGCGGCGCTCGACGTCCCAGTGCGACGTGCCGCCGAGCTGGATCGTCACATGGCACATGCCCCGATCCGGGGTGGCGCCGTGCCAGTGCCACACCCCGCGCGGGATCGTCACCCAGTCGCCGACGACGAGGCGCCGGGCTCCGGCCTCGGTGGCCAGCACGCCCTCGCCCTCGACGACGTGCAGCGTCTGGTCGAACTCGTGGATGTGGGGCTTGGCGCGCGATCCGGGCTCGAACCACACCGCCCAGATCATCGATCCACCCTGACCCGCCGGGTCGTAGAGCTCGAGCTCGTGGACGGTGCCGTCGAACCAGTTGGCGGTCGAGGCGGCGCGGCGCGCGCGCAGGTCACGGACGATCGTCGGGAAGTCGGTGGGCATGATCGGGACCGTAGCGCATCATGCCCCATTGCCAATGGCAGTTGCCAATTACGCCAGGGCCGACTCCACGTACCGAGGGGGGGCCGGCTCCTCGGGGACGGTGGGGGCTGGGGACGGCTCGCGGGCGAGGAAGGCCACGAACGCGAACGGCACGACCCAGACGATGTACAGGTAGAACCAGTAGGTCATCCCGAGCTGCAGCGCGACGAGGATCGCCCCCGCCACCGCGGCCAGCCCGATCACGTCGCGGCGGCGCGGGATGAACGCCGCGGCGACGGCGAACGCGGCGGTGGCGACCTGGACCGCGCGCTGCAGCCCGTCGAGGCCGCCGTACCAGCCCCACACCGAGAACGGCGCGCCCCGGTCGAGCTGGAAGCCGACCGTGTGATCCCAGATCAGGCGGAAGTCGCCCTGCAGCCAGACCGGGATCATCATGATCGCGGCCACGACCGCGAAGGCGACCGCGAACTTCGCGATCGTGCGGATGCGCGACGCCGGCGGCGCGCCGTGCGTGGCCAGCAGCGGCACCAGGATGAGGGGCGCCAGCTTCGTCGTGGCGGCCAGCGCGGCGAATACGCCGCGGCCCGCCGCGCTCGTGGCGGCCAGCAGCGCGCCGATCAGCAGCGCCGCGACCAGCGCGTCGTTGGAGTTCGTGGCCAGGCTGAAGAGCGTGAACGGGAAGCTCGCCCACGCGTAGGCGAGCACGACGCCGAGCGTCGGGCCGCGGATGCGCCGGCCGAGCAGGAACAGGCCGGCCAGGCACAGCAGGTCGAAGACCACCGCCGCGCCATGGGCGGCGGGCAGGTCGTCCCAGCGCCCGCTCCACGGCCAGATCGCCTCGAACGGCACGTAGACCAGGTAGTTCGCCGGACCGTACGTGTCGCCGTGCTCGTTGTCGCGGGGCCAGCCGCCGTAGAGGTCATGGCCGTGGGTGATGCGGTCCGCGCCGATCACGCCGGAGTAGCCGACGTCGATCACGTTCGAGTTCGTCACGTTCAGGCCGATGCGGAAGCCGACGAGGAAGATCGTCGCCACCGCGAGCCAGGTGACCGGGACCAGCAGCTTCAGCGGCTCGCCCCCGGACCCGCGCCGGTAGCCGATCCACAGCAGCCGGCCCAGGAGGTAGACGAGCGGCGGATAGCTCGTGGGAACCGACCAGGCGAGGTTCGCGTGGTTGAAGAACGCCAGCGACACCGACAGCGAGCACAGCGCGAGCAGGTCGAGGTGGCGCATGCGCAGCGGCCGGCGCCAGTCGACGAACGGGGCGACGAACAGCACGAGCAGCGGGATCCAGACGTACAGGGCCCCGGCCTTGCGTCCGAACGCGCCCTCGTAGCCGCGGGCCATCGTCCACGCGACCTGCGGGCCGGTCCACGCCTCGAGCACGGCGCCGCTGGCGTCCCAGATCGTGACCTGGCCGATCTCCTTGCCGTCGGCGAAGAACGACACCTGCCAGCGGTCTGAGCCCTTCTCGTAGACGCTGACCGTGGTCCGCCGGTACTTGGCGCGCTCCTGGCGGATCTTCTCGACGCGCTCGGCGATGCGCTGCGCCTGGTTGCCGGTGAGCCGGTGCAGTGGCGGGCGCTCGTCCATGCGCGACGGCGTCGAGAGCGCGTTGGGATCTGTCTGCGTCGTGGCGGCGGTGGTCGCCACGCCGGGCGTCGAAGCGGCCGCCGGGGCGGCCAGGACGAGCGCGAGCAGCAGGAGCGCGAGCGTGGCAAGCCGGGTCCGCTGGCATCGTCGCCAGCGTAGACGCTGGCGCGGGTGGCCGGTTCAGGCCACGGCGAAGTGCTCGGCGATCATCGGCGTGATGTCGCGCAGCGACCACTCGTCGCGCGCGTCGCGCCGGTCCGGGCCCGTCCCGCACCAGGCGAGCACGCCCAGCGAGTCCGACGCGTGCAGGGAGCCGTGGCTGCCGCCGCCCACGTGGGCCACGCCGCCCCAGTCGGCGAATTCGTAGCCCGGTGCCGCGCTGAGCAGCACGTCGCCCGCCGTCGGGGTCGTCAGCGCCGACCACACCCGGCCGAGCGCGTCGGGGTACGCGCGCGTGACGAGCAGGCCGTCCTCGACCTGCGCGCCGAGCACCTCGGAGGTCGCCCTCGAAGCCCAGCGCTCGCCGCGGCGGTCGACCACGTCCCCGCCCGGGGCGAATGCAGCTCGTGCTCGTCCGTGGCGATCGCGCCCTCGCCGCTCGACGTGCGCCACATGACGAGGTCGATGCCGCCGATGCGCCGGGCGGTCCGGATGATCCTCGGCACGAGCGCGCCGCGGCCCTCGCGGACGAGCGCGTAGACCATCGCCGAACGCTGGGCCGGGCAGACGCCGACCCGGCGTCCGCGGCGTTGTCGCCCGCCGGGGCGAGGATCGCGAAGTCCTCGAAGGCGTCGTGCAGGCGCACCACCGACTCGACCTCGGCGTGCGAGTGGTCAGCGCAGACGATCATCGCGTGGTCGGCGAGGAACGCGTCGACCCCGCCCGCCGCGTCGAACATCCGCATGAGCTGCCGGTCGGCCTGCGCGATCGACTCGACCTGCGCGTGCGGGCCGTACTTGTGCGACCAGGTGTCGTTGTCGGGCAGCGAGAACAGCAGGAAGTCGAACAGGTCCTCGCGCACGAGGAACTCGCCGACGCAGCCCGTGTGCTTGTCGCGCACCCCCGGCAGGCCGAGCTGGGAGCGGCACGGCGTGCGGCGGCTGGCGAAGATGTCGGCGTAGAAGAGCTCCCGGGGGCCGAGGACGGGATGGCGGAACAGCGCGCGCGCCGCACGGGCCAGCACCGTGTCGCGCGCGACCTCGTGGTGCGGGGTGGCGGCCGCGGTACATGAGGTACGTCGTGCCGGCCGTCCGGACGTCCGCGTCGTCGAGCTGCTCGAACACCGTGCGCACATCCGCCGACAGGTGGTGGCCGTTCATGTTGTAGACGGTGTCCACGAGCTGGCGCGTGATCCCGAACCGCCGCGACGCGCTGAAGCTCGACCCGTACTCGACGTAGCGCGACTCGGCGCGCGAGTACCAGTTCATCGACGGGATGGTGGCGGTCGGACCCGCACCCGGTGGCGATGCTCGCTGCGCACACCGGCGTCACCGACGGGAACGCGGCGACGAGGTCGTCGACGTAGACTTGCGCTCGACGATCGCCTTCAGCGCGGAGCGCGGCCGGTGGCGATCGCGCGCTCGAGCATCGAGGGCTTGCATCCGTCGATGACGGCGAGGACGAGCTTCACCAGACGCAGGATGCGCAAGGCCGGCGTACTTCGCCGGAGCGGCGACGGCCACCGGCCAGCAGCCAGGCCAGGAAGCCGACGAGCACGATGGAGATCGGCGGAGACGATCGCCAGCGCCGCGCCGACACCGCCGACGTGCCGTCGGCGTAGACGACCAGCGCGTCCTGGGCCTGGCGGTCGAGGCGCATGCGCACGCGCGTGAACAGGCTGCGCACTCGCGGCCTGGCCGAGCGCGGCGATGGCGAGGCCGCCGAGCAGGCCGGGGCCACCACGCGTACCCGTGGTCGGCGAGCACGCCGGCGAACAGCAGGCCGCCCGTCGCGCATCGCGATGCCGCTCATCGCGGCGCCGATCGGGCCGACTCGAACGCGGCGCCGACGCGGCGCGTGAGGGAGCACCGCGGCGGCCATGAGCGCGAGCAGGAGCGCCAAGAACCAGGCCCGCTCGAGAAAGCGAAGTCGGTGCCGTCGTAGTCGACGCCGAGGTCGAACGCGGCGAAGACCCCGAGACCAGCGCAGGCAGGAACGGGCGGATGCCGGCCGAAGCAGAAAGCCCAAGGCCGGTGCATATGTCGAGGAAGAGTCGCATCGGTGCGGTACCGTCAAACTACCCGGCGCACCCTGCCCCATGACCACACGTCCCCCGACAGGCCCCCAGTCGGCGCGCGACCTCGAGCGCTACGCCGCCCTCTTCTCGACGCGCACCACGGTGATGAAGAGTCTCCAAGGATGCGCGACCTGATGGCGATCATCGCCCGTGACGACATCATCTCGCTGGCCGGCGGCGCGCCCGACATGTCGGTCTTCCCGGCCGAGGTCATGGCCAAGGTCATGTCGCAGCTCGCGGCCGAGCAGAGCGCCCGCGCGCTGCAGTACGGGCCGACCGAGGGTCTCGAGGACGTCAAGCTGAGGCGATCGTCGAGGTCATGGCCGCCGAGGGCACGATCGGCGTCGACCCGCAGGACATCCTCGTCACGACCGGCGGCCAGCAGGTCATCGACCTGATGTGCCGGACGCTGATCGACCCGGGCGACGTGATCATCGCCGAGGCCCTGACGTACCCGGGCGCGGTGCCGTGCTTCGGCGCCTACGAGGCGGACGTCGTGCAGATCGAGATGGACAGCGACGGCATGCGCGTCGACGAGATGGAGGCCGCGCTCGACCAGCTCGCCCGCGAGGGCCGCCGGCCGAAGTTCATCTACACCATCCCGACCTTCCACAACCCGGCCGGCGTGACGATGTCGCTGCCGCGGCGCAAGCGGCTGGTCGAGGTGGCGCGCGAGCGCGAGCTGCTCGTGCTCGAGGACAACCCGTACGGGCTGCTGCGCTACGAGGGCGACCCGCTGGCGACGCTGTACTCGCTCGACGGCGGCCAGTTCGTGGTCTATCTCGGCACGTTCTCGAAGATCTTCTCGGCCGGCGTGCGGCTCGGCTGGGCCGTCGCCCCGCAGCCCGTCTACCAGAAGCTGAACATCGGCAAGCAGGCGGCGGACCTGTGCTCGTCGGCGCTCTCGCAGCTGTTCATCGCGACCTACTTCCGCAGCGGCGAGTGGCCGGCGCTCCTGGCGGCCTTCAAGGAGCGCTACCACCGCCGGCGCGACGTGATGCTCGACGCGTTGGCCGAGTTCTTCGGGCCCGAGGCGACGTGGACGCACCCGCAGGGCGGTCTGTTCCTGTGGGCGACGCTGCCGGACTTCATCGACACCACCGACCTGCTGGCGCGAGCGCTCGACGAGCGGGTGGCGTTCGTGCCGGGCCGTGGCGCGTACCTCGACGGCCGCGGCGGCTCGTCGATGCGGCTGAACTTCTCCTATGTCGCCGACGAGGACATCCGCGAAGGCGTGCGGCGCATCGGCGCGATCGTGCAGGAGCAGGTCGCGCTGTACGGCACGCTGACGGGAGCCGCGCCGCCGGCGCCGGTGGACGAGCGGCGCCCGGGCGAGCCCGAGGCGCTGGCCGACGTCCTGCATCTGCCGCGGCGGGAGACCGGCGACCGCCGCGCCGGCACGTCGGAGTGAGCCGGGTCGCCGTCCTCAAGGGCGGGCGCTCGCTCGAGCGCCAGGTGTCGCTGCGTTCCGGCGGGCGGGTCGAGGACGCGCTCGAGCGGCTGGGCCACGACGTCGTCGGCATCGACGTGGGCGGCGACCTGGTCCCCACGCTGCGGCGCGCCGAGCCGGACGTGGCGTTCGTCGCGCTGCACGGCCGCGAGGGCGAGGACGGCACGCTGCAGGAGCTGCTCGAGTTGCTCGGCATCCCCTACACGGGGTCCGGCCCGTCGGCGTGCGCCCGCTGCTGGGACAAGGTCCTGGCCAAGCACCTGATGCGCGACGCGGGCCTGCCCACGCCGGACTTCTACGCCTTCAGCGAGGCGGCGTTCCGGGAGCTCGGCGCGGCGGAGGCGCTGCCGGCGATCGAGGACCGGCTCGAGTTCCCGATCGTGGTCAAGCCGGCGCGCGGGGGGTCGTCGCTGGGCATCAAGTTCGCCTCGTCGGCGGCCGAGGTGCCCAGCGCGCTGGTCGCTGCGTTCTCCTACGACCGCAAGGTCGTGCTCGAGCGCCATGTGGCGGGCCGCGACCTGGCGGTCTCGGTCGTGGCCGGGGAGGCGCTGCCGGTCGTCGAGGCGGTGCCCAACGAGGAGCAGTTCTACGACTTCGAAGCGCGCTACGAGATCGGGCGCACGACGTTCGTCTGCCCGGCGGCGCTGAGCGCGGACGACACCGCTCGGGCGCAGGAGCTGGCGCTCGAGGTCTGGCGGCTGTTCGGCTGCCGCGGCGTGGCGCGGGTCGACCTCATGCGCGACGCGGCCAGCGGCGCGCTGACCGTGCTCGAGGCCAACTCGGTGCCGGGGATGACGGACACGTCGCTGCTGCCGCAGGCGGCGGATGCCGCGGGGCTCGGGTTCGACGCGCTGATCGGGCGGCTGGTCGAGCTGGCGCTGGCCGAGGTCGCCGCGTAGCTGCTAGGGGTGGCGACGGACGCCGGTGCGCACGAAGGTCGAGTACTGAAGCCTGCGTCCGGAGGCGGGCCCCCGTGGGTTCTCACTGCTCGCCGGCGGCGAAGTCCTCGGGCGTCACCTGGTCGAGGAAGTCCTTGAACTTCTCGACGACCTCTTCGGTGTCCTCGACGTCGTGCTCGAACTCGATGGCGGACTCCGCGATGACCTCCTCGGCGGCGAAGATCGGCGCGCCCGAGCGCACGGCGAGCGCGAGCGCGTCCGACGGCCGGGAGACGATCTCGAGCTCGCGGCCGTTGACCGCCAGCGTGATCGAGGCGAAGAACGTGTTCTCGCGCAGCTCGGTGACCGAGACCTGGGTGCACTTGACGTCGAGCTCGCCGAGCATGTCGCACAGGAGGTCGTGCGTCATCGGCCGCGGCGTCGATGCACCCTGGAGCTTCATCAGGATCGCGGCGGCCTCGGGGTGGCCGATCCAGATCGGCAGGAACTTGTTGGAGTCGACGGCCTTCAGGAGCACGATCGGCTGCTTGCCGACCATGTCGAAGCTCACGCCGTAGATGACCATCTCCTGCACTGCGGGGCTCCTCGGTTGCCGGAGGACTCGTTCGAGGATAGCGCCGGGTGGACGCCGGCCGCGGCGGGTCGGGCGATCAGCCGGCGAGCGCGGCGAGGAGCTCGGTCAGCGTGCCGACGACCCGCCCGCCGCTGGCCTCGATGAACGCCTGGACCTGGAGGTTGACCGCGATTCCCGGCTCGCCGCTCTGGCGCAGATCGGTGCGCAGGCCGTAGCAGCGCACCCCGATTCCGGCCGCGAAGCCGACCTCGGACGCGGTGCCCGAGTCGACCTCCTGCCCGTCGAGATGGGCGGCGAGCAGCTCGCAGCCGCGGATCGCCTCGATGTTGCGGCGGCCGACCTCGGCCCACAGCTCGCTCTGGCGGCCGCTGTGCTGAGCCTCGGCGATCTCGTCGGGGTGGGTGAGCGACCACGGGTCGACCGGATCGACCACCTCGCGCAGGGCGGGCAGGTAGACGTGCTCGTAGTAGTGGCGGCCGGCGGCGCTGAAGCCGAGCGGGCTGGCGACGTAGCAGCGGCGGCGAGTCGGCACCACGTCATGGACGGTACTGCGGGCGCGTGGGAGCCGAGCGGTGCCCGGTTCGTCGACGCCGCGGCGCGGGCCGGGGACCGCGCTGCTTGGGACCCCGGAACTGCGAAAGCCCGCTGAAGCGGGCCGATCGTGGAGGTGGGCGATCCTGGATTCGAACCAGGGACCTCTTCCTTATCAGAGAAGCGCTCTAACCGACTGAGCTAATCGCCCGCGCGCCGGCATGATAGCGACGGCGGGCGGGGCTCACGATGCGATGGAGGTCCGGACGCGGGCCGCGAGGTCGAGGCCGCTGTCCAGCGTGTCCAGGCGCAGCTCCGCGCGGTAGCCGTCGCCGTGCGGATGAACGGTGACGTCGTGGCCCAGGGCGGCGCTGAGGGCATCGGCGAGCTCGCGGGCCGCGGCGGCCTGGTCGGGATGGACCTTGTCCTGACCGCTCCTGCCGCGGGGCGCCGTCGAGGCCTTCGCCGTCCGGCTGGTGTCGCGCGCTCGCGCCTCCAGCGTGCGCACCGACCACCCCTCCGCTGCCGCGCTGCGCGCCAGCGAGCGGCGGTCGCCGTGGTCCTCGGCGAGCAGGAGCGCGCGGCCGTGGCCCTCGCTGAGATGGCCGGCTTCGATGAGCGCGATCGCCTCGTCGGGCAGGTCGAGCAGGCGCAGGAGGTTGGAGACCGCCACTCGGGAGCGGCCGACGCGACGGCCGACCTCCTCCCGCGTCAGGCCGAGCTCCTCGACGAGCGCGGCGCAGGCGTGCGCCTCCTCGATCGGGTTGAGGTCCTCGCGCGCCATGTTCTCGATGAGCGCGATCTCCAGCGCCTGGGCGTCCTCGCGGGGCCGGACCAGCGCCGGGATCGTCTCGAGCTGCGCGATCTGCGCGGCGCGCCAGCGCCGTTCACCGGCAACGAGCTCGTAGCGCCCGCCGGGAACGGGCCGCACCAGGACCGGCTGCAGGACGCCGCGCTCGCGTAGCGAGCCGGCGAGCGCCTGGAGCGCCTCGGCCTCGAAGCGCCGGCGCGGCTGGCGGGGGTTGGGCGCGATCAGGTCGACGGGCAGATCGCGCAGCTCGTCGACGAGCCCGCCGGCCTCGGCCGGCGGGCTGACCGAGAGGATGGCGGAGAGCCCGCGGCCCATCCCCCGGGCCGAACCGGATCGCCGTCGGGCCGGCGGCGACGCGACCACCTCGCGCTCGTCAGGCACGCGCGGCCACCTCCTTGGCCAGCTCGAAGTAGGCGTCCGATCCCGCGCAGTGCGGGTCGTGGCGGATCACCGGCAGCCCGAAGCTCGGCGCCTCGCCGATGCGGACGTTGCGCGGGATCACCGTGTCGAACACGAGCGACGGGAAGTGCTCGCGGACCTCGCGCTCGACGTCGCGCGCCAGCCGGGTGCGACCGTCGTGCATGGTGAGGAGCATGCCGGCGACGGTCAGGCGCGGGTTCATCTCGCGCTGGACGAGGGCGAGGGTGTCGAGCAGCCCGGCGAGTCCTTCGAGCGCGAAGTACTCGGTCTGCACCGGGACGATCACCCGGTCAGCGGCCACGAGCGCGTTGACGGTCAGCGGGCCGAGCGACGGCGGGCAGTCCAGGAGCGTGAAGGCGTAGCGGTCGCGGATGGGCGCGAGCGCCTCGCGCAGGCGGGTCTCCGAGCCCGGCACCCGCGGCAGCTCCATGTTCGCGCCCGCGAGATCCGGGCTCGCCGGGAGCACGTCCAGGCCGGCCACATCGCACGACCGGATGGCCGACTCCGCGGTCGCGTGGCCGCAGAGAACGTCGTAGACGCTTGGCTCGAGGTCCTTGGGCAGCCCGAGCGCGACGGTCGCGTTGGCCTGGGGATCGATGTCGACCAGCAGGGTCGGATAGCCCGCCTCGGCGATGCAGGCCGCGACGTTGACCGCGGTCGTGGTCTTCCCCACCCCGCCCTTCTGGTTGGCGATCGCGTAGACGTGGCCCATCGCGAGCGCACGGTACCGGCCGCCCCGGTCGCCATCGTGCATTGGAACGATTCGTTCACGAACGAATCAACCCTCGACATCATCCTGAGAGCGGCCGCTTGCGGGCCATTCCCGCTCGGCGCGGGAACTGCGGCGGTGTCACCTCCACCTTGGAGTAGACATAGAGCGTTCGATGGTCGGCCCCGGGACGAGGATTCAGCCCGACCGCTCGCGACAGCTCCATCCCCACCTGACGGCCGGCCACCGCCGCGTTGGTCTCCTCGAGCGGGTCGGCGCGGCCCTTCCAAGCGACGAGGAACCCGTCGAGGCGCAGAACCGGGGCGGCGTATTCGACGAGCACGCCGAGCGGCGCGACGGCTCTGGCCGTCACCAGGTCCAGGTCGCGCTGCGGCCACTCCTCGATCCGCGCACAGGCCACGCGAGCGTTCGCCGTACTGGTGACCTCGATCGCGCGCTCGAGGAACGCGCACTTGCGGCCCAGGCTCTCGACCAGCCAGATCGCCGACTGCGGGAGCGCCAGGGCCAGGGGCAGCCCCGGAAAGCCGGCGCCAGACCCGAGATCGGCGATGGTCCGCGCGCTGAGCACCTCGTCGAGCGCGAGGGCGCTGAGCGAGTCCGCGACGTGGGCGTCGACAGCCGCCGCGGGCTCACGCACCGTGGTGGGGGCGGTCGGGTCGTCGCGGACGAGCTCGAGCAGCCGGGCCAGCCGCGCCGGGGCGGCGGCGTCGAGCCCGTGCTCGGCGGCGATCTCGGCCAGGCGGTGGGTCCAGTCGTCGGCCATGGACGCCATGGTGGCGCAGACGCTGTCGCCGCGCTCCCTGACGCACGGTTGGCCTCGGTGCGCTCGTGCCGGGAGGACGCACCCACCACAACCCGGCGTCCAGCACAGACACCGTGGCGCGGTGCGGTGCCAGCCGCCACGACACATGGAGCAGACGCCGATGCCGGCCCCGACGCAACAGGCGGAAGCCCAGTGCCGGCACGAAGGGCAACACGGTGTTCCCGGGGGGAGACGACGCCGACCGCCCCGCTCCTGAATGCCAGTGGCTTATACAGGCCCGTGGCTCATGCGGGCGACGATCGTGCCGGAGGCGGGAACGCGTGTTTCACGTGTTCCTCGACGGTGAAACACGCTCCGCTCGAGTCGGCGGCGGCGCCGGACGCCATCGCTGGGCCGTGGCGTCGACCTCGCCGGCGTGGCGTCATCGACATCTTGCGCTCGACGCCGTCACCCACACCCGCGAGGCACGACGCCGTCACCCACAGCCGCACCGGGTGACGCATCACCCGCATCGCCTTCACAGGGCACTGACTCTGCTATCACCGCACGCGACCCGCGGGTCCACGCCATCCCCACCGGCGGCGCTCACCCGCCAGTCGGTCACCCGACCTGCGGCGCGACGACGATCGCGGCGGGCCATCATCCCCACCGGCGCCATCCTCGTCCCAGACCGCGTCGGTTGCGAGAACCCGCCCGCGCCTGCTCGCGGGCGATCACGTCGGCGTACCGGTCCGTCATCTCGCGCAGCCGCCCCGCGGCGTACGCGTCCAACTCAGGGTCACCCGCGCCTCCAGCACCGGGAGGACGTCCTCCACCAACGCGCGCCCGCGCGCCATCCACTGGTAGTACGACCGCCCGCCGTGGTGGTAGGGGCCGTACAGCTTCGTCCGCGGAAACCGGTCCATCAGCCACCGAAACAGTGCCTCGTGGCGCGTATGCATGCGCAGGGTCACGTGCGGCTGGCGACCATCTCCGCCAAAGTGCCCCTCGCCCACGATCACACCGACGAACACCCCCTCGTCATACGGGTCGAGCGCGCCCATCGCCGCCATTGTTTCACCGTCGGGCGACACGTGAAACGCCCGGCGCTCGAACCCCGCCAACATCGACGCGCGGCGCCGCCGCCGGTGACGTGCGGCGGCGTCCTCCCGCTACCCGGCGGCGGGCGCGGGCGAGACCACGAGGTGCCGGTCGGCTCCTCGCCCTCGCTGTGCGTCTCGACGTCGCCGCGGTCGCGCAGGTGCTCGTGCACCAGCTTGCGCTCGCTGGCCACCATCGCATCCAGCGCCACGTCGCGCCCGTAGCGCAGCGCTTCGTCCGCCTCCTCGTCGGCCTGCCGGCGTCAGCGCCGCCGCCCGCCGGTCGCGGTACCCGGCGGCGTCGATCACGATGCGCAGGTCGCTGGGCCGGCCCCGGAAGACGATCCGCTGCGCGAGGTGCTGCACGGCGTCGATGGTCTGGCCGTGGCGGCCGATGAACAGCCCCATGTCGCCGCCCTCCAGCGCGCCGACGATCCGTCCCGTCCTCCTCGCACCACGACCTCGGCTCCGTCGAGGCCCAACGCGTCGCTGACGATCTCCAACAGCTCCCGCACCCGGTCCTGCGCCTCGCTGCCGCCCACGCTCACCGCCTCCTCCCTGACCGCTTCTTCTTCTTGCGCGGCGGCCGCGGTAGGGCCGCGGCCGGACGTGGCGCCGAGCCCGATCCCTTCTCGCCACCGGACCCCTTCTTCCCGGCCGGCGTTGCCGGCGCACCGCCCTTCCCGGCCGGCGCGCCGCCATCCTTCGCGCCGCCGCCGCGGCCAGACCCCGATTCGCCGCCCGACCCTTTCGCCGTCTCCTGGGCGCTCTGGGCGCGCGCCATCAACGACCCGAACAGGCCCGGCCCCTTCTCGGCCGATCCAAACGCCTTCGCCGCGTCACCGCCGGCCGCCTCGAGGGCGGCGGCGTGTTGTCGATCCCATTTTCGGCCGAGCGTCTCGCGAATCGTGAACTGCTGCACCAGCGTCCAGATGTTCGTCGTGATCCAGTAGACCAGCAGGCCGGCCGGGAACCGGATGACGAACGGGACGAACACGACCGGCAGCGCCAACATCAACAGCCGCTGGTTGCGGTCCGCGGTCGGCATCGACATCACGATCGTGGACACCAGCTGCGTGCCCACGTAGAGGATGATCAGGATCACCAGCGTGGTCCCGACCGCCTTGTTCGTGATGTCGGGAATCCCCAGGAACTGCGCGTCCGGGATGTTGCCGCAGGGCTGCGGGTTCGTCGTGCCGGGCGGGTTGACGCTCGGGCAGATGTCCAGCCGCAGGTCGTGGCGCAGCATGTAGAACAGCGAGATGAAGACCGGGAGCTGGAACACGAGCGGCAGGCAGGCGCCGAACGGGTTGACGCGATGCTCCTGGTAGAGCTTCATCGTCTCCTGATTGAGACGCTCGCGGTCCGACCCGTGCTTGTCCTTCAGCGCCTTGATCTCCGGCGCCAGGCGCTGCATGGCCCGCATCGACTTGTACTGGCGGATGGCCAACGGCACGAGCGCCGCTCGGACCACGATCGTCATGCCGACGATCGACCAGCCCCACGAGAACCCCAGGCTGTGGATCGCCTTGAGGATCTCCTCGAAGACGTCGATCAGCGGCTGCAGGATGTTGGCGAAGAACGACATGTCTCAGGTCTCGTGTCGCGAGCGCCCGAACACTGGGAACACCCGCTGGGCCGCCACGGGATCGATCCCCCCAGGGCTCAGGGGATTGCAGCGCAGCAGTCGCCACCCCGCGAGCACGAGGCCCCGCAGTATGCCGAACTCGCGGATCGCCTGGACCGCATAGGCCGAGCACGTCGGGTAGTACCGGCAGCGCTGCGGCAGCAGCGGAGACACGAACCGCTGATACACCCGGATCGGGGCGATCACCGCGGAGCGCAGGAACGCGGTCACGCGCGTCCGGCCGCGCCGGCCTTTTCGACCAGCTCGGCAAGCGCCTCCTGAACGCCGGCCAGTCCCTCGCGCTCGGCGAGCTCACGTGCCTCAGGGCGCGCGACCACGACGACGTCGTGGCCGGCGGGCACCGCGTCGGCGCAGCGCGCGAACGCCTCGCGCAGGAGCCGCTTGACCCGGTTGCGCTCGACGGCGCCGCCGACCTTGCGCGACACGGACACGCCGAGCCGCGCCTCGCCATCGCCCGCCCGCGGAAACGCGTAGACGACCAGATACCGGTTGCCGTGCGAGCGTCCCTGGCGGTACACCCGATCGAAATCGGCGCTCCGGGTAAGCCGGCCGCGCTTCGCGCGCCCGGACACGGTCAGACGGTGAGGCGCTTGCGGCCCTTGGCCCGGCGCCGCTTGAGGACGAGCCGGCCCGCGCGCGTCTGCATGCGCGCTCGGAAGCCGTGCGTGCGAGCGCGCTTGCGCTTCTTGGGCTGATAGGTGCGCTTCATGGGCGGCGCAGTCTACCGCCTCCCCCGTCCACACCCGCGTCCACAATTTGTCCCCGCGATCCCCGTCGCGGTTTCGGCGCCAGTTTGCGGTGTTTGCGGCCATGGCGCCGATCCGCGTCCAGGCGCCCTTGATAGGTTCGCGGCAGCCGGAGCCCCACGGCTCCCCATCCCATACGCAAGCCCCAACTCCCGCCCAGGAGCAGCTGACCCCTGTCCGTGTCCGCGGAACTCGATCACGTCTGGCCCGACATCCGCGGCCGCCTCCAACGCGCGGTCGACGCCTCGACCTTCTCGATCTGGCTCGACAACCTCGAACCGATCGACCTGACCGCCGACACCCTCGTGGTCGGCGTCGTCGACGAGGCGCGTCGGCGCTGGGTCGCCGGCCGCTTCGGCCGTCTCCTGCGCACGTGTGCCGGCGAGGTGCTCGGGCCGCTCATCGCCGTCGACGTCGTCATCGCGCCCCGCCGCCACGGCCACCGGACCGGGCCGCCGGACCGCCGCCCGCCCACGCCCCGGCCCGGGCGCACCCCGCCCACGGCGCCAGCCGTTCCCCAATTCCACGCCGAGCCGGCCTTCAACCCGAAGCTCACGTTCGACCAGTTCGTGATCGGCGACGGCAACCGCCTCGCCCACGGCGCCGCGCTCGCGGTGGCCGAGATGCCCGGCGTCGCTTACAACCCGCTGTTCATCTACGGCCCGCCCGGCAACGGCAAGACCCACCTGCTGCACTCGATCGGCAACTACGTCCGCCTCTACGCAGACGGCCTGACCGTGCGCTACGTCACGATCGAGTCCTTCACCAACGAGTTCGTCCACGCACTGCACGGCGGCGGCTCGATGGACGCCTTCAAGGCCCGCTTCCGCCACGTCGACGTCCTCCTCGTCGACGACGTGCAGTACCTGACCTCCAAGGCCCACACCGAAGAGGAGTTCTTCCACACCTTCAACGCGCTGCACGACGCCGGCGCCCAGCTCGTGCTGACCTCGGACCGCCGCCCGCGCGAACTCGGCGACCTGGAGGACCGCCTGCGCGAGCGCTTCGAGGCCGGCCTGCTCACCGACGTCGCCGCGCCCGACCACGCCACGCGTCTGACCATCCTGCGCAAGCGCGCCCAGCACGACGGGATCGCGCTCGCCGAGCCCGCTGCGCTCGAGGTCATCGCCGAGAGGATCGCCGACAGCGTGCGCCGGCTCGAGGGCGCACTGATCCGGGTCGTCGCGTACGCCTCGATGGCGGGCGAGCCGCTCACCGCCGCGCTCGCCACGCATGTCCTCGACGAGCTCTACCGCGACCGGCGACCGGTCCGCCGCACGATCGACGACGTCCAGCACGCGATCTGCGACGCCTTCTCGATCTCGCGCGACGAGCTGGTCTCCACCGCCCGGGCCCAGCGTCTCGTCTGGCCGCGCCAGCTCGCCATGTACCTCGCGCGCGAGCTCACCGGCCAGACGCTGCCGGCCATCGGCCGCGCGTTCGGTGGGCGCGACCACACGACCGTTCTGCACGCCTGCCGGCGCACCGCTGAGCGCATGGCGAACGACCCGGATGCGCAGCGAACCGTTCGGGACCTGACCGACCGCCTGAGCAGCCCGGCGTGACGACCGGCGCCCGTGCGATGCTCCACGGTCCGCTCACATCCTGTCCACCGCCGGTCTGCGCGGGAACCCCGCATTCCCATCGCGTTCTCCACGACCTTGTCCACATGTCCACCGGCCCAATGACTCTGAACTCGATCGAGAGGCATTCATCGTGAAGATCACCTGCACGAGCGCCGAACTTCTCGCGCAGCTGCAGACGGTCTCGCGCGTGGCCTCCACGCGCAGCGCCGTTCAGGCGCTCTCCGGCGTCCAGATCGCCGTCCAGGAAGACGGCGTCGAGCTGCGCGCCACCGACATGGAGATGGGCCTGCGCGTCCCCCTGCCCGCCACCGTCGTGCGGCCCGGGTCGGCGGTCGTGCCGGCGCGCCTGACGCTCGATGTCGTCCGTGCCCTGCCGGCCGCTGACGTGACGCTCGAGCTGCGCCCGACCGACCAGGACGTGGAGATCAAGTCCGGCTCGGCCACCTTCCACATCCGCACGCTACGCAGCGAGGACTTCCCGCCGCTGCCGGACCCCGGCGGCGACGCGGTCGTCGAGGTCCCGGCGGTCGCGTTCGTGGAGACGATCGCGCTCGTCGCACGGTCGGCGTCGCGCGACGAGACGCGGCCCATCCTGACCGGCATCCTCGTGTCCGCGGCGGGGCGCGAGCTACGCATGGTCGCCACGGACTCCTACCGGCTGTCGGTGAAGGAGACGCCGCTGGAGAGCGAGCTGAGCGGTGCCTTCGAGGCCAACGTCCCGGCGCGGGCGCTGCAGGAGCTCGTGCGGCTGGTCCAGGGCAGTGGCGAGGACGCGACCCTGAGCGTCGGCGTGCGCGCCAACCAGGTCGTCTTCGAGGTGGACGGGGCGATCCTCTCGTCGCGGCTCATCGATGGTCAATTCCCGAACTACCGCCAGCTCCTGCCCGACAGCTACGAGCACGAGCTGCGGCTCGAGGGCCGCGAGCTGACGGACGTCGTGCGGCGGATCAGCCTGCTGGCGCAGAAGAACGCGCCGCTGCGGCTCGCGTTCCGCGAGGGGGAGCTGACGGTCTCGGCCCAGACCCCGGACGTCGGCGAGGCAAGCGAGTCGCTGCCGGTGGCGTTCGCTGGCGAACCGTTCGAGATCGGCTTCAACCCGGAATTCCTGCGCGACGGTCTGGAGAGCGTCGAGTCGGGGGACCTCGTGCTGAAGCTCATCAGCCCGCTGCGCCCGGGCCTGATCGAGGCCGGCGATGGGTCGGGGTTCCTCTATCTGATCATGCCGATCCGCCTGAACGTGTGAGGCCCGCGTCCTGGAGCGCCGCTTCGTCGTGATCGTCACCCACCTGCGGTTGCGCGACTTCCGCTCCTACGCCGACGCCGACGTGGCGTTGGGGGAGGGGCTGACCGTGCTGCACGGCCGCAACGGGGCGGGCAAGACGAACCTGTTGGAAGGGCTGTACTTCGGCTGCACGGGCCGGTCGTGCCGGACGAGCAACGAACGCGCGGTGGTGCGCTTCGGAGCGGTCGCGGCGCGCGTCGAGGTCGACGGCTACGACGCGGAGGGGCGCCACGAGCTGGCGGTCGGGTTCCAGCCGGGCGAGCCCAAGCGCCTACGGGTCGACGGTGCGCCGGTCGAACGGATGTCGGATGTCGCCGTCCGGCCGCTGGTATCGGTCTTCCTGCCTGACCGCCTCGAGCTCGTGAAGGGTGCGCCCGCGCTGCGGCGCGCGCACCTCGACCAGGTCGTCGTCGCGCTGTGGCCGGCGCGCGGTGACACGCGGCGCGCGTATTCCGCGGCGCTGGCCCAGCGCAACGCGCTCTTGCAGCGCATCCGCGCCGGCCGGGCCAGCCGCGCCTCGCTGCCGGCGTGGGACGCCGAGCTGGCCGGCCACGGGATTGCGCTGCGCGACGACCGCGCCCGCGCCGTCGAGCTGCTGCGCGAGCGCTTCGCGACCCTGGCCGACGAGCTCGGCCTGACGGGCACGGCGAGCCTGCGGCTGCGCCCGCGGACGAGCGCTCCGACCGCCGAGGCGTTTGCGGCCGAGCTGGCCGAGCGGGTGGAGGGCGACCTGGAGCGCGGGTTCACCGGTCACGGACCGCACCGCGACGACGTCGTCTTCGAGCGCGAGGGCCGCGACTTGCGCGTGTACGGCTCTCAGGGCGAGCAGCGGCTCGCCCTGCTCGCCCTCCTGCTCGCCGAGCGCGATGCCCTGCACGAAGCGCGCGGGCGCCCCCCGCTGCTGCTGCTCGACGACGTCATGAGCGAGCTCGACCCCGACCGCCGTGAGCGCCTGGCCACGCGGATCACCCGTTGTGGCCAGAGCGTCATCACGACCACCGACCTCACCCACGTGCCGGGCGCGTCGACCGATGCGGTGACGCGGGTCGCCGTGGCCGACGGGGCCGTGCTGCAGGAGGCCGCGGCCGCATGAGGCGCCGCGCCCCTCGGTCGCTGTCGGTCGCCGTGGAGTCGCTGGTCGCAGCGGTCGCACCGGCCACGCCGCTGGCGCGCATCCAGCAGGCCTGGCCCGCCGCCGTCGGCGAGTTCGTCGCCGATCATGCGCGGCCGCTGCGCGAGCGCGCGGGGGTGCTGACCGTGTACTGCCCGGAGTCGGTCTGGGCCCAGGAGGTGGCCCTCATGGCGCCCGAGTATGTGACCGCGCTCAACCGCGCGCTGGGGGAGGAGGCGGTGCGTGAGATCCGCACGACGGCGACCCCGCGCTGAGAGGCTCGGAATCCGACGATTTGCAGGTGAAAGACCGCTCCGTGAGCGGGGGTTGCGGGGGGCGAATGTGCTATTGTTCTGTCAACCATTCCTTCTCGCCCCGGACCGCCGCCGGCTGTGGCGCGACCGGGGCGTTCTCACGTAGACGGAGGACCTTTGGCCGCCGACGACCGCACCCCAGCGCAGAGCTACGACGCCTCGAACATCACCGTCCTCGAGGGGCTGGAGGCTGTGCGCAAGCGGCCGGGCATGTACATCGGGTCGACCGGCGTACGCGGCCTGCACCATCTCGTCTACGAGGTCGTGGACAACTCCGTCGACGAGGCGCTGGCGGGCCGCTGCTCGCGCGTCGACGTCACGATCCATCCTGACAACTCCGTCACCGTGAGCGACGACGGGGCCGGCATCCCGGTCAAGATCATGGAGAAGGAGGGCAAGCCGGCCGTCGAGGTCGTGCTCACGGTGCTGCACGCCGGCGGCAAGTTCGGCGAAGGCGGCGGCTACAAGGTGTCGGGCGGTCTGCATGGTGTCGGCGTCTCGGTCGTCAACGCCCTGTCGGAGATGCTCGAGGTCGAGGTCCGGCGCAACGGGTTCACCTGGCACCAGAGCTACGAGCGCGGCGTCCCGCAGGGCCCGCTGACAAAGGGCCAGCCGACGAAGGAGACCGGCACGACGATCACGTTCCGGCCCGACGCCGAGATATTCGAGACGACGGAGTACGACTTCGCCACGCTCGAGCAGCGCCTGCGCGAGACCGCGTTCCTGACCGCCAACCTGCGTATCTCGCTCACCGACGAGCGCGGCGACGGCAAGCGGGTCGAGTTCCTCTACGAGGGCGGCATCCGCGACTTCGTCGCGTACATGAACGAGAACAAGGAGCCGATCGGCCGCAAGGTCGTCTACTTCGAGACCGAGTCCGACGAGGGCGCCGTCGAGGTCGCGATGCAGTGGAACACGACCTACCAGGAGTCGATCCACAGCTTCGCCAACAACATCAACACGCACGAGGGCGGCTCGCACCTGTCGGGCTTCCGCTCCGCGCTGACGCGCACGCTGAACAACTTCGCCCGCAAGCAGGGCTCGCTGCGCGAGAAGGACGACAACCTGTCGGGCGAGGACGTGCGCGAGGGGCTGACCGCGGTGATCTCGGTCAAGCTCGCCGAGCCGCAGTTCGAGGGCCAGACGAAGACGAAGCTCGGCAACCCCGGCATCGAGGGGCTCGTGCAGTCGGTGGTCAACAAGGGCCTCGACGAGTTCCTCGAGGAGAACCCGAAGGACGGGCGCGCGATCGTCGGCAAGGCGATCCAGGCCGCCCAGGCGCGCGCCGCTGCCCGCAAGGCCCGCGACCTGACGCGCCGCAAGTCGGTGCTCGGCGGCGCCGGCCTGCCCGGCAAGCTCGCCGACTGCTCGGTGCGCGACCCGTCGCTGGCCGAGCTCTTCATCGTCGAGGGCGACTCGGCCGGCGGCTCCGCCAAGCAGGGCCGCGACCGCAACACCCAGGCGGTGCTGCCGCTGCGCGGGAAGATCCTCAACGTCGAGAAGAGCCGGATCGACCGCGTGCTGAAGAACGAGGAGATCCAGGCGCTGATCCAGGCGATCGGCGCCGGGGTGCGCGAGGAGTTCGACATCGAGCAGGCGCGCTACCACAAGATCATCCTCATGACGGACGCCGACGTGGACGGCGCCCACATCCGCACGCTCGTCCTCACGCTGCTGTTCCGCGAGATGCCCGAGCTGATCGACGCCGGCTACGTGTACATCGCCAAGCCGCCGCTCTACAAGGTCAAGCAGGGCAACCAGGAGCGCTACATCGAGAAGGAGGCCGAGCTGGAGGAGGTCCTGCTCGGCGACAAGCTCGAGAAGCTCGACGTGCGCGACCGGGAGGGGCGGCAGTTCCGGCTCACCGAGACGCGCTGGCAGCGCTATACGCGGCTGCTCAAGCAGTACGAGGGCTGGTCGTCGGCGCTGCGGGCGGAGTTCGGCCACGACTGCGTGTCGTTCCTGGAGGAGTCGTCGCTGCTCGACGAGGGCGCGATGACCCCCGAGGCGGCGCTCGAGGTGCTGTCGCGGGAGGGGCTCGAGGGCGAGCCGTTCGAGGTGACGATCGTCGAGCGCGACCCCGGGGTCTCGGTCACCGTCCAGGCGGTCGAGACGAAGACCGGACTCGCGCGGACGCACAAGCTCCCGCGCGCCCTCTTCGAGGCCAACGAGTACCGCCAGCTCGTCCGGGTCCACGGCCAGCTGCGTGAGCTGGCCGGCACCGCGCCGTTCACGATCACGCTGGGCGAGGACGCCGAGGACGCGCTGTCGTTCGAGGCGCTACGCCGCGAGGTCCTCAACGTCTGCTCCAAGCGCGTGCAGCTCTCGCGCTTCAAGGGGCTGGGCGAGATGAACCCCGAGCAGCTGCGCGAGACGACGATGGACCCCGAGAGCCGCACCCTCGCTCAGGTGACGATGGACGACGCCACCGTCGCCGACCAGCTGTTCTCGATGCTCATGGGAGACCAGGTCGAGCCGCGCCGCGCGTTCATCGAGGAGAACGCGCGCGCCGTCGCCAACCTGGACGTGTGAGCCCGACCCGAAAGGAGGTGACGCATGGGCACTGATGTCATCGGTGGCGGCAACATCGAGCCGCGCGCGCTCGAAGACGAGATGCGCACCGCGTACCTCGACTACGCCATGTCGGTCATCGTCGGGCGCGCGCTGCCGGACGTCCGCGACGGCCTCAAGCCGGTCCACCGCCGGGTCCTGTTCGCCATGCAGGAGGCCGGCCTGCAGCCCAACCGGCCGTACTCGAAGAGCTCGCGCATCGTCGGCGACGTGATGGGCAAGTACCACCCGCACGGCGACTCGGCGATCTACGACACGCTCGTGCGGATGGCGCAGGACTTCTCCATGCGCTACGAGCTCGTCGACGGGCAGGGCAACTTCGGCTCGGTCGACGACGACCCGGCGGCGGCGATGCGCTACACCGAGGCGCGGCTATCGCGCATCGCCACCGAGATGCTGCGCGACATCGACGAGGACACCGTCGACTTCGCCCCCAACTACGACGGGCGCAACCAGGAGCCCGTCGTCCTGCCCTCGCGCTTCCCGAACCTCCTGGTCAACGGCTCGTCGGGCATCGCGGTCGGCATGGCGACGAACATCCCGCCGCACAACCTGCGCGAGGTCGTCGGCGCCGTCTGTGCGTTCATCGACAACCCGGAGATCGACGTCGCCGGCCTGATGGCGCACATCAAGGGCCCGGACTTCCCGACCGGCGGCATCATCCTCGGCCGCCAGGGCATCCGCGACGCGTACGAGACCGGCCGCGGCCGAGTGCGCGTCCGCGCCAAGGCCCACATCGAGGACATCGGCCGCGGCAAGGAGGCGATCGTCGTCACCGAGCTGCCCTTCATGGTCAAGAAGGGCGGCGACAACGGGTTGATGAAGAAGATCGCCAACCTCCACGACGAGAAGAAGCTGCCCGAGATCACCGACGTCCAGGACTACACGGACGGCCGGTCCGGCATGCGGATCGTCATCGAGCTCAAGCGCGAGGCGATCCCCAAGGTCGTGCTCAACAAGCTCTACAAGCACACCGCGATGCAGACCACGTTCGGGGTCAACACGGTGGCGCTGGTCGACGGCGTGCCGCGGACGCTCGGGCTGGTGGCGGTGGTCAAGAACTACGTCGACCATCAGCGCGACGTCGTCGTGCGGCGCACGAAGTACCGCCTGCGCCAGGCCGAGGCCCGCGCGCATGTCCTCGAGGGCCTGCTCATCGCGATCGGCAACATCGACGAGGTCATCGCGCTGATCCGCGCCTCGCGCGACACCGACGAGGCGCGCACGGGCCTCATGGAGCGCTTCGACCTCTCGCGCATCCAGGCCCAGGCCATCGTCGACCTGCGTCTCGGCCGGCTGACCGCGCTGGAGGCCGACAAGATCAAGGCCGAGTACGACGACCTCGTCGAGCAGATCGCCGACTACCGCTCGATCCTCGGCTCCGAGGGGCGCGTCTTCTCGATCATCAAGGAGGAGCTGCAGGAGATCGCCGAGCGCTTCGGCGACGACCGGCGCACGCAGATCACGCACTCCGAGGACGAGCTCGACATCGAGGACCTGATCGCCGACCAGCAGATGGTCATCACGATCACGAAGTCCGGCTACATCAAGTCCCTGCCGCTGGCCACCTACCGCCAGCAGCAGCGCGGCGGGCGCGGCGTGACCGGGATGGACATGAAGGACGGCGACTACATCGAGCACCTCTTCGTCTCGTCGTCGCACGACTACCTGCTGTTCTTCTCCAACCGCGGCAAGGTGTACCGGTCGAAGGTCTACGACCTCCCGGAGGCCTCGCGGACGGCGAAGGGCCGGGCCCTGGTCAACGTCCTGCCGCTGCGGGAGGGTGAGCGCATCCAGTCCGTGCTCGCCACCCGCGACTACAACGAGGGCAAGTACCTCGTGTTCGGGACGCGCAACGGCGTGGTCAAGAAGACCGAGTTCCAGGCCTACAACACGCCGATCAAGGCCGACGGCATCATCGCGATCAACATCCGCGACGACGACGAGCTCGTGGCCGTGCGTCGCACGAGCGGCGACGACGACATCCTCATGGTCTCGCGCAAGGGCCAGGCCGTGCGCTTCCACGAGGACGGCGTGCGCGCGATGGGCCGCGACACGTCGAGGGCGTGCGCGGGATGGACGTCAGCGGCCCCGACGACGCAGTGCTGGCCATGGACGTCGCGCGCGACGACCAAGGAGCTGCTCGTGGTCACCGAGAACGGCTACGGCAAGCGCACCTCGATCAGCGAGTACCGCAAGACGAACCGCGGCGCCAAGGGCGTCGGGACGATCAAGCTCACCGAAGCCAAGGGCGCCCTGGCCGGCGCGCTGGTGGTGCGCGAGCACCAGGAGCTCGTGTTCATCTCGGTCAACGGCATGGTCCAGCGGACCGGCGTGCGTGGCATCAGCCGCTACGGCCGGCTGTCGCAGGGTGTGCGGCTGATGAACATGAAGGACGACGACCACGTGTCGGCCGTCGCCCTGGTGGTCGAGTCGGGCGCCAACGGCGACGCGGCGATCGACGACACCGAGCCGCCCGACGAGATCCTCGGCCCCGAGGCCGACACGGACACCGGCACCGACGAGCCGTAGCCGGCCCCGAACGCACGAAGGGCGCCTCGACCGGGCGCCCTTCGCGTTTCAGCAGGGACTGGATAGAGATCGGCGACAACGCTGCGCGGGTGCTGACTCCCGCGCGCCGGGGGGACCAAGTCCGGCATGTCGACGACGGTGGCCCGGGTTGGATTCCGCCAAGCGGCTCCAGCCAATCCGACCTAGCGGCCGGTCACCTCCAGGGTCCCGCAAGAACTGTGACTACTGATACGGACCACCTCCTTTCTCTGGTATCGGCAGAGTAGCGAAGGTGGACGACGGTGACGAATCAGGCCGCTTCGGGCAGGTACTGCCGCCAGCCCGAGGGGATGGTCGGGCTCGCCACGTGGATGAAGATCGCCGGGTGCGGCGTGCGCGGCGGCTTGCGCGGCGTCATGCCGATCTGGCTCGGCAGCCGGTCGCCCTTGCGGCGATTGCACGGCGCGCAGGCGGCGACGATGTTGTCCCAGCTCGATCGGCCCCCCTTCGAGCGCGGGATGACGTGGTCGACGGTGAGGTTCGACCGCGAGCCGCAGTACTGGCACGTCCAGCCGTCGCGCGCGAACACCGCGCGGCGGGTGATCTTGCGCTTGTGGGTGTCGCGCGGGACGCGCACGTAGGAGATCAGCCGGATCACCACCGGACGGGCCATCGTCGTCGACTCCGCGTGCAGGTCGCGGCTCGAGCGCTCGACCAGCTCCGCCTTCTCCTTGAGCAGCAGCACGACGGCCCGCCGAACCGTGCACACGTTGATCGGCTCATACGTCGCGTTGAGGACGAGCACCCGGCCAGACGACTCATGTCCACGCCGCCGGTGCTCGGCGAGCGGCGTGGACGACTGAGATGGGATTGGGGCAGCACCCTCTGCCATGGCCTTCGGGCGCAAGTCTAGCGGCCGGACCGGCCCTCACCGGGCCGCCGGGTACGTCCCCAGCGTGCGCAGCGCCTCGCAGTGCGCGGCCAGCCCGGCCAGCGCCTCGGCGACGGGCGGGTCGCTCGCGTGGCCCTCGAGGTCGACGAAGAACATGTACTGGCCGAGCCCCATCCGGCGCGGCCGGGACTCGATTCGCGTCAGGTTGACGCCGCGCGACGCGAGCTCCGAGAGGCAGCCGACCAGCCAGCCCGGGGTCTGGTCGCCGCCGCCCCAGAACACAACCGAGGTCTTGTACGGCTCGCGGGAGGGGCCGTCCGCGTCGCCGTCCGCGGCGCGCGCGAGCCACACGAAGCGCGTCACGTTGCCGGGCAGGTCCTCGATGCCCTCCCGCAGCACCGTGCACCCGTAGAGCTCCGCGGCCAGGCGGTGGCCGATCGCGGCGCGCCCCGGCTCGCCGTCCTCGGCCACCATCCGCACGGCCTCCGAGGTCGAGCTCGCCGCCAGCACGACCGCGCCCGGAAGCTGCTCGCGCAGGAACCGCGCGCACTGGGCGTTGGCCTGCGGATGGGACGTCACCACGCGGATGTCGGCCAGCTCGAGGTCCTCGAGCGCGATCAGGCAGTGGGTGATCGGCAGCACGACCTCACCGACGATGACCACGCCGTCGGTCTCGACGGCGAGCGCGTCGAGCGTCGCGTCCACCGAGCCCTCCAGCGCGTTCTCGATGGGGACGACGCCCCGCTCGACGGTGCCGTCGGCCACCGCGCAGACCGTGGCATAGATCGAGGGCAGCGGGACGGCGTCGACGTCGACGGGTGCGCTGACGCGCAGCGCCTCCTCGGTGAACGTGCCGCGCGGGCCGAAGTAACCGACCCTCACAGCTCGGGCGTCTCCTGCAGCTCGCCCGCCAGCGCCAGGCGGACCGCCTCCTCCTCCTCGGGCGAGAGCGCGATCTCGGCCTCGCCGTCGCGGACCTGCTTGGCGTACAGCCGCGCCTGGTCGCGGTGGTGGATGGAGGACAGCACGATCCCCGAGCGGGTGGTGTCGAGCAGCGCGATCGACGTCGACTGGCGTCCCGACATCTCGTTGTAGGCGTCGTAGCGCAGGAGGCCGCGGTAGGCGATCGTGCGGTCCAGGCGCTCCTCGGCGGTGGCCAGCCGCCCGTCGAGGCGCACGGCCGACTCCTCGACGTAGGCGCGCAGGGTCGCGAACGCCTCGCTCACCTCCGCGGCATGTGCGATGAGGTCGTGCGGCGCCGCGTCGCCCAGCAGGATTCGCTGCGCCACCCGCACCCGCCGGATCTGCACGAAGAGCACGACGGCGAGCGCGAGCGCGACGACGCCGAGCACGGCGCCCACCAGCGCGACGATCCCGCTCGTCGTGGTCAGGTCGTCCACGCCGGACAAAGTAACCGCTCGCGCGGCCGGTTCTCGGCGGCGGGCGCCGGGTGCGAGGACGCGACGGTCTCTTGCGCAGCGTGGTTAGCCGCGGGCTAGCGGATTGATACCCGTGGCTAACCACACCTCGCAAGGATGGTGCGACTCGGAGTGGTCGCGGCGCCGGCGGTCAGCGCGTGAACAGGGCGGTGTAGTCCGCGGTGTTGTTGTCGGTGGTCTTCTCGCCGCGGACCTTGCCGATGGTGACCTTGACCGTCACCGGCGTGCCGATCGGCGGCGATTGGCCCAGCGGGATCTGGACCTCGGCCTCCGCGCCGGCCTTCGTCTGCGGAACCGTCTTGTTGACCGTGATCGGCTGGCCCGCGCCGCTGATGCGCACGGTCACCTTGACGTTGGTCTCGTCGCTGGCGCCCTGGTTCTGGAACTTGACGTCGAACGTCGTGTCCGCGCCGGCGGGCAGGCGGTTGACCGCGGGCTGCGGCTGCAGCGTCGTGTCGCCCACCGAGACCGACAGCAGGCCGTGCCCGTGCGGGCCGGGCGCGAGCGGCTGGGTCGCGCCGCCGCCCTGGCCGCCGATCCGCGTGGCGACGGTGCCGGGGTCGAGCCAGCCGAGGTTGGGCAGGAACTTCGAGGAGGCGATCGTCTGGCCGGAGATGTCGTTGTCGTCGAGCTCCTGCTTGATCAGCGGGGCCACGCGCTGGGAGTAGATGACGTCGGAGGCCAGCAGCTTCTGCATCTGTCCGGCGATCGCGTTGGTCGCGTCCTCCGCGGCTCGGGCGGAGCCGAGCGCCGCGCGGATCTGGTCGGCGATGACCGCCAGCGCCTCGGCGCGGAAGTCGAGCACGGTGGTCAGGTGGCGCTGGGCGCCGGCCATCTGGTCGGGGACGCTGAGGTCGCGCGCCCGCTGCGCCTGCTGGTCGGCCACGACGCGGTACTGGTTGATCTGCGTCTCGAGCGTGACCGGCGACTGGTCCTGATCGGAGGTCAAGAGGTCGAACAGCGGCTTGGAGACCTGCGTGTCGGAATCCTGGACGATCGTGGCGACATCGCGGTTGTAGTCGCGCAGCGAGTTCTTGCGGGCGTTGTCGCGGCAGCTCTTGAAGCCGAGGACGATAATGATGAGCAGGACCACGAGCACGCCGATCGCGACGGCCCGGCGGATCATCAGCTGCTGCTGGTCGGTCGGCCCTCCGGACGAGGCGGCCCGGCCCGATGCGCGGCGGGGTCGTGGGGTACGAGTGGTGCGAGTGGGCTGATCGTCGTCGTCGAAGAACGACACGCGGAGTGGCTCCTTGCGGGAGGCGCTGCCGCCAGTATGGCGGTCACGACACGTGCACGATTCCCTTCAGACATGGGATCTCCTTCCCCCGAGACGAACAGAAAGTCGGTGCAGCACGCGGACACCCTGCGCGGACCGGCCGGTCAGGCCGAGCTCCTGCTCGGCCGCTATCGGCCGCTGCGCCGCCTGGGCGCCGGTGGATTCGGCACCGTCTGGCTAGCCCACGACGAGCGCCTGGACCGGCCCGTCGCGCTCAAGCGGATCCCGCTGGACGACGGCGATCCGCAGCGGGCCGAGCGCGAGGCGCAGGCGGCGGCGCGCCTGAGCCATCCGGGCATCGTCACCCTCTACGAGACCGGCTCAGACGACGAGGCCTGCTACCTCGCCTCCGAGTTCGTCCGCGGGGCGACGTTCGGCGAGCTGCTCGCCGAGGGCGCGTTGTCGGACCGCGACATCGTCGTCATCGGGGCGTCGCTGTGCGAGGCGCTCGCCCACGCCCACGCCCGCGGCGTGATCCACCGCGACGTCAAGCCCGGCAACATCATGGTCAGCGACCAGCATGCGAGCAGCACGCCGGCGGCGAAAATCTGCGACTTCGGCATCGCGCGGATCGTCGGCGGCGAGGCGCTGACGCGGACCGGCGACGTCGTCGGCACCCTCGCCTACATGGCCCCCGAGCAGGCCGAGGGCAAGCGGATCACCGGTGCCGCCGACGTCTATGCGCTCGGGCTCGTCCTCTACGAGGCGCTCAGCGGCGTCAACCCGGTCCGCGGGGCCGGGCCCGCCGACACCGCGCGCAAGGTCGGCACGCCGCTGCCCGAGCTCGCCCGCCTGCGCCGCGACCTGCCGCCCGCGCTGTGCGCGGCGATCGACGCCGCCGTCGCGGTGCGCGCTCAGGAGCGCGCCAGCCTGAGCCGGTTGCGGGCTGCCCTCGTCGAGGCGCGCGACCAGGTCGACGACGAGCCCGGGATCGTCGAGGGATCGCCCGTCGGTGGGCTGACGGCGCGCTGGACCGCGGTGCAGCGGCGCTACCGCGACCCGGGGGAGAGCGGCTGGCTGCGGCGCGCCCGCGAGGGGCTGACCCGGGTCGGGGCGGCGGATTGGACCGCGGTCGACGAGGACGGCGAGGACGAGTGGACGGCCGCGGGGCGGCCCGCGCCCGCCGCCACGCCGGTCGCCGCGCCCGGCCGGCGCCTGCTCGCCCGCGCGTTCGCAGCCGCCACCGCCGCGGCGCTCGCCGCCGTCGCGCTGCACTCGCTCGGCGACGTCCCGCCCGTGACCCCGGCCGCCGGCGCCGGCATCGCCGCGGGCCTCGTCGCGCTCCTGCCGCGCGTCGGCTGGCTGCTCGCCGCCTGGGCGATCGAGGTCTGGCTGCTGGCCACCGGCTTCGCCGGGACGGCGCTCGTCCTTGCCATCGGCCTCATCCCCGTCCCGCTCGCGCTGCCGCTGGCCGGGACGATCTGGTCAATGCCCGCCGGGGGGCCCGCGCTCGGTGTGCTCGGGCTCGCCGGGGCCTTCGTAGCCGTGGCCGGTCAGGCCGCCACCGCCACCCGCCGGGCGGCGCTCGGTGCGCTCGGGCTGCTGTGGCTCGAGCTGGCCGAGGTGCTCAGCGGCCACCGCCTGCTGGCCGGCCCGGCGCCGGGCACGCCGCCGCGCGGGCGCTGGGAGGAATCGGCGGGCGCCGCCTTCGACCACGCCATCGTCCCGATGTTCTCCGCCGGTCTCGTCGCGGTCGCCGCGCTGTGGGCCCTGGCGGCCGTCCTGTTGCCGTGGGTCGTGCGCGGGCGCAGCGCCGCGCTCGACCTGGCGGCCGCCGCGGCGTGGTCGATCGCGCTGGCCGTCGCCACCGAGGCGATGCTCGACGGGGTGGGGGGGACGGCGCACCCGCGCGGGCTGGTGGCGTCCGCCGTCGTGGGCGCCGCTGCGGCGGTCGGCCTGCGGGCGGCACGGCGTGCCGCGCGGCCGTCGGAACCTCGCCTACCATGACCACCCGCACCGCTGCGCCGTGCCGCGATGCGCGGTTGACGACCCATGAGCGTTCTGCGCAACCTCGAGAACCGGATCGCCGGCCTTGTCGAAGGCACCTTCGGGCGCGTCTTCAAGTCCGAGGTGCGCCCGGTCGAGATCGCGCACAAGCTGGCCAAGGAGATGGACGAGCACCGCACCGTGTCGGTCTCCCGCACCTACGTGCCCAACGAGTACACGGTCTGGCTGTCCCCGGACGATCGCGCCCGCTACGAAGGCGTCGAGCACGAGGTGATCGGTGAGCTGTCGGGCTACCTGCTCGAGCACGCGCGCCGCGAGCGGCTCGCGCTCGTCTCCCGTCCGCAGATCGAGTTCCGCACCGACGAGCGCCTGTCCCTGGGGGAGTTCGGCATCCAGGCGCGGCTGGTGCGACCGGCGGACGCGACGGCGCGCGAGGCGGCGGCGCCCGCGGTCGAGCCCGCCGGCCACGGCCACACGATGGTCTACTCGGCCTCCGAGCGCCACCAGGAGCAGCTGTCCGAGGCGCGGGCCAACCGGGCCGGCCGCGCGATCGTCGTCGTCGACGGCCGGCGGATGCTCGTCGGCGCCAGCGGCGCCGTGCTCGGCCGCTCGCGCGAGTGCGACATCGTCATCGACGACGCCAACGTCTCGCGCCGGCACGCCGAGGTGCGGCCGGGACCCGACGGGTGGACCGTGGCCGACCTGGGCAGCACCAACGGCGTGCGCGTCAACGGCCGCACGGTCCGCTCGGCGCCCCAGCCGCTGCGCGACGGCGACCTGGTCGAGCTCGGCACGGCCCGGGTGACCTTCGAGATCGATTGAGCACGACCGTGGTCGAGCCCGCGTCCGTCCTGCTGAAGTACGGCTTCTTGATCGTGCTGTACTTGTTCCTGCTGTGGGTCAGCCGCAACGCGCTGCGCGACCTGCGCGGCCGCGGTCGTGGCGGGGGCGGCGACCCGGCCCCGGCCGCGGCGCCCATCGCCGCGGGGGAGGCGACCGGCCTGCACTCGCTCGCCGGCGGCGAGGCCGACGGCGCCCCTGCGCAGCTCGTTGTCGAGCGCGCCCCCGGCCACCAGCCCGGCCTGGCCTACGACATCGGCGACGGCGCGATCATGGGCCGCGGCGACGCCGCCGAGATCCGCCTCGAGGATCCGTTCGCGTCGTCGCGCCACGCGCGGCTGCTGCGCCAGGGCCCGGTGATCGTGATCGAGGACCTCGGCTCGACGAACGGCACGTACCTCAACGAGGAGCTGCTGGAGGGCCCGCAGCCGCTGCACCAGGGCGATCGCATCCGCATCGGCGACTCCGAGTTCACCTTCGAGGATCGCTGACGATGCTGCGCGTCGCCGAGCAGGCGAAGAAGACCGACACCGGGCGCGCGCGCCGCGCCAACGAGGACAGCTACTTCGCCGCCGCGCCCCTGTTCGTCGTCGCCGACGGGATGGGCGGTGCGCAGGCCGGCGAGGTCGCGTCGGGCATCGCGGTGAAGGTGTTCTCGCAGGGGCTGCCCGAGGGCGGCGAGACCGTCGAGGCGCGTCTGGCCGCGCGGGTGGCGGAGGCCAACCACGAGATCCACGAGCGCTCGCGCACCGAAGCCGACCGCGCCGGCATGGGCACGACGCTCACCGCGGCGTACGTCGGCGAGGACGACGTGACGATCGCGCACGTCGGTGACTCGCGCGCCTACCGCTGGCGCGACGGAGCGCTCGAACGGCTGACCGACGACCACTCGCTCGTCGAGGAGCTCATGCGTCAGGGCCGCCTGACCGAGCAGGAGGCGGGCGAGCACCCGCAACGCTCGATCATCACGCGGGCGCTCGGACCGGAGCCGGCCGTCGAGGTCGACACGCGCACGGTGCCGTCCCGGTCGGGCGACGTGTTCCTGCTGTGCTCCGACGGCCTGACCTCGATGATCTCCGAGGACGCCGTGGCGACGATCCTGGCCGAGGCGCGATCGCTCGAGCAGGCCGGCCGTGCGCTGGTCGCCGCCGCCAACGACGCCGGCGGCCGCGACAACATCACGGTGATCCTGTTTCGCGTGGAGGACGTCGGCGGGGCGGCGCCGGTCCCGGAGTCGGCCACTGCGGCGCACCCCGCCCTGCCGGCCCGCGACGCGCCGGCACCGGGCCCGGAGCGCGTCACCCCGCGCACGCCCCAGCCGCGCCGCAGCGGCCCGGCGGCTCGGGCCGGCAAGCGCCGCTGGCGCGTGCGCCTGACGGTGCTGGCCATCGTCGCCGCGCTGCTCGCCGCGGTCGGCATCGGCCTGTACGCCGGGATCAACTCGGTCTACTTCGTCGGGACCGACGGCCAGGGCCGCGTCGCGCTGTACCGCGGGCTGCCGTACGACCTACCGCTTGGCGTCTCGCTGTACCGGACCGAGTACCGCACCGGCATCCCGGCGAGCTCGCTGGCGCCCGCCCGCCGCGATGCCCTGTTGGACCACAAGCTGCGCTCCCACAGCGACGCGGTCGACCTCGTCCGGGAGCTGGAGCTCGGGCGGCTCCAGGGATCGTGAGCGCCCGCAACCGCGAGCTCTTCGCGCTGATCCCGGCCTCGCTGCTCATCACCGCCGGGTTCGCCGCGGTGTTCGTGCAGGAGAACGACCGGCTGACGAACCTCTCGCTGACCTACGGCGCGATCTTCTTCGGCCTGTGCCTGGCCGCGCACCTTGTCGTGCGCTTCACGCTGCCCCACGCCGACCCGTACCTGTTCCCGCTCGCCGCCACGCTGGCCTGCTTCGGCCTGGTCATGATCTACCGCATCGACGAGACGCTGGCCCGCGACCAGGCCCAGTGGTTCGTGTTCGGGCTGCTGCTGTTCGCGGCGACGATCATCCTCGTGCGCGACATCACGGTGCTCGAGCGCTACCGCTACGTCATCGCCCTCGGCGGCATCGCGCTCCTCCTGCTGCCGCGCGTGCCGGGGATCGGCTCGCAGGTCAACGGGGCCTACCTGGGCGTGGACCTCAAGGTCATCACCTTCCAGCCCGCGGAGTTCGCCAAGCTCGCCATCGTCATCTTCCTGGCCAGCTACCTGCGCGACACGCGCCAGCTGCTGGTCTCCAGCGGCCGGCGCATCGCCGGCATCACCTTCCCGCCGCTCAAGCACCTCGGGCCGATGCTCGTCATCTGGGGCCTGGCCATGGTGCTGCTCGTGTTCATCCGCGACCTGGGCTCGTCGCTGATGTTCTTCGGTGCCTTCCTGGCGCTGATCTACGTCGCCACGAACCGGTTGTCGTTCGTGGCGATCGGGCTGGGGATGTTCGCGGCGGGTGCGTGGTTCTTCGCCAGCACCATCGGCCACGTGCAGAACCGCATCGACGCCTGGCACGACCCGTTCGATCCCGCGCTCTACGACAAGGTCGGCGGCAGCTACCAGATCGCCCAGTCGCTGTTCGCGCAGGCCGACGGCGGGCTGTTCGGCCGGGGCTTCGGCGAGTCGATCCTGACCCTGACCAACGGCCAGCCGCTGCTGCCCGCGGCCCAGACCGACCTCATCTACGCGGTGATCGTCAACGAGCTGGGCCTCGTCGGCGCCGTCGGCGTGCTGCTCGTGTGCCTGCTCTTCGTGGAGCGGGCGATCAAGACGTCGATCATCGCCCGGGACTCGTTCTCCAAGCTGCTGGCCGCCGGCCTCGGCGCGGTGTTCGCCCTGCAGGTGTTCGTCATCGTCGGGGGCGTGACCAAGGTGATCCCGCTGACCGGCGTGACGCTGCCGTTCGTCTCCTACGGTGGCTCGTCGATCTTGGCCAACTTCGTCCTGCTCGCCCTGCTGCTGCTCGTCTCCGACAAGGCCCGGAGGCCGGCGTGAACACCCCCGCCCGCCGCCTCTACCTGTTCGTCACCGTGCTGTTCGCGATCCTCGTGTTCGCAACGACGTGGTGGACCGTCGCGCGGCCCGCGTCGCTGCGCGACAACCCGCGCAACGCGCGGTCGCTGCTCGAGCAGCAGCGCATCCACCGCGGCACGATCTTCGCGCGCGACGGCACCGTCCTCGCCCGCTCGCGGCGCGGCCCGCAGGACACCTGGGTGCGCCGGTACACCGCTGCCGACCGACTCGTCGCGCACGCGATCGGCTACTCCTACACGAACCTCGGCCGCGCCGGGCTCGAGCGCTCGCGCAACGATGCGCTGATCGGCCAGCGCACCGAGGTCGGCTCGCTCATCGACGACGTCCTCGGCCGCCGGCCGGTCGGCGACAACGTCACGACGACGCTCGACCTCGACGCGCAGCGCGTCGCGCTCGAGCAGCTGGCCGGCCGCAAGGGCGCGGTCGTCGCGCTCGAGCCGGCCACCGGCCGCGTCCGGGTCATGGCCAGCGTCCCCGGCTTCGACGCCAACGCCCTGCGCAGCGGCAAGACGTTCGAGCGCCTCAACCGCCAGCCCGACTCGCCGATGTTCAACCGGGCGACCCAGGCCAGCTACCCGCCCGGCTCGACGTTCAAGGTCGTCACCGCCGCCGCGGCGCTGGACTCGGGCCGCTACCAGCCGGACTCGGTCATCAACGGCGACTCGCCGAAGGTCATCTCCGGCGTGCCGCTGGCCAACGACGGTGGCGAGAGCTTCGGCGACATCACGTTGACCACCGCGCTCACGCATTCGGTCAACACGGTGTTCGCCCAGATCGGCGAGGATCTCGGGAAGGCCACGATGGCGAAGTACATGAAGCGCTTCGGCTTCTACGACAAGCCGCCCCTCGACTACCCCGCCGACCAGATGCTCGCCTCCGGCGAGTACGCCGGCGGCCGCCTGCTGGCGCCCGAGTCGCGCAAGATCGACGTCGGGCGCATGGCGATCGGCCAGGACAAGCTCCAGGTCACGCCGCTGCAGATGGCCGAGGTCGCCGCGGTCGTGGCCAACGGCGGCGTGCGGGTCGCGCCCCGGCTGACCGAGAAGATCGTCGACCGCGACGGGCGCACCGTCGACCGCGTCGAGCCCGAGCGCGTCACGCGCGTGATGTCGCGCGAGTCGGCGGCGCAGCTCGGCGAGATGATGACCAACGTCGTGCGCGAGGGCACCGGCACGGCCGCCGCGCTGGCGGGCATCGACGTGGCCGGCAAGACCGGCACGGCCGAGAAGGACCCCTCGCGCAACCTGGTCCAGCCCTGGTTCATCGCCTACGCGCCCGCCCACGACCCGAAGATCGCCATCGCGGTCACCGTGGAGGACTCGATCGGCGGCTTCGGCGGCACGGTGGCCGCGCCGATCGCCCGGGCGGTCATGCAGCAGATCCTCGGCCCGGCGGCGGGCGGCTGATGGTCCGCGACGTCCCGGCGGGAACGGTGATCGACGAGCGCTACCGCGTCATCTCGCGCGTGGGCTCGGGCGGCATGGCCGACGTCTACTGCGCCGAGGACCTCCAGCTCGGGCGCAAGGTCGCGGTCAAGCTGCTGCACCGCCGCTTCGCCGAGGACCGCGAGTTCGTCGAGCGCTTCCGCCGCGAGGCGTCCAGCGCCGCCGGCCTGCAGCACCCCAACGTCGTCGGCGTCTTCGACCGCGGCGAGTGGGACGGCACGTCGTACATCGCGATGGAGTTCCTCGACGGCCGCACGCTCAAGCAGCTGATCACCGAAGAGGCGCCGCTGGACCCGATCCGCGCGATCGATCTGACGATCCCGGTCCTGCGCGCCGCCCGCTTCGCCCACCGGCGCGGCGTGATCCACCGCGACCTCAAGCCCCACAACGTCATGGTCGACGCCGAGGGCCGGGTCAAGGTGACCGACTTCGGGATCGCGCGCGCCGGCGCCTCGGACATGACGCAGACCGGCTCGATCATGGGCACGGCCCAGTACCTGTCGCCCGAGCAGGCCCAGGGCCATGCCGTCACTCCGCAGTCGGACCTGTACTCGATCGGGATCGTCCTCTACGAGATGCTCACCGGGCGCCTGCCCTTCGACGGCGAGAGCGCGGTGACGATCGCGCTCAAGCAGGTCAACGAGGCGCCGATCCCGCCCAGTGCGTTCAACGGCGCGGTGACGCCCGAGCTCGAGGGCGTCGTCCTGCACGCGCTGGCCAAGAACCCGGCGCAGCGCTTCCCCGACGCCGACGCGTTCATCGCCGCGCTCGATCAGGCGCGCGCGCACATCGCCGCGGGCATGGCGCCCGAGGACACCGCGGCGTTCGCCCCGGTCCTCGCCGGCGCGCCCGACCCGGGACCGCAGAGCGCGCACCGATCGCGGCGGCGCTGGCTGATCGCGCTGGTGGTCGTCCTGCTCGTCGCCGGCGCCGCGGTCGCCGCCTACGCGCTGACCCGGCCGGAAGAGCACCCGGTCCCCGACGTGACCGGCAAGCCGCTGGCCGCCGCGCTGGCTGTCGTCCAGAACGCCGGCTTCGACCCCAACGTCGAGCGCACGACCTCCGACGCGCCCGTCGGCCGGGTGATCCGCCAGGACCCGCAGCCGGGGACGAAGGCCGCGAAGGGCTCCGAGGTCACGCTGACCGTATCCGAGGGGCCGGGCACCAAGCCGGTGCCCGACGTGGTCGGCCAGACGCGCAAGAACGCGATCAACGAGCTCCAGGACGCGGGCTTCAAGGTCGACGAGCGGCGGGAGAACAGCGACACCGTCCAGCGCAACCGGGTGATCTCGACCACCCCGGATCCCGCCACGGCGGCCGAGCTCGGCTCGACGGTGACGATCGTGGTCTCCAGCGGACCGCAGCAGATCGAGGTGCCCGACGTGACCGGCCATACGAGCGGGTCCGCGCGCCGGACCCTGGAGGGCGCCGGCTTCGTGGTCGGCGTGCGCGAGCAGGAGGACGAGAACGCCGACCCGGGGACGGTCCTCGCCCAGTCCCCGGACGCCGGCACGGACGCGCCCAAGGGCTCGACGGTGACGATCACCGTGGCCAAGCAGCCCGCGCAGGTCACGGTGCCCGACGTGACCGGCGAGCGCCAGGACGCCGCGACGAACGCGCTCATCGACGCCGGGCTCAAGCCGAACGTGACCACGCGCGACGTCTCCGACGAGGCCGAGGACGGCGTCGTGGTGCGCCAGAGCCCGCGCGGCGGGGGCCGGGCCGACCGCGACGCCACGGTGACCATCACCGTGGGGCGGTACGTTGCTCCTGCGCCGACCCCGACGACCCCGGCGCCGACGCCGACCACGCCCACCACCCCGCCTGTGACCCCGACGACCCCGCCCACCACGACCCCCGCCACGCCGTGAGGGTCGCGGTGCTCTCGGGCGGGCGCTCGTCCGAGCACGACATCTCGCTGCTGTCGGGCGAGTCGGTCCGCGCCGGGCTCGCGCAGGCCGGCCACGACGTCGTCGACGTGCGCCTGCACCGCGACGGCACCTGGAGCTGCGAGGGCGCCGAGGTCGAGCTGCGCGCCGCACGCGGGCTGCTGGGATGCGACTGCGCCTTCCCCGTCCTGCACGGGCCGTTCGGCGAGGACGGCACCGTCCAGGGGCTGCTCGAGTGCCTCGACGTGCCCTACGTCGGCGCCGGCGTGCTGCCGGCCGCGCTGTGCATGGACAAGGTCTGCTTCAAGGACATCCTGGCCCAGGCCGGGCTCCCGCAGGTCGGCTACCGCGCGATGCGCGAGGGCGACGACCCGGCGGCGCTCGCGGCGCTCGGCCTGCCCGTGTTCGTCAAGCCCGCGCACCTGGGCTCCTCGGTCGGGATCGCCAAGGTCAGCGAGCCGGACGAGCTGGAGCGGGCGCTGCGCGGCGCGTTCGCCCACGATCCGCTGGTCATCGTCGAGGCGATGTCGAACGGTCTGGAGGTCGAGTGCTCGGTGCTCGGCAACGAGGACCCGATCGCGTCGCTGCCGGGCGAGATCCTCCTCGGCGCCGGTGAGTCCGGCTGGTACGACTTCGAGGCGAAGTACACGCCGGGGGGCATGGAGCTGGTGGTGCCGGCGCGGGTCCCCGAGGCCGTGCGCGAGCGGGTGCGCGAGCTCGCCGTCGAGACGTTCCGCCTCACCGGTTGCACCGGCCTGGCCCGCGTCGACTTCTTCGTCGAAGGCGACCGCGTACTCGTCAACGAGCTCAACACGATGCCGGGCTTCACCCCGACCAGCGTCTACGCCAAGCTGCTGGACGCGTCCGGCATTCCCTACGCCGAGGTCGTCGATCGCCTCTGCCACCTCGCGGTCGAGCGCCATGAGCGCCACCGCGCCTATCAGCACTGAGCGGCACGCGATGCTCGGGGTGCCGACGGCACGCCCACGGCATCCCGATCTGGCCGGGAACGCTCTGCGGCCGGAGGCGGGCCCCCGTGGGCTTACCTCAGCAACGCGAGGTCGCTGATCGTCGCGTTCTCGCTGTCGGCCGGCAGCTGCTCGATCCACACGAGGTAGTAGCGGAACTCCTTGCCCGCGGTGTCGAGCGGGATCTGCTGGGAGCGCTTGACGTCATCCAGCGCGGCGATCTTCGTCCAGCCGCCGATGCTGTCGGGCGGGCCATCCTCCGCGGCGTACACCGCGCCCGACCAGCCCGGCGTCGTCGTGCGCAGCTCCATTCGCTTGGCCGCGACGCCCGGCGCGGCGTCGACGTACAGCCCGACGCCGGGCTTGTTGAGCTGCGACGCCTGGTAGCTCTCGGTCGACCACGTGGACTTCGAGTCGTCGTCGATGGCGGCCGATGCCTCCTCGGAGTGCTCGCCGTCGCCGCCGAACGGGTCGTAGTCGTGCGCCGCCTTGGAGCGCAGCGCCACGACCTGCAGCCCCGGCGCCTGCGGCTTGACGTCGGCGGGGCGGATCCCGCGCTCGGTGTTGTGGCGGGCGAGCAGGACGATCGCCGCGATCGTGGCGGCGGTGGCCAGCAGCAGCGCGACGACGGCCAGGCGCGGGATGCGGGTGCGCCACGGCAGCCGCTGGCGCGCCGGGGCGGGCAGCGTGCGCAGGACGGTGGTCGCCTCTCCGGTGGCGTCGCCGGCGCGGGCGGTCTCGATCGACAGGACGTCCTCGAGGTCGGCGGCCAGCGACGCGGCGTCCCGGTAGCGGCGCTCGAGCTCCTTGGCCGTCGCGTGGTCGACGACCGCGGCCAGGGCCGTCGAGATCTCCGGCCGGCGCAGGCTGACGTCGGGCAGGTCCTCGCGCACGTGCTTCATCGCCACGGCGACCTGGTTCTCGCCCCGGAACGGGACCTCGCCGGTGAGCATCTCGTAGAGGACGATGCCCAGCGAGTAGATGTCGGACTGGCCGGTGACCGCGTGGCCCAGCGCCTGCTCGGGGGAGACGTAGTCGGTCGTCCCCAGCACCCGGCCGTCGGCGGTCAGGCCCTCCTCGGTCAGCGTGCGGGCGATGCCGAAGTCGGTGACCTTGGCCGAGCCCTCCGCGTCGATCAGCACGTTCTGGGGCTTGACGTCGCGGTGGACGATCGCGCGCTCGTGCGCGGCCCCGAGCGCCCGCGCGATCTCGATCGCGTAGGCGATCGCCTCGGGGATCGGCAGGCGGCCCTTGCGCCGGATGCAGTCCTTGAGCGTCTCGCCCTCGACGTACTCGAGGACGATGTAGGGCGTGTGGTCGTCCTCGCCGGCGTCGATGACCTGCACGATGTGCGGGTGGTTGAGCTGGGCGACCGCGCGCGCCTCGCGGCGGAAGCGCTCGAGCTGGCCGGAGTCCGACGACATCTCGCGGTGCATCAGCTTGATCGCCACGGGCCGCTCCAGCACCGTGTCGAACGCGCGGTAGACGGTCGACATGCCGCCGGAGCCGATTCGGGCGTCCAGCCGGTAGCGGCCGTTGAGCAGGGTGCCGACGGGCGTCGTCATGGTCTGCTCTCTATGTTGACGCCCCGGTCGGCCTCTATGTCGAGATCCACCTCCGGGGCGGTACCCGGCGCCCCGCCGGATCAGTTGCGCAGCAGGGACAAGACGTTCTGGGTGGACTGGTTGGCTTGGGCCAGCATCGACGTGCCGGCCTGCTGCAGCACCTGCAGCTTGGTGAACTCGATCATCTGCTCGGCCATGTCGACGTCGCGGATGCGCGACTCGGCGGCGACCAGGTTCTCCTGGTAGGCGGAGGCGGCGTTGACCGAGTGCTCGAGGCGGTTCTGCACCGCGCCGAACGTCGAGCGCGTGGCCGAGATCGAGTCGATCGCGGCGTCGAGGTTGGAGATCGCCGTGTCGAACGACAGGTCGTAGTAGTTCGTCGGCAGCGTGCTGCCCAGGCTGACCGTGGCCACGGTGATGACCTGGCCGTCGTTGGCGCCGACCTGGAAGGAGACGGTGCCGCTGACCGCCAGGAACGTGATGCCGTTGAACTGGGCCTGGAGGCCGATGCGGTCGATCTCGGAGGCGAGCTGGTAGACCTCGGACTGGATCGCCGACTGGTTGGCCGGCGACATCGTGCCGTTGTGGTACTGCACCGCGAGCTCGCGCATGCGCTGGAGCATCGAGTGCACCTCGTCGAGGTTGGCCTCGGCCGTCTGCACGAGCGAGATGCCGTCCTGCATGTTGCGCTGGGCCTGGGCGAGGCCGCGGATCTGACCGCGCATCTTCTCGGAGATGCCCAGGCCGGCGGCGTCGTCGGACGCGCGGTTGATGCGATACCCCGACGAGAGACGCTCCATGGCCTTGGACATGCTCTCGCTGGTGCTCGAGAGCTGGCGGTGGGCGTTGATCGCCTGGACGTTGTGGTTGATCCTCAGGGACATGGGAGGCGGGGTCCTTTTTCTCTACTGGGTGATGGGGAGGTCACTGGGGAGCGCGTCGGCGCCGGTTTCGGCCGCTGCGGTGTTCTCGTCCTTGACCGAGCGCCAGATCTCCTCCCGGTAGACGGGGATCGAGCGCGGCGCGTCGATCCCGATGCGGACGCTCGAGCCGCTGACCTCGATCACCTCGATGACGGTGTCGTCGCCCAGCATGATCTTCTCGCCGGGCCTCCGGGTGATGATGAGCATTGGTCAGATTCCTCCTTGGAAATGGATCGGTTGCCGCTGCGTCGACCGGGGAGTGGTCGCGATCTGCTCAGGCCGCCTGCTCCGCCGCCGTCGTGGAGAAGAGCGGGGCCCGGACCGGGGCGTCCGGGGCCTGGTTGATGACCTGGTGGCCCAACCCGCCTGAGACCAGGATCGGCGCGCGGAGGTTCGCACTGAAGTCCTGAAGTGCCTCGGCGGCGCGCACGGTGACGTAGACCGCGGTGTCACCGGACGGGTCGAGCCCGAGGCGGGCGGCCTCGTCGTCGGCGATCTCGACCTCGTAGGAGTCGAAGAACCGCCAGGGGTTGGTCAGCGGGAGCGCCAGCGCCGGGTCGTCGAGCGAATGCAGCCACACGAAGGCGGCATCGTCGCTGCGAGCGAGCAGCGTGTAGCGGCTCCCGCCGAGGCCGATGAGTCCCTGGGGGAACTCGATCACGGCCTCCTGCGGGATCTCGAGCTCCCCGAAGCGGGTGCTGTGCAGGGTCACTGCCATGGTGCCTCCGTACGGGATGGTTCGCGAGGTGGGTGGGATGGCTTCATGCGACGCGTCACCTGAGGAAGTCCAGGAGCGATGATTGGATGACGGACGCGCCGCTGCGCAGCGCGGCCTCGTAGATGGTCTGCTGGCTGGAGAGCGTGAGCGCCGCCTGGGCGAAGTCCACGTCCTCGGTCTCTGAGAGAAGCTGGGTGGCGGTCGTCTCGCCGCTGGCCAGCCGCGCGTCGGCGGCGTCCAGGCGCGCGATCGTCGCGCCGACGCCGGCGCGCGCGGCGCTGAGGTCGTCGAGGTTGCGCTCGAGCGCCTGCAGATCCGCGTTGCGCAGCGCCTCGGTGTCGGCCGGCGTGCCGTTCTTGAGGTGGTCGGAGATGTCGCGCAGCGTGCGCAGCAGGCCCGTGTCGCCGGGCGTCTGGCCGCTGCCGATCAGCGGGCTCGGCGCCGTGTCGACGCGCGTGTTGACCGCCACGGCGATGCCGGGGCCGACCTCGCGGTAGATCGGGTTGTCGTCGCCGCCGTAGGTGTCGACCGCGGGGACCGTCGTCGTGTCGTACGGGGGGCTCGTGGTGGCGGTGCCGCCGAAGATGTAGACGCCGCCGTAGGAGGTGTTGGCCGCCATCTTGACCGCGGCGACGATCTGGTCGATCTCGAGCGCGATGTTCTTGCGGGCGTCGGGGCCGGTGGCGTCGTTGCCGCCCTGGACGGTCAGCTCGCGAGCGCGGTGCAGGAGGCTCGTGATCGAGTCGAGCGCCTCGTCGGTCGTCTCCATGAACCCGCGCGCCTGGGTGACGTTCGTCTGGTACTGGGCGTTGGCGGCGAGCTCGCCGCGGGCCAGGATCGCGCGCTGTGCGCCGATCGGATCGTCGGAGGGCTTGAGGATCCGCTTCTGCGTCGACATCTCGCGCTGGGCGCGGTCGACGCGCTCGGCCGCGGCCTGCAGGTCGGAGATCAGGCGGCGATGGGCCATGCCGTGGGTGATGCGCATCGGCTACAGCCCCACCCGGCCGGTCCGGTTGATCAGCGTGTCGAGCATCTCGTCGACGGTCGACATCGTGCGCGCGGACGCCTGGTAGCCGCGCTGGAAGCGGATCATGTTCGCCATCTCCTCGTCGAGCGAGACGCCGCTGACCGAGGCGCGCCGGTCGGACGCGGAGGCCAGCGTCGCCGCGGTGGACGTCTCGCGGCGCTGCGCGTCGAGCGACTCGTTGCCGACGCGCAGGACGAAGCCCGCGTAGATCTTGTCGGCCGCGCCCGCCCGCAGCTGCGCCACGCCGAGGGCCACGTCGTTGGCGCCCGCCGGGGCGCCGGCCAGGCTCGTCGTGCGGATCGTGGTGGGCGCCGCGAGGATGGCCGGGTCGACGGCGATCGTGGCCGCGGTCGTCCCGCCCGGGGCGAAGAACGGTGCGCCGTGGGCGGCGTTGACGTCGGCCACGAGCTGGCCGGCGAACGCGTCCAGCTGCTGGCGGTAGGCGTCGATCGTGCCGCCCGGGACCTGCGTGAGCGTCTGCAGCGCGCCGATCTTGCCGCCCGGCGTGGGGGTCGCGAACAGGGTGGTGGCCGGCAGGGTGGGCGCCCACGCCGTCGTGTCGTCCACCAGCAGTGGGGTGCTCACGCCGCCGAAGGCGACCTGGACGGACCCGTTGGCCAGCTCGGTGATCGTCACCTGGCCGTAGGCCGAGAGCTCGTCGAGGAGCTTGTCGCGCTGGTCGAGCAGCTCGTTGGGCTGGCGGCCGGCGGCGACGGCAGTGCTGATCTCGCCGTTGAGGCGCGCGATCGCCTGGGCGTCCTGCAGGACCGGCCCGCTGGCGTCGGTGATCGCCGCCAGCTCGCTGGTGGCGCTCGCGCCGATCGCGGTGAGCTGGCCTTCCAGCGCGCGGATGCCGTCGGTCAGGGCGCGGGCGGTCACGGCGAGCGCCGACTTCGTCGCCGGGTCCTCGGGCTGGTTGCCGACGGCCTGCCAGGCGTCCCAGAACTTCTGAAGCAGCGCGGAGATGCCGGTGGTGCCGGGCTCGTTGAGCGACTCCTCGACCGCCGACAGCGCCGACGTCGTCGTCTCCGCGTCGCCGTGCAGCGAGCTCTGCGCGCGGTACTGCAGGTCGGCGAACGCGTCGCGGGCGCGCGTGTAGGCGGTGACGTCGACGCCGCCGCCGAGCAGGGCGCCGCCGCCGCCGGCGAGCGCGCCGCTGGCGAGCTTGAGGCCGGTGACCGCCTCGAGCTCGGCGGTCTGGCGCGAGTAGCCCTCGGTGTCGGCGTTGGCGATGTTGTGGGCCGTGACGTTCAGTCCGGCCTGCTGGGCCAGCAGCCCGCGCAGCGAGGTCTGGAGGCCGAAGAAGCTCGAGATCCCGCTCATCGAGGTGCCTTCCTAGCGGCCCGGACCGTCGTGGATGAGGACCCGCGAGGCCACACCTAGGCCTCCAGGTCCAGCAGCCGGTGGACGGACACGGGGGCGCTGATGCGCAGGCCCTCGCCCGCGCGCTCCACCGGGGGGCGGTAGCCGAGGTCGGCGCTGCCGGACATCAGGCGCATCAGGTGGTCGAGGAAGGCCAGCTCCTGGCGCATCAGCGCGCGGTTGACGGCATGCTCGCGGGCGATCTCGGCGAGCAGGCCGCGCAGCTCGGCGCTGCGCTCGGTCGCGCTGGCCGCCTCGTGCGCCGCCATGAGCGTCGTCATCGCCGCCAGCGTGATCGCGTGCCCGGCCACGCCGAGCTGGGCGCCGGCCTGGGCCAGGAGGTCGGTGCGCTGCAGCTCCAGGCTGGCGCGGTGCTCCATCTCGCTCTGCAGATCGGTCATGCGCGCGAGGACGTCGTCGACGTCCTGGCGGCGGATCGCCGCGCCCTGGCGCAGCACCGTGTCGAGCAGGCGCCGCGCGGACGCGAGCTGGGCGTCGAGGTGGGCGATCACTGCGGCGCCGAGCGTCGGCGCCGTCGTGGCCAGCGCGCTGGTCACGCCTCGCTCCCCGTCGTCGCGGGACGGTCGAGGCCGGCCAGGCCGCGGGCCAAGCCGAGCCCGCCGGCGGCGGTGATGCTGTCGGCCAGCGCCTCGGGCAGCAGCTGCGCGTACGGGCCGCTGCCCAGCGCGTCGCCGGCGGTCGCCGTGAGCTGCTTGGCGAGCTGCGCGGTGAGCTGGCGCTCGAAGGACAGCGCGGCGGCGTAGCGCGCACGGGCCTCGGAGCCTGCGGCGCGCACGTCGGCCGGCAGCGTGGGCGCAACCATCAGACTCACTTCTTGATTCCGTTGGCGATCTGGGCCATCTGGTCGGCCATGTCGATCGCGCGGCTGGCCAGCGAGTAGTTGCGCTGGGTGGCGATCATGTCGGCCATCGCGTCGCCGAGGTCGACGTTGGACTGCTCGAGCGCCCGCTGGGACAGCGTGGTCGCCGTGCCGGCGCGGGCGGGGGCGCCGCTGGCCGCGTTGGCCGCGAAGAGGGAGTCGCCGAGCGCGGTCAGACGGTCGGGCGACCGGACCGAGAACAGCCCGATGCGGCCGATCGTGGCCCCGGCCGCCTGGACGCGACCGTCGGGCGCGATCGCGATGCTCTGCTCGTCGACGTCGGCGGGAACGCGGACCGGCGGCTGCAGCGGCAGGCCGCCCGCGTTCAGGCGCCCGCGTGCGTCGACCGTGAGCTGGCCGTTGCGCGTCAGCGCGTTCGTGCCGTCGGGGCGGCGGACCTGCAGGTAGCCCGGCCCGGCGATCGCGACGTCGAGCGGGTCGCCGGTCTGGCGCAGAGCGCCGGCCCGGGTGCTGCGGCCGATCGTGCTCGCGGCGGCGCCGGCGCCCTCGTCGACACTGGGCTGGCCGCCCGGACCGCTGGGCGTGTAGACGAGGTCGCGGAAGGCCACGCGCACGGCCTGGTAGCCGACGGTGTTGACGTTCGCGAGATCGTTGCTCAGCGCGTCGAGCCGCTGCTGCTGCGCCGCCATGCCGGCGGCGGCCGTGTACATGCCTTCGAGCATCGGGTTCCTTGTCGGAGCCCCGGCCCCCGCTCCCTGCGGTCCAGCCGGTGCGTCAACGTGTGGAGATCCCCGGCCCCCGCTCCCTGCGGTCCAGCCGGTCCACCTACATGGTCAGTCCGGTGGTCGGCCGCCAGGCGCGCGGCTTGAGCGCGAAGTGGACGTCCGTATGAGAGCGGGCTTACCCGCTGAGCGAGCCGACCCTGGGTGGCGGCGCGGCTGGAGCGTCTCGTCGATCGTGGTGATCGCCCGCTGGCCCGCCTCGAACGAGCGCAGAGAGGAGATCATGTCGACCATCGCGCGGGCCGGGTCGACGCCCGACCCCTCGAGCGCGCCGGCGCGGGCGCGGCCCGCGGCTTGGCCGCGGGCGGCGCCCGTGAACAGGGAGTCGCCCTGCTTGGCCGCATCCGCAACGTCGAACACGCCGAGCTGGCCGGGGTCCACCGCGCCGTTGGTGACGCGAATCGTGGCGCCGTTCTGCGACAGCACCGGATTGCCCAGCTGGTCGGTCAGCTGGCCGCCCGGCCCTTCGGTGAAGGCGCCGTTGCGCGTGTAGCGGACGCCGTCCGCCGTGCGCACGGCGAACCAGCCCTCGCCCTCGACGGCGAAGTCGAGCGGCTCGTCGGTCTGGCGCAGCGCCTGCGGGGCCAGGTCGGTGACGGTCTGCGCGATCTGCGCACCGAAGCCCAGGGAGCCGACCACCTGACCGGTCTGGGTGTTGGCCAGCAGCAGGTCGCCGAACGCGCGCTGGGACGAGCGGTCGGCCTTGTAGCCGGCGGTCGACGCGTTGGCGAGCCTCGTTGGCGATCTGGTCCTGGCGCACCTGCTCGGCGAGCATGCCCGAGGCCGCGATGTAGAGGCCGCGCTCCATCACACCGGATCGTCGGCGGCCCGGCACACTTCTTGAGGATGGCCGCCGTGCCTGTCGATGTCGTCCTGCTGCGCGGGCTCCTGCCCGAGGTCCCGATCCGGGCCGGTGACGTGCTGCCCGCGCGCGTGCTGGGCCCGGGGATGCTGTCGCTGGCCGGCGTGCGCGTCGCCGCCCGTCTGCCCGAGGGCCTGGCCGAGGGGGCGCGCCTGCGGCTGCGGGTGCAGGAGGCCGGCGCCGAGCGCGTCGTCCTGCGGGTCGTGGGGAGGCGGAGACGGGGGCAGGCGGCGCGGCGCCGGCGGTCACGGCGGCGGGCGCCGACCCGCTCGCCGCGGCGATCCGGGCCGGCCTCGTCGTCGCGCTGCCCGGCGGCGCGCTGGCCCGGCTGTTCGTCGATGCCGACGACGCCGGGGCCACCTCCGGGTCGAGCGGCGGCGGCACGGCGCGGGTGACGCTGCGCTACGAGGCGGCGGCGATGGGGCGGGTCGACATCGCGCTCGAGATCGCGCCGGGTGGGGTGGCCGGGACCGTCCACGCGCCCGCGGGCCCGGTGGCCGACCGTCTGCGCTCCAGCGCCGACGACCTGCGCGGCGCGCTGGCCACGGCGACCGGCCGGCCCGCGCAGGTCAGCGTGCGCGAGCGGGGGAGACGGTGGACCTGCGTGCCTGACCATCGCCCCGACCGCCCGCCGCCCGCCAGCGCGGCGGCGCTGCGCCATGACCCGGCTCGCCCCGGCGCACCGAAGGTGGTGGCCGTCGGCTGCGGCGAGGTGGCCCGCAGGATCGTCGAGGCCGCGCGCGCCGCGGGTGTCCCCGTCCGCGACGACGCGCTGCTGGCCGACGCCCTCGCGGGCCTCCAGCTCGACGCAGAGGTCCCCGAGGAGCTGTGGGCCGCGGTGGCCGAGGCGCTGGTCTGGGCGGCACCGCAACGATCTGGGCGCGCTCAGATCGAGCTAGTCCGTCTCGTAACCATCGGCCTGAAATGCGGGCCGTTGGTTACGAGACGAACCGCTAGGGGTGCCGACCGCCGCTCTGGCGCATCCAGGGTGAGCTGCTGAAGGCTGCGGCGGGGAGGCGGGCCCCCGTGGGTTTACCTCACGCCACCAGGCGAAACAGCTCCTCCTCGGCGGCCAGCGCGGTGCGCAGCGTGCGCTTGAGCTGACTGTGGATCTGGCAGACGCGGCTCTCGGACACGCCGATCACCGCGCCGATCTCCGACAGGGTGAGGTTCTTGACGTAGAGCATCACCGCGACCTCGCGTTCACGGCGCGGAAGCTGCGCGAACGCCCGGCGAAACTTGTCCTTGAGCTCCTCGGTCGCCGCCGCGTGCTCGGGATCGAGCCGCGGGTCGTCGCAGACGAGCGTGTCGACGCGCTCGATCGTCGTGTCGTCGTCGGAGAGCACGAGCGCATTGAGCGACGTGACGTCGGAGGCGGCGATCTCGTCGAGATGGCGGCGCAGCTGGGTCACGGTGATGCCCATGGCGTCGGCGAGCTCGCCGCGGGTGGGGCGGCGGCCGTGCAGGATCGAGAACTCCTCGTTGGCCTTGTTGATGTCGCGCTCCCAGCGGCGCACCGATCGCGGCGCCCAGTCCTGGCGGCGCAGCTCGTCGAGCACGGCGCCGTGGATCCGCGTCCACGCGTACTGCTCGATCGTCGCGCCCTTGTCGGGGTCGTAGCGGTCGATCGACACGATCAGCGCCTCCAGCCCGCACGAGATGAAGTCCTCGACCTCCGCGTTGGCCGGCATCTCGCGGACCTTGCGGTAGACGATGAACTTCACCATCGGCGCGAACGTCAGCACGAGACGGTCGCGCAGCGTCGCGCTCTGCGTCCGCCGGTACTCCAGCCAGAGCGCGAGGCTCTCGTCGGCGGACAGGCGGCGTGTCGCTGGCGGGGAGGCGGGGACGGGCATATCGGGGGAACTCCTCTAAGGGTGGGGACGGTCTGTGGTATCGGGAGTCCGCGCCGCGCTCGCCATCCCCGAAAGTCGGTAGAACGGGGTCGGACATGCGTCAACGCACGTCTCCCCGGTTTTGGGGAGGGCGGATGTCGGGCTGAAGTTCCGCGCGCCGCTGCCGACGACCGGGAGGCACGTTCCCCGTTGCGAGAGGTTCGATCCCCGCATGGCTCTTCGCCTCACCGATCCCGTCGGCCGGCCCGCCGCCTCGCCCACATCGCCCGCGCCCACCGCCGGCCTCGACGCGCGGGCCCACCGCCTGATCGCCGCCGGCGACCTGGCCGGCTACGCGAAGCTGTTCGGGGAGGCGACGGAGATCGAGGACGTCCACCGCCGCTACGAGACGCGCATGCGCCTGCTCGCGGCGGGCCTCGGCGTCGAGGGCACCACCTCGGCCGCCGTCGCGCCCGCGTTCGCCGCCGTCGCCGACGCGGCCCTGAGCCTGCTCGAGGACGAGCCGCGCGAGCCCGCGATCGTCAACATCGCCGGCATCGCCCTCTACGAGCTGGGCGAGCTGGCCGCCGCCGAGCGCCTGTTCCGCGCCGCCGGGCGCCTGGATCCGCAACTGCCGCACACCGAAGCCAACCTGGCCGAGATCGAGCGCCGCCGCGCCGCCGGCCTCGACGGCCCGCTGCCGCTGCCCACCGCGGTGCGGGCCCGTCTGAAGGACCTGCGCGACCGCGGCAAGCGCGCCGCCGGCCGCGCCCGACCCGCGACCGGCCTGACGCTCTCGCTGTGCATGATCGTCAAGGACGAGGAGGCGATGCTCGGGCAGTGCCTGGCCGCCGTCCGCGACCACGTCGATGAGATCGTCGTCGTCGACACCGGCTCGAGCGACCGCACGATCGAGATCGCCCGCGAGTACGGCGCCACCGTGCTCGAGCGCGAGTGGACCGGCGACTTCGCCGCCGCCCGCAATGCCTCCTTCGACGCCGCCACCGGCGACTGGCTGCTGTTCCTCGACGCCGACGAGGTGCTGGTCGACGGCGACGGTCCGCGCCTGCGCGAGCTGTGCGGGCGCACATGGCGCGAGGCGTTCTACCTGACCGAGACCAACCACACCGGCAGCCTCGAGGACGGCACGGCGGTCACCCACAACGCGCTGCGGCTGTTCCGCAACCGCCCCGAGTACCGCTTCGAGGGCCGCATCCACGAGCAGATCGCCCACCGCCTGCCCGGCTACCTGCCCGAGCGCTTCGAGTCCACGACCGTGCGCATCGAGCACTACGGCTACCTCGGGGCTGTGCGCGACGCCAAGGAGAAGTCGCGCCGCAACATCGAGCTGCTCGAACGGCAGGTCGAGGAGGGCATGGACTCGCCGTTCCTGCACTTCAACCTCGGCTCCGAGCGTGCGGCCGCCGGCGACAACCCGGCGGCGCTGGCCGCCTTCGAGCGCGCCTGGGCGATGGTCCGCGACGACCCCAACAAGACCGCCTACGGCTTCCTGCCGTCGCTGTGCAGCCGCCTGGTCAAGGCGATGCGGCTGTGCGGGCGTACCGCCGACGCCATCGCCCGCGGCGACGAGATCCTCGCCTTCCTGCCGACGTTCACCGACGTCGTCTTCGAGCAGGCGCTCGCCGCCCGTGCACTGGGCGACGCCGACCGCGCCGCCCAGCTGCTCGACACCTGCCTGGAGTGGGGCGACGCGCCCAGCGCCTACTCGGCCACCGTCGGCTGCGGCACGTTCCTGGCCCTGGCGGCGCTCGGCGACCTGCGCCGCGAGCAGGGCCGCCTCGCCGGCGCCGAAGCGCTGCTGCATCGGGCGCTGGTCGAGCACCCGCGCTTCCTCGGCACGGTGGACCCGCTCGCCGCGACGATGCTCGCCCGCGGCGCCGCCCCGGCCGTCGTCGTCGAGACCGTCCACGGCGCGTTCGAGCACGTCACCCCGGCCGCGCGGTTCATGCTCGCGCTCGCGCTCTACGAGGCCCGAGCCGTCGAGGAGGCGGAGGTCGAGCTGCGCGCGGTCCTCGACGCCCAGCCCGACGCCGCCGTCCCGCGCCTGGCCCTGGCCGAGGCGCTGCTGTCCCAGCGGCGCTACGCCGAGGCCGCCGACGAGGCGCTGATGGTCGAGACCACCGCGCCCTGCGCGCCCGAGGCCGCCCGCTCTGCCGCGTTCGCGCGGCTGGCGGCGGGCGACGCCGCCGGCGCCGCCTGGGTCCTCGACCACGCCCGCTCGGTGGGGCTGCCGGCCGGCGAGATCGCGCTGCTGGACGCCTGGCGGGCGGTCGTGGCGGGCGACCCCGCGCCCCGCGCGCTGCCGGCCGTGGCGGCCGAGCCGCTGTTCCTCATGCTCGAGGCGCTGTTGCGCGTCACCGACGTCGACGCGTTCGCCACGCTGATCGGCCTGGCCGACGGGCTGCCGCTGGCCGAGCGCGAGCGCCGCGAGCGCCTGGCCCAGCTGTACCTGCGCCGCGGCTTCCTGGAGTCCGCCGCCGACGAGTGGATCGCCGTGGTCGAGGGCGGCGCGCCCGACGCGGACGCGCTGGCCGGGCTCGGCTGGGTGGCCGTCGGCCGGGAGCTGCCCGACGATGCGCGGCTGTTCGCGCGCGAGGCGCTGAGCCTCGATCCCGGCCACCCGTCGGCCCGGCGCGTCCTGGAGCGGGTCGCGGCGTGACCGGGCCGGGCACCGGCCGTACAGGCGGCCAGGGTCTCGCGCGGCGTGTCAAGGCGTCCTGCGCGGCGCCGATGACGGATGCGAGCACGGCGTCCAACGGATGGGGCGCCGGGACCCGATCCAGGAGGAACGTCCATGCATTTGGAGGCGTCGCGACTCGCGCAGGTGACGTCGCTGCCCGTGCGAAAGCCGGCGCCTGCGCCAGCCCCGACGCTCCCTGGACGCATCGCGGAGGTCTACGACCTGGCCGCGGAGCGCGAGCGCCGCTCGCCGCCCCGGCGGAGGCGCTCGCGGCCGTCGACGCGGCGGCGCAGGTCTACCGCGAGCTCGATGCCGCCGGGCTGCGGGTCCGCCTGGACCTCACCCGCGGCGTGTCCGCGCACCTGCACACCCACGATGGGGCGCATGTCCGCCCGCTGACCCTGCACGAGGTCGTCGACCCGTCCGGGCTGCTGCCCCCCGAAGCGGCGTGAGCATGGAGGTGGGCTGACATGGCGGGCTTGCAGCTCGGAGGCCTCGTCTCCGGGATGGACACCGACACCATCATCAGCCAGCTGCTGTCCATCGAGCGCGCGCCCGAGCAGCGCTGGGGCTACGACAAGGTCGCCGCGCAGACGCGCCAGTCGGCCCTGCGCGACGTCGAGAGCCGGCTCAAGAGCCTGAAGACCGCCGCGACCGACCTCGGCTCGACGCTGGCGTGGCTGCCGGTGCAGACCGTCGAATCCGCCTCCAGCGCGACGATCGCCGCCCGGACGACCGGCGGCGCGGCCCCCGGCGGCTACAGCGTCAAGGTCACGCAGCTGGCCACCGCCGCGCAGCAGACGTTCGTGTGGACCCCGCAGCCGACGGCGAGCACGATCACGATCGGCGGCGTCAGCGTCAACGTCGATCCCAACGGGGACATCGACGCCGCAGCCGCGGCGATCAACTCGAGCTCGCAGCTCGGCGTCTTCGCCATCAACGTCGGCAACGGCAAGCTCGTGCTGTCCAGCCGCACGACCGGCACGAGCAGCGACTTCACCGCGACCGGCGACGGCCTCGGCGCGCCGGTCTCCACGCGCGCCGGCCAGAACGCGCGGCTCACCATCGACGGCATCGCCCAGCCCGAGCAGCAGACGAACGTCGTCACCGACCTCATCCCGGGCGTCGAGCTGACGCTCAAGGGCCTCAGCGACGGCACGACGATCAACGTCTCCAACCCGGGCGTGGACCGCGACGCGCTGAAGGCGAAGCTGAAGGCGTTCGTCAGCGCCTACAACGACGTGGTGGACTTCGTCACGTCGAAGACCAGCGAGAAGCGCGTCAGCAACCCGACCAACAACACCGATGCGGCCAAGGGCGTGCTGTTCGGCGACTCCGGCCTCAACGGCATCCTGTCGAGCCTGCGCATGGCCGTGGGCGGACCGGTCGCGGGCATGACGGGCAGCGGGTCGCTGCTGTCGTCGATCGGCATCTCGACCGGCGCGACGACCGGTGCCGACGCCACCAATCCGGACGCCATCAAGGGCCGGCTGACGTTCGACGAGGCGGCGTTCGACGCCGCGATCGACCAGGACGGCCAAGGCGTGCAGAGGCTGCTCGGCGGCCTGGCCGGCACCGACGGCTTCAGCCAGTCCTTCAAGAAGCTGCTGGACCCGCTGGTGACCGCCAACGGCGTCCTCGACCAGCGCATCGGCAGCGCCGACCAGGAGATCGCGCGCATCGGCGACAAGGTCACGCGGCTGGAGGACCGCCTCTCGGCCCGCGAGGTGCTGCTGCGCCGGCAGTTCACCGCGATGGAGACGGCGATGCAGCGCAGCCAGCAGCAGATGGCCGATCTCGCCTCCCGCCTGGGGACGTCGTCGTGACGGGATCCGGCCGGGCGCCGCAGGCCCTCAACGCCGGGTCGCGCCGGCCGATCACCGGAACGTGAACCCCTACGCCGCCTCGACCGCCGCCTACCAGCAGCAGGCGGTCCTGACCGCCACCCCCGGGCAGCTGGTCGTGATGCTCTACGACGGCGCCATCCGCTTCCTGCGCCAGGCCGACGTCGCGATGGGCGAGGGGGCCGTGCCCACTCGCACGACCGCCTCAACCGCGCCGAGGCGATCGTCGACGAGCTGCTGTCCACGCTCGACATGAGCCAGGGCTCGATCCCCCAGAACCTCGAGGGGATCTACGTCTTCTGGAAGCGGCTGCTGTGGGAGGTGCGCCTCGAGCGCGACCGCGACAAGCTCGCGACGCTCATCCGCCAGATCGCCAACCTGCGCGAGGCATGGGCCCAGATCGCCCAGAGCGCCTGACCGCCGACCTCGTCGCGCTGGCCGAGCTCGAGCTGGCGCTCGTCGGCGCCGGCCGCCCCGACGAGCTCGCCGCGATCCACGACCGCCGCGACACGGTCATCGCGCAGCTCCCCGAGGAGCTTCCGGCGCCGGCCCAGGACGCGCTGCGCCTGGCGCTCGGCCTCCAGCGCCAGGCCGCCGTCGCGCTTGCCGCCGCCCTGGCCGAGGGCGGGCGCGAGCTCGCCGCGGTCGGACGCGGCCGCGCCGCCGCCCGCGGCTACGCCCCCGCCGGCCTGGACCCCCGTCGGGTCCTGGACCGCACCGCCTAAGGGCTTATCCCGGTAGGAGCGTGGATGCGAGAGGGATGCACCGTGGATGCCAGGGGTCGTCCGGTCGCACAGCCAATGCTGGTGGCCTTCGCAAGCGACCGACGACCACTGGCGCCGCGGGCGCCCTCGCGCCGCGGGCCACCGCCAGACCGGTCCGATGACCGGGGAGCCTCCAGGAATCGGAGGTGGGCAACCAGGTCCAGGGACGGGCCGCACGGATTCGCCATGGATCTCTTCGACCCGACCCAGAACCTCCTCGGCGCCGCCCTGCGCGGCGCGGCGGCGCGTCAGTCCGCGCTGGCCCAGAACCTGGCCAACGCCAACACGCCGGGCTACCAGCGCGTCGACGTCGACTTCCACAGCGCCCTGAGCAAGGCCGCGGCGGCCGTCGACGAGACCGCCGCCGTCGCGTTCGACGCCCAGGCCGACGACGCCGCGCAGATGCGCCTCGACGGCGGCACCGTCGACGTCGACCGCGAGGCCGCCGAGCTGGCGGCCAACGGGCTCGAGTACCAGGCGCTCGTCGCGGTCGCCAACGGCCGCATCGCGATCATCCAGTCCGCGCTGGGCGTGCGCTGATGGGGCTCTTCGATGCCCTCTCCATCTCCGCCAGCGGGCTGTCGGCCGAGCGGCTGCGCATGGACGTCACCGCCGAGAACCTGGCCAACGCCCAGTCGACGCAGGGCGCGGACGGACAGCCGTACCGGCGCAAGGAGGTCGTCCTCCAGTCCACCGGCGCCGACGGCGGCTTCCCGGCCGCGCTGGCCGGCGCGATGGGGGCGGGCGGGTCCGGCGAGACGCCCGGTGGGGTCCAGGTCGCGGCGATCGTCGAGGACGACACCCCCGGCCGGCGCGTCTACGACCCGGGCCACCCCGACGCCGACGCGCAGGGCTACGTGACCATGCCCAACGTCGACTCGGTCACCGAGATGGTCGACCTGATCAGCGCGTCGCGCGCCTACGAGGCCAACGTCACCGCGATGCAGACGGCCAAGCAGATGTTCACCAAGACGCTCGAGCTGCTGCGCTGATCGTGGCGATCCCGATCGATCCCAGCATCGTCACCCGCGGCGCCGAGTGGTCGGTGCCCGGCCTCGACGCCGCCCCGACGGCGCCCGAGGCCGGCGGCGCCGACTTCGCCGGCGTGCTTGCCCAGCAGATCGGCCGGCTGCAGACGCTGCAGGACCAGGCCGCGGACGCGTCCCAGGCGCTGGCCACCGGGCAGGCCACGGACCCGACCGCCGTCGTCATGGCGGTCGAGAAGGCCCAGCTCGCCATGCAGCTCGCCTCGACCGTGCGCACGAAGGCCGTCGACGCGCTCAGCGACGTCCTGCACACCCAGGTCTAACTCGCTCCGATGAAGCTCCTGCAGACGACGACGACGCGCCAGAAGCTGATGCTCGCGGCGTCGGCGCTGGCGGTCCTCGTCATCGCCTACCTGCTCTTCAGCCTGGCCACGAAGCCCAGCTACTCGATGCTGTCCACCGGCCTGGACCCCGCGCAGACGGGCAAGATGACCGCTGCGCTCGACGCGCAGGGCATCGGCTACGAGCTGCGCAACAACGGCACCGCGCTCGCGGTCGAGAAGACCAAGACCGCGCAGGCGCAGATCGCGCTGTCGCAGGCCGGGCTGCGCGCCAGCGGGACGACCGAGCCGTGGGCCGGCTTCGACAAGCAGAAGCTGGGCTCGTCGTCCTTCCAGCAGAAGGTCGCCTACCAGCGTGCGCTCGAGGCCCAGATCGCCCAGACGATCGGCCAGGTCGGCGGCGTGTCCGGCGCGCAGGTCCAGCTCACGATGCCCGACGACCGCCTCTTCGCCGACGAGGCCAAGCCGGCCACCGCGGCCGTCCTGCTCAGCGGCGACTCCAGCGCGCTGGCGCCGGGCGCGGTGCGCGGCATCGCCAACCTCGTCGCCTCGAGCGTCCAGGACCTCAAGACCGAGAACGTGACGATCACCGACGGCAGCGGCCAGCTGCTGTGGCCGGCCGGCGACGGCACGGTCGGCGGCGCGGGCGCCCTGTCCAAGCCGGCGGCCGAGGCGCGCTACGCCAGCGGCCTCGAGGCGTCCCTGAACGCGATGCTGGCGCGCACGCTGGGCCCCAACAAGGCGCAGGTGCAGGTCAACGCCGACCTCAACGTCGACGACACCTCGATCGAGAAGCTCCAGTACGGCAAGCAGGGCACGCCGCTGCAGCAGACGACCGAGAACGAGCGGCTGCGGGGCAGCGGCGCGGCCGGCGGCGCCGCCGCGGGCACCGCGTCCAACGTCCCCGGCTACGCGGCCGCGGGCGCGGGCGGCGGCGGCCGCTCGAACTACAACTCGCGCAAGCGGTCGACGGACTTCGGCGTCGACAAGACCGTCACGCGCACGAAGGTCGCGCCGGGCACCGTCCAGCGCCTGAACCTCGCCCTGGTGGTCGACAAGTCGGTCCCGGCCGCCGAGGTCAGCCAGCTGCAGGCAGCGGTGGCCAGCGCCGCGGGCATCGACCGCCGGCGCGGTGACACGCTCGCCGTCAGCCAGGTCGCGTTCACGACGCAGCCGGCGCCCCCGGCCGCGGGCCTCGTGCCCTCCGGCGGCATCGTCGGCTACGCGAAGTACGCGCTGCTCGGCCTGGCCTGCCTGCTGTTCCTGTTCTTCCTGACGCGGCACCTGCGCCGCCGGGAGAACGAGGCGCTCATCGATCCCACGTGGCTGCGCCAGCTCGACGCCCCGACGCCGATCGCGCAGCTCGCCGACGGCCCGCCCCCGTCGCTCGTGCCGGCCAGCAACCCGCGCCGCCAGCAGATCGAGGAGGTCGTCACCAAGGAGCCCGAGCGCGTCGCGGCGGCCGTGCGCAACTGGATGAACGAGGACAGCGCGGGATGAGCGAGGCGCTCCTGGCCAACACGGTTCAGCTGCGCGGCCGGCGCAAGGCCGCGGTCCTGCTCATCGCGCTGGGCCCCGAGCGCGCGGCGGCCATCCTCCAGCACCTCGACGACGACGAGGTCGAGGAGATCTCGCGCGAGATGGCCGCAATCAAGCAGGTCTCGCCCGAGGCCAGCCAGAGCGTCCTCGAGGCGCTGGCCGAGGAGGTCACCGCGCCCGCCCAGGCGGTCATCGGCGGGCTCGACTACACCTACGAGGTCCTCGAGAAGCGCTTCGGCCGCCAGCGCGCCCAGGAGGTCGTCGACGCGCTCAGCGGCAAGCTCTCGCACAAGCCGTTCGACTTCCTGCGGCGCACGCCGCCCGAGCAGGTGGCGACCTTCCTGCAGGAGGAGGCGCCGCAGACGGTCGCGATCGTGGTCGCCAGCCTCCCCAGCTCGATCGCCGCGCGCGTGCTCGCCGAGCTGCCCAAGGAGCTGCAGGGCGAGGTGGCGCTGCGGATCGCGACGATGTCGGAGACCAACCCGCTCGTCGTGCGCGACCTCGAGAGCGCGCTGAAGGAGAAGCTGTCGGCCATCCTCGACCAGGAGCTGACCGCGGCGGGCGGGGTGCAGTCGCTGGCCGAGATCCTCAACCAGGCGGGCCGGTCGACCGAGCGCCACGTGATCCAGGCGATGGCGGAGTCCGACCAGCACCTGGCCGAGGAGGTCCGCCAGCGGATCTTCACGTTCGACGACATCGTCACGCTGTCGGACCGCGACATCCAGATCCTGCTGCGCGACGTCGACCAGAAGGACCTGGCGATCGCCCTGCGCGGCGTCGACCAGAAGGTCCAGGACAAGCTGCTGAACAACATGTCCCAGCGCGGCGCCGAGATGCTGCGCGAGGACATGGCGGTGATGCCGCCGCAGCGCAAGGTGCTGGTCGACGAGGCCCAGTCGAAGATCGTGCGCGCCGCGCGCGTCCTCGACGACGCGGGCACGATCACGATCCGCCAGTCCGACGGCGAGGACGAGGTCGTCTAGATGACCGCCACGGAGGCGATCATCTGATGCCCGAGTTCGCCTACGCCCCGCTGGAGGTGCCCGCCGACCTCGCCGTCACCGCGGCGCAGCGCACGCGCGACGCCCACGACATCCTCGCTCTCGCCCGCGAGGAAGCCTCCGTGATCCGCGCCCAGGCGCACGCCGAGGGCTTCGAGGCCGGCCGCCAGGAGGCGCTCGCCGCCGCCGGGCCGGCCGCCGAGGCGCTGACGCAGGCCGCGCGGAGCCTGGCCGCCGAGACCGAGGCGCTCGCGCAGCGCACCGAGCACGCCGCGGTCGAGCTCGCCCTGCGCATCGCCGAGCAGGCGCTGGGCGGCGCCCTGGCCGTCGACCCCGAGCGCGTGCTCGACGTCGTGCGCGGCGCGCTGCGCCGCCTGGTCGAGCGTGACCGCGTGCTGCTGCTCGTCAACCCCGACGATCTCGAGCTCGTGCGCGACCGGGTGGGCGCGCTCGTCGGCGAGCTCGGCGGCATCGAGCACTGCGAGGTGCAGGCCGAGCGCCGGGTCCCCCGCGGGGGGGCGGTCGTGCGCACCGAGGAGGGCGAGGTCGACGCGACGCTGCACACGAAGCTGCAGCGCGCCCGCGAGGTGCTCGAGCGTGAGCTCAGCGCCGGCTGACCCACCCGCGCACCACGGCGCCGCCGGCGGTCCGGCGGCGCCCCAGATCCCCGGGCACGACGCCGTGCGCAGCGGGCGGCTGGCCGAGGCGATCGGCCGCGCCGACCTGCACCGGCGCCGCGGGCGCGTCTCCGAGCTCATCGGCCTGATCGTCGAGGCGACCGGCCTCGAGGCCCAGGTCGGCGAGGTCTGCGAGATCGCCGCGCGCCGCGGCGTCGACGCGGTCAAGGCCGAGGTCGTCGGCTTCCGCGCCAAGCGGACGCTGCTCATGCCGCTGGGCGAGATGCAGGGCATCGGCCCCGGCCACGTCGTCACCGCCACCGGCACGCAGCTGCGCACCCCGGTGGGGCCGGCGCTGCTCGGCCGGGTGCTCGACGGGCTCGGGGCGCCGATCGACGGCCGCGGGCCGCTCGAGGCCACCCAGAGCCGCCCGGTCACCGCGCCGCCGCCCGACCCGCTCACGCGCCCGCGCATCCACGAGCGCATCGGCCTCGGCGTGCGCGCGCTCGACGCGCTCGTGCCCTCCGGCGTGGGCCAGCGCCTCGGGATCTTCGCCGGCTCCGGGGTGGGCAAGTCCTCGCTGCTGGGCATGATCGCGCGCAGCGCGCCGCCCGGCGCGGCGGGCGCGGGGCGGGTGAACGTCATCTGCCTGGTGGGCGAGCGCGGCCGGGAGGTGCGCGAGTTCGTCGAGCGCGACCTCGGCGCCGCGCTGGCCCAGTCGGTCGTGGTCGTCTCGACCTCCGACCAGCCGGCGCTCGTGCGCATCAAGGCGGCGCTGACGGCGACGACGATTGCCGAGTCGTTCCGCGACGGCGGCGCCGACGTCGTGCTGATGATGGACTCGGTCACGCGCTTCGCGATGGCCCAGCGCGAGGTCGGCCTGGCCATCGGCGAGCCGCCCGCCACGCGCGGCTACACGCCGAGCGTCTTCGCGCTGCTGCCGAAGCTGCTCGAGCGCTCGGGCACGAGCGAGCACGGATCGATCACCGGCCTGTACACGGTGCTGGTCGACGGCGACGACATGAACGAGCCGATCGCCGACGCGGTCCGCTCGATCCTCGACGGCCACATCGTGCTGACCCGCGAGCTTGCGCACGCCGGCCACTACCCCGCCGTCGACGTGCTGGCCAGCGTCTCGCGCCTGGTCGGCGACGTCACCACGCCCGCGGTGCGCGAGGCGGGCATGGAGATGCGCCGGCTGCTGGCCGCGCACCGCGACAAGGCCGACCTGATCGCGATCGGCGCCTACGAGCGCGGCACCGACCCGCTGGTCGATCGCGCGATCGACCTCAAGGACCACATCGACCGCTTCCTGCGCCAGGGCCTGGACGAGTACGACCCCTACGAGGCGGTCGATCAGCGCCCTGGACCAGCCGCCTGGCGCCCGAGGTCGGTCGACGCTGGTCGTCGCCGCCCATCCTGCCGTCGGCCGACCTCGTCGCTGCCGCCGGCCTGGACAGCGCGCCGCTCCGCTGAACCTCGGCGCCTCGTAGGGCCCGCCCGCGCAGTGGCGCGGCGCCGACGGCCGTCCATCGAGCTGGATTTCCGGGGGCGGGTGCGTGGCTCCAACGGCCGTCCACCGAGCTGGATTCGCCGAGGCGGCGACCGACCAACCAGACCGTGAGCAAGCCCTTCCGCTTCCGCCTCGAGCGTGTCCGCGAGCTGCGGGCGCACGCCGAGGATCGTGCTCGCGAGGAGCTGGCGGCGAGCCTCGGCGCTCAGCTGCGCGGCGAGGCGATGCTCCGGGCCGCCACCCACAGGTGGCCCGGCGGCAGTCCGACCGCCGCGACTTGTCTGCTGGCCGCAGCCGGACGCGCCTGACCGGCCTATCAATCAGGGTCGAGCGGCTGGCGCCAGCGCGCCGACGCGAGTTCGCCTCGAGCGCGAGCGCTGGAGCGCGACGGCCGGCCGGCGCCGTGGAGGCCGCGCCGATAACGCGAGGCGCTCGAGCGTCGGCGATACGCCGCCGGAGTACCAGCCAGACAGCGCCGAGGCGCGCCGACGAGAGGCGCTCAACGGCTTCCTGCGCCGCGCGCGCGCGGGGAGGGGGCCGATGAGTCGCCGACATCGACGCGCGCGTCGGCGGGATCCAGCAGCTCTTCGTCGCGCTCAACAGCGGCGTGGCGGCCCCCGCCGCGACGACGGCCAGCGCGGCCGCGCCGTCGACGTCCACGAGCTTTCCGTCGCAGCTCGCGGCGGCGACGGCTTCGGCGCCCGCCGCACAGACCGCCGGCGGCGCGACCTCGTACGACGCGCTCATCAGCGCCGCGGCCCAACGCAACGGGGTCGACCCGGCGCTGCTGAAGGCGCTGATCCGCGCCGAGTCGAACTTCGATCCCAACGCCGGCAGCGCGGCCGGTGCGCAGGGGCTCACCCAGCTCATGCCCGCCACCGCCGCGGCGCTCGGGGTCACCGACGTCCACGACCCCGCCCAGGCAATCGAGGGCGGCGCCCAGTACCTGCGCCAGCAGCTCGACGCGTTCGGCGGCGACGAGGCGAAGGCGCTGGCGGCCTACAACGCCGGTCCCGGCGCCGTCCAGCGCTACGGCGGCGTGCCGCCGTACGCGGAGACCCAGCAGTACGTCCAGAAGGTCCTCGGCTACGCGGCCGGGTACCTGACGGCTGCGCCGACCGCCACCGCGACCTACGCGGCGGCGGGCGGTGCGGCGCCCCTGTCCACCTGATCGCCCACCTGAGCATGGAAGCCATCACCACCGCCCCGCCGCCCGACAGCGGCGCCGACGGTCCGCGCGGCAGCGGACCACCGGACCCGCCGGGCACGCCGTTTCAGACGGTGCTCGGCGCGCAGCAGCAGGCCTGGACCGCACTGCCGGAGGGCCAGCAGGATTCACAGCCGGGCGCCGGCCCGCCGCCACCTGCCGCCGCCGTCGCGGCGCTGGCCGGGCTCGTGCCCCGCGCCGGCCGCCTCCGCCACCACAACGCCGCCGCCGTCCGTGCCTGCGCCCGCGCCGGCCGCCGTCCCGGCGTCCGCGGACCCGCTCGCCCCCGTCGCGGCCGACGTCCTGGCCGCCGCCGCCACCGCCGCGGTGCTGGCCCCGGCGGCGACGCCGGCCCCGAGCGGCGGCGTGGGGGCGACTGGCGACGTCCCGGCCTCGGCCGCCGTGGCGCTGCCCGTCGCCCAGGCCGCCGCCCCGACGGCCTGCCCGCTCCGGCGCCGGCCGCCACCGCCGGCTCCACGCCCGCGGCGCCCACCGGCGGCTCGCCCGCCGGCCCTGGCGGACAGGACGCGGCGCCCGACCAGGCGCCCGCCGGCCCGCCGCCCGGCCGTGTTCCGCGCCGCCGCCCGCCGATGCGCCGCCCGCCCCGGTGGTCTCGGCGCCGGCGCCGGCCCCGGCGGTGGCCGACGCGCCGGCGGTCCTCGCGTCCGCGTCCGCGCCGCCGGCCACCGCGGCGGTCGCCGCTGCGGCCACGCCGCCGTCGCCCGCGTCCGCCCGATCACGACCCCGGCCCTCGTGCCGCTGGCCCAGGCGCCGCAGGCGTCCACGACCTCATCCAGCTCGCGCGCGCTCGCGCGACGCCGCGCACGCTCGCCTGGTCCTGCATCCGGCGGAGCCTCGGCGGCGTCGAGGTGCGCCTGCGCCACGCCCGCGACGGCCTGCACGCCAGCGTCCACGTCGAGCATCCCGAGGCGCTCGCCGTCCTCGACCGTGGCCTCGGCGACCTGCGCCGCGCCCTGGAGGCGCGCGGCGTCACCGTCGCCACGCTGGACCTGAGCCTGGCCGGCGGCGGGCAGGAGCACGCCGAGGGCTGGGCCGCGTCCGGCGACCGCAGCTTCGGCCGCCCCTCCGGGCCGGGCCGCGCCCCCGCCTCCGAGCCCGACGGCGCCGATCCCCAACCCCTTCCCACCCCGTCCGTTACGTCGCTGCCGCCCGCCGGGGCGATCGTCGACGTGATGGCCTGAGCGAGGTACGACATGAGCACGATCACCGCACCACCGGCCGTCGCGGATCCGGCCACGACCGCCGCCGCGACGACGCCGCCCGACACCGCCACCGACACCGACGCCACGACCAAGACGACCGGCGCGTCGTCGGCCACGTCGACCAAGAAGGCCGACAAGGCGAGCACGGAGCTCGACAAGGACGCGTTCCTGAAGATCCTCGTCGAGCAGCTGCGCCATCAGGACCCGTCCCAGCCGGGCGACTCCCAGCAGTACATCCAGCAGATGACGCAGTACTCGATGCTCGAGCAGCTCAACAACATCAGCACCGCGATGCAGGGCCAGAAGATCGACACGGCCAACACCACCGCGCTGAACCTCGTCGGCCACACGGTCACCTGGAAGGACACCGACGGCGAGCACTCCGGCGTGGTCGACAAGGTCAACTTCACCCAGGACGGCGCGACGATCACGGTCGGGTCGACCTCGGGGATCGCGCTGAGCACCGTCACCGAGGTCCGATGAGACCCCGCGGGTCCTCGTCCACGACGGTCTCGGCCCGGAGGGAGGCGCCTCGATGAGCCCCATCGACCACAACCCCGCTCTGGTGGCGCCCGGCGTCGGCGGGCTCGGCGCGCCCGGGCCCGCGGCGCGGCCCGCGCCGCCCGCGCCCAGCCGGTCCTTCGGCGACGTGCTGGCCGAGCGCACCCCCGCGGTGGCGCTCTCCGGCCACGCCGTCGAGCGTCTGCGGCGCCGCGGCATCGAGCTCGACGCCACGACGATGCAGCGCCTGTCGGGCGGCCTGGACCGGGCCGCGACGTAGGGCTCGCGCGAGTCGGTCGTCTTCGTCGACGACACGGCGTTCGTCGTCTCGGTCCGCAACCGCACCGTGATCACCGCGGTCGACAGCGCGCACATGCGCGACCACGTCTTCACCAACATCGACTCGGCGGTCATCGCCTAGTCGCCCCCCACGACCCGGCTGGACCTCGCGTCACGAGGAGGCCGGAGATGCAGGAGCACCCCACACCATGATGCGAGCGATGTTCTCCGCCATCAGCGGCCTCAAGGCCCAGCAGACCATGCTGGACGTGACCGCCAACAACCTGGCCAACGTCAACACGCTGGGCTTCAAGGCCAGCGCCACGTCGTTTCAGGACGCGCTGTCGCAGATGCAGCGCGGCGGGTCGGCGGCCAACCCGGGTGGCGGCTTCGCCGGCTCGAACTCGGTGCAGATCGGCCTCGGCGTGACGATCGGCTCGATCGCCAACCGGATGGGCGGCGGCGCCATCCAGACGACCGGCAACCCGCTGGACGTCGCGATCTCGGGCGAGGGCTGGATGCGCGTCGGCCAGGCCTCGGCGGCGCCGAACCCCACCAACCCGGTGACCGGCGTCCCGGCGACCACGGACGTCAACTACACCCGGGCGGGCAACTTCATCCGCAACAACGACGGCTTCGTCACCACGCAGGACGGCTACTACGTCGTCGGCCGCAGCAACCCGACCGCCACCGGCGTCGACGTCCTCATCAACATCCCGGCCGGCGCGACCGACGTCACCATAGGCAACGACGGCGCGGTGACCTTCATCCCGCCGACCGGCTACACGCCGCCCGCCCCGCTGCCCCCGGTGGCCAGCGGCCGCGCGACCGCCGGCTACCTCTCGCTGGCGAAGTTCCCCAACGAGCAGGCGCTCGAGCACGCCTCGGGCAACCGCTTCCGCGCCAACGCCTCCAGTGGCGCCGAGACGGTCGGGACGCCCGGCGTCAACGGCTTCGGCTCCTCGACCGGTGGCGCGGTGGAGATGTCGAACGTGGACCTCGCCACCGAGTTCACGAACATGATCGTCGCCCAGCGCGGCTTCCAGGCCAACTCGCGGGTCATCTCGACCGGCGACCAGATGCTGCAGGACCTCGTCAACCTCAACCGCTAGGCCGAGGGGGCTCATCTCCATGATCCGACTGCACAAGCTCTCGCACGACCGCGAGCCCTTCCACCTCAACTCCGACCTGATCGCGACCATCGAGGCGCATCCGGACACGATGCTGCACCTCACCACCGGCGTGCGGCTCGCCGTGGCCGAGACCGTCGACGAGGTCGTCGCCAAGGCCCGCGACTGGCGCATCCAGATCGCGGCCGGCGCCCTGGGCGCCGACCGGGAGCAGTAGGCGCTTTTCCGTCCAGGCGGCGGTGAAGACGCTCCGGCCGATGCCGATGACAGGACCATGAAGGCGGCAACCGTCATCGGGCTCGTCATCGCCTTCGTCGGCCTGGCCGGCGGGGCGACGATCGAGGGGACGGCGGTGACGGCGATCATCCAGCCCCCGGCGCTGCTCATCGTCCTCGGCGGCACGTTCGGGGCGACGATGGCCTCGTGCGGCATGGAGGGCGTCAAGGCGATCGTCCCCGGCTACAAGCTCGCGATGAGCCCGCCGGACCTCGACCTTCCCGGCCGCGTGCGCGAGCTCGTCGGGCTGGCCGAGCGGGCTCGCAAGGAGGGCCTGCTCGCGCTGGAGGGCGAGCTGGAGACCATCGACGACGCGTTCATGCGCAGCGGCCTGCAGCTGGTCGTCGACGGCACCGAGCCCGAGCTGGTCCGCGACGTGCTCGAGGCCGAGATCGACGGCATGGAGACCCGCCACAAGCAGGCCTACGACGTCTTCGAGAAGGCGGGCGGCTTCGCCCCGACCATCGGCATCATCGGCACGGTCCTCAGCCTCATCCACGTGCTCGGCAACCTCGCGGACCCCGGCAGCCTGGGGCCGTCGATCTCCGGCGCGTTCATCGCCACGCTGCTCGGCGTCGGCACCGCGAACATCGTCTACCTGCCGATCGGCGGGCGCCTGAAGAAGCTGTCGGGGCAGGAGGCGGCGATGCGCACGATGGTCCTCGAGGGCATCCTCGCCATCCAGGCCGGCGACAACCCGCGCATCGTCACCGAGAAGCTGCTCACCTACCTGCCGCCGGCCGATCGTGAGGCGGCGCGCGAACCGTCCGGACCAACCTGCGGCGCCGATCCGCCCGCCGCCGCGGCCCAAGGCGGCGTAGCCATGGCCGGGCACCGCAGACGGCGCAAGCGCGGCCACGAGTCGAACTTGCTTCGACGAGCGCTGGCTGGTCAGCTGCACCGACATGGTGACCCTGCTGATGGCGCTGTTCATCGTCCTCTTCGCCATCGCCAACGTGAACACGTCGAAGTACGACGCGCTGAAGACCTCGCGTCGGACGCGTTCTCCACGGCAAGGTCCTCCCGGGCAACGACTCGGTCGTCGACAGCGCCCCGTCGGCCGCGCTCGCGAAGGTGCTGCCGGCGGGAGCCGGCAGCGGCGAGGCGACGAAGGCGACGGCTGACCAGGCCGCGGCGCGCGAGAACGACGAGCTGCGCAAGCTCAAGGAGCGCATCGACGCGGAGGCGCGCCGGCGCGGGCTGACGGGCCGGCTGCGGGCCGGGTCGAGCGCCGCGGGCTCGTCATCACGATCCTCACCGACCGGCTGCTGTTCGACAGCGGCCAGGCCGCGCTGCGCTCCGAGGGCGCCGGGCTGCTGAGCTCGATCGGCGCCGTCCTGCGCCAGGAGCGCTCCCACCAGGTGGTCGTCGAGGGCTACACGGACACGGTGCCGATCCGCAGCGAGCGCTTTCCGAGCAACTGGGAGCTGTCGACCGCCCGGCCTCGACGGTCGTGCGCGCGCTCATGGCCGCGCGGGTCGCCTCCGCAGCAGCTGACGGCGTCAGCCGCGCGTACCTCGATCCCGTCGCGTCGAACCGAACCGATGCCGGCCGGTCGCGCAACCGGCGCGTGCAGATCGTGCTGCCGCAGCGGTCACCGTCGCCCACCTCGACGCCGCCGCACCCCAGATCGGCCCGTCCGAGCCGCAGATCGGTCCTCGGAGATCCCATGAAGTCGGCACAGTCATCCCCGTGGTCCTGCTGCTGGTCCTCGGCGGGGCCGCAAGTTCGTGCTGGCCAAGCCCAAGCCGACGCCCAAGCCGAAGGTGGCCGGCGAGGTCTACGTGCTGCCCAAGGAGTTCCTCGTGAACCTCGCCGACAGGCGCTACGCTGAAAGCTCGGCGTCGGCCTGGTCATGGCGGCCGACGCGCACGCGACCGCGGCCGGCGAAGGCCACGGCGCGGCGCCCGAGCCCCCCCGAGGGCTACGGCTCGCTGCCCCAGGAGGCGCTCGTGCGCGACATCGTCACCGACGAGATCACCGACGTCTCGGCCGGCGAGCTGGTGTCCGACAAGGGCCGGCGCGAGCTCAAGCGCCACATCCTCGACAAGCTGCGCGCCGAGACCGATGTCCACGCCGACGACGTGCTGTTCACCGACGTCACCGTCCAGTAGGAAGGAGGAACGCCTGCCATGTCCGACGAGCTCGAGCTCACCCCCCTTCACCCCGCCGACGTCGCGGCGATCGCGCCGGGGGACCTGGCGCGACTGCAGGACGTCACCGTCGAGCTGTCCGTCGAGGTGGGCCGCACGCGCATGACGCTCGGCCAGGCCCTGTCGCTCGGCCCCGGCTCGGTGGTGGCGCTGTCGCGCAGCGCCCGCGAGCCGGTGGACCTGCTGGTCAACGGCAAGCAGGTGGCCCGCGGCGAGGTCGTCGTCATCGACGACGACTTCGGCTTGCGCATCACCGAGGTCAACGCGCTCGGCGAGGACGGCGACGAGCCGCAGGCGATGCCCGAGGCGGCCTAGCCCGGCTCGCCGAGAGGCAGGTGCTCGGCCGCCACCCGGCGGCCCAGCAGGCGGCGCGGCGACGCGACCAGCCGCCGCGCCAGGCGCTCGGGGTCTACCCGAGCGCCTTGGCGACGGCGTCGAGCACGCGGTCGGGCTGGAACGGCTTGACGACGAAGTCCTTCGCGCCGAGCTTGATGGACTCGAGGACCTTGCTCTCCTGCCCGAGGGCGGAGCACATGATCACGAGCGCGGACGGGTCGAGGGTGATGATCTCCTTGAGGGCGGCGAGGCCGTCCTTCTCGGGCATCGTGATGTCCAGGGTGGTGAGGTCGGGGCGCAGCTCCTGCCAGCGGTCGACGGCCTCCGTGCCGTTGCCGGCCTCGCCGACCACGTCGTGTCCGCCCTTGGTGAGGGCGTCGGTGACCATCTTGCGCATGAACGCTGCGTCGTCGACCACGAGGACACGGGCCATGGGTCAGTCTCCTTGGGTGGTGGTTGATGGAGTTGGGGGAGAGGAGGTGAGCGGGAGGGGCGGCGGGCCGACGCGAACCCCGTACACGGTCTCGATGCGCGCGGCCCATTCCCGTTCGTCGGTCACGAGCAGGCGGCCGGTGGCGAAGCGCAGGTCGTCGACGTAGAGGTCGATCGGGTCGTCGACCTCGCGGTCGAGCTCGACCACCGCGCTCACCGGCAGCCCGACCAGCTGGTCCAGCGGCATCTTCACGCGCCCGAGCTCGGCCCAGACGCGCAGCGGCATGTCGTGGACGAGCGGGCTCAGCGGCCCGTCGGCGTACTCGGACGCGTACTCCGTCGTCATCTCGCTCAGCGCCCGGTTCATCCGCACGATGAACGCGTTCGGGATGAACTGCACGAGCCGGCACGGCTCGCCGAGCACGGAGAACTGGGCGGTGATCGCGTGGGGGGTCGTGTCGAACGCCTGGACCGCGGCCGTGTCGTCGGCGAGCTGGTTGAGCTCCGGCGGCGCGATCTCGACCTCCTTGCCGAGCACGCTGCTGGTCGCCATCGCCGCCGACGACATCATCTGGTTCATCGCCTCGCCGATGGCCGACAGGTCGAGCTCGGTCAGCTCGCCGGCGTCGTCGGGCAGCTCGGCGCCCATCATCGACGCGGCCAGGCGGCGCGCGCCCTTGATGGTCATGACGAACACGTTGCCGCCGGTGACGCCGTCGACGTAGGAGACGCCGGTGGCGACCGCGGGGTAGGGGATGCCCTCCATCGGGTGCGTGCCCGGCGGGACCGCGGCCACGAGGCCGGCGACGATCTGGCCGTCCTCGGGGCAGAAGATGCGCAGCACGCCGGCGACCGCCTCGGCGGTGGATTCGCCGATCTGCATCAGGGCGTCGTCGGTGCTGGCGCTCATCGAGATGCCCCCCGGGTCGGTGCCGTCGTGGATGAGGACCCGCAGGGTCTCATCAGGGCACCTCCTCCGTGACCGTCTCGATCACCTGCACCGCGCGCCAGCGCCCGCAGCGCCCCGGCTGGACGCGGTGCACCGGCACCTGGTCGGCCATCAGCGTGATCCCGCGGGCCACCGGGGCGTTGAAGCTCACGACGTCGCCGGGCCGCAGGCCGAGCACCTCGTCCAGGGTGAGGCTCGTCGCGGCGACCTCCGCGCGCACCGGCACCGCGACCGCGCGCAGCGCGGCGTCGACCGCCTCGGCGATCCGCGGGTCGCGCTCGTCGTCGGCGTCATGGCCGAACGCGTTGGCCACCCCGCCGGCGGACCGGTACGGGACGAGCAGCACGACGGTCGACGACAGCTTCTCGAGCTTGCCCTCCATGACGAGCGCCAGGGTCGGCTCGCTCGCGCTGGCGACGTTGGCCGACTCCGGCTGGGAGTCCAGGCGCAGCAGTTCGAGCTCGGTGCGCGACAGCTCCTCCCACACGAGCGACAGCTCCTCGGTCAGCGCGTGGAAGAAGCGCTTGGCGACGACGAGGTCGATGTCGGTGAGCTTGCGCTCGCGCGCGGCCTGCGTGCCGCCGAGCAGGCGCTCGACGAAGTTGACGACCAGCGACTGCTCGGCGGCGAGCAGCATGCGCGCCTCGCTGACGTCGCCGCCGTCGATCACCCCGCAGACCGCGTCGTAGGGGATCTGCGCGTGCGCGTTGAACCACGTCAGCTGCATCACGTCGATGACCTCGAGCTCGACGTCGACGCGCAGCTCGGCCGACAGCCGGCGGTTGGCGGTGCGGCAGAACTGCTCCAGCGCGCGCTTGATGCGCCGCTCCTGGTCGGCGGTGAACTTCGTCGGGTGCTGGAAGTCGATCGTCCGCAGCCCGCGGGCGCGCCGACCGGGGACCTTGATGTCCGCCGTGGGCAGCTTGCCCTTCGCGGCCTGGTCGAAGAGCTTGGCGATCTGGTCCTCGTTGAGCAGATCGCTCATCGAGCTGCCCCCTTCCGGGCCGGTGCCGTCGCGGATGAGGACCCGCGGGGTCTCACCGCGCGTACACCTCCTCCTCGACGGCGGCCACCTCGCGCACGGTCACCCGCACGCCGTCGACGTGGACCCGGACCGTGCGGCCCTTGTTGCCGCCGGTCGACGCGGCCCGGATCGGGATCGACAGCCGGCCGAGCTGGTCGCGGACCGCCGCCTCGTTGCGCGCGCCGATGTTCCCGCCGCCCTCGCCGCTGAACGAGAACATCTGCGCTCCGCCGACGATGACCGCCTCCAGGCGCGCGGCGCCGAGCGCCTTCACGCGGTTGGCCAGCAGCGGCACGCCGGGGTCGGCGAACTTCGCCTCGGGCCCGGCGGACGGGCCGTCGGGCAGCATGATGTGCGCGAGCCCCACGATCGGCCGGCGCGCGTCGAGCAGCGCCACGCCGATACAGGACCCGAGGCCGATGGTGACGAGCACGTCGCCGGGCGTCGCCGACACGGCCAGCTCGCCCATCCGCACCATGAGCTCGGACGCGCCCACCGGCTATCCCAGCCCCAGCCGGCCGAGCAGCTCACCGATGCCCGCGTGGCTGGGGAGCATGAGGAACGTGAGCTCGCACTGCTGGCCCTCGACGATCAGCCGCGAGTCCATCAGCAACGCCAGGTTCGTCTGGTCGGCCTGCGTGACGAGCACCGTGGCCAGGATCGCGCCGACCATGTCGGCCACCGTCTCCGGCGGGCGCGGCTCCAGCTCGAGCGCGGTCATCGCCGCCAGCGAGTTGACGTACGAGCAGCCGAGGATGTTGCCGATCTCCCCGAGCGCGGAGCGGCCGTCCTCTGTCCCCGGCGCCACGCCGAGCATCGAGCACAGCGTCGCCTCGTCCTGCGGCGGGAACAGCAGCAGCACCGTCGCCTCGAGGTCGCCGACGATCGGCAGGACCACGCCGGTGGCCGGCGTCTCCGGGTCGCCGGCGGCCTCGACCGCGTCGGCCAGCGGCAGCGCCGCCGCGGCGGGCACGCTGATGTCGACCGGCTGGCCGAGCATGCTCGACAGCGCGGTGCCCGCGTTGCCCGAGCCGATGTTGGCCAGCTCGCGCAGGGCGTCGAGCTGCATGTCCGTGTACTGCGGTGTCATGGGTGCTGATCTCCTCAGGCGGCGGTGGCGAGTCCGGCGGCGGGGTGCAGCGCGTCGCAGTCGACGATCAGCGCGATGTCGCCGCTGGACAGCACGGCCCCGCCGGAGACGGCCGCGCGGTCGGAGACGTCGGGGGGCAGCGGGCGGGTGACGAGCTCTCGCTGGCCGACGAGCTTGTTGACGGCGAGCGCCATCGTGCGCTCGCCGGACGTGACGATGACCGCATGGTCGGCGTCGGCGGCCGGCGCGCGGCCGAGCGCCTCGCCGCCGTCGAGCAGCGGGAAGACGTTGTCGCGCATGACGAGCATGCGCGATCCGGCGGCCGAGCGGACCGTGTGGTCGTCGAGGCGGATCGTGCGCTCGACGCGCTCGAGCGGCACGGCGAACGGGTCGCCGCCGACCTCCACCAGCAGCGCCGACATGATCGCCAGCGTCAGCGGCAGGCGGATCTGCGCCGTCGTGCCCCGGCCCAGCTCGGAGATGAAGCCGACGTCGCCGCCGAGCCCGCGGATCGTCGTCCGCACGGCGTCCATGCCGACGCCGCGGCCGGAGATGTCGCTCGTCGTCTCCGCGGTCGAGAAGCCGGGCATGAACAGCAGCTCGGCGGCGCGGGCCTGGTCGACGGACTCGGCCTGGTCGGGCGTGATGAGCCCCCGCGCCACCGCCTTGGCGGCGACCTTGGCCGGGTCGATGCCGCGCCCGTCGTCGCTGACGCTGATGACCACGTTGCCGCCCACGTGCTTGGCCGAGATCCCCAGGACCCCGGTGGCGGGCTTGCCCGCCGCCGTGCGCTCGCCGGCGGGCTCGAGGCCGTGGTCGAGCGCGTTGCGCACCAGGTGCACGAGCGGGTCGCCGAGCGCGTCCACCACGGTGCGGTCGAGCTCGGTGTCCTGGCCGACGAGCCGGAGCTCGACCTGCTTGTCCAGCTTGCCCGACAGGTCGCGCACCAGCCGCGGGAAGCGCAGGAAGACGGCCTCGACCGGGATCATCCGGACCTGCATGACCATCTGCTGCAGCGACTGCGAGGCGCGCGCCAGGTCGGCCATCGCCTGCGAGAGGCCCGGGACCTCGGCCTGGGCGGCGAGCGACTCGACGTGCGTGCGGTGGACGACGAGCTCGCCCATGTAGTGCATGAGCTGGTCGAGGCGGGCGGCGTCGACGCGGACGCTCGTCGTCGAGGCCTTCGCGTGGGGGCCGCGCCGGTGGTGGAGCGGACGGCCGGGGCGGGCGCCGTCTCGGCGGTCAGGTCCTCCTCGGTCAGCTCGACGACCGTGGCGTCGGCGACGTCGGCGACGTGCAGCGCGGCGGCGTGGACCGCGGCGTCCGCGCCCTCGGCGGCCAGCCACGCCTCGACGACGCGGCCGTCGAACGCGTCGACCTTGTCGGCCGCCGGGAACGACGCCAGGACCGTGCCCTGCTCGCCGAGCGCGTTGAGCACCATGAACGCGCGCACCGAGGGCATCGAGCAGTCGTCGTCGAGCGTGACCCCGACATGCACGATGCGCCGGCCGCCGCGCTGCGCCAGCACCTCGGGCGGGATCGGGCCCGCCCACCCCGGCACCGGCCCGCCCTTGCGGTGGTGCTCCTGCTCGGGGTGCGCTCGCGCACCAGGCTCTGCAGGCGCTCGATGAGCGCGTCCGGCTCGAGGTCCTCGGCGCCGGACTGCTCGATCCTGCCCACCTGCTCCTCGAGCGCGTCGAGGCACTCGAGCAGCACGTCGATCGCCTCGCGCGGCAGGCCGCCCGTGCGCTGGCGCAGCAGCTCGAAGACGTCCTCCATCTGGTGGGTGAGGGCGGCCATCCGGGCGAAGCCCATCGTGGCGCTCATGCCCTTCATGGAGTGGGCGATGCGGAAGATCTCGTTGACCGTCTGCTGATCGTCGGGGGTCTCCTCGATCCGGACGACGGCCAGGTTGAGCTCCTGGAGGTGCTCGCGCGCCTCGGCCAGGAACATCGGCATGTACTCGGAGACGTCCATGATGGTTCAGGCCTTGCGGTAGACGAACGGGTGGGTGGGGTCAGATCCATCTCGCGCGGATCCTGCACGCGCTCGGTCGAGCCGATGATCAGGTAGCCGCCCGGGCGCAGCGCCCGCGCGAGGCGGCCGTGCAGCGCGTTGCGGACCTCGTCGGTGAAGTAGATGACGGTGTTGCGGCACAGCACCAGGTCCAGGCGCCCGGCCGGCACGCTCATGCGCAGCAGGTCGCCGACCTCGAAGCGGCACATCGCCTGCAGGTCGATCAGGGCCCGCCAGCCGCCCTCGACGCGCGCGAAGTGGCGCTCGAGCAGCCCCCGTGGCGCGGTGCGGGCGTCCTCGTCGCTGAAGCGGCCCTGGCGGGCGCGCTCGACCATGCGCCGGTCGATGTCGGTCCCCCGGATCGTGGCGCGCGCGCTGTTCTCGCGGCACAGCGCGGCGAGCGTGTACGCCTCGGCGCCGTAGGAGCAGCCGGCGCTCCACGCCGTGATGCCGCGCCCGCCGGACGCCAGCTCGGGCAGGATCGAGTCGCCGATCAGCGCCCACTGCTCCGGGTTGCGCCAGAGCTGGGAGACGTTGATCGTCATGCGGTCGAGGAAGTCCTCGAGCTCGGACGGCTCGCGGCGCAGGACGGTCAGGTACTCGTGCAGGCCGTCGCTGCCGCGACGGTGGGCGAACGAGCGGATGCGGCGCTCCATCTGGCCGCGCTTGTACTGCCCGAGGTCGACCTGGCACAGGCCGCGCACGCCCTCGCAGAAGACCTCGTAGTCGTCGTGCGCGCCACGCGTTCTCATGCCCCCGCCTCCTGGACGATCGCCGCGGCGAGATCGCGCAGGTCGACGATCGCATCGGCCAGCCCGGCCTCCGCGATCGCGCGCGGCATCCCGTACACGGTGCAGCTCGACTCCGCCTCGACGAGCACCCGCCCGCCGCGGCGCTTGACCGCGCGCGCCCCGTCGAGGCCGTCGCGGCCCATGCCGGTCAGCACGACGAGCAGGACGCGCTCGCCGTAGGCCTCGGCGACGTCGGCGATGGTCAGGTCGGCGCGCGGGCGCAGCGCCCCGATCGGCGGGGCGTCCGACAGCCGCGTGCGCCCGCCGTCGGCCAGGCGCAGGTGCGCGCCGCCGGGCGCCAGCAGCGCCACGCCGGGATCGAGCGACTCCTGGCCGGCGGCCTCGACGACGTGCAGGCGGCAGGCCCGGTCGAGCCGCTGCGCGAGCGACGCGGTGAACCCGGCCGGCATGTGCTGGACGATCAGCGTGCCCGCGCCCAGCCGGGCGGGAAGCCTGGGCATCAGCTCGGCCAGCGCGCGCGGGCCGCCGGTCGAGGAGGCGATGACCACGGCGCGCGCGGTGACCGGTGTGCGCCGCGGCGGATGGCTGGCGCGGCGGGGCGCGCGCCGCCGCCGGGCGTCGCAGCTGGCCGTTGCCGATGCCGGTCAGGCGCGGGCGCCGCGACGCGGCGGCGGCCCGCACCTTGTCGCCGAGCTCGGTGACGAACGACGCCAGCGGCTCGCCCGCGGCCGGCTTGGCCACGAGGTCGAAGGCGCCCTCGGCCAGCGTCGACGGCCCGGGCGCCGTGCGCCGGCGAGAAGGCCGACACGACCACGACCGGGACGTCAGACGCGCCTGGCTTCTGCAGCTCGCGCAGGACGCCCATGCCGTCGAGCCCGGGCATGGCCAGGTCGAGCGTCATGGCGGCGGGGCGATGGCGCCGGCACAGGGCCAGCGCCTCGTCGCCGTTGCGCGCCGCGCCGACGACCGTGAAGCCCTCCCGCTCGAGGGCGTTGCTGACGACCCGGCGCATCAGGCCCGAGTCGTCGGCGACGACGATCCGGGCGTCGGTGGCGGTGGACATCGGTGGGTGGGCTCCCGCCGGGCGGTCCTAGGCGGCCTCGGCGTACTGGTCGGCGTCGAGGACGCCGCCGCCGAACAGGCCGACCGGATCCAGCAGCACGACGAGGCGCTGCTCGATCTTGGCGATGGCCTCGATGGCGGGGTCGCCGGCCGCGGGGACCGTGTCGAGGGCGTCGACGTCGACGGTGAGGACCTCCTCGACGTCGTCGACGATCACGCCGGCCATGTCGCTGGCGGTCTCGACGATGACGATCTTCGCGTGCTCGGGGCGCTCGGACGGCAGGCCGAGGCGCGCGGCGAGGTCGTAGACCGGGACGATCCGGCCGCGCAGGGAGATGACGCCGCGGACCCAGGCCTCGTCGGAGGCAACCGAGCGCGGCTCGGTCCAGCGGATGATCTCGTGCACCTGCGTGATGGGCAGGGCGTACTCCTCCTGGCCGAGCGAGAAGACGACGAGCTGGCGGGTGGACTCGGTGGACATGGTGGACCTCACGGGGGCGTTGGGTGACTATCGGGGTTGGTCGGCCACGAGGGTTGCCACTTGAGGGCTCAAGGCGCCGGCGGGGCGACCGACTACGGGGCCGACCGGATGGGCGCGTGGCTCATCGGGTCCGCTCAGACGAATGTCGATTCCCCACCTCCGCACGGCCGCGACGGCGGCCCTGGCGGCCCTGCTCGTCCTGCCCGCCTACGCGTACGCCGCGCCGACGGGCACCGGCGAGGACACGCCGCTCGATCTCCCCGCCAGCGACCCGAAGCCGCTGAGCTCCGGCGGCGGCAGCCTCGTGCGCACGCTCGTCGGCCTCGCGATCGTCATCGCCGTCATCTACGGCGTCTACTGGATCCTGCGCCAGGTCAAGCGCTCGCGCGAGGAGCGCGCCACCGGCACCGGCCTGGCGACCGCGGCCGTCGTGCCGCTCGGTCCGGGGCGTTCGCTGCACCTCGTGCGGGCCGGCCGCGAGCTCGTGCTCGTCGGCGTGGCCGAGCACGGGGTGGTGCCGATCCGGACCTACACCGAGGACGAGGCCCGCCGCCTCGGCCTGCTCGACGCCCTCGACGAGGACCCGCCGCCGCCCACCGGCGGCCCGCGGCCGCCGGGACCGTCGTCGTGGCTGGACTCGCTGCGCGATCGGACGGTGCGCTGATGACCGCGGGCTCCGACGCCGTCCAGTTCCTGCTGCTCATCGCCGGGCTGACGCTGGTACCGGCGATGCTGTTCTGCGTCACCGGCTTCACCCGGATCCTCATCGTCCTCGGGTTCATCCGCACCGGCCTCGGCACGCAGAGCGCGCCGCCCAACCAGGTGCTGGTCGGGATCGCGATCTTCCTGACGATCTTCGTGATGGCTCCGACCTTCGGCCAGATCAAGAAGGAGGCCGTCGACCCGCTCAAGGACGACCGGATCACGCAGACGCAGGCGATCGAGCGCGCTCAGGTGCCGCTGCGCGAGTTCATGTTCAAGCAGACGCGCGAGAAGGACCTCGCGCTGTTCATCAAGCTGGCCAAGCAGCCGCCGCCCAAGACGCGCGCCGACGTGCCGACGTGGGTGCTGATCCCCGCGTTCATCATCTCCGAGCTCAAGACGGCGTTCCAGATCGGCTTCCTGATCTTCCTGCCCTTCCTGGTCATCGACCTGATCGTGGCGACCACGCTCATGTCGATGGGCATGGTGATGCTGCCCCCGGTCTTCATCTCCCTGCCGTTCAAGATCCTGCTCTTCGTGCTGGTCGACGGCTGGAACATCGTCACCCAATCGCTCGTGCAGAGCTTCCACTAGCGGCAAATGGACTCCGACGTCGTCATCAGCCTCGCCACGCAGGCGCTGAGCGTCACGGTGAAGATCGCCCTGCCGCTGCTGCTCGCCGGGCTGACCGTCGGCCTGGTCGTCAGCGTCATCCAGGCGATCACGCAGATCCAGGAGCAGACGCTGACCTTCATCCCGAAGATCCTGGCCACGGTCGCCGTGCTGCTCATCGGCGGCCCGTGGATGCTCAACCAGCTGCTCTCCTACGCGCAGGAGCTGTGGCTGAGCATCCCGTCGCTCATCGGCGCCTGACGGAGCCGCACCGCGGCGATGGTCGACCTCGTCCTGCAGCAGTTCGGCGCCCAGGCGGTCACCGGGTTCTTCCTCGTGCTCGCCCGGGTCACGCCGCTCTTCGTCTTCGCGCCGCTGTTCTCCAGCCGGCTGCTGCCCCGGCGCGTGCGCGGGATCGCCGCTGTCGCGCTCGCCCTCGGCCTGTCGCCGGTCGTCGTGGCCGGCGAGCACCTGCCGACCGATGCGTGGACGATCGCGGGGCTGCTGCTCAAGGAGCTCCTCGTCGGGATGGGCTTCGCGTTCGCGCTCGGGGCGCTGTTCGCGGCGGTCAGCGTCGCCGGCTCGTTCCTCGACTACCTGATCGGCTTCGCGTTCGGCTCGCTGGTCGATCCGGTCAACGGCACGCAGACCACGGTGCTCGCCCAGCTCTACGGCATGCTCGGCGTGGTCGTGTTCATCGCGATCGACGGCGACGGCTGGGTGATCGCCGGCCTGGCCCACACCTACGACCTCGTCGGCGTGACGCAGATGCCGGCGCTCGACAGCCTTGTCGGCGGCGCCGTGCAAGCGTTCGTGACGATCTTCAGCTCGGCGGTTCAGGTGGCGGGTCCGATCATGCTCGCGCTGGTGCTGACCGACGCGGCGTTCGGGCTCGTCTCGCGGGCCGTGCCGCAGATGAACGTCTTCGCGGTCGACTTCCCGGTGAAGGTGCTCGTCGGGCTGGTCCTGCTCGGCGTGACGCTGCCGTTCGTCGTCGGCTGGCTGGGCGACGAGGTGCAGGCCAGCGTGGCGCAGGCCCTGCAGACCCTGCGGGTGGGGTAGATGACCGGCTCCGCCGCCCTCGCACTCGGCTGCACGCGCCCCGCGGCGCCGGATCGCCACCCGCCAGACCCTGGTGTACGTCCAGCACTAAACGGGTCTGCGGGCGGCGCCCGCATCCACGGGACACGCACATCCGAGCGCGACGGAGCCGGAGCCGGTCATCTGATGGCGGACAAGACCGAGAAGGCCACGCCCAAGCGGCGGGAGGAGGCGCGCAAGAAGGCCAGGTCGCGCGGTCGGCGGACCTCGGCGGCGCCGTGGAAGCGTTTCGCCGGGCTGCTGGCGCTGGGCGCGAGCGGGCCCGCGATCGCCGCCCATGCGTCGGACGTGATGACCTCGACGCTGGCGCTCACCGCCCACCCGGAGATCGTCAGCGAGCGCGGGCTGCCCGCCGTGCTGATGGACGTCTCCCGGCACATCGGGACGGCGCTGATCCCGCTCATAGCCGCGTGCACCGCGGCCGCGATCCTCGTCAATGTCGTCGTGCGTGACCGCGGCCGGGCCTGCAGAAGCTCAAGCCCGACCCGCAGCGCCTCAACCCGCTCAAGGGCATCAAGAACATCTACGGACCGCAGGCGGTGTTCGAGGCGGGCAAGTCGATCGTCAAGCTGCTGGCGGTCGGCGCGATCGTCGCCGCGGCGCTCGTGCCCCAGCTCTCGCAGCTCGGCGCCATGGTCGGCATGGAGCCCGGCCAGCTCGCGGGCGCGATGGGCTCGAGCATCCTGGCCATGGCCAAGCGGGCGGCGATCGCCTACCTGGTCATCGGCCTGATCGACTTCGCCTGGCAGCGCTACCGCACCGAGAAGTCGATGCGGATGGACAAGCAGGAGGTCAGCGACGAGGCCAAGCAGCAGCAGCTGCCGATGGAAGGTGCGCAGCGCGATCCGCGGCGCCAGATGGCCGCGTCGCGCGCGCGCATGATGGGCGAGGTGCCGACGGCGGACGTCGTCGACGAACCCGACGCACTACGCGGTGGCGCCAGCTACGACAGCGCGAACCCGGCGCCGGAGGTCGTGGCCAAGGGCGTCGACCTCGTCGCGGCGCGCATCCGCGAGGTCGCCGCCGAGCATGGCGTGACGGTCGTGCCCGACCCGCCGCTGGCGCGGACGCTGCACGCGTCGGTCGAGGTCGGCCAGCAGATCCCCGAGGAGCTGTTCGGCGCCGTGGCCCAGCTGCTCGCGTTCGTCTACCGGACGCGACGCGCGGTAAATGTTCGATAAACGTCGGACACGGCTTGAATAGGGCCCTAACAGTCTGCTACCGTAGGTCTCGCTCGTCGCCCATATATGCCCGCCGACCCCGGGCGCGACGAGTACGGGTGAATGACCGGCCGGTGTCCTCTCTCCTCTCCTCCGGGCGCCGGTCACTGAATCAGACACCAAAACGAAGGGCCTCGGCTTCGGCCGGGGCCCTTCGTCGTTCTACGCCACTTCCGGGCGGCGGCGACTGCGCAGCGCGGCGAGGACGCCGGAGAGGACGACGCCGACGGCGCATGCGGCGGCCAGGGCGTCGAAGCCCACCGTGAACGAGCCGGTCGCGTCCCGCACGGCGCCGAGCGTGTAGACGAACGTGAAGCCGCCGAGGTTCGCGAAGAAGTTGCCGAACCCGCTGACCAGCCCGGCGCTGCGGGCGCCGAACATCTCGACCGGCACGGCGAACAGCGGGCCGAAGTAGAACTGAACGAAGATCGCATTGACCCCGACGATCGCCAGCAGCGGCACGATGCCGTGCACGCGCGGCAGCAGGAACGTCGTCACCGTCAGCATCGCCAGCGAACCGCCGATCACCAGCAGCGGGCGCGCCAGCCGGTCGGAGACGTAGCCGCCGAGGAAGTTCGCCGGAGCGGTGATCGCGGCGCTGAAGGCCACGACGGCGCCCGCGACCTGCAGCGAGTAGCCGTGGTCGCTGACGATGAACGTCGGCAGCCACACGCCGATCCCGAACACCACGGCCAGCCGGATGTACTGGATGCCGGCCACGAGCCACATGGCGCCGTGGCGCAGCACGCCGAGCGCCTCGCGCAGCGGAACGTGGACCGGCCGGCGCTCCGGGACGCCCCGCGAGCGCCGCCAGAACACGAGCAGGGCGACCGCCCCCAACACGGCGAACGCGGCGAACAGCACCCGCCAGCCCAGCGGCCCGACGAGCGGCGGCCCGACGAGGTTGAGGAAGATGTTCGACGAGAAGCCGCCGGCGACGTACAGGCCGAGCGCGGTCGCGCGGCGGCGGGGCGGGAACAGCGCGGCCATCAGCAGCAGCCCCGGCGCGAAGACCAGCGAGCGGAAGAAGCCCGACAGCGCCTGGTTGACCACCAGCAGCCCGTAGTCGTGCAGCAGCGAGAACGTCAGCGCCAGCACGTCGACGCCGAGCAGGCCCGTGAGGAACAGCCGGCGCGGCCCGAAGCGGTCGGCCAGGACGCCGGACGGGATCTGCATGAACGCGTAGACGAGCGTCGAGACGCCGTCGAGCACGCCGGCCTGCGTGAAGGTCAGGCCGAGGTCGCGGCGGATGATCGGCAAGAACAGCGCGATGCCGCCGATGACGAGCGCCTGCGAGCTCTGGCACAGCATGAGGACGACCGCATCGGCCCAGCGGGTCCGTTCGCCAGCGCCGCTGTCGCTCACGAAAGGCGCAGAGCGTTCGCCCACAGCCGCGTGAGCGTGCGGGTGAGCTTCTCGATGTCGTCGTCGACCACGCCGTGGACGAAGGCCAGCGCTGCGGTGCGGCTGACCATCGACGAGATCGCGTGGGCGGTCAGGTGCGGGTCGAGCTCGGGGTCGGCGCGCCCGCGCTCCTGCAGGCGGGCGATCGCGTGGGCGTTGCGCTGCGCGAACGCGGCGGCGCGCTCCATCCGCAGCCGGCGAACCTCGGGATCGACGGCGGCGACCTGCTCCATGAGCTCCATGAGGCGCGCGTTGCGCCGGTAGGCCTCGAGATAGGCGCGGTTGGCCGCCTCGATCACCGCGAGCGGATCGGCGCCGTCGGGGACCTCGAGGTGCGGGTGCAGCATCTCCTCGCGCAGCTCCTCGAGCACCGCGGCGAACGCCTCGTCCTTGCCGTTGAAGTACGTGTAGAACGAGCCGGTGGCGACGCCGGCCTCGCGGGCGATGTCCACGATGCGCGCGTCGACGAACCCGTCGCGCTCGAAGACGGCGCGGGCGCCCGCGACCAGCGCGGCGCGGGTGCGCTGGGCGCGCGGGCTGGGGGTGGCGGCGGCCATGGCGCAGCCACGGTACCCGCCGCCGGCGTCATCGCGGCCGTCCGCCTCGCTCAAGGCGCCGCGCGGCCGGTCGATCAACCGGGGCGACTCGCCGCCCCCATCGAGTCGCGCCCCGTTCGGATGACCAACCTGCTCAAGCGCGCCCAGCGCTACTCGGACCTCGTCGCCGCGCTCGTCGTGGTGCTCGTCGTCGTGATGATGGTCATCCCGCTGCCGCCGGTGCTGCTGGATCTCATGATCACGGCGAACATCTCGGCGGCGCTGGCCATCGTCATCGCGACGCTGTACCTCCCGCGGGCGCTGGACTTCTCGTCGTTCCCGTCGCTGCTGCTGCTGACGACGCTCTTCCGCCTGGCCATCAACGTCAGCGTCACGCGGCTCATCCTGCTCCACGGCGACGCCGGCGACGTGGTCACGGCGTTCGGCCGGTTCGTGGTCGGCGGCAACGTGGTCGTCGGCCTCGTCATCTTCCTCATCCTCATCGTCATCCAGTTCGTCGTCGTGACCAACGGCGCCGGCCGCGTGGCCGAGGTCGGCGCGCGCTTCACCCTCGACGCGATGCCCGGCAAGCAGATGGCGATCGACGCCGACCTCAACGCCGGCCAGATCACCGAGGAGGAGGCCCGCCGGCGCCGCAAGGAGATCAGCGACGAGGCCGACTTCTACGGGGCGATGGACGGCGCGTCGAAGTTCGTCAAGGGCGACGCGATCGCCGCGGTCCTCATCACGTTCGTCAACCTGCTGGGCGGCATCGTCGTGGGCGTGGTCCAGCAGGGGATGCCGTTCGGCGAGGCGATCGACCACTTCTCGCTGCTGTCGGTCGGCGACGGCCTGTGCGCCCAGATCCCGGCGCTGCTGATCTCGGTCGCGACCGGCATCATCGTCACGCGCTCGACGTCGGACAACGACCTCGGCACCGATCTCGCCGGCCAGGTCCTCGGCCAGCGCAAGGCGCCGATCGTCGCCGGCGCGGTGATCTGCGCGTTCGCGCTCGTGCCGGGCCTGCCCAAGCTCCCGTTCCTCGTCATCGGCGGCCTCATGTTCTTCGGCGGCCGGGCGCTGCAGTCGATGGCCAAGAAGCGCGAGGCCGAGGCGGCCGCGCAGGCGGCGCTGCCCCCGGCGGCCTCCGAGCTGGGCCGCGACGACCCCTACGACGCGCTGGCCATCGACCCGCTCGAGCTGACGATCGGCTTCGGCCTCGTCCCGCTCGTGGACGCGTCGGCCGGCGGCTCGCTGCTGACCCGCGTCAGCGCGGTGCGCAAGCAGCTCGCCGCGCAGCTGGGCACCGTGGTGCCGAAGGTGCGCATCCACGACGAGGTCGGCCTCGGCTCGCACGAGTACGCGCTCAAGGTGCGCGGCACCGAGGTGGCCCGTGGCCGCGTCATGGCCGGCCACCAGCTCGCGCTCGACCCGGGCGACGCGTTCGGGAAGGTGAGCGGGGTCGAGACGACCGAGCCCGCGTTCGGCCTGCCCGCCACCTGGATCGCCGACGACAGCCGCGCCGAAGCCGAGGCGCTCGGCTACACCGTGGTGGACGCCGAGTCGGTCATCGTCACCCACCTCACCGAAACCATCCGCCACCACGTCGACGAGCTGCTCACGCGCCAGGACACGCGTGAGCTGCTCGACGGCCTCAAGGAGAACAACGCCGCGGTCGTCGAGGAAGTCGTGCCGGACCTGCTGACCGTCGGCGAGATCCAGCGCGTGCTGCAGGCGCTGCTGGCCGAGGGCGTCTCGATCCGCGACCTCGGCACGATCCTCGAGGCGATCGGCGACAAGGCCCGGTTGACCCGCGACCCGACGCTGCTGGCCGAGTACGCACGCCAGGCGCTCGGGCGCACGATCGTCGCGCCGCACGTCGAGGCCGACCACACGCTGAAGGCGATCGCGCTCGACCCGGTCATCGAGCAGGAGGTCTCCGACGCGATCGCCACCACCGCCGACGGCGAGTACCTGGCCATGGCGCCGCCGCGCGCCCAGGCGTTGCTGCAGGCGCTGGCCACGCAGTCCGAGGGCGCGGTCGCCCGGGGCCGGCGACCCGTCCTGCTGTGCTCGTCGCGCGTGCGCCGCCACCTGCGGCGGCTGTGCTCGCAGGCCCTGCCCCAGCTTTCGGTGTGCGCCTACAACGAGGTCACGCCCGGCATCAACGTCGAGACGATCGGAGTCGTCAACGCATGAGACCCCGCGGGTCCTCCCCCTCCAACGAATCGGCGCGGTCCGGGGACGCATCGGGAGGCCCCGACCAGCGCACCTTCCGCGGCCGCTCCCTGTCCGAGGTCCTGCCCCAGATCAAGCAGGAGCTCGGCGAGGACGCCGTCGCCGTCGAGGTCCGCCACGGCCGCACCGGCGGCGTCGGCGGGTTCTTCGCCCAGCGCTGCGTCGAGGTCGACGCGATCCCGGGCGGGCCCGCGGACGGTGTGGACTTCGACGCCCTGCTCGCCGCGGCGTCGGCGCCGGCGGAGGGGCCGGTCGTCGCCGCGGACGTGCCCGGGTCGTGGGAGCAGCTCCTCGAGGACGCGCGCACCGCCGCCGGCGAGCCGCCGCGCCCCGACGCGCCGCCTGCCGCACCGCCGCGCTCCGGCCCGACATCGGCCGCGCCACCGAGTCCCGGCCCGATGTCCGCCGCGCCCCCGGCCGCCGCGGCGGCGGCGCTGGCCGCGCTGTTCGTGCCCGACGCCGCGGTGGCCGAGCCCCCGCCGGTCGCGGCGGCGCCGCCGGCGCCGTCCCACGTCCGCGCCCGCGTCCGCCGCGGTGCCAGTCCCAGCCGCGTCCGCGTCCGCGTCCGCCGCGGTGGCGGTCCCACCCGCGGCGCTCGTGCCGGTCGCGCCCGCCTGGCCCGACACCGCCCTCGCCATCCACCGCGCTCACCGAGAAGGGCATGGACGCCGGCCTCGTGGCGGAGATCGTCGGCGAGGCGGTCGACCACCTGCTGCCGTTCTCGTCGGAGGGCGCGCTGCGCCCGCTCGTCGCCGGCCAGCTCGCCCGCTGCCTGCCCCCGCTGCCGCGCCGGCGCCGCGGCCGGGTCGTGATCGGCTTCGTCGGCGCCGGCGGGGCCGGCAAGACGAAGTGCGCCGCGCCTCGCGCTGGCCTACGCGCGCCGCGGCGACCGCCCCGTCGCGTGCCTGACGCTGCGGCCCAAGGACCGCGGCGCGGAACTCACGGCCGACATCTCGCAGGCGGGCGTCGCCGTGCGCGCAGCCGACGATGCGGTCTCGGCGCGCGCGTTCGTCGAGGGCATGGACGAGCGGGCGGTGGTCGTGGTCGACACGCCCGGCGTCTCGCCCAAGGCGGAGGCCGAGCTGCGCCAGCTCGCGGCCGAGCTGCGTCAGCTGCAGCTCGACGAGTGCCACCTCGCGCTGCCGGCCACGCTCTCGCCGTGGGCGGCGGGGGCTCGTCCGCGGCACCGCGGCGCTCGGCGTCGACGCGCTCGCCCTCACGCACGCCGACGAGACCGACCATCTCGGCGCGGCGATCGGCGCCGCGATCGACGCGCGGCTGCCGATCTCGTACGTCGCGCGCGGCGGCAGCTCGCGCGGCGGGCTGCGGCCCGCGCTCGTCGAGGCGCTCGCGCTGGAGCTCGTCGGCTGACCGCCGCCCATCCGTCCACTCCGCCGGCCCGTCCCTGCAGCGGCGCGCCGGCCCATCCGTCCACTCCGCCGGCCCGTCCCTGCAGCGGCGCGCCGGCCCGACCGAGGAGAACCGCACCATGGCCAAGAAGGACAAGAAGAAGACCGCCAAGGGCGCTCCGGCGGACCCGAGCACCCCACGCCTGAGCGCTCACCCCAAGGCCCGCCGCCAGATCCGCGCGGCGAAGGCCTGGAGCGGCCTGACCGTGTTCTTGCTCGTCCAGATCCTGGCCGTGCGCGCCGGGCTGCCGGTGTTCGACGCCGGCCTGCGGGCGCTGACGGCGGGCGTCGCCGCCTACGTGGCGGCCTGGCTGATCGCGGTGGTCGTCTGGCGCCAGCTCGCGCTGGCCGAGGTCGTGGCGTTCAATCGGCGCCTCGCCGCGTCGACCGGCGCCAGCGCCGACCCGGAGGTCGAGGGCGCGTAGCCCCTGACGGCTAATGGCGCGCATCGACCCGGTCGGCCCGCGGACCGAAGGCCCAGATTGGGTCCTGCCGGTCGCCGGGGTGCAGCGCATCGAGCGGCGGCGGGAGGAGGACGAGCGGCGTCGCGAGCGGGAGCCGCGGCGCCGCTCTCCGTCGCCGCCCGCGCCCGGGCGCCCCGACGCCGACGGTCACATCGACGTCGAGGCGTAGCGCCCGTCGCCCCGGCCACACGAGCCGACCCACCCCATCGAGCGTCGAGTTTCTCGGCCTCACGCCGAGGAAGTCGACGCTCGATGCTGGGCCCCTCAATCCGGGCGCCGCCCGGCCGACCACCAAGGTGTGCAGGCCTCGATCCTCATCGTGCTGGACGGCGGCGCCGAGCAGGCGCTGCGCTGCCTGTCGTCGGTCGCCGCGCTCGACGCGGGCTCGCCGGAGCACGAGGTCGTCATCGTCGACGACGCGTCGGTCGGGCTCGAGCCGCTGCTGGCCCGGCTCGACGGCGACGTCACGCTCGTGCGCGCCCCCCGCCGCGAGGGCTTCGCCGCCGCCGCGACTCGCGGCCTGCCGCGCTGCGCCGGCGACGTCGTGGTCCTGCTGCGCGGCGCGCCGGAGGTTGCGCCCGGCTTCCTGCGCCCGCTCGTCGAGGCGCTCGCCGATCCCGCCCGCGCCGCCGCCACCGCGGTGACTGTGCAGGCGGCCGATGCCCCGCCGGTCGCCGCACACGCCATCGCCGTCCGCCGCGCCGACGTTCGGGCGCTGCCTCCCGCCCCGCCCGGGCTCGAGATCGCCGCTCTGTGCGCGCAGCTCGCCCGCCGCGGCAGCGTCGACGCGATCGAGCGCAGCGCCGTCGCCGCGCCCGGCGCCCGCACCGGCGGCGTCCGCCGCGCCCCCGGCGAGGACGTCGAGCTCACGATCGTCATCCCCACCCTGGACGCGGCGGGCGATCGCCTCCGCCGCTGCGTCGCCGCCGCCCAGGCCACGACCGAGGCGCCGCACGAGATCGTGATCGTCGACAACGGCGCCCCGCCCCAGGGCTTCACCGCGCCCGTCAACGCCGGGCTGCGCGCGGCGCGGGGCCGCTACGCCGTCGTGCTCAACGACGACGTCGAGCTGCTGCCCGGCTGGTGGCCCCCGCTGCGGGCCGCGCTCGACGCCGGCGCCGCCGTCGCCTTCCCGATGACCCTTGACGGCGCCATGCGCACCGACTTCGCCGCCTGGTGCTTCGCGCTCTCGCGCGAGGCTCTCGACGCCTTCGGCGTCGACGACGGCGAGTTCCTCGACCCCGAGCTGGTCGTCTGGTACCAGGACACCGACCTGCTCCAGCGCCTGCGCGCGGCCGGCCGCCCGCCGGTGCTCGTCGAGGCGTCGACGATCCGCCACGGGCTCTCGGAGACCGTCGGCAGCGAGGACCCGCAGCTGCGCGCCTGGATCGCCGCCCAGGTCCGGGCCGACCAGGCCGCGTTCGAGCGCAAGCACGGCACGGCCGTCGCCGCGCGCTGACGCGCTCGACCAAGCGTCCAGCCTGCTTCAGCTTGCGGCCGGCGCCGCCGAAGACCGGGAGGCAGGAGGTGACAGGGAGTCGCCTCCGGGACGAACAACCCACGTTCTCAAGGAGAGAAACGCATGTCCCTTCGCATCCAGAACAACGTCGAGGCGTTCGGCGCGCACCGCTACCTGCAGGCGACGTCGACGGCCATGTCGAAGTCGATGGAGCGCCTCTCGTCCGGCTACCGCATCAACCGCGGCGCCGACGACGCGGCTGGTCTGGGCATCTCGGAGAAGATGCGCGGCCAGATCAAGGGCCTGGCGCAGGCCCAGCGCAACATCGGCGACGGCGTCTCGATGGTGCAGACGGCGGAGGCCAACCTGGACGAGGTCCACTCGATGCTCCAGCGCATCCGTGAGCTGGCGGTCCAGTACAACAACTCGACCAACTCGGCGGCCAACCAGTCGGCCATCCAGTCCGAGGTCTACCAGCTCGCCTCCGAGATCGAGCGCATCGGCACGTCGGCGCAGTTCAACGGCATCTCGCTGCTGAACACGACCAACAGCGTCACGTTCCAGGTCGGCGCCAACGACGGTCAGGTCATCACGGTGGCCCTGATCTCGCTCGGCTCGACCGTGGCCGGTGGCAGTACCACCTGGTACACCCTGGGCACCACGACGGCGATCTCCCAGATCGACGCCGCGATCGACGCGGTCAGCGCCGCCCGCGCCACCTTCGGCGCGGTGCAGAACCGCCTCGAGCACGCGAACGCGGCCAGCGCGGCCTACCAGGAGAACCTGGTCGCCGCCGAGTCCCGCATCCGCGACGTGGACATGGCGCAGGAGATGATCAACTTCACCAAGAACCAGGTTCTCTCCCAGGCCGGCCAGTCGATGCTCAGCCAGGCCAACCAGTCCAGCCAGGGCGTGCTCTCGCTCTTGCGGTAAGGCTCGACTCCCTCCACTGTCCACCGCCGGCGGGCCGTCCTCTCACGAGGGCGGCCCGTCGTCGTCGTGGTCAAGAGCGCGGCGCGGCGACCGATCACCGGGGCGATGAGCGTCACCGAGACCCTCACCCGCATCTCGGAGATCCAGTCGCTGCTGGCGCCGCGCGTCGACGCGGCGCCAGCGGACGACACGGCGGCGTCCAGCGCCCCGGTTGCGGATCTGCTGGCCCAGAGCACCGCGGCCTCCGCCGCGACGGTCACGCCGCTCGGCGCCTCCGCGGGCAGCGCGAGCGCGCGCATGCTGCAGATCGCCTCCGCCGAGGTCGGCCAGGCCGAGCAGCCGCCGGGCTCCAACGACTCTGCGCGCATCGCCCAGTACCGGACGGCCACCGCCGGCGCCGGCGTCGGTCCCTGGTGCGCGTACTTCGCCTCCTGGGTCGCCAACCAGGCCGGCGTCCCGCTCGGCGAGGCGGGGCAGGGCTTCGGCGCCGTGCAGTCGGTGGCCGAGTGGGCGCAGCGCACCGGCCGCTGGACGCCGGCGGGCGCCGGCACGCCGCAGCCCGGCGACCTCGTCGTCTGGGGCGCCCGCCACATCGGCATCGTGGAGTCCGTCGGCGCCGACGGCTCGATCAGCACGATCGAGGGCAACTCGTCAGATCGCGTATCGCGGCGCACCTACGACGCCACCGCCGGCGGCGCGACGGGCTTCGTCCGGGTCGGCTGACGCTCAGACCGGGTAGCCGATCTCGCCGGCGCGATCGGTCACCGTGCCGATCCGTGCCGCCCCGGGATGATGCGCGCGCAGCAGCGCCACGGCGTCGGCCGCGTGCTGCTCGGGGACCACGCAGACGAAGCCGCAGCCCATGTTGAAGACGTCCCACATCTCGCGGGCCCCCACCGCGCCGAGCCGGGCGACGAGCGCGAAGATCCCCGGGACCGGCAGCGGCGCCTCGATCGCGTAGCCGACGCCGCGGTTGAGGCGCAGGAGGTTGGTCAGGCCGCCGCCGGTGATGTGGCCGAGGCCGTGGACGGGAATGCCGCTGCGCAGCAGGTCGAGCGCGGCGCGGACGTAGATGACGGTCGGCTCGAGCAGCGCGTCGGCCACCGTGGCGCCGCCCAGCTCGGGCGGGCGGTCGTCGTAGCCGAGCCCGGCCAGCGCCCGGCGGGCCAGCGTGTAGCCGTTGGAGTGCAGGCCGCTCGACGGCAGGCCGACGAGCGCATCGCCCGGCGCGATGGCGGCGCCGGTGACGATCGCGTCCAGCGCCACCGTCCCGAAGCACGAGGCACACAGGTCGAAGCCGTGCGGCGACGGGTGTCCGCGGATCAGCTCGGGCAGCACCGCCAGCTCGCCCCCGGGGATCTCGACGCCGGCGGCCTCGGCCCCCGCCTTCAGCCCGCGCGCGATCGCCGCCGCGGCGTCCGGGTCGGCCTGCTCCACGGCGAGGTAGTCGAGGACCGCGATCGGCTCCGCGCCGACGCAGACGACGTCGTTGACGTTCATCGCGATGCAGTCGATGCCGACCGTGTCCAGGCGCCCGGTCTGCTCGGCCACCACGAGCTTGGAGCCGACGCCGTCGGTGCCGATCGCGATGCCGAGCTCGGCGGTGACGCGCAGCACGCTCGCGTAGTGGCCGGGCAGGTCGACGACCCGCGACGGCCGCCCGGGGTCGATCGTCCGCAGGACGCCGACGAGCGCGTCGACGGTGCGGTCCGAGGCGGCGATGTCGACGCCGGAGGCGGCGTAGGCGTCAGGGTTGGATGCCACGCCGTCGATCCTTCCAGAGACGGCGGATCACGAGCCCCGCGAGCGCGACGCGGTACGCCGCATAGGGGGCGAGCGGGCGGTCGCGCGGGACCATCCGCGCGGCGCCGAGCGTCGAGACGAACGCCGCCGCGGCGCCCGCCGCCAGCGCCCGCCCGTCGAGTTGCGCTTTCGGTCCACCCCTCGGACGCAACGCGCAACTCGCCAGCCGCACGCCTTTCAGCGCAGCCGCGCCGGCGGCACCGGCAGCGCCGCGTCCACGACAGCGCGCTCGCGTCGGCCGGCGCGAACCCGCGCGCCCGGGCGGCGGCCGAGGGTCGCGCCGTTGCGCGAGACGCCGGGCACGAGCGCACAGGCCTGGGCGAGCCCGAGCACGAGGCCGTCGCTCGCGCGCGTCCGCGCGCGTCCGCGCCGCCGGCGTGCACCGGTCGGCGGCCGCCATCGCCACGGCGCCCGCCAGCAGCCCGGCCGCAATGGTCGCCGGCGTGCCCAGCCGCCGCTCGATCGGCCGCTCGAGCGCAAGGCCCGCGATCGCCGGCGGCAGGAGCGAGAGGGCCACGACCGCCGGGTCGGCGCGGGCGAGCTGTCCGCGCAGCACCACCGCCAGCGCGACCGCCGTCCCGGCGTGCAGCGCGACCTCGAACGCCTTGCGCCGCTCGCCGTCCACCCGGGCGTACTCCCACCCAAGCAGCCACGGCACGAGCGTCGCGTGCCCCGACGAGGAGACCGGCAGCAGCTCGGCCGGCCCGTGCAGCGCTCCGAGCGCGACCGCCTCGCCCAGCCGCAGCCGCGGGTCAGCCGATGACATCGGTGGCCGGGCGCGTCCGGCGCCACCAGCGCAGGATCAGCCACACGATCGCGATGCCGAGCACCCCCGCGACGAAGTAGTCGACGTAGTGCAGGTGGTCCTTCCAGCTCTCCCAGTTGGCGCCGACCTCGCGGCCGATCAGCGTCAGCATGAGGATCCACGGCAGGCAGCCCAGGAACGTCAGCAGCGAGAACTTCCAGAACGGCATCCGCGCCACCCCGGCCGGCAGCGAGATGAACGTCCGGATGATCGGCAGCATCCGCGCGAAGAACACCGCGTAGCTGCCGTAGCGCTCGAACCAGCGGTCGGCCCACTCGAGGTGCGCCCGCTTGACGTGCAGCGCCTTGCCGTGCTTCTCGAGCAGCTCGAGGCGCCCGAAGTAGCCGATCCCGTAGGCGATCCAGGAGCCGACGAGGTTGGCCGTGGCGCCGACGAGGACCGCCGCCCACAGCGAGTACTGGCCCTCGGCGACGTTGAACCCGGCGAAGAGCATCGTGGCCTCCGACGGGATCGGGATGCACGCGCTCTCCGGAACCATGAGCAGGAAGATGCCCCAAAGGCCGAGATCGCCGACCACCCTGACGGCGAACTGGACGAGGGGGTCCGTGATCGAGGCGAACAGGACCGGCAGCACGAGGGCGTGAGGGTAGCTTCCCCGGGCATGCGGATCTGGGTAGATCTCACCAACAGCCCGCACGTCGTGGTCCTGCGGCCCGTGATCGAGCGCCTGCGGGCGGCCGGCCACGAGGTGCAGATCACGGCGCGCGACTTCGCCCAGACGCTCGGCCTGCTCGAGCGCTACGAGCTTGGCCATACCGCGATCGGCGCCATCAGGGCGCGGGGCTGGCGGCCAAGGCGCGCGGCCTGGCGGCGCGATCGGGCGCGCTCGTCCGCTGGGCGCGGCGGCGCGGCCCGTTCGACGTCGCCTTCGGCCACGGCTCCAACGACGTCATGGTCGCCGCGGCGCTGCTGCGCATCCCGAGCGCGACGATGTTCGACTACGAGTGGGCGACGCTGCAGCACACGATCAACTGCCGCCTGGCGCGGGTGGTGGTGGTGCCGGACGCGATCCCGCCCGAGCGCCTGGCGCGCTACGGCGCCGGCGGCAAGATCCGCGCGTACCCGGGGCTGAAGGAGGAGTACGCGCTCGCGGACTTCGAGCCCGATCCGCCGTCCTCGACGAGCTCGCCCTCGACCCGCGCGCGCCGATCGCCGTGGTGCGCACCCCGGCCGAGATGTCGGCCTACCACCGCTTCGAGAACGAGATCTTCCGCGACGTGCTCGAGCGCCTGCGCGGCACGCAGACCGTGGTCCTGCCGCGCACGCCGCAGCAGCGTGCGCAGCTGAGCGGGGCCGGCCTCGTCGTCCCCGAGCGCGCGATCGACTCGCAGTCGCTCGTCGCCTACGCCGATCTCGTCGTGTCGGCGGGGGGGACGATGAACCGCGAGGCGGTGGCGCTCGGCACGCCGGTGTGGACGACGTTCGCGGGCCGCCTCGGCGCGGTGGACGAGCGCCTCATCGCCGAGGGGCGGCTGCGCCGCCTGGAGTCGGTCGACCAGCTCGAGCTCGTCAAGCGGGTGCCGGGCGTCGCGGCCCGGGTGCGCCGCGACCCGCAGCTGCTCGCGGACCTGCTGATCTCGGCGGCACTGCGGTCGCGGTAGCGCGGACCCCGTGCGTCGCGGCTTCACCTAGCCATTTCGCGCGAAACGCCGCGTCCGCAGCGTCCCACACCGCCTTGTCGCCGTAACCGCCCTTGGTGTGGTGCATCAACGGCAGATCGGCGACCACGACCTTGCGGCCGACCGCCCGCGCCGCGAAGCAGAAGTCGACGTCGTAGGCGTGAAAGCCGCTGTAGGTGCCCTGATCGAAGCGCAGGTTGCGCACCGCCCACGGCGAGAGCGCCATCAGCAGCCCGTCGACGGCGTCGACCTCGACGTTGTCGAATCCGCGATCGATCAGGCCGCGCGTCTCGGCGACGCAGCCGGCCATCTCGCCTTCCCACCACGCGAGCGAGGTCACGTCGCGGGCGCCGATCGCGCCGACCACGCCGACCGCGGGATCGCGCAGGCAGCGACGCAGCGTGGCGCACAGGCCCGGGTCGAAGAGCTCGGTGTCCTCGTGCAGCAGCACCAGCGCTTCCAGGTCGAGGTAGGGCGAGAAGTGGTCGAGGGCCTCGTTGTAGACCTCGAGGATCGAGGTGGTCGTCGTCAGCTGCGCGAAGACCGAGTCGGGCTCCATGACGCGGGCCAGGCCGCGCGCCGCGGCGGCGGTGAAGATCTCGGGCGAGGCGACGCAGGACGCGAAGGCGATCACGCCCCGGTGATCGACCGCCGCCCGCCGGGGTTGAGCGGGCCGGCCCCGATGCGGGCGCCGTCGAGTCAGACGGCCGCGAACAGCCGGTCTCGCGGCACCGCGACCGGCAGCGTGTCGGGCGAGATGAGGACCGTCGGATCGTCGGCCGGCGTGAGGTCGAGCTCGAGCTCGTCCGCGGATCCGAGCGCCGCCTCGATCAGCGGGATGGCTGTCGCGACGTCGTCTGCCGCCAGCGTCAGGACCAGCCGGGCGGCGAGCTGGGCAGTGGCGACGTCGCGCATGCGGGCCACGGCGACGCCGATCGACTCGGGGTCGGGGGCCGGCGCGGCCAGCGCGATCGCGTACCGGCGCAGAGGGCGCGGGTGGCCGCCCGGAGCATGGTGGAACTGGGCGCGCAGGTGCGCGTCGGCCAGGATCAGCCGCTGGCTGGCCAGCACGCGGTCCACGTCGGCGGGGGCGATGACCTTGCCCGACCGAGCGTGCGCCCCGCCGAGGATGTCGCCTTCGCGCCCCGAGGGCGGCACCGTGGCGGAGATCTCCTGCGGGCGCACGGGTCCGAGCTCCGCGGCTCGCGCGTAGCAGCGCGCGAGCTCCTGGCGCCACAGCTCGGGCTCATGGCTCAGCCGCGTCGCCGCGCGGGCGGTGCTTCCCGCCGCCGTCCGCGCTTGACGGTCGTCGATCAGGCGCAGCAGCGCCGCCCGGTAGGCGTCGGGCGTGCCGGGCCGCGGGCAGGCGTCGCCCGACGAGCTGCCCGACGACAGCAGCTCGCAGGCCTGCGGGTCGGGGGCGTAGCCCAGCAGCGCACGCTGCATCCCGGCTGCCTCCAGCAGCAGCGTGCCGCAGCCCATCGGGTAGCTCTCGAGCACGACGTCGGCGGCCGCGACGAGCGGCAAGCCCTCGGTGACGCCCAGCGCGCGCACGCGTCCGCCGGTGCGCTGGGCCCCCACCGCCCAGCGGCCCTCCGGCTGCGGCCCGGCGGCGACCAGATGCACGTTGGGGCGGGCCGCCAGCACCGGCTCGACCAGGTCGAGGAGGTGAGCGTCCGCGCCGCCCTCGTACTTGTAGGCGGCGGCCACGGTGACGAGCAGGACGTCGTCGGGCTGGAGTCCGAGCGCGACCCGCGTCGCGGCCCGGTCGCCGCCTGACGGCGAGGGAATCGGCAACGGCAGGACGGTCACGCGTTCGGCCCGCAGGCCGCGCAGATCGCGCGCCAGCTGCGCGCCCTTGGGCCGGAAGGCGAGGTTGAGGTCGATCGCCGGCCGCCCGATGGCGAAGGTGTGGTCCGCGGTGTCGTAGCTGAGCACCGGTGGGCGCCGCGCCAGGCCGCCGAGCGCGATGGCGGGGAGCGGGTCGTGGGGGTCCAGGTAGAGGATGACCGCGTCGTAGTCGAGCGCGACCCTGCGCAGTTGCGCCGCCCGCTGGAGCAGGGTCGGTCGCCGGGCGGTGGTGGGCAGCTCGCGCCCGCCGCTGGCGCGCACCGCGGCCAGCAGAGGCGCGGGCGTCTCCTGGATCGGGGACGTGATCAGCAGGTCATGGACCCGGCCATGGTCGCATTCGACCACGCGCGTGCCGAGGCGGGTGTGGCCGCCGACCGGCGCCACGTGGGAGTAGACGTGCAGGACCCGGCGCGGATCGGCGCCCCGGCCCCGCCAGGGCCGGGCGGGACCGAGCTCGCGCGCGGCGGCCAGCAGCACGCGATCCAGCCGCGGGCTGGCAAAGGCCCCGGCGTGGTTCATGGCCGCCACCGCCGCGCCGGTCTGCGCGGCGCCGGCGGCCTCGTTCACCAGCCCGCGAGCGAGCATGGCCTCGGCCAGGTCCTCGAAGGCCGTCAGGGTCGCGGCGTGCTCGGTCAGGCCGGGGAACACGCCCCGATGATCGGCCGCCGCTCACGTGGTTTGAGCACGTCAGCGGGCGATGACGTACAACTCGGCGGCGATGTCGGGATACCGCTCGCCCACGCGCATGAACGCGTCCAGCATCTCGGGCGTCCACGACGCTTCGATCTGGGCGTTGGAGACCGGCTTGAGCCAGAACCCGCCGAACACCTCGATGTCGAAGCCGGCGGCGTGAAACTCGGCGCGGAAGCTCTCGGGGTCGTAGACCCGGCGATGGCCCAGCCGGCGATCGGTGTCGTTGAGCGCTCGCTCGTGGGCCAGCAGCCCCATGAGCACGGCGGCCTGGCGGTGCAGGCTGCGGGCGTTGGGCACGGCCGCGAACAGGCGACCGGCGGGCGTCAGCCACTCCCGCACGCGGCGCAGCAGCGCCGGCGGGTCCTCGACGTGCTCCAGGACATGTCCGAGGACGATGGTGTCGAACCGACGCTGCGGCTCGTAGTCCTCGAAGAGCGCGTGGACGATCGCGGCCTGCGGGAGGCGCTCGCGCAGCAGCGCGACGAAGTGCTCGGAGCCGTCGACCAGCGTGAGGTCGTCGAAGCGCTCGGCCAGGACCGCACTGAACGTCCCCTCGGCCGGGCCCAGCTCCAGACAGCTCGCTCCCGGCGCCCAGTAGCGAGCGTAGACGCGCGCGAGATGGGCGATCATGGCGCCGTTGACGCCCTCCTCGTAGCTGACGTCGGCGGCGACGCCGTCCAAGCGTCGGCGCTCGTCGGACATCGGCGCGTTGTAGCACGTCACGCCGGGCGGGACTGATGCCGGCGATCTGGGTGGGGGCGGCGGGGTCGGCCACCGGGTGGGGGGTGATCCAGTCGCTGCGCGAACGCCGGCCTGACGCGCGGATCGTCGCGGCCGACACCAATCCGCGCCATCTCGTGGCCGCCGCGGCCGATGCCGATGCCTTTGTCCGGGTGCCCGCGGCCGGTGACCCCCGCTTCGCCGGCGCGCTCGCATCCGGGCTGGCCGAGCACGACATCGATGTCTACGTGCCCATTCATGATCTCGAGCTGATCGCGGCGGCCGCGGCCCGCGAGGCGGGGCGGCTCCCGGCCTCCGTCGCCTGTACGGCCCCCGCGCACGCTGCGGCGGCGCTGTGCTGGGACAAGCTCGAGACCGCGCGCGCGCTGGAGGCGGCGGGCGTGCCCGCGCCGTTGACCGTCGCAGGCTCGAGCGACTGGCGGGGACCCTGTGTCGTCAAGCCCCGCCACGGCGTGGCCAGCCGCGGCGTGCGGCTCGTCGACGCCGCGCAGCGCACCGGGGTCGAGCGCACCGACGCCTATGTCGTCCAGCAGCGCTGCGACCCGCCCGAGATCACCATCGACGCGTTCTGGTCGGCCGACGGCGCCTGCTTCGCCGCCCTGGCCCGAGAACGGCTCGAGGTCCGCGCCGGGGTGGCCACCAAGGGCCGGGTGTTCGCGGACGCCGAGCTGGCGGGCCTGGCTCGGGCCGTTGCCCAGGCGACCGGCGTGCGCGGCGCCTTCTGTCTGCAGGTCATGCGCGGCGCGCACGGATGGCAGGTCACCGACGTCAATCCGCGCCCGGGCGGTGCCACGCGGATGTCGGTCGTCTGCGGCCTGGACGTCCACGGCGCGATGGTGGCCGACGCGCTGGGTGAGGATCCGTCCGCGCATCTGGCCGCGCCGGGCGACGAGCGCTTCGTCCTGCGCGGCTATGTCGAGCGCGTGGCCCGGCGGTGACCGTCGCCCTCGATCTCGACGGGACGCTGCTGGACTGCCGGCCCCGTCAGGTGCGCTTGGCCGCCCGGCTGGTCGGCGCGGGCTTCGACGCCGACCGCTTCTGGGCGGCCAAGCGCCACGGCGCGACGACGCGGGTGGCGCTGGAAGCGGTCGGCGTCCCGGGCGCCCGCGCGCAGCGGATCGCCCGCGAATGGGCGGCGGCGGTGGAAGACGACGCCTGGCTGGCGGTCGACCCGCTCTTGCCGGGCGCGCGTCGGGCCCTGGCCGCCCTGGCCGCGGCCGCGCGTCCTGTGCTCGTCCTCACCGCCCGGCGTCGCACGCGCGCGGCCCGCGATCAGGTCGCGCACCTCGTCCCCGGGCTGCCGGTCGAGGTCGTCGATCCCGCTCGGGCGGCCGCCGCCAAGGCCGCCGCTCTGCGGCGATGCCGCGCCCGGGCGTTCGTCGGAGACACCGAGAGCGACGCGGCCGCGGCCGCGGCCGCCGGGGTGGCCTTCCTCGCGGTGGGCGGCGGTCAGCGCGACCCGACGTGGCTGTCGGAGCACGGGATCGCGCCGGTCTACGCGGGGGTCGACGACGCGGTGCGGGCGCTGCTGGGCGGGTGAGCGCTCAGCTCCTGCTCCTCGATGTCGAGGTCGTCGACGTCGGACTGGTGGTCGCGGCGCGCGTCGTCGTCCAGGTGCGGGGGCGTCGAGGCTCACGCGATCCCACCTGAGGGATGCGGTGGGTGCGGGCCGGTGCCGGAACGCGGGCGAATGCGCGCACGGCATCGATCACGAGGTCCACGTCGGCCGCCCGCATGTGGGGGCCGATCGGCAGCGAGAGCTCCTGCGCGGCCCAGGCCTCGGAGCGGGGAAAGCGCCCGGGGCGTCGGTAGGCGCCGCTGCGGTGTGGGGGCTGGGGGTAGTGGACGAGCGTCTCGATGCCGTGCGCCCTCAGGTGCGCGGCCAGGTCATCGCGGCGGCGGCTGCGGACGGCGAACAGATGCCAGGCCGGCTGCGCCTCGGGGCGCACGCTGGGCAGGCGGATCTCCTCCTGGTCGTCCAGACCCTCCAGATAGCGGGTGGCGACGGCGCGCCGGTGCGCGTTCCAGGCCTCCAGGCGCGCGAGCTTGGCGCGCAGGAAGGCGGCCTGCAGCTCGTCGAGTCGGCTGTTGACGCCCGGCCCGTCGTGGACGTACTTGCGCCGCGACCCGTAGTTGCGCAGGCGGCGCACCTGCACGGCCACGGCCGGGTCGGCCGTCGTCACGGCGCCGCCATCGCCCAGGGCGCCGAGGTTCTTGCCGGGATAGAAGCTGAACGCCGCCACGTCTCCCAGCGCGCCGGCGCGAACGCCGCTCCAGCGGGCGCCGTGGGCCTGCGCGGCGTCCTCGACGAGAGCCACCGAATGGTCGGCCGCGATGGCCCGCAGCGCGGTCATGTCCGCCGGCTGGCCGAACAGATGCACCGCCACGACGGCGCGGGTGCGCGGGCCGATGGCGTCCGCCGCCGCCGCCGGGTCGAGGTTGCCGGTGGCGGCGTCGACGTCGGCGCCGACCGGCGTCGCCCCGGCGGCTGACACCGCCAGCCAGGTGGCCACGAACGTCTGCGCGGGCACGACGACGTCGTCGCCGCGCCCGATCCCAAGCGCGCGCAGCGCCAGGGTCAGCGCGTCCAGGCCGTTGCCCACGCCGATCGCCTCCGGGCTCGCGCAGGCCGCAGCCCATTCGCGTTCGAAGGCGTCGAGCTCCGGTCCGAGCACCCAGCGGCCCGACGCCAGGACGCGCTCGAAGGCGGCGCGAAGGTCGGCGCCGACCTCGGCCTGGGCGGCGCTCAGGTCGGCGAAGGGGACCCTGATCGGCATCGGACCGCGTGGCGGAACTCGGCGTGGTCACGGATGTAGTCGTCCTCGTCGAACGGCTCGGAGGCCAGCACCAGGCAGACCGAGCCCGACGAGAAGTTGTCGATCTCGCGCCAGATCATGCTCGGGATGTAGAGCCCGGCGTAGGAGCGGTTGAGATGGAAGCGCTGCGCGATCTCGCCGTCGTCGAGGGCCACGTCGAAGCTGCCCGACATGGCCACCACGACCTGCTCGAGGTCACGGTGGGCGTGGCCGCCGCGCTCGGCGCCGCCGGGCACGTCGTAGAGCCAGTAGGCCCGCTGGATGTCGAACGGAACGTGAACCCGACCCTCGACCACGCTCAGGTTCCCGCGCGGGTCGCTGATCCGGGGGAACGCGACCATATGGCAGGCGGCTAGGCCGGACGGCGAGAGCATGGTGGCGGCCACGTTCACGTCGTCGGACGCGCGCGGGGCGACTTGAGGGGCGCTTCGGCCGGCCGGCCCGTTTACACTCTGCGCTCGTGCGCCGCGTTCGATCGGCGACCGTTCCGCTGCACCGCCACTCGATCCCGCAGATTCTGGTCGACGGGGTGCTGGTCGCATTCTCCTACTGGCTGGCCTTCTGGCTGCGCTTCGACAACGGGATCAGCCCCCCGTACGCCGAGCTGCTGCGCGACACGCTGCCCTGGGTCGTCGCCGGGTCGCTGATCGTCTTCGTCGCCTCGCGGATGTACGGCAAGTGGTGGCGCTACGCCGGCCAGCGCGACCTGATGGTCGTCGTGCGCTCGGTCGTGCTGGTGACGGTCGCGCTGGTCGCCGCGGTCGCGGTCTTGCACCCGGTGACGCGCGCGACCGCCGAGGGCAACGTCTCGGTCGGTCTGCCCTCGAGCGTCGTCGCGCTGTTCATGCTCATCTCGATCGCGCTGCTGTGCGGCGTGCGGCTGCTGGCGCGGATGGTGCACGAACGCCCCCGCGGCTTCCGGGCGCGGGCCGACGCGCGCAGCGTCCTCATCGTCGGCGCCGGCGACGGCGGCCGGCTCGTGCTGCGCGAGATCCTGCGCAACCGCGATCTCGGGCTCGATCCCGTCGGCTTCGTCGACGACGACCCGACGAAGCGGCGCATCCGCGTCGAGGGCGTGCGGGTGCTCGGCGACACGCGCGACGAGTTCCCGCGCGTGCTCGACGAGGTGGAGCCCGACGAGGTGCTGATCGCGATCCCGTCGGCCCCGGGGACGCTGCGCGCGCGCGTCGCGGGCGCCTGCCGGCGGCGGGGCATCCCGGTGCGCACGCTGCCGACGGTGTTCGAGCTGCTGCGGGGCGGCGGCTCGACGTACGTGCGCCAGGTGCGCGACGTGCAGGTCGAGGACGTGCTGGGCCGCGAGCCGGTGCGCTTCGAGATCGACCGCGTCGGCCGCTACCTCGACGGCGAGACCGTGCTCGTCACCGGCGCGGGCGGCTCGATCGGGGCGGAGCTGTGCCGGCAGATCGCCCGGGTCGCGCCGCGCCGGCTGATCCTGCTCGACCACGCCGAGGACAACCTCTTCCGCATCCAGCGCGAGCTCGAGGACGACCGCCACGTGCACCCCTCGACGCTGGCGGCGGTGCTCGCCGACTGCAAGGAGGAGGAGCGCATGCGCGAGGTGTTCGTCGAGCACCGCCCGACGATCGTCTTCCACGCCGCCGCCTACAAGCACGTCGGGCTCATGGAGCTCAACCCGGTCGAGGCGGTCCGCAACAACGCGCTGGCCACGCGCGTGATGGCGCGGGTCGCGGGCGACCTCGGCGCGCGCACCTTCGTGCTCGTCTCGACCGACAAGGCGGTGACGCCGGCGACGGTGATGGGGGCCTCGAAGGCGCTGGCCGAGTGGGCGGTCGAGGAGGCGGGTGCGCGCCATCCGCGGACGCGGTTTGCCACCGTGCGCTTCGGCAACGTCCTCGGCTCGTCTGGCAGCGTCGTGCCGATCTTCCGCGCGCAGATCGCCAAGGGCGGCCCGGTGACCGTCACCGATCCGGCGATGACCCGCTACTTCATGACGATCCCGGAGGCGGTGCAGCTCATCATCCGCTCGGGCTCGCTGGCCACCGGCGGCGAGGTCTTCGTGCTGGAGATGGGCGACCCGGTCTCGATCATGCAGCTCGCCCGGGACATGATCGAGCTGTCCGGGCTGCGGCCGGAGCACGACATCGCGATCGAGATCACCGGCCGGCGGCCGGGCGAGAAGCTCCACGAGGACCTGTTCAACCCCTACGAGCGCCCGCAGGCCACGCCGGCCGAGAAGATCCAGATCGCCGAGCGCGAGCGGCTCGCGCCCGAGGTCGTCGAGGCGATGTTCGCCGAGATCGGGCTGCTCGTGCTGGAGGGCGATGCGGCGGCGCTCGCGCGCAAGGTGACCGAGCTGTCGGTGCTGCGCACCGGCGCTCCGGTGGACGCGGCCGCCGCTTCCGGGGACCCCCGGTCCCAGACTTCTCCCGTTCGGCGGCCGTCGCCCCCTGACCGCCGTCTTCGGCATTCCCAGCCAGGTTGAGACGATCGAGCAAGCTCGCCGGGCTCGCCGCCATCCTCGGGCTCGCGGTCCTCGATGCTGTACTTGCGCAGGCGCGTGACCAAGCGCCTGCGCGAGTGGGCCGGTCGGGCAGCCGGAGCGTGCCGCCGAGCTTCAGGAGCGTCGCGGCGAGCGCGGTGCCGGCCCGCCACGCCCTCGGCTCGCGGCGCGGTCGCGCCCGCCTGGCGGCGCAGGCCGCCCAGGGCCAGGGCGTCGGCCCTGCGGCCGGCGACGGTTAGCCCGGCCGCGGCCGCCGCCACGGCGACCGCGGGCCCCGGCGGCGGCGGGTACGGCGCCCAACGGGCAGACGGGGACGCCGGGGGCGCCTGCGACCCCAGGCGCCCCGGCGCCGCAGCCCGCCTCGTCGGCGCCGCCCACCGCCGAGCCCGGCACGGCCCAGCCTGCCACCGCCGGCCCGTCGCCCGCCGCCGAGCCCGGGACCGCCCAGCCTGCCACCGCCGGTTCGTCGCCCGCCGCCGAGCCCGGCACTGCCCAGCCCGCCACCGCCGCCCCGTCGTCGGCGGCGACCCCCGGGACCGCCCAGCCCGCTTCGGTCGACCCTCCACCACCGCCTCCCCCGGCCGCCCGCCCACCCGGCCAGCCCGCGGCGCCGGCCCAACCCACGCGCCCGCCCGGCCAGCCCGCCCAACCCGCGCGCCCGCCCGGTCAGCCGGCCAGCCCGCGCGTCCGGTCCCCGCCTCCGCCCGCGGCGCCGTCCCCGGCGCCCGGACCGCGGCGGGCGCGTCTGGGGCCGCCGCCGGCGCGCGACCCGCCGGGACGCCCCGCTCGGCGCCGCTGCGTACCGGCGCCCCGTCGGCCACCGTCCCGCCGCGGCGCGGGGGCGGGAACGGCGGCGGATCCCGGCGCGGCGGCCTGCTCCTGATCGGCGGCGCGGTGATCGTCGTCATCGCGGCGATCGTGTTCGCCATCACCCAGCTCGGCGGCGACGACAACCCGAGCACGAAGGCGACCACGCAGACCGGCAACCAGATCGCGCCGGCCCGCACGACCGAGCCGGTGAACACGGCGTCCGACAGCTCGCGCGCGAAGACGACCGTCGCCGTGCTCAACGGGACCACGGTGCCGGGGCTGGCCCGCTCGGTCGCCGACAAGCTCGAGGCGCGCAAGTACCGCATCGGCACCGTCACCAACGCGCCCGACCAGCAGCGCTCGGCCACCCAGGTCGCCTACCAGCCCGGCAGCGTGCGCATGGCCCGTGACGTCGCCCGGATCATCGACGTCGGCTCCGACGCCGTCGTGCCGATCGACGAGGTCACCTCGGCCACCGCCGGCCCGGATGCGCTCGTCGTGGTCACCGTCGGGTCCGACCAGTCGCGCTAGTGGTTCGTGCGATGGTTGCGGGACGGGCCACTAGATGACGCCGCCCGGCCCGCTCGAGCTGCCGCGCCGCAGCGCGAAGCCTCGGTCCACCGGCATCACCCACGTCCTCGACCGCGGCCTGTCGCTGCGCCAGATCGACGACCTCGTCGAGGTCTGCGGCGACAGCGTCGACATCGTCAAGCTCGGCTGGGGCACCGCCCTGGCCACCGCCAACCTCGAGCCCAAGCTCCGGCGGCTGCGCGCGCACGGCATCCCGGCCGTCCTCGGCGGAACGCTCACCGAGCTCGCGATCCGCCAGGGCCGCGTCGACGGCCTCGTCGCCTGGCTGCGCGAGCTGGGGCTCGAGCACGTCGAGGTCTCCGACGGCACGATCGCTCTCGATCCGCACGAGAAGCGAGGTCTCATCCGCCGGTTGGCGAAGGAGTTCACCGTGCTCAGCGAGGTGGGATCCAAGGACGCCGAGGAGATCATGGCCCCGTACCGGTGGGTCGAGCAGATCCGGGCCGAGCTCGACGCCGGGGCGTGGAAGGTCATCGCCGAGGCGCGCGAGAGCGGCACGGCCGGCATCTACCGCCCCGACGGCGAGGTGCGGATGGGGCTGATCGACGAGATCGCCCACGCCATCGACCCGGGGCAGATGCTGTTCGAGGCGCCGCGCAAGGACCAGCAGGTCTTCTTCCTGCGCCGCTTCGGCGCGGACGTCAACCTGGGCAACATCGCGCCCGACGAGGTGCTGTCGCTCGAGACGCTGCGCCTCGGGCTGCGCTCGGACACGATGGAGCGCGACGCATGATCCTCCTGGCCCGCCACGGCGAGACGGCCTACAACGCCGAGCGCCGCTTCCAGGGCCAGTGCGACGTGCCGCTCAACGCGCGCGGCCTCGAGCAGGCGCGCGAGCTGGCGCAGCAGGCGCGTCGGGAGCCGCTCGCCGCCCTGTACGCCAGCCCGATCCGCCGGGCGCGCCAGACGGCGGAGATCGTCGCCGAGGCCGTCGGCTTGGAGCCGCGGTTCGACCCGCGCTTCGCCGAGGCCGACGTCGGCGACTGGCAGGACCTGCTCTTCGACGACGTCGAACGCGAGCACCCGGACCTGTGGGCCGCGTGGCAGGCGGGCGGCGACTGGCGCTTTCCCGGCGGCGAGTCCCTCCCCCAGCAGCAGGAGCGCGTCATGGCCGGCCTGGCCGACGTCAGGCAGCGCGGCGATCTCCCGGCGCTCGTCGTCTGCCATCGCGGCTCGATCCGCGTCGCCCTCTGCCACACGCGCAACGAGAGCCTCGCCGCGTTCCAGCACATCGCGATCCCCAACGGCGCCCTGATCCGGTTGTGAGCCCGTGCTCACCCACGAGCCCACCGATGCCTCTCGGCGTCCGCCCGTGAGCCCCAACACGGTGCGGGCGGTCGCCTTCGGCCTGCTCGTGCTGGCCACGTTCGCCGCCTTCTTCGTCGTCCAGCGCATCAAGCGCGAGCCCGCCGACGTGGGCTTCGCGCGCATCACGCCGCTGTTCTCGCCCAACGGCGACGGCCGGCTCGACCGTGCCCGCGTCGGCTTCCAGCTGCGCACCACGGACACGGTCTCGCTGCGCGTCATCGACCGCGGCGGCGACGTGGTGCGCACGCTGATCGCCAACCGCCGGGTCCCGGCCGGCACGCGCGTGCGGGCGGTGTGGAACGGCCGCGACGACGCGGGCCGCATCGTGCCCGACGGCGTCTACGACTACCGCGTGAACCTGCAGGACCAGGGCCGGGCCGTGCCGCTGCCGCGCGGCGTGCGCGTCGACACCACCGCTCCGCGTCCGCGCGTGCAGCGCATCGGCGGCGACAACCGCGGACCGGACATCCTGCCGCAGCCCGACGGCCAACCGGTGCTGATCCGCTTCTACAACCCGGCGCGCAACGACCCCACCGAGCTGATGGTCTATCGCACGGACCCGAACCCGCGCCAGGTCTTCCACACGGTCGTCCCCGGCGGGCAGCGCGCGTTCGTCTACGACGGCCGCGACTCCGCCGGGCGGCCGCTGACCCCGGGCACCTACGTGGTCGCCCTGCGCGTGCGCGATCGCGCGGGCAACGTCGGCACGGCGCCCGGGCCGCTGCCGCCCAAGGCCGGCTACGGCGAGCGGCTGTCCGGCCACGGCGGCATCACGGTGCGCACGCTTGCCGCCCAGCCGCCACTCGAGCCGGCGATCGCGCAGTCGCCGACGACGTTCGGCGTCGATGCCCGCGGGCGGCGCTTCGCCTGGTCGCTGCGCCGGGCCGGGCGCGGGCGCCCGTACCGGGAGGGGCGGCCGCGAACGCTGCCGGTGGTCAAGATCGACGCGCCCAAGACCGACCAGTCGGGCCTCTACCTCTTCGAGGCGCACACGCGCGCCCACCAGACCACGGTGCCGCTGGCGGTGCAGGCGGTCAAGACCCAGAAGGTCCTCGTCGTGCTGCCGGCGATCACGTGGCAGGGCCGCAACCCCGTCGACGACGACGGCGACGGCTGGCCCAACACGCTCACCGGCGGCCTGCCCGTGCGCCGCGAGCGCGTCTTCGCCGGCGGCCTGCCGGCGGACCTCGTCCAGCGCGTGGCGCCGCTGCTGATCTACCTCGACCGCGCCGGCCTCAAGTACGACCTGACGACCGACCTGGGGCTGGCCACGAACGAGGGGCCGCGGCTGGAGCACCACACGGGCGTCGTGCTGGCCGGCGACATGCGCTGGCTGCCCGCGTCGGTGCAGCGCTCCCTGCGGCGCTACGTGCGCGAGGGCGGCAAGGTCGCCACGTTCGGGATCGACTCGCTGCGCCGCCAGGTGCGCGTCACGCCGACCCGGCTCGTCGGCCCGACGGCGGCGGCGCGCACCGACGCGTTCGGCGCGACGCTGGGTCCGCTGGTGCGCCGGCCGGGGACGACGCTGACGATCTTCAACGACGAGATCGACCTGTTCGCGGGCAACGTGTTCGGCGGCACCGGCGTGTTCTCCGGCTACGACGCCTACGAGGAGACGCAGTCGGTGGGGTCGGGCGCGAAGGTGGTGGCCAGCGCGGTGACCGGGGACGGCAAGAAGGTCATCGTGGCCGAGCGCCTGGGCCAGGGGCTGATCATCCGCTTCGGCCTGCCGCAGCTGCCGCAGCGTCTGGGCCGGCCGGGCAACGAGAGCGAGCTGGTGCGCAGGACATGGACGCTGCTGTCGCAATGATCCTCGCCGCCACCGACCTCGGCGACGCGCTCGACCGCCTCGGCGTCGTCGCGGCGGCCGTGCTGGCCGCGGCGGCGCTGCTCGCTCCGGGCCTGCGCGCGCGCTCGGCCGCCGCGATCGGGGCGCTCGTGCTGGTGCCGATCCTCCTGCTCGCCGACATCTGGGACTCGTCGCAGGTGGTGAGCCTGCGCGACCGGCCCGCGCTGCTGGCGGGTGCGGCCGTCGTGGCGCTCGCGGTCGTCGCGGCGCTCGCGGTCCTGCTGCACCGGCGCCCGCTGCTGCTGCCGCTGCTGGTGGTCGCGGCGCTGCCGTTTCGCATCCCGATCTCCGCCGGCGGCGACACCGCCAACCTGCTCGTCCCGCTGTACCTGGTGATCGCGGCCGGCGTGCTCGCGGTCGGCGTGCCGCGCCTGCGCGCCGAGGACGACGATGCGCCGTTTCGCCCGCGCGCGCTCGAGTGGCTGCTGTGCGCGGCGATCGTCCTCTACGCCGTCCAGGCCATCTACTCCGACGACTTCACGCACGGCCTGCAGAACGTCGTCTTCTTCTACGTGCCGTTCGCGCTGCTCTTCGGGCTGCTGCGCGAGGTGCCGTGGACGCAGCGGCTGGCGCTGCAGTGCCTGGCGGTCCTGGTGGCGCTGGCGGCGGTGTTCGTCTGCATCGGCTTCGTCGAGTACGCGCGCAAGGAGCTGCTGCTGAACCCCAAGCTCGTCGCGGCCAGCCAGTTCCAGACGTACTTCCGCGTCAACTCGCTGTTCTTCGACCCGAACATCTACGGGCGCTTCCTCGTGATCGTGATGCTCGGCATCACCACGGTGATCCTGTGGACGCGGCGGGCGCGCGACGTGCTGATCGGCGCGGCGCTGCTCGCGCTGCTGTGGGCCGGCCTCGTGCTGAGCTTCTCGCAGTCGAGCTTCGCCGCCCTGCTGGCCGGTCTGGCCGTCCTGGCCGCACTGCGCTGGAGCTGGCGCTGGACGGCCGCGGCGGTGGCGGCGGCGGTGGTCGTGGCGATCGGGTTCGTCGTGCTGTTCCCGAGCGCGATCAACCTCGACCTGGGCTCGTCGAAGTCGGCCGACAAGGCGACGAGCGGCCGCCTCGACCTGATCAAGGGCGGCGGGCGGCTGTTCGCCGACAAGCCGGTGCTCGGCTGGGGGTCGGGCTCGTTCTCGACGGTCTACCGTCGCGAGGAGGGCGTCTCGTCGCAGAAGGCGGCGACCGCCTCGCACACGATCCCGGTGACCGTCGCGGCCGAGCAGGGCGTGATCGGCCTCGCCGTCTACCTCGCCCTGCTGGTCGCCGCGCTCGCGCGCCTGTTCGCCGGGGCGCGTCCGTGGCCGCTGCGCGCGTACGTCGCTGCGGCGTTCGTCGCGCTGCTCGTGCACACGATGCTGTACGCCGCGTTCCTGGAGGACCCGCTGACGTGGGCGCTGCTGGCCGCCGGCACCGCGTTCGCCGCGGCCTTCGGTCGTGGCCGCGACGACGGGATGCAGGTCGTCCCCGAGGGGACGCAGGCGGGCGCGTCGCGCGCCGAGCCGCAGTAGCGTGCCCAGGCGATGACGCTGGTCGACGACCTGCGCGACGTCGTGGGTGCGCGTCACGTCCTCACCGACCCCGACCTGCGCGCCCCGTACGAGACCGACTGGAGCGGGCGCTTCCGCGGCTCCGCCGCGGCCGTCGTGCGGCCCGGCGGCGCCGAGGAGGTCGCGGGCGTCCTCGCGGCCTGCCGCGCCGCCGGCGCGGCGGTCGTGCCGCAGGGCGGCAACACCGGGCTGGTCGGCGGCGGCGTCCCGCGCGGCGGCGAGGTGGTGCTGAGCCTGGCCCGGCTCGACGACGTCGGGCCGCCGGACCCCGCGACCGGGCAGGTCGAGGCCGGCGCGGGGGCGACGCTGGGCGCGCTGCAGGCCGCCGCCCGCGGCGCCGGCCTCGACGCGGCGATGGACTTCGGCGCGCGCGAGAGCGCCACGCTCGGCGGGATCGTGGCCTGCGACGCGGGCGGCCTGCGGGCGCTGCGCCACGGCACTGCGCGGGCCCGCGTGGCCGGCCTGGAGGCGGTGCTCGGCTCCGGCACGGTTGTGCGGCGCCTGTCGGGGCTGCTGAAGGACAACGCGGGGCTGAACCTGCCCGCGCTGCTGATCGGCAGCGAGGGCACGCTCGGCGTGGTCACCCGCGTGCGCTGGCGGCTGATCGCGCCGCCGGCACAGCGTGTCGCGGTGCTCGTGGCGCTGGATTCGATCGACGACGTCGTCGCGCTGGTGGGCGCGCTGCGGACGCGTGTGCCGTCGCTGGAGGCGCTCGAGCTGCTGCTGCCCGAGGGGCTGGCCTTCACGTGCGAGTACCTCGGCGTGCCGTCGCCGGTGCGCGACGCCGCCGCCTACGTGCTGGCCGAGGCGGTCGGGACGCGTGACCCCACCGACGAGCTCGCGGCGGTCGTGCCCAATGATGCGCTGCTGGCCGATGACACGGCCGACCGCGAGCGCCTGTGGCGGCTGCGCGAGACGCTGACCGAGGCGATCGCCGCCGCCGGCATCCCGCACAAGCTCGACGTCGGGGTGCCGCTCGACCGCCTCGGCGAGTTCCTCGAGCGCGTGCCCCAGGTCGTCGCGGCGGTGGCGCCGGGCGCGCGGACGTTCCAGTTCGGCCACCTCGGCGACGGCAATGTCCACGTCAACGTGCTCGGCCCGGACCCGGACGACGGCGCCGTCGACGAGGCGGTGCTGCGCCTCGCGGCCGCGGTCGGCGGCACGATCAGCGCCGAGCACGGGGTCGGCGCCGCCAAGGCCCGCTTCCTGGCGCTCGTGCGCAGCGACGCGGAGATCGCGGCGATGCGCGCGATCAAGGACGCGTGCGACCCCGACGGATTGCTGAACCCCGGCGTCATGCTGCCCGCGGTCGCGCGCTGAGCACGCGACTGCGTGCGCGTCATCCGGCCGCGGGATCGACCCTCGCCTCGCCGACGTCGCGCACCGTGGGGCGGCGCTCGCGCCCGAACACGCGCAGCGCCGAGCCGAGGCCCGGCGGTCGCCGCCCGCCGGTCGCCAGCCACGAGCCGGCCAGGATCAGCAGCAGGCCGGCCACCGCGCCGGCGCCGAGGTTCTCGCCGAGCACGGTCACGCCGAGCGCCACGGCCACAACGGGCGCGACGTACGTGATCACCATCGCGCGGCTGCCGCCGACCTCGGCGACGAGGATCGCGTACAGGACGAACGCGGCCGCCGAGCAGGCCACGCCGAGCACGACGAGCGAGCCGATCGCGGTGCCGGACGGCGTCACGCTCGGCAGGTCGGTGAGCACGAACGGTGTCAGCATCAGCGCGGCGAACAGCATCGCCACCGTGACGACCGCAGTTGCGTCCGCCCCGGCCAGCGGGCCGCGCAGCATGAACGGACCCACCGCGTAGCAGAGGGCGGCGAGCAGGATCGCGCTGGCGCCGAGCAGCTCGTCTGAGCGGCCGGCGACGTCGACGCCGACCAGCGCGACGACCCCCGCCAACCCGATCACCAGCCCGACGAGGCGCGTTCCGCGCGCCCGCTCGGCCGGGTCGAGCCGGATGGCCAGCACCGAGACCATCAGCGGTGCCGACGCGAGGAGGATCGCCGTCAGCGACGACGACACGTGCACCTCGCCGGACGCGATGAGCGGGAACGGGATCGCCATCTCGGTCAGCCCCCAGGCCGCCACCCACCGCAGCCGGCCGCGCAGCCCACCCAGCACGCCCATTCGCCACGCCACCACGCCGAGGATCGCCGCGCCGATCACCAGCCGCGCCCAGGCGACGAACACCGGCGGCACGCCGTCGTCGACGGCGAGCTTGATGAAGAGGAAGGGGATGCCCCACAGGACCGAGACGGCGGCGAAGCAGGACCAGGCGCGTAGGCTCACGGCGGCGATGATCGCACGCCCGCGCCGTGGCCCTTGCGGCGCGAAGTCCGCCACAATGCGCGCCGCCCATGCTCCGCGCCGTGCTCCTCGCCTGCCTCGCCCTGATCGCCTACGCCCAGGCGGGCTACGGCGTGCTGCTCGCGCTGCTGCGGCGCGTGCTGGCGGTCGAACCGGTGCGCCGCGCGCCGGTCGAGCCGCACGTCAGCCTCGTCGTCGCCGCGCACGACGAGGCCGCGGTCGTCGAGGCGAAGGTCGCCAACGCGCTCGCCCTCGACTGGCCGCGCGAGCGCCTGCAGATCATCGTCGCCTCCGACGGCTCGACGGACGACACGGTGACGCTCGCCCGCGCCGCCGGGCCGAGCCTCGTCCTCGACCTGCCGCGCGGCGGCAAGATCCGCGCCGCAGGACGCGGCGGTGCGGGTCGCCACCGGCGAGATCGTCGCGTTCTCCGACGCCAACGCGCTCTGGGAGCGCCAAGCGCTGCGAGAGCTCGTGACCGTGTTCGCCGACGACGCCGTCGCCTACGCCTGCGGGCAGGTCGCGTTCGTCAGCGACACGGGCACCAACCAGGAGGGGTCTACTGGCGCTACGAGATGTGGCTGCGCGCGATGGAGTCCGACCTGCACTCGGTGACGGGCGGCAACGGGGCGATCTACGCGGTTCGCCGGGCCGACTACATCGAGGTCGACCCGATCATGGGCCACGACCTCTCGTTCCCGTTCAACCTGGTCAAGCGGGGACGGCGCGCGGTGTACGTGCCGCAGGCGCGCGCGACGGAGAAGATGGTCCCCTCGATCGAGGGCGAGTTCGCCCGCAAGCGGCGGATGATGCGCCACGGCTGGCCGATCGTCGTGCGCGGCGGCCTGGCCGATCCGCGCGGCTACCCCGCCGCGCTATCTGCTGTTCATCGCGTCGCACCGCGTGCTGCGCTACCTGACGCCGTTCCTGCATCTCGTCGCGTTCGCGGCGACGCTGGCCGCCTGGCGCCGGCACCGGCTCCTGCTGGCGGCGCAGCTGGGCCTGCTCGCCGCGGCCGCCGCCGGCGGTCGCCTGCGGGCCCGGCCGCTGCTGATCGCGCGCTACTACGTGCTGACCACCGCGGCGCTGGCCGGCGGGCTGTGGGACTGGCTGCGTCACGGCACCGAGGCGGGCTGGGACGCGCCGGAGGGCACGCGGTGAGACCGGGCCACGACTCGGCAGCAGGCGACTCGGTGCGGCGCCTGTTCGACGTCGTGGTGGCGGGCGCCGCGATGATCGTGACCGGCCCGGTGGTGCTGGCGGCGATGGCGGCGATCCGGATCGAGTCGCCCGGCCATCCGATCTACCGCCAGCGTCGCGTCGGCCGCCACGGGCGCGAGTTCGACGTGCTCAAGCTGCGCACGATGGTCCACGGCGCCGAGGGCATGGGCGCCGGGATGGCGGTGGCCGAGGGCGACCCGCGCATCACCCGCGTCGGCGCGTTCCTGCGGCGCACGTCGATCGACGAGCTGCCCAACCTCGTCAACGTCCTGCGCGGCGACATGGCGATCGTCGGGCCGCGGCCGACGATCCCGGTGCAGGTCGCCCAGTACACCGAGCGCCAGCGCGGCCGGCTCGCCGTCAAGCCCGGGATCACCGGCTGGGCGCAGGTGCAGGGCCGCGCGGCGCTGCCGTGGTCGCAGCGCATCGAGCTCGACCTCTGGTACATCGAGCACCGCTCCTGGCGCCTGGACCTCGAGATCCTCAAGCGCACGGTCGGCGTGCTGCTCGACGGGGGCGGGCTGTACAAGGGCGACCGCGGGGGCTGGGACCTGCGCTGAGCGCCGCCGGCTGCGGCACGATGCGATCGGGGCCAGCGGATAGGGTCCATCGATCATGCTCCGCCGCCGCCTCGCGCCATCGCTCGCTGCGCTCGCCGCCCTGCTCGTCCTCGCGCCCGCCGCGAGCGCCACCCTGACCTACCAGGCCGGCGTCGTGCGCTCGACGGTCTGGGTGGCCAACGACGACGGCAGCGGTGCGCACAAGCTGGCCGCCGGGCGCAACCCGTCGATCTCGCCCAACGGCCAGGCGGTGGCCTACGGCAACCGCTTCAGCCGCGCCCAGCCGGTGCTGCGGCTCATCCCCACCGCCGGCGGGACGCCGCGCACGATCCTCACGAACTGGCGCTACGGGCCGTTCGCGTGGTCGCCCGACAGCCGCTTCATCGCCACCCAGGCCGGCCCGGAGGTCGGCCGCCAGCGCCTCGTGCTCATCGACGTCGCCACCGGCCAGGTGCGCACCGTCGCCACCGGCTTCTTCAGCGGCGCGTCGTTCTCGCCCGACAGCACGCAGCTCGTCTACGGCCGGGCGCGCACGGACCGGCTGTTCGCCCCGACGAACGTCGAGATCGCCGCGGTCGCCGGTGGCGCGCCGCGGCGGCTGACCACCGACGGCCACAGCATCTCTCCGCTCTGGGGCCCGCGACAGATCGTCTACACGCGCTGGAACCGGCCCACGGGCAAGCACCGCCGCGACGACGGGCCGAAGTACCACCTCTGGCTGATGAACCCGGACGGCAGCGGCCGCCGTCAGCTGACGAAGGGGCGCATCCCGTTCCTGCTCAGCGGCCTGACCGCCACGGCGTGGTCGGCCGACGGCACGCGCCTGCTCGCCCAGTTCGGCGGCCAGGACACGACCTACCCGGTGGCGGTCGATCCGGCCACCGGCCGCCAGCGCAAGCTGGGCTCGGCGACCGAGAACGGCATGGACGCGACCGGCCTGTCGCGTGACGGCACCACGGTGCTCGGCGCCTACCCCGCGTTCGACGACGACCCCTCGGTGGCGACCGTGCCCTACGCGGGCGGCCGGGCGACCGTGCTCGTCCGCCACGCCACGATGCCGAGCTGGAACCGCTGAGCGCAGGCCGCCGGCATGGGTGACGCGGTCCTCCTGACCGGGGTGGGCAAGCGCTACGACATCGTGGCGTCGTTCGCCCAGCACACCACCGTGGTGGCCGTCGACCCCAATCCGCTCGCCCCCGCCCAGTACGCGGCGACGGTCCGCGCCGGCGTGCCGCGCATCGACGACCCGGGCTACGTGCCGGCGCTCCAAGAGCTGTGCGAGCGCCACGACGTGGGCGCCATCGTCCCGCTGACCGACCTGGACATCGAGGTCCTGGCCCGGGCGCGCGCCGACGGCCGGCTGCCGCAGGCGCTGGTGCCCGACCCCGAGATCGCCGCCGCCACCTACGACAAGTACGACACCCACCTGCTGCTCGAGCGCCTCGGGTCCCCGTCGCCGCCGACCGTCCTGCCGGGGCAGGACCCGCCGAGCTACCCGGTGATGGTCAAGCCGCGCCGCGGCAGCGGCGCGCGCTCGATCCACCCGGCGCGCGACGCCGCCCAGGCCGCGTTCTTCTGCGAGTACGTCGAGGAGCCGGTGATGGTGCAGCGGCTCATGGACGGCCCGGAGCTCTCCATCGACCTGCTGTCCGACCGCGAGGGTCGCTGCCTGAACGCGATCCCGCGCACGATGATCGAGTCGCGCGGCGGGGAGTCGATCAAGGGCACGGTCATCGACGATCCCGAGCTGGTGGACCTGGCCCGCCGGCTGGTGGAGCGCCTCGGCGTCCGCGGGCCGTGCACGGTGCAGGTGTTCCGCGACCGCGAGATCGGCCTCGGCATCACCGACGTCAACACCCGCTTCGGCGGCGCCTATCCCGCCCCGATGTACGCGGCGCCGGCGGGCCGGACCTACCCGGAGCTGATCGTGGCGATGGCCCGCGGGCAGCGCGTGGACCCGCACGTCGGCGAGTACCGCGCCGGCCTCACCTTCACGCGCTACTTCTGGCAGCTCGAGCTCGACGCCGAGCTGCACCCGACGGGCCGCGACATCGTGCCCGGCGGCCCGCCTGCGCCGCGGTAGCCGCGCGCGACTTCGGGAGGCGTGCCGCGTTGATGCAACACTGGGATGCTTGTGAAGAGCCTGTTCTCCGATCCTGAGGCCGAGCAGCCGCAGGCGCCCGAGGGCCCCGACGCCGCCGACGCCCAGATCCCGCCGCCCGACGCCGAAGCGACGGTGCAGCGCGCCTGCCCGCACTGCGGCGCCGCGCTGGCCGACGACCAGGACTGGTGCCTGGAGTGCGGGCAGAGCGCACGCGGGCGCGGGAGCGGTCTGCCCGGCTGGCGCACCGGCGCGGCGGTGATCGCGGTGACGCTCGTGATGGCCTCGGGCGCCGTGGCGGCCGCGTACGCGGCGCTGAAGTCCGGCGACGACGGCAACGCGCCGGCCACCGCCCAGGTGGTCCAGGGGCCGAACGCCGACCAGATCCCGCCCCCTCCACCGATCGACATCCCCGAGGAGACCGAGGCCGAGAAGCAGGCCGCCCAGCAGGCCGCCTCCACACAGGCGCCGCCGCCGGTCGAGCCGCCCGCGGCCGTCCCGCCGGTCTCCACGCCGCCTCCGGTCACGAGCACGCCGCCGGTGACCTCGACGCCGCCGCCCGTCACGTCCACGCCGCCGCCGGCGACGTCCACTCCGCCCGCGACGGGAGACGGCACGGGCTCCTCGAGCACGGGCAAGGGCAAGGACGCCACCAAGCCGAAGAAGACCAAGCCGGTCAAGCGTGCGCCGCTGACCCCGGTCGAGCTCGATCCGGCTACGACCGTCGCCGCCGCCTACGACCCGTTCTCCCACGACCCGAGCGCCTTCTCCGGCGATCCGAAGCAGGCCTTCGACGGCGACCCCGCCACGTCGTGGTCGGTGGCGCTGTCGACGGCCGACGTCGCCACGCCGGCCGTCGGCCTCGTCGTCGACCTCGGCCAGCCGCAGAAGCTGCGCCAGATGACGATCACCACGACGACGCCGGGCACCACCGTCGAGGTCTACGGCAGCGCGGACCCGATGCCGCCGGCGACGCTCGACGACGACGGCTGGACGCACCTCGCCACCCAGCTCGACGTCGACGCTGGCGAGAAGACGAGCATCACGCTCGGCGACGACGTCACCGGCACCGACAAGATCCGCCAGGTGATGATCTGGTTCGCGCAGGGCCCCGACGACAGCTCGACGTCGGTCGGGATCAGCGAGCTGACGCTGCTGCGCTGACTGGCATCCACGCTCCTACCGGGATAGGCCCTACGGGATGAACTCCGGGCCCTTGTCCGTATAGCGCTCGCGGAACGTCCGCAGGGCGTCGATCGTCGCGGCGTCGAGCCGCGGGCACGTGATCATCTGGCCCCAGGCGGTCGCCGCCACCGCGGCCGGCATGTCGGTGTTGTTCTGGAAGAGCAGGGCGTGGTAGCCGGGCGATCCGTTGACGGGCTCGTTGAACAGCGCCACGAGCGCGTCGATCGTCTTCTGCGACGAGCCCGGGGCGTACTGGAGCTCGATGCGGCCGTGCTCGAGCGAGTGGACGTAGTTCTCGGGCGCCGGGGTGGTGCCCGGGTCGTAGACGCCGTCGGGGGCGGGCTGCGGGTTGTGCGCGCCGGAGGTCGGCGGGTTCGACTTGTACTTCACCGTGCCGCTGGTGTGGTCGCGACCCTCGATCGGCGGGCTCTTGAGCGTGCAGCCGGCCGCCTGGGCCGCCTGGTCGAGGGTGGCGGCCGATGCGGTGGCGCCGCGCCTGTGGTCCATGCCGCCGGCGACGACGAGGATGATCACCACGGCGATCACCGCGACGCCGAGGACCACGCCGCCGATGGCCTGCAGCCGCCGGGCGCGCGCCGACTGGCGCTGCGCCGTACGCTCGGCCTCCTCGCGTTCCCGGCGGCGCCGCTCCCGCTCTTCCCGACGCCTCGCCATGACGCGGCAGGTTACGGGAGCGCGCCGGGCCGCGGTCCGGTCGGCCTTCGGCCCGGGTCGCCGGTGCGATCCGACCGGCGGTACGGCGATGCTGGGGCAGCGCGACTGGCTGACCGACCAGTCGACCTCGCTAAAATGACGCCCCCGTCATCGAATCGAGGTTCCGTCCCATGGCGAAGCATCCCAAGATCCTGGCCGGTCAGGTCGCGGCGATCACCGGCGGCGCCCGCGGCATCGGTCGGGCGATGGCCTATGCCTTCGTGCGCCAGGGCATGCGCGTGGCGATCGGCGACCTCGACGTCGAGGCGGCGCGCAAGGCCGCCGAGGAGATCGGCTCCGGCACCGTTGCGCTCGAGCTCAACGTGACCGATCGCGCGTCGGTCGAGCGCTTCGCCGATGAGGTCGAGCGCGCCCTCGGGCCGATCGACGTGTTCGTCAACAACGCGGGGATCATGCCGCTCTCGCGCTTCCTCGAGGAGGACGACGCGACCGCCCAGCGCACGGTCGACATCAACCTGCATGGCGTCCTCTACGGCATGAAGGTCGTCCTGCCGCGCATGGTGGCACGCAACCGCGGCCACGTCGTCAACGTCGCCTCGCAGGCGGGCAAGTTCGGCTTCGCGGGCGGCGCGACGTACTGCGCCACGAAGTTCGCCGTCGTCGGCGTGACCGAGGCGATGCGCCAGGAGCTGCGGCTCATGGGCGCGGACGGGGTGGCGCTCAGCCTGGTGATGCCGGCGATCGTCAACACCGAGCTCGGCGGCGGCCTGAGCCGGCCTCGCGGCCAGAAGGACATCCAGCCCGAGGACGTCGCCGCCGCCACGGTCGAGGCGCTGCAGACCGAGCGCTTCGAGGTCTGGGTGCCCCGCGACAACCAGGGCATCTACACCTTCGGCACCCTGCTGCCGCGTCGTGGTCGCGAGGCCGTGTCCCGCGCCTGAAGGCCGACCGGCCGCTGTGGGCCATCGACGCGGGGCAGCGCCGCGCGTACGAGCTGCGCGCCGCGCAGTCCGCGCCCAGCCTCGAGCCGGGGGGCGAGCCCGCGGCCCTGACCACGGGCGAGCGCGACGCCGACGGGTAGCCGCCCCGCGCCGGACCAAGGGTTGTCTCGCGCGGGGTGCCGGGCGAACGTCGAGTGTCCGTCTCGGCGCGAGGGGTAGTCTGACCCGCGATGAGCACGGCCGAGAACACCACCGCCGCGGTCGATCTCGACCGCCTCTGCATCGACACGATCCGGACGCTGTCCATGGACGCCGTCCAGAAGGCCAACAGCGGCCACCCCGGCATGCCGATGGCCATGGCGCCCGTCGGCTACCTGCTGTTCACGAAGTACCTCCACCACGATCCGCGCGACCCGTCGTGGCCGGATCGCGACCGCTTCCTGCTCAGCGCCGGGCACGGCTCGATGCTGCTCTACAGCCTGCTGCACCTCTCGGGCTATGCGCTGTCGCTGGACGACCTCAAGGCGTTCCGGCAGTGGGGCTCGATCACACCGGGCCACCCCGAGCGCGACAAGATCCACGCCACGCCCGGCGTCGAGATGACGACCGGACCGCTGGGCCAGGGCTTTGCCAACGGCGTCGGCATGGCGATGGCCGAGCGCTTCCTGCGCGACAAGTTCGGCTCCGAGGTCCAGGACCACCACACGTTCGCGATCGTCTCCGACGGCGACCTGCAGGAGGGCATCGCGTCCGAGGCCGCGTCGCTGGCCGGCCATCTGAAGCTGGGCCGCATCGTCTACCTCTACGACGACAACCACATCCAGCTCGACGGACCCACCCGCGAGTCCTACAGCGAGGACGTCCCCCAGCGCTTCGCCGCGTACGGCTGGCACACGCTGCGCGTGGGCGACGCCAACGACCTCGACGAGCTGTCGGCGGCGATCGAGGCGGGCATCGCCGAGGAGGAGCGCCCGACCCTGATCTCGGTGCGCTCGATCATCGGCTGGCCGGCCCCCCACAAGCAGGGCACGAGCAAGGCGCACGGCAGCCCGCTCGGCGAGGACGAGGTCCGCGCGACCAAGGAGATCCTCGGCTGGGATCCCGACGCGCACTTCGTCGTGCCCGACGGCGTCTACGACCACTTCTCGCAGGTCGGGCGCGGCGGCGAGGCGCATCGCGCCTGGCAGACGCGCTTCGAGGCGTGGCGCGGCGCCCACGCCAAGCTCGCCGACGAGTGGGACGCGGCCTGGAGCTCTCCGGCCCGGCCCCTGCCGGGCCTGGCCGACGCGCTGCCGACCTGGAACGTCGGCGACGACCCGATCGCCACCCGCAGCGCCGGCCAGAAGGTCATGGCCGCGTTCGAGGCCTTCACCCCGACGATGATCGGCGGCGCGGCGGACCTGTCGGAGTCCACGAAGACCGAGTTCCCCCAGTCGCACCTGTTCGACGCCGCGGCCCCCGGCCGCAACCTGAAGTTCGGCGTGCGCGAGCACGGCATGGGCGGCGCGGTCAACGGCATGGCCGGCCACGGCGGCATCCTGCGCCCGTACGGCTCGACCTTCGGGCAGTTCTCCGACTACATGCGCGGCGCGGTGCGGCTGTCGGCGCTCATGGCGCTCGAGGTGGCGTGGGTCTACACGCACGACTCCATCGGCCTCGGCGAGGACGGCCCGACCCACCAGCCGGTGGAGCACTTCGCCGCGCTGCGGGCGATCCCGCAGCTCTTCCTCTACCGCCCGGCCGACGCCAACGAGACCGCGCACTGCTGGCGCTACGTGCTCGAGCGCCAGGAGGGGCCGGCGGCGTTCATGCTCTCGCGCCAGAACCTGCCGATCCTCGCGGGCACCAGCTGGGAGGGCGCTTCGCGGGGCGGCTACGTCCTGGCCGAGGCCGACGGCGACGCGCAGCTCGTGCTCGTCGGCACCGGCTCGGAGGTCGCGCTGTGCGTCGAGGCGCGCGAGCGGTTGCAGGCCGACGGCGTGCCGACCCGCGTCGTGTCGCTGCCGTGCTGGGAGCTGTTCGCGCAGCAGGACGGCGACTACCGCGCCTCGGTGCTGCCCGCCGACGTGCCCAAGCTGTCGGTCGAGGCCGGCGTGGCGATGGGCTGGGCGAAGTGGGTGGACGCGTCGGTGTCGCTCGAGCGCTTCGGCGCTTCGGCGCCGGCGTCGACGCTGATGGAGAAGCTCGGCTTCTCGGCCGCCAACGTCGTGGCGCGGGCCCAGGACCTGCTCGCGGGCCGCGGCGTGCCCGGCGAGACGCCGTTCGACACCGAGCCGCCCGGCACGCCGCAGGGGTGACGGGCCGCTCGACGCCGTCGCCGGTCAGCGCCGGCCTGCTGCTGCATCGCCGGCGCGACGGGCGGACCGAGGTGCTGCTCGCCCACATGGGCGGGCCGTTTTGGGCCCGCAAGGACGAGGGGGCGTGGTCGATCCCCAAGGGCGGCTGCGAGCCGGGCGAGGACGCCTACGCCGCCGCCCGGCGCGAGTTCACCGAGGAGCTGGGCACGGCGCCGCCGGACGGGCCGGCGATCGACCTCGGCGAGGTGCGCCAGCGCGGCGGCAAGCGCGTGGTGGCGTGGGCGGTCGAGGGCGATCTCGACCCGGCCACGGTGGTCAGCAACACGTTCGAGCTCGAATGGCCGCCGCGGTCGGGCCGCACGCAGGCGTTCCCGGAGGTCGATCGCGCGCAGTGGTTCGACCTCGACACGGCGCGGCGCAAGGTCGTGCGCGCAGGCGGCGCTGATCGACGCGCTCGCGCAGCGGCTCGCCGGCTGACCGCGCTCAGCGCGCGCGCACGCCGAGCGGGGCCATCAGCCGCGCCGCGTCCGAGGACACCGTCACGTGGATGGCGCCCGGCTCGCGCACCCAGGCGATCAGGTCGAGCGCGGTGAGCCGGTCGAGCATGAACTGCAGCGCCATCGCCTGGTCGCGGTTCGCGTAGTCGCGCGCGATGTCGAACGTGTAGCCGGTCGTGTGCAGGGAGTAGTCGTGGGTCGCCTCGCGGTTGACGCCGACGAGCGCCTCCTGGTAGCTGCCGTCGCGCACCGTGCTCGTCACGCGCAGCGGCCGCTGGGCCCCCGAGATCTGCTGGACGCCGGCGCCGATGTAGCCGAGCGTGGCCAGCGCCTCGCGGCGCAGGCCGCGATAGAGCTGGGGATCGGCGTCGACCTTGCGGGCCAGCTCGCCCATCCCGCGGTCGACGCGGATGCCGTGGGCGGCGAGCCAGCGGGCGGGGAGCGGGACGATGTCGCCCGCGTCGCGCGCGGCGGCGATGTCGCTCGGCTCGTCGAAGTGGACGGTGGACTGCGGCGGATGCATGAGCACCTCGGCCGAGTTGCGGGCGTTCATCAGCGTGTCGCGGCGCACGAGCTCGGCCGGGTCCTCGCGCGCGAGGCGCATGATCTCCCGGGCCGCGCGCACGCGCCACAGGTAGGTCGAGGAGTCGTCGCCGAGCCCGGCCAGGAAGCGCCAGGCATCGGCGTGGCGCACGGGCGTGCTGTCGAAGAACAGCTGCGCGTAGGGGACCTCGCCCTGGCCGTAGCGGTGCAGCGCGGTCTGGACGTTGCCGATGCCCATGTGGTAGCTGACGACGGCGAGGTCGGTGCGGCCGAGCTTCTGCTCGGCGAGCTGCAGGTAGCGCGCGGTGGCGTCCAGCGACTTGACCGGGTCCAGGCGCTCGTCGATCCGCGGCAGCTCGGCGCGCAGGCGCTCGACCTCCGCGTCGTCGCCGTGGCGCGCGGCCCGCTTCATGCGCTTGAGGACGCGCCGCTCGGCGGGCAGGTCGACGTGCAGGCCGAGCAGGCCGGTCGCGGTCTGCGCGAGGATCTGCGTGAGGCCGACCGCGCCCTCGAGGTCGTCGGACGCACGCGCCTCCGGGCGCCCGGCGCTCTCGAGCAGGACGATCGCCTCGAGCGTGACCGGGTCGACGTGGTGGGCGGCCGCGGCCCGCTCGATCTGGGCTCGGCGCGCGGCGGTCCGGCGCGCCGCGGCGACGATGCCGCCGATCTCGCGCGTGCGGGCGTAGAGGGGGTGGGCGAGGCCGGCGGTGGCGCGCTCGGCGTAGTCGGCTGAGCGGCTCGTCGTCCACGCGAGCGGGTCCCGGTCGGGGACGCCGGCGCTTGGGATGACCGGCGGCGGCGCGGTGCCGACCGCCGGGCGCGGCGGCGAGTCGCCGCCGCCGCGCAGCAGCAGCGTGGCGGCGACCACCACGGCGGCGACGGCGAGCAGGGCGAAGGCGATCCGGGGGGCGCGCATCGGGTGCCAGGGTGCCAGACGGGCAGGAGGGCACGGCGCCCCCGGCGCGAGGTCAGGCGCGCTCGAGCACCACGATCGGGATCTCCCGGCTGGTCTTGGCCTGGTACTCGTCGTACGCCGGCCACGCCTGCGTGGCCGCCTTCCACATGCCGGGCTTCTCGTCGGCGCCGGCGGTACGCGCCCGCGCCGCGAACTTGTCGCCCTTGATCTGCACCTCGACGTCGGGGTGCTCGCGCAGGTTGACGTACCACGCCGGCGGCGTGGGCGCGCCGCCCTTGGAGGCGACGATGAGGTAGGCGTCGCCGTACGGCGCGTAGATGAGCGGCGCGATCCGCGGTTCGTCGGACTTCGCGCCGGTGGTGGTCAGCAGGAGGCACTGGGTGCCCTGCCAATCGTGACCCTCCTCGCCATCGGTCGCGAGGTAGCGGTCCACGTGTTCCTTGCCGAAGAGCATGCGTTCGATGCTACTCCTGGGCCACGGGACCCGGCCGTCCGTACTCGACCCGCCGCCCCGCGCGCACTTCCTGCGGATGCCCAGCCGCGGGCGGCGCGGCACGCTGACTGCGTGTCGAGCGACGACCTGCACGCGTATGCCCGCGATCGCGGCGTCTCGCGGCCCCTGTACGCGCTCGCCCGGGCCGTCCTGGCGCCGCTGCTGCACCTCTGGCTGCGCTTGCGGGTCACCGGCCGCGAGCACGTCCCGCCCGATGGGCCCGCGATCATCGCGCCGAACCACAAGAGCTTCGTCGACGCGTTCTGCGTCGGCCTGGCCACGCGCCGCCACGTGCGGTTCATGGCGAAGATCGAGGTGTTCGGCGGGCCGCTCGGCGCCCTGCTCATGCGCCTCGGCGCGTTCCCGGTGCGCCGCGGTGAGTCCGACGGCGACGCGGTCGCCACGGCGCGGGCCATCCTCGCCCAGGGCGGGCTGCTCGTCCTGTTCCCCGAGGGCACGCGCGTCGACGAGCCCGACGCGCTCGGGGCGCCGCATCATGGCGCCGGACGCCTGGCCGTCGAGGCGGGCGCCCCGATCGTGCCCACGGCGATCAGCGGCACGTCGAAGCTGTGGCTCGGCCCGATCCCCAAGCCGCGGCGCATCCTCGTCGCCTTCCTGGACCCGGTGGACCCGGCGGCGCTGGCGGCGTCGCCCGATGCCGCCCGCGCGCTCATCGACGAGCAGGTGTGGCCCGCGGTCCACGACGAGTACGAGCGCCTGCGCGCCACGCCCGGCGTCATCGCCGTCGCGCTGGCCGCGGCCGGGATCGGGGGCGGCCTGCTGGCCCGGCGACGCGCTCGCCGGCTCTCCGCACCGGTGCGCATCCTCGGCGTCGTCGAGCCACGGCGGCTGCGGCGCCGGCGGCGCCGGCGGTGAGCGCCGTCGACCGCAGTTCCCCAACCACGTCTGCGGGCAACCGCGCATGCCGCGCGCTTGGACCGATGCCAGCATGGACGGCGATGCCAGCGGTGATCGAGACCGACGAGCTGACCAAGCGCTACGGCCGCGCCCGCGGCATCGAGGACGTCTCGATGCGCGTCGAGGCCGGCGAGGTCTTCGGCTTCCTCGGGCCCAACGGGGCGGGCAAGACGACGACGATCCGCACGCTGCTGGATCTGCTGCATCCCACGTCGGGCCGGGCCCGGCTGTTCGGCCTCGACAGCCACGACGATCGCCTCGCCGCCCACGCCCGCCTGGGCAACCTCCCGGGTGACTTCGCCTACGACGAGCGCCTGACCGGGCGCGAGATCCTCACGTTCTTCGCCGAGGTGCGCGGCATGGACGGCCTCGGCCGCGCCGGCGCGCTCGCCGAGCGCTTCCAGGCCGACCTCGACCGGCCGCTCGGCTCGCTGTCGCGCGGCAACCGCCAGAAGATCGGCCTCATCCAGGCGGCGTTCCACGACCCGGAGCTGCTGCTGCTGGACGAGCCCACCACCGGGCTCGACCCGCTCATGCAGGAGGAGTTCCTCGCGTTCCTGGGCGATGAGCGGGAGCGCGGCCGCACGGTCTTCCTCTCGTCCCATGACCTCGACGAGGTCGAGCGGATCTGCGACCGGGTGGGGATCATCCGCGACGGCCGTCTCGTCGCGGTGGAGGAGGTCGCCGAGATCACCCATCGCGCCTACCGCCGCGTCGAGCTCGAGTTCGCCGCGCCGGTCGATCCGGAGGAGTTCGCCCGGATCCCCGGGGTCCGCGACCTGCGCGCCGACGGGACCCGGCTGACCTTCCGTGCGAGCGGCGATCTCGACCCGGTGATCAAGGCGGCCGCCCGCCATACGGTGACCGACATCGAGCTGATCCACCCGACGCTCGAGGAGGTCTTCCTCACCTACTACGCGGGCGGCGAGCCCGAGGCGGACGGCTCGGCATGAGCGTCTCGACCGCGCCGGGCTCCGCGACGCGCCGGTCCTCCGCGCGGGCCGGAGCCGCGCCGTGGTCGGCCGCGCGCACGCTGCTGGCCGTCGTCGCCCACCGCCTGCGCGTGCACCGCCGCGCCCCGCTGGTCTGGGGCGGAGCGCTCGGGGCGATGGGCGCCCTGATGGCCGCGATCTGGCCGTCCATCGAGGACTCGATGGACGAGCTGATGCGCAGCTACCCGCAGGCGCTCAAGGAGGCGTTCAACATCGCCACGCTCGACAGCGTCGAGGCGTACATCGACGCGGAGATGCTCAGCCTGATCGTGCCGCTGGCCGTCGCGTTCCTGGCCGTGCGCATCGTCGCCCAGGCGATCTCCAGCGCCGAGGAGCGCGGCCACCTCGACACGCTGCTCGCGCTGCCGCTGCTGCGGTCGCTGCTGGCCGCCGGGGCGTTCGCGGTGAGCGCGGTCGTCGTCGCCGCCACGCTCGCGGTCATGACCCTGCTCACGTGGATCGCCGGTCTGGCCGCGGGAGCGGACCCGTCGCTGGTGGTCCTCGCCCGGGGCACCGCGAACGTCTGGCCGCTGTCGATGTTCTTCGCCGGCCTGGCGGTGCTGGCGGCCGGGCGCCTGCACCGCGCCGCGTCGGTCACGGCCGTCGCCACCGGCACGCTGATCGCGATGTACGTCCTCGACCTCGTCGGGCGGGTGTCGGCGCCGATGGAACCGGTCCGCTGGGCGTCGGCCTTCCGCTACTACGGCTCGGCCGTGCGCGACGGCATCGATCCACTCGCCTTCGCCGGGCTCACCGCCGCCGGTGTGGCGCTCGGCCTGCTCGGCGCTTGGCTGCTCGAGCGGCGCGACATCGCGTAAGCCCAGGCGGCGCCGCGTCGGGCTGACCACGTCGCGTCGGGCCGCGCGGTAGCGTGCCCGCGACCGCAAGTGAGAATCCACGGGGGCCCGCCTCCCCGCCGCAGGGGCCAGCAGCTCGCCCTGCGGCGCGTCGGCGGCGGTCGGCACCCCTAGAGCACGGAGGGGACGAGACATGCAGCTCGGGATGATCGGACTCGGACGGATGGGCGCGAACATGGTGCGGCGGCTGATGCGCGCCGGCCACGAGTGCGTCGTCTTCGACGTCGACCCGGACTCGGTGAAGCAGCTCGCCGGCGAGGGCGCGACTCCGGCGCAGTCGCTGGAGGACCTCGTCGCCAAGCTCGACGCGCCCCGTTCGGTCTGGCTCATGGTCCCAGCCGCGTTCGTCGACGGCACGGTCGGCAGCCTGGCGCCCCTGCTGGACGCGGACGACACGATCGTCGACGGCGGCAACTCGCCCTACCTCGATGACCAGCGCCGTTCCCGGGAGGTCGCCGAGCGCGGCCTGCACTACGTGGACTGCGGCACGAGCGGCGGCGTGTGGGGCCTGGACCGCGGCTACTCGTTGATGATCGGCGGCGACGACGCGGCGGTCGCGCGCCTGGAGCCGATCTTCGAGACGCTCGCGCCCGGCATCGACGCGGCGCCGCGCACGCCCGGCAAGGACGGCGACCCGCACCCCGGCGAGGCGGGCTGGCTGCACTGCGGCCCGTCGGGCGCCGGGCACTTCGTGAAGATGGTCCACAACGGCATCGAGTACGGCCTGATGGCCGCCTACGCCGAGGGCCTGAACATCCTGCGCGGCGCGAACGCCGGCAACACGAAGCAGGTCGACGACGCCGAGACCGCCCCGCTGCGCAACCCCGACGCCTACCGCTACGACATCGACATCGCGTCGGTCACCGAGGTCTGGCGCCGCGGCAGCGTGGTCGGCTCGTGGCTGCTGGACCTGACCGCCGCTGCGCTGGCCTCCTCGCCGCAGCTCGAGCAGTTCTCCGGCCGCGTGTCGGACTCCGGCGAGGGCCGCTGGACGGCGATCGCCGCGATCGAGGAGGGCGTGCCCGCGCCGGTGCTGGCCAGCGCGCTGTTCTCGCGCTTCAGCTCGCGCGACAGCGACGAGTTCGCCAACAAGGTGATGTCGGCCATGCGCTCGGAGTTCGGCGGCCACCACGAGAAGCCCGCCCCGTAGGCGATCCCTCTGGGCGCGCCTGCGCCGGCGGTTGGACGGCGGGCGCCCGCTCCGCCACACTTGGGCGGCGGCTCACGCGCCGCCCGTCGTTCCGCCCACCATCACGCTGTCTCGTCGCCCGTCGGTCGCCGGATGACCACCACTCAGCGCACCGCACCCAGCGTGGCCGACGTCGTCGGCCGCCGGCTCGCCGCCCACGGCGTGGACGCGGTCTTCGGCGTGGTCGGCAGCGGCAACCTCGTGGTCACCAACGCGCTGCGGGCCGCCGGGGCGCGGTTCGTCGCGGCGCGCCACGAGGGCGGCGCGCTGGCCATGGCCGACGGCTGGGGGCGGGTGACCGGCCGCGTCGCGGTCTGCTCGGTGCACCAGGGCCCGGGGCTGACCAACGCGGTGACCGCCCTGGCCGAGGCGGCCAAGAGCCGCACCCCGCTGCTCGTGCTCGCCGGCGACACGCCGCCCGCCGCGCTGACGTCGAACTTCCGCATCGACCAGCACGACCTCGTGGCGTCGGTCGGGGCGATCGCCGAGACGGTCTACAGCGCCCGCACCGCGGAGGCCGACGCCGTCCGCGCGCTGCGGCGCGCGCGGCTCGAGCGTCGGCCGGTGGTGCTCAACCTGCCGATCGACGTGCAGGCGCAGCCCGCCGAGGCCGCCGGCACGGTGGCGGATCCGCCGCTGCCGCGGCCACCGGGCCCGCGCGCGGACGACATCGCCGCGGCGGCCGACCTGCTCGCCACGGCCCGCCGGCCGCTGATCGTCGCTGGGCGCGGCGCGGTCCTCGCGCAGGCGGGGCCGGCACTGGCCGCGCTCGGCCGGCGCTGCGGGGCGCTGCTGGCCAACAGCGCCGCGGCGCACGGCATCTTCGCCGGCGAGCCGTTCGCGGTCGGCATCGCGGGCGGGTTCAGCACGCCGCTGGCCGCCGAGCTGCTGCCGCAGGCCGACGTCGTGCTCGCGGTGGGCGCGGGCCTCAACCACTGGACCACCCGCCACGGGGCGCTGATCGGTCCCGGCGCCCGGCTGATCGGCGTCGACGTCGAGGCGCGCGCGCTCGGCGCCCACCAGCCGGTCGACCTGGCCATCTGCGCCGACGCGGCCGCGGTGGCGCAGGCCCTCGACGCCGAGCTGGCCCGGCGCGGCGTGGCGGCCGAGGGCGTTCGCGGCGCCGGCCTGCGCGAGCGGATCGCGGCTCGGCGCTGGCGCGACGAGCCGTACGAGCCCAGCGGCGCGGAGGGCGGCCTCGACCCCCGCGCGCTGTCGATCGCGCTCGCCGACCTGCTGCCCGCCGACAAGGCGGTCGTCATCGACTCCGGCCACTTCACGGGCTGGCCGGCGATGTTCCTCGACGTCGAGGACCCGCGCGCGTGGCTGTTCGTCAACGGCTTTCAGTGCGTCGGCCTCGGGCTCGGCTGCGCCATCGGCGCGGCCCTGGCGCGCCCGGAGCGCCCGACCGTCCTCGCCGTCGGCGACGGCGGCCTGTTCCTCTCGCTGGCCGAGCTCGACACCGCCGCGCGCGCCGGGGCGCGCCTGCTCGCGGTGGTCTACGACGATGCCGCCTACGGCGCCGAGGTCCATCACTTCGGTCCCATGGGCCACGACACCGAGACCGTCCGCTTTCCCGACGCCGACCTGGCCGCGATCGCCCGGGCGGCCGGAGTGGCCGCGGTGACCGCCCGCCGCGTCGCCGACCTCGCGCCGGTGGCCGGCTGGGCGCGCGACCCGGACGCCGGGCCGCTGCTCGTCGACGCCAAGGTCGACCCGTCCGTCGTCGCCGGCTGGCTGGAGGACGCGTTCCGCGCCGGATGAACAGGAGAGACCCATGCCCGCCCCCACCACCGCCCTCCTCGACGCGCTGGCCGACGGCTCGGTCCGGATCGTCGACCTCACGCAGCCGCTGAGCGAGCGTACGCCGGTGCTCGTGCTGCCCGAGCCGTTCGCCAACACGCCGCCGCTCTCGCGCCGGCGGCTGAGCCGCTACGACGACGACGGCCCGGCGTGGGCGTGGGACGTCCTCGAGCTGGGCGAGCACACCGGCACGCACTTCGACGCGCCGATCCACTGGATCAGCGGGCGCGACGGCAAGGACGTCGCGTCGGTGGAGCCCCGCCGCCTGATCGGGCCGGCGGTGGTGATCGACCGCGCGCAGGCGTGCGCGCAGGACCCGGGCTACCTGCTGACGGTCGCCGACCTCGAGGGCTTCGAGGCGCAGCACGGCCGCATCCCCGAGGGCGCCTGGGTGCTGTTTCGCAGCGGCTGGGACGCCCGCGCGCAGGACGCCGCGGCGTTCCTCAACGCGGGACCGGACGGCCCGGTGACCCCGGGCCCCGACGTCGCGGCGGCGCGCTGGCTGGGCACCGAGCGCGGCATCTCGGGCTTCGGTGTCGAGACGGTCGGCATCGACGCGGGCGCGGCCGGCGGCTTCGACCCGATCTTCCCCGTGCACCAGTACCTGCTCGGCCACGACCGCTACGGCCTGACCCAGCTCGCCAACCTCGCGCAGCTGCCGCCGGTCGGCGCGGTCATCGTCGTCGCGCCGCTGAAGCTCGTCGACGGCACCGGCTCGCCGTCGCGCGTGCTCGCGCTCGTGCCACGAGGCTGACCGGTCCGGGTGGGCCCGGCGATGGAGGCGGGGGGAATCGAACCCCCAACTCAGCCTTGCAAAGGCCGCGTGTTCCCGTTAGCACCACGCCCCCGGCCCACTCAGGATAGGGTCGCAGCGACCGGGGTAGATCGAGGACGCGAGTGGCTGGCGTAGAGGAACGCGACGAGTCGGAGGTGGCACGGCCCGCCGAGATGTCGAACATCGAGGTGGTCCAGCACAACTTCGACGCCGCCGCCGACCGCATCGGCCTCGACGACGACCTGCGCGACGTCTTCCGCGGCTCGTACCGCGAGGTGCAGGTCCAGATCCCGGTGCGCATGAGCGACGGGCGGCTGCGGGTCTTCCACGGCTACCGCGTGCAGCACAACGGCGCCCGGGGTCCGTACAAGGGCGGGCTGCGCTACCACCACGAGGTCGACCTCGACGAGGTGCGCGCGCTGGCGTCGCTGATGACGTGGAAGACGGCGCTCGTCGGCGTGCCGTTCGGCGGGGCCAAGGGCGGCGTCGACTGCCCGGCGCACGAGCTCGAGCCGGCGCAGATCGAGACGATCACGCGCCAGCTCGTCGACAAGCTCGACCAGACGATCGGCCCGCACCGCGACATCGCCGCCCCGGACGTCAACACCAACGCGCAGGTCATGGCCTGGATCATGGACGAGTGGGCCAAGCTGCACGGCCACGAGCCGGCGGTCGTCACCGGCAAGCCGATCTCGCTCGGCGGCTCCTACGGGCGCGAGAACGCCACCGGCCGCGGCCTCGTCTACTGCTTTCGCGAGGCCGCGCCGCACCTGCGCCTGACCCCGGCGGAGACCCGGATGGTCATCCAGGGCTTCGGCAACGTCGGCTCGTGGGTGGCGCGGATCGCGCACGAGCTCGGCTGCCGCATCGTGGGCATCGCCGACGAGTCGGGCGCGATCAGCGCCGAGCAGGGGCTCGACCCGCACGCGCTGCGTCGCCACCTCGACGACGGCGGCACGCTGGTGGACTTCCCGGGCGTCGAGCGCGTCAGCGTCTCGGAGTTCCTCGGGCTCGAGTGCGAGGTGTTCGTGCCCGCCGCGCTGGGCGGCATGGTCCACCGTGCGAACGCCGACCTGCTCAACTGCCGGATGGTCATCGAGGGCGCGAACACACCGACGACCCCCGAGGCGGACGCGATCCTCCAGGACCGGGGCATCTACGTCGTGCCCGACGTGCTGGCCAACGCGGGTGGCGTGGTCGTCTCGTACTTCGAGTGGGTGCAGAACCTGCAGAACTTCCGCTGGACCGAGCGGGAGGTCAACGATCACCTGGGCACGAGCATGCGCCGGGCGTTTCGCGAGGTCAGCGCCCGCGCGCGCGAGCAGGAGGTGCCCCTGCGCCTGGCCGCGCACGAGCTCGGCATCGAGCGGGTGGTCGAGGCGGCCCGGACGCGCGGGCACGTCTGACGAGCGGATGACGGGGGGCGCCCCCTGCTCATCGGAGAGGCGCCCCCCGGTCACCCAGGTGCGCGGCTGCCTGTTCCCCGAAGGCGCCGCACGGTGTGGCCTCCCAGTGTTCGGCACGAGGCGGGCGACCCTGCGGTCGGATCCGGGCGGCTGGACTAAATGGCGATCTCGCCGACGGCGAGCACGACCACGCTGCCGCCCACCCGCACGCGACCGTCCGCCATCGCGCACTCGATCTCGCTCGGCCGCCCCATCGCCACGCCCTGGGCGATGCGCAGCTCGTGCGCCCCGGTGCGGTCGTGGATGTGCGCCATCAGCGGTCCGGCGGCCGATCCGGTCGCCGGGTCCTCGCGCACCGTCCCGTCCTGGACGAAGAAGCCGCGGGCGTCGGCGCGCTCGCCGTCCACCGCCGCCAGGTACAGCACGGTCGCGCCCACGCTGGCCAGCAGCGCCGTCATCCGGTCCGCGTCCGGCGCCGCCTCGCCCAGCAGAGCGGCGTCGCGCACCGGCGCGACGAGGTGCAGCAGGCCGGTCGAGACGAACCGGCACGGCAGGTCGGGGTCGGCGGCGTCCGCGCCGAGCCGCGCCGCGGCCATGACCTTGCCGGCGTCGGCCTCGTCGCCGAAGCTCGCCGGCGCCTGCAGCATCGAGGCGACGGCGATGTCGCCCTCGAAGCGCACGTCGACCGGCTGCAGCCCGGCGCGGGTCTGCTGGACGTAGGACGCCTCGCGCTCTCCGCGCGCATGCGCGACCGCCACCGCGGTGCCGAGCGACGGATGACCGGCGAAGTCGAGCTCGGCGCCCGGCATCCAGATGCGGTTGCGGTAGTCGGCGCCCTCGACCGTCGCGGTCTGCACGAACGTCGTCTCCGACAGGTTCGTCTCGCGGGCGAAGGCGAGCATCACCGCGTCGTCGAGCTCGTCGGCTTCGTGGACGACGGCGAGCGGATTGCCCGCCATCGGCGTGGTGGTGAAGACGTCAAGCCAGGCGAGTGGCCGGCCCACGGCGCTCAGCCGTCGAAGTCGAAGTCGCGCGGCGGCCGCTGCTCGAACCAGAGCCGGTCGTGTTCCGGGGTCTCCTGCAGGAAGTCCGGCGTCTCCTCGAGGACATCGTCGTCGCTGTCCTCGGACTCGCGGGGCGCCGGCGGCGGCTCGTGTGCGGGCGCGGGCGCGGGCCGGTCGTCCGTCTCGCGCGGCGGTCGCCGCTCAGCGTCGGCGATGTCGACGGCGTCGAAGGCGACCGTCGGCTGGTCGACGTCGACATCGACATCGGCGTCGGCGTGCTGCGGCTCGCGGTCGGCGCCGGGCGCGTCCCAGTCGATCTCGGCCTCCTGGGGCACCGCGGCCGAGTGTTCGGGCTCGACGGGCGGCGCCTCGGCCAGCGGCTCGGGCTCGAGGTCCGGTGCCGGCGGAGCGGGCGCGGGGGGCACGTCCTCCGCCTCGTCCTCGGGCTCGCGGTAGATCGGGGCGTCGACCTGCGGCTCGATCAGCGCGGGGTCGGCGGACTCAGGCTCGGGCTCGGGCGGCGGCTGCGCCGGCAGCTCGAGCGGCTCGGGTCCGCGCCGCGCAGGGCCGAGGGCCTCGCGCTCCTGGCGGGCCACCTCGGACGGGTCGGCGCCGTGGCGCCGCTTGAGCTCGAGGTGCTCGCGGATGGCGTCGTCGAGCAGTCCCATCTTTCGCGCTACACCCTACCGACCGCTCGCACAGTCTTGTTCTTTCCGGCGCGTTTGGCGTCGTAGAGCGCCGCGTCGGCCGCGGCCAGCAGCGCGCCCGCGTCCTCGGCGTTCTCGGGTAGCGCCGCCACCCCGAAGCTCGCGGTCACCGTCATGCGTCCGCCCTCGGGTGGCACGATCGTCAGGCCCGCGATCCCGCGCCGCACGCGCTCGGCGAGCTGGAACGCGCCGTCGAGGTCCGTGCCGGGCAGCACGACCGCCAGCTCCTCGCCGCCGTAGCGTGCTGGCGAGTCGATCTCGCGCGAGCTGTGGCGCAGCACCCGGGCCACCTCGGCCAGCACGCGGTCGCCCTGCTGGTGGCCGTAGGTGTCGTTGATCGTCTTGAAGTTGTCGATGTCGAGCATCACGAGGCTCATGGGCTGCCCGAAGCGCCGCGCCCGCTCGACCTCGGCGACCATCGCCTCCTGGAAGCGGCGGTGGTTGTAGAGGCCGGTGAGCTCGTCGGTGACCGCCTGGCGCTGCACGGCTTCGTGCAGGTCGACGTTCTGCAGCGAGATCCCGGCGGTCCCGGCGAGGTAGGCCAGCAGCTCCCGATCGGGGTCCGTGAACGGCCGGTCGGTGCGCGCGATCGACAGCAGGCCGACGAGCTCGCCGCCCTCGGTGGCCGTGAGCGGCTGGGCCAGCGCGTGGACCTCGCCCTCGGACGCCTCGCTGCTCGAGCCGGTCAGCAGCGCCTCGGCCTCGGCGGCGCGGATCGTGTCGAGCTCGCCGTCGAGCTCGCCGGCGCGCACGACCTCTTGCAGCGCCCGCTCGGCGGCGGGCCGGGCGCTGGCCCGCCCGCCGGTGGCGCCGAGCCCGTCGACCGCCGTGTGCAGGACGATCTCCAGCAGCGCGTCGCGGTCGAGGTTCGACGCGAACGTCTCGCCGATGCGCCGCAGCGACGTCTGCAGCCGCGCGCGCTCCTGGCGCAGGTCCTCGAGCCGGTTCTCGAGCTGGTGCGACATCTTGTTGAACTCGTTGCCCAGCTCGGCGAACTCGTCGTTGCCGGTCGTCGTGACCTCGGTGGAGAAGTCCCCGGAGGCGATGCGCCGAGCGGCGAGCAGAAACGAGCCGATCTGCGCCTGCAGCGAGCGCGACACCGCGACCGCGAACGTCATGGCGAGCACGAGGAAGCCGAGCAGGATGCCGCCGGCCAGCAGGCGGCTGCGAGCGATCGCGTCGTTGCGGCTCGTGTCCGGGCTGAGTATGAGGATCGTGATGCTCCGGCCGTAGAACCCGGGCGCGGGCAGCGTCACCGCCCGGTAGGACTTCCCGCCGGCCTTGACGTCGCGCGCCTCGCCGACGGGGGGCGGCTCGATCGCCCCGCCGTCCGGCACGGTCGAGGCCAGCACGCGCCCGTCGTCGCGGACCACGACGTCCGTCTCGGTGATGCGCCGGACGTCGGCGGCGTACGCGCGCGCGGAGTCGACCGACAGCTCGAGCCGCCCGAAATGCTCGTTGCCCGCGCCGACGAGATCCCGGCTCGCCGGCGCGACCGCGTCGTCGCTGCCGACGTCGAGCGCAAACGGCCCACCGACCAGCACGATCCGCTCGATGCTCTCCTGGCGCGCGAGCTCCTGCGCCCGACCACGGGCCGCCGGCGCATCCCCGCTGCGCAGCGCTCGCGCGAGCTGCTGGTCGGACCCGACCACCTGGATCGTCCGCCCCGCCTGGCGCTGCGCGTCCGCGTACAGGTGGCCCGCCGCCCGCTGCGCCGCCGCCACGCTCGCGTCCGCCTTGCCGGTCTCGTTGTCGGAGATCAGCCGGAACAGCACGATCGCGACGGACAGCATCGGCACGATGACGATCAGGACGAAGAACAGGGTCAGCCGTGCGCGGAAGCTCATCGCCGAGGGCTACACTAGGGCTCCTCGGGGCTATAGCTCAGTTGGGAGAGCGCCTGGATCGCACCCAGGAGGTCGGGGGTTCGAGTCCCCCTAGCTCCATGTCGTCGAAGCCCCTGCATGCGCGGGGGTGTCGGTAACCGTTCCCAGAGCAAGAAGTCCGCCCGTGTGCCGGCGACGTTCGGGTACGGGGCGCGCTGAGGCGGAGGCGATCTACGGCAGCGGGCGCGAGGCTGCGTGGAGGTGCTCCCGGAGCTGGCGGCCTCGGTTGAGCGGCTGGTGGTGGCTCCTCACGTCGTGAGCTGACCCACAGGGCGCAGAGCCAGGCGCGCGCCGTCATCGTCTCGTCGCGGCAACCAAGGGGTCCCGCAGCGTCGACCCGACCGACGATGTCACCCCGGTGCCCTCCTGGCTTCCGCGGCCGGATCTTCCTGCTTCGCTGAGGCCGTTCCTGCTGCTGGACGACGTTGCGTGCGCGCCGCGCACCGACCCGATGTGTCATGATCCGCCGTGCCCTTACAGTGTAAAGCCACGCTGGCCAATGCCTCGCACCGCCTCCTTGCCGAGGCTCGCAGCGTCGCCGTCCGCTGAGCCGCGACCTGATCGTGGATACGGCGATCGAGTTCGTGGAGCAGCACGGTGCAGCGGCGCTGAGCATGCGCCGCCTCGGCGCACGGCTGGGTGTCGAGGGCATGGCGCTGTACCACTACCTCGCCGGCCGCGACGAGCTGCTGCGCGCGATCGCGGACCGGCTGCTCGCTCCGCTCTGCGAGCTTGAGACGACCGGCGACTGGCGGGAGGATTGCCGACGCTTCGCACGCGCGCTGCGCAGCATCGCCAGGGCGCGGCCGTCGGCGTTCGTGCTCGTCGGGCTGCAGTCGCTCGACACGCCGGCGCTGCTGCAGCCCGTCGAGCGACTGCTCCAAGCCCTCGTCGCCGCCGGGTTCGCCGCATGTGACGCGCTCGCCGTCTACCGAGGCGTGGCGAGCTACGCGCGGGGCTACGCGCTCGCCGAGGCGACCGGGTTCACCGTCGATGCGGCCAGCCCCGCCCGACGCCGGCAGCTGCGAGAGCCGACGTCCGCACCTTCCCGATCCTCGGCGGACACGCAGGCTCACTGGCCGGGCTCGATGCAGACACGGCTTACGAGTTCGGCCTGAACGCCCTGCTCGATGGCATCCACGACCCGGCCGCAGCGTGACCACGCCCGCCGGCCAGGATTCGACACCATACGCCGAAGCCGGCTCGTCGCCGATCGCGGACGCGCGATGGTGCGCTCGCACGATACGCGCAGGGCTGGGGACGATCGTCGCCGCGAGCGCTGCTCCGTACGGGTACACGATCTCGATCTGGAGCTCTGGCGCCGTCCTGCTGCGCTCCCGCGGCGTGCCGAGCGTCGCTGAGGTGTTCGCGTTCCTGGCCGGCGCGCTCGCGGGCTTTGGCGTGATGGCGCTGGCTGCCCACGGCGCCGTGACGCGCAGCGAGTCGCTCGATCACGCGTCCGATCGTGTGGTCGCCGGCGCACTGCACTGGTTGGCCGCGGGCGCCGCGGTCGGAGCGGCTGCGCTGCTCGCCGAGATCCGTGGTTGGGAGGCATGGCCGCTGGCGTCCTTCGCGGCAACGACGACGTACATTCTCGGCGCGGGCGTGCAACTCGCCGCCGTGAGCATCCGGCGCGCCGGGGGCCAGCGTCGATGACGCGCGCTCACCGGCTTCGTCCGACCGCGTGCCTTGCCGCGGTTGAGCTCGTCGGCGCCGCCCGGCGCGCCGCGGCGTGGTCGCGCGGCGGATCTTCGCCTCGCACCGCGATCCACGCATGTCCGCTCGGGCGCTCTTCGGCGATCCGCCGTCGGACCTCTTCTCGCGGGATCCTTGCGCATTGCGATGAGTTTGGTCCTGCGGATACGTCGTACTCAGACACCGACCGCACGTGATGAGGGAGCAGCGAGCAGTGACACAGATGGTCCGCGTGCACAACTTCAACGTCTCCAGCGACGGCTACGGTGCTGGCGAGGGCCAAAGCCTTCAACGCCCCTTCGGCCACGCCGACCCCACAGCCTTGTTCTCCTGGGCCAGCGCGACCGCCAGCTGGCCGAACCGCACCGATCCCGGGGGCAGCCGCGGCCTGGACGACTACCTGACGCGAGACTTCCACCGCAACATCGGCGCCGAGATCATGGGCCGCAACAAGTTCGGCCCGCAACGCGGACCTTGGACAGACCACGACTGGCGGGGATGGTGGGGTCAGCGGCCTCCGTTCCATACGCCGGTCTTCGTCATGACCCACCACGAGCGGCCCTCCTTCACCCTGTCCGATACGACCTTCCACTTCGTCTGCGCCGATCCGGCCACGGTGCTGAAACGCGCGTTCGAGGCAGCCGGCGGCAAGGACGTCCGGTTGGGCGGCGGCGCCAACACCATCCGGCAGTTCCTCGATGCCGACCTCGTCGACACCCTGCACGTCGCCGTCGCCCCGGTGGAACTGGGTGCTGGGTCCCGGCTGTGGCACTCGCCTGACGAGCTTCGGGACCGATACCACTGTGACGTCGTGCCCAGCCCCAGCGGCGTGGTCCATCACCTGTTCTGGCGGCGCTGACCAGGACCTGTGACGGGAAACGGGCCGATCTCGACCGTCCCGCCGCCGATCATCCAGCGGATCAGGCCAGCTCGAAGCGCCCGCGCGAGGTGAGTGGGGTGCGCTGCTCGACCTCGGGCAGGTACTCGTCGAGGAAGACCCGTGCGACCAGCTCCTGCCGCGAGCCGACGTCGAGCTTCTCGAAGAGGCTCTTGACGTGGTCCTGCACGGTGTGCGGAGAGAGCACCAGCTCCGTCGCGATCTCGGGATTGCTGAGGCCGCGGGCGAGCAGGGTCGCGACCTCGCGCTCGCGGACGGTCGCCCCGTGGGCCTCGAGGCGCAGGATCGCCGACCGGGGCCCGGAGGCAGGCTCGATCACGATCGCGACGCGGTCGTCGCCGGGCTCGGGCCTGCTCGCGTGCAGGGTCAGCCAGCCTTCGGAGCTGGGCACGGTGACGGCGTTCCCGCCCGCGGCGGCACCGGAACCGGAGCGCATGAAGGAGGCGAGCGCCACGAGCGGCGCCGGCAGCTCCCCGTGCTCGTAGGAGAGGGCGTCGTTGCCCAGCGTGGCGATCAGGCGTCGGGCCGGCCCCGTGGCGAGCTCGAGCTCGCCGGCGGCGTCGAGCACGACCAGCCCGGGCGCTTCGGAGCCGGCGCCGCGCCGTGCCGCGTCGAAGCGCAGCGAGCCGCGGATGCCCTGGGCGATCGGTCCGACGAGACGAGCCAGCGCGTCGGCCTCGTGCCGTGTGAACGGCCCGCTCTCGACGCGGCGGGCGATGTGCACTGCCCCCCAGGCCCGACCGCGGATCAGGAAGACGGCGCGCAGCTCGTGCGGGATCTCCGACGGCGCCAGCAGGTCCCGATAACGGGCGCTGCGCTCGGGACGCCCGCCGGTCGCCTGCTCGAGGATCCCGACCGGCACCCGGCGCGCCGCGAGCTCCGCGAAGGTGTTGCGGTCCTCGACCAGGTACTCGCTGCGAACCAAGAGATTGCCGGCGGCCGACGCGGTCGTCGCCGTGTAGACGCCCCGCTCGATCAGCTCCGTGGGATCGTCGCTGGTGAGCAGTCGCGTCTGCGGATCGAGCGTGTGCCAGCAGGTCGCGTCGTTGTCGATCGTGCGGCGCAGCCTGGGCCCCAGCTCGGCGAAGTACTCGTGACGTGGCAGCCCGCGCGCCGCCAGCACCGAGACCTCCGCCTGCAGACGCTCGATGGGCCAGCGCGAGGCCATCTGCCGATTATCGCCCCGTGGCGCCGCGGCCGCGCGAAATATCCCCAGTCCCGGGGGATGGGCGCGGCCCGGCCGGTGGGAGACGCTGCACCTGTGCACCGACCCGACCAGCGAAGGAGCAGGCGCAGATGAGCAACGCAACCGCGAGCCCGGCCCCGATCGTCGCCCGGCCCGAGGAGGGTGAGGCGCTCTGGTTCCTCGGGATCCTCGCCACGATCAAGTCCACGGCGGAGGCCACGGCGGGCGCCGTGGCCGTGATCGAGCACCTCGCGCCGCAGGGGACCGGCTCACCGCTCCACGTCCACAGCCGCGAGGATGAGTGGTTCTACGTGATCGAGGGCGAGTTGACCTTCTGGGTCGGAGGCGAGGTCGTGGCCGCTCCGGCGGGGACGTTCGTGTTCGGGCCGAAGGGCATCCCCCACACTTTCCTCGTCAGCTCCGAGCGGGCCCGCTTCCTGCTCGTCGCCGAGCCCGCCGGCTTCGAGCGCTTCATGCGCACCGTCGGTCGCCCGGCCGAGCGGCTGGAGATCCCACCGCCGGCGACCGAGCCCCCCGACGTCGACGCCCTCGCCCGTCTCGCCGCCGGCTACGGGCTCGAGATCCTGGGGCCTCCGGGGATCCCGGACTGAGACCCGACTCCAAGGGCCGCGTCGAGCAACGCGACGAACAGCACGCTCGCGACGATGTCGGCGGTCGTGCCGGGGTTGAGCGAGTTGTCGGGGGTTCGCAGGGAGGCATCGAAGCGAGCCATCGCGGCCCGCCCGTCCATCGACCGCACTCCGCCCGCGGCCAGCACCTCGGCCGCCTCGGCCGACACGTGGGCCGCGACGTCCGTCCCGCGCTTGCGCGCGATGAGCGTGTCCGGCGTTGCCGCCAGGAGCTCGAGGAACAGCTCCACGACAGCGTCGCGGGGCTTCAGCCCGGCCGCGAGGGACTGCCTGAGCCTTGGTAGGCCGATCTCGAACGTGGCCGCGAAGTCGGATGCGTACTCGGCGGCGATGCGGTCACGCGCGGCGGCCGCGGCCATCGCCTGCCCCAGCGTCACCTCGGGTTCATCGCGCACGTCGTGCTCGACATGCTCGTCCAGGCCGCCCGGACTCGCCAGCCGAATCGCCGCGTACGCGCGGCGGGCGTCCTCGGTGTCGAGACCTCGAAGGACGAACCCGAGGTGTTGGCGCAACGACGCCCCGCGGGGGGCGGGCGTGAGCGCCGCGCGAGCGAGCGGAGCGAAGAGAAGCGCGATCCCGAGGTTCGTGTTCGTGGGCGCTGCGCGGCGCGAGGCCTCGACCAGTGCGAGCACCCCTTCTCCGACCGACCGCTCCCCGGCCCGGGCCAGCTCCATGCCGATCGCCATGGCGCTGCGGGTCATGTCTTCGAAGGAGGTGTCGCCGAAATCGTGGGTCGGCGTGATGTTGCCGGGCTTCTCCGCGCAGACCTCGAGCACGCAGGCGAGCTGGCCGGCCGTCGCGACCGCCTCAGGACTCCACTGCACGTGTGGTGTGTCTGAAAACCGTGAATCCATCGCCGTTTCCCGTGACCGAACCCGGTGTCCGGCCGGTTTCCGCGCCTTTCGGGCCGGGTAGATCGTATGTTCCAAAAAGAACCCGAACTTGTGGCATTTTGAACGATGAAACGATCGACCAGGCGTTGGATGTACCCGTATATCCAGGCGTGTCGCACAGCAGGAGTCCTGGAGCTTGACTCTGGCGACGTCCTCGAGCTGGCGTGGGACGGTGAGTCAGAGCGCCCGAGGCTTGCCCCGCCCGGCGACGGCAGTCAGCGCGGGATCGTCGTCCGCGTGCAGCGCGCGTGGCACGGCTACGCGAACAAGATCGTCGTCTCGCCGATGCGAGCGGCACGGTAGCCCGATCGCTGCACGACGTGCGCGGTCACGCCAGGCCGATTGCGTCGGCGCCCGCAAGCCGCAGGTGATCGAGGACCGAGCCGGATGCCTCGCGCAGACGCATCCGCTCGACGAGCGGTGCAAATCCGCCGCCGGCGAGGCCGTCTGCGAGGAGCGCGGCGCCCTGCGCCGAGGCTTTCGCGTCGGCCCCCAGACCCGAGCCCGCCAGCACCGGCGCGACATGCGACAGCCGCGCCGATAGCGAGTCGTGCAAGCTCGGAACCCGGACGATCCGGCCCACGAGGATCACCTCTCGCGGTGCTGGCAGGGTGGCCGTGAGGGCGAGAACCGCCTTCGCGGCCGACTCTTCCAGCGCCTGCCATCCCTCCCGAAGGCGCGGATCGCCGCGGAGCGTCTCCAGCGCCTGCGAGGACGAGAGGTCGTGCTCGCCCCGCGGGTTGATCGCCCCGCCACCGAAGAGCGTCGCCTTCGACAGGTTGGCGCCGAGAAGGTAGGCCACCTCGGCATCCATGGCGCCGCAGGCCTGGACGCCGATGGGCCCCGACGACCCTCCGAAGCCGTCCACGATCTGGCCGTGGTCGACCGCGAGCGCGGCGGTGAAGGCGCCGCCGAGCTCGAGCATGATGAACGAGCTCTCGTCGTACGGCAGCTGCAGGCGCCGTGCCTGGTCGACGATGCAGACGGCGGCCGAGGCGACCTTGTCGGCCGTTCCGAGGTCGACGCGATTCCACTTCCGATACGCCGGCACGGTCGGCAGGTGGATGACGCCGGGGCCGAAGACGAGCGGCAGCCGCGCGGCGACGAGAGCCCGGATGATCTTTCGCATGCCCGCGACTCCCACCCTGGCGCCCGGCTCGTCGGCGCGGAGGAGGAGCATGAGCGAGCGCTCTCGCGCTCCGGTCCGCTCGGCGGGCACGAGCGGGAGCCCGTAGCCGGCGGGCCCCAGGACGAGATCGAAGGGCCCGTGGCGCACGATCGCGTCCACGAGCGGGCTCGGATCGCGGCCCAACTCCACCGACGGGAAGCTGAGGTCGAGGCAGACCTCGCCGCCGTCCAATCCGCAGACGTCGAACGAGACCGTTCCGGGATCGATGCCGACGACGCGCGGGCGCATGCGCCGTCAAGCGAGCTCCGCCGCCACGGCGTAGACGCCGTCGACGTCGAGCACGAGGTCGTTGCGCTCGAACAGGCGGCGGACGCAGGCCTTGTGGACGCGCATCTTGAGCTCGCCGACGCCCAGGGCACCTAGGACGAGCTTGCCGTTGCGCTCTACGAGCGCGTCCGTCGCCTTCACACCCTCGATCCCCAGAGGCTCGGCGGCGTTGTAGTCCGCCAGCACCTCGATGGCCGGATGCTCGAGCCAGTCCTCCTCGCGCAGGATGGGGATCCCCGACGGACCGGCGCAGAGCACGATCCACGCGTCCTGCAGGACCGCGGCGAGCCCGGCGCGATCGGCGGGCTCCACGACGTGGAGCCCCATGCGCTTGGCGATGGCCAGCCCCGCCGGTGAACGGTATGGGCGATCGGCGCCGAACACCTCGGGGGGAATGCCGCACACGGTGACCTCGCAGCCCTGAGCGATGAGCAGCGTGGCCGAGCGCAGCCCCACCGGCCCCGCGCCCACGATCACGGCGCGCCGGTTCGTCAGGTCGCGCGCCTTGCCGATCATGGCGATCGCGGTTCCCGCGGTCGTGTTGCAACCGTTCGTGTCGAGCATGATCGAGACGCGAAACGGACCGAAGCAGGCGTCCTGCACCTGCTCGAGGATCTCCTCGCCCAGCGGAACGCTGGAACCGCCGATCCAGACGGCGATCGTGGCGAGGTCCCCGACACCTCGCGTGAAGAAGGCCCCCTGGACGAGCTTGCGCACCGTCGGGGGGGTCACCCCGGGGTAGGGCAGGACCACATCCACGCCGGCGTCATAGGCGACGATGGCGTCGAACGGGCTGGGATGCTCGTCGGTGTCGAGTTGCAGCAGGATCTTCCTCACGTGTCCTCCTGATCAACGCGTCGATTGGCCCGCACGTCCTTCGTCCCGCGCGCAGTCAGCTTGACGCGCTTGCGGCGGGGCTCGTCGAAGGTCATGTATCCCCAGTCGAGCGGGGCCTCTTGGCGGTAGTTCTTGGACAGCCCACGCGCGATCGTGGCCTTCATGAGCTCCTTGCCCAGGTAGAAGGCGTGTGTCGCCTCGTGAACCTCCAGTTGGTCGAAGATCTCGTTCAGGTCCCGGCCTTTGACGAAGCGGTGCGCGTTGAACACGTAGATCCACTCGCCATCGGCGAAGATGCGGAAGTTGGGGTCGGTCACGCGCGCGTGGAGGTCGCGCAGCTCCTCCTCGGCAAAGGGGTGGAGCTCCTCATCCTTCACGGTCAGCAACTGACCATTCACGTGTTTCGGTGGGGTCCCCTGCGCCTGGGCAAAGTGCATGAGCTTCGCCGCCAGGATCGCCTCCTCGACGGCGCCCCGCGCCCAGTGGATCACCTCAGTGGTGAGTACGTGGCGAATGCCGAGCTCTTGACAGAAGCCGATCAGCAGTGCGGTCACGCCGGTCGTATCGGCCTCGGTCAGCTCGGTGAGATTGCCGATGCCCATCAGCATCTCGGCCTGTGGATAGCGCCGGCGAACGTCGAGATAGCGACCGAGGCTGGCCGCGAAGCCCGATCCGATCGGCTCGAGGATCGGGTCGACGAGATAGCGCCCGCCCACGCGGTCGACGTGGGCGATCGTCGCCGCCAGAGACTCGAGGTCGTCCGGCTCGTCGGGGATGAGCACCGGGGTCGCGCGCAGCTCTTCGGCGAGATGGCGGTTGTGCGCGTTCAGGCTGAGGACGTAGTCCACTCCCGCGGCGTCAGCCATGCGGATCTCCGCCGGGTCCAACGTGTCGATGCTGAGCGTGAATTCCCGCTCGCGCAGCTCGGCGATGATCCCGGGCCCGTCTTCGAGCCAGTCGCGATCGAGCGAGAGGCCGAGGTCGATCACGTCGGCCCCGGCCTTCCGGTAGCGCTCGGCGAGCTCGAGGATGCGGCTGCGCTCGAGGTGGGGGACGTTGTTGATCTCGGCGAACACGCGGATGTCGCGCTCGCCGTAGGCGACGCGCACGTCCGCCTGGTCGAAGAAGCGCGGCAGGTCCTTGAGATCGGCGGGACCCTTCTCGGCGGGGATCCCGAATTGCTCGCCGAGGATCGAGGGGCTGCCCTCGCACAGGCCCGGGATCATGATCCGGGTGACGTCGTCGGGCACCCGCAGGAAGCGGGCGATCCAGGCGGGGGTCATCAGCGCAGCGACGGTGATCTTCATCACCGCGATCTCGTAGCGGAACGGCAGCTCGGTGCGGCCCAGCGTCCGCTCCAGGGCCGGCGCCGCGAGCTTGCCCGTCACGAACAGGATCTTGTCGGCCACCAGTTCGGCGCTTCCCGGAGCTCTGTCTACCGGGAGCCCTTGCTGAAGACGAACTTGTTCGGGGTGCCCTCGAGCGGGCTCTCGGGCTCCGGCCGCCACAGGACCGTGTCCTCGATCCGACGCGCCAAGGCGATGTCCTTATCCGTGATGCCCCCGCTCGAGTGCGTGCGCAGCTTCACCCACAGCTTTCCCCAGGTGACCGCCAGATCGGCGTGATGCCACGCCGCTTCGCAGACGTACCCAACCATGTTGACGAGCATGAGCGTGGTCGGCCAGCCCTCGGTGTTGTACTTCCGCCTGATCCAGCCATCCTCGAGATACCAGTCGTCAAGACCGGCGGCGGCCAGCTTCGCGACCACCTCGTCATCGGCGTAGGGCTTGAGCTTCTCTGTGGGTGCCACGACTGTCACTCCTTCGGATCCGCGGTGCCCCGGGCGGGGGGCACTCGAGCGCTACATCACCACTCCGCCGTTGATGTTGACCGCCTGGCCGGTCACATACGCGGACTCTGGCGAGGCGAGGTACAGAGCGGCCGCGGCGACGTCCTCCGGCGTTCCCCACCGCAGCAGCGGGATGGACTCCCCGACCGAGCGGTGGAAGCTCCTGTCCGCTTCCTGTCCAAAGCGGGTCTCGATCCACCCGGGA